>JAFDZV010000009.1 GCA_018266795.1 Bacteroidota bacterium | reverse complement strand
CAATGGACGAGGGCCCGCGTCGTTGCGGGCGGCCGACTCCCAACCTGCGCGGAACCGGGAACCGATTTGGTTTGGAAGTGCAGGAACCGGGCTGTACTATGGGCCATTCCTATCCCCGCGCGAGACCCGACGCCAACGGGCTTGCACTTCGTGAGCCGGATGCTGAAGTAGCTTCCGGACCACGGTTTGGACGAACAAACGGTCCAGGTTGATAGGATGCGATAATTCCGCTCTCCACTGCCTGATCGATTCTGGATTCCACCTCGCTGCGATTCACCCCTATCGTGAATTCGGGTTCACTGCGTGATCCGATTGGCGTTGTCTGGCATAGACGTACCGGGTTGTCGACGTCCCGGCAGCAGTATATCCACCAGCGATACCCATTGTGATGTCACGCCCTCTCTCCCAGGCGGCCCGCCGACCCGTTCTGAGTCGGCTCCGCGTGTCCCGTTGATCGATCATCACCGTCGAGACTTCGTTGATATGGTCGCAATGACGCGCCGATATGAAATGCATCGGCGCGTGGTTCCAATTCTATGTACTCCATACGGAGGAGCTATCATGTCACTACGAAAAGTCGGTTTCCGGTCGCGCATGCGACACGCACTGCGAATCCTCCCCGTCAAGGGCGCCGCACTGAGACGCTCGATGTTGCTCTTCGCCGTGCTCATTGTTCTCTGTACAAGTTCGGCGGCAACGGTACGCGCCCAGGGCGCGCACGATCTCTGCGCGGACACGTGCTGTCAGACGGACGTGCTGTTGCTCAATACGGGATACAATCACCTTACCGGTTCAGTGTATGCCATCGGCGGGACCGACGGCTTCTGGACGGTGGTGAACGATCCCACCGGCGGTATCGTCCCGCGTCAGGCAAACGTGATTCCGGCGGCTCCGATCTGGCCGGCACCGCAGGCCAACACTCAATGGATCAGCCATCTTGCGGCACCAAACGATCCGAACCTGGCATCAGTCACCTACGAGAAATGTTTCTGTGTCTGCGATTCAACCACGCTCACCTTCAACCTCTCACTTCTGTCGGATGACAGTGCCACCGTATTCGTTGACAATATCTTCATCGGCAATACTCCGCAGGTTGGTTTCCCGACCCCGACGATCATCAATGCCAACGTGGTTGTGGCTCCGGGTTTTCACTGCATCGAGGTAAAGGTTGCCAACCTGTTCCTGCAGCACTCGGGATTCGATCTGCAGGGTACTGTTCAGGGAGCGGGGCTGCTGAAGTATACGTGCTGCAACTCCGTGCCTACTCCGCATCCGTCACCATGTGATACCAACAATCTGGTGATCGGCACGGACAATAGCTGGTCGCTGATCAGCGGGCCTGCAGGTACCGGAAGCTATCCCCGATGCGCAAGCGTCGTTATCAATCAGCATCCGAACTGGGGGCCTGCGCTTCCAGGAACAAGCTGGATCGGGCCGAATTCGATGGGAAGCTCGAGCGGCACAACGGGTGATTATGTCTACAGGAAGTGCTTCTGTGTGACGGCGCGTACAACGCTCGCTATCACGATCTCTGCAATGGGTGACGATGCGTTCGATGTCAATCTGGATGGTCCGCCAACCCTTATGTCGGCTCCCAACTACGCTGCCAGTCGGCCCACGACGCGGAGCTTCTTCGTAACGCTCGACTCGGGATGTCATTGTTTCAACGTTACCGTCCACGACATTGGTTCGGTAGAAACCGGCCTCGACGCTCGGATAACCATCACCGGCAACCATATCGCGAAGCCGGGATGCTGCACCTGCTCACAATGCGACGGTGCTCCTGCGCCGCAGCCGAGAGGTGGTGGTGAGGGGCTGAGTGATGCAACCGTGAACCCTGCGGGGTCGCGGTCGATGCTGCTGGCAATTCCCAACCCCGCCAGCGGTGAGACGGAGCTGCACTATGTGCTGGAGAGGGGAGGGGAGATCGCGCTCGATCTCTACGACGCTGCGGGGCATCACGTGCAGTCGCTCGATGCCGGTGCCCGCACATCGGGTGACCACGAAATCCTGATCGCAGCGCACGCGCAGGCGGCCGGCTCCTACTACGCCGTCCTGCAGATCGACGGACAGATCTACACGATGCCGCTCGTCGTTCGCTGAGGCGTCCGATCGGGTGGTTGAATGCTGGATGCAGGAGGGCCGCGACTTCGAATTTGTTCGGGGTCGCGGCCTGACGTTCCGGGTGCTGCAATTGCAATTGCCACCATCACATTGCGGTGAAGTTGCCCTTCGGACTCTTCCGTTTGTGGCTCGATAGGGAACCGGCCGGCTGATTGCACCCGATACGTTCATGTGGAATTCATCGTATTGCGATAGATCACCCTCCTGCGTATGCGTGCCGTGTCTGCGCGGGCCCGGGCGCATCCGGTCTACCCAGTCCCGGTGAATTCGTTCGACGCCCGAACATGGAGCTTGCATCGTGCGACGATATGATTGTACCTTCAACCTCAGCGGTTCATCCGCGCATGCAAACGCAAGTCCTCCCAGACTCTCGATCAACCGGCAGCAGTATGCTGTCCGTGCCTGCGGCACATTGATTACCCCAACTGCTCTCCAAGGCCGATCGCACTCCCGCTCCGGGATGCGCACGGTGCCGGCGGTTTGGTCGATCAATGGTACCCCGTCAGATGCACATCAGTCCCACGCCCATGACGGTGATCACGAGAGCCAACGCTTCGCGCGCCCGCGTTGCCGGGTATGCATCCCTGTTTCTGTTGCCCGCCCTCCTGTTCCTTCTCCGTGAAGGTGCGAGTGCGCAGGAGGAAACCCCTGCGGTGTCGCTCAGCGGATCGGCAACGCTGAGCGGCGACATCTACACGTCCAGTTCCGATCCCTCGGGGAGCGAGGGTCCGCGCCGTCCGCCATCACTCTTCAGGCTGCTTCTGAATCCCACGGTGACGATCGGTGATGCGGTTTCGCTGCCGTTCTCGATCATGCTGACGTCGCGCGAAACGAACGTCACGACGCCAATCGCCAACAACCCCACGCTCACCCAGTTCCTGCAGAATCCGGCGAACGGAATCGGGCTGCTCAGCTTCTCGCCGAAGATCGCCTGGGCACAGCTCTATCTGGGCACGCACACGCCGCAGTTCTCCGAACTCTCCTGGGGCGACGAGCAGTTGTTCGGCGTAGGTGTAGACCTCCGCCCCGGAAAGTTCCGCTTCGCTGCCTCCGCCGGAACGTCGCAGCGCGCGATCGAGCCGGACTCCGCTGCCGGCATTCGCGGAGCATATGCGCGGCGCGCCTACATGATCAAGGTGGGTTTCGGCGACGAGGAGACGTCGTTCATCAATCTGAACGGTGTCCGGGTGGTGGACGACAGTACCTCCATCACGCACGCGCCGGCGGGCGTTACGCCGCAGGAGGGATTGCTTGCCTCCGCGGACTTCCGCATCGGCATCGCACGCGATCTCTACATCACCGGGGAAGCGGCTGCCTCCGCCTTCACGCGCGACCGCACCGCGCCCGCCATCAACGGCGATACGCCGATACCAACGGCCTTGCTGGACTCCCGCACCTCCACGCGCACGGACGGCGCGGCCAGCCTGGACGTGGTGGCGAAGGGAGGCTTCTGGGGATTGAAGGTGGGGGGAAAGTATATCGGGGCGGGATACGTTCCGCTCGGCTATCCCTTCATGCAGTCCGACCGGCTGGAGTTCCGCGCGGCGCCGTCGCTCAATCTCTTCGAGAGCGCGCTGCTTCTCAACGGCACCATCGGCTTCCGTACGAACAATCTCACCGAGACGAAGGGAACCACGTCCACGCAGCTTACCGGCTCCGTGAATCTTCTCGCCACGCTCACCGACGCGCTCTCGCTCACGGCACGCTTCGCGAACCTCGGCGTGCGCAACACGGTGACCAACGACACCTTCAAGGTGCAGAACGTCTCGCGTTCGTTCGAGCTGTCCCCAACCTACACGCTGGCGCTCGCCTCCAGCGTGCAGAGCTTCACACTCTCGTTCGCACTGGATGCCTACACGGACTACAATCCGATCAGCGGCGTGGAGGCGAGCAACGACACACGCTCGATCACCGGGCTATGGGTTGGAACGTGGACGGAGCTGCCGCTCCTGCTGAACGCCTCGCTGAACTATCTCACCAACAACCTCGCCGTGGGATCGCTCGCGATCACGAGCGCAACGCTCGGGGTGGGATACAACTTCCTTCAGAACAGGCTCACGCCGAGTGTGAGCGCCTCCTACACCAGCACGACGTTCGGCGGCGGAAGTGCTGCCGATGCCGGCCTGCTGCTCCGCCTGGGCGTGCAGTGGACGATCACGGAGAGGATCGCGTTGAACGCGGCCATCTCCACGAACAGCTATCGATACGATGCGTCGCGTGCCGGGGCGGTGTTCCGGGAGAATCTTCTCGAGACATCTCTCACTACGCGCTTTTGAGAGCCAACCGAACTACTTCGATGCACGGTTCCTTCAGCAACGATCGGATACGGCGCCCGCTGGGGCACGCCCTCAGGGTGTGCCTGCCGGCCGCCGGTGACGTTGTTCGAAGGCCTGACAGACGGGAGCAGGAATGAACACACGATCTACACTTCTCGGACTTCTCTTCGCCGCCGTGCTGCTCTGCATGGCCGGGCCGGAGCTTTGCGCGCAGCTGCGCGTGACGCTGAACGTGGCGGCGCATCCGAACCCGTACATCAGCGCGTGGCGTACGCACCGCGAGACGGCAATCCTAACGGTGACCAACCCGCCGGGAGCCGCCTCCGTGCCGGTGAAGTTCATGGTGCAGGTGAAGAAGGATGGCGTGGTGCAGGCGCGCACCAAGCTGGAGAAGATGATGATCGTGACGATACCGGCGGGCGTCTCCACCTCCACGTATTTCGCGGAGCAGTTGTTCCCGTACGAGGCGGTGGACTTCGTCGGCAACGTGGATCGTACCGCGATACGTACGGGGATGCTGACCGCGGGGAACTACGAGTTCTGTGTGGACTTGGTGAATCCCTCCAGCGGCGCGAGCCTTCTGGGGGAACCGGTCTGCAAGCCGTTCATCCTTACATCGTATCAGGCGCCGGTTCTTCTGCAGCCGGAGAACGCGAGCACCGTTTCGCCGGCGATGCCGCGCCCCACGTTCCGCTGGACGCCGGTCTCGCCAACACCTCCGTCCGCGGTAACCTACCGCCTGATGGTCTTCGAAGTGCTCCAGGGGCAGAGCGCGATGCAGGCATTCAAGAGCAACCAGCCGATACTGGACCGGCGTGTAACCGGCATCACGCAGATGCTCTGGCCACCGGACTTTCAGCTCCCCGGACGTGTGAACACATACGTGTGGAGTGTGCGCGCGCAGGACGATCAGGGGAATCCGATCGGCGAGCCCGGTGGGTATGCGGACCCGTTCACCTTCACGATGGGGCAGCTCACGATGCGTCGCGCCGATGATGCCGGGCACGGGCTAACGGTGGATTCCACCGGAGGTGGGGCGCTCGGGCGTGGTGCCGGCGGCGATGGGAACGGCGGCGCGCTGCGGCGCGGTGCACAGGAGGGAGGCGCCGTGAACGGGCGCGGCGCGGACACGCTGGCGATCGAGGGGGGCGCTGGAATTCAGCAGGGGGATGGCGGGGGCGTGCATCCCGACGGCGGGAACATGCGCCAGGCGGTGATAGGGCACGGCAACCAGAATGCGAACACCGATCCGTGGATCGACGGCAATTGCGGCCTGCCGAATCCGCCGGTGATCACCGATACGGCTGCTGCGCCTGGAACGTTCAGTGCCGGTGATACGATTCACGTGGGTTCGTTCGCCATGGTGCTGGACAGTGCCACCGGCACCGGCTCCGCGCTTACCGGCGGCGGCACCATCAACGTGCCGTGGCTGATGGCGACGATCAGGGTGGCCTTCAAGAACGTGAAAGTGAACAGCGGAAAGCAGTTGTTCAACGGCATGGTGGTTGGGAAGATCGATCCATCCGCACCGGTGTATCCGCAGCAATGGGCCATCGATATCGTTGCTCCGATGTCGTGGGCGAAGAGTGTAGTGAAGGGTGTGGATGGCTTCCTGAAGCAGAACGGGAAGATCGTGGACATGGTCAATCAGCAGGTGCAGCCGCTGATGCTGCCGCTGGGCGTGAACAATCTGAAGGGATACACGCTCGCGATCACGGAGATGAAGTGGAGCAGGGACAGCGCGGTGTTCGGCGCCACGGCCGCGATGCCGATCAGCTCCGACAACGATACCCTGGGCTTCGTTGCCGGCGGGATCCCGTTCTCCACCGGCGGAGTGGCGGCGAAGGGACGTCTGGACCTGCTTTCCGACGTGACGCTGGGAGCCGGCAATCCGAATTCCTTCCAGGTGACGCTCTACAAACGCGCCGGCGCACACACCGGCACGTTCGTTCAGTGGAACTGCAGCAGCTTCGACACCATCGGCGTGGATCTCGACGTGGTCTTCCCGCGCAGCTGGCTGATCCCCAGCCCGGACACCGTTCCTGGGAAGAAGGTGGCGGCGAACTTCCGTACGAAGATCGTGGACTGGGACGACTATCTGATCAGCGCAACGCTTCCGCGCGCGACCATCGTTGGGACCAACGGGCTGGACATCGTTGTCTCGCAGTTCACCTACGATCACTCCGACGGCCGGAACCCGGTGGGCATCACCTTCCCGCACGGCTATCTGGGGGATACCACCACCCTCTTCCACGGGTTCTATCTGAAGAATCTCACGGTCTATCTCCCGGACAAGCTTCGCACCTATGACGATTCCACGCAGCGTATCGCCGTTGCCGTGGACAACATGATCATCAACAACACCGGGCTTACCGCGAACTTCACGGCGAAGAACGTGCTGCAGTACCCGAAGGCGAACGTGGCCAGGCTTGGAGCCAGCGTCGATACGGTGAAGGTGAGCATCGTGAACAGCTCGCTGACAAGCGCCTACATGCGCGGGCTGATCACGCTTCCGATAAGCGACACGTCGAAGCAGGGGGCGCTTACCTACAAGGCGCTCTTCAGCACGGCGGACAGCGGCTTCACGTTCACGATGGCTCCTACCGGACCGATCAAGGCGAAGCTCTTCGCCGATGCGCGGCTTACGCTGGACAGCACCAGCACGCTGAGCCTGGCGTTGAAGAGGAAGACATCGTTCGATCTGAAGTTGAACGGTTCGTTCGAGTGGGCGGACATCGACATCGGGCCGGTGAAGAATGTGAAGATCGCCACGAAGTTCCAGGGGATGGGGATGCACTATCAGCAGGATACCGGCATGAGCTTCGCCATCGGCACCTGGAGCTTTGCCAGCCCGCCGAAGTGGATTGCGAACTTCCCGGTGAGCATCGAGAAGGTGAAGTTCACGAAGGGGACACCGCAGGGGAACGAGGCGCTGCGCGGCTCGCTGGCGTTCGACGTGGTGGTGAATCTGGACTCCAACAGAATCGGCGGCCGCAGCTCGCTTGCGGTAACCGGCGCGGTGACGAAGCCTGCGAAGTGGTACGTCCCCTCCTACATCGGCGTGAGCGTGGACTCCATCGCGATCTATGCACATCTCTCCGCCGTGACGATGAACGGCTATGTGAAGCTGTATCAAAGCGACCCCGTGATGGGGAACGGCTTCAAGGGCTTCATCAAGGCGACGTTCAACTCCGCGCAGGTGGAGGTAAGCGCCACCGCGCTCTTCGGAACCACCACGTACAACAGTCCGGTGAAGTATCGCTACTGGTACGTGGATGCGAAGGCCATCCTTCCGCCGCCGGGGATCGTGTTCCTGCCGGGCTATGCCTTCTACGGCTTCGGCGCCGGTGCGTGGCAGCGCGTGAACGTGAACAACATGCCGAAACCGGATCCTGCGGCGATATCCGCCGCTGCCTCCAACTCCAGCAACACCAGCTCGGGAGCAACGTTCACACCTGACCGGAACGTGGGGCTGGGCCTGAAGCTCACGGCGGTGGTGGGCACAACGCCGGATGCGTCGAAGCTCAACGGTGACCTTACGCTCGCCGGGCAGTTCGCGGCCGCAGGAGGCCTGATGTACATCAACTTCAACGGCGATATCTACGGGATGGCGAAGCTGACGGAGCGTGCCAACGCGCCCGTAACCGGAAACATCAATGTGAATTACGACTTCACCACCAAGATCTTCCATCTCGCTGCGCGTGTGAACATCAACAAGGATCCGATCTCCACGCCGGGCGGGATCAATGCGGTGGTGCATGTGGAGGGGCGAACGGGGAAGTGGTACGTGAAGATCGGGGAGCCGACCGCGCGCAACACGATCCGTGTGGCCGGTGTGAACGTGGAATCCTACTTCATGTTCGGCAAGGATATCACGCCGCCCACGTCGTTCACGCAGACAACGATCAACGGACTGAACTCCGTTGGCGTTCATTACACGCCTGATGCAGGGGCCACGAACAATGCGATTGCCGGGAACGGCTTCGCGGCCGGCGTTGGACTGAACTTCGGCACGGGGAATCGCGACAAGGGGCTCTTCGGCCGCGTGAAGCTCCGGTGGAATGTGGGAGGCGGCTTCGAGGTGAATCTCTCCATGCTCCGCTATCCGAACGGCACGGCATGCTCCAACGGCGCCTCGCTGGATGGCGTGAACAAGTGGTACACGCAGGGCTCCGTGGCGGCGTGGGCAATCTTCTACTGCGGCATTCACGTCGATCCCGGCTGCAGGCTCTGTTACTGCAGCGAACACAATCATCCCAACGGCTGCGACTTCACGCTGGCAAGCATCAAGCTCGGCGCCTATCTGCAGGGGGGCTTCCCGAAGCCGACCTGGCTGGAGGGGCAGGCATCGGGATCGTTCGATCTGCTTGGCGGATTGTGCAAGGGATCGTTCACGGCGGATATCGACTACGGCACGAAGTGCACGCCGGCCGGTCCGGCGGAGACCACGCCCGGCGTTCCGGCGCAGGATGCCGCCGCCGACCAGCAGACGGCGTTGATCCGCAGCATCTACCCTCGCAGCAATACCGTCAACTTCTCGCGCGGCGACCGCGCCCGCGTGCTGTACGGCTTCGAACCGAACGAGGCGTTCGATGTGGCCGAATCGCAGGGAGGTGCGGCCGGCGCGGCCATCAGCCGGACGTTCCAGGCACGCTACACGCTGACGCTTCGGAAGCAGGATCCGAACTCCGGCAACTGGGGGACGCCAATCCAGATCCGCACCGTGACGAACGATCTCGGCGAGCGGGTTGTGGTGATCAATGCCCCTGTTGCCGCGGCGCCGCCTCCGATGCAGCAGATGCGACTGATGGTGCCCGTACAGAATCCGGTGGGGCCGCGGCTTCATCCGGTGATCTATGGTCCGGGGCCGAACAACCCGGTAGAGAACGAGCCGCAGGCGCCGCCTCCGCCCGATCTCGGGCCCAACCTGGATTCCAACGCCGTCTACCAGCTTACCGTGGATGCGCGGCTCTTCGAGCGGAACCAGAACACCGGTGTCTGGAGCCAGGCCAAGAAGCGGAACGGACAGGATGTGTTCGATACCCGCACAATCGTCTTCTCCACTGCGCCTCCCATGGTGGTGCTGCGCATGAACGTGGGGAATCAGCATCGGTAGTCAGCAGTCATTGGTCAGTGGTCAGTTGCGCGCATTCCCAACTGACTACTGACCACCAACAATCAACTCTCTTCTCATGACCCGCCTTCGCCTTCTACTCGTCCTGATCTCCGCGCTCTTCGGAGCGGCGGGCGTGCACGCGCAGGAGCCAACGCGTGCTCAACTCGACAGCGGCCTCGCCGCGCACGTTGTGGTGATCGCCCGCGAGGGGCGCGACTCCATCGTGCTGCGGTGGGGCGTTACGAAGCCGGCGGTGTGGCTGATCGGCAACAGGGGCGGCTACGCCGTGGACCGTGCGATCGCACGGAGCGATGGGAAGCAGCCGGCTGCGGGCGAGTTCGCGCAGATCGCGATCGTGAAGCCGTGGAGCCCCGATCAATTCGAACGTGCCGCCGCATCGGGCGACACGCCGAGCAGCTTCGCGACGCTTGCTGCTGCACTCCTCGATACGGCGGAGGGAGACCGTTCCGATGCTCCGTTGGACGGCAGTCCCGATGCCGTGCGCGAGGGGCGCGACCGGTTGGCGATGCGCCATGGGTTTGCGCTTCTCGCCGCCGATCGCAGTGCGCTTGCCGCCGAGGGGCTGGGGCTTCGCTATGTGGACCGCACCGTGCATGCATCGGAGCGCTACGTCTATCGTGTACGGATGATCGCGCAGTCGCCGATCTATCCGGTGGACAGCGGATACACCACCGCTGCTGCGAAGCCGTATGCGCGCGCCGAGCGGAGGAATGACGTGCGGGCGGCGGAGTACGATGGAAGCATCCTTGTGAACTGGCCCGCCGATGCGTACTACTCCGGCTACTTCGTGGAACGCTCCGCGGACAAGGGGCGCACGTTCGAACGCCTTATCAGCGTGCCGCTCCTCTCCGCGCATTCGCGGGCCGGGGCGGACTCCGTGCCCGAGGCATATCTGGATACGACCATTGCCGCGAACTATCGTCCGTACACGTATCGCGTCGTCGGCGCGACGCCGTTTGCCGATGAGGAGTTGCTCGGCGAGGTGACGGCGATGGGACGCGATCGCACGCCTCCGGGCCGTCCGTATGTGCCGAATCCGGAGCCGGTGGATCGTCGCCATGTGAAGATCATCTGGACGATGGATGAACCGCCTGCGCGTGACCTTGCAGGGTTCATGGTGCTGCGCGACTCCACGGACGCCGGGCCGTTCCAGCCGCTGTGGGGCCGGCTGCTTCCTCCCTCGACGAGGAGTTTCGTGGACACATCGTTCAGCGAGTCCGCTCCGAACTACTACGCCGTTGCCGCGTTCGACACCGCCGGGAATTTCAGCCTCTCCTTTCCCGCGCTCGTGACGCTGATCGATTCCACGCCCCCCGATGCTCCGAGCTGGGTTCGCGGCACGATGGACACCAACGGTGTTGTTACGCTGGTGCTGCACGCCAACCGTGAGGCGGACTGCATGGGCTATCGCATCCTCCGCTCCAATGCGGAGGACCACGAGTTCTCCAGCATCATCGAGTCCTATGGAACCGAATCGCTCGGAGCGGCCCGCGATACGGTGCTGCACGATACGGTGGAGGTGGGGACGCTGACACGCTATGTCTACTACCGCGCCATCGCACTGGATCGTCACTTCAACGAGTCCGGACCGTCCGTGATCCTCGCCGTCCCGCGGCCTGACCGCGTTCCGCCGTCGCCGCCGGTGATCGTGGACGTAACGGCCAACGAGGCCGGTGTGGGAATCGAGTTCGTTCCCAGCACCAGCGAGGATGTGAAATCGCACACGGTGCTGCGCCGGATCTCCGGAGCGGAGCAGTGGGATACGCTGAAGCTGCTTCCGCGCGATGCGCGATCCTGCACGGACACGACAACGGAGCGCGGCACCCGGTACGACTATTCGCTCTTCGCCACGGACAGCGCGAATCTCCGCTCCGAGCGCGCGGCCGCGGTTACCGCGCGAGCCGTGGATCCCGGCACATGTGCCCCGGTGAACGCATTCGAAGTGCGCTACGATTCATCAGCCAGGCAGGCACGGCTCTCGTGGACATATGCGGCATCCGGCGCCGGCTATCGCTTCCTGGTCTATCGCGCCGCTGCGGGCGGACCGCTGCGGCAGATCGCGGCGCTTGCCTCCGATGCCCGGGCCTATGCCGATGCGGACGCACGCTCCGCCGGCACGTACGAGTACATCGTGAAGGTGGTCACCCGGTCGGGAGCGGAGTCGCAGCCGAGCGACCGGCGCAATGTGGTGGTAGGGAGCCGGTAGTAGTTCCTGATGATGCGTTCAAGGGCACACATTGTGCCGAATGTTGGTTCCGAGTATACTCCGATCTCCTGCGATGCGTGATGTGTATCGCGGCACGTATGCGTGGCGCCGGTCGTGACTCATTTCGCCGGAGCACGTGCGCCGAATGGTCCGCACATACGGTGCCTGTTCACGTTGGGCGTCTGCATGCTACCAACGGTTCGCGCCTGACGGCGCTTGCAATGCCCGGCACTGGTACAGCAAGTCATGCCATCAAGCCGCGGAGCGGCGTCCCATCGGTAGCATAGGAGCGTATGGAATCTTCAAGCTCAGCGGAGCGGCCCCGGTCCTGCAGGCAGGCACAGGCTGCTCCCATCGAAATGCAACATGAGTCACTACCGTGGCGCCTGTCTGGTTGCGGAGAGAACCCAGCAACCGGAGTTGTAGTGCGAACTCCTCACCACCCGGTTGCATCAGCCGGCACAACGTGTCAACCGTTCGTACCGTGTGCGCACAGCACCTTCCATCATTCAGCCCGATCATCCTTTACTCGGCCATGAGAATCACGCCCCACACGTCCGCGAACGGATCGGATGCCATCGCATTGTTCCCGCTTCTTACCGTGATGATGTTCCTGTTGTGCGTGCATGGCGCTGCGCATGCGCAGGCGATGGAGACCTTCACCAACGATCGCGAGAGCGCCCCGATGGTGATGGCGGATTTCTATGCGGACTTCTCGGTATCCTATCCCGCCTCCTGGATCATCGCATCGCACCCAGAGGAGAACGGCGCCTTCTTCAAGGTGTATCACGCGATGAAGTACAACGGCAATCCGAGCTTCGTCTCCGATCAGTTCACCATCGGGCCGCTGTTGGTGAGCGCGCAGGAGAACGATTCGCTGACGCTGGCACTGGTGATGCAGCAGGCGGCGCTCTTCGAGAAGACACAGTTCGGCATGCGCGTCTCCGGCTTCAAGCACGTTCATGAGGGGACATTGAAGGTTGATGGATTGCAGGCGTTCGAGATCCGGACCGAAGGCGCCGCGGACATCGAACGCCGGGCCGGTGCAGCGGGCTACGGCCGGTTCATCTTCGTGTTGCCGACCGCTACGAACGATGGGCTGACGATCGGCCTCACGGCAACCTCGGCATCGACGGACGTGCATGGAAGCGATGACGTGGGAGTGAAGGGGGAGATGGCGGCAATCCTGAAGAGTGTGAAGATCCCGCGTCACAGGAAGGCGGATCTGCATTCGATGCGGACATTCGTGAACACGCGGGAAAAGACGATCACCGAACTGCAGAGTGATTTCTTCGGCTTCAGTCTCGACTTCCCGAGAACGTGGAACCTGCGCACAAGCGCGATTGAATCGCATGCGTTCGTGACGCTGCGCCGCGGCGTTGTGCGGGCGGGAATATCGGACTTCAGTACCGATGCAATCTCCGTGAGCCCGCTGGATTATCGTGCCGGCAGCGACTCCGCACGCCGCGCCATCCTCATCACCCTGACCGATACGCTCGAGCATCAGGTGGCGGCGTCGATGGCAAGCTTCGAGCGCGTCTCGCGGGGGCAGGTGCGTCTCGATGGGCGGGACGGGCTCGAGTTCCGATATCGCGGCACGATGCCGGGGAAGGGGGCGGCGGGCGTTACCTACTACGGCCGCCTGATTCTGATTTCACCCACCTCGCGTGAGCCCGGAACCGTGATCGATCTCCACTCCACATCGCTTTCGGCCGGCGTCGCCGGGCCGCAGGATGTCGGTGAGAAGGGAGATCTCGGCGCAGTGCTGCGGTCCTTCAAGTTCAGGAAGTGATGGGTGCCTGGGGTTCGGTTCCAGGTGCAGTGAAAAGAGGGTGGTGCGAACAGGCTGGAATCAGCGGCATCGCCTTTAGACGGTATGTCCGGGTTGTGACCGCATCGGCGCATCGTCGCCCGGAGATGGCACAGACACTCACTCCGGCAACTGCGCACCCGGCCCGTGTCCTCTCTCCAATCGCCGGCCCCGTGGATTGCATGGCCCTGCTTCAACCCCTCCACCCATTGTCCATTATCGTCAATCCTCGCGAGCCTCTGCCACGCGGGGATCTCCGCCGGCGCATGATTATTATCCGATTACCAACATTGTGAGACAGCGCATGGCTTCCTCGTTGCGCCGTACGATCATCATCCTCTCTGCTCTCCTCAGTTTGCTCGTTGCGGTTGCGCAGCCCGCTTCACCGAACCCGCGCCGGTCTGGACCAACGCCGACGCCGGGCTTCGCTGCGACCTGTCCGAACCGGAAGATCCTGCAGGATGCGCTCGCAGGCCTTCGGCTCTTCCGCGTACCGAAGACGCATGCGTTTGCATGATACTGAACGCCGTGCTATCTTGGTACATATGTACCAAGATATTCACTCGGCATCATTGAAGAGATGAGAGCAAAAACGGAGAGGGGGGAGGAAAGCCAGCCGATTCAGGTGGAGCGCATTCAAACCGGAGTGCGCATGGAGAAGCGGCTGGTGAAGGTATTGAAGGCACTTGCTGAATACCACGACATCACATTGGGTGATCTGTTGGAAGGGATCGTGCTTCATGCATTCGAGGGCACATCGCCATTCGGGCTGGAGTCGAAAAAGCGTATCGCCGGGCTGAAGAAGATTTATGGGCTGGACCTGGATGCAAGGGCAAGCCATGGAATGTTCGAGGCAGGGGGATAACCGATGACGGCGGAAGATGAGGCATTGGGCACGATCAGCGTTCGCCGCTCGATTGCGCCGATGCAGGAACATGGCGATGCTGGCAATCAACCTGAGGCAGATTCTCATGAGTGATGATGAACTGATAGAGCGATTCGAGAAGGCGGCGCTGGCGGGGAGTACGTTTCACCATCGTGAGCACGTGCGCGTTGCCTGGATCTATCTGCATCGCTATCCGCCGGTTGAAGCTCTGACGCGGACGAGCGAGGGGTTGCGCGCGCTTGCACGCAGGCATGGCGCAGAGGGACGGTATCACGAAACAATTACGTGGGCCTATTTCTTTCTGATCCGCGAACGCCTGGATCGTTGCGCCGAGGATTGCACGTGGGATCAGTTCGCGGAAGAGAACGCCGATCTTCTCGACTGGAATTCCGGCATTCTCTCGCGCTACTATCATCCCGCAACGCTCAAATCCGATTGCGCGCGCCGGATCTTTGTGATGCCGGATCGGGCGTTGGATGGATAGAGAGAGGGGGCATGTACGCGGTGCGCTTCGCCTGGTCGCGGAGACACTCCGCGACAGCTCCAGTGCTGCACATGTATGCCGGGCGGTTGAGCTGGTTGCTTAGAGACCTCCGCGACAACGCAGTGAAAAACCGAAGCACAAAGAACAAAGTCCCAAGCACAAATCCCCAAGACCATCACCTCGACACAATGCACGCCGCCGCCGTACCGCCGAAGGGCGTGATCAATGCGATCGTGTATGTGCCGGAGGGAACGCCGCGCAGCGACACGGTTGCCGCGTGATGTCCCTTCGTGTAGCGCTTCTCGCCGAGTGCTGCAACATTCCGTCCCAGCAGATCGCTTACCACGAGGCTCACGGTCTCATCCTCTTCCAGATCGAACTCCACCGTTGCCTCGTCGCCGGCCGGCATCGGACGGATCTTCGTGAGATGCACGTGTGCTGTCAGGCGATCGCCGGTTGTGCACGATGCCGTTACCTGCAGAAGTCCGTTCACGAGTTCCACTGCAACGGCCGGCCTGTCCCAGGTGAAGTCCTCGAAGGCGAGGGGCGTGGTGACCGTAACACCAACCGGGACCGTGCCATGTATCAGTGCCAGCGTGTCGCCGGTGCCGGGGTAGGCGCCATCCAGCGTCATCGTCTGGATATGGCTTACGGGGTCGTACGTGTTCGTTGTAAGCGTTGCACCGGTAACGGAGTCCGGCTGCAGCGCCAGCCCGTTGAAGGTGATCGTGGTATGGAACAGGCGCGCTCCGGTGCCGGAGAAGAGCGCGCGATCCGGAATCACGATATGGAGCGGAAGCACGAGATGCTGATTGGAGCCGGCCGCCATCGTTGGAAGGGAGATCGTGCTGCGCGCACCCGGCTCCACGGCTCCCTTCAATCCAACATGCGTCTCGATGCCGCACGCCGTCTCGCGCACAACAAGTGAGTCCACATACGTTCCCGGTGCTGCGCCGCTGAAGCGAACCGTGACCGTCACCGAATCGCCCGGCGGAATGCTGATGGCCGGACCTCCCTGCACGATGAAGTTCGTAGTGGCCGTGGAGAGCGTGAGATCCAGCGTTGCCGTGCCGAGGTTGTGAAGCGTTGCCGTGCCGCTTGCCGCACCGGGCGCGATGAAGGGGCCGAGTGCGATCGATGCCGGAACGGCGCTCATGGCAAGCGCATCGCGGCGGCCGCTCAAGGTTGCAACAGAGTCGCCGGAGGATGCGCTGCTCGTGATGCGGAGATCGGCGCTGTAGCTCCCTGGTCCCGTCGGGGCGAATCGAACGCGAACGTTCAACCGGCCTGAAGAGGGGACAACGAGCGGCGGAGCGTCCAGCACGGTGAACGGTCCACCCGCCGGCACCAGCGTCAGCGCGGTGATGAGAAGCTGCGCACCACCCGGGTTGCTGATCGTGACAACCGTATCGCGCACCCCGTCGCCGGGGCAGCGGAGCGTGCCGAACGACTGGTCCATCGCAAGCACGGCCGGCTCCGCTCCGGTCTCGATCACTGGAAGCACGAACGCGCCGGAGTCGCAGCTTGGGCCGAAGAGCAGCCGGACCGCTGCAGAGTAGCCGGAGCCGCCTGCGGGGCCAAGGGCGTCGATCCTCAGCACGATGGAATCACCCGGGTTCACCACGGCCGGAAGCGTCGGATTGGTCAGACCGAACCTGTCGGCATTCACCCCTTCGAGCACTGCGCTGTTGATGGTGAGCGGGCGCGTTCCGTTGTTGTGAATCACAACCGTGCTGTCGAACGGATAGCCGGTGGCTATGGTGCCGTTGTAGGCGAGGATGTTCCGTGAGCCGGTGAGGGAAAGCAGATCGCGACGCCCGGAGAGCGGCACGGACGCCGGGCCGGCGGGATCGTTGGACGTGATGCGCAGCGTGTCCGTGAAGATGCCCGGAGCCGGAGGATTGAATCCGATGCGAACGCTCGCGCTCGCCGCCGGCGGAATCGAGAGCGGCGTGGAGGGAGAGGGAACCGCCGAGAGGATTGCGTAGCCGTTACTGCCGTTCGCAAGTGCGATCCCGGTGATATCCAGCGGCGCATCGCCGATGTTGGAGATCGTGAGCGTCGTATCGCGCGGCCAGTCGCCGCAGGGGAGGTCCGGGAAGTCCGTGCGAAGCACGCGTCCCAGGGTCTGCGGAACAACGCCGCGGCCAACCAGGAGCGTGCTCACGGAGCCGCACGTCTCCGCCAGGCCGTACGTGAGTAGCGCGGAGCGGATGCCGCTGAGCGTCGGCGCGAACTTCACCGAGACGTCCATCGAGCTTCCGGGCGCGAGCGAGAACGGCCCGCCGCCGCTCACGATGCTGAAGTCGCCGTCCGCCGGTGAAACGCCGATCGTACCGCTGAGCGTCGTGGCGCCGTTGTTCGCGATCGCCTTCACGATCGTGACCTGCGTGGACGTGCTCACCAATACGGAGCCGGCATCCATGCGCGGCACCACCACCGATCCGCACGGCTCGTTTCCTGTTCCCCGAAGCGTCAGTGTGTCCGTTCCCGCGCAACGCGAGTGAACGATTGCGATCGCATTCCGTGCTCCGGTTCCCTGCGGCTCGAAGCGGATCTCGATCGGTATGCATGCGCCGGGTGGAATCGCCGTGCCCGGCAATCCGGAGACAAGCGAGAAGTCCTCCGGGTTCGCGTCGGCCAGCTCGATGGAGTCGATCAGGAACGGAACGTCCCCCATGTTGCAGATGGCGGACGCTATTGCACTGTCGTGTGCGGAGCCAACACTGCGCGCGCCGAATACCACGGTGCGGGACTTGATTGCGTAGGCAACCTTTCCGGAGGCAATCGTGAAGTTGCTGTGCGAGGAATCGCTCCGCCCGAAGTCGTGCAGAAGCACCTCGCGCACGCGATCGTTTGCCAGATCGGCGATGAAGAGTTTGCCCGGCGCTCCGGAGAGGCCGGAGGGCATGTTCAGGCGGGCGGCTGCAGCGGGACCGTTGTCGCCTCCGTAGCCGGCGGTTCCGTTCCCGGCTTCCGTGGCGATCGCGCCGCCGCCGCGGGGCACCATCCGCACGCGGCTGTTCCCTGCATCGCTCATGTAGAACATGTTGCCGATCAACTCCACGCCGCGCGGTCCGTTCATCTTCGAATCGCGGCCATCCTTCCCCTCGCCGTCGTATCCCTGGAAGCTGGTTCCTGCAATCGTCGAGATAATGCGGCTCCGCATCTCCACGATGCGCACGCGGTGCGCTCCCTCCTCGGCAATGAAGAGCGTGTCGTTGAAATGCGCGGGGTCCGAGGCGTAGACAACGGCCGACGGTTTGTTCAGAATAACGTTGCTCGCAGGGGAGCCGTCTCCTCCCACGAAGATCCCTCCGCCGGCGACGGTGGTGATGATGTTCGTCTTGAAGTCGAAGAATCGCACGCGGTTGTTCCCCTGATCGCAGATGAACAGCCCGCCGTTCCCCACGGCGAGTGCCGACGGGAAGGAGAGCTCGGCGCGCGTTCCGAGGCCGTCATCTCCGGAGAAGCCGGAGGCGCCGGTGCCGGCCACGGTGTTGATGAGGCCGGTGCTCATGTCCACGCGGCGTACGCGATGATTGCCGTAGTCCGCGATGTAAAGCATCTGCCCGTCCAGCGCGATGCCGGAGGGATTGGTGAGGAGCGCGATGTTTGCCGGGCCGCCGTCGCCGGAGTTTCCGGGGGCTCCCGTGCCTGCGATCGTGGTGATGATCCCGCTCTGCATGTTCACTCGCCGTATACGGTGCCCGGCGGATTCCACGATGTAGAGAAGGTCACCATCGCTCACGACCGCCGATGGCGCGAAGAGCGCAACCTGCGTTGCACCGATGTCGTTCGTGTCCAGGGCCCCGCCGCCGGCAACGGTGACGATGCTGTCCGGAAGCGGTTTGATATTGCCGGTAACCCGTATGCGATAGCCCGTTCCCGGTGCCGGCGGGCTCCAGGCGTATTGCAGCCCGGTTCCGGTGCGCGTTATCGTCTGCCAGGCGGACGTGTCGCTCGTGCGATACTCGATGAGAACGGTATCGAGCGGCGTCACACCTGACCAGCGAATCATGATCGAATCGCATCCACCGAAGCGCTCCCCTCCAATGGGGTTCAGCAGCTGAATCCTGCTGACGCTCACCGCGCGGCGCACGCCTCCGGAGAGCGTTGTGGGATCGAACGTACAGAGCGAGCTGGCGAACGCGAGCGATGCCGTGTTGATCAGGCTGTCCGTTGGCTTGAACCGAAGCTGCAGCGTACGGCTCTCTCCGGGAGCGAGCACGAACGGTGGCGGCGGGCCACCCCAGTCCACGATGCGATACCTGGTATTTCCTCCCACGCTTGCGGAATCGATCGGGATCGGTGCTCCCTGGCCCGTGATCGTCACGGAACGTTGCGCGCTGTCAGGCGGAGCAATCGGCCCGAACCAGACAAGTTCCGGGCTCACGGCGAGTTTGATGATGCCGGCATCCGGGACAACGAACGGGAGCGTGCTGGCGACATTCTTCGGAGTGTATACCAGGCGGAACGTCCGCAGCGCGCTCGCCGGGCCGCAGCCCGGCTGCGAGATCCAGCGCACCGTACATGGTTCGAATCCCTGCGCGTGAAGGGCGATGGAGGTGTACACCGCCTGCATCTGATTGGGATCCTCCACGTCGCTGTACGTCTCCCCTCCGGTCCTGGCGGCGATCGCGGCAAGGTCCGCATTCATCGGCAGGCCGATGGTGATTGCATAGATGGCGATGTTCGCGCGATTAGCCTTCGCCACGATGGTGTCGACGGCCGGGCGGTAGTGCGGAAGCCCGTCGGTGACGAACACGAGTATGCGCTTCTCGCCGGCGTTCGGATGCGCTGCAAGCAGCGGGATGCCGCCGAGCGCACTGTCGATGAACGCAGGCATGTACTCCGTGCCGTTGCCCAGGGTGATTGCGTTGATGGCGCCCGTGAGCGTGAGCGGTGAATTCGTGAAGTCGCTTACGATGGAGGGAAGATCGTCGAACGCGGTTGCCGCGATCGCCGTGGAACCCACGTACTGTACGGCCTGTGCAAATGCGGAGGCGCCGTTCTTCATCACCGAGAACCGGTTCGGGCCCGCCGGCGTCGGCAGCGACATCGATCCACTCCGGTCCATCACCAGCACGGCATGGATCGGCGATGCCGGACCCGGCGGCGGGCAGTCCACGCTGAAGCCGAGCGAGGCCACCTGCTGATCGTTCTCGAATGCCTGGAAGTCCTTCGCGTCCAGTGTGCGCACCGGATTTCCCCTGGGGTCGAGCAGAACGAATGTGGCGGACATCGCCGGAAAGTTCCGGGCGTCGATGGAGAGGAGCCCAAGATTGTACTGGGCATGCAGATCGGCGCGCGCGAGCAGTGCAAGCGCGAGAAGGAGCGGGGCGATGAGGGTAGAGGGTCGCAGTAGATGCATACAGGCGCATGCGATTCGACCAACGAACGTCCGCGGCCCGGCAGTGACAGAGGGATCACGCGCCAGAAAAGTGCTGACGAAACGCCAGCCAAGATGTGCAATTGCCGGATGAGTTGCCATTGCATAAACACAGTGAACCTGCCGGAGTTACTGGAATGGAAGTGGAGGCGAAAAGAAATCCGGGGGTTCGGGCGGGCATGAGCCGCGGCTGGAGAGGAGGGCGCACAGATGGGCCCGCCGGCGGCAGTGCCTGGGGCCGGCACCCGGGGTGGGCCGCTATCGGATGCGCCCGGCTCCATGCAGCACGAAGCCGGGCGTTCGTTCACGCGCCGTCATCCAGCGCAATCCCGTTACTCTGCTGCGACGCCGCTTCGGCGTTCGGGGCCTCGCCGGCAGCATCGGCCGCAACCACGTTGGCGGGAGCGGCCTCGGTCGCCGACGCGGCGCCGATCATGCGGCGAAAGCGGTTCAGATGCAGCACGGAGGCTGTTGCCAATCCTATCGTCAGTCCCCACCACAGCCCCTGCCCGTTCCATTTCAGCACGAATGCCAGAAGATATCCGGACGGCACGCCCACGGCCCAGTAGGCGAAGAGATTCACAAGCATCGGTCGCGAGGTATCCTTCAGGCCTCGAAGTGCTCCCAGCGTTGCCACCTGGATGCCGTCGAAGATCTGGAACGCACCGGCGATCACGAGGAAGCCGGTGGCGTAGGAGAAGATGGTATCATCGGACGTATAGATGCCGATGATCGGCCCGGGGATCGAAACGAGTGCGATGGCTGTTACCATCATCACCAGCGTGGCCAGTCCGATCCCCACCCATCCCGATGTGCGGGCGGCGGGGCGATCGCGCGCGCCGATGAACTGCCCCACACGCGTGCTGGTGGCAATGCCGATGCCGAGCGGGATCATGAAGGTGAACGAGGCAACGTTCAGCGCAACCTGATGTGCGGCCAGCGCCTGCTTCCCGAAGTTTCCCATCAGGAGCGCCGTCAACCCGAAGAACCCGACCTCCAGACTGTTGCTGCCGCCGATCGGCATGCCCAGCCGCACAAGGCGGCCGATCACGGCGGGACGGAGCGGAAGAATCTGCGAGAAGATTCGGTACTGCCGCAGTTCGCCGGAGCGGAGCACGAAGCCCAGCATCAGCGCGAACATGCACCACTGCACGATTGCGGTGGCATATCCCGCGCCCGCTACACCGAGCGCCGGGGCGCCAAGCCTGCCGTAGATCAATGCGTAGTCCGCCACGACATTGATCAGCGCCCCGGCCAGCGCGATCATCATGGTGATGCGCGTGCGTCCCAGCCCCGTTGTGAACGCGCGCAGAACTGCATACATGAACGTTGCCGGCATGCCGAACGCGATGGCGTGCACGAACGATGTCGCCAGCGGTATCAGCTCCGGAGGCTCGTTCATCGCGCGCAGCACGGCGCCGCTGCTCCAGGCAACGGCCTGCCCGAGTGCAGTGAGCCCCCAGGCCAGCCAGAATGCCTGAGCCACGCTTCTGTCGATCTCCCCTGGATCGCGCGCGCCATGCGCCTGCGCAACGGTTGGGCCTACTCCCGATATCGTGCCGTAGCCGAACACCATGAAGAAGAAGTAGACCGATGCGCCGATGCCGACCGAACCCAGAGCTGCGCTGCCAAGGTGGCCAACCATGATGGTGTCCACGAGCGCCATGCTCATGACGCCGAGCTGGTCCGCAACAACGGGGAGAGCGAGCGCGATCATCGCTCGGGCTTCGGGCAATATGTTTCGCAGGAATCGCATTGCTGATGAAAGGCCGCCGCCGCGTCCGGGAGTTCGGGGACGCTGATGTTGTGCAACGCTTGCGCATCATCGCGGGAGAGCGATCGACGACCGGCGGTAATACATGATGCTCGCGCGTGGCGAGCCGGTGTTACCGCAACAACGCCGCAACGTGCGTCAATGTTTCTCTCGCTTACGAATTGGAATCCCGAGGCGGGATCGCTGCGCGCCGCCGTTTGGCTTTTCATTTCGTGGGTGATAGCTTCGATGGCCAGGACTCATGCCATCCCGGGCCTGCGCGGCAGGTCTTCTCCCCCGCTTTCAACAACAATCAACCGGTTACGCACATGAATCGCATATCCCGGCCGATCGCATTTCTTGCCCTGTTGCTGACGCCCGTCCTGCTGGCGGCGCAGCCGTCGCTGCTGAAGCGCGACAGCGGAACGCCCGGTTCGCACGACAACGGCTCGCAGGTTGGATGGGAGGAGACGATGTTCCTGGTGCCGGCAGGGCCATGCCAGTTGCTGGAACTCTACGTCTACTTCGATGGAACAACGGCCGGCGACGACACGCTCTACATCGTCGGCGACCCATCGGAAGGGGCGCTTCCGCCAACGAGTTCGGTGTGGAGCTACAACACGCTCGGCGATCCGATCGTGGTTCACTACAGCGGCAAGCCGGGCTGGGATACGGTGAACGTTCGCGCGGCCAATCTGCATTACGATGGATACGACAGGATCGTGGTGCAGCATCACGTTCAGCCGGGCGGCCCGTGGTTCGCTGCCGATGCGCAGCAGCTCGGTACCAACACCTCGTTCCTCTACGACCCTGTAACCCAGAATTCGCTTGGCTTCCCGGGATTGTACTATCTGGCGCGGGGTGATTTCTACGTGCGCGCACTGGTGCAGTACGACTTCCAGAACGGCACCACATCGAAGCCCGCTCCGGCTGCAACGCTGGTTGATATCGCCAAGAGCGCAGGCATCACGGACTCCGCGGGTAAACCATTCGCCGGCGCCCGCGTCAGCGTGGCGGATTGGAACGGCGACGGCTGGGACGATCTCGCGGTTGGCAACCTCTTCTTCCAGAACAACGGCGACGGCACGTTCCGCAATGTGACGGCCGCCATCGGAATCCAGGCTGGCGCCAGCGTGTGGGGTGACTTCGACAACGATGGCAGGATTGATTGCTACGCTGTGAACGGCGGCGCCGGCGACAGGATCTATCGCAACAACGGCGATGGAACGTTCACCGATGTGACCGCTGCGTCAGGCTTCTCGAATCCCTATCCAACCGTGATGCCGATCTGGTTCGATTTCAATCACGATGGAAAACTGGATCTGTACATCGCGAACGGCCGCACGGAAAACAACGGGCAGGAGGAGTACTTCCCCGATCAGCTCTGGAAGGGGAATGGCGACGGCACCTTCGTGCGCGTCACCGACGCGGCCGGGATCAACCCCGCGGAACTGGCCGGTAGCCCGGACGGCAGCTCCTATCTGGACTGCTGGGGCGCGAGCCCGTGCGACGTTGATGGAGATGGGTGGACGGACATCTTCGTAGCGACCTATCGCCTGGCGCCCGATCTGGTGTATCGCAACCGGCATGATGGAACGTTCTCCGAAGAGGGGGCCGCAACCGGATTGCGCGGCGTGCCGACTGCGGAGCCGTACTACTTCGGGCACGGCATCGGATGCGACTGGGGAGACTTCAACAACGACGGACGGATGGATGTCGTTGTCGGCAACCTCGGCCATCCGGACTGGCGCGGCTCGGTCTCCAATCCGTCGCTTGTGTATCGGCACAACGACGATGCGGGCAACACCTTTACCGAAGTACATCGTCAGATGGGGGTGAAGTTCTTCGAGATGAATGCCGGCGTTGTATGGCTCGACCTGGATCTGGATGGCTGGCTGGATCTGTGGCACTGCCAGTACTCCTACAGCAAGGTCGGGACGAACGGAGAGCCGCGACGGCTATCGCGCATGTATCTGAACGAGGGGCCGGAGAAGAACTTCCACATGAAGGATATCACCTGGCACACCGGGCCTTTGATTCACGGGGCCTGGACGGCAGTGCGCCTGGATCTGGATCGCGACGGCGATCTGGATCTGGTAGTGGCCAGCCCCACCGATGCCGTGAAGGTGTTCCGCAACGATGTCCCGCGCAACGGCAACTGGCTGGAGTTCCGCCTTACAGGCAGCCCGGCGGACAGCATTCCCATGGATGCCTACGGCACAACGGTTACCGTCTACGCCGGCGGCATGCGCCTGACCCGCGACCTGCAGGGGGCCGGCAGCGGAGCAACCGCATCGCAGAACAGCAACATGCTTCACTTCGGCGTAGGGCCGTCCGCCGATGCCGACAGCGTTGTTGTGCGATATCAGAACGGCGTGCAGCGCCTCTTCACGAACGTGCGAACGAACGCATCCTACACGATCCCGTATCGCGGAGCGCTGGTACGGACAAGCGGCGTAGCCGCCGGCCGGGATGCGGACATCTCCGGAATGATGATCACGTCTCCGGCGTACGACGGCACCGCATTCACGTTCGACGTGAGCGGCCTGGCCGGTGCGCACGAGGTACGACTCGAGGCGGTGGACCTTCGGGGTACTGTGGTCGTGCGGAAGGTGATGCGTGAATGGGCCGGAGGTCATGTAAGCCTCGACGCCGTCGCCCGGGTGCCGGCCGGGACCTATCTGATCCGCGCAACATCTGCCGGGCGAGCCGCCACCGCGAAGGTTGTGGTGATGCATTGACCGCTGCCGCGATGTTCGCCGCGCGACATGTGGTGAAGGATGTCAATGTGTACGGTGCGCAACAATCGCGAGGCTGCCCGTATGCCACGCTCCATTGGGAACGCGACTTCCAGCGAACACGATCGTGAGCGAACGCGATCGTGAGCGAGCGCGTCGGTGAGGGCGTGTGTGTTGCGGTTCGAAATACATGGGAGTAATTTGGGCCACTCCATCGGCGCGACGGAAACTCGCGCCCGGCCTGTCGCTCCAACGCGCTGAACGCGCACGAACGGATCAATCCCAGCTTGTTCTTCTACCAACATTCAGGAGTATGTTCATGAGAAAGCTGCTTGCTGCGCTTGCAGTTCTGACTGTAGTTGCCGTTGCGGGCTGTACCGACGCTGTAACCGATCCTGCCGGGCAGGCCATTGTCGGTGTATGGAAGAGTGGTACGGTTGGTCTTGGTTTCGGTGCCACCACCAGCCTCACCGCCAATTTCAAGAGCGGAGGCGACGCCGTGTTCACGATCGATGGTACCGATGTGAATGGAACCTATACCACGTCCGGCAGCTCCGCAAGTTCCTCGATACGCGAGATCACGATCACACTTCCCTCCAAGAGCCTCAAGGGAATCTATGCCGTCAGCGGAACCGTGCTGAGCCTGGAAGTGGTGCCGAACCCGACGCCGTCCGGCATCGTAGGCCCGGATGCCGCCACCGGAATCGGCAGCACGACCTCCGGCGGAGCGGCAACCAGCGCCTACGTCAACGTGCTGGACAAGCAGTAAGGGAGTGCCTTGTTGGTAGTACGCTCGGCCCGATGCCGGGGCATCGGCCGGGCCTTGGTCGGAGGTCAGTGGGATGTGTCGAGAGAACGAAGCACTTCTGCGGCATCGTCAACGAAAAGCGGCAAGCGGTTGATCAATCCGTTTGCCGCTTTTCGCTGATACGATTCCTGTTCACCCTTCAACTGCGACAGGCGCTGCATGTTTCAGCCCTCGCGGGCTGCGGCCACGATGCGCTCCACGCGCTCGCGGTCAACGGCCGCGTGGGCGTTGCCGTCCACCTTCAGCCAGCTTCCAACGATCACGCCGTCGCACAGCCCGCGCAGCGAACCGATGGTATCTGCGGTAACGCCGCTGCCAACGAGCACCGGTGCGCTCACGGCATTGCGCACACGCGCAATCTCATCGATGTTCGCACCCGAGCCCGTACGGCTTCCGGTGACGATCAAGGCATCGGCGCAGCCGCGCTCGGCGGCGTCGGCAGCGGCAACTTCGATGGGGATGGGGGCAAGCGGCGCGGCATGCTTCACGTGTACGTCCGCAAGTATCAGCGCGCCGGTGCCGAGCATGCGGCGATACGCCAGCGTGTTGTGCGCATCGCCTTCGATCACCCCCTGGTCCGTCAGCATGGCGCCGGTGTGAACATTTACGCGAATCATCTGCGCCCCAACCGCGGCTGCGATGCCCAGTGCGGCGCGCGGATCGTTCCGCAGCACATTGATGCCGATCGGCTTCGTCGTGAGACGGCGCAGCTCCAGGGCGATGGCGGTCATGGCAGCAGTGGTGTGCGGTTCCGTCATCGCTTTCCTGAACGGAACGTCGCCGTAGTTCTCCACCATCAGCGCATCGATTCCTCCATCGATCAGTGCCCGGGCATCCTCCAACGCAGCGGCACACACGGCTTCAAGCGACCCACCGAATCCATATGCGCCCGGGAGCGGTTTCAGATGAACCATTCCGATCACCGGAAAGTCGATCCCCTCCAGCAGCGTGCGATGAGTGTTGTTCATGTGGCGCGTTCCGTTTGCGTTGGGAGATTCCGTTTACATCGGGAGGTCCAGCCCCGGGATGTTCGGCATCAGTCCGCGCGTCGCCGCTCCGATATCCTCGTTGGCCGTCTCCTTCGCCACTTCGAGCGCGCGGTTGATGGTGGCGATCAGCAGATCCTCCAGCATCTCGCGATCATCCGTTGCCAGCGCCTCCGGCGAAAGTTGAAGCCGCATCAGGCGTCCGAGTCCGTTCACGGTCACGCTCAGCATGCCGCCTCCACCTTCCTGAACGATCATCTTGGACTCGAGAGCAGCCTGTGCCTCGGCCATCTTCTGTTGCATCATCTGCAACTGTTCCATTGCCTGCATCATCGGGTTGGACATGATATGCCTTGGTTAGTTGTCAGTTGTCAGTGGTCAGTAGTTTCAAGGTACAGAGATCGCTGCGATTGTCAAGTTATCGGCTCTTGTTCAGATACGAGTCGGGTTTGGACCGCCCGGCCATGCCGGGCTTTGGAACATGGATCGCCCGGCTGCGCCGGGCGTTGAAACTTGGCCATGAATGTACCGGATGTAAGCGAATTGCGAAGACCCGGGAGCAGGGCGCGAAACGCAGACTCAACGAACGTACCGGCTGCCGGCGAATCGCGAAGACCCAAGCACGAAGCACAGAGCACCGACTCAACGAACGTACGGGTTGCCGGCGAATCGCGAAGACCCAAGCACCAAGCTCCAAGCTCCAAGCACCAACTCAACGAATGAGCCGGCTGCCGGTGAAGTGCGAAGGCCCGGGCGCAAGGCACCGATTACTTCCGTACCACCGTGAACGCATGGTTCCACTGCCCGGTGCGGAAACCGAACACGATCCAGAGGAGCGCATAGTACTCCAGGATACGCGCGGCTTCGATGCCGCCCAGATCGTGGCAGTTCCAGTTGAACGCGGTCACGATCTGTGCGGCAACCCTCTTCGCGTCATCGTTGTTGCCGGCAATGAACATATCCGCGTTTCCCTCGGCGAACCGGCCGTTCACCATGAACGCGGCAGTGACGATGTTGAACACCTTCACAACGTGTGCATCCGGAAGCCAGCTCTGCACCAGCTCTCCGCCCGATGTCGTGTGCCCGACCGCCAGCCGCGGCGGAGTGCCCTGCGAGAAGTCCAACGGATTGGTGACATCCAGCACGACCTTGCCGGCAACGTTCGCCGGGGTTGCAAGCGCGATCGCGTTCTCCAGCCCGCTCCACGATGTGCAGAGCATCACGATCTCGCCATGAGCCGCGGCATCCGCGAACGTGCCGGCAGACGCACCTGCGCCGTTGTCGGCCACCCATTGCTGAAGCTCCGGCTTCGCGGCATCGCGCGAACCGATCATCACCTCGTGGCCCAGGCCGATCAGCCCAGTGCCGAGTGTGCGGCCTACGTTTCCCGTACCGAGTATTCCGATCTTCATCTGTGTCGTTTGGGTTGTGTGAAGGGTTGAGGCCATGCGGCCGGCACCGGCGTGATGGCTCGTGATGCCGGAGGCCATGAGCAGGCTGCGACGTTTCAGCCGCGGTCAGGGGGCGTAGCGACGTTCCGTCCGGGTTCATATTGTCTGAATGATGCGTGCGGCTTCCGGCACAGGGATTCGGACCGTGCGCGCCGATCGTCCGAAGCATTCATCGCCGCGATACCTATATTCGTCCGCCATGAACGATCCCGGACGTTCCATATCTCTCCTCGCCGCGAGCCTTCTGCTGCACGTGCTGTGCGCCGTGGCGACAGCGTATGCGCAGGCTCCGGACACCGTCTGGTTCGACCGGCAGTGGAAGCGCACGGCGAACGTGGAGACGAGGCACTACTATCGCACATGGAAGCGTGCCGATGATACGCTGTTCGAGATCTTCGATCACTTCCCCGACGGAACGATACAGATGCACGCGTTCTCCACAACGGTGGAGCCCACCACGATGTACGGGACCTGCACCTACTATCACGAGAACGGTGTGCCGGAGTCCGAAGGAGCCTATGTGCACGGACTGAGAACGGGTCTCTGGAAGCGGTGGCACACCGACGGCCGTCTTGCGGACTCCGGGCATTACGTGGACGACAAGTACAACGGCGTCTGGGTGGGCTGGCATGACAACGGGGTGCAGAGCTACAGGTCGGAATACGATACGGGGAAGGGAACCGGCACCTGGAAGTGGTGGCACGCCAATCGCCAGTTGAAAGAGCGCGGCAGCTATGTGGACGGGAAGCGGGAAGGAGAATGGGCCGGATGGTACGAGAGCGGAACGAAGCGCTTCCGAACGCGGTATTCCATGGACTCGCTGGATGGCGAATTCCGCGAATGGTACAGCGACGGAACGCTCAGCAAGCTTGACACCTATGCGCTGGGCCTCTGGAACGGCATGTCGACGGAATGGTACTCCAACGGACAGAAGGAATCGGAGGGAGCGTATCACAATGGCCAGCGGGAGAAGCTGTGGCGGTGGTGGTACGACAACGGAACGCTCAGCGCCCGCGAGGAGTATGTTGCCGGGAAGGCGGAGGGGGTAGGCACCACATGGTATGAGAACGGTGCGAAGCGATCGGAGGGCACATACGTGCATAGTGAGTGGGACGGGCTGTGGCAGACCTGGTACAAGAACGGACGGGTATGGCATGCGGACAGTTTCGCGAACGGCCGCCATGTGGGAACGTCGCTGGAGTGGATGGCCGATGGAAGTCTGAGCGGCCGGTGCGTCTACGCCGCCGGCAGTACGCAGGAGCCGGAGTGGACCTTCTACTTTCCGAACGGGAACGTGAGCGCACGCATCGTCTACCGCAACGACACGGAAATCGTCCGCGCACGCTACTGGAACGAGGATGGCTCCGAACAGACCGATTCGGCGCGCGCCGAGCAGCGGGCGGCGTGCACCATCGGCGACAGCGCCATGCATGCATTCCTTCATCGGCGCATTCGCTATCCGGATGGAGCGCGTCGCGGGGGGACCGAAGGGACTGTGGCGGTGTACGCCCATGTGCTGGAGGATGGAACGATCGGCGAGACCGGAGTTGCCAAATCGTTGAGTCCCGATCTTGATGAGGAGGCGCGCCGCGTGGTCTCGTTGCTTCCGAGATTCAATCCTGCACGCGAACACAACCGCGTCACCGACTCCTGGGTTACGATCTCTGTGGAGTTCGTTCTTGACGAGTGAGCGATCGGGTGTGCCGACCGCAGCCTCCGGCGCCAAGGCAACTCCGGGCGCGTGAAATCCCGAAGCGCACCGCGCCGGCCCGGAACAGCCCGCGCCTAGCCCGCAACCCTGTTCCGTTCCTGAAACCGCCGCCATTCGGCCGCTTCTCCTAAATATCAAATTCGCGACATTGACTTTCGCACAACCGGTTGCGTAAGTTCACGGCCCCGACATCCATGAGACCACAGTGCGCCTGTGTCATGCCGGCGCGTTGAGACCGAATCCAGCACACGGTAGTTGCGACCGCTCAGGCGCGAGCGGAATACCAGACCGGGGCCTCCCCGGACTTTCCCCCATCCCACACAATCAAACTCGGTATGCTTGCCCGCAACAGCGTGTGGCGAGCTGCCGCGGCACATTCCAAACAATCAATCCGGAACACAGACATGGGTACCACATCGTTCGTTAATGGGCAGTTCTGCTGGTGGGATCTGGGCGCACCCGATCAGGCTGCCTCCAAGGCCTTCTATCATGGTCTCTTTGGATGGAATCCCGTGGATTCCCCCATGGGCCCGGATGAATTCTATACGACGTTCATGGTAGGTGATGCATCGGTCTGCGCCACCTATACGCAGCGCAAGGATATGCAGGAGCAGGGTGTGCCGCCGTTCTGGCTCAGCTACATCAACGTGGATGACGTGGATGCAACAACGGCGAAGGTTGCCGATGCCGGCGGCGTTGTGATCGCCCCGCCGTTCGATGTAATGAACGTTGGCCGCATGTCGATGATCCAGGACCCCAGCGGTGCAGGCGTTGCGCTCTGGCAGTCCGGCACGCACACCGGCGCCGGGCTCATCAACGAGGTGAACTCCAACTGCTGGAACGAGCTCGCCACCACCGACGCCGCGAAGGCGCAGGAATTCTTCGGCAAGGTTCTCGGCTGGACCTTCCAGGTGATGCCGATGCCGACGGGCGAGTACACGATCATCAAGTCCGGCGAGACCACTGTTGGCGGGATGATGCAGATGACCGGCGAGTGGGGCAGCATCCCCTCGCACTGGATGCCGTACTTCGCCGTTGCGGACGCCGATGCAAGCAATACCACCACCGGCAATCTCGGCGGCCAGACCGTGGTTCCCCCAACCGATATTCCCGGTGTGGGACGCTTTGCCGTGCTGAAGGATCCGCAGGGAGCGCACTTCAGCGTTCTGCAGCCGGTTCCGATGGAAGCGCAGTAGTGGAGTTGCAGGGGTTCCTGATCCATAGTTGCTGCAAGGCCTGGAGGCTCTGACGTGCAACGCGGTGTTGATCGGGACCGTACACTGATTCGTGGGCGGGTCTGCATGCATCCCTGTGATGTGCCGGCCCGCCCATGTTCGTTCCCGGGCACGTATTCCCGGGGTACATTTTTGTAGGAGTGATCATGTCCGCACAGGAAAAGAAGTTCGAAGCAATCGCGGAGTCAATCGTAGCCGGCCAGGGAGCCAGGCGCGGCCGGATGTTCGGCATGCCCACGATCAGTATCGGCGGCAAGGCCTTTGCCGGCTATCTCAACGACGCCATGGTGTTCAAGCTCACAGGGGAATCGCATGCGGAGGCAATGGCCCTTGCCGGAGCGCACCTCTTCGATCCCTCCGGCATGGGGCGTCCGATGAAGGAGTGGGTGGTGATTCCTTCGGGCAAGGCATCGCAGTGGGAGCGCTTCGCCGCACGCGCGTGCGAGATCATGCAGGAGCGTCTCGGGACGAACTGAACGCGTATCCGCCGGAGCGCGGCGAATCCTCCGTTCGTGCGCCCGAGGGGCTTCAACTCCGCCGCCGTACGCGTGGCTGCAGATGGCTCCCATGGCGAATGGCACCTCGTCTTCCGTACCTTCGCTGCCTGCCGCACATGAGGCATCGCTAGTGCGTCCGAGCCGAATGCCGCCCGGCACGAACCGCGGACCACGCCCTGCCGGCATGCACGGCGTGCCGGGTGGAGTGAATGCGTCCGGCTCTCGTGCATGCGCGGCCCATCCTTCACCAGCGGAGATATCCCGATCATGAAGCTCAGTCCGGCGCTGCGAGGTCCCGCAGCCACGACCCTCTGCGCAGTTCTGGCCATCGCCCACGCCCATGCCCGCCAGGTGCCCGTTGCAACGTATGCGGCCCTTGCAGCCGCATGTACGCAGGCGCTGCCGGGAGATACCATCACGATTGCTCCCGGGGTCTACACCGTTGCAGGGGCCACGCGCATCATGATAGCGGCGCGCCCGGGGCCGGTGCTTGTTCGCGGCAGCGGCGCTGCGGCCGGCGACGTGGTGATTCAGGGGAACGGCCAGGACGATCCGTCCGTGGAGATGATTTTCAATCTTGACGACTCCCCCCGCTGGACGTTCGAACATCTCACCACGCGGAACAGCTACTACCACGGGTTCAAGTTCGACCATACCTCCACGGACTGCGTGCTGCGCGATGTCGTGATGATGGACCATGGCGAATCCGGTGTGAAGGGAACCAGCGATCCCGCAGCCGGCACCTACCCGGATCGGGTTCTCATCGAAGGATGTACCATCGGATTCACCCATGCATCCGGCGGCACGCGCTCCGTTGTGGAGGGCGTGGATGCAGTCGGCGTGAACGATTGGATTATCCGCGGCAACCGCTTTCTCAACGTTCAGAAGGGAGGCAACCCGGCATACGCAGTCTTCACGAAGGGGAACTCCTCCAACACGATCATTGAGGGGAACGCATTCGTTGATTGCTTCATCGGCGCGTCGTTCGGCGGCGGCGGAACCGGAGCGCAGTTCTTTCGCGACGGCGATCAGACCTACGAGCATCGCAACGGCATCATTCGCAACAACATCATGATCCGATGCAGCGATGCGGCCGTCTACGTCAACAAGGGGACCAATTGCCGTGTGTACAACAACACGGTCTATCAATGCGAGCTCACCATTCAACTGCGCTTCGCCGAGTCCAGCGGATACGTGCGCAACAATCTGGTGATTCCATCGCCGACGAATCCGAGCGAACCGGCCGTGCGCATGCGCGACGGCGCTGCGCTCCTTGCGAACGATGCGAACATGCTCGGCACAACCGGGGACGTGTCCGGGCCCGCAACGGCCGGGCAGCCGGAGCTTCCGCCCGTCGCAGGCTCGAAGGCCGTTGACGGCGGCGTTGATCTTCATGACGACGTTCCGTTCGATTACGCCGGCACTCCGAGGCCGCAGCGTGCGGGATTCGACATCGGTGCCTTCGAGCTTCGGCCGGACGCGGGCATTGCGCAGCCCTTGCCGGGCCGGGACGCGTGGGAAGTGATCTCCTTCACCGTGGCACCCGATCCGTCGTCGGGAGATGCCGTTGCGTTCGTGGGGTTGCGCGCGGCATCGCATGTGGTGATTACATTGCACGACCTCACGGGCCGCATGGTTGCGACTCCGTTCAGCGGCGATCTTCCCGCAGGAACGCACGCCGTGCCGGTTCGCCCTTCAGGCGGCTCGTATGCCGCCCGCTCCGCCGTGATGCTGCTTCGTGTGGTTGCGGGCGGTCGCGTCCGTACCGTGCCGATCGTTGTTGTACGCTGATGCCCTGCGCGGTACGCTCCCGGCGGATCGTGCCGGTGCATCTCTCATTGAGCCAGCCTGATAATGAACAACCAGCCCCACATCATGCAGCAGGCATCCGAAGCAATGCCGCAGGCCCGATACGGCATTGACGCGCCAACGGTGTTACGGAACCTCGTAGTGCTCGGGATCGGCTGCATCGCCGTCGGCATCGCCGCGCAGTTCGTCGCGTATGCACAGCGGCTCGGCTGGCTTGCGGTTGCCGGCGGGATATGCGCCGTCAGTGGTGCGTGGTTCCTGATGTCTGCGGGGGTGATGCTGTGGGGAAGCCTGATCGGGAAGATGCGTCTTCGCGACCGGGTGCTTGCCCTTGTGGAGTTGCGCGGTGACGAGATGGTGCTGGATGTCGGCTGCGGCCACGGGCTGATGGTGATCGGTGCGGCAAGGCGTCTCGGCTCCGGGCGCGCCGTTGGAATCGACATCTGGAGCAACGTTGACCAGGCATCCAACAGCGCCGGTGCAACCATGGCGAACGTGCGCGCCGGCGGTGTGGAGGATCGTGTGGAGCTTCGCACGGCGGACATGCGCGAGCTTCCGTTTCCCGACGGCATGTTCGACGTGATTCTCTCAAGCTGGGCAATCCATAATCTCAATGCACCGGAGGAACGGGAGCGCGCTCTGCGGGAGATCGTTCGCGTGCTGAAGCCCGGAGGACGCGTTGCCATCGTGGACATTCAGCATACGGCTCAGTATCTGAGCGTTCTTCAGGCCGCCGGACTGCGCGACGTACGGCGCTTCGGCCGCTCCTTCCTCTTCGTTATCCCGACGCACATCGTAACGGCTGCGAAGTAGCAACGGCCTATTACCATACGCCGCATTCCTGCGATGCATGCGGAGCAGCACCGAAGCCTGGCTGCCGCTGCGTGGGCAGGCGGTGTTCTGCGGGCGGCGTGACGATACATGCCGGTGCGGCGCCGAATCGTTGGCCGGCCGCTGTCGGATTGCGCTGACACGCACGGTTTGAATCCGTATCATGGAGACCGATCATGCATGTACTTCTACTTGCCAGCATGGCCGCGCTCATCGGGCTGGCCCGCACACCGGCATACGATGCGAACATCAAGTCGCTGGTTCAGGTTGAGCGCGACTTCGACCGCGCCGTCGCCGACGGCGGGGCCGATGTCGGCTTCCTGGAGCATCTCGCGGATGATGGGATCATCTTCAGACCCGGCCCCGTTCCGGGCCGTGCATGGTTCAGCGGTCATCCCTCCGCGAAGCCGGCGAAGTCCCGGCTTACATGGCGGCCTGAACGTGCGGACGTGTCGTTTGCCGGCGACCTCGGCTACACCACCGGACCGTGGAAGATCCTTCCGGTTGCCGGCGGAGCGCCGCTCGCCACCGGTCACTACGTCACGCTCTGGCGCCGGAGTGGAAAGGGGCCGTGGAAGATCGTGCTTGATTGCGGCACCTCGTGCCCGATACCGGAATCGGATCCGGCCGATGTCATCTCCCCCGCAGCGATTCGTGCGCTCGCCGCCAAGTGGAATCGCAAGCCGGTGGATGCTGCGCCGCTTGCCGCGACGCTGCGTGCTGCGGACAGCGCCGTGATGCTTGCGTGGGGAACGGATAAACCCTCCTCGGCACTCGCGGCTCACGGCGCCGGCACCATGTTGCTGTTCCGTTCCGGTATTGAACCGGTGGAAGGGCTTGGCAGAGCGGCGAGTGCTGCGGACACGCTGAGCGGCCACATGGTGTCGTGGAGTCAGGCCGGTGTGGTGGTTGCCTCATCGGGCGACATCGGCTACACGTACGGAACGATCACGGTGAAGCCGGCGGAAGGCGATGCGGAGACCTCCGGCTATCTGCGCATCTGGCGCATCACTGCCTCCGGCTTCTGGGAGATCGTGCTGGACCTGCTGTAGGGCTTCTGCTGCATGGCGTGCTCACGATACTCGGTGTTGGCCAGTAGTCGGTTGCTGGTGGCCAGTCGTTGGTAGTTGGTTCTTGGTTCCTGGCTGGAAGCAATCTCATCAATGCCTGGTTGCCATCCTGACGTTGAGCCCTTCGGCATGCTCCCCGACCGGGTTGGGATCTTCGACAGGGTTTACTCCGCGAAGCGGAAGACCGCCGAAGGCAGGCGCGACGCGGACGCCGACGTGGCAACCTGTGCCGGCCGGCATCACGGTTTACTCTACAGAGCGATGCGCCGTGCGGAACAGGTTGCCACGGCTTCGCTGCGCTTGCCTCGCGAAGGCTACGGATGGTCATCGCAGAGGAATGCCCTGACGCAGTCGGGGTTGAACTTCTCAGGATGACAGGTCGAATGTGTGTGTGATAACTACGAAGACCGACAATCGACAGCTGACCGCTAACCAGTTTCGGCCCCCGCCCGCGCCGCTGCCAGCCGGCGGCGCGGACTTCGTTCAACGCAATCACGATATCAGGCGATGACTCTTCGGAATCCGGTTCGTTACGCATTTCTCCTCGTGCTTCTTCTCGCGGCATGCGCCTCCTCCTCAGGCACTACCGGTGCTGCAGGAACCTCGGCCGCGCGAACATCCGCAACCGGCCAGGCGGCTGACTCCACGGCCTTCCGGCTTGACCGCGTTTCGCTTGCAACGATCAACACGGAGGGGATGGTGCAGTTCTATCAGCGGGTCTTCGAAATGCGTTTCAAGAAGCTGCCGATCGAAGGCGCATACATCTACACCGGCAGGATCTTCGGCGTGGACTTCGTCTTCATTCCGAACGAGGTGGCGAAGGTTCGCGCCGATCGCAACCGCCACGAGTTCAACGTGGTTGTTCCCGATATTGATGTCGCAGTGAAGCGCGTGGTGAACACCGGCGGTACGTTGCTGAAGGGGCCGTCCAACGGCGACACGGAGCGCTCCGCTACCGTGACCGATCCCGATGGCAACTCGTTGGTGCTGGTGCAGAAGCTTTGATCTTCCTTCGCGAGTAGGCCGCGTTGGCTGTCTGTGGTCTGCGATGAAGCGTCGGGGATCTGCGGAGTGTGCGCCTTCAGGCCCCTGCTGCGATGGGGTTTGGAGATTGCGCACGCGGGGTGTTGCAACAGCATGGATGCACCGGGAGTTCCGGACGTTTGGCGCTGTGATGCCTGCAGGCAAACAGGTGCAACCCGGATTCGATAGTGACTGTACGTGACGCGATGACGAGGATCGGTGTAATCTCCGACACACACGGGCTGCTCCGCCCGGAGGCGGTGGCCGCGCTGCGGGGCAGCGACCTCATTCTTCATGCCGGCGATGTCGGCAGGCCCGCCGTTCTGGATGGGCTGCGCGCGCTTGCGCCGGTGCATGCTGTTCGGGGAAATGTGGATCGTGGGCCGTGGGCCGAAGCTCTTCCCGAGACATGCGAGGTAACGATTGAAGGAGTGGCGATTCATATGCAGCACGATCCGGCCGCGCCCGTTGCAGGCCTGGAGGAACGGGGAGTGCGGGCGGTGATCGCCGGCCACACGCACAGGCCGGTGATAGAAGATCGGAACGGCATTCTCTATCTGAACCCTGGCAGCGCAGGGCCGCGGCGCTTCTCGCTGCCGATCGTTCTCGCCATCGTCGACGTTCGCGACGGCGTACTGCATCCGCGGTTGGTGGAGCTGATACCGTGACGTGTGCGCCCGCAGCGCTATCCCGCCAGTTCCAGTTCGCGCATCGCAACACCGTAGCGTACGCCCCGCGTGCTCACGATCAGTTCCGGCAGATCGTTGTGCTTCATGAACTCGTCGAGAATGATCGCACCCCCCGGAAGAATATCGGCGCGCTCCGGATGCACCCCCGGCAGTCGGGCGATGCCTTCAGTCGGCAGCTTCAGCAGTCCAAGCGTGAGCCGTGCGATCTCCTGCGCCGGCAGGAGCGTGCCGTTCAGCTCCTCCGGGTTGAACCGGTGCATCCCCGAAGAGATGGCGCCGAGCGTTGTGACCGTGCCCGCCACACCCACCATGGTCAGCGGACGAGGCAGCGTGAAGCCTTCGCCGATAACCTCCCGTGCGAACGTGCGGGCCTGCTGAATGCCGGCCTCGGAGGGGGGAAGCGCGCCGAGGCATCGCTCGGTGATGCGGACGGCTCCGATCTCCAGACTCGTTGCCCGCTCGAGTTGCTTCGCCGTTCCCACTGCAATCTCCGTGCTGCCGCCGCCGATATCCAGAACGCCGTAGCGCCCGTCGCCGGGGTTCATTCCGCTCAGTGCTCCCTTGAACGTCAGCTCCGCCTCGTCCTCGCCGCTCAGCACGGTGATCTCCAGGCCGGTCCGTTCGTGCATCGCCTCGATGAACTGGCGCCGATTGCCGGCGTCGCGCAGCGCGCTTGTTCCGAACGCCACAATCCGTTCCGCGCCCAGTCCGGTGGCGATCTCCACATAGCGGTTCAGATAACCGGCCACGCGATCGAACGCATCGGGAAGGATCGTGCGCGAGGCGTCCACCCCCTTGCCGAGACGGGCTATCTCGTGCTCGTCCCCCAGAACGCGGATCGTGCCATGTTCATCGCGCGCAAGCGTGACCATCAGGATGGTGTTGGTGCCGATATCGATCGTTGAAAGAATCATGGGGTGCTCGGGATATGCCGTCCGTTCATTGTCACACATGCACGGCACGGCAAGGTGCCTGGTGTCCGCGGCACGATGCCATGACATCGCAGCCGGGCTTTGGTTCCTGGTTGGTGGCAGGGAGGAGCCGAGGACCGTCGTTCCGTTCCGAACTACTCACCCACGGCCTCGCCGAACGTTGTCGCGATCCATTCGTTCTCGCGTTCCTCGTCCAACGGCACAAGGCCATGCTCTGCGGCGGCGTTCACCAGGCTGTCGTAATCCTCGATCAGAACGCCGGAAGTGAGCAGCACGGCGTTGCTCCGATCGGTCATCCGGCTTCGCATCAACGGAAGCAGCTCGATGATGACATTGCGGTGAATGTTTGCCAGCACCACATCGAAGTCTCCCTCGTCCACCTCGGCCAGCTCGCCATGTACCACAACGATTTCGGGAACGCCGTTGAGCGCTATGTTCTCGCGGGTGTTCTGAACCGCCCATTCGTTGTTATCCACGGCAACCACACGCTCGGCGCCCCTGCGGGCCGCGATGATTGCCAGCACTCCGGTGCCGGTGCCTACATCGAGCACGCTGCGTGCGGCGAACGGAACGCGCGTCATCAACCTCGCTATCAGGCGCGTGGACTCGTGATGGCCGGTGCCGAAGGACATCTTCGGATCGATCGTCACCACCAGATCGTCCGGCGAGGCAGGCTCCACCGGATTCCAGCTTTGCGTAATCACCAGAGTGTCGGTAAGCCGAACCGGCTCCAGCGATGCCTCGAACTCCGCGTTCCAGTTCTGCTCCTCCACGCGCCCGCGTTCGAACTCCGCATGAACACCCTCCGGAATCCACGAGCGTATCGTGATCATGGTCTCCTCGGTCAGCTTCCCATCGTCGAAGTAGAGCGTCACGCTGGCGTCGTTGTCGACAATGCCCGTGATCTGGAGCAGCCCGCTCACGGCGATAATGAGGTCCAGCGTGGCGCGATCGGCGTGGCAGGTGAGAGCGTCGTACTGTTTCATCGGTCTGAAAAAAGCATAACGAAGGAGATGCGCCGGCACCTGGCGCGGCGCTGCAAGTTAGTGGTTCCTTGCGTAGTAGTCAGTTGTCAGTAGTTCGTCGTCAGTCGCTGATGCATTTTCCACTGACCACTGACCACTGACCACTGACCACTGACCACTGACCACTGACTACTGACCACTGACCACTGACTACCTCCACAGTGCCTCGGCGTAGTAGGCCCAGATGCCGGCCACCTCGCGTGCAACGTAGAATGGAATCGCGGTCAGTGTATAGCTCTCGCGAGCCGGGACGGTGTAGACATTCCATCCGGCGCGCTGGTATGCCATCTTCACGCGCGGGAGGTGATATGCGTGGCTGACAACCATCACGCGCCGTGCGCCGAGGGAGCGGAACATCGGAACCGTGTTCTCCACCGTTGCCTGGGTGTTCACACCGTTGCGGTCCAGAAGTATTGCGCTTTCGGGAACGCCCAGCCGAATCGCCATGTTGCGCATGGACTCGGTCTCGTGAATGTTTCCATCCCCATCACCACCGGAGAAGATGAGAACCGGAGCGAGGTGCCGTCTGTAGAGATCGCATGCCGTGCGGACGCGATCGGCCAGCGGGACCGACGGGGCTCCGTTCGCGTACGCCTTTGCGCCCAGCACCACGATCGCATCGGCCGGGCGGCTGTAGTCGCTCGTGCCGAAGCAGAGCATTTGAAGGAGGGGGAAGAGGATCACGCATGCCAGTACCGCGAACGCCAGGCGCCACGGCGAGGTGTTGGCCGCATGTTCGGATGGGTGGAGGACAACGGCGGCGATGCCCGCAAGCGCCAGCACCACGAGCAGCGAGAAGGGGAGGATGAAGCCGGGTGCGAACTGATCCGAGGCGGCGAGGCGATAGTATCCAACGGTATTGATTGCGGCGGCCGCGATTGCCACTCCGATCGCCGCAAGCGTGGCATTCCTCCGCCACGGTTTCATCAACGGACGGAGAGCGAATGCGATCAATGCAATGCCGATCCCTGCAAGCAGCGGCGTCTCGGCGTACGGTGTCAGCGTGGTGATGTCGATCCACCAGATGTTTGCATCGAACGTCGGGATGACGAGCGATCCCAGGATGTTGGTCATCGTGAATGCCCCCAGGAAGAGCGCGATGCCCCGCGCCGATGTGGTGCCGGCGCTCCATATGAATCGGCGCACGGGATACGCTGCGAGTGCTTTGCGGGGAGCCGCCCCGGGGCGTGAAGCAGGTTCCGACCGTCCCATCGGTCCGGCAAATAGAAGATTGCTCATTGCAGATTCCGTTGATGCATCATTGCGACAACGGCAGCCGCGCCGTCGGCTGCCGGGATTGACGATGTACCACACACTCGCCATACGAGCGTTTGTTACGTTGTGCGTACGGGCGCCCGACCAACCGGACAGCGTATGCCGAAGTGCAGCATGAAACTTGGCGCCTGTACGTCGTACGAGATGTTATTACGCGCACGCATGCAACACAGACGATTTTTCATTTGGCACGGGAGTGCGCAATCCCTATACTTTAACCGGCGCTCGCGGTGCGCCGACGTGTCGGCTTATTCCAACGGAGGACATCATGGGACAGTATGAATCGGGTGAATCCAGCGGGTTCAGCAAGGGCTTGCTTATAGGGATTTTCACGGGCGGGGCGATCGGTGCCGCGCTTGCCTTGCTCTTCGCGCCCAAGAGCGGGCGTGAGTTGCGCAGCGAGCTCTCCGAGGCAACGAACAAGTACATCGACAAGGCCGGTGATATCCTGAACACCGCGAACGAGCGTTCGCGCGAGATCATCAACGAAGGCCGCACCCGCGCCGAGAGCATTGTGGACGATGCGCGTTCCAAGGCATCATCGCTTCTGTCGGACGCGGAGAAGATCGTGAACGAGGCACGGGCGAAGGTGGCCTCCACGAGCGCGAAGATCGCCGGCGACATGAAGGGGCAGGCCGGGAAGCTGGCCGATGCCGCTCGCGCCGGAACCGAAGCCTTCCGCGATGAGCTGCGCTCCACGCCTCCTCCGTCGCACTCCTGATTGCTGCACGGCAACGGCAGCCCATCGTGCGCTGCTTCCTGCCCGGGCCACGGCGCGCGGGCGCTTCCGTTGCGGCGGTCGGTAGCCGCGTCGCCCGTCACTCCGCATTGCGACGGATGGCGGGCGTTCCGTTTACGGGCAGGCGTTCGTTCCCCGAGGCATCCGGGCCCGATGCACTCCATCCTTTCCGGGCATTGTCACGCCCATTGAACATTGCACCATGGAAGTAGTTCTCTATATCGCAGCGTCAGCCGCGCTCCTGGCGCTTGCAGGGCTGTTCATCTACCTCATCATCTTTTTCAACGGGGCGAAGGGCCTGGTGGCCAGCGTTACCGGATCGATCGAGTCGCTGGTGGCGGAGCTCGCCGGGCTGCGCGGAAATCTTCAGGGGACCATCGGGAACCTGGAGAAGATCGTGGGACAGATGGAGGGAACCGTGCAGCGTGTGAACGCGCAGTTGGAGGAGGTGGAGGGGATTGTGCACAACGTGAGGGATGTCACCCAGGATGCAACCGATGTGGTGCACGGTGCGCGGAACATCGTCGTGAACGCGCTCGGCTTCATCGACAACGTGCAGACATCCGTGCAGCGCCCGATCACCGAGGCGGCCGGCATCATCTCCGCGCTCGGCGCATGGCTGGAAGGGTTCCGCATGCGGCTTGGTCTGCGCGGCTCGCGGCGCGAGGCCCCGCCGGAACTCGATCGCGAATAACCGTCTCCGGCAGATCCGTGTACCTCGGGTAGGGCGCGGCCGCCGGCATGTGCGCGGTGCCGGGCCGCGGACGTTCGATCGTTCCGGAACATTCGTTCCGGAACGTCATTGCTTCCTCTCTCACCGGCCCATGCCCGCAACGGCATGCCCCCGCTACCAACAACAAACCGCCAGATGCTAGCCAGCCAGACGTTTCTCGTGGAGATCGGCAACAGCACCATCAAGCTCGCGAACGTGCAGGCCGATGGAGCGACGGACGTTGTCCGCTACGATTCGCCGGAGGAGTTCCTGAAGCGGCTCGCCGGTCTGAAGCCGGTGCCGGGCATGCGTGTGGTGTGTGTCCCTGTTGGGCTTGAACAGAGCGCGTTGCTGCTGCCGGAACTCGCGAACCTGCCGGCGCTGCGTGGAGGTGAGGTGCTTCGCGTCATCGAGAGGGCGGAGATCGCCGGCTTCGTGGGCACGAGCTACGATACACCTGAAACGCTGGGCCTCGATCGCGTGCTGAACCTGCTGGGGCTGGGAGGGGACGGCATCGCAATCTCCTGCGGCACGGCAATCACCGTCGATGCCGTCAACGGCGGAATCCCGATGTGGGGTGCCATCGCTCCCGGCTTCCGTACGGCCGCGCAGGGGCTTCACGATCGCGTTCCGGTGCTCCCGCTGGTGACACCGGAGGATCGCATCTTCTTCCCGGCCCGCAACAGCCGTACTTCGGTTGCGAACGGCGTCGTCTTCGGCGCGGCGGTTGCAGCACACGGCATCGCCCACGCGCTGGCGTTCACGGCATTCAACGGCGAACCGCCGCGCATCGTTCTCACCGGTGGTGACGCACCGCTCCTTGCCCGCCTCTGGATGGGAGCCGCAATTCCCGAGGTGGACGATCTGCTGCTGTTCAAGGGAGCGTTGAATGTGGTTGGCAGGTAGTTCTTGGTTCTTGGGGCTTAGGTCTTGGCACAAGCTGTGCCGTCCTAAGTTCCAGGCACTAACCACCAACCACTTCTCCCAACGCAGCCTGAACATCCCGTGCACCGGGGAAGAAGCCGACGATCTTCTCGATCACCTCGTCCACCAGCGCATCGGGGCACGAGGCGCCGCTCGTGAGAACGATCTCCAGTGGGCGTTCCGGCTCGGGCAGCCATCCTGAGGAGATGCGCACGGAATGTGTGTGGAGATCGAAATGGTGCACCTCGTTGCGCGAGACGATCTCCGACGCATCCTTCACGAAGTAGGTTGGCATCCGCTCCTGACACAGTTCCACGAGGTGCGAGGTGTTGGAGGAGTTGTAGCCGCCCACGATCACCGCCAGGTCGCCGCCGGACTCGATCAGCACGCGCGTCGCACTCTGGTTCTCGTTCGTGGCATAGCAGAGCGTATCGCGTGTGTCCGCGAAGTGATCGGCGATCGCGTTGGCGCCGTAACGCTGAACCATCGCCTCGCGAAGGCGGTCCGCAATCGCCTGCGTTTCGAACGCGAGCATCGTCGTCTGGTTCACCACGCCGATCCGTACCAGATCCCGCTCCGGCCGGAACCCCTCGGAGCACTGGCCGCCGAACCATTCCTCGAAGCGCTGCAGCGGCTCGGCGCCGGTAATGATGGCCGCGAGCCGCTCGGTCTCTTCCATGTTCTGCACGATCACCGTAGGGGAGTTTGCGCTGCTGTGGGAGAATGTTGCGCGCGTCTCCTCATGCGCGCGCTTGCCGTGGATCACAACCGTGCACTCGCGCTCGCCGAGGGTGCCGGTGCGGTTCCAGACCTTCTCCACGAACGGGCAGGTGGTGTCCCACTGGTACGGATCGATGCCTCGCGCGGCAAGCTGTTCCTGGATTGCCAGCGTTGTTCCGAACGCCGGCACGATCACGATGTCATCGCCTGTCAACTCCTCCCACGGCACAAGCTGCTCGGCCGCCGGTGTCATGATGAAGCGCACGCCTCGCGCAAGCAGGTCGTTGTTGACATGAGGATTGTGGATCATCTCGGAGAGGAGGAAGATCCGCTTCCCGGGGTGCTGCTCCACCGCGCGGTAGGCGATCTCGATTGCGTTCTCCACGCCGAAGCAGAAGCCGAAGTGGCGTGCGATCCTGAAGCGAACGGGACCGAAGTCCAGCATCGTGGGGGAGAGATCGCGCTTTCGCGGATCGGCGTCCCTGCGGGCGGCCTTCACTGCGGAGATGATCGGGGAGCGGAAGTAGATCGGGATGTCGAAGGATCGTGCCATGGCGAGATCTGCATGCGCAGCGTTCGATATGCGGAGCGGTATCGTGCGATCACAAAGCTACGAAACAGGCGCCGGCCGGTTCGTGTGTGACCGGCCGGCGCCAAATCTTGTTACGCCGCTTCACCCGGGGCATGCCATGGTTCCCCCCGCTCCGGCGGCGATCCTTCCTCGGCAGACTGTTGAACAACGCCATTTGCTTCGTCGGCCTTCGCGTCCGCTTACTGCGACATCCGAAGGGAAGCCTCACTCGCGGCCGCTCGGCCGCCTTGCACCTGACTGTAGTGGAAGAGTCTGTTGCAGTGGAGTATTTCAGCAGGCTGTCAGGCCCGCCGCGTCTTCGGTTCGTCCAGCATCGTCATCTGCCGCGCCGAGCCGCGGCGCGGAGGATCCAGACGGCGAAACGGATACCGCCCCTTGATATGTGTCTGGAAAAACTTCCCGAGCGAAATTGCCTTCTGCATGCTGTGATAGATCGTGGCAGGGACCCCGGCAAAGTGATAGATCCCGCCGCCGGCGAATATGATCTCGAGCACCCTCGTGCGGGCATTGTACCCGATCGCATGGATGGCGCTCGAATCAACAGTTTCGAGTTTCATGACGATATACCTGTACTGTGCTGTATGTCTGGATCGGTGGCTTTCGTATCGGATCTCTCGGCCAGCGGACGCGGCTTCGAGAACGCATGCAAGATAATGCAATTCCCCCGCGTACGAAAGCGAAATCTCGCATATGCCGTCGCCGTGCAGCCCTTGCAGGGCCTTGCTTTGCGGGCGATGGCCGGATCTTCGAATCCACGCTTCCGGGCTCCCGGATTCGTGCCGCCGAAGATGCGCCGTCAACCGAAATATCGAGGAGTCCATCGATGTTCGCATCGCTGTTCCTGCTCCCGGCTGTCCGTGTACCGGCCCTGACTGTCTCTGCATGCGGAGACGATTCGCAGATCCTGAATCCCAACCCGCGGGTGCCGCTGATCGCATGCGTGCGCGACCTCGGGAGCGTTGCCATGCCGCCTCAGTGACAGGGCGCGACGGCGGCTTCTCCGGCAACGTGAACGGGTGCCCGCTCTGGGCCTTCGGCGACACGTTCTACAACTCTTCCGCCACCGACGGCTCCGGCTCTCGTTCCAACACCGCTGCTCACGCCGATCTCTCGAACTCACTGGCGGCAACAGGGCCGTTCGATTCCGACCGGGCTCCCCGGCCCTTCCCGGCGTTCGCGCCGCATGGGCAGCGCTACAGCGATTCCACCGGGAAGCCGGATGAGCGCCAAGCACTTCCGGACCGGCAGCATCATACCGGACGGCGAACGCGGCGCTTTGGTGTTTTACGAGAGGCTGGCGGTGCATGCCGGAACGCTGAACTACGAGTCTGTCGGCTGCGGTATCGCGCGCATGAGCCGCGATACCACGTTCGCCGTACGCGAACCTTGCTTCTGTTCACTACGTCGGAGCCGATGCTGGCGCTTGCCACGGTGGCGGGGGATACGGTGGCGGGGGATACGGTGTACATGTACGGAGGGAAGAACGACGGAACGCCGTATGCGCCGGCTGTGATCGCAAGGCGGAGGTGATCTTCAGCTTCATTCCGGGCGATGTCTCCATCTCCGGGAATCCGTGGTTGAAGTCCTGGCCGGCAGTACACAGCGGGTTCTTCGCCAACACGATTCAGATGCGGACGGCGCCTGCTCCGCAGGGGCCATGGAGCGACCCGGTCACCATGTTCACCGGAGCCGATCCGCCCTCCGGCTCCAACGACTATGCCGGCAAGGAGCAGCCGCACCTTGCCGCGGACGGGGGGCAACGGATCTATGTGACCTATCACCAGCCCACGGGATTCCTGAGCGGGAGGATTCATCTCGTGGAGGTGGCGTTCAAATGAACGAGATGCCCGGGGCCTGGTGCTTGGAACTTGGCGCTTGGTGCTTGGGACACAGAAGCACCAAGAACGAAGAACTAAGCCCGAAGAACCAGGAACCAATCCGCGCGTTCAAAAGTATTGCAGTGCCACATGCCCACGTTGGATTCCGGTGGCAGTTTGCTATTTTCGTTCTTCTTAAATGAAGCGTTACTCTACGCCTTCTCTACCCTGGCGAGATATTCGATAGATGATTGCAGTCCCCTCGCACATCGCCTCGCTCAAGCCCTATCAACCCGGTAAGTCGGTGGCGGAAGTCGAGCGCGAGCTTGGCATCAGCGGTTCGATCAAGCTGGCGAGCAATGAGAATCCGCTTGGCGCCTCACCGGCCGCCATCGAAGCGATCAAGGCATCGCTGGGTGAGCTCCAGACCTATCCGGACGCCGGCCGGGCGTTGCGTTATCTCCTGGCCGACCAATTCGTGATCCGGCCGGAGAACGTTGTCTGCGGTTCCGGCTCGGAGTCCGTCATCGCTACCACGCTGCGGACATTCCTGGAACCGAACGACGAGATGATCTCCAGTGAGGGAACGTTTGTTGGCTTTCAGGTGCTGGCGCATGCCTCCGGTGTGAAGACGCACTTCACGCCGATGAAGAATTACGGCTACGATCTGGCCGCGATGGCTTCGAAGATCAACGACCACACCAAGATCATCTACATCGCCAACCCGAACAATCCTACCGGCACGTCGGTTACGACTGCCGATCTGGAGCGCTTCATCGCGCGGGTTCCGGAGCGCGTGCTCGTGATTCTGGACGAGGCCTACTTCGAGTACTCGGAGCAGTGGCCCGATTATCCGGATTCGATGCACTATCGTTGGGACAACGTTCTCACCTGCAGAACGTTCTCCAAGGCACACGGGCTGGCCGGCATCCGCATCGGTTACGGCATGGCGCACTCGGACATCATCACCAAGATCATGAAGGTGAAGCTGCCGTTCGAACCCAGCACGCCGGCCTCGGCGGCAGGCGTTGCCGCCATGGGGGACAGGGATTTCGTGCGCCGGACCGTTGAACTGAATCGCGAGTCGCTGCTGTACTATCACACGGAGTTCGAACGGCTTGGCCTGAAGTTCGTTCCGTCGCTTGCAAACTTCGTGATGATCGATTTCGAGACCACGGATCGTGCGGAGAGGATCTTCAACGGCCTCCTTCGCCGCGGAGTGATCACGCGCCCGCTTCACGGCTTCGGCCTCCCGTACTGCCTTCGTATTTCCACCGGAACCATGGAACAGAATCGTCGGTGTGTGGAAGCGCTGGATGGTGTGCTGAGCGAGGAAGTAAAAGCATCGTAGGATGAGGTTCCCCCACCGGGAACTTCTTCCTCCCCCCTGGGCCCGGTATCGCGCGCATCGCATGCGCGCTTCACATGCCTGGTACGCCCGTTTCAACTTCGAAGAAGAGTACGTCATGGAGACTGCAGAGCAACTTCGCGCAACGGAACCGGGTGAGGATCTCTTTGCGATCAAGGGAATTCATCACCTGGAGTTCTACGTTGGTAATGCCAAGCAGGCGGCATACTACTATCGCCGCGCGCTCGGATTCACCCTCCGGGGCTATCTGGGACCCGAGACCGGTGTCAAGGATCGTGCCTCGTACTTCGTGCAGCAGGGAAAGATTCGCTTCATCCTCACAACACCGCTTCATCCGGATTCCGCGATCGCCGAGCACATCAAGATGCATGGCGACGGCGTGCGCGATATCGCCTTCGAGGTGGAGGATGCCGCCGAGGCCTATCGCATCACGACCGAGCGCGGCGCACGCGGCGTGATGCCGCCCAATGTGAGCAGCGACCATTTCGGCGAGGTGAAGACTTCCACTATCGCCACCTACGGCGACACCGTTCATTCCTTCGTGGAGCGCGGCTCCTACAGCGGGTTCTTCCTGCCGAACTTCGTGGAGCGCACGGATGATCTGGCCGAAGGCTGCGGCCTGAAACATGTGGACCACGTTGTCGGCAACGTGGATTGGAACAAAATGGAGGAGACGGTCAACTTCTACCGCGACGTCTTCGGCTTCAGCCGCTTCGTCTCGTTCGACGACAAGGATATCTCCACGGAGTACAGTGCCCTCCGCTCGACGGTTGTGGCCAACAGCAACAAGTGGGTCAAGTTCCCGATCAACGAGCCGGCCGAAGGATTGAAGCGCTCGCAGATCGAGGAGTACGTGCAGTTCTACAAGGGCGCCGGCGTACAGCACGTGGCGATGGAATCCACGAACATCCTGGAGACGATCGCGAAGATGCGCGCCAACGGCGTGGAGTTCATCAGCGTGCCCGAGGCGTACTACTCCGATCTTGTGGAGCGCGTGGGCGCCATCCAGGAGGATGTTGCGGAGTTGAAGGCGCTGAACATTCTCGTGGACGTGGACGACAAGGGGTACATGCTCCAGATCTTCACGAAGCCGGTCGAGGATCGTCCGACACTCTTCTTCGAAATCATTCAGCGCCGTGGCGGCGAATCGTTCGGCAAGGGGAACTTCAAGGCCCTCTTCGAAGCGATTGAACGCGACCAGGCCGAGCGCGGTAATCTCTGAGCGGATTTGAACCACCGGGGGCACATCATGTGCCCCTGTGTTTTGTTATGGGGAACGACAGGCAACCTCTCCTTCTGCTGCACGGCGCTCTCGGGGCAGCGAGCCAGTTCGATGGCCTCGCGGGCGAGCTCGCGGCGCACTTCGATCTGCATACGTTGAATCTTCCCGGGCACGGCGGCGAGCCGATACCGCAGGAGCCGTTCAGCATCCCCGGTTTCGCCGGAGCTGTCGGCTCGTGGCTGTCGGCGCGGGGGCTCGAGGGGATCGATGTCTTCGGCTACAGCATGGGCGGATACGTGGCGCTGCATATGGCGCGCCATGCACCGGGATCGGTTGGCAGGATCTTCACCCTGGCAACCAAGTTCGCCTGGGACGCGCAGACCTCTGCCAGGGAGACGGCCATGCTGGATCCGGTGAAGATCGAGGCGAAGGTGCCGGCCTTCGCCGAACAGTTGCGCGCGCGCCACGCACCGGGCGACTGGAAGGATGTGCTGGCGAAGACTTCCGAGATGATGACGAATCTCGGGGAGAGAAACGAACTGACCGGCGATGATCTGCGGCAGGTTGGGACGGAGGTGATGGTGGGCGTGGGCGACCGCGATCAGATGGTGACAATCGAGGAAACTCTTGCGGCATACCGGGCGCTTCCCGCCGCGCGACTCATCGTACTGCCCGGCACTCCACACCCGCTCGAACGGGTCTCGCCCCAGCGCCTTGGGCGCGAGATCGTCGGGTTCTTCATGTCCTGATATCGACGTCATACCGAGGACATATATCCAATAACCTCATCGCGAAACTGACATGGCATCAGAGAAGAAGGCGGCTTCACGCGCCAGCGCGGCGAAGGCCTCCACGAACGGCAAGGTAGTTGCCGCGGAGCCCACGTTCTACGAAACCGTGGAATCGAACTTCGAGCGGGCGGCCGCGTGTGTGGACTATCCGCGCGGTCTGCTGGACCAGATCAAGGTCTGCAATTCGGTCTACATGGTGCGCTTCCCGGTGCGCATCGGCAACGACATCCAGGTGTTCACGGGCTGGCGCGTGCAGCATTCGCACCATCGCCTGCCAACCAAGGGGGGCATCCGCTATGCCGACCATGTGAGCGAGGATGAGGTGATGGCGCTCGCCGCCCTGATGACGTACAAGTGCGCGATCGTGGATGTTCCGTTCGGCGGTGCCAAGGGGGGCATCAAGTTCAATCCGAAGAACTATACCGAGGAGCAGATCGAGCGGATTACGCGCCGTTATACGATGGAGTTGATTCGCCGCAACTGCATCGGGCCCGCGGTTGACGTGCCTGCTCCGGACTACGGCACCGGCCCTCGCGAGATGGCATGGATTGCCGATACCTACCAGGCGGTGAGCACCGGCCAGATCGATTCGCTTGCCTGCGTAACCGGCAAGCCGCTCACGCAGGGTGGCATCAACGGCCGCACGCAGGCAACCGGCCGCGGCCTCTACTTCGGTGTGCGCGAGGCGCTCTCCACGGTGGAGGATGCGAAGCTGTTCGGCCTTACCCCGGGATTGGACGGGAAGCGCGTGATCGTGCAGGGCCTCGGCAACGTGGGCTACTGGGCCGCGAAGAATCTGCAGCAGGGGGGAGCAGTCATCGTCGGCATCGCCGAGTACGAGGGAGGCATCTTCGATCGCAACGGGCTGGATGTGGACGAAGTGTTCAATCACCGCAAGAGCACCGGCTCCATCCTCAACTTCAAGAACGCGAAGAACTACAAGAACGGCAACGCCCTCCTGGAAGTGGAGTGCGATATCCTGGTGCCGGCCGCGCTGGAGAATCAGATCAACGCCTCCAATGCTGCGAACATCAAGACCCGCATGATTGCCGAGGGAGCCAACGGCCCGGTGTCGGCGGGCGCGGAGCAGATCCTGCTGAAGCGCGGCATCCACATCATTCCGGATGCCTACCTCAATGCCGGCGGCGTTACCGTGAGCTACTTCGAGTGGCTGAAGAATCTTTCGCACGTCCGTTTCGGGCGCCTCGGCAAGCGTGCCGACGAGAGCTCCTACACGCGCATCGTCGCCGCCGTTGAAAGCCTTACCGGCAAGTCCTTCTCCGAGCTGGAGCGCAAGGTGCTGGTGCATGGTGCCGACGAGGCGGATTACGTGGACTCCGGTCTGGAGGAGACGATGATCGAAGCCTATCGCCAGGTGAAGTATGCGTATCACTCCAACCGGAAGGTGAAGGATCTGCGTACGGCCTCCTTCGTGGTGGCAATCGACAAGGTTGCCAAGTCCTACATGGAACTCGGCATCTTCCCGTAACCGTGCGGGCTGCAACGATTGTTTGTGAGAGCAGCGGCGAGGCATCCCTTCGCCGCTGCTTCGTTTATGGAGATGCCGTTCCCTTCGGGCCGGCGAAATCATCGATTCCCACTGCGCCGATCGGTTTGATTTCGTATGCTTGCGAATCGTTCATGGAGGATAGCAGCGTGCCCACGAATCACACCGTCCGGCTTCCGTTCATCGTTCTGCCGATGATGCTCTTCTGGATCGGTGTGCTCTGCGCGCAGCCTGCCGTTTCGCTTGTGGGGCCGGAGTCGATCGAGCTGGGGCAGGTGCAGTGGGGAACGTATCGGCGTGAGGTCTCGATTGCCAACACCGGCAACCGGCCGCTGGTGATCGTTGCGATCACGTCGCGCGAGGCAACGGCCCGGATCGATCGCGATACCATCGCGCCCGGGGATACCGCCGTGCTGCGTATGAGCCTGGATGTGGAGCCGGGCAGGTTGTGGGCGGTGGTTGCCGTGGAGACGAACGATCCCCAATGCCGCTTCGTGAACATCCGGATTACCGCTCGTGCTTTCGAACCGGTGCTGGTGGAGTGGCTGGAATCGCGGGGCTCATCCTATGTGAACGAGGCGATGCAGCGGCCCGTACGCCTTACCAACAAGACCACGGAGCCGTTGACTCTGGTGCCGGACCTGAATGATTCCTACTGCACAAACGGCTCGTTTGCGCTGGACCTTCGCGCTCCGATCACCATCTATCCCAACGAGGAAACGATCGTCATGGCCGAATGTGTTCCCAGCCGCGTTGGCCCGGGACATTGCATCCTCTACCTCGCCGTGCGCGAACTCCCGATACCGCCGATTCGGCTGGACATCTATTACAGAGCCGATGAACGTCCGTTCCATCGGCCGTAGGCGGCCCCGGGGCAGGGGCCGCATCAACGCACGGCCGCCGGGCCTCCCGTAAATGCGTTCACCAGATTGTTCGCGCGAGCGTCGCGGTCGCTGAGCGGCGGCAGTCCCCAGATCTTCTCGATGAGTGCGAGCACCGAAACCGTTTCGTACTGCGTGTGATCGATCCCGCGCCCTTGCGTGAAGGGGGAGATGATCATCATCGGAATGCGCGGGCCGGGACCGAACCCGTCCGGTGCCGGCGGCGGCGGCGGGACGTGATCCCAGCGGCCGCCGAACTCGTCGAACGTGACGATGATCGCGCAGTCCTTCCACACCTCCGCACTGTCCATGATCTCCTGAACCAGACCCGCGGCGGCGGAGTCGCCCGCACGAAGATTTGCGTCCAGCGGGTGCTCGTCGTACAGGCTGTTGAGCTTCACGAAGGAGACCGTGGGGAGCCTGCCGGAGCGGAGGTCGGTGTGGAAGTCGCGCTCGTCGGCGAGATGCGCCTCGCGGTTGCGGCGTCCGCTCTCGGTACCGGGGTCGAACTCCTTGAAGTAATTGAACGGCTGATGATGCGTTGCGAAGTCATCGTCGGGATCCTTCGTCGTGTCCGCCAGCGCATCCTTCCAACCCTGTGCATACCACTTCCAGGAGATGTTCGCCGCGTCCAGCCGCGTTCCGATGGTGGCGTGTTCCTGAGCGGGAAGCCGTACACCCTTTGCCAGGTGGGGCGCAAACGCAGGCTGCACCGTGTTGATGGCGTAGTAGCTCCCGGGGTCGCCCGGAACAGCGGTTCGAGTGAGAGCATCGTCCCAGTGATTCGGAGCCGTGCTGGCGGAATCGCTCCGGTGCTTCATCGCGTTCGAATCCTTTGTCGCGTTGCGATACACCGGCGTGCGCGCGGCGATCAGCCACTGATGGTTCAGGAACGATCCTCCGAATGCGGACTGGAAGCAGTTGTCGCACATGGCATACTGCGCGGCGAGCTTCCCCAGCGGGAGCGTATCTGCGCGGAAGCCGCTCAGCACCAGCGCGTTCATGTTGTCGCGGCCGAACGCCTTCCCGGCGTCCAGATCGCTCCAGTACAGGAACTGATTGTTGGTTCCCTCGCCGTTGGCGTTCCGGTTGATCTGCTTCTGCGTGTGGTAGAACCGGTGCGTTACGTCGGCCGTGGTAACCGTGTCCACGTTCACGGAGTCGCCGGCGTCGAAGTCGTGCATGTTGTAGAACATCACCGGCATGTGCCCCTTCCAGGCGGGATTGCGGAACGGCTGCCGCCTGGAGTTTACCGGAAGATCCATGGAGTCGATGGCGTTGCCCGCGCCGTCCAGCTGGCGCACCAGCGCGCCGAATTCGTAGCCGTTGGCATGCTCCCCCTTCGCATCGCGGAAGTGGCTGTAGAGGCCATCGAAGCTCCAGTTCTCCTGATAGATCACGATCACCCGCCGGATGCGCGAGAGATCGAATCCGCTGGAAGTGCCCTTCCCCTGCGCCGGTTCGTTGTTCCCCTGCTCCGGCCTGCCGCACGAACAGAGAAGAGCCACGCAGAGCAATGCTGCAGGCGTGAATGCGAAACCACTCCAACCAATTCGATTCATGATGATGCCTGTTGATGGCCGATGCCGTGCCATTGTGTGCGGTGCACCGGAGAAAGATAGCCATCGGTGCCTGGATCCCGTCCGTGCGGGGACAATCTTTCATGAAGATAACATCGCGTACCTGCATACCATCGTGTGCCATCCGTTCCCGGTACCCATAAAGGTGCTTTTGCTGCAGGAGCAAGGTGGAAGAAGTTCTGCCGGGTGCTTGCGGCTAGCTTTCACGCCGAAACCAGACACCCCCGAACCATTCTATCCCTGTCTGCATTCGATCGTCACCAGGCGCGTTCCTGCAATTGGATCCTGCGGAAGGTTCCCGGTGATATCGTATCCATTACAACCCGACTATTGAAGGAGAGATGATCATGAACCGAAGTGCTATTACCACCATCGCATCGATCGCGGTTGTCTTTGTCATGGGCACACGTTCGATGAATGCCCAATGCAAGCAGTACATCCTTCCGAATGGCGACACACTGACCTGCACCGTCGACGTAAGCGGATCGAAGGTGTATACCGATGGCGCCGGCAACACATATCCGGCTACTCCGTCGGGTCCCGGATCGGGAACATTCGTGGTCACGAATACCGGCACCGAACCGTGTCAGGCGGAATTCGCGGTGGTGGATCTCAATGTGGAAAGCAAGTCGGACCAGCTTGGAACCATAACGACAACGTTGGATGGTACGCGCAAGTCATCCCCGTCGACGATCGTCTCGAACGGGGGGAATCTGATATCGTTGCTGCACGGCCGTGGCGGCGCGCAGGCGATGCCCGAGGCGGATGAATTCCCGGCCACGGAGGATCTGTATTTCTATGCAACGTCAACGGTTTCCAGCAAGCCGGGCAGGAAGTATCGTTCGGATCAGGAGATCCATCTGAGAAGCGAGAACATCAATTCATTCAATCCTCACAACAAGGAATCGTTCGAATTGCAGGGGAAGGTCGACTTCCGGGAGATTCTGGATGATGGTGGAGTAAGTGACGAAATTGCATTTACGCTGACATCCGCTACCGTAGTGCTCAACTGAGTCTTGCTGCGGTGCACGATATCCGATGGCGGATGGGAGCGGGATGCGGCGTTGTGACATATATCGACACTGCGAATGTGTTCATATCAAAAAGGAGGAACCGCGAGGCTCCTCCTTTTTTTGATATCGATTGTTCGAAGATCTGTCCATGTGTCTGTCGGCCGATCAGCCTGCGGCGCTTTCCGCATGCGGGAGATGTTCGTCCGGGGGCTGGCTGCCGATCGCACGCGGTGCGTCGGGAGAATCATCGGCCGGATCCTGCGGAGGATGTTCGTGTAATCCCTCCGGCGGCGCCGGAGCTTCCGTGATCGCAGGCGCGGTCTCCTTTTTCTTTGTCGGATAGAATATGAGCAGGAGAATCACGCCGATGGAGACGGCGGCATCGGCAATGTTGAAGACATAGAATCGGTTGAGCTGGTGCCCGAACAGATTCACATCGGGGATGTCGATATCGATGAAGTCCACCACGCGGCCATGGAACAACGAATCGTACCCGAAGAGCACGCCGTAGAAGACACGATCGATCATGTTCCCCACGGCTCCGCCCAGAATCAACGCGAAGGCAAGCCGCAGGCCGTTGTTGCCGGAGCCCGAGGTGCGCTTGATCAGATAGACCAGAAATATCGCCGCGGCAATCGAGAAAATGCTCAGAATATAGGGCGTCTCGGGATTGAGGCCGAAGGCCATTCCCGGATTCTCGAGATAGGTCAGCCGGAAGAAATCACCCAGCACCATCACGCTCTGGTTCTGCAGTCCGGCACAGTGAATGCCGAGAAAATCGAACCCGTGAATGGCGAGCTTCGTGGCCTGATCGATCAGGATTATCAGCGCTGACAGGCTCAGCAGTTTGCGCATGTTCGGCCGCCCTAGTTGTCTTCGTCCGTGATGCCCATTGCATCCATCTGGATGCGTCCCGGCTCGCAGGGCTTCGAGGTATTCTTGTAGACCGTGCAGACCTGGGTAACAGGAACGGCCATGAGTCGCTTGCTGTCCAGGCGAAGACCGCAGATGCGGCAGATGCCGAACGTGCTGTCCTGAATTCTGAGGAGCGCTTCATCCAGCTTCTTGATGTAGTCGCTGGTGCGTTGTGCCTGAAGGAAGGTCTTCTCGCGCTCCATTGCATCGGTGCCCTGCTCGGCCATGTGCAGCGAGTAGGCGCTGTTGTCGTCCACATTTTCGCTCGAAGTCATCTCACGCAATTGCTCGGTGAGCACTTCGAGTTCCTCCTGATTTTCAACGCGAAGATCGGAGATGAGGGTGCGGAATTTCTCCAGGTCCTTCTGAGGGAACGGATCGCTCGTGGCAGTACCCGTAGCCGGGGAGAAAATATCCTTGGGAAACTTCACCACCACCTTCTTCCTCGAATTGGGTTGGGGAGACTTCTTCGCAGCCGGCTTCGGCTCGGGGGCAGGAGTTTCTGCCTGTGCAGCCGAGGTGTCGGGCTGTGGCGTCGATTTTTTCGTTGTCATCGTTTGCTCGTTGGGTACGCGTGTCTGCGATAGAGGAGGCGGCGCCGGCGAAGTCGCCTTGTTCTCGGTCTGTACGGTTGTGTTGACCTTGCGCTGAGCCGGTGCAGCACTCGGCACCGGGGTCGTCGCAGGGGATGTCGCCGTTGTCTTCCGTGCCGCCGGGGTTGGCGCTGTCTTCGGGGGAACCGCCTTGGCCGCCGGTGCCTGGCCCGCGGACGTAGAAGCCTTTGTCGTGGCCGCCTTAGCCCCAGGGAGCGTTCCCTTCTTCGGCGCGGCCTTTGTTGAAACCGGTGCGGCCTTCTTCGGCGCAACCTTCGTTGCCGCTGGAGCTGTCTTCTTCGGTGCAATCTTCCTTGCGGCGGGAGCCGTCTTCTTTGCGGCCGCCTTCTTGGCGAGAGGTGCGGCCTTCCTTGCTGCGGATTTCCCGGCAGCCGGTGCCGCCTTCTTTGCCACGGGCTTCCCGGCAACCGGTGCGGCCTTCCTTGCCGCACTCTTCTTGGCAACCGGCGCCGTCTTCTTCGGCGCAGCCTTCCTGGCAACGGTGGCGATCTTCTTCGGCGCTGGCTTCTTGGCAGCCGTCTTCTTCGATGCCGTGCTCTTGACGGCGGACTTCTTCGATGCCGCCTTTGCCGCCTTCGTGGACGTGCCCTTCGCACTCCTCGTGGACGTTCCCTTTGCAGCCGACTTGCCGGGGGCGCTCTTGGCGGTTGCGGCTTTCGTCGGCGCCGCCTTCTTCACGGGAGTCTTCTTCTGGGGGGGCCGGCTGGAAGCCTTTACCGAAGCGGCCTTCTTCGCTGGACTCTTTGCTGCGGACGTGGCCAATGTTCCCTTGGACTTCGCTGTCTTGGACGTTGTTGTTCGAGAAGCTTTAGCAGGCTCGGCACTCTTCTTTGCGGCCGCCTTCGATGATGTCTTTGCTGCCATGGTTGCGTGTCGCCTTTGGTTCCAGTGCGCTGTGAATGAACGCGGAGAATCTGCTCACGCCGACGTTCGGGCATCGGCGTGAGAGCTGGCTCCAGATGGCCCATTTCCCACAGAGGAAGTGATCATGAGTTATATGAAAACCGCACACGTCAATCGCTGCAACTGCGCAGGAGAAGGGGTTGGGGGCCACGAATCTCCAGTTGCAATCATTGCTACCCCATCGTGCGGCAACGGTATCTTGACAACTCAGCACAATGCCTGTCTGCCCGCTCTCGGGCGTGACGATCGAATGATTACGCCCGCTCCAGCGCGATCCTGACCGGCTTGCCGTTCAGATCGTCGTCGCGCATTCCGCTGGTTTCCCTGCGCTCGAACGTAACGGCCAGCGTTTCGCTCATCACATAGTCACGCTGTGCCTCCAGTGCAAGGGCCAGATCGTCATCTCCCGTGAAACGCAGATGAATGCGATCGGTGACGTCGAGCCCGGATTTCTTCCGGAGATCCTGGGAGCGGTTGACGAACTCGCGCGCAAGCCCCTCGCTCACCAGAGCATCATCCAGCTCCGTATCGAGCGCCACCAGCACGCCCCCTTCGGAAGCCACCAGCCAGCCCTCGATGTCCTCGTGAATCACCTCGATATCCTCGGGCAAAGCGACAAACGTATCATTCGAGAGAGTGAGAGTCAAGCTGCCATCCCGTTGCATCCTCGCAACCTCCGCCGATGTAAGGGCGGCAATCGCGGCGGCGACCTCCTTGGCCTGCTTGCCGTACTTCGGGCCGATCACCTTGAAGTTCGCCTTCGCCTTCATCTTCACGACATCCGAACTCTCCTCGGCGCTGACATATTCCACGCTCTTGATATTCAGCTCGTCCTTGAAGATCTCCTCGACGGAACGATAGCCATCGCGTTCGGCCTCGCTCGATACCGGAAGAAGGATGCGTCGCAGCGGCTGCCGCACCTTCAGCCGCGACTTCTCGCGCAGCATTCGCGCAAGCGCCACCACCTTCTGGGCGCGATCCATCCGCCCCTCGAGTTCCGCATCGATCACCCCCTGTTCCACATCCGGAATCATCGTCAGATGAACGGACTCCCAGTTCTCCAGTTGCGTGACGCCGTTGAGATTGCGGAAGATGCGCTCGGAGAAGAACGGCGCAAGCGGCGCCATCAGCTTCGTGATCGTAACCAGGCATTCGTACAACGTCTGATAGCCTGCTACCTTGTCCGCGGACTGTTCCCCCTTCCAGAAGCGGCGCCGGTTGCGGCGGACGTACCAGTTGGAGAGCTGCCCAACGGTGAACTCGCTCACAAGACGCATTGCCCGTGTGGGATCGAACGAGTCCATCAGTGACGTATACTCCGCGATCATCGTATTGAGGGCGGAGAGAATCCAGCGGTCGAACTCCGGACGTTCCTGAACGGGGATGCGTTCCTCCGCATGCGAGAATCCGTCCACGTTGGCATACAGCACGAAGAAGCTGTAGCAGTTCGCCACCGCGCGCAGGAAGTCCGCGATCACCGTGGTCCGGATCTCGTGCTCGCTGAAAAGCATCGGCTTCCACGGCGGCGAACTGGTGATCATGTACCAACGGACTGCGTCCGCCCCGAACTTCTCCATCACCTCGAATGGGGCAACGATGTTCCCCAGCTTCTTGGACATCTTCTTCCCCTTGTCATCCAGCACCAGGTCGTTGACAAGGATGGTACGGGTTGCCGGCGAGTTGAACAGCGGCGTTGCGATCGCATGCAGCGTATAGAACCACCCGCGGGTCTGGTCCACACCCTCACCGATGAAGTCCGCCGGGAAGCGCTGGCCGAACAGCTCGCGGTTCTCGAACGGATAGTGCCATTGCGCAAAGGGCATCGCCCCGGAATCGAACCAGACGTCGATCAGCTCCGACGTGCGGCGGTACGTCTTCCCGTCGCGACGGAAGATCACGTTGTCGACGAACGGCTTGTGCAGGTCCACCGCATCGCGCACGCTCTCCATGGGAACGATCTCCCCGGATTCGTTCACGTACTCGCCTTCCATCAGTTTCGCGATCGAGCCCACGGCGAACATGTCCGTTGGATCGTCCTCGTTCATCCAGATCGGAAGCGGCGTGCCCCAGTAGCGGTCGCGCGAGAGCGACCAGTCCTTGTTCTCCTCCAGCCAGTTGCCGAAACGGCCGGCGCCGATCTCCGGCGGCTGCCAGTTGATCTCACTGTTGCGCGAGATCATATCCTTCGCATACTCCGTGGTGCGGATGTACCACGAGTCGCGAGCGTAATAGATCAGCGGGTTGTCGCATCGCCAGCAGTGCGGGTAGCTGTGGAGATAGTCGTTCGATGACTTCAGCACCAGTCCGCGCTCTTTCAGCCGGATCACGATCTCCTTGTCCACGCCCTCCTCGGTGCGATCCTCGAAGCGAATCGTCTTCACCGGACGGTGGGCGAAGTCCGTGATGATATCGGTGAAGCGCCCGCCGGGAGTCACCGGCTGCATCACCGGCAGGCCGTAACGGCGCGATACCTCGTAGTCATCCTGGCCGAAGGCCGGCGCGATATGCACGATGCCGGTGCCGTCGTCCGTGGAGACGAAGTTGCCCGTGACCACGTAGAACGCATCCACGTCCACCGGCACATAGTCGAACAGGCGTTCGTAGTGCAGCCCGGCAAGGTCCGCTCCCTTGAACGTCCTCACCACCGTCCATGTGCCGTCCGGGTTCAGTGCCTCGCGGCGCGCATCGGCAAGGATGTAGTGCTGTCCGCTTGCGGGATCGTTGACGAGCACGTAGTCGATCCCATCGCCAACGGCGAGCGCCACGTTCGAGATCAACGTCCATGGTGTGGTTGTCCAGACCAGGAAGTACGTCTCCTCCGGAAGCGCCGTGCCGCCATGCGTGCTCTGGCCTGCCTGCAGGCGCACCTTGATGAAGAGGGAGGGATCGCGCACGTCCATGTAGCCGAGCGCGAGCTCGTGCGAGGAGAGAGGCGTTTCGCAATGCGGGCACTGCGGAACGATCTTGAAGCCGCGATAGATCAGTCCCTTGGCGAAGAACTCGGAGAGCGCCCACCATACGGACTCGATATACTCGTTCGTGCAGGTGATGTAGGGATTGTCCAGATCGAGCCAGTATCCCATGCGCTCGGTCAGGTCACGCCATCCACCCTGCTTGTTGATATGCTCGTAAACGAACTCGCGCGCCATCCGGTTAAAGTTGGCGACGCCGATCTTCGTTTCGATTTCTCCCTTCTCCTTCAGCCCGAGCTGCTTCTCCAGGTTGATCTCCACCGGCAGGCCATGCGTATCCCATCCCCCCTTGCGATGCACGCGATAGCCACGCATCGTCTTGTAGCGGCAGAAGGCATCCTTGATGGCCCGGCCCAGAACATGGTGAATGCCGGGCACGCCGTTCACCGTGGGCGGGCCCTCGTTGAAGATCCATGGCCGGTCGGCCGGACGCGATTCGATGGAGCGCTGGAAGATGCCGTGCTCCTGCCAGAAGGCGAGGATTTCTTTCTCGAGTGCGCTGTAGTCGAGCTCGGACGGGAGTTGCGGGTACATTGTCATCACGCTGCCTGAGTAAAGGGGTGAAGTCTACACAATGGGAGCGAGATAGGCAACGTTCAATTGTAAGCGCTCCTAACATGCACCGCTCCGGGTCGGCCGCAGGGGGTGTGGAATCGGAACATGCGGGCATGCGTGGAGGAGAGAGTGCGGCTGGTATTCGACGGCCGTTGCAGCCCGTGCCTCAGCGCCGGACGAAGAGTCTCGCGATGCCGAGCAGCACGGCGGCGAGCGCCGTGCAGACGGCGATCGCGATCGGGCGTTCGCTGCCGCGGAGCCCGATGGTAAACGCCAGCGAACCATTCGGCAGCAGCAGAGCGGGGTTCCCCTCTTCGAGACGTTGGAAGATGAAGTCGTGCGTTGCTGGACGGTAGCGCAACAGGCCCTGGCCGGTGCACTCGCGAAAGAAGAGGTCGGCCTGGCCATCGCCGTCGGCATCGGCAAGCAGAAGGGAGGGGGTGTCGCAGAGAAGATCGGTGCTGCCGCTGAGTGTGTAGAGCACGCGTCCGGAAGCGGCATCCAAGATGTCGATCCGCATGCCGCCCCCTTCCTGTATGTAGCGCGCGGCGAAGGAACTGCCGGCGATCCGGAATGCGGTGGGATCGATGCGGGGACTGATCACGAGCAGCACGAATCCGATCAGTACAAGCGCAATGCCAAGGCATGTGATGGCGACGTAGCCGAGAATGCGCCGGATGGTTTGCCGCGTCTGCCTCATGGATGATGTGATCGGGCTGATCGTTGATAACGTGAAGGGGCGGATGTCCGCCCGGAGGGGCTACCGCATCTCGCCAGTCAGTTCGCGGATCAGCGGCGTCTGCTTTCCGATAATGGTAATGTGCGCCGTGAATCGCTCTACAGGAAGCAGTGTACCATCCTCCCGATTGTGGAGCACGAGTGTGCTTCCCCGCGCACATCTGAAGCGGAGCACGCAGTCGTGAATGCAGAACTCTGCAATGGACTCCCCCGTGCACACGAGCACGGATGCCAGGCCTGGATATTCCTGGCCCTGCTCCAGATCGTCTTCGGGATCGGGACCGGTGAGCTCATCGAGAACGAGCACACCGGCGTCGGTGAAGAACCGATCTCATTGTTGATCGGCAAGCAGATACAGTCGTGCAGCAGAACCTGCCCCAGCGCCCGGCACCGCCAGCAGGCGAACACCGGTGCGGCCGATGAGCTCATCGGCGGAGGGGTTCCGGATCCTGCCTTGCGGACGCGGTGGCGCGTTCGATTACGTCCGATCTACGTACCGAAAAATCCTTCCCCTGCAAGCTGCTCCACGGCTGCTTTCATGTTTTCCAGAGTGACCTCCGTCAGAACAATCATGCGCTGTTCGGCGATGAACGGGCGGCCATGCATGGCTGATTCCTCGACATCCTGCGCAAGCCGTCCAGGAGAGTAGAAGCACAATGAGAACCGCCTGCCGTCTTCGCATTCTGCGTATGCCGCTCCAAGGTAGCCACGTGCTTCGGTTTCGAGCGCTTCACGTTCGTCGAAATCAAAGTCCATCGACAGTTTTACGTTCTTCATCGAGCATCCTTTGCATAAGGTTTGAGTTTTACTTCGTTCAACAACTTCTGATACTTCTCAAACACCATTGGCTCTCGTGGTACGATCTCGAAGTGCTCGAGGTTGTCTCCTCGTTGAATTATCTTCAATTCATCCGGTAGACTTTCGACCTCGAACGATCCTCCGAAGTTCTCCACCTTCTCGGGTATCGACCAAAGCGATGCGCCATGTGTAGTCTGAACCAATCCATTTTGAATTCTAACGTGGCGCACTTCTATGCTGATGGTAGGGCCGCCACGGAATACAAAAACTTTTGATGGGTCAACTTCCATTCCCTTTATGATGCCGGCACCACGGACCCATTGTTTGTTGCCGCCCGAACTTTCGGGTATGCGGGGGCGATCATCGGACTGATTCCGTTCCTGATCACCGTGGGACTTGCCTGTTTGCTCGATGTCTGCGTCTCCATGCGATCCGGAATCACCGTGCCGAAGACTCATTTCGGCTTTCACATCATCAAGAGTCTTGTCCGCCGACGCCATTCGTATGCGCACAAATCCCTCGATCTCCTCATCCGTTATTCCCAGCGTCTTGCCGTGGGCAACGATCCCCGTTACGTCCTCCACCGTCTGAAGATATGCCTCCTTCAGCTCATTCAGTTCCCTGCCTGTCAATTTGGCTACATCACCTATAAGTTCAAGCGCCTCCTTTGTCTTGAGAAACACCTGAAACTCGCGCACCCCACTTTTCATTGTATAGTAGACCGCCGGCACCAGTCGTCTGACAGTCTCTCCTATTCCACCCGTGAGATCGGCGAACAGGTTGCCGCTTCGGGCTCCAACTGCCTTCCACGCCGCCTGACGCTCGAGCCGCGCCGTCGCGGCCCGTATGATCGCGGTTCGGACCTCTTTGTCAACCTCCGTCAGCTCGTTCAATTTCGACTCCAGCTGTGTGAGGTTGCCTGCTTCATCGCCCACCTCGAACGCTTCCACCACCGGCTCGAGCACCTTGGCGGACTTCGCCAGGAAGACCAGATCTATCCCGGCCCCTACCACGGCGATAACAACCCACGCCACATTCGGATTCTCGGTGAGCAAACCCACGGCATGCGCGTCCGAGTCGGAGAGATAGTTCTGGTATTGATCCGCCGCCATGTATGCGCTGATGCCGAACGCTACAATCTGGCCGATCGGTCCGGCAAGGCTGACTGCTATCGCGATGATGCCGAGAAACAGATCCTTGATGAATTTCTTTGTCTTGGCAACGCTGATCTCATCATCAACGATCGCTGCCAGGACTGTCCCGCTTGCGATGCCCTGCCGCTTCTCAGCAAGTTTGATCAGGGCATCCAGCAGGTAGACTTTTTCGTTGTCACCTTCGATATCGGACCTCGTGTTCTCGATCGATTGAATACGGCCGGCAACGTAGTCGTCGATAACCTTCCGCGCTGCGTCGGGTTCAGTGGCCATTGCGAGTGATGCCCTCGGAAAATCACGATCGCCGAGGATAGGGTATTTGTATGACAGTGCCTTGACGTCGCTCTCGGCCAGATTGAACATGGCTCTGGTCGTGACCTTCGGATCGGGGGCAAGAACATCCTGGGTATGCGGCGTCTGCATCGATCTCCCCGGAGGAACGTTCCCTGCATGTTTCTCCGTGGGGTGCGATGCGGCGGAAGTGCCGAAGGGCGAATACTTGTCACGCGCTCCGGTTCCGGTAACGGCCTGCATCAGTTCCTGCAGCTTCTCCGGGTTCGAATAGCGTTCTCGTTCATGCTGCAACGAGTGCCTGTACTGGTCCAGGACTTCGTATGTCAGTGCCACGGCCTCGTTGCGGAATGCCTTCTCGTAGTTGTCGACCGTTGTCTTGAACTCATCGATGTCTGAGAAGCCGGCAGCATGAAGCGCATCTTCGAATGCGTCCCCCTTCTCGAGGATCCATGTACCGCGTGTATCCCGGACTCCCTTCTGCGCCCCGTGCTTCGCGGCATCGTTGGCGTATTCGTATCGATACGGTACGAACTCCTTGTAAAGCTTGTAGAGCGTCTCCAGTCCGTACAGCCTGGTACCTGCCTTGCGCCGCTCCGCTTCATCGGCCTGGCGCTGTCGGCGCTCGGTGAGAAATGCCTGTACGGACTTCTCCATCTCGCCGACGTCCGTGGTCTCGACGGTTGTGCGGCTCTTGTACTCGGCAAGCTCCTCCGGCGAAAGAGTGGAAAGTTGTTTGGCGATGCTCAGCACCTTTTCGTAGTCCCGCGGGTCCAGCGTTGCTGCCCTGTGATCGTCCATGATGACTGCGCGCACCAGCGGCGGAAGCGCATCGATCTTCACGCGCTCGCGAAGGACATCCTTCCGGATTCCTTCCAGATACTTCGCCATGGTGGCATCGTCGCCGGCATTCCCGAGACGATGCCCCCTGCGGTAGCCGGTCTTCTTCCAGAAGCGTTCGTATGCCTCGTCGTCGATGGCTTTCCGTCCACTCTTCGACAGCTTCTTCTCACGCTCTCCGATCTTCTTTTCCTCGTCCGGGGTGAACGATGCGATCGATTCGTCTGTTACCCAGATCCAGCAATAGCCCTGCCGTACCTGCGCGGCAGTTACGGGGGCGAAATACCTCCATGTGAATTTCCCGACCTCCGGATACTGGCGCATCAGTTCATCCGCCAGCTCCGCCTGTTTCAGGGGTTTCGTGATCCGAACCTTGTACGGACGGCCAACCGGCTTCGTGTGTTTGCCGTCATCATCCTCTCTTTTCATTCGCAAACTTCCCGCCGCCCCCTGCTGCATCGTGTGCGCCAGCTCGTGCGCGATCAGCTTCTTCCCCTCGTGCGAAGCAGGAGCATACTCGCCTCGGTTGAAGTAGATATGGCTCCCGTGCGTGAACGCTCGCGCGCCGAGCGAGCGGTTCATGGCGGCGGACTCTGTGTCGTTGTGAATTCTGACCTGCGAGAAGTCCGCGCCCATGCGGTTCTCGTAGAAGCTGCGCGAGGGCCCGGGAAGCGTTGCGCCGCCGCGCCCGAGACGGTTTTCGATGCCTCCCGGGTCCGCTCCTGCGGCTGCGCTTCCGGCAGCCGTTGCGGAGCCGATCTCCTTGCGCTGGAGATGCTTCTTCTCGTCATCCTCCTTCTTCTCACACTCCGCGCACTTCGCCTGTGCCATTGCGTTGCTCGCCGGTTGTACCGGTGTCGGTTGTGCCGGCGTCGGGGCCGTCATCGCGGTGTTGCCGTCCGCGGTGACGCGCTCTGCAATTGCATCGGCCTCCTGTTCGAATCGATCGCCCGGGGAGCCGAACACCAGCTTCGGCTGCACGATGGAGCGGAGCGTCGGCGCTCCGCTGACACTCTGCGGTGATGCACTGCCGCGCCAACCGCTCCCGTTGCCGGCAGCAGGAGGGGCCGTGCCTTCGGCCGGGAGAGCCCCGTTGCCGGATGCCGATGACGGCGTTGCCTTGCCGCGCGGAGACTTCTGTGTCGTGGAATGTTGCGGCGCTGCCGATGCCGGCATCTGTTCATCCTGTGTGGCTCTCATGATGCGGATCCGATCTGTTCTGATTGTGGGTGGCTGTGGTGCTCGTGTCGCCGGATGCCTGAGCAGCCCGTTGAATTACTGCGTCGCCCAGCCGCGCGTCTCGCTCTCGGTGAGCTGCTTCTCCAGCTTCAGGTATTCGATCTGCGCCGCCTGCCGCACGTGCTCCATGCTCACCGGCCCGTCGTGTTCGGCGGCGAGGAACGCCGCGTTGAGCGCGATGTTCCAGATGGAGCCGCCGGTGACGTCGAGGTTTGCAAGCTTGTTGTAGAGCAGGCCTTCGACCGGAGTGTCCTTCGGGAACACGCGCCGCCACATCTCCGCGCGCTGCGTGCTGTCCGGGAAGGGAAAGTCCACAACGAAGCGGAGGCGGCGCAGGAACGCCGGGTCCAGAGCGCTCTTCATGTTGGTGGTAAGGATGGCAAGCCCGCGGTAGCTCTCCATTCGCTGAAGCAGGTAGCTCACCTCGATGTTCGCGTGGCGATCGTGGCTGTCCTTCACCTCGCTCCGTTTTCCGAAGAGCGAGTCCGCCTCGTCGAACAGAAGCACCGCGCCCCCTTCCTCCGCAGCGTCGAAGATCTTGCGCAGGTTCTTCTCCGTCTCGCCGATGTACTTGCTCACCACCTGGCTCAGATCGATGTGATAGAGATCGAGCCCCAGATCGTTTGCGATCACCTCCGCGGCAAGGGTCTTTCCGGTTCCGCTCGGTCCGGCAAAGAGCGCGCCGGTACCGAGGCCCCGCGATGCCTTGCCGCCGAAGCCCCAGCGCTCGTACACCTGCATGCGAAGCCGCACGTGATACGTAAGCTGCGTCAGCAGGCGCGACTGCATCTCGGGAAGAACCAGATCGTTCCACGATGCCCGGGGGACGGTGCGTTTGGCCAGGTCGTCCAGTTGCTGCCGGGCCTGCACGCGGCACGATTCCCACATGCTCCGTGCAAGCCGTTCAGGGTCGTCAAAACCTTCGCCCGCGATCTCCGCACCGATCGTCCCGATGCCGTCCGCCCCAAGGTTGAACTGCGCTACCAGCGTATCGATCACATCGTCCACCACACCTTCCGGAGCGCCGAGCACCGCGCGCCACAGATCGCGCTGTTCGCCGGCGGTAGGCTTCGGCAGCTCGAACCGCAGGGTGGATCGCCCGCCAAGCCGCACGGACTCACGCGTTGCGAGGATTACCGGCGCCGACCGCAGATGGTGCAGGAATGCCGCTGCGGCGGCAACCTGGCGTTGATCATCATCGTTGCAGATCAGGAAGAGGAGCGATCGCGAGAGCACCGCCTCCCGCTCGCAGAGGCGCGCGATAGCGGCGATCTCCTCCGCGGAGCCGGTGAGATCGTGGGCGGAGAGACGATACGGTTGCAGGCCGAGCGCGCCCGCGATACCGGCGGCGACATTGCTCTTGGCCCCAAGCTCCGGACCGCACATCTGGATCACCGGAGGCGTTCCATCCCGGGCACCGGAGGCCAGGGCGTTCGCCATGCGCTGCGCCTGATCGACATGCGATGGAAGGGGGGCCGCCGTTGCCTGCATTCGTTCCGTGATCGCATCCAGGCGGGCATCCAGCGTGGCGATGCCGAGCAGATAGTGCAGGATGCGTTCGTTGATGCGGAGCGGGCTCAACGTTGCCGTGGGGCCTGCACCGATCTCGATCATCTCCCACGCACGCAGCGGCGCATCGGCGGCCATGGCGTCCCAGTGTGGGTTGGGGAGAACGGAGAGCGCGAGGTGAAATGTTGGATGGTTCCGATGCGGATTGCCGTGCGCAGCCGCGCACCGGTCGCCGAGTGCCGGGTACAGCTCGGCGGCAGCACAGAGTGTCAGGAGATCCTGTTCGAACGAGGTGAGATTGAATATCCCTGCCAGGCGTGCCAGCGCGGCGTCATCGGGCAGATGCGTTGCCGCGGCGGACCTTCCGGCAGCCGGCGCGCCGGCTGCGTCCGCGAACGGGGCCGGGGTGCCGTGTGATCCGCCGTCGACAAATCGATCCAGACAATCGCCAACCGCCCGTGCGGCGGCATGCAATGCGGCAAGGTTCCGCGTGTACCAATCGGAAGTGGACATTCAATCGTGTGGTTGATGATGTTGAGGTGGAATTCCCAATGGCATGCCGTCCTGCCGCGACGCACGTCTGCCGGTTCCAGGCCGTTCGCGGCCGGTTATCCGTTGGCAACGTGTGTTGTCAACAACGGATAACGAATCGCCGTTCAACTCGTGTTGCTCCGTTCGGAATCGGCAAGGGCGGTGCAATGGTGATCTAATGCGCACTATCGATGCGGGGGGAAGATACACCCGCTGTTGTGCGGTCCGCAACGAAAAAGTGGCGGGAACCAGGCGCAACCGGAATCAGTGGCAACCGAGTCTGCACGGCCGCAATTCAACAATCGGCCGGCGGATGTACCCTCGATCCGCCGCGCGGCTCAGCGGCCGGCCGGCGGTTCACCGCGCAGTTGCGTGAGAGCCTCGCAAGCCGGTTCGTGCCGCGCCATGTGGCACGGATGGCGCACCGAGCATGTTATTCGAGGTGCATGTTATTCGAGGTGCATGTTATTCGAGGTGCATGTTATTCGAACAGCCGCCGGTGAACGGCGGCCAGCGCCGGGGCGGCATCCGCCTCCTGCACGCCCACGAGGATCAGGTTGTCGCTGGTGCCCGCACTCACGAAGTGGACCGCAATTCCTGCGAGTGCGGCCAGCGGCTCGGCCAGTACGGCCGGTGTGGAACGAAGCGATGCGCCGGTGAGGCAGAGGAGTGCGATGTCGCGATCGATCTCCACCGAACAGGAGGATTCCAGATCGGCGAGGAAGATATCGTGAAGCGCCGATCCCTGCACGACAGCAAGCGCGCGCGACTCCGCAAGCATGGCGCAGTAGAGTTCGATGCCGTGTTCGGCGAAGAGCGCAAGTGCCCGCTCGGCGGGCGCAGCGCCGGCGGCCGGGTCACGCGGCGAGAGCCGGAGCGCGGCCGTGCCGCGCTTCACGGTGATGGAATGAACCCCGGGTCTGACCGGTGAGCCGTCCGGCAGGATGCGTGTGCCGGCATCATCCGGGCGCATGGAGTTCTTCACCACTACCGGAATGGCGCGTTCCACTGCCGGGAGTATGGTGTCCGGGTGGATCACCTTCGCACCGAAGTAGGCAAGCTCGCGAGCCTCCGTGAACGTTACTTCGGCAACCACCTGTGCCTCCGGAACAACCCGCGGATCCGCGGTGAGAATTCCGCTCACGTCCGTCCAGATCTGGATCTCCCGCGCACGCAGGCCGGCTCCCATCAATGCGCCCGTGAAATCCGAACCGCCGCGCCCGAGCGTGGTGGTGACGCCCTGCGCCGTGGAGCCGATGAAGCCCTGCGCAACGATCACCTCGTGCTCCGCGAACATCGGCAGCAGAACGGAGCCGGCGCGTTCGTCGATGAGGTGCATCAGCGGCCGCGCGGACATGAACTGAGCGTCCGTGATGATCACGTCGCGGCTGTCCGCCAGCGCCGCCCGCCATCCGGAGGTGCGGAATGCAGCGGCCAGGAGGATCGAGGAGAGGCGTTCGCCGAATGAGGCGAAGAGATCGGTGGTGCGGGGCGTCAGTTCGCCAAGGAGCACCACGCCGCGTACCAGCGCCTCGATCTCGTCCAGCAGCCGCGTGAGATCCTGCAGGCATGCGCCGTCGTCGGGAACCAGATCCCGATGGATCTCCGTATGCGTTTCCCGCAGGCGGGCAACGAATGCAAGGGCATCGTCCAGACGATTCTCACCGCATGCCCGTGCGCAGGCCAGAAGAACATCCGTTACGCCGGCACAGGCGGACGTGATCACAACCGGCCGGCGCCCCCGCTCGCGCTCAACGATCTCGATCACGCGCCGCATGGCGGCCGCGTCGCGAACGGACGTGCCGCCGAACTTCATCACCACGGCAGGCTGCGAGGGCGTGTCGATGCTGGCAGTGTTGCTCATTGGGCATCCGGGGCCGGAGTGGTCTCCTCCTCTTCCTCGGTGCGGGGCAGCGTCAGAATCCCCTCCTCCACAAGCCATGCAACCATCTGCTTCACCAGCGGCAGCTTCTGGTTGTACATGTAGGCGAAGCGCCACTGATCGATCGGGGCCCGCCATGCCTCCACCACGAAGGCCTGCTCCATCGTCAGCTTCCCTTCCTCCTTCACGATTGCCAGAGCCGCATCCAGGAAGGGGGAGCCATCCTCCTGCGTAATGCTGGCCGCAGTAAAAAAGTAGTTCTGGTGTTCCACGAGATCGCAGATCAGAAACCCGCGCCCTCTCGGGAGAAGGTCGGGGAGAAAGCTGAGCCCAACCCGATACGGCTCCTCGTCGGAACCCCAGAGGTCCTCCCAGATCTCCGGATCGTTCGCGCGGAGCCATTCGAAGAAGGCCACCTCGCGCGCCGGAAGGCGCATGAGCGCGCTGGCACCGTACAACGCAACCACCTCCTCGGCCTGGTCGCGCGTCAGGTCCATGATCTCGTCCTCTGCAATCTGTACGGAGTGAACTCCGTCACCCACCGGGCGCAGACGCTCGAGCAGGGTATGAAAATGTTCCGCGGTCATCTGGTTCGCAATTGGATCGCCGTTCGCGCCGCACTGGCGGATGGCGGGAGGATGAGCGAATCTTATAGCAGCTATCAACGTCAACGTTGAATCGGCCGCATAATATAGCGATGCACAGGCGGCACGCGCACCCGGGTGCTCGCGTCGATGTGTGACAGGAAGTAGGTTGGGAGATGGTCGGTCGTCAGTTGTTAGTAGTCAGTAGTCAGTCGTTGGTCGTCAGTGCGGTCCACTACCTACCCGGCTCTTCACCAACGACAACTGACCAACGACAACCAACCGACAACTGACGACTCCCCGCATTTCCGTATCAGCTCCTCACATCCATGAATCGATATCGCATACTCCCGCTTCTGGTGCTTGCCCTGCTGATTCCCATTGCCTCCGTTCGCGCCGATGAGATCGACCGGCTGGTGGCGCAGGGGATGGACCAGATCTATGCCGTGCAGTTCGACGCGGCCGCCCGCAGCTTCGACCAGGCCATCGCCGCCGATCGAAACGATCCGCGGGGCTACTTCTTCCGCGCCAACGTTCATCTCTGGAGCTATCTGTTCGATAAGCGCCAGACCCAGCTCGATCTCTTCTTCTCGATGAGCGACAAGACGATTGCCGTTGCCGAGCAGCGCCTGCGAGGCAACGGCAACGATTCGCGCGCCAGGCTGATTCTGGGAATGGCGTACGGCTACAAGACGATTGCCAACGCACGCGCCGAGAACTTCATGGCCGCAGCGCTCTCCGCCCGCACATGCTACGATCAGCTGAACGATCTCGTCCAGGACGATCCGCATGCCTACGATGCCTATCTCGGGCTGGGGCTGTTCCACTTTCTCTTCGGATCGGTTCCGAAGGCCGGGCAGTTCCTGGCGAACCTCAACGGGATAAAGGGGGATGCGAGGCTCGGCATGCGCGAGATCGAGACGGCTGCGCAGCGTGGCACCTATTTCAAAACCGACGCGCAGCTGATCGTCGCGCTCCTGGACATCTACTATCTCGACGATCTCAACCGGGGCCTCGGCGTACTGGAGGGGCTGGCGAAGCGCTACCCGCGCAACGTTGCCATGCTGTATGCGATCGGCACCGCGCTCAGCGCTCAGAACCAGGCGGACCGCGCCATCCCCTACTTCGAGCGCGTGGCGGAGCAGGGGAACAATGATTTCAAGGTGGTCACGGATCTCAGCCTGGCGCGCTGCGGCGCCGCGTATCTGGCGCGCAACGACGTGGCACGCGCCAAGCCCTATCTGCAGCGATTCCTGAAGAGCACCACGGACAAGCTGTGGCGCGCGTACGGGTGGTATCTGCTGGGGCTCGCCTTCGATCTCGAAGGGAACCATGCCAACGCCGTGAAGGCGTACGCCTACGTGGCGCAGGCGCCGGGCCTTTCGCCGGAGGATCGCATGGCGCGGCGGCGTGCCGCGCTGCTTGCGAAGAATCCGATGACGCAGACGGACATCGCCATCCAGCGGGCGCTCAACGCCATCGGCGCATCGCATTACGATGAGATCGTCGCCGGCGTTGGAAGCATTCTGGGACGGCGCGACCTGACGCCGGCCCAGCGCGCGCAGGCATTCTACGCCTACGGCGAGGCTCTCCGCGGCAAGGGGCAGTACGCCAGGGCGATCGATGCGTTCAAGAGCGCGGTGGCCGCAGGCCGGCACAGCGAGACCTGGGTGGCGCCGTTCAGCTATCTCCATATCGCCGAGTGCTATCAGAAGCTTGGGGATCGGGAGAAGTCTCGCGCCAACCTGGATCTCGCGAAGGATTACTCCGGGTACGACAACGAACCCCAGCTGCGATTCCAGATCGAACGCGACGTGACGTTGATCGATTGATCGTTGCGGCCGCCTGCCGTTGCGGCCGCCTGCCGTTGCGGCCGCCTGCCGTTCCAACCGCCGGCGTTGCCGGGCCTCGTCGAGGGCCGATGCAGGCATTGATGTATGCGGGATGGCGGACGCGCAGCGGGCGCCGGTGCTCATGCGCCGTCGATCCCGTCCAGCGGGCTTCGCACCGGCCGCCCCGATTCGCGCGTCACCCGCGAGTAGATTGCCGTGGTGCGGATGTTCGCATGGCCCATCAGTTCCTGCACCACGCGCAATGTGAAACCATCCTCCAGCAGATGTGCCGCGAAGCTGTGCCGCAGCGTCTGGGCGCTTCCCGCCGCTGCGATGCCGGCTGCACGGATGGCCTTCTTCACGGCGCGCTGGAGAACGGACTCGTGCACGTGATGTCGCACAAGCATCCCCGAATCGCGATCGTGCGAACGCCGCGCGGCTGGAAACAGAAACTGCCATCGCCACTCCCGTCCGTTTGCATGCGGATGATTCCGGGCAATCGCCGGCGGTAGCGGCACCTCGCCGGATCCGTCGTCGAGATCCATGCGGTGGCGTGTCCGCACCAACTCCATCTGTTCGCGCAGTGCGGTTACGAGCGAGCGCGGAATCATCGTGCGTCGTCCCCGCTCGCTGGCCTCCCCCCGAACCACTATCACTCCTCGCCGCAGATCCACGTCGCGTATCCGAAGCGCGGCGCATTCACCCAGCCGCAGGCCGGAGCCGTAGAGCAGGCCGGCCATCAGCCGGCACTGACCATCCAGCCTCGTCAGAATTGCCAGCACCTCGCTGCGTGTGAACGTAGCGGGCGGAGCACGCCTGCGTGGCGCCCGCGTGACGCCGTCGGCCGCGGGGGAGGGCATCCCCAGTACCTCGCTGTAGAGAAACCGGATCGCGTTCAGTGCGAGGTTGCGTGTGGATGCCGAGACCGCACCATCGCGATCGAGATCCGCGAGGAAGCTCCGTATCTGGGCCGGGCCCAGCGCGGCCGGATCGCATCCGCCGTGGTGCCGGATGAAGCGGCAGGCCCAGTAGAGATAGGTCTCCCGCGTGCGCGGACTCAGGTGCAGGCGGTTCGCTGCTTCGCGAAGTCGATCGGCTGTCGGTTGTACGTGGCTCATGGTGGTATGCAGTCGTCCGCAATCGCGGCAGTGGACTGCCGGATGAGTACACGGAGGATGGATGTCCGGATACTTCGTTGTGGCTCGCCGCAAAGTATCCCATCCGCATGCGGTGAGCAAATGAATCCGGCGCGGGGACATCGGCCGGCGGTTGGGTCGTGGATGCGCATTGCAGGGAGGGCTAACAGATCGTTCTTTGCATGCTATACGTCGCAGAGCCTCCGGTCCGCGCCGCGCGATGTTATGTTTGATGCAGTATCCTCGATACTCCGGCACCACACGGGCTCGGGGAACGGAGTGCCGGGACCTTCCGGCATCCGGTGCGCAACACCGGGACGAGTCAGTGCAGGAGCCGGTTGTCGAACGAAGCCGTTGCCGGTCCGCATCACCCTGGACTATTTGCCGCCACGTTCATGTATTCAGAGAAACAGGATCAGATCTCCCTTGCACGGCATGTTCCGGCCGCAGCTCCTGGCGCGCAGCGCACGCGGCGGACGGGACGGCAGGCGCCCCACAACGATCCCGGGGCCGGGGGGCTTTCGCCGGCGGCACGGGTTGCGGCGGAGTTCGCTCCCGCGTGTGCTTCCATGGGAACCGGGGCGAACGCGGAGGAGCCGAAGAAGCTTCGCATTGCCGATGTGGAGTACGACGCGAACGGTATCCCGTTGAAGGACCGGCCGCTGAGCGACGAGGTGAGGAGCCGGCTTACCGATCTGCTGCAGAAGCTGAGGAAGGATGACCCGACGTTCTACGAAGCGATCGAGAACGAGGATGTGATTGTGACCTGCGGCACGCTCCCGGAGAACAACATCGGCCGCCAGCACATGAGCGTCGGGCAGATCATGGTGGAGAGGTCGAAGCTCTACTGGTACCTCGTGGACCAGAGCAAGACGGATCTCTCGAAAGGGGAACCGGACACGAACTCTACGGAATGGCAGCAGGCAGTGGAACAGTTCATGAAAGCCTATCCTGAACGAAGCCGGCAGGAGGAGCTTGCTGCCCAGATGGAAACGCGCGTGATCAGGGGAACGTTCAGCAGTGTGATCATCCTGGACATCGATCAGATCGACAGGCGGCAGGAGGAGTACAGAAGGGAACGGGAGAAGTACACCGATACGTACCAGGGCATTGCTCCCACGGAGCCGCCGTCCGTTCTGGGAACGCTCCGGCACGAGGCCGGCCATCTGCTGTTCGAACGGGCCATCCTGTACGACAACCTCGGCAATCCGCTCCCTTCGAAACCTCTGGATCCCGCGTTGAAGAAGCAGGTGGAGGAGAACTCGTACGACAAAACGATTGCAACGGACATGGAGCTGCTCGACGAGTATGCCGCCGAGAGCGTCGGACGGAGGAAGAATGCGGTCCCCTTCGATCTCGCGATGTTCAAGGAGGAGAACGATCCCCGATTCGGTGTGGGCGGCTACCACGATGCGGAGGGGACGCAACAGTCACCGGCCGGCTTCGGTGTGTGTGTGGCAACGGGACGCACGCTGATTGCCGCAAAGAAGATTGCGCGGGCCTTGAAGGCAACGGTCGATGTGCCGGTGTATCTGCGGACCGTTCCGCATCCGGAGACGGAGCAGCGTCTGTTCGATGTCCTCATGTTGAAGGGGAACGACCGCAAAACTGTCCGCAACGAGTTCAACAATCTGAAGAGCAGCTTCCCGCTCCTCTCCAAGTATTCGAGCGTGGTGGTCAAGTACTGATGCGTTCGTGCGGCGTGCGAGGGCGCGTCGTCCGTCCGAACGGCATTGTGTCCGCTGCAACCAGGCGGATGCATGCGGCATATGAATCATGGGGCGCGCAGGGCGGCAGGCCCCGTCCACACCCAGTCATCACCTGTATTCGCCGGCAGAGTGAACTGCCGGCGAACGGCTTCCGACCGATCGGCACCATCGAACCGCAGGAGTTCCGCAATGCACGCAGTTGAATCGAAGGGAAAGACAACGCAGGATACGACGTCGGCCGCCGCCGCCCGCGCGAACGGCGCGCGCGCATCCCGCACGGGGGAGGAGGCGATGGGGCCGTCCGGGTCGCTGGTTGACGCTCCCGGATCGCACCATGGGGCGGCGCACGCGGGCGGCGCGGCATCGGGAGGAGGTTCCGGAGCCGATGCGCCGCGCCGTCCGGTTCCGGTGACGGCGGCTTCCCGATGGGCGATGCAACCCAAGCTCCGCGTGAACACACCGGGCGACCCGTTCGAGCGCGAGGCGGATAGTGTCGCCGATCGCGTGATGGGAATGTTGCCGCACATGCCCGGCGATTCCGGCGGGTCCGATGCTCCGGCCGGTCGGCGCGGCACGATATCGTCCGCGTTCAGGGCCGTTCAAACCAAGAGCTCCGGCGCCGATGCCGCCTCCGGCGCAGCGGCACCGGCGATCGTGCAGGACGTGCTGGGATCGTCAGGCCAGCCGCTGGACTCATCCACGCGGGACTTCATGGAGCCGCGCTTCGGGCGCGACCTGGGGCACGTGCGCGTGCATGCCGATACGCGCGCCGCTCAGTCCGCCGATGCCGTCAATGCGCGCGCGTTCACGGTTGGGAGCGACATCGTCTTCGCGCGCGGGGAGTACGCTCCGGCGGAGCGCGGCGGGCAGCGGTTGCTGGCGCACGAGCTGACGCATGTAATGCAGCAGGGAGAAGCGGCGGCCCCATCCGGCATGCTGCAGCGCCAGGAGCGCCAGGCCGACGAAATGGATCGCGTGCAGATCTACAGCAGGTCCGACAACAACGCCGCCTCCAGCCGCTGGAAGCATTCCGATGGGAGCTCCACATCGTATGCCGATGCGTACGAGGAGAAGATTGCGATCGAGCTGAAGAAGGAGTTCAATCAGGACGTGACGCGTGCCGACGTGTTGAAGATGATCGACGACGCAAAGGCGAAGGGAGATCTTGCAACGGCGGAGGATTATCGCAAGCGCCTGTTCCGCGCCAACACGTATGCGGTGATCGAAGCGCTGGATGTGGACCGGACCAACGGCACCGGCAAGGCCAGCGGAAAGAACGCGCAGAGTCGACTGTTCAGCAGCGAGTTCAACCATCCGGTATACGGGAAGACCGAAGGGCAGACCTACTGCAATGTCTATGCATGCGATGTGGTTGCAGCGCTTGGCGCCTATGTGCCGCGCGTCTGGTGGACCCAGACATACGAGCAGCAGGCGATTGCGGCGATGCAGAAGAAGGAACCGTTCAATGTGACACCGGTGTACGGCAAGAACATCGTGGAGATGAATGCAAACGCGCTTGCGGCGTGGTTCCCACGCGTGGGACAGTATTTCCACTGGGAGAAGGCGGAGAGCATGCAGGCCGCCCAGGCAGCCGCGAACGACGGCAACATCGTTGTGCTGGTTGCGGCGAACAAGGTGAGCACGCACAGCGGCCACATTGCGGTGATCATCCCCGAGCGCGAGCAATTGAAGGCCGAACGTGACAACGGAGACGTGAGCACGCCGCTTACGTCGCAGGCAGGTGCCTCGAACTGGAAGCACAGCGTCAGCAAGACGAAGTGGTGGGAGGACGGCAATCACAAGGATGGTGCGGCGTGGATACACACCGGAGCCATCGACTCGCCGTTGATGAAGCCCGAGGAGATGGGCGCAGCCGGGGGAACCGCGCAGACAAAGGCGCCGGAGGAGGGGAACACCGCAACTACTACGGTTCAGCCGGCGAGCACCAGCACAACGGTGACAAAGACCACCGATCAGACAGCGACGAAGACAACGGTAAAGACCACCACGCAGCAGGCTGTTACTCCCGATCAGTTCTTCAAGGATTACGCGGTGAAGGCGCAGAGCTGCCTCGATCTGTTCTACAACCAGAACAGCACTGTGTGGGCGGACTACAGGAAGAATCATCCCGATCTCATGCTTACGGGACAGGACCTTGCCGATGCTGCGAAGGCTGTGTACGACGAGCAGAGCGAAAAGGATCTCAAGCTGATCGCGCCGGCGGAGATCGCCGTGGCCCAGGCTCTGAACGAGGGCGGCCTGCGCCCATCGAGTTCGGACAACGACCTCGCCATCAATCCGTTCAACGTCAACAAGACGGACGGTGGCGTCAAGGGAAAGAGCGCGAAAAATCTCGATCAGATAAAGAAGGATGAAGGCTGGAAGGCCGCTCGCAAGAAGGGGATCGCGAACTATTACCGGACGATGTATACGAAGTTCATGAAGGCGAAGGATAGTCCGGAGAAGCTCCTTGCCTACGATTCGTTCAACGGAGGGGCCGGGACGGAGTATGCGAACCGATATGCAACGGCATTCTACTACGAGGCGAAGATCGCCGCCAGCGTCGGACTCATGGAGATGAGCGCGGACAAGAAGCTGTTGAGCGGATCGGTGGGCGGCTCCAGAGGAAATTCGGCTGAGGATCTGAAGGCGGTGTATTCCTATATCAAATCCTACGACCAGTATCCCGGAAAATTGCAGAAGGATGTCAACTATGCCGACTACGTAAAGCTGGATGCACAGGGCGTTCCCACGGCAGACAGTATTCACACGGCGCTCTACGAGATCCAGGATAAGGAAATCTATCCGGCGGAAAGCACGTTCTCCGACAGCAAGAAGCAGGCTGCCGAGACCATGAAATCAAAGGCGCCGGTGGATTACAAGCAGCAGGTGGATGCGCGCACAACCGGTACGGATGGTGTGGCCTCCAAAATGGGGACCACGATCGGCTATCTCTATTATTATCACAAGCTCGTGACCAAGGGGAAGGTATTCGGTGCGAACACCGGAGCGGACGTTTCCCCGGGAACAAGCACATCGGTGCCGAAATCCACGACCCCCAAGTCCACACCGCACAAGTCGACGACACCGAAGTCCACGACGCCGAAATCCACGACACCCAAGTCCACCACCACACATGCCGGCACGCAACCCTTCACGCCTGCACAGGTGGATGTGCTGATGCTTGCCGGTGCGAAGAAGGTGCACTACGCGATGTTCGGTGGTACCGGGATCGGCACGGATGAAGACACGGTCTACTCCGTGCTGGGCGCGCTGCACAACGACGGCACGTTGATCGCTCAGTTCAAGTCAGTCTACCGGAAGGAGTTCGGCACCGATCTCGAGGCGGACATCAGGAGTGAGTTCAGTGATACGTGGCTGTTCGGCAACGAGCTGACCAAGGCGCTGAGCTATCTGAAGCCCAAGGCCACCACTACCACGAAGGGAGGAACAACCGCGCCGGGCGGCGGCACAACCGGCACGAGCACCGTGCCGATCTACAAGCAGGGGGACAAGCAGTGGGGGAGCCGGACGCTTGGCCAGAGCGAGACGATCTCATCGGCCGGCTGCGCGATGACGGCGATGGCGATGGCGGTGAGCGCGATCTCCGGCAAGCAGATCAATCCGATGCAGATGGATCAGTATCTGGATACGCACGGCGGCTATTCCGGCGACCTGATCGTCTGGGAGAAGGCGGCGCAGGCCGGCGGGCTGCATGCAACGAAGAACTCGTTCAGTCTCAAGGTCATCGATCAGAGTCTTGCGGGGGGGCGGCCATGCGTCATGAGCGTCAACAGCAACGGCCACTGGGTTACCGTGGTTGGCAAGCGTGTTGAGAACGGAAACACTGTCTATGTAATCCACGATCCCGCCCGAGGCGTGGAGACCGTGATGGATGTGTCCGGCAGTTCGCTCAAGGGACGGAAGGGTGACTACGCGACGGCCAGTGCAAGCTGGGTGATCACCTTGAGCAAGTGAGTACGGTCGGTTCACAGCAGATTATTGAAGTATTGGAGGATTATCATGAGAATGTACGACGAGAAGAAAAACGAATCGACGGATCGCATGCCGGATCGCCGCACGAGCGCAACGGCCCGGGCACGGAAGCAGCAGCGGGATCCGGGCGGGCCCGAACAGTCGGCGAAGGCGATGCTGCAGGATGGCATGCGTGCGCACACCGGGAACGATCGTCGGCCCTCTGCCGATCTGATCCATGTGCCTGCAAGCGTACGGCGCCCGGGCGACCGCGACGTTCCCAATCCCGGCCTGGCCGCAGCGCATATGAAGATGCCTGCGTATGGGGATCGCACGAACGGAACATCCTCCGGCGGTGAGTCCGATGGATGGACGCCGGCGATGCTCCCCGCTGAGGGTGGACGCGGCGGCGATGGCGGGCCGGGCTCACCGGCGAAGGCGGCGGCCCCTGCATCATCTGCTCCTGCATCCGCCGAGATTGGCGCCATCCACACGCCGCCAAAGCGCCTGCACAAGACCACCGTTGCCGGTCCGACAACGGGTAACAATGGTGCATATAGCTGGGGCGTGCAGTGGTCCGTTCAACATGCGGATGCATCCACCAACGGCTGGATCGTGCAGAAGCTGGATGTGCAGCACAACGTGCACGATGCGGCAGGGGGCGTCGTCACTCCCGGCACAGGCGGTTATGGTGGGTTCCCACGAACCTATTGCCCATATTGGGAAGCATGGCAGGTCCGCAACGGATCGGTCTACGTTGGCGGCTCCGCGTTACCGCATCATGCCGATACGTTCGCACAGGGAGCCGTTGGCGCAAACACGCGGGGACGTACGAGGGAGATCGGCAGGGCGAACTTCTATCCCAACCTCGTGTTGCCTGCCGCCTTCACCGTAAAACCCGGGCATCCGGCCGGATCGCTTCCGAATACCAACGCCGACCCCGGCCTTCACGGTGGTACGGGCGAACTTGCGCACACGTTGAGTGCTACGTGGGACAGTGTGCACGGTACCGGGGCAACAACCGCGACTACAGTGTAGAGTCTTACCATGATCAATCAGCCCGCGTTCAGGATTGCACTGGGTGTTTTCGCGCTCGCGCTTCATGCGTGTCATCAGTCCGAAACGAGAGTTGATGTGAACGGAGACATCGCCACGATTCACGATCGGGGTGCGTCCGAAGGCGCCTTCCTCGAAGCCGTATCACGCATCCCCGCCGGGCGGGTTCCATCCGCATTCTGGAGCGACATCGCCAACGACCGCTCGTATCGAATGTTCCGTTCAGATGTTGCCGTGTTCGAGCTGTTCAGGCGGCACCAGGCCAGGCCGTCCACGCTTGGGCGGACGGCTGCGCTGCTTGCCGGAGGAAGGTGGCTTGCCGATGCCGTCATCGAGAAGATCGTGAACCTGGGGGGAGAGATCCCCGTTGTGGTCCCAGAAGGCGGCGTTGCGTTCATCATCCGGCTGCCGAACGATCAGCAGACTCCGCATCGCGACATGGTGATTTACCTGGCGCTGGATCACGACATTGATGCGGCGCCACTCCGCGATGCTCTCATGGGCAGGTCCGCGAACCCGTCGATAAATGGAATCACGATCACGGACTTCTCACTCTATCCTGAAACCATCGCGCAGTTGCGCGAGTCGTGATTACGCAGTTGGGATCGGGGGGCGTTGTGCCTACAGCCTGAAGGTCCAAGAGTTGATGTGAGGTTCCGGCATTGCCCGATGCTGTCGGCGAGCTGTTCGATGGTGCTTGCGAGGTAGCTCGTGGCGCTCCGTCCGCCCGAACGGGTATTGCCTTGGCGTGCTGCAACCGTGAGTCCTTTGCACCACTACGTCAGTAATCGAAAGTCCGGCGCTCAGTTGTTCACAAGCGTTGAATGCTGCCATGCTGCGATCAGCTTGGTGCTCACCACACAGGGGATGATTCATGTATACGTATGCTGAACGGAAGGAGAATGTGACGGAGATGCCGATGATGCTCGGCGGCATCTCCGCGCGGGAGGAGGCTGCTCGCCGCCGTGATGGCGAGCGGAGCAATACAACGGCGGCGGCAGTTGCCGATGGCGCAACGCCGGCATATGTGCCCGGTGATCTGCGCGGAGCACGAAGCCACGAGAGCAATCTGAGCGGCGTTCCCGTTCATGGTGTGCGCTCCGATGCCGGTGGACCGCGCAGCGCCGTCGCTCGGGATTTTCATGGCGGCTTCTCGAGCAACCGGCAACGTTCGCACGAGGTGATGTTCATAGGCGGTGGCGGGCCAAGTTCGGCCGTGCAGACCGCGATGACTCCGGCTCGCAAGGTGACGCAGGATGCGCAGGAGGTCACCGTTCGATCGATCACGAAATCGGGACCGGACTGGGGGGACCATGGTTACTTCGACTGGTGGGTGGGATTCGATACGAATGGACGCAGCGGCTGGCTGGTCCAGGAAATCGTCAACGCCTACCATGCCGAGTCGGACAAGGGAGTGGAGCTGCCCCTGCATCCGCTGCCACGATATTGGGAGGCCTGGCGCGTGGATGCGAAGGGGGGCGTCACTCCGGGCGATGCCCATGGCAACGATCATTGGGGCAGACCGGGGCGTGGCGTGAACACGCGGGGACATTGGTCGATGACCGGAGCTGTCTATTTCACTACCACCGATCCTGCCGCGATGGGCTTTACAGTTGGTGGCGCGCGCGATGCTCATGATCTTCTCTCCACGACCACTGCACCCACGGGCCTTGGACGGGTGCTGGTTGATCGGTATGCCGATGGCGTGTGGGACTCGGTGACCAATCCGCCGATACATTCGGGCAATGAACGCTCGTCGTAATGCGTGCCGACCGTGCGGGCTGCCCGAGGGACGCCCGATTGATCCGGAGGCAGACCCGGTTCACGGCAGCGGCTTGAACCATGGGTGCGTACCGATTACCTTTGAACGCAACGCGAGCGATACATCGGGCACGGCAGCTGCCGCGGGATATTGTACACTGTGCGTTGAGCGGCATCGTGTTGCCGTTCCGAATCATCGTAGTCGTGAGCAAGTCCATGTGTCCCGATTGTAACCCAGGCAACTCCTTCATCCTCATCATGCTGTTTCTGCCGCTGCTCCTTGTATCATGCAGTGCTGCGGGATCGTCGGCTGCAAACGATTCCACGGCCGACGAGACTCGCGATCGAATGATCCTCTCGTTGGTGGAACGTGCGGCTGCGACTCGGTTGCAGGACTACAATCCCGTGTACGTCATCGATGCCGTCAACGCGTTGCAGCCGCTCGGCAGGGAGGGAGCGTGGAGAATGATCGGGATGTATCTCGAGCGCCGTGATCCGGAACAATCGGATGACGGCCTCTTCCTTCTGCTCCGCGTGCTCTTCGATCTTCCGCCGGACCAGTGCTACCCGGAGGTGGGGCTCGGCGTTCCCGTGACGCCGCCACCACCTGATGCGGGCAACCTTCCCCGCTTTCCGATCGTGATGATTCAGGATGTACCGATCATGGTGGTGCGTGGATATTTCCTGGGCGGCTTTCCGGATCGCGTCGAGCGGCACGTCGCGTTCTTTCGCGAGCATGGCATCATCCGGAGCCGGCCTCTTCGGCTGCCTCGTTCATCGGCAGCGATCGAGGATCAGTTCTCGACCGTCTGGCGTGCCGCGTACGGTACGCCTCCCGATGAGTATCTGCTCGGATTCCTCCGGGAGCAGATCGCGAGGCTCGACGCTTCCCGCTGAGCGTGCGTGCACGGCCGCCATCATCCATCTCCTGTGCTGCGCATGGCAGCACACGGCGCGTTCTACCTGTTGGAAACATCGAGGCCGCAGCGGACCTTCGCGGACCGCTGCGGCCTTGTATATGAAAACGATGACGGGCGTTGCCCGCCCTCGCGGCTAGAAGCTGAATGCGTTCAGCATCGGCACTGCGGCTGCATCGCGCGTGCCGAGCGGCGGCAGGTTCCAACGCTTCTCGATGAACGCAAGGATGGACGTTGTCTCGTACGTGGTCTTGTCCACATAACCCACCTTTGCGAACGGCGAGATGATGATGGCCGGAACGCGCGAGCCCGGCCCCCACTTGTCGACCACCGGCGGTGCCACGTGATCCCAGAATCCGCCGTTCTCGTCGTACGTGATGATGATCGCGCAGTCCTTCCAGTTGGGGCCGTTGCGGATGATGTTGATCAGACTGTCCACATGTCCCTCACCGGTCACCACATCGGCATAGCCCGGATGTTCATTCTCGATGCCGATCGGCTTTACCCAGCACACGGCCGGAAGCGTGCCGTTCTTCGCGGCGGTGATGAACTCGGACTCGTCCTTCAGGTGATCGGCCTTCGCCTGCGTGCCGTCGGCATAGTTCGCGAAGTAGGCGAACGGCTGATGGTGGAATTGGAAGGTGGGATCGGGATTGCCGGCGAGCGCCGCCGTCCATCCGCCCGAATACCAGGCCCAGCTAACGCCCGCGGCCGTAAGGCGATCGCCGATGGTTGGAATCGTCTGGTTCGGCACCAGGTTCGCGGCGGCCACGTTGGATGGATGCGGAGCGTTCACGGTGAACGATGTGTTGACGGCGTATCCGTCGGGCGTCACGAATCCATCCGTGACCAGCTTGCCGTTGGAGTCCAGCTTGGCGACAACGCTGGAAGGAGCGTTCGGGAATACGGGCGGCGCCGCAGCGATCAGCCAGATGTGATTCAGGAACGAGCCGCCGAACGCTCCGTGGAAGAAGTGATCGCACAGCGTGTAATGCTGCGCTTCCGTCGCAAGCGGAAACTGCGCAGTATGATAGTAGCCCATGGACAGGCCCTTCGCATCGCTCAGCTGCGCGAACTTGTCCATCTTGCCGCCGTCGATCTGCATCTGCTCCTGGTAGAACCGGTGAACCAGATCGCGGGTCTTCTGCCCGGCCGGAACGTACTGGTCGATGTTGAACGGCTTGTTGGGGAGGTTGGCCGGGAAGTTCACCGTATCGGACTGCGGCAGATAGAGATAGGGCGCTCCGTTGGCATCGATCTGAGTGGTGTTCGCCGCGGTGGCATTGCTCAGACCCTCCGCTCCGGCGAACTCGCCGTAGAGATTATCGAAGCTGTGGTTCTCCAGGTAGATAACAACCACGTGATTGATCTTGTTCAATCCCGTCGGCGTGGGCGGGTTGTTGGTGGAATCCTTGCATCCGCCGAGGTTCGCGAGCAGTCCTCCAGCGATTGCCAGAGATGCCGCTGTGCGGTAGAACCGGCGTGCAGCGTCGGGCAGGTAACGGTGATTCATCGATCGTCCGGATGATTCGTGGAAATGATGTTCCGTGGAGTTGGGACTCAACACCGCCAACTTATCGTGGCTGTATTATGCTGGATTTATCGCCATGTTATCGCCGTATGAAGAGACGGTGACATTGACTCTAAACGATGCGTATGCGTTGTGCCGGTATTATCGTGGTGTTATCGTGAGGTGAATATTTCTTGATGCCGGCGAAGTACGGGCCGTCGGCAGATGATTGCACAACGGGCAACAACGGATTCTCCATGCACACACACCTTATTCTCTACGTAAGCGATCAGGCCGCGAGCACGGCGTTCTATGCGCACGTTCTGGAGCGCGAGCCGTCGCTGAACGTTCCCGGCATGACGGAGTTCGCGCTCGGTGACGGGTGCGTTCTGGGCCTGATGCCCGCTGCCGGGATTCGTCGCCTCCTTGGCGAGGCTCTCCCCGATCCCGACGCCGGGCGCGGTATTCCGCGCTGCGAGCTCTACCTGTGTGTGGAGGACCCTGCCGCTTGGCATCGGCGTGCACTTGCTGCTGGTGCACGCGAACTGAGCCCGCCCGCTCTGCGCAACTGGGGCGACGTTGCGGCCTACTCCATCGATGCCGACGGTCACGTCCTTGCCGTTGCATGCCCGGCGGAACAGTGGAGGGAAGCGGACTAGCGGCGCATCAACGCAGCGCAACCCTACTGTCATCGCACACGCTCATGCCGATCGTTCCGCAACGGAAGTTCTCCATCGAGACAACGCTCACACCGGAAGCCGCGCGCAGTGCGCTGCGCGAGTTGCTGGATGCGGGGGAGTTGCCCGCCGGCAGCGGCCGGCCAATGGAGGTGAATGGGAATGTGGACGGCCACATCCTGCAGATCAACCTTCTTGCCTACCGGCCGTCGCGGAGCTCGTTCAGTCGCCGCCCGCAGTTCGGTACATACTTCGTGGAGCTGCGCGGGCACGTGGAACCCCGGCCGCACGGGAGTGCAGTTGTAGGTTCCATTGCGCCGGATGCTACGATGACGCTCAGCATTGTCACCGGCCTGCTTCCCGCCATTCTCTTTGCAACTGTTTCGGCAATCGGAATATTCGCCAACGTGGTGGCCGTGATTCCCGGAGTGTTTGCGCTGGCCTCGTTCCTGCAATGGCGCTACTTCCGTTCGAAGGCGATGGCGGCAATTGTGAATCTGTACGCCTCCGTGGAATCCGTTCTGCAGGCGGCTTCCAACGGCAACCGAAGATCGAACGGGTAACGCCGTGCTGCTGCATGCGTTCGGACGGCGGAAGCGGTTCGAGTGCTGATTGAAGACCGATGTGCCGGTGATACTGTGAATGCCGCGCGAAGCCAACGGTGGTACGGCCGTGATGCCAGGCAGTAGCGATGTTCGGACAACTGGGGGATGGCGGCCATGCCGGAGTATTCCCTTCAGAACATGGCCGTAGTTGTCACGAGTCTCTGACGGGTTTGAAGCGAGCGGCCCGAGTACGGAGAGAGCATTGCTCCTTGATACTTCTCCCCGTGCGATCGCGGAGCTTGGCTCCGTGATCGCCATCAGGAGGAAGGAGTCTGAGTAAGACTCGGGCGCAAAGCGCTGCCGATCGCATGGCGAGAGTACTTCCTCGCAAATACCTAGAACGTCACTCCCAGGCCGTTGGCGATCTTCATGTCGTAATGCTTCACCGCGGGCGGGGGATCGTTGTCGTAGCGATAGTGTGCGGATGTCGTGAACGAGAGGATCGTTGAAAGCTGCACGGTGAGGTTGGCGTCCGCCAGGACGCGGAAGTCGTGCGGATCCTTCGGGGCAATCTGATAGTACGTGGTAATGCCCACGGATGTGCCCGCCGCAACGCTGTATCGCAGTGCGATGTAATTCGTGGAGCGAAACAGCCGCGTGGTTTCTTCCGGTATGGAGGAGATGTGCTCGTACTCGAACATCCCGCCGATGCCGAGATCGCCCTGAAGTGTGCGGGTGCTGTCGCAGAGGTTGAGCAGGCGCATCCTGAGTCCGGCGCCGGCGAGGTCGCGATCGCGAAGGAGAATGAAGTCGTTGAACTCCTTCTGCACGAATGCTTCCGGTCTGAACACGCTGTCCAGGCTGTAGATGCAGCGGATATGCGCGAAGCCGTCGTTCTGATACAGATCGGTCTTGTGCAGCAGATCGTCCGAACTGGCACCTCGGTTGTAGTTGGCCACGAGGAACGCATACACCGGGCCGGAGCGGAGATCGAACCGGTAGCTGGCGCCGATATCCGCATACGTGTTGTTGCCGGATGCATACTCGAAGGTGGCGCCGAGCTGGCTTTGAACGCCGTTCGCGACAAGCTCCCGGCGCATTGCCTCCGTGTTGACCTGAGCCTGCAGCAACAACGGGGCCGCCAGCAATGTGATGATGAACCGTGCGCCGCGCCGTACGGATGTGCCTAGCTTCATTGCGTGTCGTGTGTGTGATTGATTCAGCGCCACCAACATAGCATTCCGGACCTTGGAGTGGAAGCGGATATATTCGCGATGTGAACATACATCCGAACGATCCCGCCCCGCGCGGCCCGCAGGAGCGCCGCTACGACATCGACATCTTCTGCGATTTCGATGGCACCATTTCGCCCGTTGATATCGGCTTCGGTCTGTTCGATCGATACGGCCGGCAGGAGCCGTGGAATACGATGGCGGAGGATGGGCGCATTCCCATCCGGGAGTACTGGCGCGCCATGATCGCCCATCTGGAGCAGCCGCTTACCGGGGACGTTGTGGATGCCTTCATTCGCGAGCTTCCGTTCGATCCGGGCATCAGCGGCCTGCTGGAGTTCGCGCAGGGGGAGGGGATTGGGTTCACCGTGGTGAGCGACGGCCTGGACCTGTACATCGAACGCTATCTGAAGCTGCATGGGGTTGCATGCGCCAACATTGTCTGCAACCGTGCAGTTCTTGACGGCGATGAGGTTCGGAGCATCTCGTTCCCGCATGCCGCGGAGGGATGCATGTGCCCCTCGGCCGTGTGCAAGCGGAACGTGATTCTGGTGCGCGCGCGCCCGCACGCGCGGATCGTGTACATCGGCGATGGCGTAACGGACTACTGTCCGGCGCAGTATGCGGACATCATCTTCGCGAAGGGGCGCCTGGCCGCGTATTGCAACGCCAATCGCCTGCCGCACTATCCCTTCAAGACCATGGCCGACGTAGAGCGTCAGCTTCGCCTGCTTCTGGAGCGGCGTCGCATTCGCCCGAGGCACCAGGCTGCGCTGCTGCGCAAGAGTGCGTGGGAGGAGGAGTAGCCGCTCCTGACATCCCGGCGCAGAAATATCATCGTTCCATGATCGCGCCTCCGCCATGCCAACCCATCCACCGTTCCACCCGTTCTAATGATATCGGCAAGACGCCGTGGGGACCGGCATATCATGCCTCCGTGCGGGCATGCTTCCATGCAACGGGGAGTGTGACGGCGGTCACGAGCCGGTGGGCCAGAGCCGGAACGGTTTCTTCAGGGAGATTGGCCATGGCAACGGACAGGCATATCTATGGCGAGGTCAACAGCAAGACCGGTATGAAGCGGGTATTCGTGGCGATCCGCCACGACGTGGAGCACGCGAAGTCACGCGCTGCACTCTCGGAGTTGTACAAGCGTGCCGGCTATCTGATGACGCTGACGTTCGCGCCTGCGTGGGAGAAGAAGTTCGGCCGCGACGTGGCAGCGCTTCGCAGAGTCGGGAGGGAGGAGTTCGGCCGAACCGCGCGGAAGATCAATCGGCGCGCGGGCCAGGTGGGAACGGATGCGGACTTCGACGAAACATGGGGGAAGTGAACCATGGAACGAAGCACGGAACATGAGAGGCGGTACCGCTCCACCGAATCGAAATACAAGGGGGGCGCCGCCGAGATGTATGTGACATACGATCTGGACCAGAGGACTCGCGGCGGCAACAGCTCCAGCTATCCCAAAGTGAAGCGCGTCTACATCGCAGGGGATGTGAAGGAGTGGTCGCTCGGATGTTCACGCAAGAAATCGGGCCGGGAAGTGTATGGCGTGACGATCGAGTATCGCCAGTCGCGAAGCGCCCATCATCGGCATGGGTACGTTGCCAAGCGCGACCATGCGGCGTACCGGACCGCTCCGGCTTCGGTGAAGTCGGCGACGCAGCATTTCCGGCAGGTTGTGGAAATTCCGGAACATGCACGGAACGTGCATTTCTACAGAAGCGCGAACCGGATGCCGGCCAGGTACCGTCACGCACTTCAGCATATCCGGTAGAGCGTTTACCTGCGGCGTGCAACTGTGCAGAATTGCCGCCGCATGGAACAGTGGCAGCATTCGCTCTACCTCTCGCGGGGTCCGAATTATTCGGACCCCGTGCGTTATCTCCATGTACGAACGGCTCGCATCATACATGGTTCATTCCGCATGGTGCATGGAAAGCACCTCCGCGTCGATAAATATTAAATATTGAACCGGATGCCCGGGATTTCTCAGCGTTGTGTGGCGGGATATTTCGATCATTCCCCTGCGACGTGCAATTCACTTCACGGCCTGCAAACCGGAGTGAGGAATTCGGTCGAGGGCAGGCGAACTGGAATGCCCCGGCCGAATTGTATTCGGCCGGGGCATTGAATGCGGCGGTACTACGGGAGGATCTCCAAGGTAACCGGGTGTGCCGGATCCGGACCACCGCATGAACGAGAGAATATCGATTGCGAGGTTCGATATTCTCAGTGCAACATCATGGTGTCAACGTCAGCGTGCCAAGCAGGCCATGTTCCTCATCGCCCGGGCCTGCCGCGAAGTAGAGCGTCGTGGGGGCGCTGCTCGGGCCGAACGTCAGAGCCCACAGACCTTCGATCGTGATCGTGATGTTGTTCTGATCGCGCAGCTGGCCAATCAGCACTCCCGTACCCGGATCGTATGCGCCGATGTGCCCATCTCCGAAGTTGCCGATGAGGATGTCACCGCTCACGCTGCCGAATCCGCTCGGCGCCATGACAACCGCCCATGGGGAATTCAATAACCCGTTGGATGCGAACCGGCGCTGCAGCGTGCCGTCCGCGTTGAAGATATCCACGTAGCCGTTGCCGACGGCCGGGTCGTCATCCTCGTTGTCCGGTCCCTTCTGCTTCGCATACGTCACGTAGAGCATGCCGCCGATGTTCTGAATTCCGAACGGAGCGTACCCGGCCGGGATTGTCGCGTCCGTGAACGACTTCGAGTACCTGTAGGTTGCGTCGAATACATCGACGGTGTTCTTCTTGAAATTGGTCAGATAAATGAAGTTGCTCCCGCCGTTGGTTGCCATCGCGATTCCCTTGTACACGGCGTCGCTCGCGGAGCGGTCTGCGACGATCCTGGCATCGGTCATTCCGGATGCCCATGCCGATATGGTGCCGTCTTCGCCCGCATAAATGAAACGTGCCGCCGATGCTTCCGGAATCACGAAGTCCGCCGTGGAGTTGTAGATCACTCCAGTCGGCGATCCGCCGGTTGGAGCGGTCTTCGACGGAATATTCACCACCGTTTGAAGCTTCGCGCCGGTAGCGTCGTACAACGTCGACGTTCCTGAATGATTATTGGAAACCCACAGAGTGCCTGTCGCGCCAAAGGCCAGCCCCCATGGATTTACGAGATTGACATCGACAATTGCGGCACCGGCACCCTGGTCGTCGGCAACCAGCTTGGATTCCGTATATGTCGATGTGTTCAGGGGTGGGCTTGTCGTATTATCTTTACAGGCCGCAACCGCAAGTGCCAGTCCCACTGCTGTCAGTATGGACCTGCCGAGCCATGATGCGTAACCGTTCATACTGCCTCCTGTTGGTCGTTCTCTCCCGCCCGGGGCATTTACCACGAGTGAGAGCGCGAACAATTGAATTCCGCTGCGCGGCAATCGTCACCTCAGTACCGTTCCGGGGTCCACGTTCCGATTGTTCCGAAACAATCACAATGAGATTGTCGTGCAGTGGCTGCCGGGGAGGGTGATCGCCGGATGTCGGCGAGGGACCTGGCACATCCGCAACGCAGTCGGTGTCTTGCCGTCGCCGCGGCTGCGTGCCGACGTGAGCGACCCCGGAAGCCATTGTATATCCCGTTTTCAACTGCCTCGCATGCGCTGCCGTGATGGGCGCCGGAATACTTTCACTTCAACGGAAGGTGAGCGCCAATTGTTATCAGCCCGGAACATTGCGAGCGTGAAGGACCCAACGGAGGGAAAAAATGAGGTTGGGATTCAGGAGCGTGACAGATGCCGAACCCGTGCAATTCGCTCCGTGCAGGTAACCGCCATCGCGTGCGCCGCATCCCGATCCCGCCCGTGCAACGGGGCAACCGTGTGACGTTTTCCTTCGTGACATTGTCAACAACACGGGATGGATCTCACTCACGGAGGATGATTATGAACAGACGTGACATGCTGAAAAGCGTTGGAGCCATCGGGGCCGGTGCCGTATTTCCGCGCGGCGGAGTGTTCGCTCGCAACAACGCACGCCGTGGGATGGTTGCGCGGGAGGCCGTGGACTGTGTTCTGACGCCGCAGGAAACCGCCGGACCGTATCCGCTCGATCTGAGTCAGAACTCGGCGATGTTCCGGCAGGATATCACCGAGGGGCGGCCCGGAGTGCCGTTGAATCTGGTGATGACGGTTCTCAATGTGAGCGATAATTGCGCGCCCGTTGCAAATGCGCGCGTCGATATCTGGCACTGCGACAAGGACGGTGTCTACTCGGGGTATTCACAGCCCGGCGGCAGCACGGTGGGGCAGACCTTCATGCGCGGTATCCAGCTGACCGACAGCCAGGGGCGCGTCAACTTCCACACCATCTATCCCGGCTGGTACGCCGGCCGCATCACGCATATTCATTTCCAGGTATTTCTCAACTCCGTGCTGAGCTGCACGTCGCAGTTTGCATTCCCGGACAGCCTGAACACGCAGGTGTACAACACGTCGTTGTATTCCGGGCACGGGCAGAACACATCCGTTGCGAACAATGCCTCGGACATGGTGTTCAGCGAGCCCGCCGGCGACCTTCAGTATGAGCTTCTTACCGTGGCTGCGAACGATGCCACCGGCGGATTCAACGGCTCGTTCACGATCGGCATCAACGCGCCGAAGGCCGGTATCATCAATCTTCAACCGGAGACCGGCGGTCAGTTCGCGCTTCAGCAGAACTTCCCGAATCCATTTGTGCGTTCCACCGACATCATGTTCACGCTCGCACAGGCATCGAGCGTGGAACTGGAGATCTTCGACGTTACGGGCGCCAGGGTTACCGGCATTCTTGCAGCGCAGCTGGAGGCGGGAGAGCATCACGCGGTGTGGGATGGCACGGTTGCGGGGGTGGCTGTCCCGCGCGGCAACTACGTGTTCCAGTTGAACGTGGAGAACGCGCTGGGGCGGTTTCATCAGTCGAAGGTGATGACGCTGCGTTGAGGGCGTGTGCGATGATGTACGGACTCTCCCGGCCGGTGGCCGCGGCTGATCGATAACGCGATACAACGGCGAGGCCGTTCCGATGTTCCGGAACGGCCTCGCCTGTTCATGCATGCGGTGTTCGTGCCTGCTCCAACGGAGCAGGCGTTTCGGTGAACGGAATCACCTGCCCAGCACGGCCGTGCGCGTTGTCAGCGATCGTCCGTTTGCCGTGGCCCGCACCAGATATGTGCCTGCGGCCCAGCCGCTCGTTGGCACAAGCTCCGTTGTTCTTCCACCGGTCCGCGTGCCGTTGTTCCGGTAGACCTCCTTCCCGGCGATATCGACAATCGTGATGTTCACGTCCGCTGTCTCGCTGAGCGTGTAGTTCACGGTGAGCGCGCTGCCGCTGCGAAGCGGAGATGGATAGGCCTCCAGGGTTGCCAGGCTGCCCGTACCGCTCGCAGCGTTCATCCCGATCGCAGGCTTCGTGGCCACGAAGCAGACGATGTCGGCGAGCCAGGGTGGCGTCACCGCAGGCCCGGTTCCCGTGCCGGGCGTCAGCCAGAGCGTGGAGAGGGGAACGCATGTATGCGCAAGTGTGGCCGGCGCGTCGGACATGGTGCGGAACTCGTATCCGCACGTGTTGTTGAGTCCGCCATCCACCTTGGCAATCCACAGGTTCTGGCTGTTCCCCACCGGAATGAACCCGGGGCTTCTCGTGCGGCCGGTGAAGACGAAGCCCTGGGAGTTGGGCGCATGCGTCACCTCCGCCATCGCGGCCATGATGTCGTCCGCACTCCCGCCGTAGTAATAGTAGTTCCCTACCTTGGCAAGCGTCCCTTCCTGGAACTGCTGCAGGAATCCGTCGGAACCGCCGAACCAGCCGGGCGCGTTGTTGCCGCCCACCACGATGTTGCCAACGGTGCCGACGCTGGCGGCCGTGATCTCCGCGGCGCAGGTAGCACCGTCGCGAGCGGTGCCGTTGTCGCCCAGGTAGCGCGCGGCGCGCGGGCTTGCCGCATCGCACGGATCCGGAAGAAGCTGCAGGACGATCGCTTCATCGTTCGAGCTCGGGGCGGGGCGCCCTGCGGAGGAGCCGGCAACCAGCAGATCGCCGGGGTGTCCGCCGTTGCGCAGCTCGTGGATCGTAAACCCAAGGTCGTTCTGCGGAGTGCCGAAGAGCGCGCTCCCCTGCGGCGCTGCGCCGATCGCTCCGGTGTTGCCGTCAACCCGCGACACCCAGATGTCGAAGGGCCCGGCGGCCGAGGCTGACGATGCCCCGACGGCAACGATGTCGCCAACGGTGCCGGATGCGGACAGGATCTGTGTTTCATCGATGCTGGTGATCTGATCGTACCAGCTCCCGGGGTTGCGCACATCGTAGGTCGTACTCCAGATCTGAGTGCCGCCGGAATTGAAGCGGGCGATGAATCCGTCCGAGACGCCTGTTACGTTGGACTGTGTAGCTCCGCCGATCACGATGTCGCCGGCGTGCGTGGTGACGCCGTTGCCGAACTGCGCCTCCAGGATCGACGTGGCGAAGTTGATCGGCAGCGTCGTGCGCGCCGTGGTTGCCCACAGAAAGGCACCACCGCTGGTGAGGCGCATCACGAATGCAACGCGCGATGCGGAGTTGCCCACGGCGCCGCACAATGCGAGATTGCCGTTGGCGCACTCCTTTACGTCCGCGGCGGTGCATGAGCCAAGCCCGGCAACGTTGTACACCTGATGCCAGACAGGATTGCCGCTGGCATTGGTCCTGACCGCGTATACCTGCGGCTGGCCGGTTGCCGAAACCGACGTGCCGACTGCGACCACGTCGCCGTTGGCGCACTCGGTAACGCCGTCGCCCCGTTCCCCGGTTGGGTTGGCGCCGCCGAACGTGTCCATCCATCGTTGCGCAGCGAGCGGGCATGCGCCGATCATTGTCAATGCGAGCGCGACAAGTGCCATGCGACCGAATCGTACGGCATGCCGTCCGTATGCGTGACTGTTCATCGAGTGAGTTCTCCTTGAAGTTGTAGTGATCTGCAATGGGGAGTGAGCGCTCGCCGCGGGATGCGCGCGAGCGCTTCTGTCCGTTGAACGAGATGCGTCGCAGCATGCCGCGCCGGCCCGGTTCACGCAAAGACGAACCGGGCCACAGCGCGGCAGCGTTCACGGTGTTTCGACAAGCCCGCGCAGGCTGCCGGGCGCTTCAACCGGCTGCTACCGGTTCAGTACCACGATGCGTGTGGTGGCGGAGTGCCCGTTCACGGTCACGCGCGCCAGGTACGTTCCGGCCGGCCAGCCCGCCGTCGGTACAAGCTCCGTTGTTCTGCCTTCGGAGCGCGATCCGTTGTTCCGGTACATCGTCTTCCCATTGATGTCCACAATCGCCACGGACGCCTCCGCATCGGCAGTGAGCGAATAGCCCAGCGTGAGCCGATCGCCGGCCGGCACCGGGCGCGGGTAGGCGTCGAGCTCTGCAACGCCCGCAGTGCCTGCCTCTGCTCCCTGCGGCAACGCCACCTTCGGATTCGCATAGCACACCTGGAAGTCCCATGTGACGTTGGCAACGACCGGCGCCGATGAAACCGGCGTTGGATCCGTTGTCACCGTGGTGGTGCGGCACTCCTCGTTCCAGTTCGCCGCCACATCCAGCGGGTCCTGGAGGTTGTAGTGGCAGATGTTGTTGAGGGCTCCGTTGTTCTTCACCAGCCAGAGATTGCGTGTGTTGCCGGGGGGCATCAACATGGCGCTGTTGGTGGCGCCGACCGCGGCATAGCCGGGCAGGTTGGGGGCGTTCAGAACGGGCGTGAGCGTCCGGAACTGATCGGTGCCTACATCTCCGTAGTTGAAGAAGCCGCCAACACCTGCCAGCGTGCCCTCCTGAAACTCCTGCATGAAGCCATCCAGGCCACCGAAAGCCCCGTAGGTTGCGTAGCCGGCCACCACTACGTCGCCAACCGTTCCGATTGCCGCGTTGCGAACCTCGGCCAGCGACGTTCCGGCATCCTCGCCGGGGCCGTTGTCACCAAGGTAGCGTACGGCGCGCGGGCCAAGCGGATCGCACGGATCGGGGCGAATCTGCATCACGACGATCTCGCTCGAGGTGCTCGGCGCAGGACGTCCGTATGTAAGCCCGGCCACGGCAATGTCGCCGGGATGCGCCCCCATGCGGAGCTCGGTGATTCCGCGGGCTGCATCGTTCTGCGCCGTGCCGAACACCGCGGAGCCCTGCGGGGCCGCACCGATCGCCCCGGTGCCCCCATCCACGCGCAGCACCCATACGTCCGATCCGTTCACGGCCTGCGGCCTCGTGGATTGTCCCACGGCAACGATCTCGCCCGGGTTGACCGCGCTCGTCTCGTCCAGTCCGAACAGCGCATCGCGGCATGTCTGATTCTGGAACAGAACGTTGTAGCTCCGTATCCAGATGGCGTTGCCCGTCGCATCGAAGCGCGCAATCACGCCGTCGCTGTCGCCGGGTGCCGGCTGGTACGACTCGCCCGCAATCAGGATGTCGCCGGCATGCGTCATGGAGTTCGGACCGAACTGCGCAACCTTCACAGCCTCTGCAACGGTGTTCTGATACGGCCCCGAGAAGAGGCGGCACCAGTTCACAGCTCCCGTTGAGGTTATGCTCATCACGAACGCCTTCGCGAACGTGAGCTGAACCCAGCCCACGATCACCAGGTCGCCGTTGGGCAGTTCCTTCACATCGTTTGCCATGCAGGCGCTCGCGCCGCTGATCTGATACACCTTCCGAAACACCGGCACTCCCTGCCCCGTGGTCCGGATCACGAGGACTTCACCGGCCGGGTTTGCCGACTGGGAAATGCCGACGCTGACCAATTGGCCATTGGCCGTCTCGGTAACGCTGTTCCCCCGTTCGCCGTTCACGTTCGCTCCGCCGAAGGTTTTCTGCCATCGCTGTGCAGTCGCCGGTGGCGCCGCCAGAAGTATCAGTGCCATGATGCTCAGTGCAATGCAGCCGAACCGCATTGCACGACGTGTGTGTGCATGATGGATCATGATCGATCTCTCTCCTTGTGAATCAGGTGAGCTGTGAATGATGAGAGGGGGATTGGGGATTCCTTGGAAATGTGGACTGCGGTCCGGGATGGACGGGGAACGGACCGTATCGTTGGTAACAGTGCGGAATATGCGAATGTCACGGCAAACGATAGCGGCCATCGCATCACAAATCGTGCCCATCCGCTATATGCAGCAACCCATGAGCTGCGTGGGCGGCGCACGGGTTGCGAGTCCGTCGTTGAATCACAAAGTGCTTCAATGGGTTCCCATTCATGTTTGCTATCAGAGCAGGATCCTCAGCTGCTTCAGGGCGGAGCCCGCGGGCGGGCGCCGTGCGGGCAAGGCATGAGCGTACGGATGCTCGCCGCAACATCCTTTCACAGAATAACCTGCCTCCATCCGAATCGTCCGTCGAATCGCTGCATCATATCCAGCAGAAGGAACAGATCACAGTCAGGAGTTACAGGAATGTTTGGATTCAGGAGCGCGACGAGGAACGGATACGGCCGCATCGGTGTGGCGGAGTTCGAGGCGATGCGGGGCGCGGATGCGGCACCCTATCTGCTGGACGTACGCGAAGCGTTCGAGCTGACAGCGTTCGGGAAGATCCCGGGCGTTGTGAACATCCCTCTGGGCCAGCTTCGGCAGCGTGGCAATGAACTGCCGGCCGATCGCGACCGGGCCATCGTGGCCGTGTGCCAGAGCGGCGCCCGCTCGCAGCAGGCGGCGGCAATGCTTGTGGAGCTGGGCTATCGGAATGTATACAGCCTCGACGGCGGCACACTCGGCTGGATGAAAGCCCGCCGGTAGGGTCCGCATGCCGATGGCGGCCGGTGCGCGACGTAACAGGGCAGTACGTTGCGTCGCGTTTCCCGGCACGATCAAAACGATATCAATGCACGAATCAGCAGGAGCTCGCCATGCTGTTCAGAATGATTTACGATGAGAAGCTTGCGCAGGCAGCGTATCTGATCGGCTGCCAACGCACGGGAGAGGCGCTGGTGATAGACCCGCAGCGCGACGTTGATCAGTATGTGGAGGAGGCCGCGCGCAACGGACTGCGCGTTACGGCGATCGCCGAGACGCACATCCACGCGGACTTCCTTTCGGGAGCCCGCGAGCTGGCCGAGCGCACGGGCGCCACGCTCTATCTCTCGGATGAAGGGGACGAGAACTGGAAGTATCGATGGCTGGAGAGCCGTTCCGACGGCGGTGTGTATTCCTACCGGCTGCTGCACAACGGCGACACGTTCAGCGTTGGGAACATCAGGATCGAAGCGGTGCATACGCCGGGGCATACGGCCGAGCACATGAGCTTCCTCGTAACCGATCTTGGAGGAGGGAGCACCATGCCGATGGGAATTGCCACCGGCGACTTCGTCTTCGTGGGTGACGTGGGCCGTCCAGATCTGCTGGAGTCCGCTGCCGGCATGGAGGGGGCTGCAGATCCGGCTGCGCGGCAGTTGTATGCGTCGCTCCGATCCTTCGGCCGCATGCCGGAGTATCTTCAGGTATGGCCGGGGCATGGCGCGGGATCGGTCTGCGGCAAGTCCCTCGGCGCAGTTCCGCAGACCACCGTGGGCTACGAGAAGTTGTTCAACGGTGCGCTCACGTCGGCCTTTGGCGATGAGGAGGAGTTCGTGGCGGCGATCGTTGCCGGCCAGCCGGAGCCGCCACCGTACTTCGCCCGTATGAAGACGGAGAACCGGAATGGCCCCGCACTGCTCCGGACGATGCCGAACCCGCCGCTGCTGGGCGCCGCGGAGCTTGCTGCTGCGGCCTCCGGCGATGAGAACGTTGTTGTCGTGGATACGCGTTCCTGGCCGGAGTATCGCGAGGGGCACGTGCACGGGGCGCTGCATGCTCCGCTCAATCGAACCTTTACGACGATCGTGGGCTCCTACGTCGAGCCGCAGCAGCGTGTGCTGCTGATTGTGGAGGCCGAACATCTGCGCGAGGCGGTTGCAGCGCTTACAAGCATTGGCCTCGACAACATCGGAGGCTACGTGCCGCCGGTGGAGTTCGCCATGAACGCTGCAAGCGGGCATGCGCGGGCTCCGGAGGTGGAGGCGGAGGAACTGATGGAGATCGCCGCGAGCGGTGACGCATACGTTCTGGATGTTCGGAGCGCCGTGGAATACGAAGCCGGCCATTTCCCGGGAGCGGTGAACATCGCTCATACGCGACTGGCTCCCGGCCTGCGGCGACTACCGTTGGGAGTGCCGGTGTACGTTCACTGTCAGGCCGGTGCGCGCTCGGCCGCGGCCGTTGCATTCCTTCGTCGGAAGGGGGTGAACGCCGTGAACGTGCGCGGCGGGTACAACCGCATCGGAGAGTCGGTGATGCCGGCCGTTGCGGTCGGGTGGTTTGAAGACCAGCACGAGACTGCCGTGTAGGTCTGTTCGCGGAATGGGGCCGGTGATATCTCCCCCCCGGGATCCCGGCACCTTCCGCATTCGATGATGAGGAACGGCTGCGCCCGAAGCCGTGCGGGGTGGCGCCCGTTCCGTGCCGAAGGCGCCGCCTATTCCTGCTCCTTCATGTACGCCTCCACATGTTCGCGCACGCGCTCGCGTGCCCGATGCAGGCGGGACTTCACTGCGGCCACGCTCAGGTCCAGATCGCGCGCCACATCCTCGTTGCTCAGATGTTCCACGTCGCGCAGAACGAACACGGAGCGATAGTCTTCCGGTAGATTCTCGATGGCCGCTCCCAGCACCGCCCGAAGTTCCTCGCTCAACAGCTGGGCATCGGCCGGTGCGCCGCTTCCCGCCGCTTCCAGATCGGACGCATGCCTGCCGCCCGATGCCGCCATCTCGTCGATCGACACCGATGCCCGTTCCAACCTGCTCTTCCGCCGCTTCATGCGGCAGTTGTTGACGATGATCGTGTAGAGCCAGGTGCTGAACTTGGATGTGCCGCTGAACTGCCCGAGGTTCCGGAACATGCTCACGAACGTGTCCTGCGCATTCTCCTCCGCCGTTGCGCGATCCCGGCAGACCTTCAACGACGAGCCGATCACGAACGGCTCCAGTTCCTTTACCAGCTGCGCGAATGCCCGCGGATCGTCATTGCGAATCTGCTTCAACAGCCGCTCCACGCGCGGGTTGTTCTGCTGTGATGTAACCTTGCTCATCGGGGGCATCGGTATTTGTGTACGCGTCCGTGTGTTGCCGGCGCGGATTCAACGCGCCTGCGAACAACGCTCCGCAAGCTACGATCCCTGTGGGTTCCCGGCATGACGTGTGTCATGGCACGCTCGTGTCCGGCATCTTCTCGCGGCAGTGATGAATGGGAATGCAGAGCCGCCGGATAGAAATGTCGGTGATGGATGGGAACGATGGTTGATGGCGAGACGAGCGGAGCGTGTTGTGTATCTTCATGCCTCCGGTACGGCGACGTGTTGTTGTACGCACAGGCCCGCCGTTCGAGCGGCCCGCACGCAGCCGCCTCACGTTCTGAACACATCCCGATGAGAATATCCACACGCATTGTCGTGATTGCGGTTGCAGTTCTTCTTCCGGCAGCTGCGCGCGGCGAGGTTGTCGAAAGCTCCGCCAACGGCTTCCTTGTACACAACAGCATAATCGTCCGAGGCACCACGAGCGCAGCATATGCCGCCTTCGTTGAACATGTGGCGGACTGGTGGTCTCCCTCGCACACGTTCACCGGCGATCCCGCCAATCTCTCCATCGATCCCCGCCCCGGCGGATGTCTCTGCGAGAAGCTTCCCAATGGCGGCGGCGTGCAGCATCTCGTGGTGGTGGCTGTTGCTCCCGGCTCCGTGATCCGCTTCAGCGGAGCAATGGGGCCGTTGCAGGCGTACGGCGTTGCCGGAAGCATGACCTGCACGTTCGCGGCCCATGGCGACTCAACCACGATCGACCAGATCTACAACGTGGGCGGGTACTTCAAGGGAGGGCTGGACAAGATTGCGCCGATCGCAGACACCGTGCTGCGCGAACTGCTTGCCTCGCTGCAGAGCTACGTCAACACCGGGAAGGCGAAGCGGGAGTAAGAAGTTCCTGACGGAACGGTCTCTCATGCTACCGGCGGCCATTGGCGACAACCACCGGCCCGGTTCTTCGGAAGCTCCTCTTCCTTGCCGTAGTTCCCGGCGTGCTGCAGGTTTACATCGGCCGAACGCGGACGGCGTCGTGTTGTGCCGGCAACCGGGAGGAAACGGCCGCCGCCGACGTACGTGCCTTCACAGGCAACCGTGCGGCCGGCATGCATACCGCCACTGCCCCCTCAATGCTGCACCAGCAACGCTCTCTGTGCCGTTGCCGTTCCGCACCTTATCACGCAGCGGTAAAGGCCGCTTGCAAGGTTCCGTACATCGAGCTCGAGCGCATGGCGGCCTGCGTCGTAGTCCGCATCGGCTGCGCGGAACAGGAGTGCGCCGCGGGCGTCGTAGAGATCGATCCGCACGCGTCCGGGCATTGCCGTGCCGAAGCGCAGCGTGGCGGCGGAGCTGCACGGATTGGGCCACGAGGAAACCTCGACGGCCGCCTCCGCGTTGGCCTGCGCGCCTTCCGGCACTGCGGAGACGGACGTCATGCCGTACAGGCCGGCAGTCTCGGTGCCGGCCAGGATGTGCCCGGAGGAGTCGCGCGCAAGAGCATGAACGGCGGTTGAGAGAAGGCCGATGTTGAGGCTGTCCCACGTTGCGCCGTGATCGGCGGTCCGGAACACGCCGTTCTGGCTTGCGCCCGCATAGAGGCTTCCGTCCCGATCGACCATCAACACATAGCTCGACGACCGTGCCGAAGGCGCATCGATCGTCCGCCACGTGAGGCCGCCATCGGTGGAGCGGCCGAATGTGGTGCCTGCCGCGAACATCTCGCCGGAGCCCACGGCGATTGCCGTCACGTCCGTGAACGTGCCGCGGATGTCCATCACCAGCTGCCATGCATCGCCGTGGTTGGTGGAGCGGAACACGCCGGAGTCCTGAACGCCGATGAAGAGGACGCCGCCGGAGTCCACCGCCAGCGCGTGGACATTGGAGCCGCTGCGTATGCGTGTCCAGGACGCATCCCCGGTGCGGAGACGGTTGAGGTTGTTGCCGTCCGAGAAGAAGAGCGTTCCCTGATTGTCGACCACGATGTTCTCTCCCCATGCTCCGCTTGCATCCAGCGGCTCCCACGTTGCGCCATTGTCCGTGGAGTGAAACAGTCCCGGAGTTCCGCCCGATTGGGTGGTGGTGCCGGCGTAGATGCTGCCGTCGGGTGCCGCAAGAAGTGCGGTGATGGTGGCGCGGCTCAGCGCCACACGCTCCCACGTTCCGTTCCGCCGCCGGTACAATCCACCGCCGTTCGTGCCGGCGAACACCGTTCCGGCCGGCGACGTTGCGAGCGCGCGGACATCGGAGTTCAGAAGGCCGGAGCTGCGCGATTCCCACGAACCGTGGTCTGCGGAGTAGTAGACACCGTCTCCATACGATGCGGCATAGATGGCGCCCGAGGTGTCGGCCGCAAAGGCACGCAGCCCAACGTTCAGAAGGCCCGTGCCCGCGGCAGTCCAGGTATCGCCGTTGTCGTCGGAGCGGTAGGTGCCGTTGGTGCCCGCGGATGCGTAGAGATGCCCGCCGGAGTCCGCGCCGATCGCGAGAACGCCGCTGAGCGTCCTGCCCTCCGGTTTCACCTCCGTCCACCCCTGCCCCCGGTTGCGGCTGCGATACAGGCCCTCGTACGCCCCCACATAGACATCGCCGTTCGGCGCCGCGAACACTGCGCTCACGTTGTGCGATGCGATCGGCAGGCCGAGCAGTGTCTTCCCGGCGTCGGGGCGATAGCGCACAATCTGGTCGGAGCCGGATACTTCCGCCGTGTAGTAGTACACCGTGCCGTCGCCTGCCGCGCTCATCATCCCCACGAACCCGCTGGGGCCTACGCTGCCGATCGCCGTCCATGTTGCCCCCTCATCGGTGGAGCGGAATGCTCCGTTGAATCCTCCCTGGTAGATGTCGCCGTTGGGTGCCGCCGCAGCGGCGGTGGGGAAGGGATCGGTATTCGTGGCGCGCTGCCAGGTGGTGCCGTTGTCGGTAGAGCGGAAGCACCCGTTCTGCGAGTAGACGCCGTCGGTGGCCGAGCATGTCGCAAAGAGATGTCCGTTGGGTGCAACGGCCAGCGCCTGCGCCTTGATGTGATGCAGCGATGGCTGCGGCTCCGTCCACGTGAACCCGTTATCCGTGGAACGATAGATGCCGCCGGTCCAGGAACCGGCGATCAGAGTGCCGTTCGGCGTGCGGACCAGCGAGATCAGCCATCCGGCCGAAGGGCCGTTCATGCTCTGCCATGGTGACGTCGGCGTCCGGCGCGGAAGGCTCTGTGAGTTGGCCCACGTTCCGGAGAGCACGATGAGTACAACGGCGATGCAGAGCGAAGAGCAGGGCCGGCAGGCAACACGAGCGGCGATCACGATGACCTGGTCCTTCGAATGGGATTGGGCTTTGCGCCGGCCGGGAGGCTGACGCAAACAGGGAGAAGGGGTGCACGCAAGAATACGAAGGGCCGCGGAAACAACGAGCGGTTCGTTGCGGGGGGTGACGCCGGACTGCAACGCCGGAGGCCGTCTGTGCCGGACGGCATCGCGGCTGCGTTCTGTCCGGAGCACATGCACGCCCTCGCGCGAGCAGGCTCCGCGTGCCGGGAGCGCTCTCGCACTCCCCGTGCACGGGCGGGGGTAAGCCCGGCAACAGAGCGGTAGTGCCGTAGCGGCGGCCTGTGCGCACCGTGCAGGCCGCCGTTGCGAACGCCCGCCGCATTCGCCGTTGCGAACCATTCTGCGGCCGAATGCCCGGCGGTCCGGTACCCAATCATGTACTCGCATCCGGCAATCGCCGGGCATAGGTTACATCGAGCATTGGATACTGCCAGATCATCATCCCCCCCCACTCGCCCACATGAAGTCGCCCCCACGGTATCTCCATATCATAAACGGAGGGATAGCCATGAACGCGAAATGTTTGACATCGTACGCTGTGCATTGTGGTCTGGTGCTTCTTCTGTGTGCATCGGCCGGGCCGCTGGCCCGGGCGCAGACAACGACGCAGAAGACCAAGTCCAGCCAGATCGGGCCATCCGATCGCACCGCGAAACCGCCGCGCCCGGACGCACCGAATGTCTGCGTGCAGTACACGATCACCGTGGATGCCAAGACCGGCGAGGTGACGCTGAAGGCGAAGTTCACGAACAAGGGAGCGACCGAGAAGAAGTTCATCTTCTGCCAGATGATTGCCACCAGCACCGATACCAAAGTGCAGATGGCCGCCTGCGATATCTACTACGACTCCTCCGCCAAGCAGGTGAAATGCAGCACCAGCACCCGGAAGTTCGATCAGGCCATGAACAGCTATCACTTCGGGTGCAAACTGGTGACCGTTGCAGGCAATGGCACCACCGATGTCGACTACGGAAAGGCAACCGACGACGGCTTCAAAGGGAAGAAGGCGTCCGATTTCTACGTGACCTATGCGGACTACGTAGAACTGCCGACGGGAGCAACCTTCGATGACGCTTCGTGCAAGGACTGTTTCGGCAAGGACAAGTCCACGGGACTTACCGGCACACCGGCGATGATGGGTGACTGGTATCTGCCGGTGCTGCCGTTCACTGATCCGTACATCGTCTATCAGCCGATCGATACAAATATCCATCCTGCTCCGCCGGAGTACCGGAACTTCACGCTCGGTCTCGGCGTGCCGAGCAACTTTCCGGCAACCGTAACACAACTTCCGCACAACGTGCCCCTTCCGCCGCCGTCGGTCTACACGATTCCCCTGAACCTCTTCGACGTGCACACCATGGACGCGGACTCCACTCAATCATGGATTGCGCAGTTGAGCATTGCGATTACCGGCGACGCCGCCGGTGCAACCTTTACAACCACGCCGGCCGCCGGATCCACCTTCACGATCCGCGGGATGGATGAGCCCACCGGCAACATCGACGTCACTACGCCGGCGTCGCTTGCGCAGGGCGATACGTCGGAGATGATGATCACCGTGCACGATCCGGATACCGACTCCACGCGCGGCGATCAACTCTTCGCGCAGAAGGGCTTCTTCATCAACGATACCAGACCGCCGGAGGTTACCGCTCACGGCGTGGCGCGCGTCGGGCCTGACTCCGTGAGTGCTCAGGTGACGGCAACCGACGCCACCACGGAGCCGCTTGCCGCGAGCTTCTGGTACTCCACCAACGGCGGAGCCACGTGGGACGTGGCCGGTATGGCGAGCACCACGGACCTCCTGAACGACTCTCCAACGCGCAGCTTCGCCGGAGGCGTCCGGGGCATACCCCGGAACGTGCCGCTGCAGTACTTCTTCATGGTGCAGGATCAGGTGTTCAACTACACCTACTTCGGCATCGGCACCGTGCCGCCCGACAGCATCACCGGTGTCTCGATGGCCGGGAACGACGTTGCGCAGCCGTGGATTCGTCCGACAGCGGATCGCGACAACCACACCATTACCCTGCAGTACATGGTGCCGCAGGCCGCCGTGGTCACCGTACGGATCGTGGACATGTTCGGTCGCGACATCGCGCGGCCGGTGAACGGAGAACCGGCGCAGAGCGGCGTTCATCAGGCGGTGGTCGATACGCGAGGTCTGCCGAGCGGCTTCTACGTGGCCAGCATCACCGTTGGTCGCACCGTTCGCTCGCAGCGGTTCGAGCTGGTACGATAACCGCACGGAGCCGGCCGCCGCCGCGTTGCGGGCCGGCTCGCGATGGCGGCCGGGTGCGGGAGTATCGGGCACAGGCGTGGGGAGTCCGCTTCGCATTGTTCGTTGCGCGCACCCTTTCCGTACAGGCGGGGAGGGTGCGCGTTCCCTTTCAGACGGCTTGCGAATCCATGCCGCGGCCAATGTTGCGACCGTACTTCTTCGGGGCATGTGGAGGGCTGAAGCGCAATCGGACCGCCCGTTGCAGCATGGCCGTTCTCCACTTGCTGCCGTGCTTCATCACCCGGCGACCTTTCGTATATTTGCGCCCCGGCCGCCGTGCCCCTGCGGCGGCCGCCCGGATCGTTCAACCGGTCCAGGGCCCTTAGCTCAACGGTTAGAGCAGTGGACTCATAATCCATTGGTTGGGGGTTCAAATCCCTCAGGGCCCACAATAAGCCGCTTCGTCTCCAGGAAGTGGTGGCTCTGTCTCTTGGGGAATGGACCGGAGGATCTGAGCGCATATCATCCGGTGGTTATCCCAGCCCAATATGCAACGCGCTGTTGCCTTGCCGGGAGACAATCCCCACGAAGAGACCATTCAACCGAATCCCTTCCAAGCATCAACGGGCTTCCGCGCCTCCGCCTGAACGGCTCCGGTTAATCGGCCGGGCCCCGTCGTACATGGACGTTCCGAACAGAGCAGCACATGAACGATTGCGAGATGCAATGCCTCAGGTAGCATTAGATTATGGAACCCATGGTGGTTGAGAGGCTTGCTCGCTTCGGATTTCGTTTCGGACGCGGCAGTACACACACTTCGCGCACCCTGATGCTTCAGGAGCTTTCGACGCTTCTGTCGTATGTGGACAGGTCCGATGCAGCTGGAGCCGATTATCGCCATGCGATCGAGGAGGAGAATTGTCTGGGAAAGCGTTCGGGCAAAACCCGCAGGCTCACATACCGGCACCTGAGGGATCTGTACACCCTCAGTCCATCGTTTGTCGTCTTTCGCGCGCTTCTGTTTTTCTGGAAGAGAGATGTCGCGGGGAGGCCGCTCCTTGCGTTGCTCTGCGCCTGCACCCGCGACTCGATTCTTCGTATCAGTGTCTCATTCATACTCGGAACGCGTGAAGGTGCAGTTGTACAACGCAACACACTGGAAGAATTCATCGAGAACAATGAGCCCGGCCGGTTCAGCCCGGCAACGCTGGCGGCGGCCGTACGAAATCTGATGGCAACATGGACGAACACAGGCCATCTCTCCGGCCGGAATCCCAAGCTTCGTTCGCAGGCCGCGCCAACTCCAGGGGCAACCGCGTATGCTCTCTTGCTGGGATATCTCTCCGGTATTCGTGGGGAGGCGCTGTTCCGTTCGGGGTATATCAATCTTCTGGATTGTTCATTTCAACAGGCCGTCGATCTGGCCGAGGACGCCGCGCGCCGCGGCTGGATTGTCTTCAAGCGGTTGGGCGATGTCGTGGAGGTGGTGTTCCCCGGCCTTCTGACCACACGGGAATTGGAGGGGATACGTGAACAAAATTAAGCGGTTGATCCAATCCTATTCGAAGTATATCGCAATTCCGTGGCGGAGCGATGCCGCGCCCGCGCAGCGAGTGATATTCTGTGTATACGGCGAGGAGGACGAACTTCGCCTGCGGTATGGGATCGATGAATTTGAAATCGAGACGAAAAAATCCGGATACGAATGGGCGTTGTTCGATCTGACGGGCACGTTCGCACGCTGGCTCGCGACGCAGACATACGCCGAGAGCTATTTTCGCAAGCCGCAACTGCTGCCGACACTCCTTCCGAAATATCCGGAGTTCATCGCGAGCGAGTTCTCGGCATTCCTGCGCAGTGCCGGCGCGGCCGAGGGGGCCGTTGTAGCACTCATGGGTGTTGGATCGCTCTTCGGGCTTGCACGGGTCCGCGAATTGGTTGATATCCTTGCCCCGATGGTACAGGGGCGGCTTCTCGTTTTCTTCCCCGGCAGTTTTGAAAACAACAATTATCGGCTGCTGGATGGATACGATGGATGGAATTACCTGGCCGTTCCCATTACGGCCGATAATGAATATTGAATAGAGGTGTGTTGATGAACAATCGCGAGATCTATCAGAAGGATCCCACCACCCGCAAACTCGTCAACGAGGGTGTGGCAAATGTCAACGACGACAACGACGCAAATGCGCTCCGCGTTCTCCGCTACGAGCTGGAAACGTTCGTCTGTGATGGCCAGTACGCGAAGGGTATGGAGCATATCCTTCATACCTATCTGAAGAATCTCGACCAGGCTCAGCAGCCGGGCGTCTGGATCAGCGGCTTCTATGGCTCGGGCAAGTCGCACCTGGTGAAAATGCTCCGCGCGCTCTGGGCCGATACAACATTCGCGGATCGCGCCACGGCCCGCGGCATCTGCACCCTTCCGCGGGAAATCAGCGACAGGTTCGTGGAACTCTCCACCCAGGCAAGACGGCGCGGCAGGCTGCATGCGGCATCCGGTACGCTCGGCGCCGGCGCTGGCGGAAGCGTCCGATTGGCGTTGCTCCGCATCGTGTTCAAATCCGCGGGGCTGCCGGCCCACTATGGCGTTGCCAGATTCGTGATGTGGTTGAAGGCGGAGGGAATCCTCGATGAGGTGCGCGATCACGTGGAGCGCAACGGCGGCTCCTGGAGCGTGGAACTGGACAACTTCTATGTGGCCGAACGGCTGTACGCCGCGCTGGCCCATGTAAAGCCGATGCTTTTTCCATCGCCTGCATCGGCTGTGGACGCGTTGAACAACCTCTATCCGCATGTGGAGGATGTCTCCAGCGACGATATGGTGAAGGCAATCCGGCAGGCCCTTACCGAAGAGGGGAAGTTTCCGCTCACGCTCATCGTGCTGGATGAGGTGCAGCAGTATATCGGCGAGGAGAGCATCCGCTCCTACGAGGTGGGAGAGCTGGTTGAGATCTGCTGCAAGAATTTCGACAGCCGGCTGTTGGTGGTCGGCACCGGACAGACGGCGGTTACCGGAACCGCGAATCTCAAGAAGCTGGAAGGGCGCTTTACGGTTCGCGTGGAGCTTTCCGACGCCGATGTCGACGCCGTGATCCGGCAGGTGATCCTGGCCAAGAAGCCGGAGGCCAGGGGGCCGATCGAAGCCGTGATGAATCACAATCTCGGGGAGATCTCGCGCCACCTGGCCAACACCACCATCGGCCACCGCCAGGACGATATCCCCTTCTTCACACAGGACTATCCGATCCTCCCGGTGCGCCGCCGGTTCTGGGAACAGACGCTGCGCGTGCTGGACCAGACCGGCACGGACAGCCAGCTTCGCAATCAGCTCAGCATGATCCACAAGGTGATCCAGACCAACGTGGACAAGCCGCTCGGGACGGTGGTGGCAGCGGACTATCTCTATTTCGACTCCGCGGACAAGCTGCTGCAGGCACGGATTCTGCCGCGCAAGGTTCACGAGAAAACCATGATCTGGAGCACCGGCACCGGCGATGAGCCCCTCATGGCCCGCGCCTGCGGGCTGGTGTTCCTGATCAACAAGCTGGCCGGCGGGAACAACGAGATGGGAATCCGCGCCACCGCGGACACCCTGGCCGATCTGCTCGTGGAAGATCTGTCCGAGGGAAGCAGCGGGCTGCGGAGCAGGCTCCCGGCTCTATTGGAGAAGTGCGAGCTGCTGATGAAGGTGGGTGACGAATATCGCATCCAGACCGAGGAGAGCACCGCCTGGAACGATGAATTCCTCAGCCAGAAGGGAGCGCTCAACAACGAGGCCCATCGCATCGAGGGGGAGCGGGAGGACCGGATCCGCCGCCGCTTCAGCGACCTCGCCAGGCGGCTCTCGCTGACGCAGGGCAACTCCAGGGTTGCCCGCGAGATTGTGCCGGTGTTGGATGCCCGGCTTCCGGCGGACTCAGACCGGAAGATCTGCATCTGGGTTCGCGACGGCTGGAGCACCGACGAGAATTCCGTTCGGGCCGATGCCCGGCAGAGCGGCAACCAGTCGCCCACGGTGTTCGTGTTCATCCCGGCCCGCTCCGCCGACGCGCTCCGGCATCAGTTGATAGACTTCAAGGCCGCGGTTGCAACGCTGGAGAAGCGGGGCGTGCCGGTTACGCCGGAAGGGATCGAGGCCCGGGCCGCCATGGAAACCCTCAAGGGGGCGGCCGAGGGGAAGATTCGCGAACTGCTGGATGAAGCGTTCTCCGGCGCGCGCGTGTTTCAGGGGGGAGGGAACGAGATCCTCGGTTCCGATCTGCAGGCGATGCTGCTGGAGGCGGCGGACAACGCGCAGCAGCGCCTGTATCCGAACTTCCACATTGCCGATCACACGGGCTGGCCAAAAGTGTACGAGCGGGCCCACAAGGGGGCGCACGATGCCCTGAAGGCGGTTGGGGACGACGGCGAGCCGGCCCGCAATCCGGTCTGCAAGGCCGTGCTCTCCTTCATTGCCGGCGGGAAGAAGGGGGCCGATATCCGCGAGCACTTCGAGGCGCCGCCGTACGGATGGCCGCGCGATGCCGTGGATGGCGCCCTGCAGGTGCTGCTGGTTGCCGGCGCCATACGCGCCCTGAACGAACGCGGCGCGGCGGCCGACCCCGCGGAGCTGGAGCGGAAGGGCATCGGCAAGGCGATGTTCAAGGTGGAATCCACCACGCTCACCGCCGCGCAGTTCATTCAGATCCGGAAGTTGCTGCAGAAGATGGGCTTCACGGTGCGGCAGGGGGAGGAACTGGGGCTGATGCCGGAATTCCTGAAGGAACTGGGAGGGCTGGCATCGCGCGCCGGCGGCGATGCCCCGATGCCGGAGCGGCCGGCGACGGCGATCATCGATGACATCCGCGCCCTTGCCGGGAACGAACAGCTGATGGCGATATACAATCGTCGCGATGAGCTGGCCGAGGCCATCGACTCCTGGAAGGGGCTGGCCGCGCGCATCGAGGGGCGCCGGGAGGCATGGCTTACGCTGGGCCGCCTGCTGGCGCATGCCCGCATGCTCCCCGATGCCGCCGTTACCGCCGCGCAGGCCGCGCACATCCTGGAGGGGCGGCAGCTTCTGGATGAGCCCGATCCGGTTGCCCCGCTGGTTGCCGGCCTTACGCAGATGCTGCGCGATGAACTGAACCGCCTGCACCGCGAGTACGAGGCGGGATATTCAGGAGGAACCGCCCGTCTGGCCGCCGATGCGAACTGGCAGGCTCTGGACGCCGGGGCGCGGGAGCGGATTCTCGCCGCCTGCGTTCTTACCGGAAGCGCCGGTCCCGCGATCGCCGTGGAGAACACCGCCGGTGTGCTGGCCACGCTGGACGCCACGCCGCTGGCCATGTTCGCCGACCGCGTTGCCGCCCTCCCCGCCCGCTTCGCCGCCGCCATTGCCGCCGCCGCCGAACTGCTGGAACCGCAGGCCCGCTTCGTTTCCCTGCCGCGCCGCACCCTCAGGAGCGAGGAGGATATCCGGCTCTGGCTGGATGAGGTGAACGCGCAGCTCACGGCCGCCCTGGCCCTTGGCCCGGTGATCATTCAATGAGGGGATACACCCATCACATGCAGCCACTCGAGAGGACAGAACGGGCCCGCCTGGAGCGTACCGTAATGGAGGCCCGCCAGGTTGCCGAGGAGGCCGCGCGGGCGGCGCTGGAGCAACTCGGCGTTGGCGAGGCCGCCCCCTATCCGGGCCTGACGGAGCCGGAGCGCGAACTGCGCCGCCGGCTCCGCGCGCACGGCCGCGGCCTTGGCGACGAGCGCGACGCGAAAACCGAAACGCAGCGGACAGGCCGGCTTGCCGAGGAGGTTGCCTACGAGCACTGGCACCGCATGCTCTTCGCCCGCTTCCTGGCGGAGAACAATCTACTCATGTATCCGGATCCCCTGCATCCCGTGCCCGTGACGCTGGAGGAGTGCCAGGAGATCGCCGCCGGCGAGGGGGCCCGCAACGGCTGGGAACTGGCCGCCCGTTTCGCCGCCCGGATGCTCCCGCAGATCTTCCGCCCCGATTCACCCGTCTTCGGCCTCCTCCTCCCCCCCGAGCACCAGGGAAGGCTGGAGCGCCTGGTGGCCGGCCTGGCGCCGGACGTCTTCACCGCCTCCGACTCCCTCGGCTGGGTGTATCAGTTCTGGCAGGCGAGCAGGAAGGCGGAGGTGAACGCCGCGGAGGAGAAGATCGGCGCCCGCGAGCTTCCCGCCGTCACCCAGCTCTTCACGGAGCCCTACATGGTGGCCTTCCTGCTGGATAACGGGCTCGGCGCGTGGTGGGCGGCGCGGCGGCTCAGCGATGCGGACCGGCGCGCGGCCGCCAACGAGGAGGAGCTGCGCGCCCGCGCCGCGATTCCCGGCGTGCCGCTGGAATACCTTCGCTTCGTTCGCGATGCCGATGGCCTCTGGACCCCCGCCGCCGGTACCTTCGATGCCTGGCCGAAGGAGTTGGGGAGGCTTACCGTGCTCGATCCCTGCTGCGGCTCCGGGCATTTCCTGGTGGCGGCGCTCCTGATGCTTGTGCCGCTCCGGATGGAGGCCGAGGGGCTCCCCCCCCGCGATGCCGTGGACGCCGTGCTGCGGGAGAACCTGCACGGCCTGGAGATCGACGCGCGCTGCGTGGAGGTCGCCGCCTTCGCCCTGGCGCTTACCGCCTGGCGCTACCCCGGCGCCGGCGGCTACCGGCCGCTGCCGGAGCTGCACCTGGCCTGCTCCGGCCTCTCGGTGGAGGCGGCCCGCCAGGAGTGGGGGCGTCTGGCCCTGGGGAAACACAACCTGCGGCTTGCGCTGGAATGGATGCACGACACGTTCAGCAACGCGCCCCTGCTGGGGAGCCTGCTCAATCCCGCGCGCTCCGATGCCGCCCGCATCGTGGAATGGGAGGAACTCTCCGGCGCGCTGGAGGAGGCGCTGGCGCAGGAGAAGGCCGGCGAGCGGGGCGGAGAGCGAGGAGGCCAACGGGGCGGAGAGCGAGAAGGCGAGCGGGGCGGAGAGCGAGAAGGCGAGCGGGGCGGGGAGGCTGCGGATGAACGCGCCGCCGACGAGCAGGAGGCGGGCGTCCTGGCGCAGGGGCTCCTGAAGGCGGCGCGGCTCCTTGCCGCGAAGTACCAGTGGGTGATCACCAATGTCCCCTATCTCTTCAGAGGGAAACAGAGCACAGCACTCGCGGAATTCTGCAGGCGGCACTACCCGGAGGCGATGAACGATCTCGCCACCGTCTTCCTGGCCCGCTCCCTGGAGTTATGCGTTCCCGGCGGAACCGTGGGGGTTGTGCTCCCGCAGAACTGGCTCTTCCTGGGGAGCTACCGGAGGTTCCGGGAGAAGCTGCTGAAGAACGAGACCTGGCATCTGGTTGCCCGCCTTGGTGCCGGTGCGTTCGAGACTGTCAGCGGCGAGGTGGTGAAGGCGATCCTCATCACGCTGAGCCGGGGAAACGCCGCGATTCCCGGCGGGCTCTTCGCAACCGGTGGCCCGGGGAACGTGCTGCGCGGGCTGGATGCCTCCGCGTTCCGTTCCGCCAGGGAGAAGGCCGGGCATCTGGTGACCGGAGAGATTCAGGAGGCGGAGCAGGCGAAGCAGTTGGAAAATCCGGATGCTATAGTTGCGCTGGAAAATATTCAGGGACAGAAGCTTTTGGCCGACTATGGAATAGGGCTGGCAGGAATACTTAATGGAGATACCGCTCGCTTTGTTCTTCTCTTCTGGGAGATTAGTAAAACCGATGACGTTTGGGAATTTGAACTGTCCACAGTTGGGGAGACAATGGAGTTCGGCGGCAGGGAACACTCTATTCGATGGGAAGGTGGAAACGGCCAACTCAGGGCTTTTGCAGCTGTGGCGAGAGAGCGACTACATGATGCCGATCGCCGGGGTAATGTGGCATGGGGAAATTGGGGGATAGGTGTAAGTCAAATGGGATCTCTGCCGGTGACTCTATTTACCGGAGAAAAATTTGATTCAAATATTGCCGTAATATTACCCTACAAATCTGAATATCTGTTGCCCATTTGGGTCTATTGTAGCAGTGCCGATTATAGGAATGAAGTTCGCAAAATTGCACCGAGGCTGAATGTTACCAACGCAACCCTGGTCAAGGTTCCCTTCGACCTCGAGTATTGGACCAAGGTTGCCGCGGAGCGATATCCGGAGGGTCTTCCCAGGCCCTACTCCGATGATCCCACGCAATGGATTTTCCACGGCCATCCGGCCCGGAGCACGGAGCCGCTGCAGGTGGCGGTTGCGCGCCTGCTGGGCTATCGCTGGCCCGCGGAGCTGGATCCCGGGATGGAGCTCTCCGATGAGGCGCGCGCGCTGGTATGCACGGCCGAAGAGCTGCTCCCCCATGCCGATGCCGACGGTATCGTCTGCATCCCCGCGGTGCGCGGGGAGATGAACGCTGCGGACCGGCTGGAGAACATGCTGGCGGCCGCCTATCGAAGCGGGTGGACGCCGGCGAAGCGCGCCGAGCTGCTGGCCGGTGTTGGCCACGCCGGGAAGACGATGGAGACGTGGCTGCGCGAGAAATTCTTCGCGCAGCATTGCCGGCTGTTCCATCAGCGCCCCTTCATCTGGCATATCTGGGACGGCCTGCGCGATGGGTTCGCCGCGCTGGTGAACTACCACCGGTTCGATGCCAAGCTTCTCGAAACGCTGATCTACACCTATCTCGGCGACTGGATCCGCACCCAGAAGGACGCCGTTGCAAAGGGGATCGATGGCGCCCAGGAAAAACTGGCTGCCGCCGAGAACCTGAAGCGGCGGCTGGAGCAGATCCTGGAGGGGGAGAAACCGTACGATATCTTCGTGCGATGGAAGCCGTTGCAGGAGCAGCCGGTTGGCTGGAACCCGGACCTGAACGACGGCGTGCGGCTGAACATCCGCCCCTTTCTTACCGTTGCCGACGTCGGCAGGCGCGGCGCCGGCGTTCTGCGCGAGAAGCCGAACATCAAGTGGGAGAAGGATCGCGGCAAGGATGTGGAGTCCGCGCCATGGTACCATCTGTTTTTGGGAGATCGAATCAATGATCATCATCTGAGCCTCGCGGAGAAGCGGGAGGCTCGTCAATATCAATAAGGGTGAACAATGAGTAAGAACATTGCCGGAGCGGAGTATCCGCTCGCGAAGATTTTCAGCTCCGATTTCGATTACACGATTCCATCGTACCAGCGGCCGTATGCGTGGACCGAGGATGAGGCCGGTGAATTGTTCGACGATCTCTATGATTTCTATCAGAACGAACAGGAAGAGGGGTATTTTCTTGGGAGTATCGTCCTGATCAAGGAAGAAGGGAGGCCGGAGGCTGAGGTGATCGATGGCCAGCAACGACTGACTACATTGACGATATTGTTAGCTGCTCTTACCTCGTTATTCTCGGGAGATCTTCGGTACGACTTCGACAGCTATGTTCGTGAGCGAGGTAGTGCATCTCAGGGATTGCGACCCAAACCCAGGCTTTCGTTACGTGAAAGAGATCGAGCATTCTTTGCTTCGAATGTGCAAAGCCTCGAGTTCGTGAAATTGCTGGAAATTGACCCGGTCACTCTGGCGAACGAAGCGCAGCGTAATATTCAATCGAACAGTAGACTTCTACTGAGGCGTCTTGAGGAAGTATTCTCAGGCAACGAGATCGAGCTATGCAAATTCGGTGCATTTTTAGTGCAACGTTGCTTCCTTGTAGCCGTCTCGACGCCGAGTCAGAAGTCCGCCTTTCGTGTCTTCTCGGTGATGAACAGTCGGGGATTGGATCTTCTCCCTATCGATATTGTCAAGGCTGACGTGATCGGGAAGATCCAGGAGGAGGATCAGGATGCCTACACAGATCGATGGGAAGTAATGGAGATTCAGACAGGCAGGGCTGGCTTCAATGATTTATTCGGTCACATTCGTATGGTGTACACGCGGGAGAAGGCTAAGAAGTCGTTGTTAGAGGAATTCCGGGCGAGTGTAATGAGTCAGGTTGACTCCTCGGAGAAATTGATAGAGGAAATACTTGAGCCCTATTCGGCCGCTTACCAAGCGGTAAAGACGGCTCAGTATGAGTCGTCTTCGACTGCGGACGGGCATAAGGCCAATGAGTTGTTGAAATGGCTTAATCGCATTGATAACTCGGATTGGATACCGCCAGCTATGCTCTTATTGTCGCAATTGAAGGGGAGCTCGGAATACGCGCTGTGGTTCTTGACGAAGTTGGAACGCCTTGCGGCCTGTATGCATCTATGTGCCAAAAATGTCAACTACCGAATCGAGCGATATGCGGAGGTGATTGCTGCCCTGCAGAACGTCTCCGATCTTCGGACAGCACCTGATGCGATCGAATTGACCGATGCCGAAAAGAGGGAAATGCAAACGGCACTTGACGGTAAGATATACTGGATGACCCCGCGTCGCCGGAACTATCTCATCCTGCGTCTCGATTCGTTTCTGGCCGATGGAGCGGCAACGTACGATCCAACCGTCCTCACCATCGAGCATGTGCTTCCGCAAACGGTGACTGCCAAAAGCCCCTGGGCTAAGCCCTGGCCCGACAAGGATGAGCGCTGGGAATGGGTTCATCGTCTTGCTAACCTTGTACCGTTGGCGAAGAGAAAGAATTCCTCGGCTCAGGATTTCGATTTTGAACGCAAGAAGAAGGTGTACTTCGCGGGGAGGGACGGAGTTTCGTCGTATGCCTTGACCACGCAGGTCCTGGCCGCGCCCGAATGGACGCCGCAGGTTATTCGCAATCGGCAGCAGCAATTGCTTGACGTGCTTGTTGATAAGTGGAAGCTCGCTGTTACGTGACCATCATCGAGCGCCTTGTCCGTTCCGCGCCGCCTGCAATTCCAATGTGCAGGCGGCGTGGTTCCACGTTCTCCGGTTCGATGGGGAGCGGTAGCAATCGCTGCGAACGCCGCGCTCATGCTGTTGCAAATCCCCGCATCGGGGATACCCTGTGATGTCTTCGTGCAGTGATGCAGGCTCACAAGCCGCCGAACCTCGAGTGGGAGAAGGATTGCGGCAAGGATGTAGAACCTGCGCCGTGGTATGATCTGTTTCTTGGGAGATCGAATCAACGATCATCATCTGAGCCTCGCGGAGAAGCGGGAGGCTCGGGGAACATGTGGAGGCTCGTAATGCTTGTACATCTTGAACTCACGAACGTCGGTCCGGCGTCGCAAATGGAGATGGACCTCGGGGAGCGACTCAACCTGCTCACGGGAGATAACGGCCTGGGCAAGACGTTCCTGCTGGATATCGCGTGGTGGGCCGTTACGCGCCGGTGGCCGGCGGAGGTGAACAGAAATCTTCCCGCCGGATTGATGGCCAGGCCCAACGGTGATGCGGAGGCCGCCATTACCTTCGAGTTCACTGGAAAGAGCAGGTCGAAAAACTATACCAGTGAATTCGATCGCAGAACCCAATCGTGGACCGGGCAGGCCGGGCGTCCGACGAATCCCGGGCTTGTTCTCTATGCGCAGGTGGACGGCAGCTTCGCCGTCTGGGATCCTGCCCGGAATTACTGGCGAAAGAAGGGGGACGTGGATGTTCAGGATCGTCCGCCGGCATACGTCTTCAGTCCCGCCGAGGTGTGGGACGGCCTGCGCGGCGAGGACGGGCGGCAACTCTGCAACGGCCTGATTGTGGACTGGGCGGGCTGGCAGAAGGAAAAGGGGGAGGCGTTTCGCCGCTTCAAGGCGGTGCTGCGGTCGCTCTCGCCGTCTGACGATGAACAGATCGAGCCGGGCCTGTTGACGCGCATCAGCCTGGATGATTCGCGTGATATCCCGACGTTGAAGATGGCCTACGGTCAGGAGGTGCCGGTGGTGCACGCATCGGCCGGGATGCGGCGCATCCTGGCGCTCGCCTATCTGCTGGTCTGGTCGTGGGAGGAACACGTTCGGGCCAGCAATCTTCTCGGCGAGCCGACGACCGGGCAGGTCATCTTTCTGATCGATGAGATCGAGGCGCATCTGCATCCCAAGTGGCAGCGGCGGATCGTGAAGGCGTTGCTCGATGTGATGAAGGAGCTTGCTGCGGATGCCACGGTGCAGATCGTCGCCGCCACGCATTCGCCGCTGGTTCTTGCATCCGTGGAGCCCTTCTTCAATTCGGAGACTGATGCATGGTTCGATCTGGATATCGTTGGCAGCGAACGGGAGGCGCCCAAGGTCCAACTGACGCGGCGGCCCTTCGTACGCCACGGCGACGCGTCCGGCTGGCTGATGAGCGATGCGTTCGATATGCGGAGCGCGCGCTCCCTGGAAGCGGAACGGGTCCTCGATGCCGCCACACAGGCCATGCAGAATCCGGACTTCAGCCGGAGGCAGGCGCAGTATGTGGACAGGCAGTTGCGGGAGGTCCTGAGCGACGTGGATCCATTCTGGGTTCGATGGCGCTTCGTTGCGGAGAAGAAGGGGTGGCTGGCCCCAATGAACCAGTGGCCGCCGCCGGGGAGGGAGAAACGTACGGCAAAGGGAGTGGGCACAGAACCGCAACCGGACGTTAAGCGCCGTGGGCGATCGCGCCATGAGGCAGAGGTCGTCGAAGTCGTGGCGCCGGCGGCCAAACATCGCGGCCGTCCCCGCAAAGAACAGGAGGTCTCCACAGGTGCAGCGCCAGCAGCCAAACGGCGTGGTCGTCCCCGGAAAGAACAGGGCGTCTCCACCGTTGCGACCCCGGCAGCCAAACGGCGCGGGCGGCCACGGAAGAAGGGGGAACCGGCCAAAAGAACAACTCGTGGCCGGAAGACGAACAGCCGCAGGGGAGGCAGGCAGCAGGGAGGGATGTCATGATACACGTCGAGGAGCAACCGGAACCGAAGCATTTCGACGCCAAGGTTCGCGCAAAAGGGCTGAAGCATCTGAAGAGCAGGAAGATCGCGCTTGCCAAACCATTGCCGCCGAAAACAGAAATCAATTCCTACTGGAGAGATTGTCTGGACGATCTCTATCGATCATACAACGGGGTATGCGCGTATCTTTGCGTATATTTTGAGCGTGCCATCGGTGCCGGCTCAGTGGATCACTTCATTGCCAAGTCCACCCTGGCAGGAGAGGCCTATGAATGGAGCAATTTCCGGCTCGCCTGCAGTACGATGAACAGCCGCAAACGGGCCTACGACGATGTTCTCGATCCGTTCGAGATCGGCAACGGCTGGTTCCGTCTGGAACTCGTGAGCGGTGCGATCTATCCGAATCCTGGCCTGCCGAAAGATAGACACTCGAGTGTACAGAGGACGATCGACCGGCTCGGGCTGGATGATCCGGGGAATCGCGAGATGCGTGCGCGGCACTTTCAACTCTATCTCGATGAAATGTACAAGCCCGAGTACCTTCGTACAATTTCGCCCTTTGTCTGGATGGAAGCACAACGCCAAGGTTTGCTGTGAGCATCATCGAACGCCTCGTCCACTCCGTCCGCTCCGCCGCCGCCTACAATTCCAACGTGCAGGCAGCGCCGGCGTGCATTCTCTGGCCCGATCGCGAGCGGCAGTGGGAGTCCGTGCTTCCCCGCCTGCGCGAAGCCGTGCCGGAGTTGCTGGTGCTGGGTGAGTATGCGCCGCTGGAGCGTACCGGCCCGGCAATCTGGCTGCGCTGCGCGATCGCTGGAACCCTCGTGGATATGCCTCTGCCGGAAGGGCACATCCCCATCATCTATCTCCCGGGCGTTGGCCGCCAGGATCTACGTGCCGTGGAGAGCTGCCCGGACAACGTGAAGGCGCTCGCCGAACTCCAGTATCGAGGGAGCATCTGGTCGCAGGTCAACGCAAAGGATTGGACGTTGCTTGCATTCCTGAAGTCAGATCAGGGGGGGCTGGGGCTGGATGTTGCGCAGGATAACGAGACGAAGGAGGCCATGCAGTTGGCGCTCTACCGGCTGTTGGATGAGGAGCCCGGGCAGCTTGCCGGCAGGCGGTTGGATACCGACTACTTCAACACGTTGGTCACAGGCGATCCGGTGCGTGAGCTGTTGCTGTGGCTGGATCGTGGGGAGGCGTTCTCCGCAGGCCGCGGCCACAACGAGTGGACCGCCTTCGTCAATGTCTGCGAATCCAGGTTTGGTTATAATCCCGAGATGCAGGGCCCGCTGGAGGGCGTGGCGCGCCTGGCAGCGCATCAGGGACCTTGGCAGGTGGTGTGGGACCGATTCTGCGAGGCGCCCGCGCGCTATCCCGACATTCCCGGGGCGATCCGCCGTTGCCGGCGGCCTGTCTTCGAATTGTTCGGCGATGCGCTCGCGTACGGAGGCTGGCCGCAGTGGAACGATGAGCAGGAGGATCTCCTGCGGGCCGGGCTGGTCTCGTTGGCACGGCTGACGCCGCAGGTCGCCGTTGCGAAGCTCGAGGAATTGGAGCGTGACCACGGCGATCGCCGGGCCCTTGTCTGGGCCGAACTCGGTGAAGCGCCGCTGGCGATGGCCATGGAACATCTGACCGTGATGGTGGGGATCACTCAGCGGCCGTTGGGCGGCACCAGTGCGGAGGAGTTGGCCGCGGCATACCGAACAAGGGGGTGGCGCGCGGACGATGCCGCAATCAGGGCGCTTGCGCTTGCCGAGAAGCCGCAGGATGTTCAGGCGGTTACCGGAGTTATCCGCGAGCTCTATGCTCCCTGGGCGGAGGAGGGGGCGCGGCGTCTTCAGCACCTTGTGGACGGCGCGGCCTACCCCGGTGGTTCCATCAGCAGCGCTCCGGATGCCTCCTATAATGCCGGCGAATGTCTGCTCTTCGTTGACGGCCTTCGCTACGATTGCGCGCGGCGGCTGGTGGAATTACTCCGGCTCTCGGGCTGTGAGGTTCAAGAGCGCGGTACGTGGGCCGCGCTTCCATCGGTCACGGCCACCGGAAAGCCCGCAGTGACGCCGGTGCGGAAGAGAATTCATGGAGCCGAAGCCAATGCGGACTTCGAGCCCTCCGTGGCTGCAACGGGGCAATCGCTCAAGGGGGGATATCACCTGAAGAAACTCCTTGGTGATGAAGGCTGGCAGGTGCTTGGCCCGTCCGATAACGGCGACACGCGTGGAAATGCATGGTGCGAATTCGGCGACATCGATCAGGAGGGGCACAATCGCGGATGGAAGGTGGCCAGGCAACTGGAGAATCTGCTCAACGAGATTCGCGAGAGAGTTCTGGGGCTGCTTGGTGCGGGCTGGAGAAGCGTTCATGTGGTGACCGATCATGGCTGGCTGCTTATGCCTGGGGGGCTGGCGAAGATCGAATTGCCGGGTGTCCTCACCGAGAGCCGCGGCGGCAGGTGCGCTGCAGTGAAGGCGGACGCCGTCACCAACGAGCGCTTCTACCCGTGGTTCTGGAATCCGGACGTGGAGTTCGCTCTGGCGGACGGGATAAGTTGCTTCCGTAATGGCATGGAGTATGCGCATGGAGGGCTGAGCCTTCAGGAATGCGTTACCCTGGAGATCATGGTGACATCCGAAACCGGAGGTGCCATGGACGGCGGGCCTGTGATTGCGAATGTGGTCTGGAGGGGGCTGCGCTGCACCGTGGTTGTGGAGGGATCGGTTGGGGGCCTGACGGTTGATATTCGCAGGAGGCCGGCAATAGCCGCATCGAGCGTTGTTGTTGTCCCCAGGCCGTTGAAGATCGACGGAACGGGATCCGTCGTGGTTGAAAATGAGGACCTGGAGGGGAGCGAAGCAACCGTGGTTCTCTTCGGCGAGGGGGACAGAATCGCGGCACAGGTTACAACGGTTATCGGCGGAGGAAGCGCGTGATGGAAATGGACACGATCGACACACAGGCAGCCTCCGTACTGGAGGGGTATCTGGTACGCAAGGACCTGGTTCGCCAATTCAGCAGGCAATTCCCGGTGCCGACCTATGTGGTGGAGTTTCTGCTTGGACGCTATTGCGCAAGTACGGTGCAGGATGAGATCAGGGAAGGGCTGGAGATTGTGCAGCGGCAGCTTCACGATCGCACCGTGAAGGCCGGGGAGGAGGAGCTTCTGAAGTCGCGTGCGCGCGAACAGGGAAGCGTCAAGGTCATTGATCTGATTACCGCGCGGCTGGATGCGAAGAGTGATTCCTACCTTGCCACCATTCCCAGCCTGCGCCTGCGCGATGCGCGCATCGAGGCGGAACTTGTGAGCCGGCATGAACGGATGCTCACCGGCGGATTCTATGCGGAGATCACACTGGGTTATGATGCAATCGTTGCACAGGAAAAGAACGGGCGCCCCTTCGGTGTGGATGCGCTCCGTGAAATTCAGCTGTCGCAGCGTGATGTACTGGATACGCTGGCCCGGGCGCGGAAGGCTTTTTCAACGGAGGATTGGATCAGCCTGCTTCTGCGCTCCACCGGCATCGAGCCCGAGGGATTATCGGTGCGGCAGAAGAATGCATTCCTGCTTCGCATGGTCCCCTTTGTGGAGCGGAACTACAACCTCGTGGAACTGGGGCCGCGCGGCACGGGGAAAAGCCATCTCTTCCAGCAGGTCTCGCCTTACTCGCATCTGATTTCCGGCGGCAAGGCATCGGTTGCGCAGATGTTCGTCAACAATGCCAGCGGACAGCGTGGTCTTGTCTGCCAGTACGATGTTGTCTGCTTCGACGAGGTGTCCGGCATCTCCTTCGACCAGAAGGATGGCGTCAACATCATGAAGGGCTACATGGAGTCCGGCGAGTTCAGCCGCGGCAAGGAGAATATTCGTGCCGACGGCAGCATCGTGCTTGTTGGCAATTTCGATGTTGATGTGGAGCACCAGCAGCGTGTTGGGCATCTCTTCGGCCCCATGCCGCCCGAAATGCGCGACGATACGGCATTCATGGATCGTATTCACGCGTTCCTGCCGGGCTGGGACGTGCCGAAGATCGGCAAGGAACTGCTGACCGATCATTTCGGTCTGGTGAGCGATTTCCTCTCCGAATGCTGGAGCCAGCTCCGGAATCAAAGCCGTGTGAGCCAGCTTCAGAATCGCGTCTTCTTCGGCGGTGCGCTCTCCGGGCGGGATACCAATGCCGTCAACAAAACGGTGAGCGGCCTGCTGAAGCTCATCTATCCCGATCTCTCCCAGGATGTTTCCGATGAAGATCTGGAGTGGGCCGTTCGGATCGCGCTGGAAGCTCGGCGTCGCGTGAAGGAGCAACAGAAGCGGATCGGCGCGGCAGAATTCCGCAACACGCATTTCAGCTATGTGCTGGGCGCCGAAGGCGTGGAGAAGTTCGTTGCCACACCGGAGCTTCAGAGCGAGAACAGCATCGGAGGCGATCCGCTGGAGCCCGGGCAGGTCTGGGCGATAAGTCCCGGTGGAGTGGAGGAGAACCCGGGCCTCTATCGCATCGAAGTAAATGCAGGGCCGGGTTCGGGGTTGAAGATCCTGAACAAGCCCATCCCGCCGGCATTTCGCGAGAGCATGAGCTACGCCGAACAGAATCTCTATGCTCGGGGAGCGCATCTGGTGGGCGACAAGGATCCCCGCCGCCATGAGTTCACTGCGCAGCTCCGCGCGTTCGATGCCGGGAAGTCCGGCGCAAAGCTCGGTATGGCAGGGCTGATCGCGCTCTGCACATCATTGCTGCGAAAGAGTGTGCGCGGCGGGCTGATCGTGGTGGGTGAAATCAATCTTGGAGGCTCCATCGAACCTCTCCACAACCCCGTGGCCATGGCGGAGATCGCCGTGGAGAAAGGCGCAACGGCGCTTCTTGTTCCCGTTGCCTGCCGCCGCCAACTCATCGATCTCTCTGACGATATGGCTACGCGAATCGACATCCAGTATTATCTCGATGCACGCGACGCATTGCTGAAGGCGATGGTGGAGTAAGCGCGCCTGTAGCCCGGTACCCCTGCAATCGTGCCGGTCGAGGCCCCTTCCGTGCTCTATCACGCACTTCCAGCGTCCTCCGGGCCTCGTGCCTTATGAAATCTGAATGAAGCGGCGATCGTTGTTGAATGCAATGGCCGCCGTCGCTATGTTTGCCGCCACTCCCTCCCTCCCCCAACTTTTTTCTGACGCCCTCTTCAGGCGGTTCTCGCATGAAGCGCCGGATCCGGGCTACCCGTGGATTGACTCTCAGGCGTCTGGCGCATCGCAGACAGCCTTCAAACCATGTCGCTTGGCCGTGAATATTGGCACGAAGCATGCCGCGGCATGCTGATAATTATTCACTCGTACATTTATTGAATTTGTGGAGAAGACGGCCATGACTGTCGCCAAGGTCAAAGAGAACATTCGACAGCTTGAAGCGGACGCCGAAAAGCTCAAGGGTAACGCACGTCTGCTCAGCCTGCTGGAGATCGTTGATTGTTGCCGTTGCGCCGCCACTGTTTACACGTCAGGCAATCCATTACTCTGCAATGTTCACCTCAGGGCCCACAGATATCCGCGAACCCGTTATGGGTTCGCGGATTTTTCGTTTACGGGGGAAGAACAGGAGTAAGGGCTCTTGGTGCAAGCTCTTGCGCCCGGCCTGCAACAAGCAGCGTTGGCCGCGGCGTGTTCGTCATGCTGCGAAGGCCGTGCCGTCTATCGCCGCACCCTGCAGGCGTATCGGCATGCTGTTACGGAAATCATGATCGGCAGTGTATGTTCGCCGTGTGCTGTAAGAGTTGTACGTGTGGCATTGCCGGTGAACATGTTGTTCTCGTGTCTGTGCGAAGCATGGGAAGCAGTGCCGGCATGACACGGATCCTGCCGCACAGTGAAGCGGAACTATCGGCGAGCCGGTTCCCTGCCGCTCCGAGCGCATCGCTCTGCTGCGGCCGCGGGCGCCTCATCCCAATGGAGAAGTGACATGATGAATCCAGCGAAGAACAAGATTTGCCTGTGGTACGAACGCGATGCCGAGGAGGCGGCGCGGTTCTATGCCGATACCTTTCCCGATTCCTCCGTCGGCGCGGTGTTTCGCGCACCGGGCGAGTCCCCGTCCGGGCATGAGGGGGACGTGCTGACCGTCGAGTTCACCGTGATGGGCATTCCCTGCATCGGGCTCAACGGCGGACCCATGTTCAAGCAGAGCGAAGCGTTTTCGTTTCAGGTGGCAACCGCCGACCAGGCGGAGACGGATCGCTACTGGAACGCGATCGTCGGCAACGGCGGCCAGGAGAGCGCCTGCGGCTGGTGCAAGGACAGGTGGGGATTGTCCTGGCAGATCACGCCGATCGCCCTGATGCAGGCGATTTCCGATCCCGATCCCGTCGCCGCCAGGCGCGCGTTCGATGCGATGATGCAGATGGCGAAGATCGACATTGCAGCGATCGAGGCGGCGCTCCGCGGTTGAGGTTGCGCCTTCGAATCATGCATCCCGGACGCGGGCGGATTGGGAACGTGACGAGCGGACCCGATGTTCACGGGCGCCAAGACCATCTACGACACGGTCAATCTGTAAGGCGACGGCGCCGAGGGAGGCCGCACCGTTCATCGCACGACGGCACACGAGGTGTATATTCGGCGCATCGAGTCCGGCACGGTTCCGCACGCCCGGCGCACGGACCGGGTCACGATCCTGCGCCGCACCGCCTCCCACGCCTCGCTCGCCGGCTTTCCCATCATCGAGCCCCTACCCGAATGCAGGAGCGATGAACGAATGACGCTCTCACACAACCACGCGGACCCTCCTTCATCAGACGATCCGGTCATTGGCTGGCTTCTCGACGCCGACCCGTCGATCCGCTGGCAGGCCATGCGCGACCTCACCGATGCGCCGGCGGAAATCGTGGCGGCGGAGCGGTCGCGCGTGGAACTGGAGGGGTGGGGAGCGTGCCTGCTGGATCAACAGCGCCCGGACGGCCAGTGGGGCGATGGCGTCGCCACGCCGTTCTGGTGGTCCAACATGTACACGCTCCTGTTCCTGCGCGATCTCGGGCTGGACCCGATGAGTCCGCGCGCCCGAACGGCGATCGGGCTGGTTCGGGACAACGTGACCTGGGGATCCGGGTTCGGAGACTCCCCATTCTTCGAAGGTGAGGTGGAGCCATGCATCAACGGCCGGGTCGTCGCGCTCGGCGCCTATTTCGGCGCGCGCTCCGATCGGCTCGTTGACCGGCTGCTGAGCGAGCAGCTCGCCGACGGCGGCTGGAACTGCGAGGCGGAGCGCGGCTCCGTACGCTCATCGTTCCACACCACGATCTGCGTGGTGGAAGGTCTGCTCGCATTCGAGCAGTGGTTCGGCGCCTCGCCGGTAGTGACGGACGCGCGTCGTCGCGCTGAAGAGTATCTCCTCGAGCGTCGTCTGCTCCGAAGACTGTCCACCGGCGAGATCATCGAGCCGGCGTGGAAGCAATTCGCCTTTCCGACGCTGTGGCACTACGACGTGCTGCGCGCGCTCGACTATCTTCGCGCGGCTGGTGTACGGCCGGATGAACGAGCCGGGGAGGCCATTGCGTCCGTGCGCGAGCGGGGCCGTGACAATGGGCGCTGGCCGCTCGACCTGCGGCATCGCAACACGCTGCATGAGGAGATCGCCGGGGCCGTCGGGAAGCCGAATCGATGGATCACATTGCGTGCCCGCCGCGTGCTCGGCTGGTACGTGCGGGGCTGAACGATTCCCTGCCGGGTGCGTGTCGCGATCGTCCGCGCGAAGTCATGATCCCCGCAGCCCTTCATCGCACGGCCATGTTCCCGGAAGAGGCGGTATGTTCGTTGCGCATGCCGGCGAGAGCGTTCGGCTGTATCGCGCCTTCCCATTCTTCCGATGCCGGAGCGTAGTCATGAATGGCGACACAGTCGATGACGGGAGCACAACCGATTCAGATCGTCGCGTCACGAAGAGAACCGTTGGCGCAGGCGGCATGACGCCGGCGCAGTTGTTGACGGAGCTCGAACGGTGCGGCGTTCAACTCAACGACGCCGCGCGGACGCTGCTTGCCTGCCCGCAATTCCCATGGTCACCGGAGTGGTACGAACTATCGACTGTCGAACTATCGGTCAGGGATCTCGGCCTTGCGAACGGGGCCGGGATTTCGGAAGTGCGTGCGAAGGCTGCGGCCATCGGCCTGCTTGCGCCGCCGATCGAACTCGCGCCCCACATGAGGCTTCAGTACCTCGATCAGCCCGAAGGGTCTCTTGGATTTCCTGCTACACAACACCGCGCACCGCCCGGATCTCTTACCATTGTCTCCGCGCCGCTGTCGGAGGCGGATGATGTCCCGAAAGGATTTTACCTGCGCCGCATCGAAGGTATGCTCTGGCTGAGAGGCTACATGTCCGGACCCGATCACATCTGGGATGCCGGGGACCGGCTTGTCTTCGTCGAGGCGTGAGATGAAGATGCGGCCTGATCCTTCGTTCCATCCTGTGTGCGACGGTGAATGGGAGCCTACGGCACCTTCACGTACTATCCGTGCTCACTCATACACATGCCGACGATTACATGGTGAACGTGCCGATCGGTCCAGGCTGGACACCCCGCGCCGCCGCCGCGCTTGCGCGTGCGTGCGAGCACTACGGCGGCGCCGATGCGTGGCGTGCCATTCGCGTGATACGCCTGGTTCCCACGGAGATCCACGGCATGATCCCGTGGATGAAGGGATTCGGCCGAACCTTTTCGATGCCCTCGGCGTTCGAGATCTTCCCGCGCGATCGGCGAGCCCGCTTTCTGGACTATCCGGAGCACGGCTGCGCCGGCGCCTACGACGACGGCTCGGTCCGGCTCGAACGTGCCACGGGGGAGCTTCTCGGCGAGAGTCGTGACCACCGCCGCACGTTTCATGGGCCTGCGAAACATCGGCGATGGATGCCGGCGGACGCGCTCTATTTCTTCGGCTATGCGTTGACGCACTATCACGCTCTTCCGTTCACGCTCGGCGATGCGCGCCTGATCGGCTCGCGAACCGAAGGTGCGCGCTCCGCTCCGTTGGATGTTCTCGAAGTCGAATTCCCCGCCGGGCTTCACACGCATTGCCGCCGTCAGCGGTTCTACATCGATGAGGCCGGGCGCATCGTTCGCCACGACTACCATGCCGAAGTGGTAGGATGGCCTGCACGAGGCGCACACTACTGGAACGCTCAGCGGGTGGTGAATGGATTTCCAATCGCGTTCGAACGTCACGTCGTGGCGCGTGTGGGGAGCACGACGCTTCCGTTCTTCGTGGCATTGCACGCTGCCTTTCGAGCAGCGGAGGTGGAGCGATGAGTGCGGGGCAGGTGGGAACGGTAATTGGCGGATGGATATTCACCGGGCATGGAGCAATCACTCTGTAGGAGTGCATTCTTCTCTTCCCTGAGCTTCGCCAAAAAGAGAGCGACGTCTCTGTTGCCCTGAACGCATGGGCGCTCCCTGCCGGGAGCCTTATGATGGTGGGGAGACGGTGCAGGCTGCAGAGCGAGCGGAACGAACCGCTCTCGCCGGCTACTCGATGCCATGGTGCACTGCGGCCGATCGGGAGAACGCACGAACGGTCGGGGACTTGCCGGATGTCCTCGCGAGAACCTCAACCCCGATGCTATCCCCGATGGATCGGGGTCTTCGACGCGGGCGCAAGCCCCCGGAAACGTGCGCCCGGTGTGATCGCAACCCCTGAAGGGCGACAGACTCCGGCCAACCGCAGGGTGTTCATGAGCAACCTCAACCCCTACCGCGTCAGGGCGTTGTGCGGCAATGAGACCGCTCCTCTCTTCTCGAGCCCGGATGGATACGATCGAATCAGACGCCACGATCCTTCCGCATAGATTGCAGGTCGGTGCGCGATCCGTGAGAGTCCCGGAACGGGGACTACGCTGGTTTCGCTCGCTCGCCCCAGTCCCTGATGTATGGCAGCCTCCTGCTGCATCACTTCCGTAGAAACAGAATATCGGAGAATGAACGTGAGAGACATCGATACGGCGATCGCCCAGGTTCTCGAGGCATATCGGTCGGCGGTTCATGCGAAGGACGTCGCAGCATTGATGCGGCTATACGATCCGGACGTTCGCGTGTTCGACATGTGGGGAGTCTGGTCCTACGAGGGGGCGGAGGCATGGCAGAGCGCCGTGGAGGGCTGGTTCACCTCTCTGGGCATGGAGCGGGTGAAGGTGATCTTCGACGATGTGAGAACCATCCCCGGAGATGAGTGCGCCGCTGTCAGCGCGATCGTAACCTATGCAGGCATCTCGGCCGAGGGAGAGGAACTTCGTGCCATGCAGAACCGCCTCAGCTGGGTATTCCGCACGAGCGGCGGCATCCCGAGAATCGTCCACGAGCATACATCGGCGCCGGTGGGATTCGATGACATGAAGGCCATACTTCAACGCGGAAGCGGCGTGTGAGCGTGGCACATCGCGGGCGATCGATCCGCAGGCGGCGGCGGGATCACCGAGCGTCGCCGCTGTCGACGAATCCCGACGATAACGGGCGCCCCAACCCTCGGGGCGCCCGTTCGTTGAACGGCAATTACATCGTAATACGATATGTTGGGCAAGGGCTCGCCATCTCAGGAGCATGTGTACTGGCTGGTGACGGAACAGTCTTCCGTTGGATCGAACACCGCACAGATCTTTATGTAGCTCCCCGTGGTATCCAGCCCCGCATAATAGCAGGTCACCTCTCCGCTTGCACTGATCGCGCCGCTCTCCACAATGTTGTTTCCGCGCTGTTGTGCGCCATCCTTGTACCACACCGCACAGATCTGCGGCGTGGCTTTGTACTGGGTGTTGTAATTGTAGATGTACCCCAGGTCCCATATCGTGCCGTCCGTGTACTCGACCTTGGTCAGCACCTCGATCTGTTCTCCCGGAGCGGCGGTTGCGGGCGTTGTTCCATAAAGTGAATAGCCATCCACAAGCGTGAAGTCGTCGGAATTCAACACCGCCGTCCACTGGAGGCAGGCGCTGGAGTTCGACCAGACAAGATCGAACTGCGTCGTGAGAACCATCGGGACCTTGTCCGTGGAACTGGTGAATACCGAGGCCGTCACGAAGCCGATCTCCGGCTCGGACGCATTCTTCGGGGTCTCACTGCTGCCGACGCCGGTGATATCGAAGGTGAGGTTGTTGCCGGTCCATGTGAAATCGCCCGTCGCGGTCAACTTCATCTTGCCGTTATCTTCGAGCGTGTAATCCCAGTACGACGAATCCACGTTCATACTGTCGAGATCCGCCGACGTAAAGAACGACGGCAGATTGAGCATCAGATATCCACCTTCTTCGATCGTGGTGGACTTGGTTGCCGTGTTGGTGAGTGTGACGCTCAGCGTATTATCGGTTTCGGCAACGGCAATGCTGTTTACGCCGGTGGACGTATCCAGCACAGACAGCTCGGCTCTATCCAGCGCCGTCTGCGAGGCTCCATATCCACCGAACGCACCGGAGATAAACAGCCCAAGCCCCTCCCCGAATCCGAGTTGCAATGAAACGCCCGCAAACGTCCCCTTTGTGCCGTCACCGGATCGCTGCCGGATTGAATTGTAGCGGATGACGCCGGGAAGCACGATGGCATACAGGTCGATCAACAGCCCGGCAATGTCACCGGTAAGAGGCGTTTCCATCCAGAAGCTGAATTCGAGACCGCCGAATGCCATGATTCCGGTTTCGCACGAGCGCCCCTTCCACTTCCGCACCACGGCATTGAAGCCGGAGTAAAGGCCGAATACGAGATCGGCCCCCTCGAGCCTGCCTCTAACGGCCGCAGAGCCGTCTGCAACGCCGATGCCGAAAGCCTTCAGATTGTCGCCCGAACTGCTGCTGCCGAGTGAACGTACGGGTGCGAATTCGTTGCTGTTGAAAATATTGGCCGCAAGCTGCGCGCTCAGCGACGTGGCACCGGCGGCGCCAACGGACGCCTGCAGGGCTGCCAGATGAGCCTTGCCTTCCGCGGTCTTGACATAATCGGCGGCGGCTTGAATTGCCGTGTCGATGACGCTCTGGTTCAGCCGGTAATAATCCAGGGCTTCCTGAACCAGCTCAACATTTGTTTCCGTGAGACTGGGGCAGATGTGCCGCCGTTCAGGGCTTGGGTCCGCCTGGCTGTCCAGCTCGGCAGCGCGCCGAAGTGCGTCGGCGAATCCTTGTTCAAGAAGACCGGTAGGGGTTCCCATGTTGTGCTCTCCCTCGAATGTGTGAATATGATCCGGTTATATGAGGGGAATAGATTATCGCGGTGCAAAGCTATTTCGCGAGCCGTCGGGGGAACAAACTTCCACAGGGGGCAATCGGGGTACAACGCCAATGAGATGTAATTATTCCCGGACCATTTCGCTGCGGCCGTCAATGGTGTCTACGCATGGGCTGCAGCGTTGCGCCGCTAGCGGCAGATCGCCGAATACCGCACATGGAAGAATTGTGATTCGTAGGCCCAGGGTTCCAGGGCGGCTGCTCAGGGACATGAAGGCATGGGCCGCGCGGCCGGGTCTGCGGCCGATATCCTTCATCCCGGTTCGTGAACCTTCGATTCGTTCGGATGCTTCCAGCTTCTTCAGCGGCGCGCGCTGCCACGGGGTCCGTTTTCTCGATGATTCGGATAGTGCAATTCGAAGGGGGGTACCCAATTATGTACCCCTTCACGCCCGCCGCTTGTTGTATCTTCGTTGCCAGCGGCTGTGGTAGATGTTTATCGAAGTTCGATGCGGGCAGACCACGCTCCATGTACATCGGGAATCTACCGGCCGCGCGATCACCATCAGATTGAAGATACCATCACTGTTCGTCCATGATCCGGACCTCGGCATGTTCGTGAGGAGCCGGCGATGCCATCACGGTTTCCCGGTGGAGCAATTCCCGCCCAACCACCTGTGGGCGTGGGGAAGGCCCTGCAGCGAGAGGCTTTCGGGAACGGTATAGAAGCGGGCGGCGCGATGATCGTTCGTACAGCGGCAGCGCCCCGTACCGATCGGTCATTGCCATGCTCGGCGTGTCGATGGTAAACCGGATGACGCAGGCGGATATGCATCGAGCAGGTCATGCCGAGCGGATGGTCGGCTGGCGAATCGCCGGCTGATGATGATCGTACGTTGCACCACCACATTAACCGCGGAGGTAGTCATGCCCGGTCCGGGAACACACGTACTGGTTGCTGACAAAGTCGTTGAACGGCTTCAGGGAATGTCCGGTTGGCCGTTCACCACAACGCTGGCGGGTCCGAATGCCATTTTCCCCGCCACAATGGCATCCCTTGCCACCACACATCCCAATTACTACGCCCTTGGCGCAGTTGGCCCTGATTTCTTCTTCTTCCTTCCGGATTTCCGAAATCATCTGGCGAGTCCGCTTATTGGAGTTGTTGATTTTCTCGACAACGCATATTCGCTGCTGGATTCCTGGATCCTGGAGGACTGGGAGCGCTATCTGGGGCCGGTGTCCCAGAATATCGACGAAGTGCTCAGCCGCCTTACCGGCGATGTCTCCACCGTTGTGAGCAACATCCTCGGGAGCCTGAGCTCGCTCCTCAGTAATCTGATTATCGATCTTGCGTCGCAGGCTCATGACTGGTGGGGATACTTCTCGCTCGGTCTGAACAAGGGCTACGACAACAAGGATTTCTTCTGGTCCGATATGCTCCATTATCGTAAGACCAGTCTGTTCGCACACAACCTTTGGAAGATTGCCGACGAACGGGCTGCCGCGGGAGGAGCCGATGATATCCTCTGGAGCGACCGGCTCAAGGCCTATGCGCTCGGGTACATGACGCATGTCGCCACCGATACCACAGGGCATGCGTTCGTGAACGAGAAGTGCGGCGGCCCGTTCCGGACCCACTGGCAGCGCCATCACCTGATCGAGAATCATATCGATGCGAAGACGTACGACGATCTGCATGGAGCCGATCTTCTCTACAACATGTTCACCGAGTGTGCGCTCCATTATCGCATCGCCTTCGCCGACGACGGAGGCACCGCCCGAAGCCGTCCGGCATATGCGCCCGGCGACGACAGCATCAGAGGATTGTACGTGCGCAGAAGGCTGCTGGATCTCGATTCGGAAATGCCCGACGAACTGGCCCAGCTTCTGCACGACGCGATGGACCGCACGTACCAGACGCAGGCCCAGTGGGGCGATGATACGGTTTCGCGGACCTCGCCGCACATCATCCCGGATGATCCGAGCGATACGGAAAAGGATGGCCGGCCGGACGTCACAACAATCCAGGAGACCTACCTGACACTGTTCCGGTACTTGAAGAAATCCACCCTCGACGGGTTCACGCACGAAAAGCCGCAGCCGCCCGACGTGTTCCCGAATCTCGATTTTCCGATCCTGACCGATCCGCACGATTCCGCTCCGGGTGAGGGAGACCATGATATGTCGGACTGGGATTGGTTCCTCGCGATTCTGCGGTTCCTCTGCTGGCTCGTGGCCGTTGCCGTCTGGCTGGCAACGATTCTCCCGGCGATCATTCTGGATCTGGGAACATATCCGTTCCGCGTGATTGCCTATTACACGATCGAGCTTCCGCTGTACCTGATGGTGAAGGCGGAGCGGGCGGTGATGGTGATGACCGGATATTTCCATCCGATGAAGGATGAGATCGAGATGGGGCTGGTACAGATCGGCAACAACCGCCGCGGGAATTTCCTCCAGGTACTGGCTCTTATCGACGACGTTCTCGGCTTCGATGTGCCTCCTACGCGGGAGCCGGTGCCGGATCCGAATTATCCGCACCAGACCAGGTTCGAGGAGCCGGTGGTGGCAGGCGTCAGTCTGTACAAGACATCCGACGAATATCATCATCCATGGGCATATCCGGACACTCCGGCTGAATTGTGCCACACATTTGCCGGACCGTGGAGGGACGGTGCCATGCCGGATGCGTTGCTTGGGAACGACATTCCGACCACGGAGTCTGTGGTTGAGAAGTATGCCAATGCGGCGACTCCGCACGATACGGATCACATATCGTTCTCCGAGGTGACGGATGTGCACAACCTGGGCGATCCGGTGAATTTCTCCTCCTTCATGATGTGGGATCTTGCACGTCCCGAGACAACGGAAATGCCGGATTGGAATCTCGATGCCGATCGCGGCTACGGCTACAAGTGCTGGGATTGGAACCGCCATTCAGACAAGCTCGGAGAGCCGAAGCCGCTCAAGGACACCGAAGGCCACCCGTACTTTGCGCCATGCACGCCTCCGCCGCAGACCAATGAAGCGGACGGGCGTTATAACCCGGATCAGCCGTTGAAGATTTACTATCTGGACGGTGCGGATCCGGGATGCGATGTGAACGTTGATTGCCCGCAGTAGTTGGGCGTCCGTGATGGTAGTGAAAACGACTACAGGAGAACACCGCTCCTGCCACAACGAGAAACCTGACTGCAATGGAGGACATACAACGTGAGTAATCCAAATGGAGACAATCCCGATTGCACGTGCATATGTCACGCTGCGAACGGAGTGATTTACTGCTGCAGATGTTACGCCGACGGATGTGCCGACTGCAATTGCGGGAACAGTTCGCGCTGCTGCGGCGATCCCGGGCGCCCCAACCGTCCGGATTATCCGAAGGCTCCGGGATGGGAGCCGGGGGATACCCCGGGAACGAATCCGCTGGACGGCGCCACCGATCCGACCGACCGGAAACACCGGTTCGACCGTGCGGTGATCGATATCCTTCGCGAAGGAGGAATGCCCAAGGGGCCGAAGTTCGGACCACGGAAGGATGAGTTCCTTCCATATCTGTTGATTCGTGCCGCCGCCGGCGATCGTGGGAACCGCCCGTACTCGGGCGCGTTCTGGGAGAGCCCGGATATCTTCGTGGCACCGGATCTGGCGGCCGATGCGGCACCGGACACGCCGACAACGCTTGGGGGTGTTGCGCACGCCGGGGCCCCGAATACACTCTGGGCGCACGTGTGGAACCTTGGGCGTTCGCCCGTCTACAACGCGCGCGTGGAGTTCTACTGGTTCAATCCCTCACTCGGCTTCAACCGTGACTCTGCCAATCTGATCGGCGTCACCTACGTTGACCTTGGAAGCCGTGAAAGCGGCAATGCGCATCGTGTCGTGAAGTGCCCGGTGACGTGGGTTCCCACATTCGTCAACGGCGGGCACGAATGCCTTGTGGTGCGTGTGTTCGAGCCGCTTACCGATCCCATCGCGCTCTCCGAGTTCAACGCCGGCAACGACCGTCATGTCGGCCAGCGCAACATTGCGGTGGTGAACGCCTCCTCGCCGGCTGCGTTGGAGCTGCATGTTCGATTGGGATGCGGAGCACCTCAGGGGAACGCGCAGTTGCTGGTGCAACGCGTTCCCGTGGATGGCTTCGGCTGGCTCGCGGTTCTCGCGGATAACCGCGACCACGGATATACGGAGGCGACTCTCACCACGGATATTGCCGGATTTACGTACCCCACACCCGTGCGTGGGGATGCCGCCACTGACACATTGAGCGAGCTCCCGCTGGATTCGGTATCGCGCCTGATCAGCAGGGACCTCTCCATCGTGCGTGGTTGTGATGAACTGGAGATCCTGTTCTTTCTTCACGCAGACGGAATCGCAACGCGGCAGGCGGCAGTCTACCGCATCATGCAGACGATGGACGGAGTGATCACCGGCGGATACACCGTGATCGCGCGAAGGCCGTAGCCGGTGCCGCGATTATTCGTGGCCCGTCCTTCGGCATGTACAGAGGATGTACGCATGTTCCCGCTTGGAACATCCGGAGCCGCTTCGTCATCAGTGATGAAGCGGCTCCGGCGTTTGCGGGCGGGTGCGAGCGATCATCAACAGGGGTAGCTCCGCACGTTTGTCCGGGCAACAGCAGGATAATCAGGGACGCTTATGGCGCTGGAACACTGTGTGGCGGGTCGGATTGTCTCGCATCATGGTGGATGGCATGACGCGAGCGCGGCTCCTTCTTCGGATCGCACGCATCGTTCTCCTCTGCGTCACAATCGCCGCCGGACTTCTGGCCGGGGATGGCCTGACCGACGAGCCGGGGCGTGCCGATGTTGCTCTGGTGCCCGGCAACACGGTCAACCCGGAAGGCTCGCTTTCAGGGCGCGTGCGCGCGCGACTCGATGAGGCCCTGCGGCTTTACCGGAGCGGATACTTCCCGCTGATCGTGGTGAGCGGCGGCATCGGACGGGAGGAGAGGAACGAGGCGACGGCAATGGCGCACTATCTGGCGGACAGCGGCGTGCCGCGCGAACGGATCATCCTGGATAATGCCGGCATGACACATAGGCAAGCGCGCGCAACCTGAAGGCCATAATGGTGGCGCGGCCTCTCCACAGCGCCTTCGTTGTCACGCAGTACTTCCACATCTCCCGCTCCAGGCTCGCGCTTCGGCGCTTCGGGATTTCACCGGTCTACTCGTCGCATCCACGCTATGCCGAGCCTCGCGATCTCTTCGCGATACTGCGGGAGCTTGTTGGGTATGCGGCGTACATGGTGCGGAGGTATGGCTGAGCCGGGTGACGGCGTTGCGGTGATGCGGAATGTCGCTACGGAGAGTGCCGGGAGGTGCACCGGCACCGGTGTATCGCTCGGACCGAATGCGCCTGCCGTGTGCGCACATCAGCCGGTGCAGGTATCTGCCGGCGCTCCGTTATCGATTCGTACTATCCGCGGGATCGTCGCCGTCGGCGATGCGTTTGAACAGGCCGGCAAGACTCGATGCTGCAAAGATTGCCTCGTTCCGGAACGGTGCCCCCATGTCCGCCAGATAAATTGCATCCAGCCCCCTGCCCAGCTCATTTTCCGAATCGTAGAAATAGATGTTGCTGCCGCTGTCGGCAGCGAAAATCAGCATTGGTGCGAGGTCCGTCCAGGCGGGATCCTGATTGTGCACGGCGAAGAGATCGCAGTTGAACGGCGAAAGCCCGGCATGCGGGCCGCGAAGCTCGCCGCCGTCCGCGCGCAGAAGCAGGTAGGTAAGTTCGTCCGGAAATACCTTGCCCAATTCCCGCTGGGCTGCCTCGATCTGTTCCAGATCCGCCGGCGGATTCGGGAACCATACCCCGGCGTCAGCCAGGGCATCCAGGAGATCCGGGAGCAGCATTGAATGGTCCATAGGTGTCTATTGGGATTGTTGCGCAATTCTACAACGGCGGTTTCCAACTTCCAAATATTTTCGTACGCCACGCTTCGTCGGTGATATTGTGGTAGAGATCTCCGAAATATTTCTGCGCGTGATCGATCAATTGCTCCTGAACTTTTGTCGGAACGCCGGCCTCGTTCAAATCGGCAAGCATTGTCTGGAATCCCTTCTCGACGGTAAACGTCTCGCCCGCGCGTCCGGCCTGCAGATTGGTAATGATGCGGTGCGGGCTGCCGCCGATGCTGTCGCGAAGCAGGACGGCCGGCGCATCCTCGCGGGCGTACCGGAGCTTCGAATCCTCGAGAACCGAGCTCGGGATTTCCCTGAACAGATCCTGAAGTCGCTTGTCCTGCATCACATGGTGCGACTGGAAGAAGCTGTTGGTCCCCATGTCCGGCTTCGTCAGCTCTCCATGGGTGCCGACGGTATATTCACGGATCACGTTCCCGTCCGCGCGCTTGATCATCCACTCGCCGTCCGAGGTGAGGGAGGCGATGTCGCCGTTGCCACGTACCGCGCGGTTGAGCGCGGGGTCGTAGTCGCCGAACCCGCGTTTCCTCATGATGTCGGCCGTGACGTCATCCAGGCCGTGTTTCTCGACGAGTATTTTCTTGGCCCTGCCCGGATCGCCGCCGGCCTCCTTCATCGCATCGTCCACAATGCCGGCATCGCCCTTGTAATCCTTCAGGAGCTTATCCTTCCGTGGATCGACAACGTCCAATACCTCGCCAACGGCGTCCAGCTCCTGCTTGATGTGTTCCACATCCACGTCGCATGGCGAATGGCAGCCGAGTATATCGATCGTCTTCTCCGGATCGCGCCGGAACATGTTCTTCAATTTCTGCCAGTATTTCTCACCGAGCGATTTCAATCGATCGAGAGCCTCCAAATCCATGCGTTCCAGTAATTCCATCGGCAGCTCCAGCGTGGACTTTGCCCATTTGCGAGCCTGATCGAATTTTTCGAGAATCGGCCCTATCTTTTCGCTCTGCTTCAATTTCTCCAGCAGCTCGGCCCCCTTCCCCTCCTTGCTGAGACCCTTGACGGACTCCAGAACTTCCAGGGCGCCTGGAATCTTCTCTATGAACTTCATCAACTCGGCACTGCGCGCAAACCCCTTTACTGCCTGGAACAACCCCTCGGTGAAGAACGTCAGGATGACCTCCATCGCGACGTAACCGATCAACCATCCACGGTATTCCCATTTCTTGAAAAGGTCCGGATCGTTCCACTTCTTCACCACGTCCTCGATTCCTGCAGTTGCGAGCGCGGAAATATCGAGACCCTCCAGCTTCTTCCAGAACGCGCTGACCGTTGCCCAGAGATTCCCCTTTATCAGCGCGATGAACAGCTCGATTGCCAGCTTCACCAGTTCGTACAAGCCTTCGACCAGTCCCCACAGCGACTCCAGTGCGCCGTGGACGATACCGACCTGCAAGATCGCCGGGCCGAGCGTGGAATTCAGAAACGCCTGAGTGAGATCGTAGCTGAGCGAACCCGTCAGAATCTCCCCGGTATCGCGCAGGAAGAGAACATATTGCTTGGATGGCAGCCAGATGATCTTGTCGGCATAGGTTCGCGCCGTCTGATAGCTGTCGCCGCGGATGCCGTCCGAACGTCCTGCCTTCCTGTTGATGTACAACAGCGCGTTCACATAAAGGCGCTTGTCCTTCCCCCACGTAAACCCGCCTTCACCGGGCTTGTCCGTTCCGGCGCCGCTCTCGACAACACCGTACGTGTTTTCCACCAGCTTGTCCGCTGTTTCACCGCTCGGAATCTTGTGAAGCATCGAGCCGGGATCCGGCACGTTCATGTCGATATCCGCACGCTCCACATATCCGAATCGATTGTCATCGGCGCCCGGCACCTGAACGAAGAGGAGATTGTCCGTTGGCTTCACCACAACCACATGCTGGTTGAACGGCAGAAGAGCACCGTTCTTTCGTTCCGGCGTTTCCCAGAGCATGGTTCCCTTCTCGACCTGCACAACACCCAGTCCCGGCGTAAATGGCACGGGGAGATCGAAAACATTGTCCAGCAATCCCTTCTTCGCGTTGGTGCCGTCGTGCTGCGTTCCGTTCTGCTCCCGCTGCTTCTTCTGCTTCTCCTTTGCCGCATCGATCAACCCGCCCGGCTTCTTTCGCAAATCGTCGATCTGCTTCTGGTAAACGTCCAGAACAGATTTCGGGAACAACACGGTCTGGGTAGTGCCGGCCTGCGTTGGCCCGGCCCACGAAGCATCGTCCCAATGCAACCCGAAGTAGACGATGATCGCCTCCGCCTCTGTTGGATCGGAGCCGAAGATCTTTCGCACGGTGTGATTCAGGAATTTGTCGGGATGCTTCACATCCGTCACGTCCACGGGAATGTCGTACGGAACAAGCTTCTCCTCCTTGGAGCCGCCTGTTTTCATTTTCGGGTTCTTACCATCCGGATCGCCATCCTTTCCCTTCCGTTGCAGCATCGGTCCGGCCGCCTGCTGCTGCATGGTATGCACCAGCTCGTGCGCCAGAAGCGTACGTCCCTGCCGCGATGTTGGATTGTATTCCCCCCGGTTGAAGTAGATGTGGGCACCATGCGTGAAGGCGCGCGCGCTGAGCTGGCCGTTCATGCGGGCCGCGTCGCTGTCGTCGTGAACGCGAACACCGGAAAAATCCGTGCCCATCCGATTCTCGAAGAACGACCGCACAGGTGGTGGGATCGGACTGCCGCCCGATCCGTTCAGGCTTCCGCTGATTCCGTCGCCGGCTGCACCTGCAGTCCCGGTAGCGGTGGAGTCCGTTGCCTTCCGCTGTACCTTCTTGTTCTCATCCTCTTCGCATTTCGCACACTTGGTCTGCACCGCGCCGTCGCCAATCCGCGTAACGGGGAGGGAGACGGCGGCACGTGTGGTATCCGCCGTTGCGCGGATGCCGGGCCCGCCTTTGCCCGCCGGGTTTTCACCCGCTGCGGACGTACCGTTCATCACGTGGTCCGCAATGCTGTCCGCTTCGCGCTCGAAGCGATCGTCCGGCGCGTTGATGGAGAGCTTCGGCTGCACGCACGCCCGCCGGCCGGGTGATATGCTTGCGTGAGTGGGGATGCCGGTGTTGCGCCACTGCTGTCCGGTGCCCGCGGATGGGACTCGCCCGGAACCGGCCGACGATGCCTGTCGCGAGGCAGGCTGCTGACGGCGTTGCTGCTGCCTGGCAGGCTGGGGATCGGCTGCGGCGTTCTCCGCGGCGACACGTGTGCTGGCATTTCCCATGGCTCTATCGCTGGATGATTGTGTGGTGGTCTTCGACATGTGTTCACGGTCCCGCCGCTGCGGCCGCGGTCCGAACCTCCGGACGCACGGAGATTCTTCGGGACGTCGTCCGGATCGATGTTGCGCACTTCCGTAACGGGCCGTCGTGAGGTTGCAGGCTGCGGTCGTTGCCCGCAATCTGCGCGCAGCTCACGGTGCTGCGTACGTGACGGCGCGTCGCCTGCCGCGATCTCTATTCGTTCATGTGCTCATCGCCCGGATCGGGCAACGGTTGCAATGGTTTGTTCCGCCTCGAAGATAGCCCGCCGCCGGTGCAACGCGCAACCAAAAAGTGAGTGATCGGGGTGGTACGATCGGGAAGATCGATCTGCTGCGCTGCCGGTCACTCGCCCCGTATCTTTGGCGCGATCCGGCTCGAGGCTGGATGTCCGTGTTGCTTCGTCGACTGGCACAGGCACCCGTGGGATTCTTTTACAGCAATTACCTGGACTCAGGCATCGTGATGAGCTTACGCGAACTCGCCCATCGATATATCGCAACCCTCAGAAGTGCCGGAGTGGAGTTCGATGCAGGCCTCTCTGCTTCCGAGATATGTGATGTGGAAGAGATGTACGGCTTCCACTTCCCGCCGGACCTGCGCGATTTCCTGATGGCCGCACTTCCAATCACGCGTCCCTTTGTCGATTGGCGCAACGGAGGCCAGGAGGAGATCGCCCGCCGTCTTGCCTGGCCGTTGGAGGGTATCTGTTTCGATATCGAGCGGAATGATTTCTGGATCGATGCGTGGGGAGAACGGCCCAACGTGCTGGAGGATGCATTCGATATTGCACGCGGGGCAGTTGCGGCCGCGCCAACGCTGATTCCGGTCTACTCCCATCGGTATATGCCCGATAGTCCGTCGGAGGAGGGGAACCCCGTTTTCTCGGTATATCAGACAGACATCATTTTTTATGGTGTGACGCTCTGGGATTATCTCGAGAATGAATTTCCATATTATTTCGGCCGGCAAGGGCCTCAATGGGCCGGTGGTTCAAAGCCGATCGAGTTCTGGTCCGCACTCTGTGAATAGGGGGAGGCCGGACGGACTTGCGCGCAACCGCCGATTATTGCGTACGCACTCCGGAACCGAACATGCTGCATGCCGGTACCAGGATCCGCGGTCCGGGCCACGCGGGCGACGGTCCCCCGTTCGGTACTATCCCATATGGCGTTCGCTCCCGTGAACGCTGGGACGTTGCGCCACGATCTGTAGGAGAAGAGTCCCGCCAGAATTGTCTCGCCGTCTCATGCCTACGCCGCCACGGCACGCTAAGTTTGCATTGTGAGATCGGCCTGAAACGCTTCTCCTGCCCCGGTCCCGAAGTGAACCTGCATCCCTGAATCTCCGCCATCGCCCGGATCGATCAACGGTCCATAAGCGTCATGATGCTCGCGTGAGTGCGCCTGCGTGCCACTCGCGACGGGTGTGGCATGCCGTTGTGCGATGGCGTGGCCCTGGTTCGCGGAGTGCCCTTCTGCCCGATCATCCGGGCGATATGCTCATCACTCTTCCCTGAGAGCCTGTGGAATCAGGACCAGGGAATACCACATCATACACCATGAAGGAACAGCGAGATGAGACGAATTACAATGGAGCGAAAATGCCTTCGTTCGAGCATCATATGGCCTGCATGCATTGCCGCATGCGTCATGATAGCCGGGGCGACGACCGGCGTCGCGCAGATACTGTATCAGAGGGCCTATGGGACGGTGGGCGATGATATGATGACACAGACATTCGGCGGCATAGTGCAGGGGCGGCAGGCCCGATTGCTGCGGGATGGTGGCCTTATCATGGGCGGATGGACGTCGAACAATAAACCGTATGTCGTGCGCACCCGGTCCAACGGATCGCTGGGATGGGGAAAGGAATATTCCATTGGCCTAAGTACGCTTATCAATGATATTCAACAGACCACCGACGGCGGCTTCATCATGGTCGGGACATATAACTGGTCCCCTCTCGTCGGCATTCACGGTCCGGTCGGGAGCGACATCTTCGTGATGAAGACCGACCCGAACGGCAACCCGACGTGGTGTCGCAGGCTGAGAGGGAACAGCGAGGGGCATTCCGAGCAGGGGGTGGCGATCGATCAGACCAAGGACGGCGGATATATCGTCTGCGGCAATTACGGTGTCGATGACTACCTGATCAGGCTCTCCAGCAACGGCACGCTCCTCTGGAATACCTATTTCTACTGGAACAAGGCGCGCGGCATGCAGCAGACCTCCGACAGCGGCTTCATCGTGTGCGGCTACAGCGAGGATATGAGCGGTACCTCGAAGGATGCCACGCTGCTGAAGACGGACAAGAACGGCAACCTGCAATGGCTGAAGGGCTACGGCGCCTCCGATGTGGACGAACAGGGGATCTCCGTTCACCAGACCGCTAACGGCGGCTATATCATGGTAGGCACCAGCGGCAGCAATATGTACGCCGTCCGGACCAACGGCAGCGGCGTTCCAACATGGCAGTACAAGTACGGATCGGACGAGGGAGATATCGCCAACGATGTGCGGGAGCTTCCCAATGGCACCTTCATCGTTGGCGGCCAGTACGCCGGTAACCGCGCATGCCTGATGAAGATCGACCCGAGCGGTGGGTGGTCGTGGACCAGGGCCTACGGCAAAGTGGATAAGGACTCGCGCTTCTTCTATGTCGGCCTCTACGCGAACGGATTCATCGGAGCCGGCGAAAGCAATGGTTTCTACCACGACGCCTATGCCGACCGCTACGCCTTCTATGCCGTGCGGACTGATTTGAACGGCAACGTGGACTGCAACGTCCAGAGCGTGACGTGGTCCGCTACGCCGGTCACCGGGACATACCAGAAGACTCCGTTTCCGGGGAATGACTGCATTCAGGACAGCCCCTCCGTCACGGTCCCCCCGATCGAAACGAAGATGTGGACCGGGTGCTACCGCGTGCTTCCGCTCTCGGCGACCGATCTCACTATCAACGACATCAGGGTGTTGAATGTCTTCGGGCTGATCACAACCGGACAGATTGCCGACCAGCAGTATGCGGCCGAGCCGAACCAGGTGGGAGGCCACATGTGGACAAGTGACGGTATCTGGAATCGGGTGTCGCAGGACGCCGTGATCGGCACGCGGGATGCCGGCAACATCTACGAGCACGAGCAGAGCAACCAGAGTCCGGTGTACAACGGAGCGTCGAACTATCTCTACGTTGCCGTGGAGAATGCGGGCGATCTCCCCAGCGGGCCGGCGAACCTGGAGGTCTACTGGAGCAAGACGTCAACCGCGCCGGTATGGACCGGCAACTGGCTGGGGTACGCGATCGGCGGGCAGCCCGCCGGAGGGCTTGCCGGCACGATTGCGCTGCCGTCGATCGCCGGCGGCGACGTCTACATCGCCGAGATTCCATGGACGCCAACCGATCCTGCACTCTACGGCGAGACCCAGAGCAGCTACTCCTACCTGGCCCGCATCGTCTCGGCCGGCGATCCGATGGCGTTCCCCGAAGGAGCCAACACCGAGACCAACGCATACAACAACAACAACATCGCGTGGCGCAACGACATCATCGTTGCCAACGATGAGATGCAGCTCGGAAACCTGACGGGCACGAAGCACGTGATCGTCCGCAACGCCTCCGAGAGTCCGGCGCCGGTGAATCTCGAGTTCAGTGTGCCGGCGGAGGAACTGGGGATAAACGAACTGTTCTCCGGAGGCGGCCATGTGATCGTGGATCTGGGGCCGGTGCTGTACGCCGCGTGGCATGCCGGCGGAAGCCAGGGCGTGAACGTGATCGACAACGGTAACCAGACGGTGACGCTGACGGCGGATGACGCCCAGATCAACAACATGACGATGAGCGCCGGCGAGGAACATGCGATCGGTGTTCGCTTCGAGTGCAGCAGTCCGTCGAGCGGCGATCCCGTGGAGTACCACTACGATATGGTGCAGACCGGCGGCAACGGGAACGGGGCGACATTCGATCTCGAGTTCCCTGTGGTCAATCCCGCACCGCTGGACAGGCGTGCGGTGACCGGCACGGACGTGCTTGCGGGCGCATCGATGGTTGCGCTGCCGAATCCGACAGGGGCGACGGCGACCGTGTCGGTGAGGCTGGCGTCGGACGAGGAGATCCGCGTGGCGATCTACGATATCACGGGCCGCGAAGTGCGGACGCTGGTGCCGCGGACGATCCTCGCGGCCGGTACGCATGGGTTTGTCTGGGATGGAACGGACGCCGCGGGTGGTGCGGTTGCAAGCGGGTTCTACATGCTTCGGCTGGAGAGCGCGCGTGGTGTGATCACAAGCCGCCTGCAGATGGTGCGCTGAACGGATACGCTTCCGTTGCACGCGGGAGCGATGAGGGACGATAACGCCGCGCACGGCAGGCTCCTTGCGAGCGAAGCCGTGCGCGGCGTTCCGTTGCGCGCGGTGTGAACGCCGGCGCACTACTCGATGGTGCGCCCTTCGTGCCCCGACGCCACGGCGTTCAGCCTCAGTCGTATCTCGGCGAGCGAACGCAGGCGGTCGTGCATGCGATAGTACTGCCGCCCCTCGTCGCGTTGCTGGGGCCGGAACGTTGCGTTGCCGGTTGCCAGCAGAGCGATCGATTCCAACAGCAGTTGGCGCGAGAGTGTGCGGCTCCGTTCCCGGAGCGAATCGATCGTATCGGCCGGCATGGCCGTGATCGGTTCCTGAAGAATTATCTCACCGGTGTCAACCCCTTTCTCCAGCCGCTGCACCGCCACGCCAACCGGTTCCCCAAGCAGTACCGCCCATTCGGTCACATGCATTCCGCGCAGCCGCGGGAGCAGGGCGAAGTGATTGCCGATGACGCCCATTGGTGGAATTTCCAGCAGGGCCGGCCGGATCAGATCCTTCCCGCCCAGATAGACGCACAGGTCGGGTGCCATCCCGCGAATTGCGCGCAACGTTCGCCGGGAATGAAAGTCCGTTGTATAGTGCGTGCGCATCGAACCGGAATTGCGGCCAAGCGATTCCGCAAACGCCTGCAGCCGCGTGCGGCCGGCCGGTTCCTCCGATTCACGATGGCCAGCATTTTTCCACCGCCCGGTACGCAGAAATTCCAGGCTCGTATGCGGCGACATGAATTTCACTACGATCCCGGCAACCGTTACGCCGGCAGCATCGGGATCGACGTTGGAATGAAATTCCCCAAGCCCCCCTGGACGAAAGAAGACGCGGGCGCGACGGCGCGCAAGAAAGGGGAGCGGGGGGAGCGAAGCAAGCAGTACTATTCTCATGGCACTCTCCGTTTGAATACGCGCTCCATCGTTCGATCCTCGATGTCTCGTGGTATTTCCAGAATTCCCTGCGGCGCGAAATGCCGTTGAACCGGTGTGGGCACGACGGTTGCCGCTCCGGCAGTCTGCGAGAGCGATGCCAACGGCGTGCACATATGCCGTGATTCGGTCGCCAGGTGGTTACGCATCCGCACGCGGGCGGGTGCCGGCCTCCGAGGAAATTCTGAACATCAACTGGTTCATATACGTTTCCTCTTCAAGAAGTGCATCCGCATAGAATTTTGCCGCCCAGTTCGGAAAATTCAATCGCGAATATTCACCCCAGACAGGGAGCGATCCCCGCACACCGCCGCGCATATCGGGATTCCCCGTTCGCATCGGCTGCTGCTGCTTCAGGGTATCGTTGATTTTTAGCGCCGTGTTGAAATAGCGGAGGTCGTCCTTGATGCGTGCAAGCGACGTCAGGACAATCGAGAGCTGGGCCTCACCTGTAACGCAGGAGTACTCACCTTCGGGCTCCCATCGCTCGTTGTAGTGGCCGTGCAGCCGGCCGTGCCGTTCGAACGCGCGCATCAATCGTTCCGCCGGCCTGACTGCCGCCTCCACACAGTCCGGACGGTCCAGACGAATGCCGCATTCCACAAGCCCCTGCAGTGTATAGCAGATCGTATGAAGAACCGGCGGCGCATCGTCGCTGAAGGACATATGCGGGATGAAGCCGTTCGGTGCCTGGATGCTCAACACCCAGTCCACGAACCGTTCCGCGGCTGCACGGTAAGCTTCGCAGCCGGTTACGGACCATGCCTCTGCCAGACTCCAGGCAACCATGGTGTAGTAACTGTAGCGGGTTGCCTGAGTGGCTTCGGAACGCCCCTTGCTCCACGAGCCGTCAGGCTCCTGCATCTGGACAAGCCAGTCGGCGGCGTCCCTCAACGAGTGCCATGTCTGCGCGGACTCTGCTTCGCGCAGAGCGCGCGTCCAGCCAAGCAGCACCATTCCGGTGTTGAACACAACCGGAACGTTCGATCGCTTGAACACGCCGAACGGATCCCTGCCGTGATAGCCGCCCTGTACGGCGCCGCACGGGAGCTGAATGGAGCTTTCCCAGTCGGCGAGGGTCAGTGCCAGACTGCGGAATCGTTCGTCGCCTGCATACCGTTGATATCGGAGAAGCGTTGGGATGATATATCCGGTTGTCTCCGGATAGGCCGGGCGCCAGCCGTCGGTAATGGAATATCCTGCGGAAGATCCCTGCAGATGGAGGCAGCCGCAGCTCCGGAACAGCCAGTCCATTACCGCGCGCAGATGCACCGTGGTCTCGTGCACGGGGCCGTGAATCCGCAGCAGGTCGGATGCCATCAGACCGATGTGCGAGGGCTTCAGAAGATGGGGCGATGCGAGATGCAGCAGCCGTTGGAATACGTGCGGCATAATCTTTTTTTTCGTTTTGAGTGGGAGTTCCGTTCACCAACAACATTGCTTCGGGCACGACAATGCTATCCCCTGCAGCTCCCTTCTCGAACGGAACGTAGTTCGCGAGGAAGGATGCCCGGCTACCTGTTTATTACGCATGGCCGTGCCGTTTCTTCACGGCAAGCGCAGGCTGGCAGCAGTCGTCCATGCAGTGCATACCGGCAATGCACGGATCTGTGTGGTCACAGCAAGCCGCCGACGTTGCCGCACGCATGGAACGGAACGGCATGGCTGTGCCCGTCCGCTCTGTGCCGATGCTGCGGAATGCCTGGGATCCGAGAAATGTCGTTTGATTGTGTCGGGTACTAATTCAATGACACAGCAGTGGCGGTTTTGTTGCAGGCGACGGAGAAAAATAATGTGATGGGAATATCTGCGTGCGGAGGGCCAGTGCGTGGGAGGCTGCGTGATGCGTTGAACGAGTGTGATCGCGACGGAGGCCTCGGGGTGGTTGAGTGTTTCACGCCGTATCCGGAGATAGCGGAGGATGCAGGCACATGCCCTGCATCCTCCCGCAACGATATCATCATATCATATCCTGCCGCTGCGTTCGCGCGACACTCCGACCGGCGTGGTGATCAATGTCCCCTTGTCTGCTGCCGCCGGGTGCCGGAGTATTCTCCAGCGAACGGGCCGGCGTCGTGCACGCTACGTTGTGCGTAGGCAGCGCCTGCACATGCGTGTGCTCCGGGCCCGGCGCGTCCGTTGCACAGCGGGCCCGGAGCCATCGATTCGATGAGTATGAACGTCCGGTGTGTATCTACTGGCACGGAGGGGGCGAAGTGGTGTTGAGGATCCACATCACGCAGATGGAGGGATCGTAGAGCACGTCGCAGCAGCAGCCGCTCAGCGTGATGTTCGGAACCCACCATGGTGCCTGCGGCTGCCCGCTTGGAATGAACGGATAGGTGGTGTTGTTGCCGGTGTTGATAACGCCGAGCGGAACGAAGCCGGGAGGCATGGGGACAACGGTCACCGTTCCGGCCGGCACCGTCCAGCAGAATACGCCACCGATTCCCTTGAGGCAGAAGTTGATTGTACACGCGGTGCCGTTCTTGATCGTGAGATTCGGCGCGCCGCATGGCGGCGGCTGTGCGTGTGCGGTGCGTACGGTGGTCAGCATGGCGAGCACCATGAGAGTGGTGATGGCCATTGCGGTGAGCATTGTCCGATGTCGTGAATTCATGAAGCGCTCCTTCGTCTGTGTTCGCGGTGGGTCGGCGGCGAAGGGTGAATCTGCCAACCGGGCAGGCGCCCCGCCGAACTCCTGGTAAGAGTATCGGCATGCCCGTAAATGGACATCGGCCTTCGGCATGAACGGCCGGCTGCCCGGCGCCGACGATCATGGCGCTGGCGGTGCGGTTGGCCGATCATCTCGCGGTGCTGTAGCGTCATCGCTCCAGCGACGGTCGCAGCAGATGGAATCGCACGGGGCGCGGAGGCGCGGAGAGATGAGGGCTCTCTCCGTTCCTCCCCCTCTCCACGCGGTTGATTATTCGCGGCGCAGAACGTGCGCTCGCCTTCAGGTGTCATGCGCGCGATCTGCCGATCTTCAACGGCCCCGCTGTAACATTCCCTCCCTTCATGTGATCATCCTGGCAGCAGGCCGTGCATCCGCCTCGTTGCGAGGCGTTGTCCAGGCACGGCCGGTTGGTCCACAGAAGGAGTGGAGATCGATGTACACATTCCCGATCCGTTGCAAATCACAGCGCGCGCTGCGCCGCGTTGTTCTCTCGGACATTCTCATCGTGCTCGCGCTCTGGTTATCGGGCGCCTCGGCGGGGATTTCCCAGGTTGCCGTGACCCTGGATTCAACTGCCCGCTTTCAGACGATTGAAGGATGGGGGCACGGGAGCGGCAATCTTGCCGTCGGCTGGGCTGCTGTGGACTCCGTCAATTATCAGTACATCGATTATCTCACGGACGACTGGGGGCTTACGGGCACGCGCATCACGGAGGTGGGACCACGGCTGGACGGCAGCGGCGGCGACAACGGCGATTGCGACAGCATCGACTGGACGAAGTTCGAACCAGGCCCTTCGAAGAATTTCGACTACATGGTCTATTTCAAGAATCGTGTCCTCGCCGAAGGATATCAGCCGTCATTCTATTCCAGTCCCGGATATGCCAGCCTCGCCGCCTTCCAGAAGCCATGGATCCTGAATCATCCCGGTGAGCGGGCGCAGCAGATTCTGGCGAATGCGCTCTACTGGAAGGAACACTACGGGCTGAACATGAATTATGCGGTGATCATCAACGAACCAACGGGCAACTGGACGCCGAACATTCTTGCGGACGATATCACGGCGCTGGGCCCCAGGCTTGCGGCCAACGGCCTGGGAACACGGATTCAATTCCCCGAGGCGGTTGCACCGAAAACCAGTTGGGACTATATCACGGCCGTTCAGGGGGATTCGGACATGTGGCCGTACGTTGGCCGCCTCTCCTATCACAACTATGGAACCGCCGATCCCTATCGTTCGCAGATCAGAGAGTATGGCGCATCGATGGGAATCCCGACCGCACAGACGGAGATGGATCCGAACAACATCGACAATCTGTTCGATGATCTGCTCCGCGGCGGCGTCACCTACTGGGAGGTTGCGTTCAGCAGTTCCAACACCGTGAATCCGAATCCGGGATATACATCGTTCACTCCAACCCGGTATTACTTCCGTCTCCGGCAGGTGCTGCATTATGTGCGCCCCGGCGCAGTACGCATCGGAGCGCAGTCCACGGACACCACCGTTCGCGTGCTGGCATTCGTGAAGGGGGGAGCGACGACGTCTGTCATCTACAACACCTCGCCATCAACGAAGACCGTGACGCTGCATGGAGTGCCGCCGGGCCGATATGGGCTTTCGCAGGCGGCAAACTCCGCGATCGCGTTCCAGGAGCTCGGAGTGAGAACCGTGGGGGAGAGCGACACCACGACGCTCTCGGTTCCGAGCGGCGTGGTGGCAACTCTCTATCCGTATGCCGGGCCGAACCTTCCGCCCACGGTCATGACCTGGGGCTCCACTCCCGGCGTGGTGGAGGTGCCGGCGTCCACGTCATCACTGTCCGTGACCGCGAACGATCCCGAGCGCGATCCGCTCACGTATCGATGGTCCGTGGTACGCACGCCTGCCGGCGCGAACGTTGTGCTTGCAACACCCGGCGCCGCGACCACAGTCCTCGGCGGCATTACGGCCGCCGGCACGTACGTATTCAATGTGGATGTGGGGGATGGGGTGAACACCACGTCCAGGCAGGCGTACCTCGTTCGCTACGACTCCAATCAGCCGCCGGCCCTTGGCTACACCGGGTTCCGGCTTGCAGCGCCGTACGGAGTGGTGCTGGATCTGCCGCGTGCCGACGGCGTGCCGCTGCACACGAACATCGCACTTCCCACATCCTCCGGGGTGCTGCAGGCAAATATCTCTGATCTGGAGAACGATACGTTGACCGGACAGTGGACCGTTGTACGCCAGCCTCCAACCGCGTCCGTTGCACTGAGCGGCACCATCTCGATATACGCGAGCTTCCGTTCGAACATCACCAACATGACCGTGCCGGGCGACTATGTCTTTCAAATTGCCGTGAGCGATCGCTCGCACGCTCCGGTTACCGCACAGGTGGTCTGCACGGTTCATCAGCCGAACACACCTCCGGTGATCGGTGCCGTCGCGGCCTCGCCGGGCGTGCTGTCGTTGCCGGCAACGGCTACGCGGCTCACGGCAACAACCAGCGATCGTGAAGGGGATCTCCTTCGGCACTGGTGGGTGGTAAAGTCCGCGCCGGCAGGAGCGCATCCTGTGTTCGCTCACCAGGGCCTTCCCAATTCGGATGTCGGCAACCTGACGGTTCCCGGCATCTATACGTTCACGCTGCGAGCCTTCGACGATATCAGCATGACGACGAAGGATGTCACGGTGACGGTGCGGAGCACCTCGACGGTGGAGCGCCCGCTCCCCGGCGATGCCGGAATGACGGTGTACCCAAACCCATGCCCGGGAACCTTCACGGTAAACTATTCGCTCGATGCACCGGCGAGGGTACGGATCGAACTCTACGACGAGATCGGGCAACTGCGCTCCGTGCTCGCCGAGGAGGACGAGCCTGAAGGGCAACGGTGTTGCAGCTTCGAACCCGGCCTGCTGGCAGCGGGGCAGTACTTCCTGTGCCTGCGCGCTGGGAGCCGCACGCGATTCGTTCCACTCAGGATTCAGCGTGACGATTGATGCGTTGCCGTGGTGCGTGCGTGGGTCGGCACATCTTGCCGTCTCCTCTTCACGTGATAACTTGGTGCACCGGCGAGATTCAACCAGCAACAACCTCACGATGAAGAACCTTCGGACGCTATGGGTTCGTGCCGCCTGCCTTCTCCCACTATTGCTTTTTGTCGTTGAAGGGGCCTCGGCCCAGCACGCACGCGCCGATTCGCTGTTTGTACGTGCGAAGAACGAGTTCAAGGCAGCGGAGATCGATTCGCGCTCGCCTGATGCCGATACGAAGCGGGACTCCCTCCTCGCACGATACGGCACCGTGGAAGCCTTGCTGAAGCAGGTGCTGGCGCTGGAACCTGCCAACGCCGAGGCGCACTACTTTCTCGGTTACACGTACGATCGGGTTACCACGCTTCGTGCCGGTGGGAGCGATGGCATAATGTCCTCCTCGCTGGAGCAGGCGCGCAGCGTAACCGAAGAGATGCGCAAGGCGCTTGCGGTAGATCCGAACTACACCGGTGAGATCGTGACGCTTGGCCCGTACGACAAGATCACGGCGGCGTGGGGGGCGCTGGCGCTCAGGTATGCAACGCAGGGGCTCGCCGACTCCGCGCGCTGGGCCCTCGCCGAGGGGCGCCGGCAGTCCGGGTTCCCCGATGTGGCGCTGGAGTACGGCCGCAATATCCTTGGATCATGTCCGCCGGATGCCATCGTGTTTCTCAACGGCGACAACGACACCTTTCCGATTCTCTACCTGCAATGCGTCGAGGGATTCCGCAAGGACGTAACGCCGGTAAACCTTTCGCTCGCGAACGCTGCATGGTATGTGAGGATGCTGAAGCATGGGAGCGCCCTTGGTTCGGCCGTGCTCCGGCTGGGATACGCTGACGCGCAGCTGGACACCATCCAATGGCGGCAGGTGAACGACACTCTTCTTCCGATGCAGGTGCCGATCACGCAGGCGGCTGCAAAGCGTGCAGGCATCACCGACAGCGATGTGCTCCGGCATGGGAGGGCAATGTTCATCCTTCACACCGAACAGTTCGGCGGCTACCACGTGTTGTCCATGGCGGATCAGGTGTTGATCGATCTCTTGCGCACCAACGGATGGGAGCGTCCGGTCTGCCTCTCCACCTCCGTCGAGCCCGGTGCCAGCCTTGGGCTGGAAGCCTACTCGCGCTGGGCGGGGCTGGTGAACCTGCTCGTTCCCACGCGCCAGCCGGCGCAGCCGGATGGTACCCAGCCGATCAACTATTCGGTGATGCGTGCTCTCCTGATGCCCGGCTCCGCAGCCGGGATCCCTGCGCCGGCATGGGTCAGGCGCCTCGGCTTCTCCGCCATCCGCGACACGGCCACCCCATGCGACTCGCGCGAGCAGACGGTGCTGGCCTATCTGCTTCCGTACGACCGGCTTGCGCGATTCGAACTTGCCGAGCGGAACGATCGCCCGCAGGCGGCTGCAACGCTCGAGGAGATGGAGCGCGCGCTTCCATGGACCACGCTCATGCGTTCACTTCCGGTGGCAGCCGAACTGTCCCGCCTGAATTTCGCGGCGGGAAACACTGCGCGCGCGGAAGAGGAGGCAAGGGGCGTGATTGCGATGATGGACTCGATGGGTTCGGAACGGCTTGCGGCGGCGTACCCGGGCCTGGACATTCCCGGCCTGCGCGCCGAGATGCTTCACATCCTTCATCAATAGCCGGCACAGAGGGGCCTGAGCACAACCCGGGCGCAACGTGCACGCACGATTCGCTCCACCCGGAATCCCGCATGATGGTTGATGCCGCGCCGTTGGGCCGCGCTCTCCGCAACCCGGTGTGTCTGCCGGCTCCGGTGAGAACATTCAACAGGTTGTCTGTTCCGTGCTGAAAGGGCTGCGCACTGATCCGGGCGCAGCATCCGACTCATCAACATTGCGCTGTGATGCAGAAGTATGTTGGCCCGCTGATTGTTCTGGCCGTTGTTGCGCTGGCAGGTTGCGGGAAGGAATCATCCACGGGGCCGGTTTTGGACAGGCAGATCCGGCTGCCGATCACATTGCAGGGATACGGATATCGCGACACGACATGGTGGGGCAGTGCCAATCTGGACAATACGTTGCCGAAGTTCGACAAGCGCAACTATCAGGGAGTGGACTCGATCATCTGGATCGCTTCGATATCGACTTCGACCGCCACCGTGCCGATCAGGGCGCAGCTCTACAATCTGACGGACAGTGTCGCCATTGCGGGGAGCGAGATCTCCACGTTCAGCACGAGGCCGGTGGTTGTGCAATCCGGCAACATCTTCGCTGCGCTGCCTGATCACGAAATCACGCTTGGCTATCGAATGCGGAGCGAGGGCGCCAACGTGTACGTACAGTTGGACGGTGCACTGCTCTTCATGTACCGGCGATAGCTGGCCACAGTGGGCCGTCGTTCCGGTCCCGGGATATCTGCCTGCCACGGCGGAGAGGGCGTAGGGCCGTCGGCGGTGGTATTCTTGCTCGGCTGTTGCTAGTGCTCCACCTTCACATCTCCGTAGGTGCGATATGCGCGGCCGTTGCGCCTGATCTCGAGATAGCATCGATAGATGCCGGCCGGCGCGCTGCTCCAATCCATGGTGAGTGTAAATTGGCCCGCCTGCATCACCCCGCTTTGAACGGTCTGGTAGTTTACTCCCGGCGCGGACTCCACCCACACACGCACAGTGTCCGGCTGGCAGAGCCTGACGTTGAGGGAGGAGGAGGACCTTGCGGGATTTGGAAAGGCGGCCGGGAACTCTGCACACGCATCGGTGATCGGCTGCCAGTCATCCGACGCATCCCCGATCGTTCCGCCAAGCTGTCCGTTCTCGAACGCGATCTGAATCCCCTGGAAGGCTTGCTCCTTGGGGGTGATGGGACTGGAACAACCGCCGATGCAGGCTGCGATTGCGGAGGCGATGATAACGATCAGAATGCGCAGGCGCGAAAGAAGGCGAAGGATGAACATCGGTTCCGGGATTGAGTGCTGACTGCGCCGCGCGCGAATGCATGCGAGGCCGGTCATTGCTTCAGACACGTGCGCCGCTGGATGTAACCTCCGCAGAGACATGAACCGCTCCCCGGAATGAACGGCTGGCTGCGATGCAACAGCCGGGGGGCGCAATCCGGATCGGCACCCCTTCCGTATTCACTGTGCGATCGATCGCCTGCCCGCTTCCGGGACCACATTGGCGCGGGTCGCGCTTCGCAATCATTCAATCATCAGGAGAACCGACATGCCGTACATCCTTGTTCGTCATACCGTTGAGGATTATGACAAGTGGAAGGCCATTTTCGATGAGGACGCACCGAACCGTGAGGCCGGCGGATCGTTGGGCGGACAGTTGATGCGGACTGCGGGCAACCCGAACGAGGTTACCGTGCTCTTCAAGTGGGAAAGCCTGGAGAAGGCGCATGCGTTCGCGCAGTCGGACACACTGCGTGATGCGATGGCGCGCGCCGGCGTTGTAGGCAAGCCGGATGTCAGCTTCATTGAGGACTCCCACGCGCTCAGCGTGTAAGAGCTCCCGCGCGGTCGGACTGCAGATCCGAGGCATCATCTGGATCGCGCGGCCGCTGCCGATGATTCGTTCCGATGATGTGCGGCCGCTCCGGAGCCGCGCAAATTCCGAGGAGAGTAGAAGCCCTGGCTCCGATAAGGAGTCCGGGCTTCTTCGTGGCTGGTCCATTGCGGCGCGCGGGTTCCCGAGGCTGCCCGCGCACGCAGTTGTCGTATCGTGCCGAAACGGTAGCTACCTGTGTTATGGCTGATTCATGGGTTGTGGCTGGCTGCGCCGCCCGAATCGGTACCGATCGAACTCGACCACACTCAGCTTGCGCAGCGGCGGAATAAGGATGCGGCCGCTCGCGGCATCGGGATTGCAGATCAGCCCCAGCATGTGATTCCATGTGGTGATCCTCAGGTCAACCGAGACAGAGGTCTGGGACAGGCATGATACCGTGCGCCGATGAACAACGTCGCCATTGGTACGGTAATACGTGATGGCCGCAACGGTATCGCCTTGAATCGAGAGCCTGCAGATGATATGCTCAACGATATATGCATCGAAGTCGCGGACGAACGCCGTTTGAAACTCCACAGCCTTCATCCTTCCACGCACACCATCCAGGCGGATGCTGATGTACTCGATGTCGTACAATGGCAAACCGTAGTAGCTTCCGCGAACATTCGAATAGAGCTCGTTCAGCACCGGGTTAGGGTGGGTCTCGCTGCTCCACGTAGGATAGTACACGATCAACACATCGGAGTCCAGAGCGCCGACGCAGTACCAGCTCCAGAGGAGCGAATCAGCCGGTTGTTTCTGCTGGTCGTACAGTCGCGGGGCGAACCTGCGTGCAATCTCACGGCACAGGTACGGCATGCCGCCGATCCGAATCGAATCGTTCTGACTCCTCGCCACAAATGATCGAACGTCGAACCTGTTCCCCGCCGAGCTGCAGGACGCCAGAAACATCACGAGGCAGAGCAATCCTGCAGATGCTCCGGGCAGCATGATACCTCGGGGGAACACAGGGCAGACTCTCTCCATGGTCATCGTGTCGTTGAGTAGCATTGGGCTTATCTACGCCGGCGTTGTGAGCGCTTCCATATTGCGGGCGTTACCATCACCCGCCGCCGGGCTGGCGGGCTGCCATCGGTGACCTGACGACCGAGAAAATGTATGCGCTTCAGCGACTCCATTGCGAACGGCAGGACGACACCAACCAGCAGCAGGATGATGTCGCGACTTTTTCCATGCCATGAACTTATGGAAGCAACGTCGTCGATCATCACGTCGTTCGGAGCGGCATGGTTGTATGCTGCGATCTTCTTGATGTATGCGTGCCCTTCCTCGGTGTCGGGGAATCGAACATCCAGAAATATTGCGAGCGCCGCCAGGACCATCACTACACCGAGAATCAGGGAGATCGTTGCCGGGCTGGTGAGTTGTCGCACGATTGGCGGCACATAGGCAATCAACAATACGATCAGCGCCAGCAGTATTGCATCCTTGTAGTATCCATAGTTCCCGATCCTGGTTGCTTCATATACCTGGTCGTTGCCGATATACATGTGAATGAACCAGACGATGCAGGCGACCCAGACGAAGAGGAAGATGAAGGCACGCGACGAGAAATAGTAGAACTTCAATCTCTTGAGGGCATAGGAGACAATCGTTGCCAATGGGAACAGTATCGTCGCCAGAAAGTCCTTGCCGAAGCTCCCCCAGTTGAAGTCCGAGCGGACTATGAATCGATCCACGAAGTAGCCGGCCGACATGTCACGGAACACATCCATGGCTACATCACCGAGCTTCGGCGGCTTCATCTCCTTCTTCTCGACAAGGACATCGTTCAACTGCACCCGGAACCAGTAGACGGCAGTGAGGGCCACCACGAACAGCCACAGAAAGAGGAAGAGAAGATCGTACCCCTGGCGTAAGGGCAGAAGATGGATGGCTGTGAGATAGGTCCATGATGGTGCAGCCGTCCGTAGATTGGAAAGGCCGTAGAAGTATGCCATTGTCTCGATAGCGGCGAGGCACACTGCGACGATCATGACATAGTCGCGCGTCTCGAGAAGACTTGCCAGACGTTCCCAGCCCCCCTGAGTGGAGGATGCGTTGTCCATGCCGACCCCCGGATTCAATTAGAGCAATTCAGATACAATTTTTGTGGGCGGGGGAGAATAGAGGCCGCAATATGCCGAACTTACCTGCATTGTGCCACTGTGATAGACGGGATGGTGCCGGAGAGGCTTGGCTCCCTGGCCGTTGCATACTTCATGTGAAGAAAATCATGCCACTTACACGAAAGCAGATATCATCGGCGCCGAAACGGCGCGAGCGCGTTGTGGAGATATGCGAGGCGTTGCCGGAGGTGGAGATGCAGCCGGTCGGTCAGGGGCACCTGCAGTTCCAGGTTCGGAAGAAGACCTTTCTCTACTACATGTTCGATCATCACGGCGACGGGCGCATTGCAGTGGCGTGCAAGTCCACCAAGGAGGAACAGGGGCGGCTGGTGACGGATGGCCCCGAGCAGTACTTCGTTCCGGCATACCTTGGACCCAGCGGCTGGGTCGGCATCCGTCTGGACACCGATCGGGTGGACTGGGCCGCCATCGCTCTGCATGCGGCCGCGGCCTGGCGCATGGTTGCGCCGAAGCGCCTGCTTGCGAACCTGTGACCCGTGCATCCCCGGGTGAGGTGTGCCGATCGGCATGGTGCGCGTGCTGCCGCACCGGCTCTGCACGATTGGGCGTGCCGATTGTGACTGCACGGTGAGTTCCTCGCAATCATGGCCGGCAACATCCGTACTTTCGCGCATTCGCGGCGGATGCCTTCGTGCAGGCAGGCCGTGCGGCGCAGGTGCCGTCCACCTTTCGTTGCCGAGCCATTCATGCGGTTCGGCATATCGCCTCCTTCCTTCGAACAGGGGCTCGCCTCACCTCCCTGTGTAGCCGAAATGCCATGCCAGAATCGACCTCCCACATCAATCCGCCGGACCGGGGCTCGGTGCGTCTGGTTGCGACGCCCCGGCAGATGCGCGATCGTCTGGACGTTCTCGTTGCAGGACTGCGTGCCGCCGCCGCCACGCCGTTGCCGGCGCTGGAACGCGCGGCCGTGGAGGCGCTCCGTCTTGCGGAGTCGCTGGGTGCCGAGGGAGAGCGGGCGGTTGCTCTGCAGGCGATCGCCGAGGTGCATCTGGCCGGGAATCGTTCCGCGGAGGCGATCGTTGCGCTGAATGATGCGATGCGTATCCGTACCGATGCCGGCGATCACGACGGCGCTGCCGGTCTGTTGCTGCTCCTTGCGCGAGCGCACAGCGCCCGCAATGCACCTGCGGACGCACATGGTGCGCTGACGCGTGCGCTGGAACTGTACCGGACGGCCGGTGACCCTCGCGGTCTGCTTGCGGCGGCCACCGCGTTGGGGAATCTGTACGTGGGGGCGGGCGATCCGGTCCGTGCTGTCGAGTGCTTCAACGAGGCGCTGGTGACCGGCAGCGATCTCGTTCGCGACAACGATGGGGCGGTTGCCCAGGCGGAGGATCTGATCCGGCTCGGCACCGTGTACAACGACCTGGCGCACGCTCACTCTGCGCTTGGCGACGATCACCGTGCCATCGTGCTGATGGGGCGCGCTCTGGAGTTGTTCGAGCGGAGCGGCGACGTGAGCAGACAGGCCAGGGCTCTCGCCGCGATCGGGGCGTTGCAGGCATCGGCGTCAGATGCCGATGCGGGCCTGGATGCATCCATGCGCGCCGTGCTGCTGATGGATGCATTGAACGACCTCTCCGGCACCGCGCACACCATGATGACCATCGCCGGAATTCACGAGCGCGCCGGGCGCATGGCGGAGGCTTCGGGCACGATGCAGAAGGCGCTGGCGAAAGCCGAGCGCGCCGCTGCTCCCGCGCTCCTTGCCGCGGCACTGATCGGTATGGCCGGGCTTCAACGCCGCTCAGGGCACCCCTGGCAGGCCGCATCGCTCCTTGGCCGGGCGATCGCAACCCTGCGCGATCATGGAAACCGGCAACTGGAGTATCGTGCCCACGAACTGCTCGCCTCCGTGTATGAGGATCTCGGCGCGGCGGACAAGGCCTTGGAACACTACAAGGCGTTCATGGTGCTGCACGATGCGTTGCGCGGCGAGGAGAAGCAGCGCGCCATCGGCGAGATCGAGATGCGGTTCACACTGGCCGGGGCCGAACGCGATCGCGAGCTCTATCGCCTGCAGGCGGAGCGTCTGCAGAACGAGCTGGACGGCAAGACCCGCGAGCTTGCCTCGATGACCTCCGGTATCCTGCAGAAGAACAGCGCGCTGGGCCTGGTGCTGGAACGGATGCGCGACCGGTTTGCGGAGAGCGTCCCGGCGCGGCCGATGCTTGCAGCCCTGCGCGAGGAGATCGACCGGCTGCGCGATCCGGGCGATGCGTGGAGTACGTTCGAGGCCGGCCTGGACACGATGCATCACGCCTTCGTGCAATCGCTCGCCGAGCGGCATCCGGATCTTTCCCCCACGGAGGTCCGGCTCTGCCTGCTGCTCCGCGCCGATCTCGTGACCCGCGACATCGCGGCACTCCTTTATATCTCGGAGCGAACCGTGGAGAACCATCGCTATCGGCTTCGCCGGAAGATGGGGCTGCCGGCGAACGCAAACCTGAGCGTTCATCTGAAGTCGTTCTGAGATCACTCCACGCGGCTGCGTACCGATTCCTCTGTTGCCCTTCCTCGAATGCCGATCACGTGACTACACCGGATACCATATCGTCTGCGGCCGGCCGGGGCGCGTTCCCTCAGCAGGATGAACTGCGCGCGGTGCTTCTCTGCGAGGGGGATGCGCTGCGTGCCGAGCGTACATTGCTTGCCCGGTTGACCTTCCCGGAGTTGCGCCGTCGCGCCGCAGAGCGGGGCGTTCTCTTCACCGGCATCGATCCCCGGCGCGGCGCTGCCGGCGACCCGGTTTCCGGCGAGCGTCTGCGCAGGCTGTGGCTGGCGGAGTTGCGGCGTCCGTCATCGTTTGCCGTGGTGTTGGTGACTGCCGGCGGAAGCGGCTCGCAGGCAGTCCTGGCTGCTGCGCAGGAGTGCCTGTTGGCCGTGCCCGGCCTTGCCGGGCGCATGGCCCTCTATGTCTGCACCGCGCCCATCGGCTCGGACGTAAACGATCGTACTGCGATGCGTGAGCTGCGGACATGGGCGGGGCAGCACGGCGTTGCTCTGCGTGATGCCCGTGCCCGGGAGCAGGGGCCCACGGATCTTGTGCTGGAAGATCTGGGCCGCCTGATCGCCGCGATGCGTTCGGACGATCTGCGCGGGCCGCTGATGCGGGAGCGCCGTGTGCACGAGGCGTTCGCGGCGTCGCGGAGAATCGGCGCGTCTCCGCGAACCGGGCCGCTGCAATGGCTGCTTCGCAATGCCGTGCCCGGGAGTGCTCACGTGTTGATTGTGGGAGCGCCCGGATCGGGGAAGAGTACGCTGGTTGCACAGTGGGCCGCTGCGTTCCGTGCGAGCAATCCCGATGCGTTTCTCCTGCTGCACCACGTCGGGGTGCTCAATGCAGCGGAGACGTGGCGCGACGTTGCAGCGCGTATTGCAGGCGAGGTTCGCGCCCATACCGGACTGGCAGATGCCGGGGGCGATGCCGACGATGCGGCGGCGCACGACGAGCTTGCGATCTGGCTGGCGCATGCCGCGGCCGCGGGGATGACGCTGGTGATCGACGGTGCGGAGCGGCTGGCAGGGGGTGCCCTCCTGGACTGGCTTCCCGCCTGGCTTCCGGCGGACCTTCGCCTCATCGTTACCTCCGCCGTTCTGCCGGACATGAGCGGCCGCGAGGGGTGGATGGTGACACATCTTCCGGAACTGACGCTCACCGAACGACAGGCGCTGGCCGAGCACTTTGCGGCCGGAGTTGCCGGAACGCCGGAGCGTGGTGCGTTGCGCCGGATCGCTGCGGACTCCGGGCTCACCACGCCGCTTGCTCTGCGTCTGCGGCTGGAGGATTTCGTTGCGCGGCGGCCTCACCGGCAGGGGAGTGCCGGTCTGACTGCTGCGTCCTCGGCAACGCTCGCCGATCTGCTGAACGATCTGCTCGAACGTCTGGAGGAGGAGTTCGAACCTTCAACCGTTCGCGGTCTCCTGACGGCGCTCTGGGGCGCACGGTACGGGCTTTCGCACGGCGAGGCGCTCCGCACCGTGCCGGGCCTCGCGGAGCCGGTTCTGGCGGACCTTCTCGCGGCGCTCGATCTGCATCTGATCGCGGCGGGCGGGCGCCTGCGTTTCCATCACGACGCCTTCCGGACTGCGGTGCAGGTGCGCTACATCGAGGGCGAGGGTGAGCGCGCGGCGTTGCATGCCCGGCTGGCTGCATTGTTTGCGCGGCTCGCGTTCGGGCAGTCCGCTGCGGAAACCACGGCTGCCGGTGAACAGGAGGAGCCTGACCCGCTGGAACGCTACGCCGAGGAGGCGCCGTGGCATCTGCGGCTGGCGGGCGACATGGATGGGCTGCGTGCTGCACTCTCGCGCGGCGTGGTGGCGAGATCGTTCGTGGAACGCGACAGAGCGTACGAGCTGATCGAGTTGTGGAACGATGCGGGCGGGATCGATGCGATGGCCTCCGCGTGCCTGCGCGTTCTTGCGGAGCGAGCCGATGCTTCCGTGCCGGAGCGGGCCGGAATGCTCTCGGCATTCGGAGTGCTGCTGCGCCATGCGGCGCGCTATCCGGAGGCGCTGCGCATGCTGAGTGCCGCGGCCGGGCTGGTGGAGCAATCGCGAGGGCTGGAGCCCCGGCTGCGCGGCACGGTGTACATGAATCTCGCCGATCTCCTCCTCACCCTCGGCCGCCTGGAGGACGCGGAGCGCTGGTGCCGCAGTGCTCTGGCTGCGCTCCGCGAACTTCATGGCGATGGCCATATGGAGGTCGCATCTGCGCTGGGTGACCTTGCCGAAGTGCTCCTTGCCACCGGACGGCACGGGGAGGCAGTGGAGCACTACCGTGCCGCGCTCCGCATGGTCGAGGCAATCGATGCGGGTCCCGTGCACGTTGCAACGGCGGCGAACAATCTCGCCTGCGCCCTGCGCGACATCGGACTGCACGACGAGGCGGAGGCGCTCTTCCATCGCTCGCTCGCCGTGTGGCGCACAGCCGGTGCGGGGGACCACCCGAACGCGGCTGCAACCATGAGCAATCTTGCGGAACTGCTCGTGGACAGGGGAGAGGTCGACGCTGCGAACGAACTGCGCGGCAATGTGGTTGCGGCGTGGGAGCGGATGCTTGGTCCGGACCATCCCATGGTGGCAACCGCGTTGAACAACTGGGCAAGCGGCATCGCGCGCGGCAACCCGTCCGCTGCGCTCCCCATGCTGGAACGCGCACTTGTCATCCACGCAGCCGCACATCCGGAGCCGACGCACGAAACGGCCACCATGCTGCACACGCTCGGGCGCGCGCAGTTTCATGCCGGTATGCTGGACGACGCCGAAGGAAGTCTGCGACGCGCCTACGATCTCTACTGCGAGCTGCTCGGTCCGGAATCCGTGGCATCGGCCACCACGCTTGCAGGCCTCGGCATGGTGATGCGGGAGCGCGGCGACCTGCTGGTGGCGGAACAGTTGCTCTCACGTGCATTGGAGGTGCTGCGCGCGGCGCTGGGCGAACGCCATCTCTCGGTCGGCTCGGTGCTCGGCAACCTTGCAGAGGTGGCGGCACGGCAGAGGAACATCGCGCGCGCGAGAGAGCTGGCTCTTGCTGCGCTCGACATCCTGAGCGCATTCGAGGCGCGCGGCAAGGTTGCCGAACTGCGGGCGCTTCTGGCGACACTCGATAACGAAGCGGGAAGAGAAGGTGCGGCTTCCTGAAACCGTTGCGGGCTCGAAGTAGAACAACAGGCGCCTCGCGAATTCCGGAGATCGCGACGGCGCCCGCGAAGTGTTCGAGCCCCTTCACCATGGTTGTCGCGGAGTTCTCTCCGCGACTCGGAGTTCTCTCTGCGACTCGGGGTTTTCTCCGCGACTTTCCGTGCGACGTTGTCGCCCCCCGTGTTGGCCCGGGCGCAGCTTCAGGGCCGGCCCGTACCCTGGCGGAGCACAGCCGGCGACAACTCGGCGAACTACCATGGTGCCACGGAGTGTCAATACGGCGGATCGATGACGGCCTGCGTCAGAAGCACGCGGATACGCTTACGGATAGGCCCATCGGGGAACACCTGCGTGCCGGCGCCGACGGTGTTCACTTCGAATGGGTCGGTTGTTGTCCGTGCAGGAGTGACATCGATTGCGATGAGAGGGGAGGTTGCATCCGTACTGTTGACGAACCACTGGCCGTTGTTCTTGACCACCACTGTGTCAACGGTGGTCAAGCCGAGCACGGTGCTATGATACAGCGTTACGGTGATCGGGAAATCCAGCGTCGGATCGAACCCCTCAATGAACAGTGTTGCGTAGGCTCCCTGCGTCGGCGGGGCAGCCAGGCTCTCTCCTCCCGCGTCAACCTGCAGGACGATCTGCGGCCGGCCGGCCGGGATATCGAACGCCTGGGTGTACGCAATCGTGAACACGCTGCCTGGGCCGCTCCACGCCGGCAGCGTCGCACGTGTACGTCCGATGAAGTTTGAATTCTCCAGCGGTTCTTCGGCCACGGCGGCGCTGCCGTTGAATGTGTCAAGCTGGAACGTAATTGGCTCGCCAGTCGACAGGGGATGAGCCATGACCGTTTCTGTCGAGAACGAAGAACCTGGCGGTATCATGAAATTGCTGACGTTGAGCGTGGCGGTAATTACAGCAGGCAGGGCGTTTGCGTCTTCCGGCGTCGCCGGGGACAGGAGCTCGTTGTTCATGAGGGCATTCTCCTTGATCGTATTTGGGGGAGTCAGTTGCGCTTCCAACCGGCGGGTGATTTCCGCTCTGAAGCGACGGCAACCTAGTACGCACCATCGCATTCGCCACTACTCATCCACTACTCAATCTCTGTGCGGCCTGCGGAGCCGTAATCGATAAGGCTTCTCTTCTCTCGTCTCTGAATCCGGCGGAAGTGTCCATGAGGCAACACTCCCGCCGTCACCGCGCCGCTTCCGGCGTCTGCCGATTGAGTACTCGTTGCGTAGTGGAGCGGCCCGGCCCGGGGCCATGTTGCTCCCGTTCGCCGCGCGATACCGAACGGGTTGCGCCCGATGGCGGATGAAAACACCGAGTGCCCGCAACGATTGCATGCACTCATCAATCAGGGAGAACATCATGAGCGTGAAGATCACCGACGCAATGCCGAGCGGAACGGGAGCCATCGTAAACGGCTGCTCGCTGTATGTCGGCTACGAGATCCTCGGGATTGCCACCACACAACTCGGTTCGGGTACCGTGTCCGCCTACGGCGACTACGCGTTCGCAGCCTCCGGCTCCTATTCGTTCGACGAGCTGGGATACAGCGGCAGCGGCACATGGAGCTTCAGCATTATCTCCAACGACGGCGGCGAAACCTACGCGATCAGTTGGGACGTTACCGGCACATATTCCTCCAGCGGCAGCTCGCCGGTCTCTCCATCCGAATCGGGTTCGGGCACCGACACCACCATTACCTGGAGCACCGGCAGCTTCAGCCTCGTCCAGTCCTACCAGAATGACACCTGGACTCAGAAGGCAAAGCTCTTCCTGGCATTCACGCTGGACGGCCACAACATCACACTGGACATGTACAACCTCAGCTACTACAGCAGTTGAGCCTTGCCGTGGGAGTGCCTCCGGCCGGTAGCTGGCCGGAGGCCTTGCGCCGTGCGGCCTGCAGGGGAGGATCGACAGCCATGCGCCGCTACGTCCCCGGCCGCAGAGCCGGTCTCGTCCGCCGATTCGAATCACACACTCAAGGAGCAATGCAATGGCCTCGCAGCAGACCAACTACATCATCACCAATCGCAGCCGCGACATCTTCGGCCACTTCGACGATGCGCTCGCAGCGAATGGAGACCTTACCTACACCACGGCGGCCGAGGGATCGACGTCCTTCTCCATCGCGGCGCAGGCGGCGTTCACGCAGCAGCTCGAAAGCGACCTGACGAACGTTGCAGGTGAAAGCGGGAACGTGCAGCTCTGCATCTTCGTGCATGGATTCCATACCTCGTGGCCCGGCATGGAACAGCAGTGGCCGTTGTGGGGAGGCAATCTGGCCGGCACCGGCGGATACGAGGGAGTGGTTGTTGCGTTCGACTGGCCCAGCGGCGACTACGATATCGACTACTACGGCGCAAAGGAGCGCGCGGCCCGGACCGGTACGGAGAGCTTCCCGCAGCTCGCCGCGTTTCTTCAGGGCGTTGTCGCAGACTTGCGGAACGCCGGCATCACCGTGACGCTGCAGGTGCTCTGCCATTCGATGGGGAACTTCGTGATGTGGAACGGCGCGGAGGAACTGGCAACCAAGCCCGCTCTTCCCGTATCGGAAATCCTGCTGGTGGCCGCCGAGCTGTCGAACGACACGTTCGCCGTTGATCCGCCGGATCCGAACACACCGGGGCAGGCGATCGCAAGCCTCGGCGCGAACGTCACGGTCTACTACTCGGGATACGATGACGTGCTCCCGATCGCATGCACCCTGGACAAGTGGGCGGAGCTGGGACTGGTTGGTCCGGTGAGCGGGCACACGCTGTTCGAGGCGGTTACCGGCCTGGACTGTACGGCCGTCGTGAACCCGGCCAATGCCGGGGAGTACAATGCAACGGAGGTTCACACCGCCTACTTCGTTATCCCCGAGGTTCTGCAGGACATGGCGATGACGCTGATGGGAGAGGCGTCAACATACCGCACTCCGCTTGCAGGCGCTGTTGCGGGACGGGAGTGGCTCGATCCGGCCGCCGGCTCGTCCGGCTCATGAACAGTGGCGCCGATTGCTACCAACACCTTCCGATGTGATGCATGGGCCGGCGGCGGCGTGCGATATGCGGCGATCTCCATCTGGAGGAAGGGGCCCGGGTGCAACTCGGGCCGGACGTGTGTGAGGCGCGAACTACGTCACGATGTAATGAAGAGGCCGGTGGGCCGGAGCCATGTGGCGCGATCGTAGTAGATTCTCCGGGGCGGCATGTGCGTGCCGCCGATTCGTCAAGCAATCTCGAGGAATCAGGATGAACTCCGGAATGGATGATACCGTGGTTGTGATTACCGGTGCCAGCAGCGGGATCGGTGCGGCGCTCGCCGAACTGCTCGCCGCTCGCGGTGCGGCACTGGCCCTGGTTGCGCGCCGGGCGGATGCGCTCGGGGAAGTGGCGGCTCGCTGCGGCGAAAAGGCGTTCGCAATTCCCGCGGACGTATCGCACCGCGATGAGGTGCGCCGTGTGGTTGCCGGTGCATTGGAACGCTTCGGCCGCATCGATGTCTGGGTGAACAACGTGGGGCAGGGGATTTCCTGTCTTCCGTCGCAGCTCACCGACGAAGATATCGACCAGGTGATGCAGGTGAACGTCAAGTCCGCACTGTACGGCATGCAGGAGGTGCTGCCGCACTTTCAGGAGCGTGGGAGGGGGCATGTGATCAACATCTCGTCGATGCTGGGCCGCATGCCGTTCGCCGTGATCCGCTCCGCCTACTGCGGCGCGAAGCACTTCCTCAACGCGCTCACGGCAACCTTCCGCGCCGAAGTGCAGGGAACGCATCCGGACATTCAATTCTCCATCGTCTCTCCGGGCGTCGTGCAGACGGACTTCGGGCTGAACGCACTGCATGGCGGGCCGGACTCCCGCTCGTTTCCCGACGCGCAGAGTGCGGAGGAGGTGGCACAGGTGATCGCCGGCGTCATCGAGAGCCGCAATCCGGATGTCTACACACGCGCCGGTGCGCACGATCGCGTTGTGAGCTACTACGATACGCTTGCGGTGGATCCGTGAGCCCGCGGTTGAACGGATAGCCTTGAAACCACGAAGCCATCGGCCGTTCACGGCGATGGCTTCGTGGCTGTGTGCTCCGGTTGGTTATCGCAGGGGCCGTGCCGTTCGGGCCCTGCGGCAGCCACAGAGTTGGATGCTACAGTTCTTTCGGAATCACGAGAATGGCTCCACCATCACTTGTAAATGGATGACACGAACCACCGGGTAAATAAGTGATCAACCCTCCTCTTCCCGGGGGGACGGTAGCAAGGGTGTTGCCATAGCCGTCATAGTGGGCTGGTTCCCATTGATCACTACCTCGGGAGGGAACCTGGATAATTTCGCCGCATAAATTCATCGGCCCGACTTCCGCAGTCCAGCCGGTTACAGAGAAGCAAGCTGCTCCGCAACATTTGAAGAATACGCGCCATTTAAACGTGCCGCTTCCATATGCATCATCATCGGTTTCAAATACATACTCGTTACAGCCAGCGCTGGTATAGGTTAGACTTCGAGCTCGCACGGCAGAAGGTAGAAGCAGCGCAAGCACGATCAGGCAGAGATATCGCTTCATGGATGGCTTTCAATTGTGGCTGTTGAAGGAGAAAAACGATGAGCTTCGCATTTGGCAGTAAGCCATGGTGCCGACAATGATTTCTAGAAGATTCTCACCGAACCAAAGAGGCCGGGAACATGATGACGCTGCCTCCATTGCTGTTGAATGGAAGGCATGTTCCAATAGGGCCGCCACTGAAAGTCCCTCCAAGTCCGGGGGCCACGGACAGATACATGTTGCCTCCGGCATCATATGTCACAGCTATATCGGAGCTTCCAGATAGTTGAATGTCTCGTTGCCATCCTGAATCATCCCAACAGCCAGGAGGATCATCATCGATATGGCACACCCTTCTTCCAGCCCCCGATGTGTGATTCAGCATGCACAGGCATGTTGCATGCTGTCCAGTACCAGGAACATCATAACCACACCACCAAACCTCAATATTGTCTGCATTATTGACATGTAACCTACTTGCG
>JAFDZV010000008.1 GCA_018266795.1 Bacteroidota bacterium | reverse complement strand
CGTACGTGTACAAGCTGATCGGCAGCGGCTTCACGCTTGCCAAGAAGCTCACGGTTACCCGTTAATCGTTGAACGAACGGCGGCACGGGTGATCATCACGATCGCCTGAGCAGTCGAGGATTATCGAAAGCCCTCTCGGACAGTAGTTCGAGAGGGCTTTGTATGTTGTGCCCTGCCGGCAAAGAAAAGACACAGACCGGCCGCACGCAGTGCTGTATCATGCAATGCCAGCGCCATCTCCTTCGTATTGTCGGCAACGGCGTTGTGCCCTTCGTGGACGGCATTCCCAAGTCTTGAATGATCAACAACGGTATTACGGTGGCGCCGGTACGGATAGCGGTGTTTGCGTCGGGCCGCGGCTCCACCTTTCGCGCGATACAGCAGGTGTTGGAATCCACAGCGGATGCACCGGCAACAATTGTGCTCTGCGTGAGCAACAACCCGAGCCCGGCCGTCTTCGAGCATGCCGAGCGCGCCGGCATCGAGACAATGCGTCTCTCACCGAAGATGTTTGCGACGGAGGAGGAATATGCAGACGCGCTGGCACGGGTTCTCGAGGAACGAGGTGTTCGCATGCTTGTCCTCGCTGGCTACATGCGGCGCCTTCCACCCTCTATCGTCGCCTCGTTCAGGGGGCGTATCCTGAATATTCATCCCGCGTTGCTGCCGAAGTTCGGCGGCAAGGGAATGTATGGCATGCACGTCCATGAGGCGGTGATCGCAGCCGGCGAACGCGACTCCGGGCCGACGGTGCACCTGGTCGATGAGGAATACGACACCGGGCCGATAGTCGCGCAGGAACATGTGCCGGTGCTGCCGGACGATACTCCGGAGACACTTGCAGCACGGGTGCTGGCGGTAGAGCACGTGCTTTATCCGCGCGTCGTGATGGAATGGGCACGGAAGATTTCCGGGCATGATACTTCTTCCGCTTCGTAGGCCCCGTGGCTGCAGTGCCTCGAGGCCGCCGATCGATCGGACCGCGAGCTGTCCGGCGTTCCACTGCCGCCGGGGTGCTCTCATCTCCGAAACCCCGAACAGTGCCTGCCTAATTGGCGGGCGAACAACAGAAGACAATCTCTCAAGTCAATCAGCATTCATGGCAGAGCTCGAAACGTTCCCCAACCCCAAACCCGATCGAGACTACACGATCACGCACGTGAATCCGGAGTTCACGTCAGTCTGCCCGATGACGGGCTTGCCGGACTTCGGTACCATCACGGTGGAGTACATTCCGGACAGGTTGTGCGTGGAGTTGAAGTCGCTGAAGTATTATTTCCTGGACTTCCGCAACCGCGGAATCTTCTACGAGGCTGTGGTGAACGCGATCCTGGACGATCTGGTTGCCGCACTGGCTCCGCGGTACATGTGCGTGACCGGTGAGTTCAGTACACGCGGCGGGCTCAACTCCGTCGTGACTGCGCAACATGATATCGTGAGCGCTGCGGAGCTCGGGGATTCAAGGGATACGCAATGAACGAAGATCAATCGAGCCGCACCCGTATCGCGAAGGATTTCCATTGGGAGATGGGGCACCGGCTTCCGTTTCACGAGGGCGGATGTCGCAACATCCATGGCCATTCCTATCGTCTGCAGGTAGTTGCGGAGGGCGTGTTGGACGAGCATGGTATGGTGATCGACTATTTCGATCTGAAGGAGATCGTGGAGCCTCTGGTGGCGACGCTCGACCATGCTTTTCTCTGCGATGCAAACGATACCGCCATGCTGAACTTCTTTGCACAGAATCCATTGAAGCATGTGGTGGTGCCCTTTCTGACAACGGCTGAGAATCTTGCCGGATGGTTCGCGGCCGAGATAGCCGTTCTCCTCCAACCCTACCGGAACCTTCGTTCCCTTACCATCAGGGTCTGCGAGACCGAACGAACGTACGCCGAGCGAACGGTGCAGTTCCATTAGAGTGGCGCGCGTCTCGCCGGAGCTGCGGGCAATCTCCTCAGGCAATCACATCAGCACTCTCTCCTCATGTCCACAATCGCGCCTCCAAGCGATCCGAATCGTGCAGTCATCCTGGCAAGCGGCGGGATGGACAGCTGTGTCGTAACGGCGATGATGCGGTCGCAGGGATACGAGTTGAATCTACTGCATACGAACTACGGGCAGCGAACCGAGCGGAAGGAGTTGGCCTGCTTTCATGCCATCGCCGATCATGAGGCCGCGGCACGCCGGTTGGTGGTGGACATCCGACATCTCGCGATGATCGGAGGCTCCAGCCTCACCGATACGAAGATCGAGGTAACGCCGGCAGCGCTGGATTCGCACGAAGTGCCGTCCAGCTATGTGCCGTTTCGCAATGCCAACATCATTGCGATTGCTGTAAGCTGGGCGGAGACGATCGGCGCTGGAACGATCGCCATCGGCGCTGTTGAGGAAGACTCCAGCGGCTATCCCGATTGCCGCAAGGTTTTCTACGACGCGCTGCAGACGGTGGTAGATCTGGGCACGCGGCCGGAGACATCCATCACGATCGTCACACCGGTGATCACAATGTCCAAGGCGGACATCGTGCGGACGGGAGTTGAGCACAACGCGCCGTTTCATCTTACGTGGTCGTGCTACAAACGCGAGGATGTTGCGTGCGGCGAGTGCGACAGCTGCGCGCTGCGCCTGCGAGGCTTTGCGCTGGCGGGCTTCGCGGATCCGCTTCCCTATGCCGACTAGTGCTGCCAACCCGCAGGGCGGTGCAGTGCAAGGTTCTCACGAGCGATGCTGTTCGCGCCTGCCGTATTCTCCTAGGCGGCCGGGATGTGAAGCTGCGAAACCCGGCATGTGGCGTGATACTCGCAGCCGCGGCAGGTTGATGCCACATCGTGCGACGTGACGGGGAACCGCCCGGACGCAATCGCCTCTACATATTCCGCCGCCCGACCGAACAGATCACCGATCAGTGTCACGAGGTCGTCAACCGTCTCGGGGTCCTGCCGGTAGCTCTTCATGGTAAGGAGATCCTTCTTCACTTCGTTCGGAACGAAGATCGCCTTCACCTCCGTATCCACTCTTCGCGCATCCAGCCGATAATAGATTCCGCCGGCCGGCCTCACATGTTCCAGCGGCACGTGATAGTGATCGGCGAGGAGGTGGCGGATAACCTCCAGGTAAATAATGAGCTGCAGGCTGGTTCCGTCGCGTATCTCGGTCCGCGACGGGGCTGCACCGGTTTTATAGTCCGCCACGGTGAAGAAGATCTCGTCGCCGCGCCGATAGGTCTCGACGCGATCAACCTTGCCGCGGAGTGTAATGCCATGGAGATCGATTGGAGAGCTGCGCGAAAGTTCGGTGTCGGATGAATCGCGGCCGCCTCCCATGCCGAATCCAACCTCGAAGAACTCCGGAGTCAGTTTGGTTCGCTCCTCGTCGGTCCGTTCCGCGTCCGCATGAATCCATCGTTCCAGAAGGCCATCCAGCATGCCGGAGCCGAGAATGCGTTCCTGATCGATCCGCCAGTAGGGATGGTCGAATATGATGCCGGCGATCTCCTCGCGTGCAAGCTCGCGCGCACGCTCGAGTGCTGCCGCACTCGATTCGGACGTAAGCGGGAGTTCGCGATCGTCACGCAGCTCCGAGTAGAGCCGAAAGAGCACCTTGTGCAAAAGAAGGCCTCGTTCCAACGGCGTCAGTGAAACGTCGAACGATGCCGGTGCATGTGCGCCCACAACGCGGCGAGCGAAAAACTTGAATGGGCACCGCGCATACAGCTCCAGCTGCGACGGCGAGTATTCGCGATTGCGCCGTGTTGCCAGTTCCTCCCGTTCGGTTTCGTTCAATGCCTCGGTAATCACGCCGCGGAATTCTCCGGCGCGCGTGTGGCTGCGGAGTGCGGTTCCCTCGGCGCGCTCGCGTTCCACGGTTGCGGTATGGCGAAGATTGGTGAGCATGGCATCGGCCGCAGGGATGCGCGGCACCGTACGCTGCGCCCAGAGAGCTGCTCCCGTCTCCTCGGCAAGTGCTTCCAGGGTGGCAATCGGCTCGAGGAAGCCCAGGCCGTCCGCTAGCGTCTCACCGCGCCGCACGCGATCGCGAATCACGCGCAGCTCATCCACCTCGGTCACGAAGCCGCTTTCCTCGATTGTGGTGATACGAATCAGGGCATCGAGAAACGAGGAGCGGACCAACTCTGCATCACCCGAAAAGCGCGGCCAGGTGACGACGAGACTCTTCGTGAAGGATGTGACGGCGCTGTAGAACAGCACCCGCTCCCGCCGGAGTTGCCGATCCTGGGCGTCTGGCAGCGGCCGTCCGAGAAACATCTCGGGAATGTATGTGCTGGGGAATTCGCCGTCGATCAATCCGCATAGAATCACAACGTCGAACTCCAGCGACTGCATGGCGGCCACCGGAGCAACAAGAACGCCGTAGTCGTGCTTCTCCCGAAGACTGTAGTGGGAGTTGACGGCCGCAGCCCGCAGGTGTTCGATGTAGAAGTCCAGCGGATGCTTGCGCACATCGCCGCCTGCGGCCTTCGCCGCGTCGTCGTTGTCTTCCATCTCCGCTGCAAGATCGAGTTCGGCCTCGAAGAACGCCGTCATCTCATCAAGCAGATGCAGGAACGACGCAAGCGCGCGGGTGTCGCGCTCCATCTCGTCATGTACCCGCAGCCAATCCTGCGGCGTACGTGTACGTGCGTCCAGCTCATGCCGCATCCGCAATACGTTCTCCGGAGCGCGCAACGTGGCCGTGAGCATCAGGAATGCATCGCGAAACTCCGTCGGGCTCATGCGGCGATCGAACGCATCGAGCATACCGGCGAGTGTTCGAATACTTTCCAGGGCACGCTCCAGCGTCTCGAGCTCGAGCGATACCGCCCGCCGATCATCATCGTCATCGATTGATGCAAGCCTGGGCCGCAGATATGCAATACGCATCTCGATGCGTCGCACCCATGCATTGCGTCCGCGACGAATTCGAAGCTGTGTGGATGCCTCCGTAAGTGCGGCTGCATCGATCCCCGCGCCGAAGCTGAGATACGGAGAGGTGATTGCACGAATCACATCACGGCGCTCATAGCCTCCTGCAGGAATGGCAAGTGCCGCCAGAAGCGCGGTCAAGACCGAATTCCTGTTCAGCGAAAGCGGCGTTGTGATTGTGGAGGGAATGCCGTGCGTAGCGAGGTGTTCGCGGAACAGATCTGCGTATCCGTCCATGGCGAATGCTGTGACACAGATGCGCTCCGGTTGAATTCCTCTGTCCAGTATCAGGCTCTTCACCATTGCCGCAATGCCCTGAACTTCCTCTTCGCGATTGAAGAATCCGTAGGCACGGATCACGTGATCGAACGAGGAGTTCTCGATGCGATCGTCCGTTCGAAAGAGATTCTTTCGCATATGATGGCGGAGCGGCCGGCGCTCCTCCTCAGGGATATCGGTCTGCAGAGGGTCCAGATCGAGCGATCGATAACCGGAGGTTACCAGCTTACGGTGAACGTCATCGTAGTTGCCATACAGGGGACCATTCTCCTTGGCATAGTCGAAGTAGATCATCGAGCTGAGCCCGCGCACATAACCAAGCTGCTGCAGCATGACGATGGCAGGCTGCGAGAACTCCGTAAATCCGAACGCCAGAAGGGTATGCGTTCCGGGGAAGGCACGCCGAAACGTTGCGTCGCGTTCCTGAACGAGGGCAGTGTTCAACTGTACCATCATCCCGGCCTGGTCCACCCACTCCGTGTTGAGCAGCCGGAGATAGCGGCTGTAGATGGCGTGGAGATCGCGAAGCTTTACCGGATCGTATCCTCGTTCATCCTTGTGGGCCTCTGCGTATTCGATATCGTCGGCGAAATCGGATGGCATGATGCCATCGGTACGTACGCCGTTGATCACGCGGGCGATTCTCTGAACAACACCCAGCGAGATGTTCGCTCCCTTGCGAGAGTAATACTCCAGATCCAATCCCTGGATGGCAGTCTGCATAAGGGCCAGAGCCACTTCCGACGTTACCTCGCGCTTCTGCGGACCTATCCGATTGTAAAATTCCCGCGCGAAGGACTCGAATGTGAAGAGCGGCAGGTGCTCCAACGGGAGGCCGGTCTGTGCGTACTGCTCGCGGATCAGAGTCCGGCGCACTTCGCTCACCATGCGGGCTGTTGGAAGGACGAAGACGTACCGCTGCAGTTCACCACCGCGCGCAGCTGTGAGCACAACCTCGTTGAATTCGAGGGAGGTGAATTCCGGGCGTTCGGTATTGTACAGTAGTACTGGCATGCTGTGAGGATGGGCCGGACGGCGACGGGATGCGCGCTCTGCATTCGGAGCGTCCGATCGGTGTACCGCGCGGGCTTCCGGTTGTTGCCATTGGATGCGGCGAGAGTCGCCGCGCCGCATCCAATACCTGTGGCGCAGAGCCCGCGGAATGCAGACCTGGCTGTGGGAATGCGAACCGCAATATCGGTATCGTCGTGGCCAGTGCCATGCGATACGGCGTTGGTGGGCCGATCCCGAATGATTGGGATGGCCGCTGACGCATAAGCATTGTCGCGACGGGGGGAACTTCAAGTCCCGGACGTGCCGCAGTGGTGGGACGGACGGAGCCTTCTAGTCGTTCAATTCGGAGATGCGTATTCGAACGCGTTCCGCCTCGATGTGGCGTCCCGTGGCTTCGAATGCCTCGCAGAGCAGTTCGGCCAGTTCTTCGTCACCAGCCATTGCGTTGAAGCCCAGACTCAGCAGCTTCTCCGCCTTCTCGGGATCGCGCTCATCAAGCAGAGCGCGGCCGACTTTGAGAAGTAGTGTGCGCATACGTGCTTCGAATTCCTGCCGAGAGCGTTCGAAGAGATCGTCGTACAGCGCGGGGAATGGAACCTTGCCGTGAGTAAGGTCCAGAGCCTGCTGAAGCCAACGTTGCGCTCGCGAAAGTGACCCTTCGCGCAGAGCCGTTGTGGCCTCGTTCAGGGCGTGGTCGGCTTCGACGAGGTCCACGTCCAGCAGCGCCAGGTTCAGCGCCGGCGTATCGTCTTCCGTAATGATTGCATTGTGGCCGATGATCTCGCGAAGCCTGAAGACTATGCCATTCAAGGTCTTGCGGGCCTTGTCCGGATCATCCGTACCGGCCGCCAATGCGTTGAACTCCTGCTGGGCAAGTGGCTCATGGCGCATCATGTTGGCAACCATCAAACCCAGCAGCGTACGAAGGCGCAGCCCTCGTATCGGGATTGGTTGGCCGCGCAGAGGGAGGAACGTAACGTGGCCGAGCATGGAAATGTGTGGGCGCTCTCGTTCAGCCTGTTCGAAACCCAGTGCCTCCGTGTTGCGATCGCGTGCCACGTCCACAATGCGGGCACGCCAGCGCTGAAGCTCACGAGTTTCCAGATACCTTCCGTAGCGATCGACGATCGCGCTCATGAAGAGCGGAAGCCGTCGCACCAGCAGCCACTCCAGCAGCCTGTGAACGGCATCCGTCACGTCAGCGCTCAGAGAATCGGCCAGGCCGGTATCGTTGCAGAGTACGGTGAAGTATGGAATTACTTCGATGGCGGAGCGCTTTTCGTGAATGTCCTGCAGGCGCAGCACCGGAACTCGCAGCACATTCAGAAGCGCCTGCCGAACGGCATCGACGCTGGACGGAGTCCCGGCACTGATGATTGCGGCCACGGGTTTGAAGGTGCGGCTTGCACGTGGAACCGAGGAATGGCCGGACAACGGAATACCGACGTACAAGCGGTACAGCACCTGGGTTTCGGGGCGCAGGCGCGGCACGTATGTTTTGTGCAGATGTTGCCGCTGCGTCAGCCAGTCAAACGCATTCAACGAGACAGCTGTCTCGATGAGGGCAAGGTGTGCAAGGGTCTCGAAATCCGGAATGTCGTTGGGTGCATCATTGCACAATGCGTCGACGGCCTGCTCCAGATGTTCTATCCCGCCTACCAGCGAGGCCACCGCACAGAGTCGGGTAAGTGAACCGAAGTAAATGTTCGTGGGAAGGCCAAGCTCGCGGAACATCGGTACGGCGCTATCGGCCGTTCGGATCGCTTCATCCATGCGTCCGATCAGGTACATGAAGACGATTTTGGAGATGAGGAAGCTGATGCGATGCTGTGTGTCCACATGCGGCTCCACCTCCTTCAGAATCTGAAGCCGCCGGGCCAACTCCTCCTCCGTTTCGAACAGTTCGAGGAAGTGGAATGCGATGATCTGCCGAATCTGATTCCGATACTCCGGCTGAGCGGCCTCCCCTGCTTCGAGCGCGATCAGTTGTCGTTCGATCTCTCGGAGCGTCTCGTCATTTCCCATGTAGATCATGGATCGCGCGGCCGCTTCGAGGTATTGAACATAGGTTGGGGACGAACGCATTTCCGGATGTTGCCCAACAAAGTTCTGCGCGCGTTCCCAGGTTGCTGTACATATGGCGGAGTCGGTTCGGCGTCCCAGTGCATGCAGGGCAGCAAATGCTCGCAGGCGGTATGGGCGAAGCTCTTCCGGAATGGGATCGTCTGTGACAACCACCAACTGATGAACAAGCGATGCAAATTCCTCCGGTTGCTCCATGCGCCGTTGCAGCGCAAGCCTGCAGATAAGCAGTTCTGCCTCGAAGCGCCTGGCCTCAGTGGGGCTCCAGATGTCGCGACAGCCGTTGCGAATCGTCTTTGCTGCATCCCAGGCTTCGATGCCAAGTCTCCAGTCCGGACTGCCGTCGAGCGCAGTTGCCACTTCGATCGCTCGCATGACCGCTCTACCTGCAACGTCCTTTGGCACAACAAACGGCCGATCGTTCGCGGCGAGAACCTGGAACGGCAGGATGGAATAGATCGGTGCGTTGCTGCCGATGATTCGGATCAGTGTTGCGGCATCGCAGCCGGTGCGTTGCTTGAGATAGGTGTGAAGAATGGTGTGGGTAAATGCCAGTGCCGGATAGGCGCTGGTATTGCCGGGCATGAGTGTGGCCGGCGAACGTGCGGAAACCAGGATCCCTTTTGCCATCAGCGCTTCCAGCTGCAGGTCGGCTTCCGGTATCATCTCTCGTGCCGCTTCGCGCGAGAATATCTCGCCGAGGCAGGCCAGGAGCGCCGCGTTTTGCCGCTCGTCGTCCAATAGGTGACTTACCATTCCTTCGGACAACAGGTTCACATTCTGCCGGAGAGACTGCGTCAGGACCGGCAATGGATAGGCGACACGCCAGGTATTACTGGCCTGATCCAGTGCGAGCGTTCCGGAGCGGAGAGCGCCGCGGATGGCCGATCGAAGAGCCAACGGGTTTCCGTAGGTGGTGCCGGCCAACAGGTTCACAATCTCCGGCACATCCCTTAGGCCGAAGAGGCGCTCCAGTAATGTGGTTATGTGCCCAAAGGAGAGCCCCGCCAGGTGAATCTCCTCAACTGCCCGACGGCGCAGCAGTGCATGGATCGGCAGTTCCATCGGGCGCGCCACGCAGATGATGCCGAGCATTTCATCGGTCAGAGCCTCCAGCAGGCGTTGGAATTCACTTAATGCGTCGTCCTGCATCAAATGGATGTCTTCAATGACAAGAACGGTCGGACGAAGGTGGGTAAGCTTGCGAAGTTCCGCAATGACGCCCATGAGAGTGCCTGGGGCATCGGCAGCGCTGGCGATCCGTCGGGCATTGAATGTGCGCAACGCGCGGGTGATAATCGGTACGATGGATGCGGTGGACTCCGGATAGAGCTTGGTATGGACTACAGCGCCGCCGGCCCGCGTGATTCTCGGGATCAACTCCTCGATCAGCCGACTCTTCCCGATACCGGCTTCGCCAACAACAAGTGCGACGCGAAGTTGGTTCGATGTCGCCGTGGAGACCCAGAATTGGTAGAGTCGTTCGGCTTCCGCCACACGGCCGACGAACGGTAGAATTCCATGATTCAGAAAGCTCTTGATACTACCAGACATGGCATCCGATGGCCGCTCAATCCCGTGATTGGGGCCAATTCAAATTCGGAAGGGAGTACGTTTCCGGCCGGACCGTGAGGTGGACGTCCGCATTCGCTCAGGATGAGATGTATGGAGCGGTCCTGGACCGATGCCATGCTGCCGCGAATGACGGCAATACAACATACCATACTTCGTAAGCTCCGTCCGGGTGGATTTTGCAGCCCCTGCTCCGCTCCAGACCCTTCCTCTTGAACCACCCCGGGTTGAATCCGAGCATTGTGCACAAATGTTTGCGAACTGTGACCGGACCGGCGGCAAAAATGAATCGCCGAAGCGTACCTTTGCCTTCGAGGGATATACCTGTTGTAGCAGAAAAAGGAGTGGACGAGTGGCCCTCTTTCACTTCTTTTTAACAGGTTGCAAGCCGCTCTCTGCTACCCGTTAGTTGGACCTCGGCGGGTAGCAGAGGGCCTTGATTTCCTGCCATTGACGATCCCCTGGGCGGTCAATCGTTCCTACCACCAGCCTGATTGCCAAAACGTCCTGAAACCTAGGCGCTCGCTCTCGGCGGGCGACAACCGGTCTTGGCTCTGCATTCTGTTGAGCCCGCGCCACCTGATTCCATGTTCAACAAGAGTTACGTTGCCGTTATCATGCTGCTCATCCAAAATACCGCGATGGCAAGTCGCCGGGCGGTGCGCCGTTACATATACTTACAATCGGGGGCCGGGTGAGCGTCGTCTCGATGGCCCACTCTTGGCTATGGCGTGAAACGTCGGCTGTACGCGGCGGCGGCGGCGTCCCTCGGGGGCCGGACGTCGGAGCTGTGTGAGAAAAGAATCGGGGTGGATTGGGGGTGGAGGAGAGCCGCGGCTTGTCGGATCAAAAAAGGTTGATACACAGTTTGGCGACTCCTTATATTCGCGCCGCTCAATCAATTGAGCATGGGGACGGATTCGCCCGCAGGGCGATCGGTTGGGGTGGAGAGGATTGCAGACCTGATACGACGTTAAGAGCCATGGGCCAACACACCATGGTTAGTAGGTCATGCGTTCTTTTTCGAAATAGAAAAAGGGCAGCATGATCTCCTGGTGGGCACCAGGTGTGACATGCTGCCCTTAATTGTCGGTCGAGTATAATCACAATCGGCGCTGGGCGGTGCCGTTGCGATTCGCGCTCATTGCTTGTGGAAACTAGGACCTCACGTTGCCTCAAGCGTTACCAGCTGCGCAAGTGATACTCGTATTCAGGATGCGACCTTTCCACCCCAATACTTTTTACCACCATTACCGCTGTGTTCTTCTTATCTGACATGAACGCCACGTTTGGACCTCGATTCGGTTCATGACACAGAAGAATCATGAGCTTGCCAAAGACCGACCGCCACAGGACCTCTAGGTAAACCGGACCTCAACCAATGATGCGGACTGGACTCCGCATTCGGACCTCACGTTGCCACATAACCGGGACTGAGTTATTCGCCACTGGACCGGACGAAGGCTGCCCCACGTCTACTTCCCCAAGCTTGGACCACGGAGAAGGAGACTAACGCTGTCGGGTTTGGGGTTCCGACATTGCGCGTTTTTGGTGAGGGTTGCCTGGTCCGGCTGGGCTAGCCAGACCAGGCTCCTCAAGACGTACACTACTATCACCGCTCGGTAAACCGAAACCAGTGAGTTTGACAAACAACTTGGATTAGTACACCGAACTCGAGCTCTGTTGGGTGCTCGTCGTTGTACTGCCGGTATAGACCGTCGATCCATTACTCAGATAGAACTGACGTCCTGTCTGATCGTCCGGCGAGTAAACACTGAAGCTGGTATTTGTTCCGCTTCCGTTACGGGCGACATAGCTCTCGCACCAGACTGCTGTCTGTGTTGTGCCGGCCGTGTACCCGAGCGCGTTGCCCTGCCGAACTGCCTCCGCCGATACTGCGTTGAGAATATCGGACGTGCTCACGTTGTCAATGGATGCGTCACCAGCTACAACGCTGATGGTTGATGCGGTCATACCGTAAACGACCTGACCTCCGGAAGTCCTGAAGACGCCGACTTCGTTGCCGACGCTTTGCTTCCGAGCGGTCGCGTTAGCGTCGTACGTGACAACGGTCGTGTTGACCGTAATCGTCCCGATCTTCGTCATGGACCCCGAGCTGGTCTGCGCCATCGCCGCTGATCCGGCGAACAGCAGCGCAGACAAACAGCACGCTGTTAGAAGTTTCATGTGGCCCTCAGTAGCAGTTGATCTTCCCTCTTCAGTGCTTCTGCCCGAATCTGCTACAAGTGCTGGCTCGAAACTGTCGCAGGCGTTTCAAAGAACTAGTGGCCGTTAGCGACAATACAAACCTAGCACTTGTAGACACCCGTCCACAAGTACACTTTTGAGGAGTTTTGTTGAATGCACCTCTATGGTGCCTTGCCCGCAGGAGGCTTAGCACCGTGAACAAAGATCGCTGCCGCATGGTATGAGCCCTGTCAGCCGAAGGGTGGACGGGGAGGTTGATTGACGGGTGGATTTTGCCGATTTTGTGGCGGGAATGAAACGCGTGGCCTAATTCTTGGTGGCGTTTTGCAGCCTCAACGGACAGGCTGTTCCATCTCTCGGAAGCTGTCAGGAATCAATCGCGATGTGAAATACTTGGCGAAGAGCTCCGCCTGCCCCCGTGTTCCGGTCTTTCGGTGGATTTGCTTGAAGTGCTTCTTGACAGTATCCACGGTCACGCTCAGGATATCGGCCATCTCCTTATAGGAGTGTCCCATCAACTGGAGCACTACAATTCGCTCCTCCTGAGGACTGAGCGATGCGTCTTCCACCAGAAACATCAGGGCGCCATGGAAGACGCGGTCGATTGGCCGTAGTGATTGGTGTCTCGCTACCAGATCCGAAAGGGAGAACAGGATGAACGGCTCCAGAGAGGCGATCAAAGCCTTGGAATCTTCAGAAATTACGGGTTTTGTCTTGTCCCGCCATAATATGACCGTCCCTATATATGCCGTGCCGCCGTAGAAATACTCGTAGCACGTCGGTGGATGAAATTGATCCAATGGAGCGCCCTGGCGCCGATAATCTTCGATCATCCTCTCCGCATGGCTGCCATCGGCCCTTTGAATGGTAACCGTGGACTCTCTTCCCACCTTTCCCTGCGTTACGATCAATGCCATCGAGTAATTTTCAGGATCTTCGAGGTTGCAATCCCGGTTGACGCTGATCGAAATTCTGTCGACATCTGGCAGTAGCGACTGAAGTGTATCTCGAAATTGGGAGGCCCATTCAATGGTGTCGCTCGACGTAGGCAGCGAATTCAGGAAGGAAACGAGGTTTTTGGTGTCGCTAACCGCCGATGGTGCCGGCTGAGCAGCAGGCGGGTTGGCGATTGGCGCTTCCGGTTCGGATAGCCAGCCCCGGGGTGCGGCATTCAGCGAGGAGCGAACGACATTCCAGATCCCGGATCGGCTGTAGGAAATCTGATGCTTCTCCTCAAGCCATGCCTGAATCTCTGAAAGCCGCGAAAAACCGTCCGAATTGAGCTTCCGGTGTAATTCCGAGAGTACCTCCTCCCCAATTCTGCGTGGCTTGCCTCGAGAGGTGGTTCCCTCGGCGATGAACCCGTCCAACCCCGCTTCCTTGTACATACTCCACCATCGTTGCGCACATCGCTCCGACTTTCCCACCTTCGCGGCCACAGATGCCAAGGTCTGTCCGGGCTGTTCTTTGAGCAGCCTGAGCATGCGAAGCTTGGCCTCCGCGGAGGTCCCCTGATGTTGTGCTTCAAGTTCCAGGAGCATGCCCAGACTTTCCTGCACAGAGCCTTTAGTGCGAGCCATGGAGTTGTGCCATGTGTTCCAGGTTACGGAGCACAACCTTACGATGAATTCCCGACATCCGCAACAGTATGTTGTTCACATATCTTGGCGGGAAATTGTTGCTCACGCTGATGAAAGCTGTCTTCGAAGATTCTCCTGTCGTCGAAATTCCCGACAAAATGGATCGAATGATGTTTAGGATAAGTGGCGGGAATAAAAAATACCGTACCGCCTTTCAGCCCATGAAAGGCGGTACGGTACAAGTATCGTTCCGCATGAACGGTCAGGTCTCCCGCTCATAAACGGATTCATGGCAATCCGGAATGCATGGGTCCAATCATGCTGTGCCGTTCTGCCGCGTGAATGCTGAGAGGTTAGGTCATCCCCTCAAGACATTCATTTTTCAATGCCTGCAGATAAACGCTGGATCGTCAGCATGTATCGGTAAGCGCAGTTGCTCGCACATCACCAATGGGTCGATTGTTTCGAGCAGTACAAAAGTAGCGGACTGAACGGGGGGAATGGATCAACCGAAAGGTGGAATGCGGGGTGGATTTCGCTTCGATGAATGTCTGGCGGATGGCAGGCCGGCACGACTGCCAGGATCTACCGGCCGCGACATCAATTCGGGGTCTGCACCGGTATCAGAGAAGGTTGTATTCCCGAGCGCGTGCCAGCGCCTGGGTTCGGCTTTCCACACCGAGTTTGCTGTATAGATTGTTGATATGGGTTTTGACTGTGCTCACCGAAATGTAGAGTGCCGAGGCGATCGAGGCGTTGGACTTCCCCTCCGCTATCAGGCGAAGTACTTCGATTTCGCGATCGCTGATCGGCGTCATCAACGAGCCGTTCCCCAGGCCATACGAATACTCCGGGGTGGTTTCGCTGTTCCGCGGCGCGCCGGTAGTTATACCGAGCACATTGAAGAGTACGTCAAGGTATTCGCGGCCAACCGGCTGCGGAAGTTCGTCGGCATCCAGCGCCGATCGGTACTTCTTCAGCAAACGAGCTGCAGCCGCACCTTCATCGGCGATTGCCCGCACATATCCTTCCGCTTCCGCAAGAGCAAGTACCTTGTGGCAGCACTGCAAGGAAAGATCCGATTCTCCAAGCCGGTCATATGCAAGCGCCCGAAGGAGCGTTGCGCGGACAACGGTGTCATCTCTCCCTTCCTCTTCGGCTGCCTGTAGAACGGGACCGAGCTGTTCCACAACATCATCCTCCTTCTGTTGGGCAAGCAGCACACGGGCAACACCGAGGGCAACGACATCCGGCATTTCAGCGGCTGCCATGCGTCTGCACCATGCTGCCGCACGCTGATTATCGCCGGTGTGAAGCCACAATCCGGCGCGCAGGGCCTCGATCGTGCTTCGAGCCTGGAGGTCGGCCATACCGTCGTCCAGATGTCGATCCGCCTCGGCAACTGCGTCCAGTGCGCCGTCTACATCCCCGCGAGCCTGATGAACACGAGCCAGTAGTGCGTATCCATCCCGAAGGATCTCAGGGTTTCCCAGCGCCCGGCCAAGCGTGATTGCTTCACTGAGATGGCTCATTGCCCCGTCCAGCCTATTGCGCTCATACGCAATCGTCGCCAGGCCGATATGGCATGTCGCGGCGGCTACGTCTGCAATGTCATCAACATCCTGCCGGTCGGCGAGCATCTCCAGAGCGCGGTTGAACGTTTCCATAGCGGCGCCAAGCTTTCCCTGTGCCAGTTGCAGCAGGCCAACGCGCGGCACCGCCTGTGTAAGCCCGAATTGAGTGGCTTCCTGCCCGCGATAATCCCCCCGCTGAATGCGATCGGTTGCGGACGGAGCATGCCGGGCATACGGAGTTGCCGGACGCGGAACAATCGTAGACGGCGTACCCCTTTCATCCGATTGCTGAATGCCGAGTGCGGACTCGAGCGCATTGAGATGTCCGCCGAGATCCGCCAGTCCGTTCAACGGGGACCCAGGTACCTTCCGCCGGGCCAGTCTGGCGTACAGCTGCGCCTTGTATGAGTCGCCTGTCAACAGTGATGCCCAAGCAAATGCAAGCGTGAGCCTTGGACGCGATGCGGATATCTCTTCGGGAAACAGTTCCTGCCACCCGAGAAGGGGCTCCAGCGTACGCCGTGCCAGCAACTCTTCGGCCGATCGCTCTGCATATCGTACAGCTCCCTCCATATCGCCGCAGGCCGCGAGATGGCCCACGGTCTCCGGGAATAGTCCCTGGGCTTCGTACCACTCGGCTGCGCGGCGATGAAGTTCAGTGAAACGCTCCGGCTCCAGATTCTCAAGTTCCGCACGCAGCATCAATGCGGCCAGACGATGCAGCCTGAACGCTCCCGGACGTTCGGCCGGGCGCAGCAGTCCCCCATGTTCCAACGCAATGGTCGCTAGAAGCTCACCGGCATCCGTGCGTCCAGTTATGGCCGAACAGATCGATGCGGACAGCCGCTCGAGTATCGAAGCCCGGCGAAGAAAGATCAGCGTCTCCAGCGGCATGCGGTCCAGTATCTCACCATGGAGATACTCGCACGCATAACGGTAACGCCCGGAGGATTCATCTGCCAGGATGTCGAATCTGTTTGCGCGCGCAACGGACTGGGCCGCCAATTGGACCATGACGGACCATCCTTCCATCTCTTCCGCGATCATATTTACTGTTTCCGGACTAACATGATCGTCCACCACCCCTCGCACCAACGCCGCGGTTTCCTGTGGCGAAAAGCGTAAATCGGCCTCGCCGATCTCGTCCAGATCGCCCTGAGCGCGCAGCCTGGCCAGCGAGAGTGGAGGCACGGCGCGCGAACTGATGACAAGTCGCATCTGTTGCGGCATCCTCTCGATGAAGAACCCGAGCGTCCTGTGGATTTGCGGATGAGTGATTGCGTGGTAGTCGTCCAATACAAGCGCGAGACTTCCGGCCATGCCCGCCAGGTCATTCAGCAGCGGTGTCAGCGCAAAATCGATCTGTTCGCCATTGCTGATCATCTGAACCGTACCGATGCCGATGCCAGGCTGTACCTGCTGCAGTGCTCCAAGGAGATATTGCCAGAAACGTTGCGGTGTGTCGTCGCTCGGGTCCAGCGAAAGCCAGCCCGCACGGCGTTCATCCCGGCGAACCCAATCGCCGAGAATCGTCGTTTTTCCGAAACCCGCAGGTGCGATCAGCAGTGTCACTCGTGCGCGTACACCTTCATCGAGACGGTCGATGAGACGTGGACGGTGCAGAATGCCCGGATGAGCGCGAGCTACCTGAAGTTTCGTTGTGAGTAGAGGTATGCCCTCAGAACTCTCGCTACGGTTGGTTGCCCAATCCATCCGTATCTCAAGATTTCCTGAAAATGAAGCAGCCGCTCTCGCAGGTCGAACGATGCGGCCGTTATGTGGTCGTCGAGATCCGCTCGATCGTGGTCCCGAATAATCGAAGGATCAAGGCAGCAGTTGGCGGAACGTTCGGCAGGCTACATCCTGCCACCAACCAGGACGCCAGTACGACGGATCCGTTGCTGCACAATGGAACCATCGAGGGAGGTGTAGTGTACTCGTGCAAGTATACGCCTTCGCTTCCTTCACTGCAAACAAAAGATCGGCGGTCAGGCCGTTGAACGATAGCAAAAAGGGGCTGAAGATGCGTGTGGCCTAAAGTCCTGCTTGATATGGAGGAGTGGTTGCTTCCTCGGAAGATCGTATACCGCTGCGGTTGGGCTCGGTGGCGGATTGATACGAAATGGTAATCTCCTGATGACCACCACGGACGCATGGGACGTGGATGCGGTTGCTCAAACGCATGGAGGTCGGTATGCTGTTCGCGCCGACTGCTGGGAGAGCAATCAGTGGTAGATCCCGATCCCGGGGGTGGAGCCGGCAGGTTGGCCGGGCTCCGTCTTATGGTGCCGGGTCTGCTCCGTCGCCCCAATCCTCCGGTTCGTACACTACCCAACTTGCCATCAGATCGGGATTGCTGACGATCTCGCCCGTGGATTGAAACTCGTAGTCTCCCGCTTCCGCGGGTTCATATGCTGAGAGAACAGCTGGCATCGCATACTCCACACCCGATGGAACCAGGCGAACCACTACCCCTTCCTCCGCATTCACGCGAACGATGTGGCCGTGCAACTGGATGTTGTCAATATGGTTGTCCTGCCGGTCGTGCAGCTCGAGGCCGATGATGATATGCTTGCCGATCATGGCGGCTGCCCGTTCAGTATCGAAGTGCGGATTGTTCATCAATGTCCCTGCCGGAACGTGAATTCAGTGTGAGGATCAGTCAGTTGGGCGGTGTGCCGGTGACGGCGTCCACGCCGGTTACTCCTCGTACTCCCCCCAGATAGCGCGCAATGTGTCGGAAATTTCGCCGATGGTGGCGTACGATTCCACCGCGGCGATGATGTGGGGCATCAGGTTCTCACCGCTCGTTGCCGCTGCGCTCAATGCCGCAAGCCCGATTCGGACAGCCTCCGCGTTGCGCGAGGCCTTTACGGACGCAAGCCGTGCCATCTGCTTGGTGCGCAGCGAATCATCCACCTTCAGCACATCGTGGAACGGGGGTTCGTCGATGTGAAAGCGATTCACCCCCACAACCACGTCATCGCCGCTCTCGATTCTCTTCTGAGCCTCGTATGCCGCCTGTGCGATTTCGTTCTGAATGAATCCTGCCTCTATTGCCGCAACCGAGCCGCCCATGGCATCGATGCGGGCGATGTAGTCGAGGGAGAGCCGCTCGATCTCATCGGTGAGATACTCCACATAGTAGCTGCCGGCAAGGGGGTCGACGGAATCAGCCAGGCCGCTTTCGTACCCGACAATCTGTTGTGTGCGAAGCGCGAGCCGCGCTGAATTCTCGGTGGGGAGTGCCAATGCCTCGTCGAACCCGTTCGTGTGCAGCGACTGCGTACCGCCAAGCACCGCCGCGGCGGCCTGCAGCCCGACCCGTACGATATTCGTCTCCACCTGCTGGGCGGTAAGGGTGGAGCCGGCGGTTTGCGAGTGGAAGCGGAGCATCATGCTGCGGGGGTCGCGGGCGCCGAAGCGTTCTTTCATGATATGCGACCACATCCTGCGGGCTGCTCGAAGCTTGGCCACCTCCTCGAAGAAGTTGTTGTGGATGTTGAAGAAGAAGCTGAGACGAGCGGCAAACGTGTCCACGTCGAGCCCGGCATCCACTGCCGCCTGTGTGTAGGCAATGGCATTGGAGAGCGTGAAGGCAACCTCCTGTACGGCCGTGGAGCCGGCCTCGCGGATGTGATAGCCGCTGATCGATATTGTGTTCCAGCTTGGAAGTTCGCGCGAGCACCATGCAAACATGTCCGTGATCAGACGCATCGAGGGAGCCGGCGGGTAGATGTACGTTCCACGCGCCGCATACTCCTTCAGTATGTCGTTCTGTACCGTTCCACTCAGCTTCGTCATGTCCGCGCCCTGCCGGCGGCCAAGCGCCACGTACAGTGCAAGCAGAATAGAGGCTGTGGCGTTGATGGTCATCGACGTCGACACGTTCTGCAGCTCGATGCCATCGAAGAGCGTCTCAATGTCGGCAAGTGAGTCGATCGCGACACCAACCTTGCCCACCTCACCTTCGGCAATCGGATGATCGGAGTCGTAGCCGATCTGCGTGGGTAGATCGAACGCCACCGAAAGACCCGTAACGCCCTGCGAGAGTAGGTAACGATACCGGGCGTTGGATTCCTCTGCTGTTCCGAACCCGGCATACATCCGCATCGTCCAGAGTCGTGAACGATACATCGTAGAATACACGCCGCGAGTGAACGGGTACTGGCCCGGATGCTCCGCGGGTCCGCAACCCTCGCGTGGGAGGAGATATGGAGGGATGTCGATGCCTGAATCGGTGCGGAAGTTTTCTTTGCGATCGCTTGCCATGCGGTATCCGAACCTGGTGACGAGGAAGAACGTTGCTTTACTGCGGTGCCAAAGTTACAAACCCGTGGGGATCGAAACCGACGCCGTGCTGCAACGGATCGTGAGATTCGTTCAGCGCGGTGTCCCCGGCGTGAACCTTTAGCCCCGGCACCGCGAACCTCCCTGCCGGTATGGATTATGACGAGCGTTGTATCTTGGCCGCGCCTCTCCGAATCCCCTTCGTCGCATGCGTGCCGCTCTAAGCGATATGCCGCATCGTTCGTACAGCCGAGCACAACGTACATTACGTGATGGCAATTCCGATCTATCACATCGATGCCTTTACTCAGGAAGCCTTCAGGGGCAATCCTGCGGCCGTCTGTCTTCTGAACGATCAGGCCGACGAGCAGTGGATGCAGAGCCTCGCAGCGGAGATGAATCTCGCGGAGACGGCATTCGTGCAGGCGAAGAACGGCGAGTATGACCTTCGATGGTTTACCCCAACCGTGGAAGTCGATCTTTGCGGCCATGCTACGCTTGCTGCGGCACACATGCTTTGGGAGGAAGGGCATGTACAACCGGAGATGCCGATTCGGTTCAACACGCGCAGCGGACTTCTAACGGCAATGCGCGACAGCGATGCCATTGTCCTCAACTTTCCGGCGGAGCCCGAGGTGCCGTTCGATCCGCCGGCGTTGCTGGCCGAGGCACTGGGCGCGGAGCCACGATACGTTGGTCGAAATCGTATGGACATTCTGGTGGAGGTTGCCGCGGAGGACCTTCTGCGCAATCTGGCGCCGGATTTCGCTGCGCTCGCGAAGCTGCCTGCGCGCGGCCTCATTGTTACGTGCCAGTCCTCAACACCTGGTTATCACTTCATCTCCCGGTTCTTTGCGCCGGCATCCGGTATCGATGAGGATCCGGTGACCGGCTCGGCTCACTGTTGCCTGGCACCGTTCTGGGGCAGGCGCCTGGGACTCACGAATTTGACGGCATATCAGGCGTCGCCGCGGGGAGGTGTGGTTCACATGCGGCTGGATGGCGATCGTGTACTTCTGGCGGGGAGCGCTGTAACTGTCGTGAGCGGCACGCTGCGAATCTGATGTCGGAGCGGCGCCCGCCCGGATATCTCCCGACGATTCGAGGTGCAATGCCGGTTGTCCCAACGTAGCTCTGCCTGGAGCAGGAACTGTTTGTACGGACAAACGAAAAGCGTATCAACCATGGATGTTCTTCTGAAGATTCACTCCGGCACCCGTTGGGTGGTTGCCGGTGTTATCGTGCTTGCGCTGATCAAGCTGCTCAGCACCTGGCTGCGGCGATCGGAGTTCGGAGGCGGCGATCGTGGACTGCTCAGTGCTGCCGTGGGCTTGATCGACCTGCAGGTGCTGATCGGCATCGTGCTGGCAATCGGCCTGGGCGGATTTCCACGCCCGCGCATGGAGCACGTTGTCACCATGATCCTGGCTGCCGTTGCCGCTCACTCCACGGCTCGCTTCAAGCGCGCGGACAGCACGACTCGTGCTCGCAACAGCTTCCTGCTCCTGCTGGTTGCAGCGGTGCTGATCGCCGTTGGTGTGATTCGTCTGCGCGGCGGCTGGATGTTCTAGGCTGCGTGGCACAACGCTGTTCGCCGCGGTGTACATGCAGTGCAACCGAGCAACCCGCCCGGGATACTCGGCTATGTGCCAACATAGTTCCCGGTAGTGATTACCCGGCGTTGCGGGCATACTGGATGCCTGCATTGGCGAGAGGTACCGGCAGGGAGCAGAAATCATCGGACGTCACGGTGCGGTCTGCGGCATTGCTCTCGGTTGCGCTTCGCCAAAGACCCGAATTCCCACGCCGTTCACCCCCTTAGGTAACTTTTCCGGCGATTGACTGTTCTGGCTTAACAGGATCACCCGGACTGCGGCGCATTGCGCGGCGTTCTCCGGAGTTCGTAAACCCGAATGCGTGCGGGACGCGCGTCGCCGGCATGCGGGTGTCTACACAGCCACAGTCAAACCTCCGGCCAATTTCCCTGGCAACCACTCTGCCATCGGGAGCGATTCCATGTATCCCGCTCCCTTTGAACCGTTGCATCGAACATTCATGGGAGCAACCGTTCGGGTTCTCCCAATCCTCTGCTTCAGGAGTTGCGCATGATTCCGCATCGGCTACGATCGCACATACTCTTTGCGATACTGCTTCTGTTGTTCGTCACGTGGACCGCGCGGGCGCAGAGTCCAACAGGGAAGGAGTTCATTGTGGTTTTGCCAACGTTGATGGATATCGGCGAGATGAATCGCGACATCGCGAAGTTCAACATCGAGGTGATGGCACAGCAGACTACCAATGTCTCGTTGATGTGGGCAGATGGTACACCGATCATCAATGCCCAGATCCAGGCTGGGCTGCGGACGCTCTTCACCAAACCGATGTTCGAGTTGTGGCAGATCATGCAGTCGCCGTTCGACTTCGACGCAGAGAAACCCAATCGCCGTGCCTTCCTTATCACGGCCGATCATCCGGTGACCGTGCAGGCGATGTTCGATACGGCCTATCGCGCCGAGAACTTTCAGGTGCTCCCCATCAGTTCGTACGATACCTCCTATACGCTTGTCAACTATGCCGGCTATGCATTATCCGGCGACCGCAACGGCTTCATCGTGATCGCGTCGGATGACAACACAAATGTGCGCATCACGCCGAAGGTACAGACCTGGGCGGGGCACATGCCGGCCACCGAATACACCGTTCATCTGGATCGCTACCAGGTCTGTCAGGTCGTCTCCACCTTCAAGTCCGGAGGGCCAACGGCGGACATGACCGGCACGCTGATCCGGGCGAACAAGCCGATCGGGGTTCTCTCATTCTCCGCCGGCGCGAACGTGCCCACGCATGGTCCTTCGGGACCTGCGCCCGATCCACCAGGGAGCGGCAATGCGCAGGAATACAGCTACAGCACCAAGGTTATGCTGGAGCATCAGGTGCCGGAGAGCTACGCCGGCACGCAATTCTATACGATGCCCTTCTTCAGGAACGATCCGTCGGTGATTCAGCGGGTGAATCGAAAGGCCGGGCCGCCGGGGAGAGTCGCGGTTCGGAGAGATACTTCCAGGCTGCGGTTCGTGACGCTGCAGTACGGAACCACGTTCGACACCAACGGCGTGCGCATCAAGAATCTTGCCGGTAGCGATTCCATCTTTCCGACGAACTCCGTTCTGGACATTCCCATCATCGGGGCAATGAGCGTTACGGCGTCGAAGCCCGTTGTGGGGATGCAGTTCGCGTACAGTGGCCGCGACGGGATGACGTACGACTCGATTGTCAACATCGGCACGCAGATCGATACGATCAACATTCCGTACGGCAATCCGTCGATGGCCTACCTGCCGCCGGTCAGCCAGTACCGGCGCAATCTGCAGATCTCTGTCCCGAACATTCAGGACCGGCCGCCGGCACCGGACATCTTCGCGCCGGGCATGACGTTGTTCTGGCGGCACTATCTCATCATCACTGCTCCGGTCTCGGCGTTGGGGAAGGTAAAGGTGAATGGGCTGCCGGTGAACCTGGGCTACAACCAGAGCGATCACAGGTATGTGACCGGGTATCTGCGAGTGTATCCCGGGCAGCGAGAACTGATCGAGTCACCGGACCCTATCAGTGTGCTCTCCTACGGACTTACCTGGTACGATTCCTACGCAACAACCGCCGGCGAAGCCGCGCGTTCGTTTGCTGTTGCGGCACCGGACACACTTCGCTTCTTCTCCTGTGATGCGCAGAAGGATACGGCGATCGATCTGAGCAACACCGGCAGCGGCGACTTTACGCTGGACTCGATCCATGTGAACGGACTTGCGGCAACGCTTACCTACCCGACCCCCCTGCCGTATACATTTGTTGGGAATTCGAAGGAGAAGCTGCTCCTGACCTTCAAGACGCCGCAGCCCGGCACGTATACCGGCTCGATCAAGCTCTACACGGACGCAAACAACCAGGCTGTGCTCGAGGTGCCGTTCGTGATCACGCGCGACAGTGCGAAGCTGGGATTGCCGGCGACCACGATCGACTTCGGCGTGTTGAAGTCCACACAGACGCAGCGCGATACCTTCATCGTTGTGCAGAACAACGGTGTTCGTGCGTTGGTGATCTCTGCCGTCAACTTCACCGGGACCGGGTATCAGTTGATTGGCGCGTCGTTCCCTGATACGCTTGCGCCGGCTGCATACGATACGCTCCATCTTCAGTTCACGCCGGGTGGAAACGGGCTGCACGAAGGGACGATGCGGATCGTTGGCACGCCATGTCTGCAGTCCGTGGACGTGACGCTGCGCGGCTTCAAGGGGAGCGGAGCAAACGTGCTCGTGCAGCGATCGCTGCACTATCCCGCATTCCTCTGCGCAGCTCCTGCGCAGGTGGATTCCGTAATCATGATGCGGAGCGTGGGCGACGAGCCTATAGTAATCGGGGCGGCGGCGATTTCCGGTGTGAATGCCAACGAGTTCTCACTGCTCGATTCGCTGAGCGGCAAGACGGTGCTCCCGGGCGATACGCTCAGCTTCAGAGTGCGGTTCACGCCGGGTGGTTTTGGCGACCGCCGTGCAGGGCTCACGATCACGACAAATGCGAAGAACGGGACGCAGATCGATATCGATCTGGTTGCCCGCAGGGACACGGTAACGCTGACTCCACTTGCGGACACGATCCATCTTGGGCGCGTTCTGAGCTGCAATGCCTTCGCGGATGGAATCATCTCGGTTCGCAACACCGGGACCATTCCCGATACCATTACCAGTGCCGATCTCGGAAGTGGCGGTGCATACACCATCACTACATCGCTGCCCGTGATCGTGAACCCATTCACATCGCAGGAGCTTACCGTACGCTTCGCCGCGACATCAGACGGCACATATCCTGCTACGATACATCTGCATGGTACGCCGTGCGACGTGGAGGCCCAGGTATGGGTTGATGCCGAGCGTGCGTCGCCTGCGCTCAGCGGAGGAGCGCAGGCATTCGATACGCTCTATCCATGCCAGCCTGCATCGGTCTATCCCGTTGTTCTCCGGAACACGGGGTCCGTGCCGGACACCATCGTATCGTATGCCAATACCGGCAGCACTGCGTTCGGCGTGCAGGGCGTTACGTTCCCACTGGTGCTTGCACCCGGAGATGTCGACACCATACATCTTTCCTTCGATCCGAAGACGCCGGGCTATCATACCGGAACGTTGCAGTTCCTGTATCAACCATGCACCAGCACCGCGGACTTCCAACTCGCGGGATTCGCGGCGTTCGTGAATCTGGAGCTCTCCACCACGAACATCGACTTCGGCTCCGTGAATGTTGGCTCGTCGGGACATGGGACGATAACTCTGCGCAACACCGGAAATCAACCGACCTTCATTACCGGCATCGATCCGGAAAACGGAAGTGGCGTGAGGGTGATCAGTCCCGGACAGCTACCCTATCTCCTGCAGCCGAATGACTCGGTGGTGGTGGAGCTGGAATATGACCCCACGGCTCGTGGAACGCTCAATTCGCAACTGCATGTTACCATGAGCGACCCATGCCATCCGGATACCACGGTAGCGCTCAACGGCGTTGCCGCGGGAGAGGAAACGATTCAGACATCTCTCACAGTTGTTGCTCCGCAGGTTGAGGGGAACGTGGATACGCAGGTGGAGATTCCAATCGGCGTGGAGAACTGGATCAACGTAGATCGTGCCGGCGCAACGGCCCTCGTTGTACGCCTGCGGCATCTGTATCGCTGCGCCTCCACCATAAGCGTGAGTGCAAGCCTGGCCGGGGCCAGCGCGGCAATCGTGGACGAACATCTGGATGGCCGTGACCGCGTGCTGACGCTGCGAGTGAGCGGCGGAACGTTCCCGGCCAACGGTGAACTGATGCGCCTGCGATCGCTGGTATTGCTTGGCGACACCGATCGCACTCCATTGATCGTGGACTCGGCATGGATCGAGACGCCGCCGAACCGTGCGGTCACGATCACGAAACATGACGGCGAACTACATACGCTGGGCATCTGCACAACCGGCGGCAGCCGCTTCGTGCGCCTGGGCGGGTTGCTGCTGAAGAGCGTCGCACCCAATCCGTTCCACGATCATGTCTCCGTGGAGTTCGAGAACGAGCAGGATGATGCCGTCACCATCCGCCTGTACGACGCATCGGGCAACTGCATGGAGGTCTTCGATCAGGGGCATGTGACGGCCGGTGCGCATCGTGTGGAGATCGACGGGAGTACGCTTCCATCCGGTGTGTACATCTGCGAGATCGACAACGGGCGCGCACGGGTGCGTGCAACGATGATCCTCACTCAATGAGGGCCTCCGGCGATGCCGGCTGCAGGTGCGTATCGGCTGAAGTTGCCATGCCGGATGCTCCAATTCCGGTGTGCAGCTGCGCTTCGAAGTAGTTGAACAGTCGTATCACGAGATCTATTCGGAATCAACCCATGTATCGCAGTACGATGGATTTGTGCGGAGCGTTTCTTCGCAGCCTGATCGTGGCGGGCATCGTTGCGGGCGCCGGATTCGGTGTTGCAAACGGACAGCAGACCAAGATTGGTGCAGGGCATGTGCCATTGAGCAGGCTTGCCGTAGGGCTTCATGCGGGTGGCGTGCTTATGGCGTCCTCCGCAGACTTCGATTCCTTTCCCGGCGTAGAGAGCTGTATCGGCGCTCAATCGCCGTCGCGATACAGCGCCGGCTCCGGTGGCGGGTTCGAGGTTGCCGCAATGCTCGCGCTCAATCCTGCAATGGGCTCCGGATTCGTTTCGCACCTGGGTGGGGACCTGCGTGTCGGGTTTGCGTCCAGCTCCACGGGGTTCGGTGCCGATGAAGGCATCGGCCAGGCGGCCAACGCCGCTGGGGAACCGGTTCCGGTTGTTGCGCACTACGCGCTCACAAGCAGGCTCAGCGAACTCCGCATCGAGCCGGCCGTGGCCTACTGGCTGAGCAGCGAGGTGCCGCTGCATCTTCGGCTGGGTCTGAGCATGGGCTATATCCTGGGTGGAACCTACGACTACAAGGAGCAGATCGCATCCCCCGGCGGCGCTACGTTCGGCGACGGCAGCACCACGCGCAACGCTCAGAGCGGCGATGTGACGGACCTTCGGAAACTACAGCTGGGTCTGACGGCTGGTATCGGTTATGAGATCGGGCTGGGCGGTGCGCTGGCACTGCGTCCGGAACTGAGTGCACTTCTTGGATTTCAATCCCCGGTCAACGGGCTCACATGGAGCCCGACCGAGATTCGTCTGGGCCTCTCGGTGCTCTATACTCTCCCGCACGAAGAATCGTCGCCGCTGGAGTAGTACGCCGAACGCGGTGGTGCACGGCATCAAACCGTCGGGCTATGAACAACAACGTCCCGGGATCTCCGGGACGTTGTTGTTTCTACAATGATCGTGTCTGGATCAGTCCACGAGTTCCGGCGTGCTCCGCTCGATAAGGCGGCCCTTGGAATGCTGGATCTTGTCCTGGATCGCCATCAGGCCCTGAATAAGATTCTCCGGGCGCGGCGGACAGCCGGCAACGAACACATCCACAGGAATGAACTGATCGATTCCCTGCACCACCGAGTAGGAACGGAACATGCCGCCCGAACTCGCGCAGGCGCCCATCGAGAGCACCCACTTCGGGTCGGGCATCTGATCGTAAATCTTCCGGACCACCCACGCCATCTTGTACGTTACCGTTCCGGCAACGATCAGCAGGTCCGACTGGCGCGGCGAGAAGCTGAAGCGCTCAGAGCCGAATCGCGCAACGTCGAATCGAGGGCCGGCAAACGCCATCATCTCGATGGCACAGCAACTGATGCCCAGCGGCATCGGCCACACGGAATTCTTGCGCGCCCAGTTGATGGCTGCCTCTATCGTCGTCGTCAGGAATCCATCCCGCTCGAGTTGATCGGTTAGTCCCATTTCAAGGCTCCCTTTTTCACTATGTACACGTACCCAACGAAGAGGGTGACGATGAACAGCAGCATCGCACCCAGTGCAAAGTTCCCCAGCGCCCTGAAGCTGACAGCCCAGGGATACATGAAGATGATTTCGATATCGAACAGGATGAAGAGCATCGCGACCAGGTAGAACTTGACCGAGAATCTCTCGTGGGCAGAGGAGACCGGCTCCATGCCCGATTCGTACGTGGTCAGCTTCTGTGCCGTCATGCGGTGCGGGCCAAGCCATTCGTGTGCCTTGACGGACACGATGCCGAAGCCGACTCCGGCAAGGATCATTGCGATCGCCGGGAGGTATTGTTCAATCATCGTTGGTTGCGCTTGATGTTATCGCCACTTCGCCTGATCACGCCAACCGGACGTACTGGACGAAGCACACAAACATACGAAAGGCATGTTTCGGCGGCAACGTTGCCGCAGCAGACAGATCGAAGCCGATTCCAACGGCGCCTCCACGCATCCTCCCGAAATACTACCATCGTGCGGCGAACGTGATCGAAGGGCCGGCCGGGTTCAGATAGATCTGCGATGTGTGATCGTCCGATACATCGAAGTCGAACATGTGCACGCCGACGTATGCATCGATCGCGCCGAGAATCGTAACCCCCGCGGCGAACGCATAGTTGAGATCCCTGTCATCCCGATTCGCCTCCCGTAGACGTTTGAGCGATTCATATTCGTATGAACCCCGTGGATACTGGTTCGCCTGTGCAGCGTAGTCCCGATAGAGGCCGTTGAAGTAAAGTGCACGGTAGAGAAAGAACCCGGCGCCCAGCGCGAAGATCGGCGCCTTGATGTACTGTTCGGTGTACAGCTGGCCGCCGCCCGGTATCAGCGAACAGAGAAGCGCCGTCTTCCAGTTCTTGGTCATCCGATATGTTGGCCGCATGGCACTGTCGGACTTGGCGATATGGACGTGGCTGGTGTCCAGGGTACGGGTGAGCGCGCGCACGGAGTCCGCCATCGAGGATGCCGTACGCGTGGAGTCCGCCGGTTGCGCCAGCAGACGTGGTGCCGATGCAACGATGGCAAGAAGCAGCAGGGTAAGGATGATGCGAATCCGATTCATTCTACAATCGCTATCGCCTCGATTTCGACCAGGGCGTCCTTTGGCAGGCGCGCAACCTCAACCGTGGAGCGAGCGGGCGCGCTCTGGCCGAAATATTCGCCATATGCCTCGTTGACCTTGGCAAAATCGTTCATGTCCTTCAGAAAGATCGTGGTCTTCACAACGCTATCGAGCGATGCGCCGCCCGCCTCGAGTACGGCGCGGAGATTGGCCACCGCCACATGTGTCTGGGCGGCCGCGTCGCCTCCGGCGAAGGTACCGTCCGGCCGAAGGGCAACCTGCCCGGCGGTGTAGATCAAGCCGCCCGCGCGAATCGCCTGCGAATAGGGGCCGATCGGCTGTGGTGCGTCCGGCGTTTGAATCCGTTCTTTCGTCATCGACATGTCCCGTGTTTCAGTGGGATTGTTTGAAGGTGTGCGGCTGGATCGCGCATGGCATGCACCGCATGTCCGGTGTTTCCGAAGTGCTGCCAACATAGCGAAGGCGGTCCCGATCATCAACGAATCGCGTGTTGCCGCATTCGTACCAACATATTTCATGCTTGCCAGTCACCGGCCAAGCGACTAATTTCGCTGTCCTTTTGCACGGGCCCGTAGCTCAGTTTGGGAGAGCGCTAGAATCGCACTCTAGAGGTCGTCGGTTCGATCCCGATCGGGTCCACAACAAATGCTTGACGTGGAAGGCCCAACTTCCGTAAGTTCGTTGCTCTGCGTTTGACATACTGCCCTGTGGTGTAACTGGCAACACGTCTGACTCTGGATCAGAAGAGTCCAGGTTCGAGCCCTGGCGGGGCAGCTTCCCAATCGATTATTTCTTTGTTTGCCGCGTTCGTCTAGAGGTTAGGACGCCGCCCTCTCAAGGCGGTAACACGAGTTCGAGTCTCGTACGCGGTACTGAACCCGGTCATCTGCAAACCGGGTTTTTTCATGGGCGTTCCCGTTCGCTGCGGGCGTGCGCGGATCGCCGGACCACCGCTGTTACCAGTCGATGCCTCCCAGAATAACCTGATGGATCGCGCGCACCAGTTTCGCGTTCGGCAGCTCCCGGGCATTGAACGTGAGATGGGTGATTGCGCATTCGTAGAGATGGGCGTTCGTATAGAACACGGCCACGCGCGTGAACGTCTGGGTAGAATCCGTTGTGTACGTGTAGGCTGCAAACTGGCGACGCCCGATCGCGAACTCTTCGATGTCCCCGGTCATCGCGGCGCGTCCGTTGCTCCGCTTCCGATGCCGCTGGAAGCTTGCATCCACAAGGCCTCGCAGGCCGTCGCGCGAGAAGATGCCGCGGGCGGCATTGTCTACCGGCGACTCGCTGAAGATTACGGACATGGTGTACTCCGGATTGCAGGTCACGGCGAACACCTGGGGCGACTCCAGCTTGCCAGCATCCACGATCACCCATCCCTTCGGGATGCGTGCGGTCATGTCGCCGCTGGGCGAATGAAGCTGCTCCGCGGAGAGAGAGATCGGCGGCGTGGTTGGCGTCCCGGTTTCCTCCTGCTGTGTCTGCTTGGCGCCGGTGCAGCCGGCAACCAGGAGAACCAGACAGAGCAGCGGGAACAGTACATGTATACCGCGGGACGGAGCGTGCTCCCGGTCAGGCATGGCTGCGCGCATTGGCGCACCGGGGCAGGGGGTTCGATAGTGCAATCGGATCACGGAATCTCTCTGAGCTGCTTCTGGCCTATGTGAGCGTGGAATGGATGCCGCATACTACTGCTTCGAATCCGATTGCACCGCATGCGCATCGAACGGAGGAAGCATTTCACCGGCCCGTATTGCAACCGAAAGCACATTCTCCTTCGGGACAAGCGGGCACGTATAGTGCGGGCTGTAGGCGCAGTATGGATTGTATGCGCGGTTGAAGTCGAGTAGATACTCGTCTCCGGCAGTTTCCTCGAGGTCGAGATAGCGTCCGCCCTCGTATGTCTCCGACGAGTTGGTTGCATCTCGAAAGGGAATGAACAGCAGGCCGGGTTGTTCCGGCGAGGCGAACGCTGTGAGTCTGCACTCGACTCCCTCCACACTGAATACAAAGGTGCCCGCGCGAACCATGGACCGCAGATCGCCCTTGGATGCGGGAATCGATATCGGTTCCGGCTTCGAGAGCCGCGTCAGGTGGAGGTTGAACGCAAGTGCCGGGGCAACCGGATAGTAGCGGAGCCCGGTGAATGTGGGACGAACCCCCTCCGGGATCGGCGAACCGGGGCCGCGGAACGCTGAATCCTTTTCGGCACGTTCACGTTCCACTGCTGTATTGCCGGAGGCCGGCTTCCGTTTCCCTTCCATGCCGCGAGATGCTGCTGAATGATTCGTTTCCCCGCGATCGTTGCCGCAGGCGCCTGTCAAGGCTGCCAGTGTGCATGCAATGAATGCCAAATGAGAAAACGCGCGCATAAACCTTTTGTTCGTTCGTCTACGGTCTGGTTGCATTGAACGCACCGCACAGGCAGTGCGTTCGGAGTTGAAGGAGCACCGCGAACAAAGAGCAACAATCTACGAAATAGGCCAACGCGCGCCCGCTTTCGGGCTCCCATCCGGCAAAGCGTTTCCATGCGGGAAATAGCTCTTGCATTGGGGAGACCCCAAGTGTAATATTAACGCGTGCTGTTACCGGTAGCCGAATCGGTGCAGAAACGCCCAGTTCGGCTGATGACAGACAACCCGCAGAGGAGCGTACATGGATACGTACAATTTCGGTGATGACGACCTCTCTGAGGGACTGAGTCCGGACGAACGAGATGATGCACTCCGCCGCTTTCGCCGCCAACTCAACGGCGATCCCGGTGATGACAATACATCCATCCCAAACGTCGAAGTGCTGGAGGAGTTGGTGGAGCAGTGTATAGAGGAGGAGAGTTTTGCTGAGGCCCTTCGACTTTGTGAACACTGGTTACGTTTCGCCCCATACAGCCACGCCGCTTGGCTCCGCAAAGGAATCGTTCTTACCGGTCTCGGTCGTCCCGATGAGGCATTGGCCTGCTATGATCAGGCCGATATGCTTAACCCGTCCGATACGGACACGATGGTGAATCGCGGCATCGCGCTTGATGCGCTCGGGCTCGGCGATCGCGCCCTCGATTGGTATCGTCGCGTCCTGGAGCGCGAGCCGGAGAATGAAGAGGCCCGTTTCAACATGGGGGTGGCGCTGGAGCGGATGGAGCGATACGAGGAGGCATCTGCAATCTTCGAAGGTCTGTCGGCAAGCGAGCAGTTTGGTAAGGAGTGCCTGTACGAACTGGGATATTGCTACGATTTCCTGGATCGTCTGGAGGATTCGTTGCGGGCATACGAACGATATCTGGACGAGGATCCGTACAACTTCAATGCGTGGTATAATCGCGGCATCGTGCTTGGTCGCAAGGGACATTTCCAGAAGGCGATCGACAGCTACGATATGGCGCTTGCCATCCACGAGGAGTTCCCGGCGGCTTGGTACAATCGGGGCAACAGTCTCGCGAACCTGGCCCGCCTTCCGGAAGCGGTGCAATGCTATCGTGAGACGTTGAAGTATGAGCCGCACGACGCAGCCGCATGGTTCAATCTGGGGAATGCCTGCGAAGAACTGGGTGATTTCAACGGAGCGATCGAAGCGTTCTCGCGGGTGCTTTCCATTCAGCCGCGCAACTTCGAGGCATACTTCGGCCGCGGAAGCTGCTATGACGCTCTGGAACGCTTCGACGAGGCCATTGCAGACTACGACGCGGCGATCGCGTTGAATTCGCATGATGGGGACCTCTGGTTTGCCCGTGCCGACGCATTGTACAACCTGGGCCGCATCGAGGATTCACTCCTTTGCTATCAGCGGGCGGTGGAGATCAACCCCAATGATGTCGAGTGCTGGTACGAGTACGCCGAAACGCTGTACGATGACGGGCGTTTCGATGAGTCGCTGCTGGCATTCGAGACGGCGATCGGACTGGAACCGGAATGGAGCGAATCGCACTACGGCAGGGCGAAGTCGCTGCTGGCGATGAAGCGCCTGTCCGAGATGACGTTCGCGCTCAAGGATGCAATTCGTCTCGATCCGCGTATGCGCGAGGAGTTCGCGGTGGAGTTCCCCGAGGTGGCGGCATTGCAGGAAGTGCGGCAGGTGTTGCTCGAGGGATAGGGAGCCGCAGTGGACCCAGCCATTCGCCCGGGATAGTTCACCGCAATCATTTTTCAATCCCGTGCAGATTGCCTGCACGGGATTTTTGCAACGGACCCGGCGCTCTCCGTTTCCGATGAGCGTTGCCCGGTTCGGTACCGTGGTGCGTATTGCGGACGATGCCCGCGCGCCGGCAATCCTTCTTCTCGTTGATCGTGCCGACCTCCATTCATAACCGCCCGAAGCCGCTCAACGATGAGGCGCTGCCGCCAATCGCCATCGGCCTGCTCAGCTTCAACCGGCGCGACGAGGTGCTGGTAACGCTCGAAGCGCTGGAGCGGATCGACTATCCGCGCAGCAAGGTGCGCATTGTGGTGGTGGACAATGCCAGCAGTGATGGTACCGCCCAGGCGGTGCGTGAGCGTTTCGGCGGCGACGTGGAGGTGCTTGCTCTGGAGGAGAATGCCGGCGCCGTGGCTCGCAACCGGCTGATTCTGCATGCCCCTGAGCCCTATGTCTTCATGTTCGACGAGGACTGCGAGCCGGAGTCGCCGCGCACTCTCCGCGATGCGGTCGAGTTCCTCGAAGCCAACCGCTACTTTGGAGCGGTCTGTTTTCGCAGCGTGAACCTGTACTCGCAGGCGCTCGAGTTCGGCAACATGGGAGTCTTTGCACGGCGGCGTCTCAGGAGCGGTGCATACGAGGGAATGTTCGTGCTCGGTGCCGGCATGTGCTTCCGCAGCTCGGCAATCCAGCGCACGCGCGGATACGATGAGCGGATGTTCTTCGGGGGTGAGGAGTATGCGCTTGGCTTGGAGTTGCTCTATCACGACATCCCGGTGGCTCTGGATCCCTGCTTCACACTGATTCACCGGCATGCGGTGCGTGCGATTGCCGCCGTGCGTGTTCTGGAGGCGGATACGCGGAACAACATCTGGTGTGCGTTCAAGTTCTTCCCGTTTCCGTTGGCGGTTGTGGTTGCGTCGGTGCATACCCTGCGCCGCCTTGCAACGGCCGCCTTACGCAGGCGCGAAGGGGGCGTGCGCGCCGTTCTGCGGGGACTACGTGAAGGTGTGGGCGGGCTGCCTGGCGTCATGTCCACCCGAACAACGATCCCTGTGGGCCGCATCGCACGGCACAATCGCTGGTTCTTCCAGATGTTCTACGCGCTGCGCATGCGCCGGAGCCTGCCGCATGGATATTGACGGAAGCTCTCCGCGACACAATCCCCAACCCAATCGATCCGCGATGGCTACACGTTCCACAATCCGGGTGCTCGGTGCCGAGATCTATGCGCGCCATGGCGTTGGCGAGGCCGAGCGCACGATCGGCGGCCGCTACAGTTTCGATCTCGAGATCGAGGCCGATATCAGTCTCGCTGCCGTAACGGATCATGTGGCCGATACCATCAACTACCATGATGCGTACCAGCTTGCTCGCGATATCCTTACAGGCACCAACAGGCGGCTGCTCGAAGCTCTCGTGGCGGAGATTGCGGACGCTCTCCTCTCGCGTTTCCCCACGGCGCTGGCGGTAACTGTTCGGCTGCGCAAGCTTTCAGTACCGATCGATGGCGTGATGCGGGCGGTGGAAGTGGAAACCCGGAAGGAGCGCGAATAACCCGCCGGAGATACGGCCCTTCATATGTCCGGTACCGCGGAATCGATTGAAGGAAGAAGCCGGGCCGGCCGACTGCGACCCGAAGTGCGTACAACCATGGCGGAACAGGAGATGACAGCCAACGCTCCGATGCGAACGGTCTATCTCTCGCTCGGTGCGAATCTTGGGATGCGTGAGCATACCCTTGGCCGTGCGCTGAAGTTGATCGCCGCCTCGCCCGGCGTTCACCTGGAGAGGGTTTCGGCGCTGTACGCCACGGAGCCGGTGGGCTATCTGGAGCAGCCGGAGTTCCTCAACTGCGCTGCCGTCATCACAACCACGTGCGATCCGCACGATCTTCTTTCCCGTCTCCGCGCCATCGAACGCCATCTTGGGCGCCGGACGCGAACGAAGTGGCATGAGCGTGAGATCGATATCGATATTGTGCTGATTGATTTGCCTGCGGCCACGCCGGAGGTAATCGAGAGTGCGGATCTGCGGGTGCCGCATCCGGAGATGCACCGGCGCGCGTTCGTGCTGGTTCCGTTGGCCGAGATCGCGCCGGATGCAGTGAACCCGGTGCTTGCGCGGCCGGTACGCGATCTGCTTGCCGGTTTGGAGGATGCATCCGGCGTCCGCCGGATACGATGATTTCTCCGACTCCACAATGATTCGGTTGCAGCCTGACCCAACCTTCATAATTTGTGTCCGCGCAAACGGTGGACATCAGCCGGCCGGAATCCCTTGTCCCTCTCTGACCAGCCCTTATGAGCCAACCCAGTTCCGTTTCAACTACTCGCCCTCGCTACATTGCCTTTGAAGGGGTGATCGGCGCGGGGAAGACAACGATCGCCACGATGCTGGCGGAGCGGTTGAACGGACGTCTGGTGCTGGAACGCTTCGAGGACAATCCGTTCCTGGCTGACTTCTACAAGGATCAGAAACGGTTTGCGTTTCAGACGCAGATCTTCTTCCTTCTGAGCCGCTACCGGCAGCAGCAGGAATTCCGGCAGCTCGATCTGTTCTACGACTTCGTTGTCAGCGACTACATCTTCGACAAGGACAGAATCTTCGCTTCGCTGACGTTGAACGAACATGAGCTCACCCTGTACGATGCGGTTGTGACAGCTCTGGAAGGGACGGTTCCGCGTCCGGATCTGGTTGTGTACCTGCAGAGCAGTCTGAGCCGCCTGATCGGCAACATCCGCAATCGCGGGCGGGCAATGGAAGAGTCCATTTCCGTTGGTTATCTGCGCGATCTCTCCGAGGCATACACTCAGTATTTTTTCCACTACACGGGAGCCCCCATCCTGATCGTCAACACAGCGAAGATGGATTTCGTCAACGATCGCGATGCATTCGGCTCCCTCGTGGAGGAGATCCTGCGTCCATCCGACGCACAACTGCGTTTCTTCCATTTTGGCTAGGAAGAACGTTCCCCCGTTTCGTTCCATTGGCTCCGCGCGATGCGTCGCTTTCTCTATCTAATCCCGATCATCTTTCTGCTCTATTGGAGCCTGAAAGGCGTTGCCAGACGCTTCTTTCCGCTCTGGTTCGATATCCGGAAAAAACGTCGCGCGGCACTCCGCGATCGGCAGAAGCCGGTCCGAAGCCAGCCACAGCGAAGCCGTGTTGATTACGGGCGCGTGCAGGACGCCAGCTTCCGTGATCTGGAGTGATGCGGCGAGCTGAAGGCATTTTGGTATCACACTCATAATGTGGTTCCAGCACCGCCGAATCGTATCTTCCTCTGTGGCATCAACGCTGGTCCGAATGCTCCGATGACGACACATCCGAATCCCGAAACCCTTGCCGCGATTGATGTCGGCACCAACAGCTTCCACCTCGTGGTGGTGCGGTTGCTTGGCGACCGCAGGTTCTCCGTGCTCGTGAAGGAAAAGGTGGTTGTGCGTCTGGGCGAAAGCCCTTCGCAGATCAAACACCTGGAGGAGGACGCCATGGCCCGCGGCGTTGCCGCCATGAAGCTTTTTGCCACCGTTGCCGCCAGAACATTCTCTCCGATCCGCGCCGTTGCCACCAGTGCCGTCCGCGAGGCATCCAACCGGGATGAGTTCATTTCCCGCGTGCGCAACGAGACCGGAATCGACATCGAGGTGGTCTCCGGGTTCGAGGAGGCACGCCTGATCTATCTCGGGGTTCTGCAGGCGCTGCCGGTGTACGGGCAGCGCATCGCCCTCTTCGACATCGGAGGCGGAAGCACGGAGTTCCTGGTTGGCGAGCAGGGACGCATCTCCTATGCCAACAGTTTCAAGATCGGCGCCATCCGGATGACCCAGCGTTTCTTCCCGGAGGAGCGGGTTACCGACGAGCAGGTCGAGCGCTGCAGGGTCTACCTTCACGGCGAGATCTACCACGCCGCCGAACATATCAGAGAGAGCAATGCCTCCATGCTGATTGCCTCAAGCGGCACGGCGCAAACCTATGCTGCGATGGTGCTGGCTGCCCGTGGGGAGAGCGTGCCGGAATCGCTGAATGGCATAGTGGTTACACGCCAGGAGATCGATGAGCTCGTACGGCGCGTTGTGAAGGCGAAAAACTTTGCGGAACGGGCGGCGATTCCCGCAACGGATCCTCGCCGTGCCGACATTCTGGTTGCCGGTGGCGTTACCCTCCAGACGATACTGGATGCCTGCCGCGCGGACTCCTACACGGTCAGCACCTATGCGCTGCGCGAGGGGATCGTGCTGGACACCATCGAGAAGCATGCGGGCGAGTCCGAGGGGATTGCGCATCTCACGGACTTCCGGTACGAGTCCGTCATGAAGATCGGGCGCATGTACAACTTCGACGAGCGGCATGGCCGCCATGTGGCCCGGCTGTCGCTTGCCATCTATGATGCCCTGGAGCCGCTTCACAGCCTGGAGGAGGGGCGCCGTGAACTGCTGGAAGCTGCCGCCTTGCTGCACGACATCGGTTACTACATCTCGCATGCCTCGCATCACAAGCATTCACAGTATCTGATTCAGAACAGCGAGGCGCTGGGCTTCACGTACGACGAGATTGCCATCATCGCCAACGTTGCGCGATACCATCGGAAATCGCATCCGAAGAACCGCCATCCGGCCTTCGCAGCGCTTCGTGCGGCCGATCAGGAGTGCGTCCGTTTTCTCGCCGCCATCCTGCGCGTTGCCGATGGGTTGGATCGCACACACAAACAGGTTGTGGAGTCGATCGAAACGCATTTCGACGACCGCACCATCTCCTTCCGTGTGCACTGCTCCACCGATGCCGTTCCGACGTTCGAGCTCTGGAGCGCAAGCCGCAAGAAGGATCTGATGGAGAGCCAGTTCGGACGAAAGGTGAGCGTTGCGAGCCTGGAGGGGGTAACCGCCGAGGCGTTGACGTTCTGACGGATCCATCCCGTCCGGACCTGCACCCGCACCGGCCGGCACTGCGTTGCCGCAAGCCGGAACTTCAACGGAATGTTGCATTGCGCGGCCGCTACTCCGAGCGCAGCCTGCCGGCTGAACCGCCACGCATGCCTGATCGATCGATCCCCCCAACGAGCACCTTATCCGGTCTTGATGTATTCTCCCACTCCTTCCAGGTGTGATGTTGCGGACGTCTGGCGCATCATTTCACAGTGCATGGGAGCCTGCTGCATGTGAGTAACTTTCCATGCGATAGCGTGTATTGATTTGGTTATCAGGGGCGCCTCAGGGTTTCGACGGATTCGTCGGGCCGGGGTTCCTCTGTTGGCGATCACCCCCGTAGCTGCTCGCCACTTGTCAGGTCGATCCCGAGCCAGGGTGCCCAGATAATCCGAACTTCTGTAACTTTGCGGTTACCCTTCCGGCATGCCAGGGGTGATGCCGCTGTTGTTGCGGCCTGTGTGGACGTCGTGGTTCATCTGCGGGGATCTCTCGGGGTTCGGTTCGTCACGACGCTTCTCTAGCATGGAGACAGTTCTCAATACCTCATTCACATTAGGGGCCTAATTCACCATGAAGAAAACGCTAGCTATTGCTCTGGCATTGGTAGCGGTTGGTACGTCGGCGTTCGCGCAGCAGCGCATCGAGCCGCGGACTCTTCCGCTTGTCGAGCGAACCTCAAACGTCGCAGAGCCCCCCTCCAACCCGAATCCGTTTCAGGGCCGGGTTGCTGAGGAGCGTTCGTACCGTTGGTACTCCCGACTTCTTGCTCGCTTCGGTCCCGGTGGCGACACCAACCGTCGTGATCTTACGGTACCTCTCGACCTTACCGGAGTGGAGATGCGCGGGTTCGGCCAGATCATGCCGAATCCCACCCAGCTCTATGCCATTTACAACGGCAGTATCTACAACGCCAATTCCTCTTCGATCAATCTGATCGATACCGGCTTTGCGACTGATCAGGATTATATCGATCAGTTCAAGGATGCAAGCACCTGGACGATCGAGGCCGTGCGTGTTCCCTACTTCAAGAACCCGTACAACACGCCGAGCAATCCCGGTCTGTTCACGTTCTACAAGACCACGTACAATTTCCGCGGCAACACCTTCAAGCAGAACGGCTTCTTCTCCGGACGCTCGGCTCTGACGAAGGTGCGCGATCTCGAGATCAACGTTGATGGTCTCGACTCGACGATCGCAACGAACGATCAGGGCGACTCGGTGATCAACCCGACGCTCTTCGTCTTCGACGGCGATCCCGGCAGCGGCAACGAGCCGATGACCTTTGCAGCGAACGAGTCCGCACTGCTTCTGTACGTCAACGAATTCGCACCCGCGGTTACGCAGCCGGTTGCCGCTCAGGACACCCGCGAGTTCCAGCGCCTTCTCTCCTCGGAGGAGTATCGTGCCGGTGACTTCGTGCCGGATCCGAACAATCCGGGCGAGTTTCTCGACCAGCGCACCGGCCCGTTGGACAGCACCAAGATCATGGGCCTCGTGATGTTCCGGGCCGGAACCAAGGACTCCGTCTACAGCACGTGGGGTGCCTTGCAGTTCGGCGGCAAGCGGGCGCTGATCAACACCGGCATCACCTTCTTCGGTTCGGTGACGTTGAGCTCCGGTGTGAAGTACTACTACGGTTCGGATGCCTCGCAGCAGGGGATCGGCGCGATCTCCCCGAACCCGGTGCGTGATCATACCACGATTCCGTTCTCGCTGACCACCCGCAGCAATGTGACGATCGATCTCTACAACGCGGCCGGTGAGCATGTGAAGAACGTCGTGGACAACCACTACGTCGACGGCAAGTACTCCGTGGATCTCAGCACGGACGGGCTGCCCAACGGCTTCTACGTTGTGCGCATGATCGCCGGCGACAAGGTGTACACATCCAAGATCAACATCGCACGCTAAGCAACCCGCCAGGCCGGGCTAACGCCCGATGTGGGGCTGCTTGCAAATCATGCAACGGGACCTTCGTACAGAAGGTCCCGTTGTTGTTATTATGTCCCGGTACTCTTCACAGTTGGAATCTCGCGATGCATGTCGGCGCCGATCGTACTCCGAACAGACTGATTCACGAGAAGTCTCCCTATCTGCAGCAGCATGCCTTCAACCCTGTCGACTGGTATCCATGGGGTGAGGAGGCGTTCGATCGTGCGCGGCGTGAGGAGAAGCCGATCTTTCTCTCGATCGGCTATTCCACCTGCCATTGGTGCCATGTGATGGAGCGGGAATCGTTCGAGGACCCCGAGACGGCGCTGTTGATGAACCAGCTCTTCGTCAATATCAAGGTGGATCGCGAGGAGCGGCCCGATGTTGACCACGTGTACATGACTGCGGCGCAGGCCCTCAACGGAAACGGCGGCTGGCCTCTCTCGGCGTGGTTGATGCCGGATCTGGTTCCGTTCTACGTGGGGACCTACTTCCCTCCACGGCCGGCGTTCGGCCGTCCCAGTTTCAGCGATGCCCTTCGCTCGCTCCACAATGCCTGGATCAACGAGCGGGAGAAAGTGGTGCGTACGTCGCAGGCAATTCTTGGGGCGATTGAAAAGGGCTCCGTGATCGCCGCGCCGACGTCTGAACCGGTTCCGTTGAATCCGATTGTGGAGCGCTGCCTGGAGCAGTTGGAACGCAGCTACGATCCCCGCCACGGCGGGTTCAGCGGTGCGCCGAAGTTCCCGCGGCCATCCATCCTGGAGTTCCTTTTCCGCTGTCATGCGGTGCAGGGGAGCGAGCGTGCCTTTGCCATGGCCCACCGCACCCTGCACTGTATGGCTTCCGGGGGAATGTACGATCAGCTTGGCGGAGGCTTCGCTCGATACTCCGTGGATGCCGAGTGGCGCGTGCCGCACTTTGAAAAGATGCTGTACGACCAGGGGCAGCTCGTGGCCGCCTGTGCCGACGCCGTTCGCGTTGAACCGGACCCCTTTCTCGAAGGAGTCATCCGCCAGACGATTGCCTATCTGGAACGCGACCTGATGAATTCCGATGGACTGTTCTATTCTGCCGAGGATGCGGACAGCGAAGGGGAGGAGGGAACGTTCTACGTCTGGACGCTGCGGCAGCTTGCGGAACTTCTCACGGAGAGCGAACAGGTAGCGATGCAACTGCGGTACGGGCTCACGGCCGAGGGAAATTTCGAGCATGGTCGCAACGTCCTCCACACGAGCATGGCCATCGAGCAAGTGGCTGCCCGCATCGGCGTTACGGTACCTGAGGTGGAGGAACTGATTGCAGGCGCACACGCCAGGCTCTTCGAGGCGCGGAGCTCCCGGCCGCGCCCCCATCGCGACGAGAAGATTCTCACATCGTGGAACGGGCTGATGCTCTCTGGGCTTGCGCGTGCTGCGATGGCACTCGATGCGCCTGCGTATGCGGAAACCGCATGTACGGCTGCGGATCTGCTTCTCGGCTCCATGATCGTTGATGGCCGCCTGATGCATCGGCTGAAGGATGGGGAGGTGAAAATCGACGGCTATCTGGATGATTATGCATTCCTTTCGGCCGGGCTGCTCGATCTGTACGAGGCCACGTTCGATGTGCGATATCTCCGCGAGGCCGACCGTCTCGTGCGCCTGGCAGGGGCACTCTTCTGGGATGAGGAGGCCGGCGGATATTTCATGGCAAGCGGCGCCGATCCAAGTGTGCTTGTCCGCTCCAAGAGCGATCACGATGGCGCGGAGCCGTCCGGCAATTCGGTTATGGCGATGAACCTGTTGCGCCTCGGCAATCTGTTCCACGATGAGGAGCTTCTCCTGAAGGCGGAGCGGACCATCGCGCTCTTCATGGCTCGTGTTGCCGACTATCCGATCATGATGCCCCTGATGGCAGCCGCCGCGCTGATGCAGTCGCAGCCGCCGCGCCAGATCGTCCTTGCTGAGTCCGCCAACCTGCAGGAGACGGCGGTGTTGATCAGGCAGGCGCGGGCGCGCTATCGTCCGGGCACGGGTCTGCTGCTGGTGCCGCATGAAGGGCTTGATACCTGGTTGGCCGAACGCCTGCCGGTGCTGGAGGAGATGGTGCCGCTGGACGGCCATGCAGCAGCCTATGTCTGCGAACGTTTCGTGTGCCAACGTCCGGTGACAGAACTTTCGGAGTGATCGGGGGGCGATTGCCGATGCGACGTTCCGCCGATCGCTGTGTCCATACCTCGTGACGACAGTACAATCGTGAACCGACATGAATATTGGAACTCTGCTGCTGGCAATGCTCGCTACGCTGATGGTGGCGCAGTACGGTGGGCATCCCGGGAAGAAGAAGGGGGGCCGGACGGACCAGAAGCCTGTTGCGATGAAAATCGTGGACAGCGCAGCACTTCGAACCGGAATTGCGGGTGAGGTGGTGATGCGTCCAACCCGGCCGGTGGAGGCCGACGGCGTTATCGCAACGGCCCCGCTTGCCGGAGCAACCATCCTTGTTCAGGATGCGGACCATATTGCCCTTGGCAAGGTAACCAGCGGCAGCACCGGCCGTTTCTTCCTTCAACTTCTTCCAGGCACGCATTACCTCTATCCCCAGGCGCTTGGAAGGAAGATGTTTCCGCATCCGCTGGATTCGAAGCGCGTGTACGTGAACGAAGGGAAGGTTGCGCACATCGTGCTCGAGTACGATACCGGCATTCGATGATCCGCCCGACAATCCCGCCGGCCTCGCTGGAGTGCCGAAGGGGTCCGCGGCATTGGTGCCGGAGCCCAATGCGCCTTAAGTTGCGCGGTCCGCACTCCCGCGGCGATCACCCTGCGGCCGGTCGGCATGCTGGGACGAGTTCCATACTGGAGAGCAATATTCGTTAATGCCTGGTAAAGCCATGAGTTCCATTGGAGATTCTGCCGGCAGCGGCATACAGGGCATGGCTGCGGCCCAGGCGATGCTTCCCATCAGCGTCTGCATCGTGGCGTTCAACGAGGCGCCGAATATCGCGGAGGCAATCACGCCGGTGATTGGATGGGCACGCGAGGTTGTGGTGCTCAACTGTGAAAGCACGGACGATACCGCGGAGGTTGCACGCGCGGCCGGGGCGATTGTGTTCGACGTTCCGAACGTTCTTCCGGAGATCAACAAGAACATCTCCTTCGAGCGCGCCCGGAGCGAATGGGTGTTCAGCCTGGACGCGGACGAGGTGGTGACCGAGGAGTTGAAGGTGGAGATTGCGCGCACGATTGCTGCGAACCCGGTTGAGAATGGTTTTCGTATGCCGCGACGTAATCATTATTTTGGGGTCCCGCTCACCTACGGCGGGCAATGGCCGAACCGGCAGTTGAGACTGTTCCGCCGCGGTCGCGGCCGTTTCCCCGGAATCGGTCCGCATGAGGTAGTGGCGATTGATGGAGCGATCGGCGAGTTGTCTGCGCCGATGGATCATCACCCATATCCAACGTTCGACGTCTGGCTGCGCAAGTTCGATTTCTACACGCGCCTTGGGGCTGATGTGCTGGCGCAACGCCAGGTTCCGCTCACGGTACGTTCGATACGCCATCACATGATCTGGCGGCCTCTGCGGCGCTGGTTGGAACGTCTGTTGCTGCAACGTGGCCTTCGCGACGGAGTGCCCGGCATCTTTGCCGCCACGGCCGATCTCATCACGAACGTCGCCTCGTTCCTCAGGTACTGGATGGCGTCGCGCGGTGGCTGATCGCCTGCGAGAGTTTTACATTCGCCCCACAGCCGAAGCTTCAAGGGCGATGCATCACACGCCGCAACTTCCCGTACGGTGGCCCGCCACGGTTGCTCCGGGGGGGAAGCGGACGTGATCAATTCAAAGTTCCGGTGATTCCGAGCTGCAGGGCCGTTGGCTCGAGAGCGCAGTTCCGGGATGCGGGAACTGTAAATCACAATCGTTGAGGAAGAGATAGGAACATGAATACTCCATCGGAAAAGTCGACGTTGATGTTTGCCACGCTTGTGTCGATGTTCAGCACGCAGGCGATGATGGCCATGGGCAAGCTTGCCAACCCCGCAACCGGAAGGGTTGATCGCAACCTTCAGGGAGCGCAGTTCATGATCGACATGCTGGAAGTGGTAGATGAGCGCACGCAGGGGAATCTGACCAGTGATGAGGCGCGCATGCTATCCGCAGCACTGAGCGATCTGCGCCTGAACTACGTGGCCGAGATGCAGCGCGATGCGAACCCGGCATCGCCGGCGGCCGACACGGTGCCTCCCGAATTGGATGCGGACGGAACGCCCGATAACGTTGCCTGAGCGTTCCCGATGTGGCAGCGGCCGCCCTCGACATCAAACGGCGATCTCTCCGCATGCTCCGAAACGCCCGAGAATCGAGTCGCCAACCTCTTCACCATGCTGGAGACTGAATGGTTGTAGGTATCGTCGGAAACACGTTGAAGCCGGAAACCGAGGCGGGGATTCGCCTGCTTGCATCGATTCTGGAGAGACGGCGGTTGCCGTTTATCCTCGAGGAGTCGCTCCCGGTGACGTTTGGTGGGTTGAAGGGTCTAGCAGAAGTGGTCCCGGCCGAAACCATGCGAACCCGTGCTTCCGTTGTGGTTGCGTTTGGCGGCGATGGAACGATGCTGGGTGCCGGCCGCCTGCTTGCCGGATCGGGAGTGCCGCTTATCGGCGTCAATCTCGGAAAGCTCGGCTTCCTTGCCGAGTATTCCGTGGACGATCTGGATCAGGCGATCGGCGAATTCGCCGAGGGGAGTTGCCGGATCGTGGAGCGCGCCCTTCTCGAGGCAACGTTTCCTGACAATCCCGATCTCGCTCCGTTGCTCGGCCTGAACGACATTGTCATAGACAAGCGTGATGTCTCGTTGATGCTTCGTCTGGAGACACGGATCAACGGCGACTACCTTGGTACCTACAACTCGGACGGCCTGATCATTGCCACGCCAACCGGGTCCACGGCCTACGCCCTTGCGGTGGGAGGTCCTGTGGTGGTGCCGAGCGCACATGTCACGGTGATCGCTCCCATCGCTCCGCACATGCTCACGGCACGGCCGGTGGTTGTGCCGGACACGGCGCTGATCGAAGTGCGACCGCGTTCGCATCGGCATGAGGAGGACGTTCGCGTCCTTGCCGACGGTCAGAACGCACGCCATCTTCCCATGGGCGCGCGCGTTGCGGTGACGCGGCACCGGCATGTTGTATGTCTTGTGAAACGATCGGCGACAACATATTTTGATGTCCTCCGCGCAAAGCTGCTCTGGGGAATCGAGCCCACGTTGAATGCCAAGAAATCAGGCTTCGAATGACGAAGCGAAGGAGATGAACAGACAGATGCGTACGTTGCTTACATCCGCGCTGTGCGCCCTCGCCCTCGTGATTGCAGGGTGCAACGATTCACCCACGTCCACGACGGTGACCAAGATCGGTACCTCCTCCATCGAGGAAATTCAGGCCGTGCCTGCCTACAAGGCGTGGTTCGATATCGGGTACAACGGATATCCGCTCGCTGCCGACTCCAGCGCGTTCGACGCCGCGGTCTCCACGATCAAGGCGGAGTTCAATCCGGATGAGCATATGGTGGTGATGGTGGTGAAGCCGAATTGCGGCTGTCAGATCACTCAGGTGTGGATGCCGCGTGTTGCCAAGACGCTCGATGCCGCCGGCATTCCGCACGCGAACATTCTCGTGTTCGTCACGGATTCGCGCCTTACCGGCGTTGATACGCTGAACACCCGCTTCAATACCAAGATCACGACGGCTCCCGTATTCATGATCGTTCGCAAGAACGCAGTGATGGACAATATCGATCCGGTAACCCTTCCGGCGAACCGTCCTATCGAGCAGGAGATCGCCGCCGGATTCGGCAAGCAGTGAAGCCTGCCGGCGCGTAACGCGCCATGGCCCCCGGGAATAATGCAACGGGGCTTCCACAACCGTGGAAGCCCCGTTCTCATATCTGCCTCGGGCAATCAGGCGTTGAACCATGAAGCCGGTGACTGCCACGCGCCCTGCGCCTCACGATACGTAGGGTTCCTAACACAACAGGGTGTTGCCTTCTTCTTCTCGATGTATTCTCGCGACTGACCAAGAACCACAGCGAGCCTCAGGCGAGCGTACAAAGAACCAAGCCCCTGGCTGTGAGAGGCAGTCGATAACGTGATCGGCCTTTAGCCAGGCTCTCTACATCACGCGTACCGGTTTCTCCCTGGCCGCCCATGAGGTGAGAATCGCCTCCGCGCGTCTGAAATCCTCCGGCACCGTGATCTTGATATTGTCGAGCGATCCGTCCACAACCTGCACCCTGGCGCCATAAGCCTCGACGAGCGAGGCATCATCGGTCCCCACGATCCCCCGCAACGCCGCATGCTTGTATGCCGAGGCGAGAAGTTCGCGACGGAATCCCTGCGGGGTCTGCACGGCCCGAAGGTTGCCCCGCTCAATCGTCTCGGTAACCCTGCCGTCGTCGTTGACGCGCTTCACGGTTTCGGTGATCGCCATCGCCGGGATGGCGGCACCGTATTCGTTCGCGGCACGCAATACGCGCTCCACCATTGCACGCGGCACACAGGGCCGCGCGGCATCATGCACAAGAACCAGTTCCGGACTTCCCCCGAGATCGCGAAGCGCGTTTGCAATCGAGTACTGACGCTCCTCGCCACCCGGGACGAATCGTACGTGGGCGATTCCTTCGGCGCACTGCTCTGCCGTTGCACGCCAGGTTCTGTCGATCGCAATCACGATCTCCTCGCATTCCTTCATCGTTGCGAATGCACGCAACGTATGTGCCAACACCGGGACTCCGAGCAACTCCACGTATTGTTTGGGAATATGCTGCCCGCTTCGTGTACCGCTGCCTGCCGCCGGTATGATCAACGCAAATTTCATGGCTGTTCGTTTTGTTGAAATGGACCGCTCAACAACGTAGACGTGTGCCAGTTGGAATGATCGAGGGGCAGGGGTGATGTCATCCAGACTGCGTTCCAGGAAGGACATCCTGGAATCGTGTATGTAAGATCGAGCCGGAAACCTGTACGACGTTGTAACAAGAAGAAAACATCAGGGTGGTTCCGGCGTGCCGGCGATACCCGGATCTACTGAGCGGCCGTGCCGTGCGTGCGGGCCATGCAGCAGAGGATGTTGTTCATCTTTCTCTATTCTATCTCAACACGCATCGCCCGGCCAACGTTACACCTCCGTGGAGGCGTTCGCCCGGACCTTCAGGGCGAGCCGCATATTCTCAGGCTCCGGCGCCCCCGGAAGAGCGCCGTATTGCGGATCCCAGACCCAGCTTCCGTGCCAGACGCGTTCCCAGCACAATGCCTCCCACGGCTTCGCACAGCACGATGACGGCAGTGAGATCGAGCGCATTGGCGGAGCGATTGAATATCGGCATGCCGATGAGCCAGGCGATCAGGAGACTCACCAGGATGGAGACTGCGGAGGCCACTCCCACCAGGAACAACCACGAGCCGAGAGGGCGTGCAAGGAACGCCGCGTTCCTGCGGCGCATCGTTGCCACTGCGGTCACCGTTGCCAGCGAGGCCTGGAGCGAGGCCGGTATGGCGACTGCAAAGACCAGGATGAAAATCGAGATGAGGGATTGAATCATTCCATCGCTTCCTGAAATCGACGGGATGATTGCCACGACTGCCGCCGCTGCGGTTGCGAGTGCCGAGAGAATGCATGCTCCGGCAACGTTGCGGAGATAATCGAACGGGGAACGGAACTGTGTCAACTGATTCATCACAGCGAATATAGATGGTCCGGATGAATTCGTTCGTGCACTTTCACTCCGAACATTTGCCCGCCGCTTGTAGATTAGGCGCCGTGATGAAGCAGTTCCCCGCAGCGCGGGCCGTCGCCCGCACCTGTTCCCGGCATGCCGCACTCCTGATGATGGTGCTGGCTACATTTGCGTGCCCGCTTGCGGCGCAGGACCTTCCGCCTTCGGCGACGCCGCGTGGCCTGGTGTTTGCTTTCCTGACGGAGACCGCCTCCCATCTCGATTCCGTGAACCGCACCGCGTTCCGCAACCGCCTGGTTGGGGAGATGGCGCACACCGATCCCAAGGGCTTCAAGGGATTGGTGCCTGCCGGCACGCGGCTCCGGATCGACTCCATTCCGAATATCAGACCCCTGCCTGACGGCACGCGCCGGGTCCTGGCCTATGTTACCGTCGAGATCAACGGCGAACGCGAGAACTGGTCGATCTTCTGTCGCGGCGATTCGCTCTGGAGGATCGAGGCGCTGCGCCGTTTTCCAAACCCGATGCAGCGGGCGCAGATAAAGCTATCGCTCAGGACGCTGGACACGGCGACGTATGCCTATCGTACCCTTCGCTCGGAGCTGGCCCATACGCTCTGCTCCGACGACAGCCTTCGCAGTCTCTTCCGCCAGGGGCGGGCCGATGCGTCCCGTCTGGTTGATCTGCTTCGGCGCGGCAACCGCTGGAGCAGCATTGCGCTGAACGAGGTGGACTTCGGAAAGCTGGAGGAATATCGCGAGCTGGATGATGACATCGAGCCGAGCCAGTTGATCTTCTACACTCTGGACCGGAAGCTTCTGCAGGGACTGGAACGGCAGCTGGGGCCGGTGAGCATCGAACGGGACTTGCGCAATCCGGACCTGGTATATCTGGTGATGGGAACTCTGGAGAAACAGACGTTCGGCTTCCTGAACGCGCCGGATCCAACGAAGCTTCCCGAGCTCTCTCCTGATGGCTTCATCATGCTCAAGCCGGTGGACAACGGGTGGTGGCTCTACAAGCGCATGCGGTAGCGGAGTGTGGAACAGCATCATTCGCATCCACGGGCGCTTCTGAAATCTCCCGCTTCGTCGTACTTTTACGGTCCTGCATCCGATTGGTTGGGAGAGTAGGATTTCTCGCGGCGGCGGTGCTATTCTTGTGGCTTTCCCACATCAGCCCGCGCTCACGCGCATTTTCGTGCCTGGGCCAATCAGCAACACGACTTCGTCATTCGTAGCCGAATACATTTATGCCGACAATCACGATCGATGGCAAAGTGATCGAGTGCGCCTCCGGAAAGATGATCATCGAGGCAGCGCTGGAGAATGGCATCGATGTTCCCCACTTCTGCTGGCATCCCGCGCTCTCGGTTTCCGGCAACTGCCGCATGTGCCTGGTGGAGTTGGAGAAGACGCCGAAGCTGGCGATTGCATGCTCCACCGTTGTGGCTGACGGCCAGGTGGTTCACACCAACAACGAGCGCGTGGTGAAGGCCCGCGAGGCGATCATGGAGTTCCTCCTGATCAACCACCCGCTCGATTGCCCCATCTGCGACGAGGCCGGGCAGTGCAAGCTGCAGGACTATGCATTCGAACACGGCCGCACGGCCAGCCGCTTCAGCGAGATGAAGGAGCACAAGGACAAGCGCGTGCCGCTCGGTCCGGAGGTGATGTTCGACGGCGAACGCTGCATCTCCTGTTCCCGCTGCATCCGGTTTGCCGACGAGATCGGCGAGCAGCCGGTGCTTACGTTCGTCAATCGCGGCGATCACGTCACCATCGACACCTTCCCCGGCACGCAGCTGGACAACCCCTACGCGATGAATGTCGTGGATATCTGCCCGGTGGGCGCGCTTACATCGCGCGACTTCCGGTTCAAGGCCCGCGTGTGGGACATGTCCTTCAACGACAGCATCTGCCCGGGCTGCGCGCGGGGCTGCAATATTCAGGTTGGCGTGCGCAATAACGAGATCCTTCGTCTGGAGCCGCGCACCAACATGAAGGTGAACGAATACTGGATGTGCGATCCGGGGCGTCTTGGCGAATTCAAGTATGTGAACGAGGATCGCGTCGCCGCTCCGATGGTGCGTGAGGCGGAACGCTTCGCGGAGTCCTCGTGGGATGAGGCATACCAGCGTGTTACCGCGAAGCTTCGCACGTTGAGGCCGGCGGAGATTGCATTCGTCGGCTCGGCCTACGCCACGTGCGAGGAGAACTACGCTCTCGCGAAGTTTGCCCGCGAAGTTGTGGGGACGCCGAACATCGATCTCGTGCCGCACAGCGATCCCTCCTTCGCAGACAACCGTCTGCGCGTTGCCGATCGTACGCCGAACACGCGCGGCGCCCGCGAAGTGGGCGTTGCCCCGGACAAATCAGGTCTGGCGCTCGATGCAATCATTGCCGGTGTGATTCACGGGCGGATCAAGGCGCTCTACCTTCTGGATCACACACTTCCGGTGAACGACGAGCTTGCTGCCGCATTTGCGAAGCTCGATCTCCTGGTTGTGCACGCATGGAACATGACGCCCGCGGCCGAGGCAGCGCATGTGATCTTCCCCGCCTCCACGTATGCCGAGAAGGAGGGAACGTTCGTGAACGTGAACGGGATGGTGCAGCACTTCATTCCCGCCGTGGTCACGCGCGAGAACGAGCGGATCATGGGAATGCGGATGTCGCGGCTGGACAGGTTCGGCGCTGAGAACGATCGCTGGACACATGGCCGGCGGCGCGATGCACGCCCGGCATGGCAGATCGTACAAAGCCTGGCGAAGGTCTCCGGCTTCAACTGGGGCTATGGATGGAGCGAGGATCTGTTCGAGGAGATGGCAAGGAAGATTGCGCCGTTCCGCTCCATGACCTACGAGATGCTGGACACGTATCGCGGCGTCGAGCTTGGCAGGGGCGATCGCCCCACGCCTCACGGCTTTACCTACGTTGCGCACGACCTGCGTCCGCAGACCCTTGCGGAGCACGAGGTGTAGCACCCGGCACCTGCTTCGCCCGGCCGCTTTTGCAGCCCGGGTGCGGCGTTGCCTGCATGCCCGCCGCGCCCGATGATGCGCTCTTCTCGATAGCTGACGGATATCGAGCCCGAAACCTACAACCGACGTTCAACCATGGAATTGATAGACGTTATCGTCCTCGTCGTCAAGATTCTCATCGTTCTCCACATCTTCCTGATCGGAGCGGCGTATGTGGTGCTTCTGGAGCGGAAAGTCTCCGCATGGATCCAGGACCGTGTGGGCCCGAACCGTGTGGGATGGCGCGGCTCGCTGCAGTCGTTCGCCGATGTGTTGAAGCTGGTGTTGAAGGAGGATATCGTTCCGGGGCATGCGAACAAGTTCTTCCACTTCCTCGCGCCGGTGATATCCATTGCCATTGCGATCTCCGTCTGGGCGGTGATTCCGTTCTGCTCTCCGTTCACGGTGTTCGGGGTCGAGATTCAGCCCACGATCGCTCCCAATCTCAACATCGGCATCCTGCTTCTGCTTGCCCTCTCCTCGCTCGGCGTCTACGGCATCACGCTCGCCGGCTGGGCCTCCAACAACAAGTACTCGCTGCTGGGTGGCCTCCGCTCCTCCGCACAGATGATCAGCTACGAGCTCTCGATGGGGCTCTCGCTGATCGGCATGATGCTGGTGATGGGTTCGGTGAATATCACCACCATCGTTGCGCAGCAAGGAGGCTACTGGTTCGGCTGGCTCCCGAAGTGGAATATTTTCGTGCAGCCGGTTGGGTTTCTGATATTCCTTGTTGCTGCGTTCGCCGAAACGAATCGCGCGCCGTTCGATCTTGCGGAGGCGGAGCCGGAACTGGTTGGCGGCTTTCATACGGAGTACACCGGATTGAAGTTCGGCCTCTTCTTCCTCGCCGAATACGGCAACGTTATCCTGATGTCGGCGTTGATGACCACGCTCTTCTTCGGTGGGTATCATCTGCCGTGGGTGGAGGATCTTCCGTTCTTCAAGGACCACACCGGTCTGCTTGCGCTGGCACAGTTCGGAGCGCTCTTCGTGAAGGCGCTCTTCTGGATCTTCTTCTTCGTCTGGGTACGCTGGTCGATTCCGCGCTTCCGCTACGACCAGCTCATGAACCTCGGCTGGCGGGTGATGTTCCCGCTTGCGCTGCTGAACACCGTGATCACGGCCATCGTGCTTGCGGCGATGAAGAGTTCCTGACATCCGGCGCTGCAGGGCCTGCAGGCTCTGACGCGCATTCCGGATTTGATGGGACTGGAAGCAGGCGCGCCAACGGCGCGGAACCAATTCCTGGAACAACGTTTTTGCTCGATATATGGCTACCAAAACCGTAATCGCCTCCTCCACGAAGAGGATGACATTCTGGGAGAAGCTCTACCTCCCGGAGATCGCCAAGGGCATGGGCCTTACGCTGAAGCAGATGTTTCAGCCGAAGTTCACCCGTGAATACCCCGAGGAACGCTACGAGCCTGCCGCAAGCTATCGCGGCCGTCCGGTGCTGGTGCAGGAGGACTATGGCGAGCGGTGCGTTGCGTGCGGCCTCTGCTCGCGCGTCTGCCCCGCCATCGCCATCGAGGTGCAGGCCGCCGAGACTCCGCAGGAGAAGGAGCGCTTTCCATCGCTCTTCGAAATCAACATGCTCCGCTGCATCTTCTGCGGCTTCTGCGAGGAGGCATGCCCCGAGGAGGCGATCGTGATGTCCAAGGACTACGAGCTCACCTTCCGGCGACCGGAGGATGCAATCTTCGGCAAGGACCGGCTGCTTGTTCCGGTTGCGAAGCTGCAGGACCGTCTGGAATACCTGCGGCTGTACAAGGGATAACCGCCTGCTTCCGGTGGCGGTTGAACAACCATGAGGATGACGTTGTTCAGCGCATTGGCCGGTGCATGCATGGAACGATGCAACGGGGCACGCCCCCGGCACCTCGAGGCTCCGAATGTTCGGAGCCTTCGTTGTTCTGGGTGATATGGTTGCGGCCCGATCGGGTGATGATGCGTGCGGTGCCTCCTGCACCTTCGAGGCTATGGACAATCAATCATACGACGCCATGCTTACAACCGAACAGATCGACGGAGCGATCATCGGGCTCCTTGTGGGGGACGCTCTCGGTGTTCCGTACGAATTTCATCCGCCCGGGAGGATCCCGCACCCGCACCTGATCGAGTTTGCACCTCCCGCCGGCTTCTTCCGTTCGCACTCCGGCGTTCCAATCGGAACCTGGTCAGACGATGGTGCGCTCGCGCTCTGTCTGCTGGCCTCGCTCGTGGAGTGCAACGAACTGAACGTGGATGATCTTGCGTCGCGGATGACACGCTGGTTGAACAACGGATACATGGCCGTGCGTAACCAGGTGTTCGATGTAGGAATCGCGACGGCCGAGGCGATCGAGAGTCTGGATGCCGGTGCCGACCCCATGCGCGCCGGCAGAACCGATGAGATGAGCAACGGGAACGGTTCGTTGATGCGCGTGCTTCCGCTTGCGCTGTGGCACCGGGGAAGCGATGCGGAGCTTGCGCGCGACGCGGAGCTGCAGTCGCGTCTTACGCACGGGCATCGCCGGTCACGCCTCTGCTGCGCACTCTATGTGCTGTGGGCCCGCCGCACGGCGGCCGGCGCTGCCGATCCATGGCTGGATGCCGCCGACACGTTGATGGAGATCCATGCGGACGATCACGAAGCGCTCGAGGAACTGGAGGAGGCGATTCGTCCGTACGAGGAGCGTGCGGTAAGCGGCAGCGGCTACGTTGTCGATGCGCTCCACTCGGCACGTTGGGCCGTTGAGCAGGGACCGTACGAGGTGGCGGTGAAGGCGGCGGTCTCGCTGGGGAACGATACGGATACAACGGCGTGCATTGCCGGCGGTATCGCCGGCCTGCGCGACGGCCTCGATGCGATACCGTCACGATGGAGGAATGGGTTGCGCGGCCGCGAGATACTGGACCCGCTGCTGGCGGCGTTTCATTCGCAACGAGCCGCCGGGTGATCGCCCTGTGGATCCTGTTGCTCCGTGCGCGGCACAGACCGCCGCACGGTGCTCCACTGCCGGCCGGGCATCACCACTGTTGCCGAGCAGTCTTCGGCAGGGCCGTAATTCAACAGGCCCCTACAGCCCCGCGAGAAACGTTCCCAGGTTTGCTCCGGTATCCAGTTCCAGCTTCTTCCGGATGTTGTACTTGTGTGCGTGAATGGTTCGGATGGAGGTGTAGAGCAGATTGGCGATATCCTTCGTGGAGAGATCGATCCGCACCAGCGAGCAGACCCGGATCTCGGTTGGCGTGAGCGATGGGTAGCGTTCCGCAAGCGTGTGCACGAAGTCGTGATGCAGCGTGCCAAGCTGCTCCTCGAATCGCTTCCAATCCTGGTCACCATGCTTTGCACTCTCGATCTTCGAAAGCATCTCGTTGATCGTGGCGCGTTCATGTTGTCCGCCTCCCAGCAGCCCCGTTACCTGCGCCTTCATCTCATCGATCAATTCCTTCTTCTGCACCAGGTTCAGCGCCATCGCCGTAAGCTCGTTCTGCTTCAGCCGCATCTCCGCCTCCAGCTGTGCCGTCCGCACGCGATACAGTTCGCGCTCGCGTTCGGCCTTCTCCAGATCGAAGCGAACCTGAATCTCCGCCAGCGCCTTCTGCCGTTCCTGGCCCGCGATCTCCTCGCGCAGGCGTGCGTAGCGTTTGAAGTGAACAAGCGCGCGGGTTGGGTCGCCAAGCGATTCGTACGTGCCGGCAATTGCGTGGTGCAGCTCGTGCTGCAGATGCGGCTGATCCAGCTCGTGCGCGATGCGCAGCGCCTGATCGAACACGAAGAGTGCCTCCTCGTGTGCTCCAAGGCGTGAACGGATGCCGCCGATCGCAAGCAGCGCGCGGGCTCGGAGCGCATCGTCCGATCCCGAGTCCAGCAACGCATATGCGCGGACCGCAAACCCGAGCGCGATATCGTGGTGCCGCAGCTCGCTCTGGATGCCGGCGATCGCCATCAACGCGCGCGCCACATTCTCCGGATCGCCCAGCGCCTCGTAGATGGCTATCGAGCGGAGCGCATGCTCCATCGCCGTCTCCAGGTTGCCGGCCGCGTAGTACAGATCGCCGAGCGCGGTGAGCGCACGCACCTCCTGATAGCGATTGCCGCTCTCGCGGAATGCCGCGATGCTCCGGTTGAGACAGTCGAAGGCGGCATCGCGATTCCCCACGCGGCGATACAACGTTCCTACCGCAAGCAGTGCAGCGCCGATGCCATCCAGATCGCCGAGCCCCTCGCGGATGGCAAGCGATTCCAGTTGCAGATCGAGCGCGAGCGGAAAGTCGCCGATGTCCGCGCGCATGGCTCCAAGCGCCGCGAGCACGGCGCTCTCGTGTCCGGCAAGGCCATGCTGCTGTGCCGCCGCATGTGCCAGCCGATACCACTCCAACGCCTGTTGCGGATCACCGGCCGCGGCGAACGCGTCGCCAAGCATGGTGGCGGTTGCAACCTCCTCGGCATGATTGCCAAGCTCGCCGAACATCTCACGTGCCTCACCGAGATGCCGTAGCCCGTCCGCATGGCGGCCCGACGCGAGCGCGCATCGCCCCTGCCAGCGTGTGAGCTCTGCAAGTGCCGGGGCATCGCGCAGCTCCGTTGCCAGCCGCACGCCGTTCCAGGCAAGCTCGTGAGCATAGTCCGGATCGTGGGCAGCGGCCTCCGCAATCGAGCTGCGCACCGCTTCCAGGCGCCGCGCCGAGTCGCGCGCCATCAGCAGCCGTTGCTCGATTGCGCCCACTACCTCGTGTTGCGATGTGCTGATACCTCTCCTCATTGCACTCTGAATGGAATGGCATAATATACGGCCCCTCTGTATCCAACCTCTCCTTCAACAACCAGGATGAATACCATGGACGAAAGCATCGCCGTTGGAGCCACGTCGCCAACCATCGTTGTTACGGTTCCCTCGGGGAACGAGATCTTCATCTATACCCGCTTCGTCGGCACGGGGGCGAAGTCCGTGACGATCACTCCCGATATGCAGACTCCGGTGGTTGTGGCGAACTGTCCGGACAACATCACCTCCAATACGTACTCCTTCCGGAACAACTCCTCCTCCTCGATCAATGTCACCATCGCCTCCGTCGGCTATCTGGTGCCGTGCGGCCAGTCGCCGCTGGCGCAGGCCTCCATGACGCCGATCGCCGCCTCGTGGTGCAGCCAGGATGGCAAGGTGGGGAACACGCTCTACGGTATCGGGCCGTCGCCGTACCAGGATACGATCGGGATTACGGTGGTGGTACAGATTGGTGTGCCGATCAATGTCGTTCCGTGATCGGCTCTCGAGGTGCGTCCTCAATACCTGCATATTGACCCGCTCATCTTCCTTCCACACCAGGCAGGTCCGTCTTGATGACGCGCTGAATTCGGGCCGGGTGCACGGCCGTGGCGCTGATGTTCCGAAGCCGAAGAACGTCATTGTGATCGGCACCAAGAGTCCGCTCCATCAACTGAATGGCATGCTGCATGAGTGATTCACCGGCAACAGGGTCACCGGCGGCATGCAGTGTCCATCCAAGGCGAAATGTGCTGTTGATCGTTTCAACATTGTCATCACCGAGCGCGTCACGTCGTATCTGCAGCGCACGCCGAAAGAGCGTAATTGCCTCCGGCATTTCATCGCGGCCTCGCATGACTCCGGCGAGATTCGTCACAGCTACTGCCACCATCGGATGATTGGGACCGAGCGTTCGTTCGTAGATGCCGATCGCCTCGCGATAGAGGCGGTCGGCATCCTCCGTGATTCCCTGGCTGTGGAGTGCGAACGCCATGTTCGTGATGTTCGATGCCGCCTCCGGATGCTCCGCTCCCAGCGTTGCCCGGTTCAGTTCGAGGGCCTGCGAGAAGAATGCATGGGCGGCCTGGTGCTCGCCGGTTGCAGTCCGGACCGCGCCGAGCGTGTTGAAGATCATCGCCATGAGCAACGGTTCCCGCGCAACGTGCGCGTTGCAGAGCGCCAGCGCCTGCTGCAGCTCCTCCTCCGCTTCGGTGAAACGCCCAACGGCGTAGAGCAGGGCGCCGAGATCCGCCATGTTGCGCGCCACATCGGGATGATACTCCCCGAGCGTGCGGCGGCGAACCGCGAGCGCGCGCCGCGATGACTCGATCGCTTCGTCGCTGCGGAAGACGTGATAGAGGAGGGTGACAAGCGTATCGAGCGCTCCGGTCATCTCCAGCGTATCGCCCTGCCCATCGCCGGCGCGCATCCGCAGCGAGCGGCGGCAGAGCGCCTCGGCATCGGCATAGCGTCCGGCCTCGAAAAGGAATCGTGCGATGGCATCCACCGTGGCGGGAAGCGTTGATGGATCGGCCGTGCGCTCGTATTCCTTCAGACTTTGCGCGTACGCAAGGCCCATCTCCACACGCTCGCCGATCTCCAGCCAGTAGCTGAGAAGATTGTAGCCACCGTCCGCAACGAGAAGCGTTGTTGCGATCGGAATCGACTCGATGCAGGCGGCAAGCTCCTCCCATCGCCCGGCCTGCAGCCACTGCCACGGCTCCTCGAACGCACGCCGTGCGGAAACGGGCTGCGAACGGAAGAACGTTGCAATGCGCACGTGCACATCGCCGGCCGCGTTCCCATTCTCCGCCGCCGGATATCGCGCCGCCACGGCATCGCGCAGATAGTCGTGGTAGAACGTGAGAAGATTCGCGCGCTGAATCAGATGGTGGTCCATCGCCGTGAGGAGGCGATCGAGCCGGCGGGCATCGGCGCCGGTTATCGCGTGCAACTCGGTGCGGCCAAGTCCCTGGCGCGATGCGCGGATAAGCGTGGCGACGTCGCGAACGAGTGCGTGGCCGTGCTCCGCTTCCAGACGGCGCAGAACACGGTCGAACAGCTCCGTGAGATTCTCCGCTTCCAGATAGTACTCGATGCGATCGTTCACCTCCTCGCTCGTTCGGGCGCGCCGCATCTCCTCGATGCCGGTGCGCAGGAACAGCGGCGTGGCGCCCGCGCTGCTTTCGGAAAGCCGTGTAAGCTGCGGGTCGGAGATGGCGCCGCCGAACTCCCCGATGTAGCTGCGCAGCACCTCGCGCCGTTCACGCAGTGTGAGCGGCCGAACGTCCAGCTCCGGCCAGCCGCGATCGCGAAGCCGCGCAAGGCTTTCGCCGCCGGCCGTTGAAACGATCAACCGCACCTTCGGTTGAAGGTACTCGGGAAGCCAGCGCAACGATTGCGACTCCGGGTCCAACTGGTTCAACGCATCGATGGCAAGCAGAAGCTCCTCGTTCTGCACATTGGCCAGCCAGACGGGGAACGCCTCCTCGATCTCCGCGCTTCGTTCCGGGAGCGCCGTCTCCAGCGCGTACCGCGATCGGATCTCCTCCATCACGCGCCGCATGAGCGCATGATGACTGCCGCCGCCCGTTCCGAAGCCCACGTAGTGTTCGATGATGAACGCATCGGGATGAAGCTCACGGTACTGGCTGCACCAGTGCGCGATAAGGGCGCTCTTGCCGCCTCCCGAGACTCCGGTGATCACCAGGCCCGGATTGCCGGCGGCTTCTCCGCTCCCCTCCCGGCCGGCATTCCCTCGCTCCTCCAGGTGCCGGTTCAGGCGCGCTACGTACTCATCCACATCCAGATAACTCCGGCGCCTTGTGCGCGCGTAGGCCTCGTGCGCACGGCGCTCTGCTTCCAGTGTTCCGGCATTCTCCATCGAGGAGAGTGATGCCTCGATCACCCCCATGAGATCGTTTCGTATCCACTGCGCAAGTACTTCCGGTCCGGCGGCCCGTTCCCGCACTGGGAATCCGCTTCTTCTGATGCGTGCCTTCAGCGCGGCGAGCCGCTCGGCGCCCCGTGTACCCGCGATGTTCGGTACGGTGGCCCCGGGCCTGCGCTCCGCATCCGTGCCGATCCCCTCCTCATTCTCCACGATGTAGAAAAACGCCCGCGACTCCATTGGCGGGTATCGAAGTGCGCCCTCGATCATCACCATCTCGAGCAGCCCCATTCCCTCCTTCAGCGCCCCGTGCAGCCACGGATGGCGCAGAAGCAGGCCGGTGTTCTCCACGTCCGCATGTGTGGGAACCCATCCATACGAACTTTCGGCAAGCCCAAGGAGAATGGGCCGTTCCTGCTGCAGTACATCGAGCGCGAGTGCCAGACTTCCACCGTGCGGCATGCCGTGCTGCGATGTGGGGCCGCATGGATCGATGACGGCGAGGTGTGCCTTGCGTTCGCTGCAGATCCGTTCGAGCTCGGGGAACGTCTGCGTGAGCAGGTGGCCCAGAAGCGGACTATCTTCATCGCCGGAGCGGGCGAGAACGATTGTGATGGTTGGAGCGGCGCCGGTTGGTTTCATGTCGGAGCGTGGACTCCCGGGGAAGTTGACGACAGTTCGGCGAACGCGGGAGGGAATGGAACGTTCAGGGGGCCGAATGATCCGCTGCGAACTTATGGGAAATGTGCGCGTTGTACCAGAGTTCGGTGAGGGCTGCGCGCCGCGAAGCGCCTCCGTCTGGATATGATCATATGCTATCTCTGCGATGCTACCAACCTTTCACAGAGAGGCCGGGTGGTTTTTGGCTAGTATTAGACTCTGTCTGCCACTCCTGTTTGGGCTCGATCGCGGCGGCCGCACTCATCCGGATGGAACTGCCGTTGCGGCAGATGGAGCGCCGTGGGGGAACACAGTCATCGATCCAATTGTGATGATTACTCCGTCTGAAGAAATCGCCGGCAACGGGACGCTGCGCCCGGATCTGGCATCGACGCTCGGTGAACTCACCGCGCTCCGCACATCCATGGCGGCCGCGCCGGCAACGGCGCAGGCATGCCTGGACAGAATCCACCCGACGTATCTGGATAGCGCGCGCAATCTTCTTCACTACCTCGCACTGCGACGCAACGACCTGCGCTCTCTTCAGACACGGCTGGCGGTGATGGGGCTCTCCTCGCTCGGGCGTGCGGAGTCGCATCCGCTTGCTACGGTGGACGCGGTTCTGACGGCACTCCGCCAACTTGCGGGCGCTCCGGCGACGGCTGAGGCGCCTGCCCGGATGACCGCAGGGGTGAACTTCGCAGGCGGGCAGATGCTCCTTGCGCGCCACAGCGAGGCGCTGCTGGGTCCTGCTTCATCCGGCCGGAGCGTGCGCATCATGGTTACCATGCCGGGCGAGGCAGCGGAGGAGTATGAACTCGTGTACGATCTCCTGCGATGCGGGATGGACTGCATGCGCATCAACTGCGCTCACGACGACGCCGCGGCCTGGCTTCGCATGATCGAGCATCTGCGCCGGGCCGAGAAGGCGCTGGGCAGAACCTGCCGGGTGGTGATGGATCTTGCCGGCCCGAAGCTGCGCACCGGCCCGCTGGAACCCGGGCCGGAGGTTATCAGAATCCGGCCGCATCGCGATGCGTACGGGCGCGTTGTCACGCCGGCCCGCGTGTGGCTGACGTCCGCGGACCAGCCCCATCCCGCTCCCTCATTCGCCGATGCGGTTCTTCCGGTTCCTGCGGCCTGGCTTGCACGGCTGCGAACCCGCGAGCGTATCCGTTTCAAGGATATGCGGCGCGCCGAGCGCGACCTCACAATCGTGAGCATCTCCGAGCAGGGCTGCTGGGCAATCGCAGCGAAGACCGCCTATGTAGCATCCGGCATGACGCTCTATCACACCACGCGAAGAGGTGGCGCGAAGACGCACAAGGGAGCTGTGGGCACGCTGCCGGCGCGTGAGAGCGTGATCGATCTGGTGCCGGGGAGCATGCTCGTCATCACGCGCAACAACGTGCCCGGCAGGCCCGCAGTGCCGGATCGTGATGGGGTGGAGTCGCAGCCGGCCGTGATCGGCTGTACGATCCCGGAGGCGTTCGACAACGTTCAGGCCGGAGAACAGATCTGGTTCGATGACGGCCGGATTGGCGGCGTGATCGAGAAGGTGGAAAGCACGCAGGTCCTGATTCGGATTACGCAGACCCGCTCCGGCGGCGCGAAGCTTCGGGGTGACAGGGGGATCAACCTCCCGGACTCCGATCTGCAACTGCCGGCACTGACGGCGAAGGATATCGAGGATCTTCCATTCGTGGTGAGGCATGCCGATGTCGTGGAACTCTCCTTTGCCAACAGCGCCCGCGATGTCGAGCTTCTTCAGGAGCAGATCGCGAGCCTCGGTGAGCGCCGCCCCGGTGTGGTGTTGAAGATCGAGACCCGCCGTGCGTTCGAGAATCTTCCGGCGATGCTCCTTGCGGCGATGCGCATGCCGACATGCGGCGTGATGATAGCGCGCGGTGACCTGGCCGTGGAATGCGGCTTCGAACGCCTTGCCGAGGTGCAGGAGGAGATCCTCTGGATCAGCGAGGCCGCGCACGTTCCCGTGATCTGGGCAACGCAGGTGCTGGAGAATCTGGCCAAGGAGGGGATGCCGTCGCGCGCCGAGATAACCGATGCCGCAATGGGGCATCGTGCCGAGTGCGTTACGCTGAACAAGGGGCCGCATGCCGCAGATGCGGTGCGGCTTCTGGATGACATCCTGCACAGGATGGAGTCGCATCAGGCCAAGAAGAGCTCCATGCTGCGCGAGCTGCGGCTGGCGAGTGCGCTGAACCTCGGCGAACTGTGCCGGTGATGCGGCTGCGCTGCCGGCGGAATGCGGTGTGCCGGGCTGTGGCTGTACGATCCCTGCCGCAGCGGACCGTATGGTTGCGACGTTGGCCGATCCATTCGAGCTCCGCTACGACGCGTCCGCAACAGTTGTCGGATACGGTTGAGATGCGAACGATTATCCGGGAGAATGCAATGCCGAGCGATCCAGAGACCCTGAACAGAAAGGCTGCGGAGCTGTTCACCGAAAGCCTTGCGCAGAACGTGGCGGAGCAGGTGAGCCACGAGGCGGCCGTGCAGGCCGCGGCCATGCAGGCGGTAGCACTGGAAGCGGCCCAGGGGGCTGCTCAGGGAACGGCCGTTGCCGCGCCCCATTCCGCGCGATCGTTCTTTTTGGCCGATGCATTCTACGCGAAGCTCGGCATGGGACACTTCACCGGCCATCTGTCGCTGGTCTGGAACGGCATGGACAGTTTCATCTTCATCTCCGATCCCGAGTATCCGCTTACCTACACCACATCGGCCGGCCGGGTTCTGCGGCCGCGGATCATGGAGACCGATGGCGGATCGATCCCCCGCATCCTTCGCGGACTTCAGAAGTTCTCGTCGTGGGGATATGCGCCGGCGTTCATCGTTCACGACTGGCTTTTCACCGCGAAGAAGTGCGGCCACGCTCCCGATACGGACTGGACCTTCCCGCAATCGGCGGAGATACTTGCCGAGGCGATGAAGACGTTGATGGACGTTGGATACACGGACTACTTCGGCACGCCCTTCCGCCTGGAGAAATCGGAGGATACGCTCTACCTCATGTATCTCGCCGTCCGTTCACCGATCGCGGCCAGTCTCTGGAACAACGACGGCAGCGTGCGCTGCATGGCGTGATCGCGATCGCTGTGCCGAAGAGTATGCAGGGCCGGGCAATCCCACGATGGCATTGCCCGGCCTGCGTTGTGGCATACGCCTCGCGCCGTGATGTTGAAGCATCTATTTGAAGTCGTTCGTGGGTTCGGAGTGAACGCACGTCACGCAGATGCCGTGGCATCATATCGCAGTACGATATACTTGTTGATTCTGTAATTCGCGCAGAGTGCGGGAAGGTAGCAGTTCCCATGTGCGGAAGGTGAAGCCCGTGCGCCCCACCGTGCTTGATGTACAGAGCCGGGCAGCGTCGTTTCGTACTGCCCGGCCCGATGCTCCTTATCAGTGTGGCCACATGATACCGGAGCACTTCAGGTTCCTGCACCTGCGCCTCAGCGCTCTCGAGCCGGGTCCTTGAAATCGCTCGTTGGTCCCGAATGAACGCACCTCACCCCTGGGAACAAATATCTCTGGCCATCGTGCCAACCGGAGATGTTGTAGTACTGATCGACGGTGGGAAGATCGCGCGAGTCGAACGTACCGGCGGAGAACACTCCGAATGAACTGTATGTACCGGTGCCGTCACTGAGCATGCCCTGTCCCTGTATGGGAGTAACGGTGACTTGGGTGTAATACCCTTCTGGATTTGGCATGGATGAAATCCTCTATAGTTGAACGTGACCTTCATTGTTGCGTCCATCTTCCCCTTCGCTATCAGGGAAGAGATAAATGGGTGTGCCGGCGGTGTGCCTGTTCAAGGCATTGACGCCGGCACATTTCCCATTGCGTGGGCCTGGAGTTCCTGACCGTTGGCGCTGCAAGGTCTGCAGCGCCAACAGGTGCAACCCGGTTTTGGCAGGAACTGTTGCGCCGTGGTGGCGAAACTGCCGTTGCTGCTACAATTGAACGAACGTTCCGGAAGCGCTGTTGAACTTGAGAGAAACGTTTGTGACCGTGCCGCCGAACGTCACCTTTGTATAACTGGTATTAATCTGGGAGATCATCGTCTCGCTTGCGAAGTTGGCCTGCAGCCACACATAGACAACCGTGAACGGTGTGAGGGTGTCGTAGGCCTGGCTCAAAACCATGTCGGCGTTCAGGGCATTGAATCCGCCCGGAACGCCGTTGATCACGGCCGGCTGCGTAAGGCCGAACGTGAGCGCCCGGTACTTGCTTGCAGGCATGGCGTTGTCGATGCGATAGCTGGTGAGCGGGATGTCCGATGTGGCAACGCCCGGAGAAAAGACGGCGTTGGGCAGGAACGTGTACGTTGATCCGCCTTCGGCAGGCGAGAATGTGCTGAGCTTCGAGATCGTGGCACCATGCTCCACGCTGCTCGTTGCCGCGTAGATTCCGTACTGCTCGGTCCACGATACCGTATTGTTCTCGAACGGATCGAAGCTCTGCCAGATCACGTTGGGTGCGGCGCCTCCAACCGGCTTCGCGAGTGTGATGTTCATGCCGGCCGCGCTGATAACAGCCAGTTCGCTCGGGTCGATCTGCAGTGAAAGTTCATAGTTGTTAGCCATGTCGTTGTTCCTGAGTTGATTGATACGTGAAGAGTGATTGCTCCGGCCGATCGTGAGTGCCTGCATGCATCCCCATGCACAGGGCTGCATCGAGCCTCGGAGTATGCGACCGCACGAGATGTCGAGGTGCGGCTGCCTGTTGTCACGATCGGCCTTGCGGTTGTGTTGTCCGTCATGACGTTCATGCAAAGGTCGCCTCAGGACGCGGCGGCAGGTCTACTGAGGTATTACCGAGAATTTTCGCCTCACGCCGGGCCGTTGTTCCACCGGCGCTGCCGGGCGAATGCGTGCAATCGGACCCAGCGTGCAGGAAGTTCAAGGGGTTGCGGGCTCACAGCCCGCTCCGGGGCGTGGTTTGAAGCCGGCGCCGACATCCGGCCGGCGCATCCTCGATACTGATCTTCTACCGAGGCGGGGACCGTTCACGCGCGAACAGCGCACGCGAATGGCGTGGCCGGGCGGCGTACTGCTTGGGGATTGATATACCCGGTACACGGAAGGAATGGATGTGGCCGTGCGTTGTGGATGTGATCTGCGATGGATAATCCTGCGGCACCGAACAGGAAGGGTGTTTCGGGAAAGGTGGGTTCTGCGGGGGAGTGTGCCGGAACGATGTATCGCTGCTCCTCTCTTTTTGATTCGTCCGGACGTGCTGGACCAGGCGGCGCCCACATCCTAGAGCGATGCGAGAAATGTGGTGAGGCTTATCCTGGAGTCGAGGCGAAGTTTGCGGCGAATGTTATACTTGTGCGAGTCCACGGTGCGAACAGAGGTGCAGAGAATTGCCGCGACATCCTTGGTGGAAAGATTGATGCGTGCAAGCGAACAGATCTTCAGTTCCGTCGGCGTCAGCAGCGGGCAGCGTTCCGAGAGGAGGCGGATGAAGTCCTGGTGCAGATGATCGAGCTGCTGCTCGAATATCTTCCAATCCGCATCGGCATGCTTCGTGCTCGTGATCTCGCTGATCATCCGCTCAACGGCGTCGGTGCCCGATTGGCGGCTCTCGTTCTGCAGATTCTCGAGCTGGTGCTGCATGTCGGCAAGCAGTTCCTTCTTCTGCAGCAGGTTGACGGCCATTGCCGTGAGCTCGTTCTGCTTCAACCGCATCTCGGCGCGGAGCCCTTCGGCCTGCAGGCGATACATCTCGCGCTCGCGCTCGGCCTTCTCCAGATCGAACCGAACCTGCAGCTCGGCGATTGCATGCTGCTTCTCGCGCCCGGCCAGCTCGTTGCGGAGTTCGGCGAAACGCCGGTAGTGCTCGAACGCCCACTCGATCTGCCCCAGTTGGTGATAGGTCCCGGAGATGGCGCCGTGAACCTCGTACTGAAGGTGGCGGTCGTCTATTGCGCGTGCCAGCGCCAGCGCCTGGTCCAGCACGAAGACGGCGTCGTCCAGCGCGCCCAGCGCCGTGTGAAGGCGCCCCATGTCCAGCAGAATCTGCACACGCTGCGTGTCGTCCGGTGACTGGTCCAGCAGGGAATAGGCACGCATCGTGAGGCCCAGGGCGGCATCGTACTCGCCTCGTGCCGCATGCACGCGTCCCAGCATCGCCAGAACGGTTCCAACATTCTGCAGATCGCCAAGCGTTTCATAGATGGTGAGTGCACGAAGTCCATGCTCGGCAGCGCTCTCGCTGTTGCCGGTGGCGAGATCGATCTCGGCGAGATGCCGCAGCACATCCACTTCGCGCAGTCGATTTCCGGACTCGCGGAACACCTCCGCGCTCCGTCGCAGATAGTCGCGGGCGGTTGTGTGGTCGCTGGTGCGTCCATACAGGATGCCGACGGCAGCCAGCGCATTCCCGACACCGTCGAGCGCATCGCCCGACTCGTACAACCCGAGCGCGTTCAGGTAGCAGCCGAGCGCCTTCGGGTAATCGCCGATGCTCATTCTCAGGTCGCCGATGGCAAGTGCCGCCGCGGCCTGGAGGTCCGTTGCACCGGCATGCGTTGCCCGCTCAAGCGCCGTCTGAAGCCAGTCGATGGCGTGCGCGGCCATGCCGGCGGCAAGGTGCGCGCGGCCGGTCTGCATTGCGCAGACGGCGGCCTCCGAATCGCGGCCAAGGTCCACATTGATGCAGTATGCCTCCACGAGATCGGCGGCGCCCGCGTCCGGATGGCCGAGAAGGACGTACGCTTCGCCGCGGCGGCGTAGAATACGTGCGGCCGCTCCCATGTTGCGGGATGAGGCGGCGATGCGATACCCTTCGCTCGCCAGCCCGATGCAATATGATGCGGTGCCGGGAGGGGCATCGTCCAGGAATTCAAGGATCAGATCGAGCTTCCGGCTTCGATCCTGTGCCATCAATAACCGGCGTTCGACTGCCTCGATAATTCGTTCCTGGTCTGCTGTCCCCATGATTCGTTGCCATAACGATGAAAGATTACATCCGGCACGAGTGCGCGGTGCGACGGAACTCACCGGCGCCGGCCGTCGACTCGGTAATTCCTCAGTAGTACGGAAACCCGCTCATCACGATACCATTGCACGAACAACACCGGGCCGCTCAACGAAACGGCCCCAAACTATAGCCGGCATGTTTGCCGCAACCAGGAGGATTTCGTCATGATCGATGCATCTACCACAACCGTCGTGGAACCTGAAGCAATCACGTCCATTCCGATCCCCAAATTCCCCCCGGACAGCCAATGCCGGATCGAGGTCGAGTCCGTGGTGAACGAAACCATCGTGGTCTCGGTCGTGGATGCCAACGGCACGGCAGTGGATGACGACAAGCTTGCTACCGGGGAGACCTTCTATTCCAAGATCTCCGGCAAAAGCTCCTTTACCCAGCCCTACACGCTGAACGTCCTGACGCAGAGCGCCATGATTCACGTGTGCAAGACCGGCTACTACCAACTTCCCGGCGACCCGATGAATTACGAGGTCGACCTCTGCCAGATGGCGCCGCTTCCCTCGGAGACTACTGTCGACGGGCAGATCAACATCACGATCATCCTTCAGCCCGCGGACATTCTCACGGAGCCATAGCAGGCTCCCTGGAGTTCCATTCGGGCTGCGGTTGCGGGTTCATGCCGCATGTGCGCCCAACCATTCAACCATAGAAATCAATGGCGGAACACTGGCGTGCTCCTCATGAAGGGCCCATTCGTGTACCGGTATTTCCCGTAATCGATCCCGGCGTCGGACTCTACGTTGTTATTCACGTCGCGTTCAACGGATCCGGGCTGAAGAGGGTGACGTTCACACGCCCGGGGGAAACAATGCCGTGGCTTGTGGCGGAATTGCCGGGGACCGGTTTCTGGAATCATGTATACCATCATCAGGACGGCATCAGTCGCATTGCGATATCCGGAATGGACTCGATGCCGGAGTGGACGTTCCTCGGTCAGAAGAAAATGACCGGCAACGGTGTTGCCTCTGCGTACACATGCCAGTATCTCCTGGCGGAGAGCCCGCACGAGTTCGTGCTCGTCACTATTCTTCAACTGCCGGGATTATCCGGCGAAACCGGTGAAGCACCGCGAACCGCTTTGTGATGCATCAACCTCGGTACGCACCGGGTCATGCCGCCTACGATGCCGATCGACGTACGACGGCGGATGTCGCGGGCGGCATGCTCGATATCCGGCAAGCACTTACGTAACGCACCTTTATTGCTGCTCGGCACGCTCTTCAATTTCATCCATGATTTTGAATATCTGGATTATCTCCGGATGGTCGCCCCCGAGCATCGGCTCCTGCACGAGGATCGCCTGCCTGTAGAGCGCCAGCGCCTCGCCGTACCGTTCCTGCCGGCAGAGTGCGCCGGCCAGCCGGGTCATGCTGGCGGCCGTCTCCACGGCATCGGGGCCGAACGTCTCGCGGCGAATCTCCGTGGCCCGCATCAGCAGATCCGTCGCCTCATCCAGCAGTCCGGTTTCCCGCAACAGCAGGCCGAGGTTGGTAAGGAAGAGAGCGACGTGCGGGTGCCGCGAGCCAAGCACGCGCTCGGCGATGGCGAGTGCCTCGCGGTACTGCATCGTGGCAGTGGCAGTATTGCCGGTTCGCTGCAATGCGAAGCCAAGGTTCACCAGATTCGATGCCACCTCCAGATGCTCGGTGCCGAGCAGCCGCCGGTTCAACTGCAATGCATGCTCGAAGAACCGGGCCGCCTCCTCGAAGTGGCCAAGCGTTGCGCGCAGCGCACCAAGGTTGTTTGCAGCGAGAGCCAGAATCGTATCGTCCGTATCGTTGGCGATGGTGAGGGCGCGCATCAGGCAGCATTCGGCTTCGTCGTATGCCTGCATGGCGTGGTATACCGCTCCAAGATCGGCCAGGTTCCTGGCGATCTCCCGGGCAGTGGCGGCGTTGCCGGTTTCGCGCATGGCCAGTGCGCAGCGCGATATCTCGATCGCCTCGGTGTAACGTCCGGTGTGATACAGCAGTGCCGCGAGCGAGTCCAGCGTGCCGAGTGAGTCGCGCCAGTCGGGTTTGCCGGCCGTGTCCTGTACGGAGAGCGCGCTTCGGCAAAACTCTTCGGCGGCATCATATTCCCCGGCCTGCACGAAGAACTCCGCCAACGTACGAAGCGCAGCAACCAGCGTGCGTGGTGCGGCGCCGGAGAGTCTGTACTGCTCCATGGCATCGACGTATGCCCGTGCCATCTCGCCGCGATTGCCGGCAAGCAGCCAGTAATGAAGGAGTTGGTAGGGATCGTTGTTCTTCAGCAACTCCAGTGCCAGAGGGATGTTCGCGATTGCTGCGCGCAGCTCCTCCACGGCTCCAAGGGTGGAGAGCTGCCATGGCAACTCTTCGGCGCGGCGGGGCGTGTCCTGTGCGGAGGCGAAGTAGGAGGCAATGCGCCAGCGCACCTGCCGCAACTCCTCGCCGCGTCCGTGCAGATATCGGCGCTCTACAGCCCGGCGCATGTGATCGTGATAGTAGGTCAGCAGCCCATCCCGCTCCATGAGATGAACGTTCAGCGCGTGCACGATCCCCGCAAGCTCCGCGCCGTCGATACCGCCTGCCCCGGCCAGCTCCGCCTCCGAAAGCCCGCGCCGCGAAGCAAGAATCAGTGTCAGCGCCGTGCGGAGACGGTCCCGGCCAAATCGTTCCTCCAGGCGAGCGAGCACGCGTTCGAACAATTCGGGGAGATCGCGTGCCGTGAGATAATAGTCGATGTGCTGGTTCAGTTCCCCCGCCGATTCGCCATGGCCGCTCTCCTCCAACTGCGTTCGCAGGTGCAGCGGGTTCCCGCCCGTGCTCGGCAGGCTGATGCGGTCCAGTTGCGCAAGGTTATGGCGCCTGCCGAACTCCGCTGCGTACCGGTGAGCCAGATCCCGGCGCTGTGCCAGTGTGAGCGGCTGAACGTGCAGCTCCTCCCATTCGCGTTCGCGCAATGTCTCGAGCGCGTGCGAGTCCGTGGCGGAGAGGATCAACGTCACACGGGGCGGTATGTATCGCGGCAGCCATGCGAGATCCTGTGATGCCGGCTGAAGCTGGTCCAGACCGTCGATGATCAGCACCAGATTTTCGTTCTGCACGTGTCCAAGCCAGAGCGGCAGCGCCCGCTCGATTTCCGTGCCGCTTGCAGGCACGGCATCGGCAAGCGCGTAGCGTTCGCGCAACTCCATCATCACATGGCGCAGCAGAGGTACGTGGTCGCTTCCGGACGATGTGATGGCAACGTGGTGGAGAATGATGAATGTCTCGCGCCGGTCGTACCGCAGCCTGCTGGTCCAGTATGCGAGGAGGGCGCTCTTGCCGCAGCCTGAGGGCCCCGCAACAACCAGCCCCCTTCCTCCGGAACGATGTTCCGCCGAACGCCCGTTGTTCGTGGAGATACCGAACGCGAATCGGTCCAGCCGCTGCAGGTACTCCGGAATCTCCACGTATGCTCGCGTGCGCGAGAGGGCGAACGCTTCGTGCGCCCGTCGCTCGAGTGCAAGTGGGGTAAGCGTTCTGCCGGCGGGGAGCAGCCTGTCGATGACGGCCTCGAGATCGCTGCGGACGCAGGCAACCAGCTCGTCGCGGCTCTCTATCCCGTCGCGCAGCGGATGCCGGCTGGAACGGATCAGCATGGCCGCCTCTTCGGCGGCACGCAGAGCATGCTCTGCAGCTCGCGCCTCCGGCTCGATGTGGCCATTCCGTGCCGGCATGTAGAAGAACAGCCTGCCGACCGTTGCGGTGTTGGAGAGCACGTGTGGCAGCAGCGACGCAGGCACAACGCCGGCCCCGCCTCCGGATGTCCGCTGCCACGGGAAGCGCCGGCCCGTCTCGCCGTTCGCACCGGTTTGCAATGCGGCGCCGTCCGTTCCAACGATTGCAATCACGTATGCATGTCTTGCCGCCACCTCGTCGAGCTGGCGCTGCAGCAATGCCTTCGATTGCGGCGCATCCGTCCCCGCTGCGGCATCGGAGGCGAATTGCATCTCGGCGAAGTCACCCCCCCGTGCCCGGCAGATATCCCGCAGTTGATCGAAGAGATGCATCGAGAGATGCGCACGCTCCGCGGTCGCGTCACAAAGGACTCCGATTACGGCAACACGCAGGCGATTCGATTGATCGAGAGGGGATGGTTCCAATGGTATACCACTCAACTCCAGCTCCTTACGGCTTGGCATGATGCGCCGCCAACAACAGGCGGTTGGCGGCTTCGCATGCAGGGGGCTGCAGGCGTTGTGGGAGAATGAGAGGAGTGCAAAAGTAGCAGGGATTACGGTGGATGTCAACCATGCCGCATTGAATGCAACGCTGCGGGCGGGCTATATTGGGCGCGCTCCGGTTGGTTGTCCCTACATGTACATTCCCATGGCCATGCGCATAACGCACTTCCCGTTCATCCTCGCCTCCGTTCTTCTCGCGATCTCGGCACCGCTTGCCTCGTGCGGCGACACGAAGGCGCCCGATGCGAAACAACCTGCACAGGCCCCGCCACCGGCGCAGACACCGGCGCCGGCCGAATCGCGTGAGGCGCGATCGCCGGAGATGGTGCCGAGCTTCGAGGAGACGGTGTTGCGCGAGTATGCGCGCCGCGCCGTGGCGATACCGAAGCGCATTACCGACAGCATCATCAAGGCGCAGGGAAGGAACATTTCCGGTGTGCAGACCGAACTGAGCAGGTATCTGAAGCATCAGGACTCGATTGCGAGGATCAGCATCTCGAAGCAGTTCAACATCCCGCTCGATTCGATCAACGCGATCATCGGACGTAAGAACAACGCCGAGTAGCCGCATACCGAACGGCGGCCGTGGCCGGCATCCACATTGAACAGTTACACAGCCCGTATGACAGCAGACGACGTTCGCGGACGGTTCACGTGGCTCGAGTATACCGAGCGTGCCACAACGAAGATGATGGAGATGATTCCGGACGATGCATGGGACGTTCGTCCGGCGGAGGGATGCCGCACCGTTGGCGAGCTTGCGGCGCATCTCTACGGCGCGGAGCGCGCCACACTGCTGGGCCTGGAACGTGGCTCCATGACGCAGGAGGAATACAATCGCGATCAGGGGCCTGCGATCGCTGCGCGTGCAGACGTTCGCAAGCTCATGGAGAGCGCACACCAGGTGCGCGCACGGGTGCTGGAGTCGTTGACCGATGACGGGTTGGATACGCCGATCAAACTCTTCTACGGTGAGTTCACGGCCGCTCAGGTGATCGGCTTTGTTTACGACGAGCACTGGCATCATCGCGGGCAGCTGACGGTATATCTCCGCGCGCTCGGTCTGGAGCCGCCGTTCATCTACGGAGGTTGAGCGGCGCAGCGGCGCTGTTGTGAAACGCGCGCCGGCATGGCGGTTCGCCGCGGCGGCATGCCGATGACTCCCGCACCGCGCCGGCAACACCGGGCTGCGTGTCACGCCCGACGGTGGAGCATGCGGAGACACCGGGAGGAAATGGAACGGGATCCGGGCCCTGGCGCCTGCGGTGAGGCAGATAACAAGCGGGCCGCGCCGAACTGAGTGTTCGGCGCGGCCCGTTGAGCATTCCCGGAGGGAAACCCGGTTCCTATCAAAACAGGACGTTGTTCTTCTCCGTTCGGTTTGTTCCTGCAACTGACCGGGAGCTCCCGGCGAGCCGCAGGCGAGCGTACAAAGAACCAGGCCCGTTGTTATCAAAGGTCGCCCATCACGTGATCGACCGTCCGGCAGGAACCCGTCTACTTCCCCGGCACGATTTCGATCACCACCGTGCGGTTGTAGTAGCGCTGCTCCGGCAGCGTGTTGTTGAACGGCGAGCGCCGTTCATCCTCTCCGAAGCCGTACGTGTCGAACGTCACCGTCTTCCCCGCCTTCGTCAGCTCCCGTGTGAGGATCTTCTGAACCTCGTCGGAGCGGCGCTGCGAGAGCTTGGTGTTGTAGTCCGGATCGCCCGTCACGTCCGTGTGTCCGTGGATGATCACGGACGCACCGTTCGGAATCGCAGGCGCAACCGTATTCACGAGGAAGTGCTCGTACGTCTGCACCGTCTTGGACTCGTCGAACTCGAAGAGAATCGAATAGCGCACGCCGGTCTGTTCGTCATCGGCATCGGCGCGAACAAGACGGAACTCCTGCTCCGGCGACTCCACCGTCTTGCCGTCCTTCGTCGTCAGGCTGATCTTGCTCTTGTAGCGTCCGTCGCGCTTGGAGCCGAGCAACTCCTTGGAGTCGATGCGTGTGGATGACACGTCGTGGAATGGCCCGTAGGTCTTCGTGTTTCCGTCGCGATCGGTGACGGTGACGTTCCAGAAGGCGACGTCGTTTCGTTCCGGGATGGAGACGAGGATGTCGTTGTCGATCGGCTCCTCCTGTACGGAGTTGATCGTCACCGGCTGCAGCAGATCGTCAGGCGTTGCCTCGATCTCGACACGATAATTCTCCGCGTCCACCAGCTTCCGGTCTTCACCCTGCGTTGCGCCGGAGCCCGAGCGGTGTGCTGGCTGGGCGGTTCCTGCGGTGGTGATGCGCTTGGGATCGATTCCGAAGGTGGAGACCAGGTAGCTCTTCACGTTCTCCGCCATCTGCTTGCCGGCGGCTGCGTCGCCGTTGGCAGAGCCGATCAGTTTCACAGTTGCAGCGGGATTGCGCCGCAGGCGATCGCCGAAGACGTTGATCACGTTGTAGTACACATCCATCTGGCGCTGCGAGCGCATCTGCAGCGGATCGCCGGCGTGGCCCGTCTCGGCGCTCGGCTTCACAAGCTGATCTTCACGGAAGTCGTTGGCCGATGCAACGCGCTTGTAGCGTGCCGGCAGTTCCGTGGAGCCCTGGTCGAAGAAGACATAGTTCCGCATCGGGAAGGTCTCGTTCAGCCTGCGGCTCTCCGTCACCACGTTCGGTGCGCGCACTACGAACTCGGCCGATGGCGCCGCATCGGGCGGCAGCGCTTCCGGCGTCACACTGCCGAACTTCAACTCCACGCCGGCGCGAATCGTGCTCACCTTCATCGTGTTGAGGGTTGAAGGATCGTCCAGCAGATCCTGCGTGATGTGGAACTGTGCAAACGGTGTCAGCACCATCTGTGTGGTTGCTGCCGGATCGCTGAGCGGGATATCGTAGCCGAGTCCGGCCTGCGCGCCGACAACGAAGCTGCGGATGTTCGGAAAGTTGCCGTTCTGTGTGGATGCCTGATTGTTGTTCGCCACGTCGGTGAAGCCGTAGTCGAAGCTCTTCGCCACGAGGATTCGGAAGCTGGGGCCGATCATCAAATGGAACAGGCGGCTGCCGAGATTGACCCGCACATTCGGCTCGATGGTCACGTATGCAAGGTGCGCTGCCAGTGTCTCGTCCGTTCTGGTTGTGGCGCCGTCCACCACCGACGTGCGTGTGTCGAACCCGACGCTGCGGTTGTCGTAGCCAACCATGAGGTTGCCGCCGAGGAGTTTGCCGGAGTTGTACTCCAGGATGCCGCCAAGCGCCAGACCCAGTCCGGATGCCTTGTCGAAGCCGGTGCTGTCCGCAACGTTCGTGAGCGGAGAGTTGGTGCCGAGGTCGTGCACGGCTCCGCTGAAGAGATTGATGTTCGCGCCGCCGTAAACACCGTACCACCACTTGGGCCAGCGTTCGCCGGTCTCCTGTGCGAACAATGCGTCCGAGAGCGCGAGGAGCGCGACGAGCTGCAACGCAAGCGTTGCGCTGATACGAATCGCGCGAGCGATCGGGCGTTGATACATATAGAGGTCCTCCTGATTGAGAGTAGAGATGCTCGTTGGTAAACGAAACTCCGGTGTGCAGGGTTAGCCCCCTGCCGGCATGAAGCCGTGGAGAAGAACTCTTCTCACGATGTATATGCGTGAAAAGCGTTCCGTTACCGCACAATCGTCAATTTCAGATGCTCGGTGCGGCCGTCGTGTCGCAATACGACATGATAGATGCCTGCGGGGTATGCCGCCGCGTTCCACTCCACGGTATGTGCGCCATCGGCCACATTCGTTACCAGCACTACCTGCCCCAGGTTGTCGGCGATCACAAGCTCGCCCGTGCCGGGCGTTCCCGGAACAAGGGTTACCGTGCTCGTGAACGGGTTCGGGTATGCTCGAAGCCCGGCCGCCGCGCCGGACGCATTGCGGCGATCGCCGTCGCTCACACCGGATATGCCCACAAATGGAGTGGTCCCGCCAACATCGCGATATCGCGCCGCGAACTCCTGGAGATACTGATTCGCCGCCAGCGAGTCCACGATGGCAATCATGTTCTCATCGTTTCTGGTCTCGGCGGAGGATGTCCAGTTGTGCGAGCCGGTGATCACGGCGGCGGCGCTGCCATGCCCGAACGGGAGCGCATCCAGTACGGCGTACTTGTGATGCAGCAGGCCGTCCAGCTGCCAGTCGTACGCCTCCGCGAACGTCCCGATGAATCCGTACTGGCTGCCGGCATCGTCAATGTTGTCGATGATCGAGCGTACGTTCGCGCCGCCGGCCGCTCGATCGCGGAGCGTGCGCGCGAACAACGCATACGTGAATGTCAGGTTCGCAGTGAGGATGGAGCTGCCGCATGCGGCCAGATGGTTGTTGATTGCGCGCGAGGTGGAGTCCGTCGGCGAGAAGCGAAGTTCAAGCCGGCTGCCGTTCGCAAGTGTGAAGAAGTGCCGTGTGGTGCTCTGCTTGGCACGGCCGAATCTGGCTGCAGCCGTATCCGGGATGTCGGCGCCGGAGCCCCACATCTCCTCGAACTCCACCAGGTAGGCATGCGCAACGGCGGAATCGCGAACGATCACCAGGTTGTTCGCATCCAGATACGTCTGCTGCTGTGTTGCATTCCAGCTTCCGGTGATCACCACCGGATGTGCGTCGGGCGGGGCCGTGCTGCGTGCATCGATCACGAAGAACTTGTCGTGCATCAGCGGCTGGATCTCACCCTGGGCAGCCTTCGGGTTCGTAATGATGGGGATGCCTGCCTGCGCAAGATCGCCGAACCGGTTGCTGGAGTCGCTCAGATTCTCCACGTGGGCAATCACGCGCACCTTCACTCCGCGCGCGCGGGCAGCTATCAACGCGTTCACCACACGCGGCGTGTTCAGGCTGTACATCGCCATGTCGATGGAGCTCTTCGCGGTGTTCAGCTCCTCGAGCGTGATGATCGAGAAGTCGCGCCCGCCCCTGGCAACGTTGCCCGCGGGCCACGCGAGCGAGGTGTCCACGCTTCTGTTGAAGTATATCTCCAGTTGTGCCGAAACGCCGATCGGGCCTGCCATCAGAAACAGGAGCGGCAGCAGCCACTTCACGGAGCGGCCGGACGATATCGCATGCATAGTCATCAACGGCAAGATACACCGGCCTGGATGGGAGCGCGAACGTTGTCACGCTTCGTTATTGATGCGCACGCGCGCTGCCTCGAGGTGCTCGCCGGAGGCGAGCAGCGCGTCGTGCAGAAGCTCGCCGATCTCGCCGTCGCCGGGGAGCGCCCGAAGGCCCGAACGCAGGAGCTCGGCGGCGTCCTCCGCATCCTCCTCGCGCAGCAGCCGCCCGGCGATATCAACCAGCACGCCGCGCAACGTGTGTTCGAAGTCCTCGCGCGCCGCCTCGAAGAATCGATCGTACAGTCCCGGGAAGGGAACCTCTCCGCGCGATATCTCCATGGCCAGCATCAGCGCATTGCGGGCGCGGATCAACTGCCGGTCGTTCGTTGCCGCGCGCGCCTCCGCCAGTGCCCGGTATGCATCCAGAAGATCAACCTGCACACGCGCAAGGTTCAACGCGGGTACCGGTTGATCGGTGCGTATCGCATCGCGACCGATCGCATCGCGCAGCCTGTGAACGGCCAGGTTCATCGCCTTGCGCGCGCGCTCCTGATCCGGTTCGCCGCCCGATGCAACGTGGCAGAACTCCCTGTAGGAAAGCGGCCGTGCGGCGATGCTGTCGGCAACCAGCAGGCCGAGGAATGTGCGAAGGCGTTCGCCCCGAAGCGGCAGCGGGCCCTCCCCCGGACGTGATACGCCGATGACGCCGAGCATCGATATCCGCAACGGAGCATCGCTCTCGTCGGCGCCGTTGCTCTCCTCCGGTTCGTGAGCGCGTTGAAGCGATGCGTACAGAGCCTGCCATCTGCGGCGGGCTTCCTGCGGGATCAGATCGGCGCAGCGGTTCAGGAGCGGCGTCATATACGCAACAAGCGATCGCTTCGCAAGCCAGTCCAGCATCAGTTCGATCGGCTGATGCAGTTGCCCGCAGCGGGCGGCCGCCTGATGCGCCAGTCCCGGACGTTCGGCAGCCATGCGAAGCAGTTCGATGCCGATCGTATGCGCCATCACCGCAGGCAGTTGCAGGATCGGCTCGTGCATCATGTCCCAGACGCCTTCCACGGTTGCGGTATCGGGTGTTCCGGCGGCGAGCGCCGTCGCCATCGCACGCAGCTCGTTCGGCGCGGCGTCGTTGGCAGCGATGCCCTGCAGGGCCCCTTCGCGATCGCCCTGCATGATCAGAAGCATTGCCTGCTGCGCATACCATGCTCCCCGGCCGCCGAGCATCGTTGTTGCAATGCGCCGGGCGGCATCGGCCTCACCCCGGAGGATGGCGATCTCCACCAGACGCGCACCGGCGTTGCGCAGCAGCCGTTCCGCCGCATGCTCCGGTGCCTCCGCGATAATCGCCCGCGCCCGTTCTTCGATCGATGCAAGCTCCGCGCCGCGAGCGGCGGCGGCCCAGAGCGGGATCATCCGGAACGTGCGCTGGATGTGAGCCTGCCCGCGGATGCGTGCGCGATCCACCACGCGCTCCGCCCACAGGCATGCGATATCCAGCTCGCCGATCTTGTCGTAGAGCAGCGTTCCCCAGGTGAGCACATCGAGATCGTCCGCGTTCTGTGCCGGATCGAACTGCCGGAGAAATTCCAGACGCCTGCCAAGTTCCTCCTCGGTATCGAACAGCCAGAGCAGGTTGGCGCCGATCTTTCGATATGCACGTGCGCCGACGGCCGCATCGCCCGCGGCAATGATCGCATCCATCCGTGCCTCCATCTCCCGTCCCAGATCCTCGTGCGGTCCTGTGGGAGAGAGCCGTGCCACAATGGCGAGGAAGTCGATTGCAACCGGCGATCCCATAAGCTCCGGGTATCGCATCATCACCTCGTCGAACTGCGCCAGCTCCTGCTTCGGATAGGCGCCGTGCCTGCGAATGCTTTCCCAGAGTCGATGCTGGAGCGCTCGCAGGCGATGAATTGCGAACTCCCGGCTCTCGAGGTTCGCCGTGAGTTCCATCAGCCGTTCTCTCAGCGAAGCATGCTCCGGGCCTGCAACGTCCCGCGCGAGAAACTCCAGCCGGCATGCCGCAAGCGCTGCCTCGAGAGCCCGGGCGGAGTCCGGACTGAGTCCTTCCTTCATTCCGTTGAAGAGCGCTGCGGCCGCATCCAGCAGCCGAAGGCCCAGTTCCCAGTCCGCCGTTCTCTGCAGGCCTTCCGCCCCACGGACAAGCTCGCTCACCACCCGGGCCGCCAACTCCGGGGGAAGGGCTGCCGCACCGCACTCGGCGAGAATCTGCACGGGGAGAGTGGAGTGAAGCGGCAGACGTACCGCGATCAATTGCGCTATCGCCTCCGCGTCCAGAGAGCGGCGCTCCGCGAGCTGGCGGTGCAGCAGCGTGTGAGAGAAGGCGAGGAGCGAGGCAGCCTCCTCCCCTCCTGAAAGCGGACGCCGTGCGGTTGGCGAGCCCGCGATGATTCCCTTGAACGAGAGCGCGCTCAGCATGGCCGCGTCATTCCCGAGCACGGCGGCGGCGGCGGCGCGTGCGAAGATCTCTCCCAGTACGGCCAGCCGTTCGGCGGCACTCAACTCCTCCTGCGTGAGATGTGCTGCAAGGCCGTCGGCGAGGAAGCGTACGTGGCGTTCGATAACCGCGCCGAATCCGGCAGCGGGAAGCCGCACGAGCCCCGCTTCGCCATCGCCCGCGGCCACGGCGCCGGCGTTGATCGCGCCGCGAATGGCCGAACGCAGTGCCAGCGCATTGCCAAGCGTCGCGCCGTGCAGCAGCCGTGCGTACTCGTCATCCAGCGCGACGTTGAACAGCGAACTCCAGAGCTCCGCGATTCCTTCCACTGCGATTCCGTGAAGCCGGAGTTCGTCCACGAGAAATCGCTCCAGGAGTCCGCGGGCGCGATCGTCCACCGGGCGGGCGGCGCAGAGAAGGGCGATCGATTCATCCGCCAGCGATTCCAGCAGCGCCGCAAGCTCCCCGAGCGCATCGCCGGCTATCAGATGCAGATCCTCGATCACGAGCATCGTGGGCCGCAGGCGGCCCAGCCGCCGCAGCGCGGCCAGAACCGGAACGATCCTCCCCTCGGGCTCGCACTTCAGCAGATGCCGTCCCGCTGCGGAGTCCCAGATGCTGCGCGCGATCAACGGAGCGAGCGATGTGGCGGAATCCGGATACAGCCGGACGTGTATCACCGCGCCCCCGCGCGAGCCGATCCGGGCAAGTGACTCCTCCAGAAGACGGCTCTTGCCGATACCCGCCTCTCCTGTCACCAGCATGGCGCGCAGCCCGCTGGAGTCCGGCGTCCCTTCCCAGAAGCGGACGATCCGGCCGATCTCCTCCCGGCGCTCCACGAACGGCAGTGTGCCGTTGTTCAGGAAGTCCACGCGCGCGTTCCGCATATCGGTCAGGCGTTGAATGTGAACGAAGCCCCTGATGCAACCGCGCCGGAGGTTCTTTGCAACCATCCTCGGCTAGATTGGCATCGAGTGTATCTCCCGTCGCGTTGCGACGAGAACTTACCGTTTCTATCAAAACCGGGATGCGCTTCAGAGCCTGCAGGCCTTGCAGCGCCGAATGTTGGAAACTCTTACCGCACAACCATCGAACGCGATCCCCCGGCTCGGCGCTGCACGCGAGGCGTGAGTGGGGCGATCACGAGCCCGTATCATTCATCCGACTCCGAAGGAGCAGCCATGAGCACACGCCGATACTTCCTGATGCCCTTGCTCGCCATCGGTCTCGTTATCGTTGTCGCATGCAGGCGCAACGGCGCCGAGAGCAGGCCCAAACCGGACAGCGCGTCGGCCCCGAGCGCGGCCGCTCAGGCTCCGCAGCAACCGGCCACTACCCCCACGCTCGACGGCAGAACATTTGCCGGTGAGTCCGTGGAGCACGGCAAGACAGCGGCCGAGAAGGACGAGCTTGCGTTCGCCAACGGGCGGATGCATTCCAAGGGATGCGATCAGTACGGCTTCGGCGACGCTCCGTACACGGCCACCGTTTCCGGCGACTCCGTTCACTTCACCGCCACCACCACGAGCCCGAAGGAGGGATCCATTGCGTGGAGCGGAACCGTTGTGGGGGAGACACTCTCGGGAACGTTTGTCTGGACGAAGCAGGGGCAGGAGCCGATCGCCTACGAGATGAAGGGGACGCTGAAGAAGTGATCGCGACCGCCGCGCGATCGTGCCGGCGATGCAGGATCGCGCACCAAACAGGAGATCGACGATGAGCGACGGCCGTCTACCGGATGCAAACGAAACCATGAGCATGCTTCGCCGGGGTGTGGAGAGCCGCGATGCGGAACTCCTGGCGCGGCTGTACGGCATTGACGCGGAGTTGCTGATCGTGGACGAGAGCAACCCGCCCAGCCGGCCGCGGGTGCTGCGGGGGATCAATGCAATCGCGGACTATCTGCGCGATGTCTACGCACGCGATATGAGCCACAGCATCGAGAACGTGATCGCTTCCGGCAGCCGCATTGCGTTCACGCAGTCGTGCCGTTATGCCGACGGCACCTGTGTGCTGGCGGCGAACATCGCCGATCTCGAGGATGGTGTGATCGTGAGCCAGACGGTGGTTCAGGCGTGGGATTCGTGAGGGAGCCGGATGGGCCGGCCCGGCAGCGTTCGCACGGATAACCCGGCCGTGAGTGCCCTGTGCGGCACTTCGGAGTCTTCATTCAACTCGTACATGGAGTTCGTGATGTTTGTAGTACGCGACATCTTCTATCTCAAGTTCGGTGCGGCGCGCGATGCCCGGGCGGCGCTCCAGGGCCTGCGTGCCTTGAACGATCAGCTTGGGTACGGCAACACGCGGGCCTTGAACGACTTCACCGGCCACTCCTACCGGCTGATCCTGGAATCCACGTTCGGGACATTGGCGGAGTACGAGGAGCGCCTTGCCACGACGATGGCCATGCCGGAGTGGAGGGAGGGCTATGCGAAGTTCGTGCCGTTGGTGGAGAGGTCGGAACGCGAGATCCTGAGGTTGATCGAGTAGCCTGCCGCAAACGCTATCGTGCGGCGGACGGCATGCACCGCAGTTGCGGCATGCGGTGCATGCCGGCTCGATCCGGTTGCATCGAATCGAATGCGGCATCCGCGCCATATCGGCACGTGCATTCATCGATGCGCTATCGGAGGAGTTGCCGGGAGGCCGGGCCGGTGCCCGATCCGTTCCGCATCTCCCCACAGAACGAAACGGGGCGCTGGTCATGACAACCAACGCCCCGCTGTAATTCGAACGAGAGCCTCCGGACTGTGCGCCTTGGAGTTCCCGGCATTTGACACCGCAAGACCTGCAGGCAAACGGATGCAATCCAGTGTTGCCGGGAACCGTCAAGCCGTCGTGAGAAGCCCGCTCACCGCCTCGCGCTCCTCCTCCAACTCCTTCACGGAGGCCATGAACTTCTCCTGGCTGAATTCGTTGAGCGTTATGCCCTGCACGACCTCCCGGGTTCCGTCGGCCTTGGTGCGGACCGGGAAGCCGATCATCAGGCCCTCCGGAGTTCCGTACTCGCCGGTAGAGCAGACCGCCACCGAATGCCAGTCGCCTTCCGGAGTGGGATTGAGGAGCGAGACAACGGTGTCGAGCGCCGCATTTGCCGCGGAGGCAGCGGAGCTGAGCCCGCGCGCCTCGATGATGGCTGCGCCGCGCTTCTGCACCGTGCTGATGAACGCTCCCTTCAGCCACTCCTCGTCGTGGATCAGGCTGGTCGCCGGCTGCCCGCCGATCTTCGCGTTGTAGAAGTCCGGATACTGCGTGGAGGAGTGATTCCCCCAGATGCCGACGTTCGTCACCTCGGCAACCGGCCGGCCGGCCTTGTGCGCGAGCTGCGACATGGCGCGGTTCTGATCCAGGCGTGTCATGGCGAAGAAGCGGTCGCGCGGAACGTCCGGCGCGCTGCTCATGGCGATCATGGCATTCGTATTGCACGGGTTGCCAACCACCAGCACGCGGACATCGCTCGCGGCGTTGTCGTTGATGGCGCGACCCTGAAGCGTGAAGATGCCGCCGTTGATGTTGAGCAGATCGCTCCGCTCCATTCCCGCCTTGCGCGGCACCGAACCGATCAACAGTGCCCAGTTTACATCCTTGAAGCCGACGTTGATGTCGGAGGTCTGGACGATGTCCTGCACCAGCGGGAATGCGCAGTCTTCAATCTCCATAACCACGCCCCGCAGAGCGTTCATTGCCTGCGGCAGCTCGATCAGGTTCAACGAAACCGTTGTATCGGGGCCGAACATCTGTCCCGAAGCGATGCGGAAAAGGATTGCATAGCCGATCTGTCCGGCGGCTCCGGTGACGGCAACTCGAACGTGCTTGCTCATGACGGTCTGGCCTTCGTGCGTTTATGTATGGGATACGTCAGTATGAAGTGGCGTAAGATACCGAAACAGGGTATTGCAGCGGGAGTGATTTCGATTGCGTTCTGTGATCGCCGCACCGCCGGCATACCGCCGATGCGGGCCAGCCGGAGACTGGCGGGCCAGCCGGATGCAGGCGCGGCTTACTGGAAGGAGCGCCACCCGCTGAGATTCTTCACGTCGATCTCCACAACAGGGTAGCGTCTGGAGACCCGCTCCGCGTAGATCCACTCGATCATCCCGCCGAGTGTTGCCGCACCATGCTCCACGCGGCCTATGGCGCAATCGCTTGCGTCGATGTCGTAGCAGAAATACCACCAGTGGCGTGCCGAGCTGCCGATCACGTGAATCACCGTGCCGAATTCGTGGAAGTGCGTGTAGAAGCGGTTCGACATCGAGATATGCCGGTCCTCCTCCTCGGGATCTCGCTCCGTGATGACGGCATGCAGGTCGACGTAGTTGATGTAGCAGTTCAGCACATCCACGGAAACGAACTCCAGCAGTGCGCCCATCGGAAGGATATCGTCCGTGAGGAGCGAGGGGGTGTTCTGGGAGACGCACCGCGCGAACGGCGCCGTGCGCGCCGGCTGTGCGGAGGCCTGCCCCGCGGGGCGTTCCTGCGGTTCGGAGGGCCTGGCGCCCGGGGATGGTATGGGCTTGACTGCGCGCACGGGTTGCCGGTACGGGAGCAATGCCCGGCGCGGATTCACCGCCTGGCTGGCCTGCCATACGCAACGGCGGCCAACGCCGGGGGATCAACATAACCAATGTGAGGAGAATTGTTGGTGGTGGGGAGAGTCGTTGGTAGTCAGTGGTCAGTGGAAAATGCATCAGCTACTGACCACGAACAACTGACTACTGACCAACTCTACTGCAGCTTGAACGTGAACGGAATGATGGCGGTCTGTGCCACCTGCGGCGCATCGTCCGGCAGCGGGCGCGCCTTCGCACGGCGCATTCCGGCCATTGCGGCGTTCACCAGTGCCTGATCGGCGCGCTTTACCGGCGTGATGTTGGTGATGTCGCCGTTCGGCAGCACCGTGAACCGAAGCGTGACAACGCCGGTGACGTTGGTTCCGCTGGGGTAGGTGGCGTGCGGACGAACAACCCAGCCGCGGCTGCCGAGTCCGTCGGCGGAGCCGATTCCCACGCCGGGGCCGCCGCTTCCGCCCGAGGGATGGTCGCCGGTGCCGTGCGGGTTCTGCCCGCGTGTGCCGATAACGTTGCTTCTGGAGGTGTCGCTCGTGCTGGCGGCAACCTTCGGCGGCTTCGGCTCCGTCTTCACCACGTGAATATTGTCCGGGTTCTTCGGCACCACCGAACGCGACGGATCCCTCAGGTTGCGCGAGTGGTCCGGCGTTGCCTGCTCGTGCCCCTTGCTTGACGGGCCTTCGGGGGCCTGTACGTCCGGCGATCCCCCTCCCGGCCTCTGCGTGCTCGAGTGCTTCGGCTCATCCATCCGGATTTCCGTCCACACCGTGTCCATGTGGGGACGCGGAATATCGTTGAGCACGACGCGCGAAGGGAGGTCAACGTCGCCGGTGAATGCGTAGAAGAGAATGACGGCAACGTGCAGCAGGAGCGAGATCGCAAATGCGATCCCGAGATTCCTGTTGAACGACGCTCTCAGCTCTTCGCGTCCGGTGCTATGGTGCTCGCTGCGATCCATCGTTGAAGGTATCGGTACGACGTTTTCTCCGTGCCAGTGTATCATCACGCGCCGCTTGCAGTGCCGTTACGCGGATGGCGCGTGCGGATGGTTCGCGCAACATCTCCGGTTGCCCGGGGCGGGCTGCGGCGCCATGCATGCCGCATGTCGAGCGGCATGCGGCGGAGCTTCAACCCGGTGTCAGCCACGAACTACAGCCCTATGCGAATTCCGCCGCGGACTTCGAATCCCGGCGCGGAGTAGTTGTACCAGAGATTATAACGGTAGTTCAACAGGTTCGTTATCTCGGCGAACGCCTGAAGATTCCGCAACACCTGGTACGATGCGCCGCAGCCAACCAGCACGCGCGACGTAAGGCGATCGTCGACGGCCGCGACTGCATTCGGAGCGCTGCTCAGCGAGGCCGACAAGCCGGTCTGAAACCCGATCGAGGCGAAGAGGTTGAGCGATCGTGCGGCCGGATCGATAACGTAGTCCGCGCGCGCGCGCAGATCGGCCGTCGGCGTCATCGGCAGCTTCTCGCCGCCGGATGTCGTTGCCGATTGCACCGTCGCGTCAGCAGTTACTGAAAGCCGGTCCCCAAGAGCAATCCGTGCGCTTGCCGATGCCCCGGCGATATTCGCGTCGGTATACGCCCACACCAGCAACGTTGGGCCGGCTGCCGCCGCCACGACCGGATGGTTCCGGGACTGCTGGTAGAACGCCCGGACCTCGAGCATCAGCGCGGATGTATCGCTGAACAGCCGTGCCCCCGCGGTCAGGTTCACCGGCACGCGTTCCGGCGTGAGCGCGATATCGCGGCCTACATAGGGGGCCGTCATCGTGCGGTTGTCGTACGATGACGTGCGAAGTTCCGGACGGAACCACGCGAAGAGCATCATGGTTTCGTTCAGCCGGTACTGTGCCGAGACTCGCGGCATCAGGAGCGAACTGGAGCCTGAGTCCGAATGCTGGCTGCTTGCATAGATGATTCCTCCCGCAAGCGTCAGCATCGGAGACGGATGCCACGTCACCTCGCCGAGCACGGAGATGGAGGAGGGGGTCTGCGTCGGCGTGCCGTAGCGGAGCGATGTGCTCGAGAAGTCGAAGCGAAGCGCGGCGGCGATCGTTGAGTCGAAGTCCGTCCCAAGCCCCAGATTGAATCGCGGGGTAAGGGCGGAGGCGTCGTTCGATCCGGCGGACTGCTGGTCCGTCACCGAGGCGTTCACCAGCGAGAGCCCGAGGTCGTATCGCACGGCTGCCCGTTCGTCTCCCTGCATGCCGAGCGTGAGCCGGTCCGCAGCGCGCGTACGGTCGAAGGGATTTGCTTCGCCGTAGAGCCGATAGTCGTCGCTCTCGTGCTCCGCGGCAAGCGACAGGCGGAAATGACCGAACGGAGTATCCTCCGCGCCGATGGCCACACTACCGTGCGCTTCGGCAAGGAACGACGTTGCGCCGGCTCCATCGGTGTGTCCGGCCGTATTGCGGAAGTCCACGATGCCGCCAACGTCGTAGGTGTTGCGCACGTACTCGGCGCGCAGCATGGCGCGCGGCGACGTGTAGCTGCCGATGCTTGCCTCGGCATCGAGCTTGAGCGGCGTCTCGAACTCCGCATATCCCGGAAGCGTGCCACCGGAGCCTCCGAGATTGGAGAGGCGCTGCGCGAAGAGAAGCGTATCGCCGGCGGGAAGAACGTAGGCGGCCGTATCCATCACCTCACCCTTGCGGGCCTTGGGCAACACCACGTTGCGCTTGCCGATCACCGTCACGTTCTCCAGCTCGAGCGTGGGCAGCGAGCCGGAGCCCGGGCCCTGCGCGAACGCGGGGCCGGCAATCACCAGCGCGATCAATGCTATCAGGATGCGATGTGTCATCAACATTCAACGTGGAAGATGTGCCGCAATGCACCGCGATCGTGCTCCGCATACGGCACGGCATATGAGCTGCACGGACTGCCCGGTCATTGTCCGGCTCCGCATCTACCCGGCACCACGCCGGTTGCGTCAATTCCATCGGTCCGGAGTCCGGTTGTGTCCGGCCACGAGGCCGCGTTGCCGGGTGTTCCGGGAAGCGGCCGGCCTTCACTGCCGGGATTCGCCTCGCTACTTCTTCAACTTCTTCAGCCGCGCCTCCGCCTCGGCCTTGAGCGCGGCGTTCTGCGTCGATGCGCTCAACTGCGTGTACGTATCGCGCGCAGCGGCATAGTTGGTAAGCTGCTCGTACGCCGTTCCGATTGAGAGCATGCCGGGCTCGGCATACTCCGGGAACGTGTTGAAATCGGTTGTCAGGCGGCGCAGCTCCGCAAGCGCGCCGGAGTAATCACGCGATGCGAGAAGCAGATTCCCGCGCAGCAGAAGAGCCTCCGCCGCAACATCGTCCATGCGCCGGGCAACCACCGTCGCAAGCAGATCGATTGCCTGATCGTTGGCTCCACGCGCACCCAGCACGCGTGCGTAGGCAATCCGGCTTTTGTCCACGAAGAGATCGTTGTCGCTCTCCCGGTGTGTGCTGCCGGAATCCAGCACCATCTTCAACTGAGCCACCGCGGCGGCGGTATCCTTCAACTCCAGCTGCGCTCGCGCCAGTCCGTAGCGCGCCTCGCCGATCCGTTCGGAGGCCGGGAACGATTCTGTGAAGTGCCGGTACTCGGCCGCGGCCGGACTCCACTCGCTCTGCCGAAGCCTGAGCCCCGCACTCTCGATCGATGCCTTCTCCGCCGCGGAGCTCGTGGGATACGTTTCCAGAACCTGCCGGTAGAACAGAAGTGCACTGTCGCGATGGCCCATGTACTCGTGCGCCCGTCCGATGCCGAACGTCGCATCCGGTGCCAGCGTGCTGTTCGGGAAGTCCGAGAGGAGGTTCGCGAAGCGTGCGGCCGCATCGGCGAAGTTGCCGCTCTCCAGCACGATCATCGCCTTGCGATAGTTCAGCGAGTCCGGAGGGATGCGGCTCGGGTTCTTCGCCTGGAACGAATCGATTACCGCAACCGCCTCACCCTCGCGCCCAAGCGCATTCAGTGTGAAGCGAACCGCATCCAATGCCTCCGGGACGATGATGCTGCTCGGATACTCGTCCAGCACGCGCCGGTAGTAGACGAGCGCGCTGTCGAACTGCTCCATGTTGTAGTAGGCATCGCCAATCGTGAACGTGACCTGCGGCCGGAGCGCGCTGTTCGGATACGTAGAATCGAACGGCCTCAGCTCGCGGATCGCCAGCGAGTCCATATCCTTCTCGTGATAGATGGAGCCGATGTTGTAGGCATAGGCGTCACGAACGGGAGAGTTCGGATAATCCTTGATCAGCGTGCGGAACGTCTCCACAGCCCGATCGATCTCTCCCATCTGCAGGAAGACATCGGCCAGCCGGAACCGGGCCTCCTCGTCGCGCGCCCCCTTCCCGGCGACGCCGCCGATGGATTGGTACGTCTCGATCGCCTTGTCGAACTGCCCCATCAGACGGTAGCAGTCCGCCTGGCGAATCGTTGCCTCCACCGCCAGCGCGCTCCCCTTGTTGTTCTTCACGAAGTCGCCGAAGGCAAGCGCCGCTCCCTTGAAATCCTTCTGCTGGAAGCGCGACCATGCCAGACCGTACAGTGCCTGGTCGCGCCAGCGCGCGGAGCCGCCGGCCTTCTCCAGATAGACGCCGTAGTATCGCTCCGCCTCGTCGTAGGTCCTGTTCTGATACAGCGCCTCACCAAGCCAGAACGTTGCGTCGGCGAAGTCCGTCCCCTTCGGATATCCCGAGACATAGGCACGGAAGCGGTCGATGGCGCTCGCGAAGCGGCCCACCTTGTACAGCATCACCCCTTCGCGATAGAGCGCTCGTTCGGCGAGCGGGCTTGCCGCGCCTGTGCTGCGCGAACGTGCGAACGCGTTCTGTGCATTCGTTGCGTCCCCGAGGGCGGAGTACGATTCGCCGAGCAGATAGTAGGAGTCAGGGCGAAGCTCGCTCTCCGGGAACTGCCGCGCCGCGATCAGCAGGTAGTGCCGTGCGGAGTCGTAGCTCCGGCGGCGGTAGAACGCGCTCCCCAGCTCGTAGTAGGCGTTGTCGCTGAACGACTCGTAGGGAAGTCGCGCAAGCATCTTCTCGAACGTGGCGATGGCTCCAGTCGTATCGCCGCTCGTGATCTGGATCGCTCCGATCTGATAGGCCGATGCGGCCGCAATGGAGTCGATGCCGTTCTCCAGGCCGCGAAACGTGGCGATAGCCTCCGGGTAACGCTTCGTTTGAAGCTGCGACCAGCCGATGCCGTAGCGGGCCTGGCGGATGCGCGGGCTCCCCGGATAGTCGCGGACGTACTCCGTGTAGTAGCGCAGCGCCTCGTCGTCTCGCGAGAGGGCGGAGCTCACCTCCGCGAGATAGAACGTCTGTTCCTCCTGTTGCCGGTCGCTGCGTGGCGTGAGGGATGTGAGAAGCCGGAGCGATCCCTCGTAGTTGCCCCGGCGCGCGTCGATCACCCCAAGCCGCAGGCGCGCATCGAGGACCAGATCCGGAGTGGATGCCGGCGAGCTCAGCACCGCCTGATATTGCGCGGCGGCGGAGTCCAGCTGGTCGCGCCCTTCGTAGATCCAGCCGAGCAGATAGACGGACTCCGCCACGTTGGGAAGACCGTTCGGCACACGGAGCGGTCCGGAGGTCAACGTTCCCTCGTCCGGATCATGCACCACCTGGCTCGCGTAGTGAAATGCGGAGTCCAGCCTGCCGTGGTCCGCGTGAATCCGGGCAATCCATTGTTTCGCCGCATGGTACCGGAGAATGGGACGGAACGAACGGAGTGCCTCCGCCGTGTCCCCCGTCTGATACGCGGCTACGCCGTTGATATAGCGGATGGTGCTGGAGTAGATATCCTCGGTGTTGTAGTCGGCAAGAAAACGGCGGCTTGCTGCGCGCGTGGGCTCGTAGCGACGGATGGCGAAGTTGGCGCGGGCCTGCAGGTAGAGTGCGTCCGCCATCGGCTCTCCGGAGGCGGCGGAATCGATCGCCGGCTCCAACTCGGCCAGCGCCGCTCCCCAATCGCCGTTGGATTCGTGCAGCTCTGCGGCACGCACTGCCAGCATCAGCGGACGGCTTGCGTTTACACGCGGCTGCGCCGCCAGCGGAGCCGGCAGGAGTGCCAGAACCAGGGAAATCGTCGCGAGAAGCTTCACGATAACCGAATCCATGAGCGTGGTATGCCACCCTCCGGGATGCTCTGCATCCGAGGATGCATGCGGAGGCGTTGAATCTATATGACGCAATAAAGATAAAGAATAACTTTAGAAGGATCGCCGCAAGTCCATTACCATTCGATTGTTGCGGCTGTTGCCTCTATACTTCCATTCCCGTTTCGATGGAGGATACACCATGTCTGCTGCCGACACCATCCCATCCGATCAGGCTCCGCGATCCCTTTATCACCGGATACGCCTCTGGGTATACAATCTCTTGTTGAGTCACGATGTGCATACGCCCACGGTGCACTTGCTCCACTGTCTCGAAGCGGCGCTGATCGCGCTGAACGTGATTGCCATCGTTCTCGAAACGGTGCAGGAGATCGATGCGGTGCTCCATGGACTGTTCTACTGGTTCGAGGTTGTATCCGTGGTGATATTCAGCGCCGAATATCTCGCGCGGTTATGGGCGACGGTTGAGAACGAGAAGTACTGGCATCCGCTGTACGGACGTATCCGCTACGCCTTCACATTCTTTGCGCTCGTGGATCTGCTCGCCATCGTTCCCTTCTTCATGCATGGGTTCGGGGCCTTCGACCTGCGATTCATTCGCGGCCTGCGGCTGATGCGGTTGCTGCGCGTGCTGAAGCTTGGCCGCTACTCGGAATCGCTGTCGCTCTTCGTCAAGGTGTGGCATGCCAAACGCGACGACATCATGGTGTCGCTCTTCGTGATCCTCCTCATGCTCCTGCTCTCCTCATCGTTGATGTACTTCCTCGAGCACGATGCGCAGCCCAAGGCATTCCCCAGCATCCCGGCGGCGCTCTGGTGGGGCGTTGCAACGCTTACCACCGTTGGGTACGGCGACATTTATCCCGTAACGCCCGTCGGCAAGGTCTGCTCGTCCATCATTGCACTTCTCAGCATCGGGTTGGTGGCGCTTCCTTCCGGGGTGATTGCCGCTGCCTTCGTCGAGGAGTTGCATGCAAAACGAAAGCCACCCTCCTGCCCGCATTGCGGCCAGGAGATCGTGCACTGAAGGCTCCTAACAAAACGGCCTGGAACACCATCGGCGGCCGTTCACTGCATGGGGCGTGGCCCCTGGGACGCTCGCCTTCGGCTCGCTGAGAGTTCCTGGCCAGGAGCTGGAACAATTGAGCAAACCGGAACAACATCCTGGTTGTGTCGGGAACTCCTGGGGGCTCTGCATCGCCGGCAGAAACAGTACGCCCTCGCAGCCGGTGTCGATGCCGGGATGCGAGGGCGTTCCTGATTTCGAAGGCTGTCCGTGCCGGCACCGGCCTGTGCTATTCCTTCACGCGCATCTCCACGCGGCGGTTGCGCGCGCGTCCTTCATCGGTACCGTTGTCGTCGATCGGTGCATCCTCGCCATAGCCGATCGCCACGAGGCGCTTTCCGTCAACACCCTGTTCTATCAGATACTGCCGCACGGCGTCGGCTCTGTTCTGCGAGAGGGTCTTGTTGTACTGGCTGGAGCCGAGCGAGTCCGTGTGGCCCGCAATCTCCGCCTTGATTTCCTGATGCGACTTGAAGAACTCCACCACGCGGTTCAGCTCCGGCTTGGACTCCGGTCTGAGGTCGGACTTGTTGTAGTCGAAGTAGACAAGCAGGCGCACGGTGCCGTTGCCGGCGCGGTACAGGTCGATGTTCTTCTTCACGTCGCGTCCCTCGGCGTTCGGCGGCACGGAGTATTCGTCCGAATAGAAGATGTAGTCCGGCGCGCTTGCGGTGATCGAGTAGCGATGGCCGCGAGCCAGGAGCACGTAGTAGTCGCCCGTGCGATCGTCGGTGTTGTAGGTCGCCACCACCTCGCCGGAGTTCAGATCGGTGACGATGATCTTCGCGGCAACCGGCTTCTTGGTTGTGGCATCGGTAACCACACCGGAGACGGAGACCATTGCATCGGGCGGGAACGGGTTGGGATAGGCGACGTAGATATCCAGATCGCCGGCGCGGTCGCTGGTAAAGTACCCGTTCTTCGCATTGGCAAGCGAGATGAAGTAGTACTCGTTCGATGCGGAATTGATCGGCGTTCCCATGTTCGTGAGCGAGCCCCAGTTGGTGCCGCGCTCGTTGCCGCCGGTGACCACGAAGAGATCGAACCCGCCGGCACCGCCGTGGCCGTTGCTGGAGAAGAAGAGCGACTTGCCGTCCGGCGCGATGCTCGGGCTCATCTCATCCATCGGGGTGTTCACCGGCTGCCCTACGTTGGTTGGGCGCGACCATCCGGAGGCCGTGCGCTGCGAGACGTAGATGTCCGTGCCGCCGGAGCCCCCCGGCCGGTCGCTCGCAAAGAAGAGCAGATGCCCGTCCGTGCTCAGCGACGGCTGCGACTCCCACGAACTGCTGTTCACATCGGGGCCGAGGTTCTTGATGTTGCTCCACACGCCGCCAACGAGTTCGGCGGAGTAGAGATCGGTGCGACCCTGCGCGTGATCGGCATCGTCGCCGTCCCATTCATAGGCCGCGAAGATCATCTGCGTGCCGTCCGGCGTAAGCGTGGCGGCTCCGAGCTGCTCGGCATGGTTCAGCGCGTCCCCCTCGCTCATCGGTGCGCTCCAGCCCCCCGTTGAGCGAACCGTACGCCACAGCCGCTGCGAGCCGGAGCGTGAGGAGGTGAACACCAGGATCTCCCCGCCGCGCAGCGCGGAGGGGGCGAAGTCATCGTCTCCCGAGGAGTTGATCGACATCGATGTTGCCGATACGTCCGGACGATTCGGCACCGGGGGAGTCTGCGCATGCAGTGCAGGAGTGAGGCCCACAGCGCACGCAAGTATCGTAGCGAGATAGAGTATGCGTCTCATGTTCGTTCTGCTCCTGATGGGCTATAGGTTGATGCGAAGACCGAGCGACAACTGCAATGCGCTGAGCCGCATCGCCCCATTGATGATATCGCCGTTGAAGGCCGTGCCCGTGGCTTTCGAGTGGAAGACATCCTGCTCGTTGGCCTTCAGCAGATCGGAGAACCCGATGTCGTACGCGATCTGCGGCACCAGGCTGATCTTCTTCGTGAGCTCGAACGTGTATCCGGCGCCAAGCTTGAGCGAGACGCGGCTGGCGAGATTGGCGTTGTTGTCCAGCGCGCCATCCAGTTCCTTCGTGCTGTCCGGAGTTCCGAACAGGAGATAGCATGCCGAGGCACTGTCCAGAATGCGATCGGTTTCGGTGACGCGATGGCGTATCGGTATCGAGAAGGTGGGGCCCAGAAATACGAACGCCTTGCCGAAGCGGAAGTTCGCCATCAGCGGCAGCGAGACATAGCTTGCAAGCACGTCGTAGCTTTTCCGCTCGGTGGTGGTGCCGAGCGTTGTGTCGCCGGTAACCGCATTGATCATCGGGCATGGGTCCACCACATCGGCCGAGCGGCTTACGTAGCGGGAGTCGAAATCCAGGCCCAGGCTGAGAGCGAAGCGATCGGAGAATGCGTAGCCCACGGTGACGCCGAACAGCGGGCCAAGGCCGCTCGCCGAGTTGAAGAGGTCCGTCGGGTTTTCGCTGGCAGTCAACTGGCGGAACGCGGGATTGCCGTTCAGGAAGGAGATGTTGACTCCGAGATCGAACTGCAGATACCACATGCCCGGGCTTTCGAAATGGGGTCGCTGTACGTCCTCACCGGGAGGATCGGCCAATGCGTACGACGCCGACACGAGAAATAGAATCGTCGCGAGAAGCCTTCTCATAATGTCTGTCCGTGAATGTTGTTGAAGCTGCGGCCCGGGGGGGGCACTACACGTGCACGTGCAGTACGAATGATGTTCGCGGGGAGTGAGGGCTCGCCAAAGTTAGCGCATGGACGGTAATGCGGACTCATGGTTTCATGGAATTTGTGCACGGTTGTGAGAATAACGGCACCGGTCGGCACCGGAATGCGCTTCATAGCCTGCAGGCCTTGCAGCACCGAAGGCCGGGAACTCCAACTCTTCGAATGAAAACGGGCCGCCCGGTCTGCCCGGCGGCCCGTTGAACGGTGATATCGTCTTCGCGTGATTACCTGCGCGGCGCACATCCGTGTGCGCCGATGCCTCAGCCGTCCTTGTGCTTCACATCGTACACGCGAAGCTCGTCCCCCTTCGGCTTCTGCTGCTTTGCCGGCGTCTGCAGTTTGGCCGGGGCTTGCTGCTTCGCCGATGTCTTCGGTTTGGCCTGGGCACCATCGGCCGACTTCACATCCTGCACCTTCGGCTCGGATGCCTTCGGTTCCGCGGCCTTCGGCTCGGACGTCTTGGAGTCCTGCGCCTTCGGCTCCACGTGCTTCCCTCCCTCCTGCTGCGGGCTTGTTACGTCATGCACCGCCTGGCCATTGTTCCCCTGTGCTCCCTCCCCGTTTCCCGCATCGTCTCCAACCTGCGTGGTCGACGGCTCCTGCGGTTCAACGTGCGTCTGCTTCTGGTGGATGTCATCCTGCCGCGCGCGCGCCGCAGCAACCGAATCGAGCGGCTGCGCCTTGGCATGATGCGGCGGCACGTTTCTCCGTCCATAGGCAAACTGCCGCGTCTCCCTCTCCACATCGTGGAAGGCCTGGCGTTCCTCATCCAAGTACTTCTTCACCTCCGCCGCCTTGTCCGGCTTCTTCGTACCGTTGTAGGCGTTCACCATCAGATGCTCCACGCGGTTGCGAAGCTCCTGCCGCTGCGGGCGCTCCTGCACCTGAAGCCATGCCTTCTGTTCGTATACCGGCTCCATGATGGCGAGCACGGCGCGATCGTTCTTCTGCTGTGCCTCGGCGTGATGCAGGATCTCGTTCAGACGCGGGTAGGGATTGTAGCGGCCAAGGTCGTCGATCTGCTCGCCGGTGCGGCGCACAAGATTGTTGACCACAGCGGCCATCTGATCGGGCTCCGGGATCTCCACGCCGTCCACCCGTTCCAGGTTGATGCGCGGACGCATCGTCTGCGTGATGTGTGCGGAGTCCAGCGCGTTGCCGTTCTTCAACACGTACACCAGTGCCTGTGCGGTGTTGAAGTCGATGTCCGTATCAACCATGCCGAGACCCATGCGGAGCATCAGGTCGCCCTTGGCTCCGGTAAGAAGATCGGCGCGGCGAATCAACTGCGTGCGGATGAACTTTCCCTGATTGTAGCTGCGTTGCACGTCGCCAAGCGGATACGACTTGCGATGCCGCAGGAACTGCAACGCCGTTGCCGGGTCCTTGTAGCCCAGCAGTTCCAGCACGCCCATCACCTGGCTGAACGACACCTCCACGTAGTAATTGATCTTCTTGCCGGTAAGCTTGGAGATCGCCTTGATGAAGGTGTTGCGTCCTCTGAGCGCGCGAACGTTCGCCATGAACGCGAGGTCGTCCTCGATGCCGTAGCCCGGAGCCTCCGTCCCGCGCGGCACGGAGGTGATCACGGCTCCGATGGAGTCCTTCGTGCGGATGGTGATCAGATGAATTGCATCGGCATGGTTGTCGTGCGAGGCCAGCCTGTTGTCCAGGCCAACCAGCAGAATGTTCACCTCGGGGGGGAGTTCGGCGGCGCGCTTCTTGATCGATTCGTCGAACACCACCTCGTACGCCTTGTCGGTGACGGCAGCGGCCGTGGCAAGCGGCGTGGGGACCGGTGTAAGCCAGGAGACTACCTGCCATACCATCAGTCCGAGTACGCCGAATCCCAGATACCAGAGCCACCTCCGTTTGCGGCGTGGCTTCTCGGTCTCAGTCGATTCCTGTGTGTTCATGAGGATTCAAAAAAGTCGTAGGCGGCAAATATATGGAATAATGATCCAGAGATTATCCCCTGATAATGTCGGGTAGTTCGGGCGAGAGATGCAGTGATGGGAGCCGGGAAAGGTTATGGCTGAATGCGTTATGAGTGATGGGGGTATGACATCACTCATAACTCATCACTTCTTCCCCGGTTTCGTTCTACGCAACAATCGGAATGCTCTGAACCGATGCGCCATACGGCTCCTGACTGCAGAGCGGCAGCCAGCCGGGGCGGCCGAGCATCTTCCTGTACATCCGCGGCGGAATGGAAAGGAGCATGTCTCCGCCTTCCATCGGCAGGCAGGTTCTGAGCGGTTCGTTCCCCGCCGTCACCTTCCGGGTCCACTCCGGCTCCATCACAAGCGCACGGCCCATCGCCACCAGATCCGGCCCGTCGGCAAGCACGGCCTCGGCGGCGGCAGGTGAAAGAATGGAGCCGACGCCGATCACGGAGGTGCGCCTGCGTACGCACTCCGCAATGACCTGCGCGCGCGGGCGGCGATCGGCATCGTCGCGCAGGCTGCCGGCGAAGTAATCGTTGGTTGAAACATGCAGCCAGTCCGGCCGGCAGGCAACGAGTCCCTCAACCAGTTGGAGAGTGTCGGCGAGCGTGATCCCGGGATCCTCCGTCTCCTCCGGCGACAGGCGGTAGCCGATCGCGAAGGGGCGGTAGGCATTGCGGCGCACCACGTTCTGCACTTCCTCGAGAACGGCAATCGGGAAGGCGGCGCGATTCTCCAGCGAGCCTCCCCATTGGTCCGAGCGGCGGTTCGCGTGGGGGGAGAAGAACTGCTGCAGCAGGTAGCCGTTGGCGCCGTGAATCTCCACGCCGTCGTATCCGGCCACGATTGCGCGCCGTGCCGCTGCGCCGAACGCCTTGATCGTCTCTTCGATCTCCTCCTCCGTCATCGGCCGGGGCACATCCGCGCCGGGGCGTCGCGCGGGAACCTCGCTCGGTGCCAGCGGAGCGTGGCCCAGAATGGAGGCCGGGCAAAGCCTGCCGCCGTGGTGGATCTGCAGGATCGCCAGGGCATGCCCCTCGTGAATGGCGCGCGCTGCGCTTGCGAGGCTGGGAATCATCTCGTCGCTCGCACAACTCCACTGCCCGTCGAACGCATGTCCGTGGTCGATCACACGGCAGGCCGCCGTGATTGCCATGCCCACGCCGTGCGCGCGCCGGCGAAGGAATTCGATCTCCTCCGGAGTGATCGTTCCGTCGTTGTTGGAGGAATACGTTGTCATCGGCGCAAGCACCAGGCGGTTGCGAACGGCCGTGTGCCCAGCCGTGAACGTGAGCGGCGTGAAGAGCTTCGTGGACGTGGGGTCGATCTGCACGATGATCCGAAGTGAAAGGCTGACGATGTATAGTGGGTCCCCCCGGTTCGCCGGCGGCGGGCCGTGCGATCGGGCGGCGCAAATATCCGATAAAGTTCCCGATGCGATGCAACCCCGTTCGGTATCATCCGGTGTGCGCTCACCGATTCTTCCTATTTTCGCCCCCGTTCATCCGTCAGGCCGGGATGGCCATTGTACGAACAGGCTGCATCCATCTGCCCACAATCCTGCAGCGCTCACTGTTGGAAGCTCAAAGGAGAATCGTTTCGTGTCGATCCTAACCGCAATCGTTCTCGGTCTGATCCAGGGGCTGAGCGAGTTCATACCAATCAGCTCAACGGCGCATCTGACGCTCGCAGGACGAGCCTACGGTTTGATCAACCCTGCATCGCCGGAGGAGTGGACCGCCTTCATCGCGGTAATACAGCTTGGCACCCTGATTGCCGTGCTCCTCTACTTTCGGCGCGATCTGGTGTCGATCACGCGTGCGTTCGTGGGAGAGAACCTGAAGCGCGTTCCGGTGGCCAGCCAGTCCGTGGATTCCCGCACCGGTTGGTATATCATTGCCGGCACGCTGCCGATCTCGGTGATCGGGCTGGCGCTGAAGGACTGGATCGAGGGGATGTTCACGAAGAATCTGGCCGTGATCGGTTCCAGCCTCGTCGGCCTGGCGCTGATCCTCTGGCTGGCGGAGCGCGCGGCAAAGTTCACGCGTTCCATCGAAGGGGTACGGCTCAAGGACGCGCTCATCATCGGCCTGGCGCAGGCGCTGGCTCTGATCCCGGGCGTCTCACGGTCCGGATCCACGATTACCGCGGGGCTGTTCCGCGGGTTCACGCGCGAGGCAGCCGCGCGCTTCAGTTTCCTCCTCTCGATTCCGGCGGTTGGAGCAAGCGGCATTCTGGAACTGGTGCACGCGCTGAAGCACCATATGAGTTTCGGCGTTGCGCCGCTCGTGGTGGCAACCGTGGTTGCCGGCATCAGTGGCTATGCGTCGATTGCGTTTCTGCTTCGCTATCTTCGCACCCACTCCACAGGCCTGTTCATCAGCTATCGCATCATTCTGGGGGGCGGCATTCTGCTGGCCATCGCGCTCGGTCGCCTTGCGCCGTAGAGCGCACGACGCATTCGGTCGCCTTGCGGTCGCCTGGTCCCGGTGCCATCGAACGTAAACATTCATCAGACTCGTGGTGGTTCAAACGATATGATCAGTACACCGTACGCCGTACGCATTGCGATGGTTCTGGCGGGAGCATGCATCATGCTCACCGCCTGCACGAAGAAGGCGCCGAACGCCTCGCCGGGAAATCAGACCAAGCCAATCGACACGGCTCAGCTTGCACCCGGTGCCGCGAGCGCCGGATACCTGGATACCAACAAGCGTGCGGATTCCGTCCCGGCGGTTCCCGTTGCCACGTACACGGCCACGATCTCCACATCGATGGGCGACATCGAGGTGGAGCTGTACGGCAACGATGCTCCGAAGACCGTGAAGAACTTCGTGGAACTGGCCCAGAAGAAGTACTACGACGGCATCGCGTTTCACCGCGTGATCCCCGGATTCATGGTTCAGACCGGCGACCCGAATTCGCGGGACATGAAGGATCGGAGCGGCTGGGGGCAGGGAGGCGAATCGATCTACGGCAAGACGTTCGAGGATGAGCTGAACCCGGCCACGCCAAGCTATCGGCGCGGGTATGCCGAGGGGGTTCTGGCAATGGCCAACGCCGGCCCCAACACCAACGGCAGCCAGTTCTTCATCGTGCTCAGCGCAGAGGGTGCGGCGCATCTTCAGCCCAATTATACTATCTTCGGCTTCGTCCGGAACGGGATGGACGTTGTGCGAAAGATCGGTGAGACGGGCCGGATGGGTGAACAGCCGGAGAAGCCAGCCACAATCAAGACAATTACCGCGAAGCCGGTGGACGGTGCCACCGCAACTACGGCGGATGGGCAGCCGAAGGGAGGTGGAATGTCCGCAGGCGATTCGAAATCCGGCAAGGCCGGGACCGTTGATGCGAACGCTGCCGGCGCCAAGTCCGGTAAGTCCAGGCCCGCCGAACAGAAGGCTGCCGAACCGAAGGCCGGCGGCACGAAGGGGGGCGATTCCAAGGGAGGCGGCACCTCCGGAGGGCGCTGAGCGCTTGGGAACGGAGCCTCCTGCGCCCGGTCTTGCCGGGCTGCAGTGCCCGGCAACGGAGGCGCCGGATGAAACCGGAAGCCCCGCGGCCGGTCAACGTTGGCACGCGCCGTCAGGCGGCCCGGAAGAACATTGTAGACACTTCAGCACTCAACAGCATACCATATGAGACGAATCATCATGATGTCAATCAGCATTGCGCTCGGCCTCGGCGGCGTAGCGGCGGGCCTTGCCGCCAATGGGAACGACGGGCCGGTCGTTACCTACAAGGCCGTGATCTCCACATCGCTTGGCGATATCGAACTGGAGTTGTACGGCAAGGACGCTCCCAAGACGGTTGCGAATTTCGTTGGCCTTGCAGAAAAGGGATTCTACAACGACATTCTCTTTCACCGCGTTGTACCGGGGTTCGTGATCCAGGCGGGCGATCCGAAGACGAAGGATACTTCACTGAAGCATGTGTGGGGAACCGGCGGCGAGTCCATCTACGGACACGAGTTCGAGGATGAGCTGGATCCCGCCGCTCCGAGCTATGTGCGCGGCTACGCCGAGGGCGTGCTTGCGATGGCCAACCGTGGAAAGAACACGAACACCAGCCAGTGGTTCATCTGCCTCGCCGATGTGCAGCTGCCGAAGAACTATACGATCTTCGGGAAGGTGACCAAGGGCATGGACGTGGTGCACAAGATCGAGCACGTGGATCTTGCCGGCAGCGCGCCGCGCGAACCGGTGAAGATCACCGGTGTCAGCGTGAAGAAGGTCGAGGACTGAACGGTTCCGACCTGCGGTGCTGCAAGGCCGGCAGGCACTGCGCTGCGGCCCGGGATCGCGGCAAATACATCCCCCGAAACGGAGCAAACGAATATCAATGAACGTGATGCCTAGCAAACCAACAATTCTCATGCGTCTGCTCGTGGCAAGCCTTCTGCTTGTCGGAGTCGCGACGCAGAAGTCGCGAGCGCAGGAGCCGGTCATCTCCGATTCGGTGGTGATCACGACGTCGCTCGGAAAGATCGGGCTCGTGCTGTACGGCACGGACGCTCCGAAGACCGTGGACAACTTCGTGAAGCTTGCAACGAAGGGGTTCTACAAGGGAATCCTCTTTCATAGGGTGGTTCCCAAGTTCGTGATTCAGGCGGGCGATCCGAAGACGAAGGACAGCGCGCTGAAGGCCGACTGGGGAACGGGGGGGGAGTCCATCTACGGGCATGAGTTCGAGGATGAGCTGAATCCCAACGCGCCCAGCTACCGGCGCGGGTATGTGGAGGGAACGATCGCCATGGCGAATCGCGGACCGAACACGAACACCAGCCAGTGGTTCATCTGCCTCGGCAATCTCTCGCTGCCGAAGAACTATACCATCTTCGGGCGGGTAACCGGCGGCATGGACGTCGTGCGGAAGATCGAGGCGGTCGATCTGGATGGGAGCACGCCGCGAGTGCCGGTGAAGATTATCGATGTCACGGTGCGGCATCTGAGTCACTGAGCGCCGGCGCCGGGAAGAACCCGGATGCGATCGCGAGGGAACGTTGGGCCTGAGTTATTCTCGGGCCCTTTTTATTGACGCTGCATTCAACGACGTTGCCGCGGGGAAAACTCGTCACGGAGAAAACTCCGCGACAACGGCCGAATGACCAGTGAACGGCACGGTTCGTTGCCGTTCAACGTCCCACCAGAATGGCCGGCTGATCGAGCGCGGCCAGCACGAGTTCGCCGAGCGAGGAGATGGTAAGCCGTGCATGGACATCCGGAAGCACATCGACCGGGACGAAGTTCTGGAAGTGGCCGTCGCGGTCGTAGGTGAAGAGGCCGGTGCGCCCGTCACGCCGCGAGATGAAGAACACCCAGTCGTTGCTGATCGCCGGTGCCGCCGGAATTCCGGACTTGAGAGTAACCTGCCAGCGTTGCCTGCCGTTGGGATCCACGCAGGTGAGGATGCCGCCGGAGGCTTCATCCCCCGTGCCGGAGCCGCTTACGTAGATGTTCCCCTCGTTGTCTCCTGCAATGCCGCGCGGCGTCAGCAGCAGCGGCATCTGCCATGCCGGTTTCCCGTCCGCTGTGAAGGCGGCGAGCGACGGAACCTGATGAAGGTCGTCGCGCCGGGTGACAATGCCGAGCACCAGCAGATTCCCCACGACCGCAGGGCCCTGCACGATGCGGCCGCCGGGCGACTGCGCCCATCGCTGCGAACCGGTTGCCGGGTCCAGCAACAGCAGCGTGTCCGCCAGATCGAAGTTGTTGAATGAGATCGGCACCGCGAGGCCGATTCGGGGATCGGCCGCCATGGCGTCGCTCGCGGACGCCCCCCGCCGGACCTTCCAGAGGAGGCGGCCATCCGCATCATATCGCATCACCTCGCCATTCGAATTTCCAACCACCGTTCCGGACCCCAGCGCCAGCAGCGGCGAGGGGAGCACCAGTCCACCGGCAGAGTCCTGGATCTGCCAGTCGCGGAGCCTCCTCCCCTCCGGTGTGAGAACGAAGAGATGGCCGCGGGTTGTGATTGCGTAGATGTGCCCGGCGGAGTCCGCGGCGATGCCGGGCATGATATACTCACCGGCCGGTGCCTTGAAGCTCCAGAAGAGCGAATCCTGCCGTGCCACCGAAAGAACGGAGCCGCCATCGCTTTGCGTCACGAACCCGAAACAGGCAAGCGGAAGTTCCAGCGGCGGGCCAAGCAGGCCGCCGTGAAGATTGCGATAGAGGAACGGACGCAGAATGCCCGCGGGGCCCGGCTTGCGGTCCGAGAAGTTGCAGGCCCGGGCGGCGCCCCCATCCAGGTTGTAGGCGTTGAACGCATCGAATGCCGGGCCGCCGGAGCCGCTGCAGCCACTCCAAAGGAGTGCGAGCGCAGTGAATGCGAGAAGTGCCGGCAGGCGGAGCGATTGGGATATCATCGTTCAAAGATAATGAGCGGGCGCCCGCCTGGTTCGGCTTGAACGCGTGCGATTTATACGCACTGCGTTTGCAATTCTGGAGGAGCGGGTGTAGGTTGGGCCGCTGGTGTTCATAGGATGACCGCCGCTCATACACCCCGTCACGTTCGGGGTGTTCCTTCCCCCCGGCCCGACAGGCGGCGGCCACATGTATCGGAACAGCGGGCAGCCCATCAATCTTCCGACAAGGAGCAACTCCCAATGGAACCGACAGGCAAGTCATCAACCGGACTCGATGAGAACGTCGCAGGCCTGATCTGCTATCTAGGCCTTATCGGTCTCATCTTCTTTCTGATAGAGAAGCAGAGCCGCCTCGTGAAATTTCACGGATTGCAATCAACCCTCCTCTGGGCGATCGTCTTCGGAGTATACCTCGTTGTCCGCTGGATTCCATTCATCGGCTGGCTGATCGCCCTTGTGATCTACCTCGGAGCGCTCTGCCTGATGATTCTGCTGATGATCAAGGCCTACAACAACGAGATGTTCAAGCTTCCGTTCATTGGCGATATCGCCGAGCGGCAGGCCGTGATCGGATAACGGCTTCTACTTCTAACGAAATCCCAACGATGACAGAGCTGACACCGAGACAGGGATCGATCCTGACGTTTGTCGAGAACTTCTTCAACCGATATCAGCAGCCTCCCACGGAACGGGAGATTGCAGAGCATTTCCGGATTCACCAGAGCGCCGTTCGTAAACATCTTACGGCGTTGGAGAACAAGGGAAAGCTGTTGCTGCGGCGGGATGGCCGCAGCCGTGGTATACGCCTGAATAATGTCTCACCCAGCGTCTCGGTTCCCATCGTGGGCACCGTTGTTGCCGGCATGCCGCTGCTTGCGATGGAAAACATCGAAGGGGCGATGATGCTGGACAAGAGCTTCGCCGGCTCAGAGGAGGTATTTCTTCTTCGTGTGCGCGGGGACTCGATGGAGGACGCCGGGATCATGGAGGACGATCTGATACTGGTACGTCGCACCGAATCGGTTCGCAACGGCGAGATCGTGGTGGCGCGCATCGGCGACGAGACAACCGTGAAGCGCTTCTTCAATATTGCGGGGCGCATCGTTCTGGAACCTGCAAATAAGAACTACAGGCCGATTCCTGTTGACGACAAGCAGGGATTTTTCCTCGAGGGGCGCGTGGTTGCGTTGATCCGGAACATGGACAATTTCCAGCTTATCGGTCGCCGCTGACCCGCTCCGGATGGCCGGTGTGGATAATTATCGATAATCATGTATGATTAAACGGGGCCAGGCTTCACCAGCCGGTCCCGTTTTTGTTGATGCCCCGAATATTTCGGCGCATCGATTCGTTGATTTCTTTCATTTCATCAATATTCGAGGGCTGCGATCCGGTCAACGGGCCGCCGTCATCGATTTCTCCTTGCGCAGTAGCGAGGCAATGGAAGATATTGTCCGGATCGATTACTATTGTGGGTATTCCCCAATACCTCCGGCGCACCAGGGTACGGCGTTCATCGCAAGCACGTACCGCACCTTCTGTGGCAGGTCTGTACCTCCGCAACCCCCTGAACTCACGTGGTCTCTCTGAGGCTCTGATCGGCACAACCTGATAATGCCGTCGATGGCTGCCTGTTCGGCTTCATCGTGGCCGCGCCTTGTCTCACACGGCGCCCCGACATTTCTCCGGACTGCAGAAAGCACATTGACGAGCGTGAACGCGGTGTTGCTGTGCCGAGGACCTGCGTTCATTTCGGTGTTGGCATCTCAACAGGTCCATTCGGTAATCCCTCTGCGTCGCAGCGGTTCCCGGCTTCGGCGCAATCATTAATCATCCTTGAAAGGCATTGTTATGCGTACCATCTACCCACCGCTTCGCAATCGATCGGCATGTGCCCGTTCGCGAGGTGCGCACGCATGGCTGTTTGCGCTGGTGCTCTTCCTGTTCATGGGAGGTACTGCGCTTGCACAGCCGCTGAACGGCACCTACACAATCGCCGGCGCCGCGCCGAACTACGCCACGATCGACGCGGCGATTGCGGATCTCAACGCGCGAGGAGTAAGCGGACCGGTTACGTTTGCGATCCGCAGCGGAACCTATACGCCGCCGGCCACCGGCTATGTACTGACGAACGTTGCAACGATGAACGCCGCCAATACCGTCACCTTCCGACCCGATGTGGGGGCAACGGTTACCATCAGCGGCACGACAAACGTCGGCTCGGCCACCTTCTATCTCAACGGCGCCAAGTACTTCGTGTTCGACGGATCGAACACGGTTGGCGGCACAACGAAGGACATGACCATCCGCCAGACGGAGCCGACATACAATCCCACGTTCTGGTTGTTGAACGACGCTGACCTGAACGTGATCAGGAACTGCAATCTGCAGGGGAGTGCAGGCACCGCGACGAAGACGAGTTCCAGCAACGGCATCGGCATTGTCTTCATCGGTCTTACCAGCGCCGCGTCGGGGAACGATTCCAACCTGGTACAGAACTGCACGATCGGTGACCCCGCCGGCACGTACCGGAACAACATCGGCGTTGGTGTGTACGGCACCAGCGGCAAGCCGAACAACGGCAACAAGATCAAGCGCTGCGACATCGTGAACTTCGGCTCCGCCGGCACCTACGGCTACGGCGTCGATGCCTATGCGGAGCAGGCCGGCACGGTGGTGGACGGCTGCACGATTCACATGACGGTGCCGGCGCCTGCGTCCGTGAACACGTTGTACGGCATCTACACGGACTACTCTCCGGGCTATCCGATCAACAGCATCTTCAACGGCAACAAGATCTACAAGCTTACGTCCAGCGCCGCCAACTGGACTATCTACGGCTTCTATCACTGGGTCTCCATCAGCACCGCCAACAGCACGATCACCAACAACATGTTCTCCTTCGCGGAGAATGGTGACCACACGGTGTACGGGCTCTACTATCAGAGCAGCTCGGGAACCACGTTGATGTACAACAACAGCTTCTATATCGGAGGAACATCCACGGGATCGCGTTCGGTGTATGCGCTCTACAAGTCGTCATCGAACACTGTGGACTGCCGCAACAACATCTTCTACGTGGCGCGCACGGGAGGTACGGCCAGCAATTATGGTCTGTACATCAGTTCCACCACCGGCTGGACGCTCTCCAACTACAACCTGATTCGTGCGAACACGGCATCGAACTTCTATACGGGATACTACACGGCGAACCGCATCACCTTCTCGGACTTCAAGACGGCATCCGGGCAGGAGGCCAACAGCATCTCCGTGGTGCCGCCGTATCTCGATCCGGCCAACGGCGATCTTCACATCTCCACGCTGATCCGGACGCCGGTGGAATCGCGCGGAACCCCGCTCGGCGCCGTGACCGTCGATATAGACGGCGACGCGCGGAGCGCCACGACGCCTGATCTGGGGGCCGACGAGGGGAACTTCCTGCCGCCGCTCACGAACGACATGCTTGCCGAACGACTGATTACACCGGCGCCCGGGATCGTGGTTCCGGGGAACACGCTCTTCGCGCCGTCGGCTTCGGTGCAGAATGCAGGATCGAATGCGCAGGCCAACGTGACCGTGCGCTACCGGATTCTGGATGCATCCAACAACGTGATATACAGCGATGTGCAGACCGTTACTTCGCTTGCGGCGTTCAACTCGCAGACGGTCACGTTCAACACCGCCGGTAACCAGAGCGGCACCACGTCGCTCGCCGCCGGCACCTACACCATCGAGCTCACAACGCAGCTCGCCGGCGATCTGGACGCCACCAACGACATGATTACCGGAACGATCACGGCGAAGACGCCGTTGAACGGTCTGTACACCATCAACAAGCTCGGCTCCGGTGCACGCAACTACACATCCTTCACCGCGGCCGTGGCAGATCTCACGCAGCTCGGAGTAACGGGGCAGGTGATCTTCGAGGTTGCCGCGGGGACATACGACAACACGACCGAGACGTTCCCGCTCACGCTGACCTCGGCCCCGGGCATGAGCGCAACGAACAAC
>JAFDZV010000007.1 GCA_018266795.1 Bacteroidota bacterium | reverse complement strand
GTCCACTGTAGCGGGGTCAGGCCAGTGTGTGTGGCAGATGTGCTCGAGCTCCATTCGAATGCTTTGCGGTACTGTGTGTACTGAACGGCTCTCGTGATTGCCCGGTGCAGCTTCGATTTTTCAGGCATGTGATATGCAATCCACATTTGATGTCTTTGTTGCCGGCACCGCGCGGAACCTGCGCGCACTTTGCGAGCGCTTGCATCACCCGGCACTTGCTTCGATCGAGCGGGCATGCCGCCAACATGGGATTCAGTTCCGCTATCACATACTCACGCACCGCAACGGCGCTCGGTTGATGCATGGAGGGGGGCTGTTGCTCTGCTTCGTTGGGGATGTCCTTGAGCCGGGCTCTGCATTCCACTTGGTGGATACTTCTAGGGCGAATGGACATGGCATGGCGAGATTGGAGAGACTGCTGCATACGTATGCAGCGGGGGCCGAGCATGCGTATCTGTACATTGCCGGCGATGCTGCATTGCAGATTCGAGCATCAGCGAAATCGGCCGCGGAGTCCGAAGTGGTTGCCCGTTTGCTGCGCTGCGTCCCAGCCGGATGCTGTTCGGTCCGGTCCGGCCTCACGGCGTTCAGTGCGCTCGCGCGCCAGGTGCATACAGACCTGAATGAATCGTTGCAGCGCCTCTGCGCTCGGCGGGATCAGGTGTCTCCGGCCGATTTCATGCATGCGGTGCATGAAGACGTTGCCGCGATGTATTGTCGCATCCACGTTCCGATCCCTGCGCTGATCGATCAACTCGACGTCTGGCATCGGCAATCGTCGCGGCCGCTGGTGGTCACCGGGCGATCGGAATCGGGCAAGAGTGGGCTGCTGGCCAGTTGGAGCGAGCATCTGATGCGTCGAGGCCGGCACGGTGTGGTTCGACACTTCGTGGAGGCGAACCCGCAGGGGGCTGATCATGGTGCGATTCTTCGCCACATTCTCTCCAACCTGCAAACCGACGCGATCCCTCCAACGCCGGCGGGCCTGGAGGATGCATTGCGCACGCGGATTGCGGATGCGCGCGATCTTCCGCTTACCATCATCATCGACGGACTCGATCAGCTACCGGACCGCAGCCAGGATCTGCGCTGGCTTCCCCAGGAATTGCCGCGCATGGTTCGGCTGATTGTCTCGGCGACTACCGGCAGCCGCGCCTTCGACGTTGCCTGCCGGCGTGGCTGGCAACAGATGGAGGTGCCACTGCCGACCGAAGGGATGCGCCGCGCATTCCGCGAACGGCTGTCCGGTGCTGCGCCGGAGGCGTGGCCGGAGGCGCCCGAAGCCCTCGCTGTGGAATGCGAGGAGATGGTGGATGCGGCCTTGACGCTCACGTTGGAAGCATTTGTCGGGCGCATGCTGGCTGCGACCCGCTCCGAGCCGTCGGATGAATTGCTGCGCCTTGTCTGGGGCACGCGTCGTGGGCTGCGCAATATCGAGCTGTGCGAATTGATGGCGTTGAGGCCGGATGAGCTTGCGGGGCTTCTGCACCGCATGGGGCAGTTCATTCGCTTGAGTGGTGATTGCATTGTGCCCGCGCACAAGGCCGTGCGCGCCGCCGTTGAACAATGTCTTGTGCGAACGCCGGACGAGGCCCGCGATATCCACCTCCGGCTGGCACAGTATTTCTCCGGCATGCCACTGGATGGGCGTCGCGCCGAGGAGGAACCATGGCAATGGTGGCGCGCCGGATCGCGTCGCGGACTGCGTGCCTGTATACAGAATCCGCTGATGTTCTCGGCAATGATGGCCGCTGGATGCGATCACGAACTCTGGGTCTACTGGCGTGCGCTCGGCGGCAGCCAGGAAATGACGACTGCGTATCGAATGGCAGTGAATCGATGGCTGGCCAGTCTGTATAACATGAGTGAGGATGCATCACAGGTGGTTTCGCTGCTGGAGAATCTGGGCACGTTCCTGAGCGCGTGCGGCCTCTACCCGGCTGCGGTCGATATGCTGCAGCAGGCACGCGATCAGCGGCAGCGTTATCTCGCGAACGATCCAATCGGGCTTGCACATGCAACTGCTACGCTGGGCGAAATACTCAGACGCGCCGGTCGATTTGCCCGTGCTGTCGAGTTGCTGCACGCAGCGTACGATGCGCTTGCCACGGTGCCGGAAGTTGATGCCGCGGTACGGGCGCAGGTGGCCGGCGACCTCGGTCTCTGCCTACATGAATCGGGCGATCGAACACTTACAGCTGCGGGCAGCACGCATGCGCTGGAGTATCTGCGCGAAGCCCTGCGGTTGAAGACAACACGATTCGGTCTGTATCATATGTCCACAGCGGAGACATTGAGCGATCTGGCCCTTGTACATCAGGGGCAGGGGGATAATCGGGCCGCTGTGATGCTGCACGAGGAGGCGATCCGGATACAGAGGGAAATTACCGGGGATACCCATGGCGAGGACGATCATGATCCGCGCTACGATCACCCGGCGCTTGCTACGTCACTCAACAATCTTGCCGGTGCACTGCATGCTCTTGGCCGGAGCGCCACGGCGATGACGCTGTACTATCAGGCGCTGGACATCCGTGAACGCATGCTGGGTGCCGAACATCCCCACACGCTTCTGACCAGGACGAATCTCGTCTCACTGTATCTTCAACGCGGCGATCGTGAATCCGCACATGCGATGTGTGAAGGAATCAGAGCGGCGGTTGCATCGGTATTCGACGACGACCATCCCCACTATCTGGCGATCAACACCATTGTGGCGCAACTTCTGCAGGCGTTGGGACACATCGATGAAGCCTGTGATCTGCTGATCGACACGTCGGGTGCATGTCTGCGCACACTCGGCATCGAGCATCAGACCACCGCGACCGCGCTGCACAACCTTGCCGGTCTGTATCGGCGACAAAGTCGGTTCAAGGATTCGCGTGAGTGTTACGAGAAGGCTCTTCGGGCCTGGCGTGCAGTGTTTGGGCCCGATCACATGCAGGTTGTGGCGGCTCTATGTCTGCTGGCAAGCGTCCTCTGTGAACTAGGCGAATGCGATGCGGGGGCCGACACACTGGCCGAGGCGGTAGCGATCATGGAACGAATCCTTGGGCCGTCGAATGACACGATGTTTCCCACAGTGTGCCGGCTCGTCTCCATGCTTGCCGGGCTCGATCGGCATGACGAAGCATGCGCGTATCTACGACATTATATCGAGCGTCATTCCAACCAGGAGTATGAGTCAGTTGCCGAGGCGAGAGCCCTCTTTGCACGTCTCGGCTGTGAGGAACTGCCCTACAATCATCGTACGGCGTAGCCGCGACATGCATGTCTGCATGTCGCGGCTGTGATTGCATATGATACGCCGTTGTCCAACCACCCGCCGGTGGCGATGCGTTTCGCAACAGAGCGCTTCATGGTATTCCGGGCAGATCGCGCACGACGTGGAACGTACGCTCGATCGTGTTGAGATCGTATCCGCCAGCGATGTGTGCGATCGGCACCCCTCCGGAATCAACTAGGCGCAACGTCAGATGGTAGACATCCGTGGCGTCGGGTTCGGGTTGCGGCAATCCGATAATGCAGTGGGTCTGCCAGGTAGTTAAGATTGCCTGCGCCATCTGTATTCCGTCGACATCCTTCAACGTGGCATGTACCGCACAGTTACTGCCCACATCGCCGAACATGACGAAGAAATCCAGAATCACGTGGTCGTACCGATACGGGCCGTCGATGTCGGATTCCAGTGGAGCGCTGCATGCAAGCAGTGGCGTTGCGCGATTGATTCCGGCGTCACCTGAACGTGCATTCAAGGAGAATGTCCGCGTGCTGAAATGGATGTCCTCAACCGACCCCTTCACGCTCTCCTCCCATGAGCGCGAGAGATAGGCGCGCAGTGTGTGAGTACCCGGTGAAGATGGATTCAGAGAGATCGTATCCGGAAGCTGGTAGATCTTGAATGCCTGATCGTTGTCCACAATCAGGAGTATGTGCTGCCCTCCGCCTCTGCCACCGTTTGGATCGATGGCGCACGGCGGTGTGCCATCGCTTGGAAACTGGTCCGCGCCGATGTCGAAATTCTGGATTGCAGCGTTGAACGTGAATTTGCCGTCCGTTGACGTGACAAGGTCATCCTCGATTGGTTCGGTGACGGTTATTCTGGCGGATGCGCTTTCTCGTACAGCAGGCTGGAACGTAATGGGCATGACAAACTCCAGTGGAAGTAAATGGAAGGATATCGCAATAGTGGGCTATGGTTGAGCGGTGGAAGGCGCAGGGATTGAGAACGGCGGACGTTGCATGAGCGATGCGTCCCGGCGCCCACAGGTTTTGCATACTGGATTCTGCGATGCCGGCAGACGCCGCGCAATACGGTCAATCAGGTCGTCATATCCGGCCAGCGTCGGCGTCAGCGACTTCTGTGCCGCCTCAAGCTGTTCCTTCAGCATCGGTGTAAACGCGCCGTCGGCCGCGATCTCGGTCTCGCGGCACGAGCCGATGCAGATCACCGCAGCTGTTATGTCGCGCGGCTCAGTGCCCTGTATCGGGCACTCGCGCAGTCGATTCACGGCACCGCCTGCATTCCCTGCGATGAAGTGACTCCACGACAGTTGCTTCTCGCGGGGCAGCTCGTCGGGCGTAAACGCTCTGATCTCCCGGTGAAACTCATCGGCGTAGTCATCCAGAAACCGTGCCATGTCGCCGCTGTAGCAGCAATCGGAAACCAGGTCGATTACAGCGGCGCTGTCGAAATCCGCCAGCAGATCGTGAACGCAGTTATCGATCAGAATGCCGTCGGCCAGCACCCAACCCTGGTCGAATTTCTCCTCTCGTCCGAACGCGGGGGCAATGGTGCCGTGTCCGGAAAATGTCCAGAGGAACGTGCCGCCGCCGCGTACCAGGTCCCTGGCTTTCAGCACCTCCTGAACGACGCGGTCGAATGTGGCTGCCGCATCGAGCAGCACCGTGATCGATTCGTATCCTCTGTCGCGCGCGATCTCCGCCATCGTCCAGGCATCGCTGTGGCAGAAGCGCAGAACGCCCCTGGTCGACTTGGTTGCGATGGCGTGCTGTGTGCGATTGATGCCGATATGCAACGAACAGCTCTGTGCCATGATATTCCCCCTATGATGTTGATGCCGGCCGCCATGGAACACGTGCAGTTGTCGGTCCGGTTCGCTGCGAATAAGGCGATGATGAGCAGTGATCGCGTTGCGTAATTGTTGCGTACGCCGCCGTGCAGGCTGTCTGCACCGGATGGGGATATCTATTTTTCGACCTCGCTTTCAAATTCACGTATCAGGAGATGTTCATGTCCGGCCGTAACGAAATTCCCGCTTCCCTCTCGCTCCTGCACGCGCGGCTTCGCACCGCGCGTGACGATGCCGCACGCCTGCGGCACTACCGCGAGTTTCTCGATGAGCCCGGTGATACTCCGTTGGCCGATCAGTTGGTACAGGCAGGCAATGCGCTCCAACTGAAGGGGGGCGGTTCGCTTCCCATTCCCGTCGCATGGGTGTATATCCGTCGGGCTCGTATTCGCGTGTGCATCGATGTGAGTGAACGATCCGCCGCGCTCAAGGATCTGGATGAGGCCGTTGCCTGCTGCACCGTGGGGGACGCGTCGGTCGACGCTGCGGAACTCCTGTTGAAAGCCGCGCAGCTGTACATGGATCTGGCGCGTCCCGAGGCGGCCGTTGATGCATGTCGGGGGGCGGCGCATATATGCCGTGCGACCGAACCGGCGGAGGCGGTCGCGAAACGACAGCGTGAGACTGATGAGCAGTTGGTCCGCCGGCTGCTGATGTGGGCGGCGGCGTGTGCGCAGGAGGGGGAGGCGCATCTGGCGCTTCAGGCATTGCAGCCGGCGCTCATGGCCTGCCAGCAGGCACTGATGCTTCGTGAGAAGGTTGGTCGCATCGAGCTGGTTTCCGCCTCGCTGGCCGATCTGGCGAACGTGTACGCCGAACTTGGCGACAGGGAGCGTGCGTACGACTACCTGAAGCGGAGCCTGGATGCAATCCGTGTGTGTGAGGAAAAGGGACAACTGGTTGGGCAGGTTGGCGCGACGTTCGAGGCGCTTGCGGCAGCCTGCATTGCGCTGAACAAGATCGACGATGCGTACGAGCATGTGCTCCGTGCCCGGGCGATGCACTACGGCGCCGGAGACGCGGTCGGCGTCGCGCGCACGCATATTCTGGCCGGACGCATGCATGAAGCGCAGGCCCGGCACAATGAGGTCCGGCTTGCCGATGCGAGAGAGGAGTTTTCGAGGGCCTACAGGCTTCTCGACGGTTACCGGAAACGCAATGCCGCGGCACATACTGGCTTTGCCGAACAGCGGCTGCTGGCGGCCGTGCATCTGGCTGCGGGACGTATCCATCGGCGCCAGGGCGATCCCGATGCCCGTTTCCTTCTGCTCGATGCGCTCGGCGATGCCGAGGCAATCGGCGACCGTCGCCTTTGCCGTGATGCGCATCTGGAGCTGCATCTGTTCTTTCGTGCCTCGAAGCGCCACGACAGGGCGCTCGAACATTATGAAGCCGCCATGGAGATCGCGCGCACGCTCGGTGATGAACAGCACAGGCGTGTGCTTGCCGAACTGCAGGCGGATTTCGACGCAGAGCGGGCGCGGCGTAATGAGGAGTTGTTGCGCTCCGTGCAGAAGGAAAACAGTCGCGAGAAGAACAAACTCGCCATTGCCGCTGTTGCTCTGGCGCAGAAGAATCAGTTGTTGACGAAGCTCGGGGAGAAGCTGGATCGTGCCGCAAGGAATGCGTCCGCGCATGGAACGGCTGGTCTGTGCAGGGAGTTGAGCCAGATGAAGGCCGAAATCGAAGTGGCGTTACGCAGTGACTCTGACTGGGATATGCTGTCGAAGCAGCTGGAGGAGATTCATCCTGGTGTATTGCGGCGTTTGCGCCATGAATACCCTGCGGTTACCGAGCCGGAGTTGAAAGTATGCGCGCTGACATTGCTGGGGTTGACCGCACAGTTGGTTGCTGGCGCACTGTGCCTTTCCCCACGAACCGTGCAGAAGCATGTCCAGAGAATCCGCGCCAAAATGCGTCTGCATCGAAGTGTCGTATTATCGTCGTATCTGGCAAGGCTTTGTGAGAATGACGAATAGTCGGCATCTCCACCGGCCCCCCCCCCCATATCTGTTTTGTTCCATTGGCATCCTCTGCGACCACGCCGTACGTAACGTTTACGCATCGCATCACCTCATCTTCAGCCATACGTTGCCACCGCAAACGGAGATCGATCCCGGCGCGTGATCGATAGGATAGATAGTCAGAGTCAACATTCCGGCACTGCGGCTCCTGCACGAATAATTGACGGCAGGCTGGCAGAATGAACAACGTGTGCCGTGCCACATTGTATTTCACGTGCCGCGGCATGTGTTTCGGCCGCGGCACGGCACGGTGCCCGCCACGACAAGGAGGAAAGCATGCAATGGATGGACCACGAAACGATCACGACGCGCATGTGCAGCGGCGCGGAGCCGGGCGCAAAAGTCGGCGGGTATTGGCAAAGGGAATTCTCGAAGCGGCGCGCTCATATGCGGCAAGTGTCGGGACAGACGATGAAACATACGTGCGTGCCTTCCTCACGGCGCTGAACGCTGCCGCCGACATGCGCGAAACCGGCGGCGCCCGGCGATTCGACTTCGATACGCAGGGGATCATCATTCCCTCACTCAGTCTTCTTTCACACGCTCAGTATGCTGCGAACGCGCGGGGGCTGTACTGCACGGCGAACCATGCCGCTATCGGCGGCCGTGCGGCCAGACCATCCGAGCATCGCGAATGCATTGCGATTGGAAGCAATGCCGGTCTGCGCGGGGGCGTGCTCGTTTCCGCCAACGCGGTGCTGACGACTGCCCATGCCGTGTGCGATGAAGATGATCTGCACGTGCTTATCGGAAGGGCGCTGGAACATCCAGAGCGAACACTGCGCGTGCGAAGGGTCCTGCCGCATCCAGCGTATGATGCCGCCGGCAATGCCAGCGATCTCGCGCTTCTGGTGCTGGAGGAGGAACTGAATGGTCTCCCGGTCGCGCGCATGGCGCCGCCGGATGCCGTCGATACGGCGACAGAGGTGCGTCTGGTCGGCTTCGGAAACAGCAACGTGCAGAGCAGTATCAGTCCCGGGTTGAAACGCATGCTGCACGTTCCCGTGGTCTCCGTCGATTGCCGTGGCGCGAAGGAACATGAGGCATTCCGCTGTGTGCCTGGGCTGGAACTGGTTGTCGGCAGGCCGGCATTGGCCTGCGAGGGCTGTTCCATCGAGAACGGCAGCCCCTGCTATGTACGTTCCGGCAACCGTTGGTGCCTCGCCGGCATCGCGTCGAGGCCGATCCCTGGTTATCACTCGCCGGGGGGGGATGGGGGGATTTATGGGAGGGTGGATGGGGGCGATAATAGTTGGATACGATCCACGACCGGGCTGCAACTATAACAAGCCGTATCGCATGAAGCTGTTCGCAATGAGGCGAATCGACGTGTGCGATTGGCGTACGTGAATCTCTCGAAGGACCCGGAATGAGCGCGGATGGCAATTGGAAAAGACTGGGGAATCCGGAACAGGCGCAGGCCTACGATTACTGTGAGTTCACTCAAAGCAACGAAAAAGCCCAACGTATGCTTCGAGGAGGGAGGGCTCTGTCGCATTGGCGGAAACTGCTTGGGATTACTTCCGGCACGCGATGAACGGGCGAGGAGAAGGGGGTGTGTTCTCCTGATGGTTGCTGTGCTACTGCTCTATTTGCTGTATGCGTTCGGCATTGTGAAGTGAATCGAAGACCGTTAATCAGTCGGCCAATCCAACCCGACCGAGTATTTGCCTAACATCCAGTCCATGCCGGAGGGCTTGTCATGAATCGTCAACATTATGCAACGACAATTGTTGCCACAATTCTGATCCTCTTATCGTGCATCTTGCCCATGAACCTCGGGGCACAGGTCGGGACGAATTCGATACCCGACCACAATCGGCAAGCTGCCAGCGAGATCGCGACGTTCGCTGACTTCCCCATCGGCAGCGAGAGATCAGTACAAATCATGATCGATCCGCAGACCGCTGCTGCGAACATATCACAACGTGAGCAGGCTGAGCAGGTTCTTGATTGGCTGCTCTATGCCGTTGTCTCATCGTCAGGCCTTTCGCAACAACGTATCAGCGAAGCGTTGTTCGACGTTCCGGTGGTACGGTATGGGTATCGTCAGTACCTGGGGGCACCAGAGTACGGAGTCACACGGTCATGTTATGTCGGATCCGGCATCGTCATTGCAGTTGTCCCCAAAAGCGATACCGGCTGCCTCCGCATCGACCATCTTGCGCGCATCGCGGATGAACATCGGAAGAACACAGGCTCGATCCCCGACACCATCCAGGTATTCGAGTACACAATCGACTCCACCGTGAGTATGGCGGTGTTGCGCCATGGGGTGCCGGTACTCGCACGCACGCTGTACACGGCCGAATCCGGATATCGCGAGCAAACCGTTGCCGATGTAAACGACCTGAGGGCGTTTCTTGGGGCGACACAGGACCTCACGTATGCACGCTACCTTAACGGTCGGTTGGTATTGGGAGGACGGCGTCTGCTCGGACGTGAACTGCGTGGAGTTACGCTCGACCATGTGGCGGCGTTGTGGCGTGCCACGCGTCACGTGAACGACAGATGGCAGGGGCTAAATTCAGATCTGTTACGAAAGCAGGAAGAAATTCGGCAGGACGTTGAACATAGAAACGATGATCTCTACAAGCAGTATACTGATCGGAACGATGCCATCGCCTCCTCGTCCGATTCCATCCTTGCTGCAATTCGGGAAAAGTACCGTGTGTTGGTGAACGCCATCATTAATCTTGATATCTCCGACCGTGAAAGGCACGTAAAGCTGGAGCGCCTCGCGAAAGCGATGGAACGCGAGGTCGATGACCTGCCCAATCGCCTCCGCCGCATGTCGGAAGCCAACCGTCGATGGTATAAGCGGAAAAGCGAGACATTGAACAAATCCTACCAGTTGGCCGTCGATCGCAGCCGGAAATCTCTGATGGAGGGCGCCGCGAAGCGAGGCCTTGTTATGGGGCTTGGATTCTCGTTGGATCCGACGCTTCAGCCGGATTCGTTGAAGCGCTTCTATGCCGATTCGGTCGCTCCAACCCTTCTCAACGATGTGCGCCAATGTGTAATCTCGGCGAGCAGCGTGAGGAACCTGGAACGGCTCGTGCACACCGGAAATCCTGCGACGGTCCCTGCTCTTCGGAAAATTCTCTTGCAACGGGGAAGAACATGGCTGAAACGTATTGAGGAGGGCGACAGTGCGGCTGTCGACCTCATGTGGGGGATTCTTCTCCGGGGTTCGACGGAGCGTCTTGATTCCAGCGCTCATGTAATGTTGGATAGCCACACGACGCTGCTCTCGGGGAATCGGTATCGGAGGGCGGTTATCCTGCAAACAGCGTTACAGCAGGAACCGAACTTTCGCCGACTATGTCTTCGCGGTCTCGCCGATTGGGAGGATCCACTGCTTCAGCACTGTTTCTACCAGCGTGCGCGCTACGATGGCGATCTCCAGGGAACCGTAGTCGGAATGAACCTGTTCTATTGTGATCTGCTCGCGAAACTCTGGACGCTCAACTGTCGGTCGTCCGCGCCCGTCCGTGAGCTGGCTCCGGCAATATCCTCCTCGACGATGGATATCCCTCCGCTATACCTCGAAGACATGGAGCGATTCCCCAGTACCCGTCTCTGGTTCGGTGTGTTCGACAATGGGTTCCAGGTGGACGGTGATTCCAACGCTGTTCTCTGGGGGCGTAAGGGAACGCGTGTCTTTGCAAAGGGAACGGTCGTGTTCGCAACAACAGAGAGCGATACGGTGAATCCATTGAATGCGGAGTCAATTCGGTGGTGGAATAATTATTTCGAAGAAATCGGCCGGTTCGAGCCTCGCTATGAAGAGCTGAACCAGGTCATGAAATGGTCGGTGTTGGTTGCGTGGATTTCGGACAGCACACGCGAGAATGCACTGCGATTCCTTGACCTCCTTCCCGTTGACACCTCCCAGTGGTTCTCCTCGTGGGTTCGCACGCAACAAGGATTGCGGTTCCGGGGTTGGGACTCACTTGGATTCCATAATCGTGGATACAACGGCGAGTCGTGGGAAACGTTGCGTACGCTTATCTCCGCTGTCGGAGAACAATCGGGTACGGTTGTTCCGGCGGAGGGAGGGGTGTTGCTTGCATCCCGATTTAAGATGTTGGAGCGAACGGTGCTCAAACGGACGATTCCCGACTGGTTGCGTCGACCGCTCAGTGGGGCTGTGCGTGATATGGAAATGGTAGGGAAGGGGGACTTCGTCGGGCCGCAGTACAAGGTCATTGCATCGGATGCAGGGGCTGCTCCTCGCATTTCGGTGATCCCCAGAGAACGGTTGATGGGACCGACTGCCGAGGTTCGATCGCGAGAATTCATACGAACCCTGGAGAAAGGCACACGGGATGTCCGCCTGCAGACGGAGGCTGACGGTACCGTCCAGAGTGAACTGCGGATTGGATGGAGCCAACGCGAAATCTCGATCCGATTCGATGCTCGTCAGGGTGAGCAGGCGCAGGAGCTGGGGCGACAGTTAAGTAAGGCTGGGGAGTGGAATGTGCCGAAGATCGAAGGAGGAATTGCAAAGGATGTGACCGCCGTTGATCGACGTATTTCCGGAACACTGCGCAACACCAGGGAATACATGATAAAGTCACGTGATTCGAAGAACTGGGTGCGTGCAGGAAGGGAAGGAGAGCTTGCAGGAACTCCGGATGCGCGTGTTGTATCACCAGCGCCGCACTCGAGCGTCGTCGATCTCAAGTCGATGACCGCGGAGGAGGCAGATGGCGTATTTGAATCGGCTAAGTACGTGCAGCTTGGGGAGGAGCCATATGCATTGATTTCGCAGCCGGCACCAGTCGCGAACGAAATTGCCGGGATGTCGCAGGTGAAAGTCCAGATGCGTGGACAGATCTTCAATGTACGGGTGGACCATATTACAGGAAAAGTGTATGTGCCGGTGAAGGATCTCTCTGCGAATATGCGCGCTGAACTCGGCAGCACGCGGAAATTCTTTGGCGATCACGGTATCCGGGAAATTCAACAGGCGGCGCGATCGGGTCGTAGAGAACTCGAGATCGCCACGGACATCAATCCGGAATTGCTGAACAGCCCCGACGCGTTACTCCGTGCGCACGACTTCGAAATGGCCGGCAGAAAAATCGAAGCCCTGATTGAACAGCATGGAGAGTTACGGGAGTTGGTGTTCCGGCGAGCCGTCGCCGAACTCGCGATGGGGCGTTCGCGTGACGCGGCGGCCTGGGCAAATCGAGCAGTGATGGCCGATGCGCCCTGTGGGCCACGGTTTTTGAATGAGGTCAACGATCTCCTGCAATCCGATGCATTGAATGAAGCGGGCCGCAGAAATCTGTACGAACTTGCCAGCCTTGCTACAACGAAGATGGAAGGGGCAACGGCAGCGATTCACGGAGACAGGCTTGGGGTGGAGGTGTTTCTCGATCAACTGCCGTCGCGAGCGTCACTGCGGACCGACGGCTCCAGCCTATTTGTTCAGGACAAGACGTCAGTCTACGTGGCCGAGGATCTGCTCTCTCATGTGGAGTATTCGCCGCCGTTCCTGAACATGCAGGAGCCGGGGGCCTTTGGGGATGTTGTCAAGGCGTTCAATCTGCCCAGAGGCAGTATTGCCGGTCTGGATCCGGTGGCTTACCACATGCCCGACAATCAGGTGCTGAAACTTATCGGCGAGTCGCCGCTGGAACAAGCACAGGCCACGTTGAGCCCTGAGCTGCGATGGCGGGAATTCCCGTTGTCGATGCCTGTCGATTCAAACAGAATAGGGGTGATGTCGGCCTCTGTGACAGGATGGTGACAAGCCGATAGCCCATTCGGCGATTGCGGTTCGCACGCGAAGGTAGTCACGCGTGATGTAGCAGCAGCGGGAGAATCTCCATGGATGATCGTGAGTATACATGGCTGAATGAGGGATTTCAACGGGCCGAAACTGTATGGAGGGAGGGCAAGCATCGAATCGCTCTCGATGTGTATATCGATTTGCTGATACGCATGGTGTCGGAGTATGGGGGCGGGCCGTTACTGCAGCGAATGGAAGCAGCCCACCTTGTCGTGATCGACCGATGTGCGGACCTTGCCTTCCTGTTCGGCTACGGGGGACCGAGCGACGATCTTCTCATGTGTTACGCCTCGCTTACTGCAGACGCGGGCAATATCTCAGCGGCATCGTATGCCACTCTGAAGCGCACACAGTATGCCCTGGCCGAAGGGCGCATCGAACATGCCGAGCAGTTATTGCGGTCGATGTGTGACCAGGTCGGCACGGTCGAATGGGGCGCGGCAACACAACAGACATTGATGCAATGGGAGGCGACGGCATTCCCGTCAATAAAAGATACCGGACACCGAACACTTCTGTTGTCAAGGCTGCTTCTTTGCACCGGCCGACTCCAGATGTGCCGGGGGAACTTCGCCGCTGCAATCGCAATCCTGAGCAGAGGGCTGGCGTACACAGGGGTTAATGTTCCGGACATTGCACACCGAGCCGAAATTCCAATGCGGCTTTTCATCGCGCAATCACACTTGGAGTGCGGAGAACTCGGCATTGCCGAGAACCAGCTTGTGGAACTGATGCCGGCTGTACAGGACGGCAGCCGCGATCCGGGTGCCTGGGTTCGATGCGTTGAACTCCGTGCAAAGATCAGAATGCTGCAAGGGGAGTACGGTGAAGGGATGCGCCTACACAGGGAAGCGCTCGACCACTGCTCCGCGGCCGGCTTCGAGCACGCCGTCAACCAGGCCATGCTCACACGCGCCTACATGCGCATCCTGCTGAACCAGGCATTCGAAGCGCGTGAGGAGTTGAGCGAACTCGAGCACCGGGCTGAGAACATGGGCGATGGCGCGTCCGCAGCGCATGCGCGTATCCTTATGAATCTTGCGCGGAAGCGGGTATCGTCATCGGTGCAAGGAGTTTCCGTGTATAGAGCATGGCAAGGGAAACATACGTTCACGGGAGCCGCAGGTGATTCCGGCAATGAGGTGGAGAATGATACAAACCTTCCTGCGATCCACCGATCGCCAAGCTTTTTGTCGCTGTTCGAGCAACACGTGCTTCACGTTCACCAGCTTGTTGACGGTGGTGGTGTCGCGGGCGCTCGGCAGTACGTTGATACAATGCATGAGATGTTCGGCGAAAGTGATTCCAGGCTGATCGCGGCTCATCTGGTGATGCTGGACGGAATATGCCGATATATCAGCGTATCAACACTTCCGCCATCCGATCGCAGCTTGATGTTTGTTGAACCCACACATCTTTTCAACGATGCTGCAGTGGAATTTGAACGCATGGGAATCAAGCCGATGGTCTGGGAGGCAACGCGGCTTCGAGCCGAATGCATGCTGCGCATGGAACATGATGAAGCTGGGTACCGCGATATCATGAGGGAAGCGGATGTCCTGGTCCATGAATTGGCCGAATCGCTCCCGCCGGAAGATCGGGCAATCTACATGGTCAATAAATGGACCGATGAAGAGAAGCAGTTAGCGCTGGCCATAGACAAACTCATGCAGCTTCACGCTGACCGCGGATGCGCACCGTGGTTCAAACGCCCGATGCTGCGGTGGAAAGAGATGCGTGCCATACATGAGGTCATGTGCCGTATCGAAGGACATCGTCCGCGTGTCGTTCATGACCGCACCGGCAGTGAAGCAGTCGCGCACCAAACATCGTTTGCAAGGCGGCTCATGGGGTGTTCGCCACGCCGGACTGTGGTAGCCTTTCTGGTCCTGCCCGATCGTGTGTTCGTTGTGCTGTCCGGCTGGATGCAACTTCGTTTCGGCGTCAACCCCGTCACACGGTCGCAGATTCGAGAGGCTGTGCGGCAGTGGCACCGGTTGATTCACGATGATGTGAAACAGCGCACCCGTGCCTTCCATTTTGATCGACGTCGCGGAGAAGATTCACATCCGCGCCGAAATACCGATCAAGAACGCGACACACTTGCGCTGGAGCTGGCGCAGGCACTGCAGCTCGATCATATCGTGGAGCGATTCCCTCGCTGGGTTGTGCGGTTGACCATACTTCCCGACGACTGCCTGCACGGGTTTCCGTTTGCCGCCATGCGTATCGGGAGTTGTTATCTCTGCGAGCGATGCGCCGTCTCGATTGCATTTGAACCGTATCGGGGCAGGGAAGTACGAGAGTGGCGCGCGTTGCGGCATACAAGGCGAAAAGCATTGGTTGTTGGTGTCTCTCCGGCATTCGATCCGTTAGAGGGCATTGACGGGGAATTAATCGTCGTGAAAGCAGCATTCGCTGCTAACCGTTTGCATGTTGAGAGCCTCGAAAATCAATCTGCCGACAAAGAGCGGGTGCTTGAAGAACTCGCACGATGCAGCGTGGCGCACCTGGCTTGCCATGGTAGGTTTCGTCCCGACGCTCTTGGCGATACAGGGCTCGTTCTGCTGAGTAAGGATGGCGGCCCCGTGATTCTGAGTTGCCTCGATCTGGCCGCTCGCAGGTTTCCAGAATTGCAGCACATCACGCTCACCGCATGCTGGTCGGCGGATAGTTATGTGCATCCCTCACGTATCATAGTCAGCCTTGCGGATACATTCTGGCGTTGCGGTGCCTCGAGCATCCTGGGATCATTATGGCCGGCAGCCGACGCGCCGGCGCATGCAATAGTCGAACGCTTCTATCGATATCTGCGGCGTTATCCGTGCGACCTTGCATTGCAGCGTGTACAGCGCGAGTGCTTTTCCGGTGATCTGAATCGCCAGTCCGGTATGGACTGCACCAATCCATTCTATTGGGCCGGATATCAGATGTATGGCAGTCCACGACGCCTCCGCCCCTTCCGGCGTGGGTTGATATCTCGAAATTCAAAACCATTGTCTGTATGAGCCACAGACTATTTGCCCTTCTGGTCGGCATCAACGACTATCCACCGGGTATTCGATCACTCTTGGGCTGTGTCAACGATGTTCGGGGGATGGAAGCATTCCTGCAGGGAATCGTTTCGGCTGAATGGAACATCGATGGTCATGTTCTGCTCAATGATTGTGCTACGCGTACGGCTGTTATCCAAGGCTTCCGCAACCATCTGAGCCAGGCAGGAAAAGATGATGCCGTGCTCTTCTACTTCTGTGGCCACGGGTCGCGCGGGGTCGCACCGGTATTGAACGATGATATCCCAAACGGCGAAATGATGGAAACGCTGGTCTGTTACGATAGCCGCCAGCCGGGTTCCTGGGATTTGACCGATAAGGAAATGGCCTGCCTTATTGCTGAGATCGCCGTGCATGATTCTCACATTCTCGTGATTCTGGATTGCTGCCATGCAGGATCCGGCACACGCGATGAGGGCGGCGGTGGAGCCGTGGAGGTCAATGATCCCGAATGCATGACGCTCGGTGCCGTTCGTGAGATCGGCCGCGATCACAGAACACGTCCACTCAACACATACCTCTACAATACAGGCCACGATGTGAGATCGTTTGTAATTGGAGCCTCCGGCGGCCGCGATCATTGGATTCCAGTACATGGTCGACACATTCTTCTAGCCGCCTGCCACCCGCACCAACGTGCCAGAGAATGTTTTATCGATCATCGATTCCACGGGCTTTTCTCATGGTTTCTGCTCGACACCCTGCGCAAGGCGGGCGGCGCCACGACGTATCACACGTTTATCAAACGTATACAGGGGCTTGTCAATAGCCGATTCGTCGATCAGATGCCGCACATCGAGGCGGTTGATCACGATCTGCTCGACCAACGTCTGTTCGGCGGCGGTATTCAGACACGGTTGCGGTTGTTTACCCTTCGACATCATGAGTCGGGTTGGGTGGTTGACGGTGGTGCACTTCATGGCATTAGAGCGGACAACGGCAGTCCCTGCGTCTTTGCCATTCTTCCGTATGGAGCGACCATCGCTGCAGGCGACCTTAAATCGACCACGATTGGTACAGCTTCGGCGACGTCTGTTCGACCGCACGAGTGCTCCGTCGATCTTAATATTCACACCGGCCTTCTCCATGAAAAGGAGATGTACAGCGCTGTCATCGTCCACCAATCAGGCTTTCGGCTCAATGTTGCATTGATGGGCGATGACGCCGGATGCAGGAGGATACGCCATGCGCTGGCAACGGCCGGTCCTTTGGGAACTGGTGCATTACATGTTGAGGAGAGAGCGATTGACGAAGCCACCTGTGTTGCCGAGGCGTTGCCGGGCGCATACACCATCAGGTCCGCGCCGACGAGTTCGCCATGTGCTCTCATAGAAGGCGTCGATGAATTCGCGGCCGGTCTCGTGGTGGAAGGGCTCGAGCACATTGCTCGCTGGAAGAGGCTGGCGAGCCTCGTCGGCCGGGACGGCCCGTCCAATGGTTTCGTCCAGCTTCTGTTGCTCGTGAATCCTGCGTTCCGCTCGGACGCCCTGCCCAACGATTCCTGGGAAATGCCGATCGGTGTCGACCACGTTCGGTTGCGGTATCTACATGTCGATGGTGAATGGATACGACCTTCCATGCGTGTCATGGTGACAAACATTTCTACATTTCCTCTGTATTGCATGTTGCTGGCGCTTTCCGATACGTATGCCATCACGTCGGAGATGCTGCCCGGCGGTGGAACATGGCTTGCACCTGGTGAATCGATTATGGCCGACGACGGCCGACCCGTTCCCTTCGATGTCCGAGCGAACGCTGACAGTGCCGAAGATGTGTTGAAGTTGGTTGTGACGACGGGCGATTGCGATGCAACACTGTTGGATCAGGAATCTCTTGCCGAGCGAATTAATTACCGTACCGCATTGCGCACATCAACCGGTGTGGATGCAGGGGTGAAGACGCGGGCGTTTGGTTCCGTTCGTGGTGATGAACACAAAGACTCATGGTGGACACAGGATTTACTGATTACCACGACTCGTGCTGATTGAGTCGATGATTGGTCCTTAAATAACCGATGATGAACCATGAGCAAACCCATGCGCATACTCTCCTACCACGCCGGCGCCGCCGGCGGTATTCACGTGCGCGGCCACGACCCGATGCACGGCCACGTTTTCGGCGATGACCTGGATAATCTCGATCCTGTGAGCGCCGCTCGTTTCCATCTCGATTTTCTCGTCGTCGGTGGAGGATTGTGGATGGAGCCGATGGATAATGAGGAAGAGACGGAATTCGTCGACATATCCTTCAGGGAGTGGCCGAAGAGCGCTACCCGGAGCGTCAAATTTCGCCAGACCCTTCATGGGATAGCGGTGTACGGATCGTCAGTGGCGATTGAAATGGATTCAGGGAACAATCTGATTGCCGTGAACGGTGTCATTGCGCCCTCGATCGACGTTGATCCGCGCCCGCGTCTTTCCGGTGAAATGGCGTTCAGGATAGCTCACGGCATGCCGGAGGCGCAGGAGCTGACTGATGAGGAGCGGAGGACGGCCGGTATGTTGCAACTCTATTACTACCGAAACGGGAACGATCCGGAGAGCAACAAGAGGCCGCCTGACGCGGCGGAGAGCGAGCGGAATGGATGGATGCTTGTCTATCGTGTCGGCAATGTAGTTCCGATGGAGGATTCAATGCTCGATGCCGGGCTGCTGATTCCCGTGGCATACGATTGCCTGGTGGATGCGAATTTCGGTGAAGTGGTTCTGGAGATACCCTGCAGCCCGGATGAATCCTATGATCGTTGGTCTTTTGTCGGGCCGGGCGATGCAGACGCTGTGCCGGCAGGTGTTTCATCCGGCGGAGCGGATGCCGGTGCGACGTGGGAGGATGATCCGGAGAACGGGGAGGAGATACTTGGAATGCTCCCGGAGGAGAATGCCATCTCCGTCACGTGCGACTTCGGCTACCTGAACATTCTCAATCATGGGGATTTGTTGCCGGGGGAACGGGTATACCCTCCGTACGGTCCCGATTTCGACGAGGCACACCGAAATCTCACGGCGGTGGCCAACTATCTGATGAATATTCTCGGCCATCGGGGAATCGATGGTCATGGAAAGCCGATTGTTTCGAGCATGTATTGCGTGTACGGGGCGGATGGGCCGGAGTGGCGTAATTCCGCATGGCTGCTTCATCGGATGCAGGCCGTGTTCGGCCAGATCGTTGTCGATGGCCGCATGCGCTCCTTCGCCGTTGCCCGTGATATCGTGGCGCATGAGGTATTTCACGGTGTCACGCAGCATATGGCGCGGTTGGACTACCTGGGGCAATCCGGTGCACTGAATGAGTCGTACTCCGATATCTTCGCCGTTATTATTCTCAATGCCGGGCGCGCCGATATTGCCGGTTGGGATTGGGAGCTCGGCAGAGGGCTCGGCTCGCCGGTCAGGAGCATGAAGGAGCCGGGGAAGTACCGGTATACGGTTCAGGACGTGCCCCACCCGCAACCCGATCACATGGATGCGTATGTGGATCTGCCGGGACGCCGTTTCAGCGATTGGGGCGGCGTGCACGTCAACAGCGGAATTCACAACAAGGCGGCGTACAACATCCTGACGGCGATGGACCACCGCGGGCGCTATCTATTCGAACCGAATCTTGTTGCCGAAATATTCTACAAGGCATTGGTGGATGGGATCTACCAGCAGGCAACATTTTCCGAAAGCCGGTTACGTGTGGAGAACGTCGCGATAACATCGTTGCTGAGCGACCCCCGGGCCGAAGCAAAGCTTGCCGCCATCGCACGTGCATTCGATGACGTCGGAATTCCGAGGCCGGGCGCGGCCCGGTAACACCGTGCCATCGATATGCAGGAGTTTCATCATCCCCCCCCGTTGATATTTCCAGTAATGCCGGATTCTTCCAACAGATGGAGGTTCGCATGGAGTTCATAGTGATCGCAATTGTCATCATCATCCTGCTCAGGTTCATCTCCCCGATTATCGATTTCGTGATGAGCATCATCGCCGGAGTTGGAGAATCGGGCCCTCGCGGATGCCTTGGCCTGTTTGCGGCCATGGTCATCGTGTCGTTGATCGCAAAAGGTTGCTCCGCCTGCGCGGGAGGGCACCAATGAACGCGAGCAACTGGTTGAGCGCGGAGCCGATGATCGGCGAGATGGATGAGCGGGAGATCGCCGCATATCTGGATGCCGTTATCGGGCCGGAGGGGACGGCTGGCGAGATCACGGGAATCGAACGAGGCATTTCGGCCGCGACATTCGGAATCCTCGATGGTGTCAGGGAGAGGCCCTGGCTCTCCACGTCGCATGTGTTCGGATACATGGCTCCGGCCGGCACTGGGGGGCCGGCGGAAATTATTCCGGCGGGCAGCGTGGTACCCGATCGAACGCTGATACAACAGCAGCTCAGGATAACGCTCGATGCCGTGCGTGCGGCCTCCTACCCGGGACGCGGTCCGCGCACGGTGCTGGTGCACGTGGTTGCCGAAAATGTCGCGGGGAATGGGGCAGGGAGCGCCGAGTTCAGCCGGAGATTCACCATCGGCGATCGCGACAGCGCGGCGGTAAGCGGCCTGCCGGTGTTCAACCGGCTTCCCGTGCAATCGGCCGGTGTTCTCCTGACCTGTGCCGCCGTCAGCGTGGGCAATCATGCGGACGACCAGCTCCTGGCGTTGCTCGATGGCGACGTCTTCAAGGCCGGGCTGGATCTGGCAACGATAGCCGGTCCGGCTCTTGCCCTTGTCACGACATTCGTCGCGGGGATCACCAGGGCCGTGCTGCGTGGCAGGCGCAATGCCATGATTCAACGCTTCGATCTCGGGCTCGATCTCTCGGCCATCGCAACGCGCATGAAGCTGGCCGAGGGCTCCTACGTTGCGCTCCAGCTTCCTCATGAGCAGCAGGCAGGGTGGGATTGGTCGCGCTGGCGCTACGATCCGGCTACTGCCAGGATCGTGGCGCGCGATGCAACACGGCGAACGCTCGATCTGAACTACCTCGTGTTCGGCATCAGCCGGTCCCACTGCGAACCGGGCGAGGTTCCCACTGCATATGCGGGAGCAACATGAGCCTGCTGCATTGGTTACGGAATCGCGGCGGATCGCCTTCACCCGCAGTGGAGGACCCCATGGTATTGCGCGTGACGCACAGCGTAACGGATACCGGCGCGACGGTGGCCGAGCTGAGCCTGCGTTCGAGCGGTCGCGAGCTGGCTGCCGCATCGGCGTATGTGCAGCCATGTATGGACTCCGTGGACTCCGAGGAGGTGCGGTGGTATTTCGAGGAGCGTCATCCGATTCGCGACGGGTTTTCCGAGCGCACCGAACGAATCGAGGCCCGGCTCCGCGAGGTAGGTATCCAGCTCGGACTCGATCTTCTCGGCCGCACTCCCGATAGCCGGCGCATCTGGAAACTGGTTCGCTACAGATGCCGGGAGCTCCGTGTCGAGATCGATTCCCGGATGCCCGGTGCAGCCCGGTTTCCGTGGGAGCTCATGGCCAATCCCGAATCGGGCAATCCGCTGGCGCTCAACGTTCGCGAGTTCGTCAGGATCGCGGAGCCCTCGCTCTCGGATCATGAGTCCGGTTGCGGTTCGCCGTTGCGCGTGCTTCTTGTGATCAGCCGCCCGGACGGCCAACATGACGTACCGCTGCGTGCGGTAGCCCATGCGCTCGTGCAGCGCTTCGGGCGGGAGAGGGACGAGTCCGTACGGGTGATAACGCTGCGCCCCCCGACGTTCGTGCGGTTGGAGAACGCCCTGCGTACAGCGTGCGACGAGGGGCGTCCGTTCGACGCGGTTCACTTCGACGGCCATGGGAATGTGGATGTCGGATCGGGTGAGCCGAGCGTGACGTTCGGCGATGGCGAACGGGTTGGGCCGGAGACCCTGGCCGGTCTGCTCGCGCGCTGCGGCGTGCGCTGGCTCACCCTCAATGCCTGCCGCTCCGCCTTCGCCATGCAACAGGCCGATGCGGGATATCGTGCCGAACCTGCCCCGCACACCTGGGGGGCGGGCGCTGCGGAGGCCGCGTCCTCCTTCGCGGAGCGTGCCATTGCATGCGGGCTGCGGGGCGTTGTGGCGATGCGATACAATACGTTCGTGCCCACGGCGGCTCTGTTCGTTGCCGGCATGTATGAACAACTGGCGCGCGGCGACCGGCTTGGCACTGCCGTTACCCGTGCCCGGCAGGCATTGCTGCAGGCGGCGGCGCAACCCGAATTGATGATCGCACAGGCGGACTGGTTCCTGCCGGTTATCATCGAGGCCGGCATGCCGGATGCCGGCGTTGGATGCGTGCCGCAGTCGTACGCCTCGCCGGCACATGGTGGAACCCCGTTGCCTGCAATACTTGCCATCCCTGACCCGATGGCCGTGGGCCGCGAGGATCTGTTCATACAGTTGGAACGTGCCTTCGAGCGTCCGGGCGTGGTTGTTCTGCACGGCATACTCGGCGACGGGCGCACGACTATCGCACGCGACTTCGCCGATTGGTACTACGCGAGTGGTGGCGTTGAATGTCCGGTGATCTTCACAACGGCCTCCGGCTTTGCCGGCCTTGCCGGCTGGATCGCTACCGTCCGTGCGGAGGTGGAACCGTTCGCGGGTTCTCACGCTTCGTTGCCGGGCGATCCAGCGTCACTCAGGAGGCTTGGAGTGCCCGAGACCGTGATTCATCTCATCGGCATGCTCTCGGCCGCGAGGGTGTTTCTCGTGATCGATGACGTGGACCACGCAACCGGAAGCTCCAAGATATACGACGCATGGGGGCATGATGACCTCAGACATTTCAGCCTGATGCTCGATGAGCTGGCTGCTGTCGGCGTGCGGGTGTTGCTGGTATCGTGCGGCGAGGAACGGGAGATCGATCCGGGTATCACATTCAAGCGCGTTACGATCTGGTCGCTTGTACTGCCGGATGCACTGTTTGTTGCCAGAGCGATCGCCTTGAAGGCGCAGGTACCGCTTGAAATACTGATGGATGTCTGGCCCGCGCTCTTATGGTCCTCCGGCCATCCGGTATCGGTTGCATGGCATCTCCGTCGGCTCCAGAAGCAGGGCATTCAGGTGCCGATGCGCATGATGGATGTGCCGTTGAAGATCGGCGGCGGAGCGTTCGTGCCGCAGAGCGCCAGCGACTTCGCCATCGCCGGGCGCATCGAGCGCCTGCTCCGGACGCTGGCGCCGGAGCAGATCGAAATCGTCGCGTTGCTGCACCTGCCGCTCGGTGAAGTCCATTGCACGATGCTCTACAACATCGTGCTCCACCTTGCATTGCCGTTTCGTACTCACGGTGGCGACCGGCACGATCCGAACAGTGATGATGACGCGTATGTGAAGCTCATGGACAGGGCCGCCGCCGCCGGGCTGATGCGGCTGCGGCGCCGCAGGGAGGATCGTCCGGGCGTGAATCCCGGTGAGAAGAAGGAGGTGGGGAAGGGGCATTACACGATCCCGACGATCGTGTCGATGGCCTTCGAGGCGCTCTTCGAGCAATACTATCCCCCCGGGACGTTGAAACGAGAAGGCGCGTTGAAGGCATACGTTTCATCGATCGCGCTCGATGCCGGTTATGCGAGCGCCGTGTATGATGATGGCGAACGTTTCGGCTTCAACGCGCTCGATTCCGGTCATGAAAACATGCTGCGTGCATTTGAGTTGGCGCTTGAATATGATTGGTGGGCGCAGGCGCGGGATCTGATGCAGGGGTTCCATGTGCTGTATGATACCCACTCGAGGCTTGATCGATGGCACGAACTGATGGATGCGTTCCGGCCGTGTGTGGAGGCTTGTGAGGGCAGCCCCAAACCCGGGCGCGAAGAGGAATGGATGCTGCTGCAGCATTGGCTTGCCGATCGCGCCCGGAGAGAGGGGCGGATCGGCGAAGCGCTCGGGATGTTTTCCATATGCGTCGAGTGGGTCCGGGACCTGGTTGCGCGCTCGTCCGATCGGGATGGGGAGAACGGCCCCAGCTCATGGCACCGCGCGGTTGGCTGGCTCATCACGGAGTTGCAGCACCGGGGCAGGATTCGGATGGAATGTGGCGCTCGGGAATGCCTGCATGATTTTATGGAAAGCGACATGTGGTGCATGCGTATCGGGGATGACTGCGCCCGGTCTGTTACCGTGGGATTGCTTGCCCGCTACCATACCGGGGTGACGTTCCCCGAGGCGTGCAATCCCGATCTCGCGGAGCACTACTGCGGCCAGTGGGAGGCGGCGATCAAGGCCTGCGGCAGGTCACAAGCCCGGGAGAGACGCCGTGTGTATCAGGAGAACGATCAATACCAACTGGCGATCGTGCACCTGCAGCGCTCCATCATTGCAACGCGAAGAGCCTGGCAGGCGGCCCGGGATGGGATACCGGAGCAGAATCAACGCGCACTGGAGAAGGCTCGCAGCGAAGCGGAGAGCGGATTGGACATAGCCGCGAAGGCAAACATGCTGACGCCCGATTTCGAAGCGAAGCTGCTCAATCAGCTCGGCACCGTATCAGCCTGGACTGGCGATATCGTGAAGGCTCAACAATACTGGGAACAAGCAGCGGGGCTTGCGATGCAGGCACATGACTGTGCACTTGCGCGGATGATCGCGGAAAACCTCGCGCAGCTCTTCATGGTTGTGGGCGATGACGTCGCATCGGCGGAGTATGCACGTCTCGCCGATCAATTGATGCGGCGTGCCGAGCGGGGGGAATGCTGACGTGTGAACGCAGTGCCGCTCTCTCGTTCCGGTAAACAATGGATAGAATGTTCAACCTCGGCACCGATGTTTTCTGCCGCCGCGATGCCCCCTGCATGCGCGGCTGGCGGTTCCCGCTCTGCTGGCGGTGCTGTGGGATTGTCGCCGGCACACTCCTCGGTCTGGTGCTGGTGGGCGCGGGCGGGCTTCGGGGCATTGGCCCCGGCGTTCAGCTTGGCCTGGCTGCGGTGTGGGCATTCCCGGCCGTGCTGGACTACATCGCGCAGGTAGTTACCACATATCAAAGCAATTACCGGCGCAGGCTGTGGACCGGTCTGCTGCTGGGATGCGCCGACGCCGTTGCCGCATCGGTGGTTGTATCCGGCCTGCTTCGTCTCGTGCGGCCGCTGATACCGGTCGCGCAAAGAATCATCCAACTGAATTACAAGGAGATTGTCATGGCTGAGTTTTTTGTGATGATGCTCATAGTTGCGTTTGCCGCCGCGGCGGCCTGGATGTTCATCGCCTCGCTGTGCAACAATGGCGGCCGTGGCGGTCCACGGTGATGGTACCACCGCAGCCTGCCATTGGGCTGCGGAATTCCTCCTCGCGCCCCTGCACCCTCCGCCGTCTGTTCTTTCGGACCTCTACACTCCCATCCACCGGATCCCTTCGCGGTCCAGTTGTTCCTTGCGTTCCCGCCAGTCCGGCAGGGCCCGCTCCAGCGCGGCCCAGAACGCGGGGCCATGATGGTGCTCGGCAAGGTGGGTCAGCTCATGCACGATCACATAATCGGCAAGGCGTACCGGCAACTGCATCAGACGCCAGTGGAAGTAGATCGCGCCGTTGCGGCCGCAGGAGCCCCAGCGGAAGCCGAGATCGCGTACCACAATGCGCGCCGGCCGGGCGCACGCCAGGCGTGCAAGGCGGGCGCAGCGTTCCGGCAGCCATGTGCGTCCCGCTGCGGTGTACCAGAGCCGGAAGTGATCGTGTGCCCTCCCGCGCTCATTCTCGCGGAGCAGGAAGCGCCAGCCGTCGAACTGAAGCGGAACGGGGAGGCTGTGCACGATTCTCAGCATGTGGTTCTGCCCCAGGTAACTGAAGCTCTCCCCCGGGACAAACTCGGGCCGTCGTGCGCCCGCCTGCAGTGCGTTGCGGCGCGCAAGCGTCCGGTGGGCCCAGAGCAGGCGCGAGCGCACCCAGCGCTCCAGCCGCTCCATGCTCTCCGATTCCGGTGCCGATACCACAAGCTCGCCGTCGCGTTCCACCGTCAGCGCAAGCGTGCGCCGCCGCGGGCTGCGCCGTACGCGGAAGGCAAGGCCGTCCAGATGCAGATGGCCGGGAGGTGGGGCGTTTCCCGAGCCCGCCGTTTCCGCAATGCGTGCCTCCCGCGCGGAACGCGCCTCCATGGTGAAGGAGGGGGGCGGCAGGGGAGCCGTCAATTCCCTGGTATCGTCGCGTTCGCCGTTCATTGCCGTGCAAGGTGCTCGTGATTCTCCTTTGCAAGCGCCACCAGGCGGCCGGCCAGATCGCGTTCGGTTCCGGGTGCGCAGATCCCGGCGCGGTCCAGATCGCGCACCAGTGCCTTCGTCAACAACTCGCGCATATCGGGGTTCTTCCAGAATCCCACCTTGCGAATCTCCTGCCGGATACGCTCCACCATCTCCAGCGCCGCACCGATCGCTGCCGCCCGCTCCCCGGCCTCCGCGGGCGCGCATGTCTCCAGCACCAGCCGGACGAACGGCACCTGCGCCCGGGGGTCCAGATCGGGGAACTCGCTGCCGTCGCCGCGGCGAAGCTCCTCGATGAACGCCCGCAGCTCGCGTTCCATCGCATCCCAGTCATCCTTGAAGCGCTGCAGAATCTCCTCCAGCTTCTCGCTCATCCGGCGCGCGTACGCCGGATTCTGATCGGTGAAGCTCACGATGTGGAAGCGGGCCGCGTGCTGCATCTGCGTTGCGCGCGCTCGGCCGGTACGCTCGGCCCGCAGCACGCGCTCGAACTCCTCGTCCGTAATCGTGGTGGGGGGGATCTTCGGGTCCACGCCTCGCGCCGTCACATGCGCGTAGATCAGCGCCTTCACCTTCTCCGCCACGCCCAGCAGATTCAGTGCGGGATCGCGATACAGATTTGCCGCCACCATATTGATGAACCCCAGAAGTTTCGCGTCGCGGAACACTTCGGCCGGCACCTCCGGCCTGTGCTGCATCATGTTCAGCAGATCGTAGAATGCGCGCAGCCGGTTGATGAACTCCGCCCGCACGGTGATATCCGCCAGCAGCTCCACGCAGCGTTCCACCTGATTGAACAGATCCGTTACGCCGCGATCGGTGAACGTTGCCACGGCGCGCGCGCGCCGGTCCAGCAGCTCCGGAAGCGCATCGGCGATATCGTTCATCACGCCCCCCACATCCACCCGGTCGTACTCCGCCAGCGCATCGCTCAAGTGATGCCCAACGCCGATATAATCCACCACGTAGCCGCAGCGCTTGGCGCCGCTGGTGCGGTTCACGCGGGCGATGGCCTGCAGCAGCTCATGCGCCATGATGCGGCGATCCAGGTACAGCGCCTGCTCCAGCGGGGCATCGAATCCCGTCAGCAGCATGTTGTTCACCACCAGGATTGCCAGCGGGTCCGCCGTCTCCGACCGCTCCGGGCGCAATATACGTTTGAATCGCTTCGTATACTCCTCGTGGCGCTCTTTGTTGGACCACTCCCGCCACGATTCGGGATCGTTGTGCGTGCCGGAGATCACGGCGGCAACCTCCAGCGCCCGCAGCAGCGGCAGCCGGCGATGCGCCGCGGCCAGGAACCGTGTCTCCTCGTCCAGCGCCGCAAGCTCCTCCTCCGGCAGCCCGGGCGTTGCCGCCGGAAGCGCCTCCAGTTGCGCCACAAGCTCGTCGCGGGCGGCGATCAGCTTCGTGCGCCACGTAACCGCCGCCTCGCGGCTGGTTGCCACCACCTGCGCCTTGAACCCCTCCGGAAGTATCACCCCCACGTAGTGGCGCATCATGTCGCGCGCCTTCCGTTCGATCAGCATCGGCGCCTCCAGCACATCCCCCTCGGTGGCGTAGCGCGCCTTGATCAGCGCCAGCTCCTCCGGCGTATGCTTCCGGAACATATCCTCGAAGAGCCTGTCCAGCCCCCCCGCGTCCGCCACCATCCCGTCGGCCGTGCGTCCCTCGTACAGAATCGGGACCGTTGCGCCATCCAGCTCCGCATCGCGCAGCAGATATCGATCGATGAACTCGCCGAAGATCTCCCGCGTCTCCGTCTTCTCGCCGTGCAGGATCGGCGTTCCCGTGAAGCCGATCATCGCGGCGTTCGGCAGCGCGCGGCGCAGATTGCGGTGCAGCGTGCTCGTGTGCGAACGGTGCGCCTCGTCCGCAAGCACCAGGATCTCCTCCGAATCGTTCAACACCGGGAACTTCTCGGCCCCGACATTCTCCTGGAACGTGACCATGCGTTCGGTAATCCCGCCATCCTCACCCGGCTCCTTCTCCCGGAGCGGGACCGTCATGGCCACGCGGCTCTCGCCGGTATCGCGCGTCGCGGGCTGATACTTCTGTACCATCGCGAAGACCAGGTCGGGCGTTGCCTCCGCCAGAATGCGCTGCGTGCGCTCGGTTGCGGATTCCCTCCGCTGCAGATCCTGCTGGTTCGGGCGCACCGATTCGCCGCTCAGGCGCGCCGTCTCTCGCAGTTGCTTCTCCAGGTCCGTGCGATCGGTCACCACCACCACCTTGAAGCGCTTCAGCCGTTCGATGGTGCGCATCTTCCGCACCAGGAAGACCATGCTCAGGCTCTTGCCGGAGCCCTGCGTGTGCCAGATGATGCCGCCGCGCTCATCCCCCTGCGCGCCCTGCAGGCGCGTGCGCCCGGCAAGGAGCCGCTCGATTGCCCGGTGCACGGTGCGGAACTGCTGGTAGCGCGCCACGGTCTTGCGCGTGCGGCCGCCATGCTCCTGGAAGGCGGTGAAGTTGCGGACGATATCCAGCATGTGCGTCGGGCGAAGCATCCCCGCGGCCAGAATCTGCTGGCTCTGCAGGCCGGCGCGAGGCTCCTCCGCTGGCCCCCCGGCGCCCCGGAGCTCGATGCTGACGTTCGCGCTCCCATCGCTCCCGCGGAAGAAGAGTGGAGTGCCGGCGCCTGCGGTCTCCTCCGGCCCCCGCGCGGCCAGCTCCTCCGCCGCACGCTCCTGCTCCTCCGCCGCGCGCTCCTGCTCCTCCGCATCGGGTCCGCCGCCGCCGATGATTCCCAACTCCTCGGCCACCGTGGCCATCGGCACGGGGCTGGTATCGGCCCACTCCAGGTATGCCTCCGGCGGCGCGGCGATGGTGCCGGAACGCGCCTCGAAGAAACAGCTCGCTATCAGCAACTGGTTCGTGTGGAAGAGCCGCTCCATCCCCTCGCTCTCCGTGTACAGCGCCGGGAAAAGCGTCCGGCGCTGGTTGGAGTAGCGAAGAAGCTGGTCGATGGCCTGGTGCATCGGGCGTTCGATGCCGGGACTCTTGAACTCCGCCACCGCCAGCGGGATGCCGTTCACGAAGAGCACCGCATCCGGAATGATGTGCCCGCGCCCGCTCGCCAGCTCAACCTTGAACTGGTTGATCACCAGGAAATCGTTTGCCTCCGGGTTCTCGAAGTCGATATAGCGCACCGGCTGCTCGCGCCCCGCCTCCCAGCCGGGAAGGCCGTCCGCCACGGTGCCGCGTAGAAGCAGCTCGGTGGCGGAGCGATTGATCTCGATCAGCCCGTGCCCCTCGGCCGTCTCCAGATCGCGGATGGCGCGCGCCGTTCGCGCATCGTCCAGCCAGGGCTTCCCATCGCGCAGGTTCAGGCGGGCAAGGGCCGCGGCCAGCCGCCCCTTTAGCAGCACCTCGCGGAAGCTCGCGCGCTTCGTCAGTTCGGGCACATCCACGTCGCCCTCCAGCCATGCCCAGCCCATCAGCCGGAGCTGCCGGCAGAAGGGGAGCTCAACCAGATCTCGTTCCCAGGTGAATCGGCTCATGAGGTTGTTGCTGTTGTCGATGTTGGAATAAGCAGGTATCTGAACTTCTCGCGAATCAACTCCTTCCGTGCCTCGACGAAATCCTCGAATCGTTCAATGGTCCATAGTGCAGAGTCGTTCGGGATAAGATGCTGTTCCAGATATTCCTGTGGCTTGTCCGCGAACCACTCGGCCGGCGACGTGTCACCCTTGCCGCCGGCGCCGTTCTCCGCACGCGTCAACAACATGCAGTTGGCCAGTTGATTACGTGTGGGTTCCTTGTATCTCACCACATCCCGGCGGCCGGTACTGGGGTTTACCGCCTTCTCTTTCCGAAGGAGACTGACCGGGAAAATGTGATCGATCTGCGGCATGTTGTTGTCGAATGCAGGAGTGTGATTGAATCCACGATACCACAGATTAAATAACAGGTGGATATTGTTCGACTGATATCCCATCTGCCAGAGGCGATCCTCAGTCAGCTCGAGGCTGCGGCCTTGCGACCGGATCTGTCCGAAAACTTCATCAATGTCGAACCGTTCCAGTTCATCCGTCTTTCTCGTCAACACGTCCAGCATACTATCGGGTTGGCCGCCAAATGCTCCGGCAAGTGACGATCGCAGCAGATACGTATCTATATCGCGTGCCGATTTCCACGCGGCCGGGTAGTGATAGCGGAGATGAGCGAGCGGTATCAGAACCAGATACGTCGGCAGAGCCTTGTCGCATTGGATATATGTCTTCCCGCGAACAAAATCCAGCACATCCTGAAGTGCTTCGGCAATCCTGTTCCATTGCAGCTCAACATCCTCACGCACACCCGGCTTCCGGAACTTCTCCACCTCATAGCGCGCTCCCTGCCGGAGCAATACCAGAGCGGTTTTCAGGACAAAGTCCCGATCGAAGGCAAAACCATGCTGGTTGAGCGACTCGAGCAGATCCTCCATCTTTTCATCGGCGATATCCCAACGTGCGCTCAACAGCGAGAAAAGGAGATCGGACTTCCCGAGCTTGGTGCCGCCGGAGTTCGCCCGAATAAAAACCTCCACTACGTCATTCTCGGTATAGAGCAGCGGATTGTCGATGCTGTCCAGCTCCTGATATGTGACGATCTCCTCCATCTTGAACGTTCGGTCCACGAGGTCAATATGGTCCTCGATTCTGTTTCGTTCGCCATGCAGGAGCTCTCGTCCCGCTCTCTCTTCCAGCGATGTCACAGTCTCCCGTTTCCTCTTTTCAGTAAACACCAAATCCTTGAACCTTGTCCAGGGAAATGAAACGGCCGCTGAATCCAGAAACCGGAACCTGTATTTAACATCGTCCGGTGCTGCAACCTCACCGCTCAAAATGTCGAAGTAGAGTTCCTTCCCGTTGAAACTGCCATGAAGGCCAATGAACAAACTTTGAAGACGTTGCTGGCCGTCGAGCACAAGGCACTTGCGTTTGCCATCCGGCATAACATGAAAGTCACTCAGGCGAAGGGTGTCCTTCCAGTTGTCGATGAATTTGCGGCGACGGATTCCGCTGGTGGTCTTCCAGACAAGCAGCGTGCTGATTGGATATTCGCGCAGAATCGAATCGAACAATCTGCAGATCTGCTCCTCGCTCCAGACAAACGGCCGCTGAATATTCGGCAGCCAGAAACCGCCGTCCTCCTCAGGATTGTTGAGGAAGCCGGTAATCTTACGGATGGTTTGCTTCTGATTTTTCATTGGATGTTGAACCTTGTACGTATGAACTGTTATCATTCAACGAGCCATGCCGGGGCAACGTGACGCATTCCGGATCGCCCCGGAGATGGCGGGTGCCGAAAGCGCTCAATTCCTGAACCAGTCTTCACCTGGGTGAGTCCGCCGGCCGGTTCCGCTCCGGTTCGCGGATTTTCTGAACGTGCTGCTCCAACTCGGTCCAGTCGATCAAACTCCGCTGGCATGGGCTGTGAAAGTCCAGTTCCCAGAGTGCGATCTTCCACTGGGTATGCGTTCGGGTGATCCATGCATGATCGAGCACCGAGCATCGCAGTTGGCCAAATGTGGCTTCAGGGTGCCGGTGGTATGCCTGTCTTCGTGCCAGCACACTTGCCAACGGGCGCACATCTTTTTTCAGCGCAACGGTAAAATCAATTACCGTTGGGCCGGGGAGGGGGGTGTTGCCACCCTGCGGCGGCCATTCGAGAGTAACTCCATATAGTTTGTCTAGCTCCCTGAGCGTCTCTTCAAATGCGCCCGTATCTCCGCCGATAATGATGAAGGTCCGGCAGCAGTCCCTCTCAGAATTCCTTGCACCATGCGTCAACGCGAGCTTCCAGAGATCCCGCATGACTGATGCGTGGTCACGTTTCTTCAACCATTTCACCTCACATGCCAATCGAAGTTCGTTCCCATCCCATATACCGAAATCGTGCTGCACCGGGCGCCCTCTACCAAGGGGAGATGTGGAACCACAAATGTCCGGGCGCTCGTGCCATGGCGCATTTACTTCAATTGCCACTGAATTGGCTTTTTCGGAACGAGCAAGTTTCATTCCCTCGGCCATGGCATTCCTGACAAGCTCTTCGTTGATGGGAATCGGCTTCTCCCATGCGGATCGTTGAAAGAGCGCCGCCTTTACATTGAAGAACGCCTGTTCCACCCATGCTGTGTATGCTGATGCATTCATGTTGAGCTGGATGCAGTAATATATGTGATATGCCGGCTGTGCCGGAATTCGTGGATAGCCGGGTGAATAGAGCGGAGGCGGACAATTCGACGAGGCAACTATATACTTGACCGACCTGCAATCCATCGGTGGCAATTCACTGCCGGGATGTCATCCTGACACCGAGCACTTCGACAAGCTCAGTGTAAACTCCGCGAGGTGGAAGAGCCGAAGGCCTGCGAAGCGCATCGCACAATCAGCGAATGCGAGATCTTTCGGTCGCTTCGCTCCCTCAAGATGACAATTGAGGGATGGCTTTGGTATCCGGGTCTCTCAGGTATACAGTTGCCTTCGCGGATTCATTCATTGCCGCGGAAAAGCCGGCGCCGGGCATTCGGTGGCACCGTTCGTGCGGGAGAATGACGCGGGTGGTCCGTTGTGACTGTTCATGTGATAATCGCAGGGAATAGTGAAGGAACAGGCCGGGCTTCATACCGTTGTATACAGCACGGCGCGCATCATTTCAAGCGCGGCGCGGGCGCATCGCCCGGCCGCCGGCAACCGGGCGCGGAACGCATGGCCCGCCGATGCCGCGCCGCTACAACGCCTCCAGCGGCTCCGGGTACTCGATCATGAGATAGCGCGGCCGGCCGGTAGCAGCCGGAGGAAGATACGCTCCGGCGGCTCCTGCCGCCCGGCCGTGGCGGGGAACCGGGGAACAGGGTCCGGCCGGGTTGCCCTGCTGGGTCCACCGGAGGGAGCAAGCCCTGGGCGCTCCAGGAGGGAATCGGTACGGGCATCACGCTGCCTCCACGCTGCAATCCTCCGGCACTCGCACGCGGCCGGTGAGCAGATCGTCCATCAGGCCGGCCTTGAGAGAGCGGAGTTTTGCGAGTGAAAGTTCTTCGTGCTCGATGTCAGTGGATAATGCGTTGAGGACTGTCAGGCAGCGTTGTTGCTCATCGATTCGCGGCAGGGCGAAGCGTAGCGACGCAATTTCGTGTGAGTTGATTCCTTCTCGTGTGCCCCGTCCTTTGTCACGATTGATCTGGCGTTGAACAGTTTCGCTGTTAAAAATCGCATGCAATAATATCGGCTCACATTTTGTTCGGTCCACTGCCACTCGAATGATGTGATAGTTAATCAGAAACCCGTCGACGGAATCAGGCACAAGGGCATTTCTGCCGGTAGTTGCACCTTGTCGAGCAAATAGGAGGTCCCCGGGTTGGACTCGATATCTATTCAGTGCGAGAGCCTTCTCTTGGGAAACAAACAGGAGGTCCGAAAAGTCGATGTAGCCGGCTTGGACATTGCCAATGCGAAGGAGAGGAATTCCCTCTCTCACAAAATCGTTGTGACCGAGCTCTGCACCAAATGGGCCAGTTAGGATGGCCTGACGATCATTTGAGGCAATGTCAAGTATGCCCAGAACATTCCATTCGTTGGGTATTGATCCGACCTCGGTCTCTCTGAACTGTTCCGGATGCTCCACCGGATCGCGCAGCTCCCCGTTCTCGTCGATGCCGCGCGTCAGCAGGTCGTGCAGCAGCCCGGAGCGAATCTGCCGAAGCTTCGCGATTACCGCCTCGGCATTGGCGATGGCGGCGGCGATGGTGTCGAGAACGGCGGCGATGCGATGTTGTTCGTGAGGCTCTGTCGCATGGATACTCACATCGTATGCGTCGTTACGATTGAGTCCTGGAACGCCGGTCGCGGCATCAAGCTTCTTGAAATCGACATAATTGAGCAGCCAATAAATCCAACGTTGCGAGTTGTCATCCTTCGGGACAACATAGAATGTGGTGTCAATTGGCCAAAACGATTCGAAGCTCCAACAGGATGCGCCAACGGAGCCCTTCCGGCCTACGATAATTCCCGGGCCATTGACTAAATAACTGGAATGCCGGCCTATTATCCCATTCGAACCGTACACGGGGTAGCCGTGATTAGTACGGGCATTGTCTGGTAATGGTGCGCCGTATTCAAGATCAAGGATCGATCCGAGCGGGACTTCAGGAAACAAATCTGTTGTGTCGCTCATTGGTATTTGAGTTCATGTAAGAGGTGCTGCATGTCCCGTTCAATAGCCTCTCTGGATGCGAATAATTCTTCCATCGTCACCCGATATTTCTCCCACAGCTTCTCGATGGAGCGGCCCACGGCCATCCGGCGTTCGGCAACGGCCCCGGCCATGCCGGCGGCGAGGTCCGCGGCGAAGAGCTCCAGCACAAGCGCGCGCGATTCCTCCGGGGTGAACGCCTCGCAGCGGGCGCGAAGCTGGAAGACGAAGTCGCTCACCAGATTGCGGTACCCGGCGCGGGCCTCCGCCAGCCCCTTCTTCAGCGCCTCGTACGGCTCCAGCGCCTGGCGCAGTGCGCGCATCCGTTCGTGCTCCGGCGCGCATGCGGCCTCCAGCGCGCGCAGCGCATTCCGCAGATCGTGCAGCTCGCGTTGCGCCGCCTCCGCCTCGCGCCTGGCCTCCGCAAGCGCCGCCCGGAGTTCATCCTCCGGCAGCCCCTTCTTCACCGCGCGCTCGATCGATCTTGGCCCCGTCCCCTCCAGCAGGGCAATCACCTTCTCCGCTCCCTTCAGCCGCTTCGTCTGCGCCTTCTCCCGGGCGGCCAGCTCCCTGCCCGGAGCCAGGCGTTCGGCAATCGCCCCCTTCGCCGCGCGTATCCCGCTCTCCAGCTCCTTCGCATAATTCCAGGCCGGGGCATCCTCCTCCTCCGTCTCCTCCGGCGCGTTCGTGGCCTCGAACGCCTCCTTCTCCCCCTTCAGGCGGGCAACCTCACCCTTCGCGCCGGCGATGCGCTCCAGATAGTCCGCCATGGTGCGGCGTACCAGCTTGTGCGCGAAGGGATCGGCGGCTGCGGGGCCCGGCTCATCCTCCTCGGCCGCATCGGCAACGGCATCCGCCCATCCCTCGATCACCCCCGCGAAGCCATTCTCCGCCAGCGTCTTCAGGTCCGGGAGCGTTTCGGTCCACCAGGCGGCCACCGTTCCCGCCAGCGTGAAGGCGTCCAGCGTGCCGAGCGGGAGCAGGGCGCCGGTGAATGAGCCCAGGAACTCCGCGCGCACGGCGTTCAGATCGCGCCGCTGAGGAAGCTCCGCGAGATGCGGCGCGTGCTCCTCCCACCAGGCCGTGAAGGCATCGCGCAGCGCGGCCTGGCGCGCGATAACGCCGGGGTTATTCTCAACCAGAGGCCGGATGTCCGAACGCCCGGCGATTGCCCCCGCGAAATCATGATAGCGCGGCTCAGCGGGGCGGGGGATGAATGCGTGGAGCGGATCGAACCCCATCGCCTGGAACAACGGCCGCCCGGTCTCGATCTCCGCCGTGGGGACTCCGCCAACCAGGTGGGCGCGCACATCGTGCGGCTCCGGCGGCGGGGCGTTATCCACATAGCGGCGGATATTCAGGTTGCAGTCGTTCTCCTCCCCCGCGATCTCCTCCAGCGGCACGATGCGCGAGTATCCGGGCACCTCCGCGAAGCGCTCGAAGGTGGAGGCGATCTTCTCCACGTGCTCCGGCCGCAGATAGTTCTGCGCCCGCCCGGCGTGGAACTCCGCGTCCGCATTGATGAAGAGCACCCGGCGGCGGCGTTCGGGGGGCTTGTTCGGGTTGGCCGGTTCGCCGCTCAGGTTGGGGCGCATCACCAGAATGCAGGCGGGGATGCCGGCGCCGTAGAAGAGATTGGGGGGAAGCCCGATCACCGCCTCGATCAGATCCTGCTCCAGGAACCGGGCGCGTATCTCCCGCTCGGCGCCGCCGCGGAACAGAACGCCGTGCGGCATCACGGTAGCCACCATGCCGTTGGCCTTCGCCACGGCAAGCATGTGCTGGGCGAACATCAGATCCGCCTTCTTGCCGGTTGGGGGGCACCAGCCCCATCGGAAGCGTTCCGGGAATTCCATCCCCTCCTGCGTGTAGTTCTGGCTGAAGGGGGGATTGGCGATCACGCGGTCGAACCGCTCCAGCCCGCCCGCCTCCCGGTGCAGCGGGTGCAGCAGCGTATCCTCCAGCCGGATATCGGCGCCGCGGATGCCGTGCAGGAGCATGTTGAGTTTGCAGATGGACCAGGCGGATGCATCGTTCACCTGCCCGCAGAGCCGGATGTTCGTGGCGTCGCCGCCGGACTGCTCGATATACTCGCGGCTGATGATGAGCATGCCGCCGGAGCCGCAGGTGGGATCGTACACGCTCATGCCGGGCGTGGGCTTCAGCATGCGCACCATCAGGCGGATCACATCGCGCGGCGTGTAGAAATCGCCCCCCTTCTTCCCGGCGGACTCCGCGAACATGTTGATCAGGAATTCATATGCGGCGCCCAGCAGGTCGGAGAACTGGAAATCCTGATTGCGCAGGCGATAGCTGCTGAAGTGGCGCACCAGATCGCGGCATGCCTCATCGGAGACCATGCGTTTGTTCCCCTGCGTGCGCATGAAACTGATGTGGTCCAGCACGTGTTCCAGCGAGCCGTTATCGTGGCTGAGCGCGCCGAGTGCCTTGTCCAGCACGCTGCCGAAGGGCTCCGATGCATCGTTCAGGCGCCCCTGCAGGTAGCTCCAGCAGGCGGTGGGGGGTACGTAGAACTCGTCGTAGAAGTCCGGATTGTCGCCGTAGCGAAGCTCTGCCTCATGCAGCTCCATGCCCCTGGCGGTTTTCGCCTCCACCACCGCGGCGCGTTCGGTCTCGAAGACGTCGGAGCAGCGCTTCAGGAAAAGCATGCCGAAGATATAGTCCTTGTAGGAGGCGGCATCCAGGCCGTCGCGGCGCAGGATATCGGCCGCGGCATAGAGATGGCGTTCGAGTTTCGCGAGGGAGAGCTTCGGCATCGAGTGTCGGTTACTGAAATGCGCGTGCGGGCTGTTCCTGTACGGGCCACGCGCGCGGGAAGGGGATTGGCTGGGAGGAAGATACGAAGGGCGGAAGTGTGTTCATTGCTCGGTTGCGGGCCAGCCCTTCAGAGCCGGTTCTTCAGAGTGTCCTTCAGGCCGGACGCCAGGAACGAGACCGGATAGTGCGCAGGCAGTGTGCCATGCCGATGCGAGTCATCTCAGGCTGGCTGCAAACCCGGGCGTGGCGCGTTCAGCCGAATATGAGGCGGCCCTGGATGTGAATCCCATCCAAGGGAAAGCGTCGCATGCTGCGCGATGCGTTGCCGGTTGTTGGTGCGGTTGTCCCAACGCCGGATTATTGCAGCAGCCTCTGATCGAACGCGAAGCGGCGCTTGCGTACGACGCGAATAAGGTGGGAATCGGGGTGCCGGGGATTGATCAGGTAGTTGTATTCCTCCGGGACGATTGCCGATGGGATGCTCAGGGCCGGTGTGCTCAGGCTCGCAGCCCAGGCATCGCCGAAGCGGGCGCAGGCAATGGATGCGGGGTGTTTCCGCCATCCTTTCGGCAGGCTCCGTCCGGATATCTGTTCGATGGTGATGTTGTCAGGAAGCTCGATGGTGTAGACGGTGAGATCCGCCGGGAGTGTTGCGGGATCGGTATGCACCAGGAGTTCCAGCACGGCGAGGGCAATAGAACCGGCGGCATAGACCAACGGAGTGCCGCGTGAATTCCAACGCCCGCCATACAGTCGCGCACCCTCGCCATCCAGTGCAGGGAAAGGGGCGCGGGCGATTCGGTAGGCAAGCGTCAACTGAACACACCATGGGCAATTCTGCCGAGTACGCTCTCAACCAGACGCGCTCCCGCATCGGTGTCCAGCAACTCCATCGGGGGGTGCCCGGCGAGCGCACGGTTCGGTTGCCGCAGCCATGTACGTCCCTTCTCGAGATCCTGAAACGTCTCGAAGGCAAGTGCCACAGTGCGCGCAACACGTATCAGCCGGTTCGATTCCTCGAGCGACAGGCGTTCCTTCCGTGCCTTGCGATGTGCAAGGGTGCGGCGCGGGATGATGCGTTCGATTTCCGTGGCCGACATCCGGGCCGATTCCGCAACGATGGTTACCGATTTCAACGGAAGGCCTGCACGGATCGAGTCGATCAATGAGATCTCGTCCGTTATCCGGCCTTGCGAAGATGAGGAGTTGCCCAGCAACTGCGCGAGCCGTTGAATTTCCGCTGTGAGTGAGTGTGCAATCATGCCGCAATATATGGGCAAATGCACATCCCGGCAACCCTCCGTCTGCAGACATTCATTGCCGTGAACGCGATGAATGTCCGGAACGCTTTCGCATCTTCCCCCATGCACATCTCCTACTCCGACACCTACACGGTTCCGCTTCCGGAGGGGCATCGATTCCCGATGGAGAAGTATCGCATGCTCCGCGATGCGTTGCTCGCCGAGGGCGTTGTTGCCGGGCATGAGCTGCACGAGGCGGTGCCGGCGCATCCGGAACAGTTGCTGGTGGCGCACTCGGCGCGTTACGTGAACACGTACTGCGATGGAACGGTGGACCCGAAGATCGTCCGCCGCATCGGCATACCGTGGAGCCCTGCGTTCGTGCGGCGCTCGCTGGCGTCGGTGGGGGGGACGCTCGCGGCCGCGCGCGCGGCGCTGCATGATGGCCTCGCGGGGAACCTGGCCGGCGGCACGCATCACGCCTTCCGCGATGCCGGGGAGGGCTACTGCGTGTTCAACGATATCGCGGTTGCGGCCTTGACGCTGCTCGAGGAGGGAGTCGTACGCCGGGTTGCCGTTGTGGATCTGGATGTGCATCAGGGGAACGGCACGGCGGCGATTCTCGGCGGTGACGATCGCTGCTTCACGCTCAGCATGCACGGGCGCAACAACTATCCCTTCACCAAGATCCCCTCCACGGTCGATATCGATCTGGATGATGCCACCACGGACGAGACCTATCTCTCGCTTCTCGAGGGTGCGCTGCATGCGGTGATGGCAGTCACGCCCGGCATCATCTTCTACCAGGCCGGTGTGGATCCATTGCACTGCGACCGCCTTGGGCGTCTTGCGCTCACGCATGAGGGCCTGATGGAGCGGGACCGGATGGTGCTTGCGGCTGCGTACTCCGCCGGAGTTCCGCTGGTGCTCACGCTCGGCGGCGGCTATGCGCAGCCGATCACCGAGACGGTGCGTGCCCACGTGAACACGTACCGCATGGTGAGGGAAGTTCAACGTTCAACGCCGGCAATTCAACATGGGGGACGGTAGACGTTTGCTGTGCGTGCCGATCGTTCAACGATCCCTCGACTCCCGCAACCATGAATTCTGCGTGATGTCTGTCCGGTGAGAAGATCGGCGCATACGAGTGTTGGTACCGGTACATTGCTTCCGTACGGATTGCCGGCAACCAGTTACCGCACATCACATAATGAACAGATCGACCCTCGCATCCCTTGTCGCAGCCCTTCTGGCCATCGGCGCAACATCGTGTTCCAGGACGGACATGGGCACCAACCCCGGGCCGGCACCGATCACTGGTCACGGTGCCACGTTCCTTGCCGCTTCGGTCGATGCGCCGCTCTCTATTCCCACACTGCTGATTCCGTCGACGCCGCAGGTTGCATATCCAAAGACCGGAAGCACCTTTGCGTTTCTCTGCCAGCCCGATAACGGTGCATCGTACGGCAGGACCGACAGCGTTGAGCTTGCTGCCGATCACCCTGATTCGTTTCTGGTGAAGCTGTATGTGGCGCTGTCACCACGCAGCGACACCGGGCCCAGTGGCCCCGGCTTCTCTCTGGATGGCAGCGGCGACTGCTGGTTTCCGCTCCCCAACGAATCGGCCTCCAAGCACTGGATGGCACGGCTGGGTACGGCAACTCTGGGCTCCTATCCGTGTGAGATCGGGGGAGAGTCTGGGTTCACGCACAGTTTCGGAAGAGGGATGGGAACGCAATGGACGATATCCCGCGATGCCTCTACGAAGTATCTGGGTGATGAATCGTTCGTGGTCGGGGCGGAGACGTTGGCGGCCCGGCATTTCCTGGTGTCGCAGAGCTATCACAATCACTTCATCGATTACGACAATAACGTCGATACGGTGTACACCGGTGTCGTCAATCGGGAGTACTGGTATGCACCGTCGATCGGGTACTTCGTGAAGGTTGTGGAGCCGTATCGCGGCGCGACGGTCACCAGGATGCTGACCGCCTACAGGCTGGTCCGGTAAGCAATCGTGCCTGCAGGTGTTTTCGCGCTCTGCTGCTCTCGTATCAGCGCAGCATCGTAGGCGGGCACTGCATCACCCATCACCCTACGGTGTTTTCCCCGTGTACCGTGCACGCGGCCGGATCATCCGGTCGGTCGCATACTGCTCGATGGCGTGACCGATCCAGCCGATGGTTCGTCCCAGCGCAAAGAGCGTGAGAGCGCTTCCGCGCGGGAGGCCGAGTGCGTGCGAAATCGCCACCAGTCCGAGATCGATTGTCGGGTAGTCGCCTACGACGTCGGCGACTACCTCGCGCACGGCGAACGGAAGCCTCAGTGCCGGCGAACGAGGCATGGCATCGGCGACGGCGTCCAGCAGAGCCGCGCCGCGAGGGTCGCCCTCGGGATAGAGCGAGTGCCCGAAGCCCGGTATCGCCTCCCCGCGTCGCAACCGCGCGGCGATCTGTTCGCGGGTGCGTTCCGGCTTCCCGATCTCCTCCAGCATCGCCTCCACGCGCTCGGTGTATCCTCCATGTTTCGTTCCCTCCAACGCTGCAAGGCCGGCGATCACCGCCTGATAGGGGGTTGAGCCCGCGGACGCAACGCAGCGAACGGTGAAGGAGGAGACGTTCAGCTCGTGATCCGCGGCAAGGATGAGCGCCTGCTCCAGCAGCCGTGGGGCCTGCGGCCTGCCGGGCGCCCATGCCGCTGCGAGTGTGGCCGCAATGCCTCTGCCGATTGCCGGGATGCCCGATGCAACCGTCGTCATCAACTGCACGATGCGTATGCCTGTGCGCATCACGGCGTCGGCGCGGAGATCGTATGCCGCAGGATCCTCCGCAGCCGTGACTGCCAGCACCGCCTGCATCCGCTCCACGGTGCGCAGTTCCTCCAGTGCCCGTTGGATGCGTGCGAGGTGCGCCGGCCGGCGAACAACCTGCGCGTTGAAGGGGATGGGAGCGGCCATGTCGCCGTTCCATATCAGGGTCGCCACCTCCTCCAGGCTCCGCGCCGATGCAAGCCGAACCGCATCCTCTCCACGGTAGTACAGCCGTCCGTCCGCAATCAGCGTGATGGATGATTCCAGCAGCGGAGCACCCCAGTGCAGCGCCCCCTCTGTGGCCTTCGCCGGATCGCGCCGCAGCTGGCTCCTTTCCTTCAGCTTCCGCACGTCGTCGGCATGATACCGTCGCTCCCGTCCGGCTCCCTGTTCGGATCGGACCAGCCCGCGGCTCACATAGGAGTAGAGCGTTGCAGGAGCTACGCCCAGTTCGCGCGCAGCCTCCTGCGCGGAGAGATATCGCTTCGATTTCATACCGCAATATATTGATCGTTGAATCAATATTGACTATATGTTCGTGCAATCGATAAGTTGCCTGCATCAACAAACAGGAGTGAGCACGACAATGACGGACAATCAGGATATGATTCGCCCCGGGCTGGAAGGGGTGGTTGCGGCTGAGACAACGTTGAGCAGTGTCGACGGGGAGGCGGGAGAGCTGGTTATCGCCGGGTATCCGGTGGAGGAGCTTGCACCGAACGCGACGTTCGAGGAGACGGCCTATCTGCTCTGGAACGGCGAACTTCCGGGCGGTGGAGAATTGAAATCCTTCGCCGGCATGCTTGCATCGCACCGCACGGTTCCGGCCGCAACGCTCGCACTGCTCCGTGAGGCTGCGGCGAACGGCGTTCCCGCCATGGATGCGCTCCGCATGGCGGCGGGAACGCTGGATCTGGATGGTGCAGCGGGCGGGAGCGAGCCGGCCGTGCGAGCCGCCGCGCTCGCTGCCCGTTTCCCGACCATCGTTGCCGCGTACTGGAGGTTGCGCAATGGCGGGGAGCCTGTCGGGCCGCGAGCGGATCTCGGGCACGCCGCCAACTACCTCTGGATGCTCCGGGCTTCCGAGCCGAGCGCGGCGGAGGCGCGGGCGCTCGAGACCTATCTGAACACCGTGGTCGATCATGGTCTCAACGCATCCACCTTCACGGCGCGGGTGATCGTCTCCACCGGATCGGATCTGGTGTCGGCGGTTGCCGGTGCGGTTGGAGCGTTGAAGGGGCCGCTGCATGGGGGCGCCCCGGGGCCTGCGCTGGACATGGTTCTGGAGATCGGGTCCGAGGAGCGCGCCGAGTCGTACATTCGCTCCAAGCTGGCGCGCGGCGAACGGCTGATGGGATTCGGACACCGCGTCTACAAGGTGCGCGACCCCCGCGCCGATGTGCTTGCGGCCGCGGCGGAACGGTTGTTCGGCAATGGAGGCGATCGCGATCTCTATCGTCTGGCAACGAAGGTGGAGGAGACGGCGCTCGCACTGCTCGAGGAGCAGAAGCCGGGGCGGCGGTTGCAGACCAATGTGGAGTTCTACACGGCGCTCCTTCTGCACGGCATCGGGCTGCCGAATGATCTCTTCACGCCCACCTTCGCCGTGAGCCGCGTGGTTGGCTGGATCGCGCATGCGTTCGAGCAGGAGCGGGCCGGCCGCCTGATCCGTCCGCAATCCGTGTACGTCGGCCCTCGCGGACGGCAATGGAAGGGAACGCCGTAGGCGCACGTCTTCAGCGTGCGCCTGCGGCGCCGTAGTACACGAACCGCATTTGCCCATGATGACGCTGATCGTGATCGACATGCTCAACGACTTCTTCGAGCGGAGCGCTGTGCTGGCCGCGCAGCGTGAACGTCTCGCGGCCTCCATCAACATGTTGGTGCGGGCCTTCCGGGCTCACGGCCAGCCGGTGATCTGGGTCCGGCAGGAGTTCGCTCCAGACCTGAGCGATGCATTCCCGGCGATGCGGAAACGGAATCTCTCGATCACCATCGCCGGGACGCAGGGATGCCGGATACTCGATGAGCTCGAATGCCGGCCGGAGGATGCCGTGGTGGTCAAGAAGAGGTACAGCGCATTCTTCGGCACCGATCTGGATGCAATGCTCGCGCGGAGGCGTCCGGATCTGCTGGTGCTGGCCGGCATCAACACACACGCCTGTGTGCAGACTGCCGCCATCGATGCGTACCAGCGTGATCACGAGGTGGCCATTGCAACGGACTGCGTCGCGTCGTACGACGAGGAGCACCATCGGGTGAGCCTCCAATATCTCGGGACGGCGATCGCGCGCACGCTGCCCGCGGCGGAGATCGCGGCACTGCTTGGATCGTAGCGTTGCATGCGATACGGCCTCGGCAACAATGAAGGCCCTGCATACGTGAGCATGCAGGGCCTTCGCATCATCGGATGTTACCCATACAGGTTATCGCACGATCTTGATCTGCTTCTCAACGGTGCCGTCCGGCGTCATCAGACGGTAGAAGTAGGTGCCGCTCGCGACCTTCACGCCGTCCTTCGAGAGGCCGTTCCATTCCACCTCGTGTGAACCGGCGGTCTGGTCCACCTTGGAGATCAGCGTGCGGACAAGCGCCCCATTGCCATCGTAGATCGCCAGTGTCACCTGTGCGTCGTTCGGGAGCGTGAATCCGATCCTGCTGCTGGCCGCCGAGATGTTCGGCTGCGCATGCAGGTTCAGCTTCGTTCCCAGGTCAGGTGCGGGCGGGCGGGCTGTCTTCCCCTGCGGTTCCTGATCCCCCATGTGAACTTCGAATGCCTCGCCGTTCACGGCTTCCGTTGCGCCGCCCAGGTGTTGCTCGATGGTCCAGTTGTAGACATCGTTCGCCTGATCCGGCGGAATATTCGCCGGGTAGAGCATCTGCACGTTGATTGCATACTCCACCGGGTTCCGGCAATCCCGGCCCTGGAGGGTGATACCGTCCAGCTGCGCATTCGCACCGGTGATCAGCACGGCGTTCTCCTCCGGCAACGGCTGTACTCCCTGCCCCTGACCGTTCCACAGCGCGTAGAGGTCCGCTCCCAGCACGGCCTTCACCTGGAAGCCCGGCACGTCGAACACGTTGTTTCCGTTGTCGTTCGCAAGCGCATCGAACTTCAGTGTGGTGGTAACGGGATCGAGCGAGTTGTTGAACAGCGTCACAACGGCGTTCGGGTTGGCGGGAGAAGTGTTGGCGAGATTCTTCTGCGCGATGTTGTTGTTCAGCCGGATGTTGTCGTAGGTATTGGACGTCTCGCCGGGAGGAGTCATCGGGTCCTCCGCCGATACGAACCGTGCCAGGAGGCAGTGGTGCCCGTAGCCGCCCTTGTTGGCTGGTACGGACGCCCATGGAATCATGACGATCTGCGTCTGGCCGGGAAGAATGCAGCAGACGCAGACCGAACCGATCTCGTCTGCGGTAATGTTGCCGCCGATCCAGCGTGCGATCCAGTCAGACGGCCAGTTGGCGGCGCCCACCGTTGCGTCGCGATAATACAGGTGCAGAACGCCGCAGCCCAGCATCCGGTCTCCGATGTTCTTCATGCGGATGTAGATATACAGCGGTGCGCCGACGATCGGTCCCTGATCGGTTGTGCCGGCATCAGGACTCAGGCGGCCCCAGATGTCCGGGCTCCAATACACGCCTGTCGAGCAGGCGCCCGGTGCGCTGGGAATTGCGCCATTGTCGGCCTGGCAGTCCCTGATAAGAATGTCGGGCTGGCTGAATGCCGTGTTGGCGCCAAGGGATATCAGCAGTGCGAACGCAGCGATGCCGGCGGCACGCTGCGCAAATCGGATACGGATTTTCGAGAGCGTTGCGTTGCGTGAATGGTAATACATCTCTGGCCTCCATCTTGAAAAAGAGGGTGAAGGTAGTCCGGGGGATGAAGACGTTGTTTGATAGCGCGAGTGAGATCATTCGCACGGAAGAACCAATAATCGTATTGGCAGGGTGCTGCCGTGCGTGTATGAGCTCGCTTGCGGGCGGCAAATATAAATCACCGAAAATGCGAATGATAGATGCCCCGGAATGGGGGGTACACCTTGATGTACTATTCCGGGAGCGAATTTATCCGGAGAAGTTGACGGGCGCCGATATCCGGCACTGCAAGGCCTGCAGGTTCTGAAGTTCGTCCCGTTTCCGATAGAGACTGCAAGTCGGAAGAGATTGATCCCTGATATGTTTCCCTGTGTTGTCACAGATTTCGACTTCGCAGTCTACGCACCCTGTGTTGTCACAGAGATGCCTTCATGATATTGCTGCGAAGATTTTATCGCGACCGACTACAAGCGTATTATTGTTGGATGGTGATCATATCGCGACGGGGTAATTCGATGATTGTCATTATTCCGGTTTGTGTGCGATAAAATATTTTCACATTGGAGGGTGGAGATATATTCCGATTGATGTGGCCACCATGTGAATAATCTGCGCGCCTGGGCACGCCTCGGTTACGAATCGATGTCCGCGGCGTCATATCGACATGCATCACTCGAATCGTTGCATCGCGGGTAGCCGGGCATCGCGGCTCGTCACATGCAGTTGGACCTTTCTCCTGCCATTGATGCTGCTGCTCGCGGCAGACGGTCTGTCGGCACAACGCGTTCCGCGGACCTGCGTCACGACCTCCACGTCAGCATCGTTGTCGAACGTGGTGGAGGGCGACGAGCCGTCGGCGCGCGGCCGGCAGCATCGATCCATCACATATTATGACCGCCGCGGCCGCGTCGTGGAGTATGTCGATCTCGACGGCGAGCGCACCTCGCGTTCGCACACCCGCTACTACCGGCGCAGGGGCAACTGCCTGGATTCCGTCGTCGGCTGGCGAGGGAATGAGGTGTCCGATCAAGAGATCTATCATTGGGAGAACGATCGGCGCACCGCACGTGTTGAGCAATACGATGGCACGGGCGTCCGAACGGTCGTCTCGCGCCGCCGGTACGACGACTCCGGGCGTGTTCTCGAGGAGGACACGCAGTACCTGGCCAGCGGGCACCGGCAGCGCTCGCGGTATGCCTACGATCGCCTGGGCCGGACGATCGAGCTCGAGAAGACGTTCAGCCGTCTTCCCTCGGACAGTCTGTCCGGCATGTGGGACAGCACGCGGGCGTTCCCGGAGTACGATGCGGCCGGCCGGCTGGTGCGGCTGCGTGCCGTGGATTACTATCCCGGACGAATCCAGGAGAACAGCACGCTCTTTGCATACGATGAGCACGGGCGCCTCTCCTCGGTTCAAAGCGGCTATGTCGGCGATTCGCCGCTGACGACATATCGGTACGACAGGGCCGGCCATGCCGTCAGCGAGGAATGGCGCGAGGCCTTTCACACCGGCGGTGGGCCTTCGCAGCGGCGCTCCACAACACGTGTGTTCGATCGTGATGGCCGGATCGTCCGGGAGCAGCAGCGCTACGGGATGGGCTACGAGCATGTGCCTGGCAATTGCTCCACCACCGAGAATGAGTGGACATCCTACTGATGCGTCATTTTCATTGCCGGTCACGTCCCGCATGGCTATACTCTCCGCAGGCTTCGGCAACATCAACCGAAACAATGCACATGAGAACACTCTACCCACTTCTGTCGGTTCTCACCCTCGTTCTGCTGCAGCCGACTCTTCACCTACTGCAGCCGGCCCTTCACGCGCAGGTCTGGACGCAACTGGACTCGCTTCCGGGCCGGGCTCGAACCGGCGCGGCAACGTTCGTGATCGGGGACACGGTCTACATTGTCGGTGGCACGCACAGCATCGATTGCTACGGCTACTGCGTAACCACACACAGGTGGAGCCGGAAGAAGGACGTTCCGAACGTTGTGACCGAACGGCTGGATGCAACGGCCTTTACCGTGGGGGACGTCGGCTACGTTGGCCTTGGCCTGGACCAGGACTCCGTGACGCTTCGTGATCTGTGGGCATACGATGCCGCAAAGGATTCATGGTCCCAGCGGGCGGACCTTCCCGGGCCCACGCGAAGCGGTGCGTTCGCCATGAACATCAACGGGACGGTCTACGTGGGGGGCGGATTTACCGGGCGTCTGCTTGTCAGCGAGATGCGCGACATGTATGCATACGACCCCGTGCAGGATGTCTGGACGCGCAAGGCGAACATCATCGTGGGCGGTGCGTTCTATGTGGGAGCCTTCGTCCTCGGCAACTATGGATATATCGCCACCGGCCTCGTGCGCGGCACGGAGATTCACAACGTCTATCGCTACGATCCCGATTCCAATGCGTGGAGCGATCGCGGCCCCTTCCCGGAGCCGGCGCGCGCCGGGTGCGTTGCGTTCACGTACGCAGGGAAGGCGTATGTGGGATTGGGCGAGGCGGATTTCAGCGAGCTTCGTACGGACATCTATCGCTTCGATCCGGATCTGGGAACGTGGGCGTTCTACACGGTGATGCCGGGAACTCCGGGGCGTCTGCTTGCCAGCGCCGCCGTCGTGGGGAACAGCGCGTACGTAGGCCTTGGCGGCGATCTCGATACGGCGGATTATGGTGACTGGTGGCAGCTCGATTTTCTCGCGAGCGGGGTTGCCGCTCATGACAACGGCGCCACGGCTCCTGCCATCGCGCCCAATCCCTCGCACGGGCATGCGCTCCTCACTCTCCCGTCAGGTTGGGAGGGCGCCTCGGTCCGCATCTTCGATTGCCTGGGGCAATCTGCAGGTGCCTCAGCCGTGCCGGATGGAACTGCCACGGCTCGATTGAACGTAGGCGGGCTTGCGCCCGGCCCCTACATCGTGGAGATCCGATCCGGCGTGCGAAGAACCACGCTCCGGCTCATCGTGCAATAGCGCATCTGCGGACCTGCTCCGCGCTCCGTGCAAGGCAGATGCGCGGGAAACGGTTGCGACAACCCATTGCGCCGGAGCCCTTCATCTGATCCGGCGGCGTCCTTCGCAACGGAGTTGCAACGCTCAGAGGGAGCCGCTGCCGCTCAGTAGCGCAGCTCGATCACCTGCTTCGTCTCCGCGGAGAGAACTTCCACTGTGGTGGGGAGTCCCTGCGCATCCTCCATCACATAGATCTCGCTCGGTGCCGCGATCGTGTGATCGATCGGGTCCGTGGCCACCTCCAGCGTGTTTGCCCGGTAGTTGAACGTGATGCCGATCAGCGGCGTCCAGGACGTCTCCGTCTGCGAGCCCACGTTCTGTTCCATCACGCGCACTTCCGTGTAGATCGGCATATGCTCATGTGTGAGGGACTTCGTGATCCGATCGAAGTATGAGCCCCACTCCTGTTGATCCAGCTTTCTCGTTGACATCGTCGTAACCTCCAGTGTTTCGGAATTCGGTCCTGCATGCCGTGTGTCACATCCTGCGTCAAACATAGCATGGGGTTGAGTCCTGGATCCATGACGTGCGTCAGATTATTCGATTGAAGCTCACACGTCCCGCTTCGCCGCCGGTATCTTCAACCCGATGGGGCGGTCCGTGCCATTCGCGTGTGCGTCTTCACTCCGTGACGAACATGCTGCGGAAAACGTGAGCGTGCACGCGGGCGGGCCTTCCGCGTGCACCATCGTGTTCTAGTGTACCATCACATTCTGCTGCACCATCACGTTCGGCGGACCGACCGGGTCAGGAGCGCATCGATGCTGTAGCGGCCGGGACCTGCGATGAAGATCACAATGGCAAGAACGAGATAGGTGACGGCGAGCTCCTGTTGGGAGAACGGCTTTCCTGCATTCTGCACGAATGCCGCGACGAACATTGTGCAGCAGATGAAGATGCATGCAACACGCGTGCCGAGGCCAAGTACGAGCGCGATTCCGCCGGCGAACTCCGAGAGAGCTGCGGCCCAGGCAAAGGCCTCCGGAGCCGGGAAGCCCAGCTTCGTGACGCCTGCGGTGAACTTCTCCATGCCACCCATGACCTTGCCCGTGCCGTGCGTGATGAGCATGATGCCGACCCACAACCGGAGAAGCGCAGGCGCGAGTCCGGTTCCGAATGGTGTTGCGAGCAGACTGCCGGCGCCGTTGCCGTGCGATGATTGTCGATGCATGGTTACGTTTCCGAAGTGATCGGGAAGGTGGGGGAACTGGTGGTGAACATACGAGTCCGCGACATGCGATGCCATGTTCGCGCGCTGCCGGTGCCGGCAAACATGCGCGCGCGCCTACGGATTCTGCGGGCGTCTCCACGCCCCCTTCATCAGGTCGATCGCGCCGGTGCTTCGCGCAACCATCTCCTGGCTCCACGGGAGTGTGAGCGTGTAGCCGTAGGTGAGTGCAAAGCCGTCATCCTCCGGCGCAACTCCGACGCCGAAGAGCGGGCGAATCAGGGCTCGGAACTCACGGCCATCCGTCAACAGCCCCACGTTGAACCCGAGGGTGAGGCCGCCCGCCAGATATCCCGAGACCATCGGAGCGAACACCAGCTTCCCTTTGCTGTACCCTGCTTCCACCGTCGCGGTCCAGACCAATGCCGGAACGAGATCCCCGACCGTTGTATCGTTCAGTACCCGATTGCTTATCAGGCCGAAGCCGAGGTTGAGATGGTGGCCGCCGATGCCGTCCGCGCCGAACGTCATGTGGTAGCCGAAGATGAATGGGAAGGAGAAACGATGCCCGGATGCGGAGCCGCTTGTCTGTGCATGCGCCGTCTGCAGTGGCAGGACGACCGCGACGGCGACGCATACCGCCATGATACATACGGTCGCGGTGCATCCTGTCGCGGTGCGATATCCCGGGCGGTCTGCGCCTCCGGTGCGCTCCGTCCGCCTTGCGAAGCGCGCGGCATCCGGCCGCAGCGGCATGTATCGCCCTTCGAAGCTGCTCATGCACCCAGACACGTGATGCATGCCGGCATAACACCGGGGCGGGGGGCAACCTTTCCCGCGCGGCGTATCGCTCCGCCGAGCGGACCGTGATGCCGGCCGGCACAGGTTGCGGGTCGGCAGCGTGGAAGTCCGCCACCCACTGTTCGTCCGTTCTTCCGATCGGCTGAAGTGCATGGCGGCACCGAGATGTCGGAGAGAGCAGTGCGCTCCACCCCATCTGTAGTCGATACCATCTCCTCACCATCATTCAGCTCCCCGCAGGGAGCGGCCTGTGCTTTCACGGTGACAGAGAGGGGGCTCCTGGCGGAGCTCGGAAGGAACGAAGAGCGCGGCTCCTGCAGAGAGATTGTTCCCCTGGTGCATGGCGGTGTTGGTATGCGATGGCCGGAGGATGGCTCGGCATCGCGAAGCGGGGTGCCTGCTGATAACGGGTTGCGTGTCTCACCAACGACATCGGGTTGCGTCTGCCACATCATCGACGGCCATTGCCGGGGAATACCGCGACACAGTCCTGAGTGAGTTTCTCGCAATGGCTGTTGCCGGAGGTTGATATTCCCTGCTGCCGGCCATGGTCGGTGTGTCGCCGTCGGCGGGACAGGCTCCTTCTGCGAACCACACGACTACTGGCCATCAATCATTATCTTCGCCACATGCGTCTGCCAATCCGTGCGATCGTTCTGGTCGCAATCCTCGCACTCTTCACCCGGCCGTCAGCCACGGCAAACATGGCCAACCCGATCCATGAAGGTGACGCGGTTGGCGAGCCCTCCGCAGTTCTCGATTCCCTGCATATCGCAGAGGAGCATCTGCTGATCGATCTGCATCAGGTGCCGGACAGTTCCATCGGCACCGTCAACGCGCTCTACGTTGTGCGGAACGACGGCGCCGGGCGGAGCCTGGAACTTGTGTTCGTTGCCGCCGCCTACGGCCACTGGGGCGCGGGGTCGTACCGTGTGGTGCTCGATTCCTCCGCCGTGCAGGGAGTGACGGTGGATTCCGCCGCGCTGCCGCCGCAGTGGATGCCGCCTCTGTACACACCGGAGTTCGGCGCCGGTGATTCGCTTCGCTACGAGGCCGCCGTTCAGGATCACCGAAACTTCGGCCCTGCCGTAACCGGTGAGCCGGACACACAGCGGGTTCCGGTCTTCCGCTTTCACATTACCATTCCGCCGGGTGTTCATACCATCCGCGTTCTCTACAACGTGCTGCTGACGCGCAACGGAAGCCGCGGCCCCTCGGATGTCTGGCAGCTGGGCTACGTGCTGGCACCTGCTCGCAGGTGGAGCGGATTCGGTACGCTTCATGCGCGCGTCCTGCTGCCGCCGCAGTGGGAGGCGGCGGCGGCGCCTGCGATGCAGCGGCGCGGAGACACGCTTGCCGGCGAGTACAACGGCGTGCCCGCCGATGCGATCTCGATCTCGATCCGCCCGCCGCAGCCGTCGGCGTTCCGGCTGTATGTTGCGGAGTCGCTGCCGATGCATGTCATGGGCGTGCTCGCGCTCGTGCTCTGTGTGGTGAGCGGACGGAAGCTCGGCCGGCTGGGGCTGCGCGGCGGAAGCCGGGTGGTCGCCGCCGCCGCCGGCGCCATCGGCATCGGCCTTCTCTGTGCCGGCGGAATGCTCGCGGCCGGGCTGCTGGAAGGGACGTTGCTTCGCTCCCTCTTCCAGGGGCATCTCTCGCATACCTATCGGTATGGCGACGGCATTGCGCTGGTGGTTGTGGTGGTGCCGGGGACGTTCGTTCTCGGCGTTCTTCTCACTTCCGTGATCGGCGCAATCACGGCCTACCGAACCCGGACCAGAGGCCTGGGGTGAAATCCCGTACGGCTCCCCGGCCTGCGCCTCCTCCGCGCAGTCGATTCCGCAACCCGATGGTACCTCCCGACTGGCAATCCTGATAATCAACACGATGCAGACGCTCGAACACCTTCTGGACAACAATCGCAGCTGGGCGGACTCCATGAACGCCCGCGATCCGGAGTTCTTCCGGAAACTTTCGGAGCAGCAGACACCGGAGTATCTCTGGATCGGCTGTTCGGACAGCCGCGTTCCCGCGAACGAGATCGTGAACCTTATGCCGGGCGAACTTTTCGTCCATCGCAACGTTGCGAATGTGGTGGTGCATACAGACCTCAACTGCCTCTCCGTGATTCAGTTCGCGGTGGATGTATTGAAGGTGAAGCACATCATCGTCTGCGGACATTACGGCTGCGGCGGTGTTCGGGCAGCGCTCGAAGGCCGCCGTCTGGGCCTGATCGATAACTGGCTGCGGCATATTCAGGACGTGATGATGAAGAGAATGGCGGACCTGGAAGGGCTGGAGGGAGAGAAACGCGTGAACAGGTTGTGCGAGCTGAACGTCACCGAACAGGTTCTGAACGTAGCGCATACAACGATCGTGCAGGATGCATGGGAGCGCGAACAGGAGCTTGCCGTGCATGGATGGATCTACGGGCTCGACAACGGCCTAGTAAGCGATCTCGGAATCCGGATCGCAAGCCGCGAGGAGCTGGAAGCGTTCGTGTAGACCGTCCCTGTCCCATATGTTGTCACGCGGCGCTGCCTCGTCGCGCCGGGCGGTCCGCCCGGCGCATCCCTACGGTTCCATCGGTACGCATGAGCCAGATCCTCTCCCGCATCGGACGCAGGCTGAAGCCGCTCGAAGTGCTGAACCGGCGCTTCTGGATGGCTGCGCTCCGTCGTGTCTGGCGCAACAGGCCGCTGGAGCGGAAGCTGAAGGCACGGGACCTCCGCCGCGTGCTCTTCCTTCGGTACGATGCCATCGGCGACATGATCACCACGCTCCCGGCTCTCGAGTTGTTGAAGCGGCTCAACCCGTCGGTTGCGATCGATGTGATGGCCTCGCCGCGAAACCGGCGCGTAATCGAGATGGATCCGAATGTGGACCGGATCATCGAGCTGCGCTCCGGTCTGCGTGGTCTGCTGCACGCGATTCGCGAGGCGCGCCGCGAGCGGTACGATGCGATCATCTGCGCAATCTTCGGCCGCAGTTCGAAGGTGGGAATCGTCGCCAACCTGATCGGCGGACGACGTGCGGTGAAGGGAACGATCTGGAAGAGCGAAGCGTATGGTGCCTACTTCAATGTGCAGTCGCGTTCGGCGGCGATTCTTCAATCGATGTGGGACCGCGTGCCGCACGTGCTGTGCGATGTGATCGATATCGATCCGGAGGCGGTGAGCATCCATCCGTACCTGGCTATCGGTGAGACCTCACGGAACAACGCCGTGCATCGTCTGCGCGGGACGGCGGCGGGCGACGGTCCGTATCTGCTGATGAATCTCTCGGTGAGCCATGCGCGCAATGTCTGGCCCGCCGACAATTACGAGCGGCTGGCGACTCTGCTTCGCGAACGATATCCGCTGATCCCGCTGCTGCTGCTGGCGATGCCGGACGATCGTTCGCTTGCGGAGCGTCTGGTTGCGAGCTGCGGTGCCGGCGGGATGGTGAACGCGTATCCGCCCACGGATGACGTGCTCGAAGTTGCCGCCGTGGTGGAGCGGTGCGTGATGCTCTTCAGCTCGGATACCGGAATCGTTCACATGGCCTCCGCCACGCACAGGCCGGTTGCCGCCATGTATGCCGGCAACGTGGCCGCTACGGACTGGGGACCGTACGGAGTACCGTGCCGCATGCTGGTATCCGCCGATGCCGACTCGGTTGCGTCGATCGCGGTGGACGATGCGTTCGCGGCATGTTGCGATCTCGTGGAGCTTGGCATTGCCGGGCCTGCGTCGGAGCGGCTTGGCGGCTCCGTCCTTCCCGATCCGTCCTCGCTCCCGGCGTGAAGGCCCGGCGTGAGGGACCACGACGGCTGCTGATGAATGCATGGGAACGACGGCCGTACGCCCGTCTGTGGATGGAGAATGACCGGGGCGCGATAGTCCGGCATTCCTATATTGAGAGTCTTCAACAGACAGGTGTCCGCTTCGTCTGTCTGCTCCAGAGCTGTTGAGAGTTTCTCTCCATAGTCGCTGCAAGGCCGGCAGGCAGGCCATTGCCATCCGGTTTTGCCGGAAACTCTAATCACTCCTTCTTTCAATCAGGATTCGGCCGTGGCCAACGACGTCGAAGAAGTTCAGAATCTCCAGAAAGCATATACAGCCATCCGTGCGGAGATCGCCAAGGTGATCGTGGGGCAGGATGCGATCGTCGAGCAGCTTCTCATATCGCTCGTGGCGCGCGGCCACTGCATGCTGGTGGGCGTGCCGGGCCTCGCAAAGACGCTGTTGATCCGGACGCTCGCCGAGGTGCTCGATCTCACCTTCAACCGTATTCAGTTCACACCGGACCTGATGCCCTCCGATATCACCGGCACGGAGGTGATCGAGGACAACATGAGCACCGGCGAGAAGATGTTCCGGTTCGTCAAGGGGCCGGTGTTCGCAAACATCGTTCTGGCCGACGAGATCAACCGCACGCCGCCGAAGACGCAGGCGGCGCTGCTGGAGTCCATGCAGGAGCACCACGTTACCGCCGCCGGCCATACCTATCCGCTCCCCGATCCGTTCTTCGTGCTGGCCACACAGAATCCGATAGAGCAGGAGGGAACCTATCCGCTCCCCGAGGCTCAGCTGGACCGCTTCATGTTCAATCTCTGGCTGGACTATCCCTCGTTTGCCGAGGAGGTGCAGATCGTGAAGCAGACCACTGCCGGATTCGTTCCAACGCTCTCCAAGGTGCTGAACGGCTCGCAGATCATCGATGCGCAGCATCTGGTGCGACGCGTGCCCGTCGCGGACAACGTTGTGGAGTATGCAGTACGGCTGGTCGGCATGACGCGTCCGGCCAGCGCAGGCGCCGCACCGTTTGCAAAGGAGTTCATCGCCTATGGCGCGGGGCCGCGGGCGTCGCAGTACCTGATTCTCGGCGCGAAGACGCGCGCAGTGCTGCATGGGCGATTCACCCCCGATGTGGAGGACGTTCGCGCCATTGCGTTGCCGGTGCTTCGGCATCGCATCGTGACCAACTTCAATGCGGAGTCCGAGAATGTCTCGCCGCAGGAGATCGTGCGGCGGCTGCTGGAGGCTGCATAGAGCGCCGCACATGGGGCAGGAGTTCCTGAGTACGGAGAGGATTGATCCGTGATACGTCCTGCTCTGTTGTCGCGGAGTTTACTCCGCGCTCCCTGCTCGGAGGAAGGGGCCTGAGTACAACTCAGGCCGAACGTGTCCAACGTGTGATAAGAGTGGATAAACAGATCGGGCCCGCATTCCACTCCGGATGCGGGCCCGATTCGGTTCATGGCGCACCGTACGCGGAGCGCCGCGGCTCAGCGTGCAACAACGAATCGTGCAACCGCGGGGGCGGCTCCGCCGCGCGTTGCCTGCGCCACATAGGCGCCGTTGGCAAGGCCGTCCGTTGCAACCGATACGAAACGCGTATCGGCGGGAACCCGCGTCACCTCCCGGCCCAGCATGTCGTAGATCGCGATGCGCGCTCCGGCCCCCGCAAGCGATTCCGGGAGCGTGAACTGCGCCATCGCTCCATTGCGGTCAACCTGCGCCGTGAACTCCGACGCGGCCGCAGGATGTTCGCGCGGCGTCTCGGAGAGGAAGAAGTTGGTGCCGGCCGCAACGAACTGTCCGCGAATCTCGCCGCTGCCATAGGCGGGAGAGTAGGCGTTCAGGTAGCTGTTGCCGGAACGGATTGCCGCCACCTGATCGGCCGTTATCTCCGTTGGGGCGATATCCTTGGCGAACGCGAGATGGTGCGGCATGTCGTTCTCCACCGTCGCGAGCAGCGGGCCGGTGTTTCCCGTGGCGCCCAGATAGAGCCCGGCGGCCGTAACGCTGTCCGTGATATCGCCATATGCTCCGATCACCGCCAGCGTGTAGGCGCCGTTCGGGTAGCTCCCCAACGCCATGTAGGCCGTTCCGCTGGCCAGCGTTCCGGACTGCGGCGGGACTTCGTTGGCGGGTTCGAGCGACGCGGTGAACATGTCCACCGGGATCAACTGCCCGCGTATCTCTCCGTCCGGATGGCTCGCCGTGTTGACGGTGATGTAGAGCGCCCCCTGCTTCATCGCGGCGATATCCGTATCGCTCATCCCCATCCACGTTCCAACGGACATGGTGCTCCCCGCGGAGAGCGGCAGCGCAAGGGCTCTGGGTCCGTTGGTTCCGATCGAGCCGCGATGGATCTCCACGGCCGTGGCATTGTCACCGAGTTCGCTCCAGTTGACGATGTAGCGCGCGGAGTGCGCGGCGGAATCGTAGATGAGGTATCCGGAGCCGGAGCCGCTCGTCCCGTTGTTCGGCGGGGTCACATCTGCTCCGTTGAACTCGTATGTCGCGGCGCTCGGAATTGCGTACGCCGTTCCCACCATGAAGCTGTCCGGATAGGCCTCGGTGCGGATGTCCAGATAGAGGAGGTTGGAGTCCAGCGCATTGAAGGCCTCCACGTTGAAGGCGTTCAACGTGGTGGTGACGGTTGTGACGCCATCGGGGAAGAAGAATGCCTGCAGAACGGGATCGCTTCCATCCGGTGTATGCTTGCGGGCGAGTATCTGCGAGATCGGACTGGAGCCGTGCAGAAGAGTTATCCGAAATTGCTCGGAGCCGGCCACCTGATCCACATTCATGAAGCCGATGCCGACGCCGCGCTCCGAATCGGGAACGAAGGTGCGTGAGGATGCAACGATGATATGCGTTGCCGGGAATGCCTCCTGCGCGGAGAGCCTTGCGGCGGCGGACGCCGCGAGCAACGTTGCAAGGATGCCGAGCGTGAGCAGGCGGGAGTGAGCGTGCAACTCACATCGTGAATGCGTGATCATGAAGAGCCTCTGGTTTGTATGATCCGAGCGATGCAACGCTGGAAGGAACTTCGTACGATCGGGAGAACGGGTACGGCGATGTTCGCTCCGGTTCCTGCGGCATGGCGGAGAAACCGGCCTCTATCCCAGCACGGCCCGATAGGCCGCGACGGTTCTCTCCGCACAGCGCTGCCACGCGTGCGCGGCGGTGCGCTCGCGTCCGGCGGCCCGAAGGCGCATGAGTTCGGCATCGTCATCGAGGAGCGTCAGTATCGCCGCGGCGATCTCCTCCGGCGCCTCCGGATTCACCAGCAGCGCCGCGCTTCCGGCCGCTTCGGCCATGGCGCCGCGGTTGCTCGTGATCACCGGGCTTCCTGCCGCCATCGCCTCCAGCACCGGCAGGCCGAACCCTTCGTAGAGCGAGGGATAGAGCACCGCATGTGCGTTGCGGTAGAGCGCGAGAAGCAGATCGTCATCAACGAAGCCGAGACGATGAATCGCATCGCGATGTTGCGATGCGGCGATGCGCGCATCGATTGCCTCCGCGCCGTGGCCGTTGGTGCCGGCGATAACGAAGGAGAGATTGCCGTGGCGCTCGCGAGCGATCTCGAACGCCTGTATGGATGCCGCGAGATTCTTCCGCTTCTCCACGGAGCCCACTGAGAGCAGAAACGGTCCTGCGCCGATCCCCGCCGGCATCACGAATCCCTCCGGAAGCGGCCGGGCGAAACGGCCGGCGTCCACACCGAGCGGCACTACGTGGAGTATCCGCTCCAGTTGCGGGAAGAAATGAAGAATGCGTTCGCGTGTGAACTCGGAGATTGCGATCACACCATCCGGCCGGCAGCCGATCAGCGTGCGGCGCATCCTCTCGATTCCCTGCTGCGCGAAGCGGTCGTCCACGAGATCATGTTCAAAGACGACCATGTCGTGAATCGTGACAACGCGCCGGTAGCGTCCGCGGCGGGGTATGCGGAAGTCCGTGCCGTGGTAGATGTCGAAGCCGCGAAGGTTGAGATCCGAGAGGAGTGGAATGCGCGGGCCTGCCGGCCCCTGTGCGTGTGCCCGCAGCAGATGCCGCTTGCCGAAGCGCGCCAGTCGCCACCGTCCCGCAACCTTCACGTCCGGCAGGAGGCCAAGCGCATGCCAGAGGCTGCGCGCGTAGACGCCGATGCCGGTCAGCCCGGTTCTCATCAGCGGGGTCACATCCAGGAGTACCTTCAAGGAGTACCTTCATCGAGCGGAGTTCAGGAGTGGAGCCACTCTCAGCAGTTGGGCGGCAAGATACGATTGCCGTGCGGCAGGACGATGAACCGTTGGTGGCCGCTCATGACAACAGGCAGTGCGAACCACGTACATCGATCGTCTTCGCGCGGCCCGCGCAGCAGAGGCGAAGCCGGGGCGTGGCGATCCATCCGGGAGAACACGACATACCGCAGCGGCTTCCGAGTGAACGCGGGAACGGTTGCCGCGCTCACTCCGTTCGCTGCTCATGACAATGGATGTGAACATTCACCAGGGGTTGTTGCGAGGAGGCAGCCGCGAAGCGGATACCGACGTGGCAACCTGTACCGGCCGGCATCATGGTCCGCCCGGCGGAACAATGCGCCGTGCGGGGGCATGGCGATCGTTCCCGCTCAACGTACCGAACCAGCCACGTGAGGCCAGCCCGCACAGATCGCCGCGGCTTCGCCGCGCTCGCCTCGCGAAGACCACCGGAGGGGCATTGCCGAGAGATGCCCAGACGCAGTCGGGGTCAGGGATCTCGCGACGACTACGGTGGTCATTGCAGAGGAATATCCTGGCACTGTCGGGGTTGATGTTCTCGTGAAGAGATCAGGCGCTGCGCGTCGGCATCCCCGAGGGGGCCGGCATCCCTTTGTGCCCTCTGCGGTGAATCCCTGCATGCTATCGCTGCACGATACATCGCACGGCCGTTGTTCCATCGCCGGTGACGAGCCGCACAAGGTAGAGGCCGGCCCGGAGCCCGGGCGGCGCCGGCGTCTCGTGGCTGCCGGCGTCAGCGTCCTCTTCCTCGAGTATCGTCCGCTCGCGCCCCAGCATGTCGCAGAGGGTGATCCGCACCAGGCCCGGCGCTGCGAGGTGGTAGCGAATGGCGCCGCTGCCCTCAATCGGGTTGGGGACCACCTGCAGTTGCGCGGCATCGACATCGCGGCGATCATCGACGGCGTTGGCAACGCGCTCCTGCCGGAGGATGATGCCGAAGTTGCTCACAACAAGGGCGGTACTGGGCGCGGAGTATGCGGCTGCGACCAACGGTCCCTCAACGTTCACCTTTTCCAGTACCCACGTTCTCCCGCCATCGGTGGTGCGAACAATCTTCTCCATCTCCCCGATTGCAATGCCGTTGAGGCTGTCGGCGAATGCGATATCGCTCAGGCCATCCCATGCCGGAAGCATGGAATCCAACTGTGTCTGCCATGTGGCACCGCTGTCCCGTGTGGCGAGAATCAGGTCGCGCCGCTGATTGCTGGGTATCTGGATGCCGCCCGCCGCCCATATGCGAGCCGGCGAGAGGGGAGTCAGGCTGTAGCAGTGACTGCCCGCGCGGCTTAGCTGCCAGTGCGCGCCGCCATCCACCGTCCGAACAATATCGCGGCGATTGTTGAGCACGAACCACACGAGCGGTGAGGCACAGACTCCGTCGAAGGCTCCATGAAGCCCGGTTGAATCCGGGGATGGAGAGAGCTTCCATGTGCGTCCACCATCGGTAGTGCTGAACATCTCCGAATTGTAGCCTCCGGCGATCCCGGTCAGCGTATCGGCCATGCTGATCCAGTTGAACGATTGGTCGGACGATGTCTGCACGATGCCCCAGTGCGCCCCGGCATCCTCGGTGTGGAGGATGCGCCCAGAGTCGCAGGCGACGAGGATGTGCTCCGGCGATGGCTGTGCAACGTGATTGAGATGCAGCGGAACGTGGTAGTGCGTGCTGTCGGCAACGTACTCAGAGTCGAAGTAGATGGGATCCCATGTGCGCCCACCATCGATGGAACGCCGGACCATCATTTTTTCTCCGCGAGGGCTGCCGATTGCGACGCAGTTGTTGCCGTCGTGGCAGGCCACGTCACGATAGTAGAAACTGGGAATGGAGTCCTGGTGAACCCAGCGATATTCCTGGGCCGCAAGCGGTGCTGCGAACACCAGCACGGCGGCAAGCGTTGCGAGAACGAGAGAGTGTGATGTCATGAGCAGAGAACAATAGGGGACCGGAACAGATGAATGGATGGGAGAATGAACTGCCGGAGGAGTACCTGGTTATGCTATCGCTGCACGATACATTGCACGGCCGTTGTTCCATCGCCGGTGACGAGCCGCACGATGTAGAGGCCGGGTGGAAGTCCGTCGGGGAGGGTTGCCATATGCTCGCCTGCGCTCTGGTTCCCTTCCTCGGTCAGCATGCGGCATCGGCCCAGCATGTCGGTGAATGTGAGGCGTACAGTGCCGGGTTTGCGGATCTCGTATCGTATCCGTGCGCCATCGCCGGTTATGGGGTTCGGGAGCACGCGGAGTTCATTCGTACTGGCATCGCGTTGCCCGCTTACGGCGGTGATGGTGCGCTCCTGTTTGAGGATGTTTCCCTCGTTGCTGACGATGAGCGCAGTGGTTGATGTGGGGTAGATGACGGCGACCAACTGCGCATCGAGATTCACCTGTTCCTGCCGCCATGTTCTGCCGCCATCGGTTGTGCGGAGCACCTTGCCGACCTGTCCGGCGGCGATGCCGTTGAGGCTGTCGGTAAATGCAACATCCCGGAGCCCGAAGGCTGCCGGGATCAGGCTGTCCACCTGTTTCTGCCATGTTGCGCCGCTGTCGTGTGTGACATAAATCAAATCGCGCGCCTGGGCACCTGTGCCTGTTAGTATTCTTCCGGCTGCCCATCCAACTTTTTGCGAGGCGAATGCGATTCTTAAGCTGCCAGTTGGCCCACGATTGAATTGCCAATGCGTTCCGCCATCCTCGGTGCGAATGATGTCCTGGCTGTTGGTAAGGACCAGATAGATATTCGGCGTGAAGCAGGTCAAGTCCTGTATCCCCTTGCGATAGAGCGAATCAGGCCGTGGCATGAACTGCCATGAACTGCCGCCGTCGTGCGTGGTGAACAACCCCGCAGTGTTCCCTCCTGCCAGCCCGTTGAGTGTGTCGGCCATGCTGATGCAATCCAGCATCTCGCCGGTGGATGTCTGTACGATGCTCCAGTGGGCGCCGGCATCCTCGGTGTGCAGGATGCGCCCGGAGTCGCAGGCAACGAGGATGTGCTCCGGCGACGGCTGTGCAACCCGGCGAAGCCAGAAGGGGTTGTTGTAGTGCGTGTTGTCGATCACATAGCCGGAGTCCAGATAGATCTGATTCCACGTTGTCCCGCCGTCGGTAGTTCGGCGGACGATCATCTTCAGGCCGCCGTTGTTCGCGATGGCGACGCAGTTGTTCCCGTCGTAGCATGCGACATCGAGATAGACGCAGTTGGGAATGGAGTCCTGATGGATCCATCGATGCTCCTGCGCGCGCGCGCCGCCCGTGCAGGCAAGGAGTGCCAGGAGAAGGAGTGGAGCGAACGGTATGCGTCTCATAAAATCCATGCAGAGTATGAATGCATGGGCCGGCCGTAGCGCGGCCCATGCGATGATGTCATCGAAAACGATTGCTCGGATTACCTGGCCACGTTGAACGCACCCGAGGAGACCACGCGACTACCCCGCTCTACGGTGTAGCGGTAGGCGCCGCTCTGGAGCAGCCCGGCATCGATGCCGAACTCCACGGTACCGCCCGCCTTCCCCTCGCGGAACTCTCCCAGCACGACATGTCCGGCGGCATCGTAGACCGTGAGCGAGAGAAGGCCCGCCGCGTGCGACTCGCAGGCCACCGTGGTGCCGCCGGATGTCGGATTCGGGAATGCGGACGAGCGTTCGGCTGCACCATCCTCCGGCCCCACAATATCGTTCGCGGCCGGGCTTCCCGCACCGGTTTTCAGCGTGCTCTTGGGATACTCCTCGTCCACCAGCAGTCCGTCGCAGACTGGATAGCAGCCGGTTCCCTGCCCCGCGCACGTTCCCGCTCCGCCGGTGACCGGAGGGACCGGTGTCCAGGTTCTGGTGCCGCCGGATGTGAGGCAGACGGTGTAGTGCGCCAGACAGCAGACATCCGTGCCGCAGACCTGGCAGCCGTAGCGGGGCGGGTCCGCAACCTTCCAGCAGGTTCCCACCGTCACCCGCCAGTTCGAAGCACACTTCGGCGGCTGCCCTACACCGGGTTTCGTTAAAGGCTCGAAGTTCATCGGGTTGTCGCGAAGCATGACGCGCACCGCCGCCCTGAAGATGTTCCCCATGTTCTGATAGGCGCCGGTGCATCCGGGTGTCGGCTCGCTCTCCGGGCGGACGAAGACGATCTGGAAGTCCTGGTACACCCCGCACGCCGAGTCACGCTTGTAGTAGCAGATCTGCCAGGCGCTCAGGCAGTCCGCACCTCCTTGGGAGACATCCATCATGACTTCGGCATAATTCGGTCCTTTGAACGGTCTGTCGAAGCAGTCCGGCGTGCAGGGGGGAATTTCCTGGGCGTGCAGCCCGATGGTGAGAAGCGGCAGCGATGCCGCCAGCATGCGGAGCATGCGAAGAATGGATCGGTGGCCGATCATACGTTTCATGTTCCTCTCTGATATATGAATGAGAAATAGATGCCGCCACAGTCGTGTGCGGCAATGCGATGCAATGCCCGTGAGTACAGGGGGAACGTGTGGATTACCGTGAACTTGTGATGGACCGGGGAAGCCGGAAACGATACGTTGAAATATACAGATGGAATCGCCGGAGTGGGAGCAAACATACGAAGGGAATCGGTCTGCGCAAGGGGGAACGCAGGCCGCCGGGGCCAGGCGAAACATTATGCCGGCCTTGCGGTTATTGTGATATGCGCGCCGCATGGCCGCGGCGCCGGATGATCCATTCAATCTGATCCATGAAAGCCTCGGACGATCTCTTTCGCCTCGTGAAGTCGCTCTCCAAAGCGGAGAAGCGATACTTCAAGCTGCAGGCAACGTTCTATCGCGGCAGCAAGCTCTACCTCGCGCTCTTCGATGCCCTCGATGCCATGGAGAGCTACAACGAGGCCGGCCTGAAGCGGCAGTTCGCCGGCATGCCGCTGGTGCGGCAGTTCAACGTTGCGAAGCGGTATCTGTACGAGCAGGTGATGCGCAGCCTGCGTGCCTATCACACGGAGACCACGGTTCGCGCGGAGATTCGCGGGCTGATTCACAACATCGAGATCCTCATCGATCGCGGGCTCGCCGATCAGGCCCGGAAGATGGCCCAGAGTGCGATGGAGCTTGCCCGCGAGCATGAGGATCATCTGGCGATGCTGGAGGTGCTCGCGTGGAACGAGACGTTGAATCCCGGCATCACCGATACGGACAGGGGCGTGCTCTCCATCTACGAGGACGTATACACCGTGATCGATGCATACCGCGACCTGATAGATCACAACGTTGCCATGCGCCGCCTGGCCGTTCCCTTCCTTCCCGGGGCGCTTCGTTCGCCGAAGATCGCGGAGGAGTTGGAGCGCCTGATGAGACAGCATCCCGGCGACGCCGGCCCCGTTCTCTCCGTGAAGGCCAGGATTCTCGATCGCTGGTCGCGGGCAATGTTTCATCATGCCATGGGGGACGATGCCGGGGCGCTGCGCCTTACGCGGGAGCAGATGGAACTCTTCGATGCGCATCCGCCGCTGATCCGCTCGCGCATCACCTGGTACTTCGCTGCCGCCTCGAACCATCTCATGCTGCTGAAGCGGAACGGCCTGATCCAGGAGTTCTGGGCGTTGGTGGAGACTCTGCGGGAACGCGCGCAGAGTCTGATCGGCCCGCGCCGTCGCGGCTGCGTGCGGCTGCAGGCGCATCTCTTCGGCACCGTCTATCTCAACATGCTGACGCTTGCGCTCGGTATGGACGATCGCGAACGATTCCAATCGATCGCGATCGAGATCGAGCAGGGATTACGCCACCTGGCGCCGCATCTCGATCAGGATTACCTGCTCCGCTTCCGAAGCAACCTCACGCTTCTCTACTTCGAGCTGGATGATTTCGAGCGAGCTCTGGAGTTCAACAACGCGATCCTCAACGAGCCGGAACCCATCCGCGGACGCGAGGTGTATGCGCATGCACGCCTGGTGAACATCGTGATCCACTTCGAGCTCGGGCACAACGATCTGCTTGAGTATCGTGTCCGTTCCGCCTATCGGTATCTCCGTTCGCGAAAGATCATCCATCAGTTCGAGACCATCGTGCTGGAGATGTTCCGCTCCCTGATTCGCGTCAGGAACCGCGCGGAGCTTCTGGATCTCTTCATCGACATTCGGAACAGGCTTGCGCCGCTGGAGAATGATCCGATGGAGTGTAACGCATTCCGTCACTTCCAGTATCTCGTCTGGCTGGACCGCAAGATCGAATCGTTGAAGGCTGCGCTTCCCCGCACGGCCCACGAGCGCTCGCGCGCGGCAGCCTGAGACGCCCGCTGTTTCCGTTCGGCGAACTATTCGTGGCCGACGCAGGTTCCGATGCGGAACAGGCGTCGGCCTCTCTCTATCCGGGCATCGTTCTCCCTCTGCGCCTGCGGGCGTGAGGAGGGAGGATTGCGGCCTCAACCGCAATCGTTGTTGACTGTCACCCACCCCGGCCGCCAATCATCCACACACTGTCCCCTGCCGCTTCCATCGCGTGCCGGCCCTTGCCGAAGCCCTGCAGGCCGGCGCTGAATTGCTATGAATGCGCCCCATGTTGGTTTGTTCACCCGGCGCTCCCGCCGATAAGTTCCTGATCGAATCGATACGCCTCTCGAACGGCAGCGGGAGGTCCGGACGGGATGAGCATCCATCAGATCAACATTCGAGAAACGATCATGAGCAGAGCATCGATACACATTACAGCGGCGCTTCTCTTCCTGCTGGTGCCCGCACTGATGCGCGGGCAGGGGAAGTGGGAACGTCTTGCTCCAGGCGCGACCGACAACTACAAGGGCGTTTGCGCGGTTACCGCAGCACGCTGGTACGCCGTTGGTGACAACGCCGCCGCTGCAGTGAGCAATGATAGCGGCCGTACGTGGCAGAGTCTGACGGTCCCCACATCCTCCGGCTTCTGGGGAGTCTATGCAACCGCCGGTGCGCACGGGGATATCGTCTACGCCGCGGGCGACGACGGCACACTGCTGAAGTCCGTGGACGGCGGCGCGCACTGGGCCACGCAGGACCTGCACTACGGCAGCGGCTTCACGTTCGGGATCTTCGGCTACGACTCCAGCAACTGCTGGATAACGGGGGGCGAGTTCGATACCTCCGGGACATCCACCGGCGTCATCGTCGCCACGCACGACGGCGGCGCGCACTGGAACAAGGTGACCGTCGCCGGGACGTATTCCTTCGACAAGTGCTGGTTCACGAGCCCGATGGTGGGGTACGCCGGCGGCAGCGCGGATCCCAGCTTCGCGACGGGGGTGATCTACAGGACAACCGATGGTGGCGCAACGTGGGGAAAGGTGCAGAATGCCGGCGGCGGGGTCAACTCCATCGATTGCCCCGATGCCTCGCACTGCTTCGCCGTTGGCTTCAACGGGGTTGCGCTGCGCTCCGATAATGCCGGGCAGACATGGAGCATGCTTCCACTCCCCGCCGCATACACTTCGGCCATCTTCACACACATCACCTTCATGAACCGCGCGACCGCCTTCATGTGCGGGCCGCAATCGGTGATGCTTGCATCGACGGACAGCGGCGCCACGTGGCAGCGCGACGCCTCGTTCCCGCAGAACGCTCCCACGCTCTGGACCATGGCAACGGCGCCGGGGGGCGGCATCGTGCTGGCGGTGGGGGATGCCGGGGCGATCTACCGGTTCCGTGCAAAGCAGGTGAAGCCCACGGCCGCGGCCGATACTTCGGTGATCGGTTTCGATTCGGTTCGCCTGGGTGAATCCGTTACCCGCACGCGTACGCTCGCGGCTGCCAATGCCGCAGGGCTTCGCGTCGACTCCATCTACATCGACGGATCGGATGCGCACGACTTCGCGCTTGTTGCTCCCACGAGTTCCTATCCGATTGCGCTCGCGGGGAGTCAGAATCTGGAGATGAGCGTTCGCTTTCAGCCCACCGCGGCGAATCAGGACGAGAACGCCGATCTGGTGATCGTCACCAACGATGCCGATCACGGCACGGTTCGCATACCGATGGAAGGATTCTCGAAGGCGGCCGGGGCCGGTGTCGGCCATGAGCCGGCGGGCGGCGCCTCGCCCGCAGCCTCCATCACGCTCGCCGCCCATCCGCTGCCGGCGGTTGCGGAGACGATGGTGGATGTGGGGCTCCCATCGGGCGGACCGCTGGTTGTGGAGCTTTGCGATGTTCGGGGAGCCGTTGTGCGGATGTTGCTCGATGCAACGCTGCAGGAGGGGACGCATCGCATCCCGCTCGATGCGGCATCGCTGCCGAGTGGAACCTATTACTGCCGCGCCCGATTCAGGGGAGGTGTCGCGGTACACGAAATCGTCGTAATGCACTAGCCATTTTCGGAGCGGAGAGCAAGCCTCGATGCGCTCCTCGTGGGAGGCGGATCGAATTGTGCGGCGATGTGCGTGCCGCTCGGCAGGCGGCAGCGACGAGCTCACGGGCCCTTCTCATCAATGATGGGAAGGGCCCGGGCGTTCGATGCCGTGCCGCCGGTTCCATGCGCGGAACATGGTGCTGGGGAGCGCTCGCGGATGCGAGCGAAGCAGCTGCACGTACAACTGCCCCAGTCTGTTCGCGCGCACGTCGCGCGGATCGTTCGCGCCTCCGTCAACGAATGCCTGTTCGCCTGCCTCCACGCCGAGGCCCACCACGTCCGCCACCTCTCGATTGTCCAATGTCCACGCCAGCCATGCCGAGGCGAAGAAGTGCTGAAGCTTGTCGCGGTCGTCACCGTTCGGATTGTCCGCGAAGAGGTGCTTCGGAAGCTGCGATACGCGCTGCTGGAATGCGTCCTCCGGCTCCAGCGTCAGTGGAAGCTTGATGCCGATCGAGAGTGGAATGGTGCGATGCTCGAAGCAGGCGATGAGCGAGGCGAGGAGGGCGGTGCCCATGTCGCCGTCGGACTCGCCCAGTGCGCGGAGGTAGATCAGATCGGTTCGCGCCAGATCGTCCAACGAATCGCTCGGCTGCGGAAGCGAGTCGCGCAGCCAGGCACGCGTCAGGTAGCCGGCGCGCACTCCGTTCGGAAGAAACAGTTCGAGAAGCGATGAGGTGGATGGGGCGTTCTCCAACGCGGCGCGTGCGAGTGAATCGGCAAACGGCGTCTGCGCGCGCAGTGCCGGAGAAACTGCGGCCAGCGCAAGCACGCACAGCATACGGCTGCGCACTGTTCCGGCACGCCGTGCGGCCTTCATATCTGTATGCCCAGTCGTCGCCAGGTTCGCACGATCCATGGCTCCAGTGCAAAGACGATCAACGCCAGCACGATGCCGGCCATGAGATCCACCGCATAGTGATAGCGAAGATAGACCGTGGAGATCATCACGCTGATGCCGCCGATGGTGATGAACCAGCGCCAGCGCGAACGATACCGCCATGCAAGCAGAATGCCGAGCAGCGAGAGCATCGTGTGTCCGCTCGGCATGCAGTCGCGGTTGACAACGTCGTACGGATTCTTCATCTCCGGAACGATCCCGTTCCCCGCATTGATCAGTTCGCGAAACGGCTGGGTGAGAAACACGCCGGGAAGTTCCGTGTTGATGGCGTGGAAGTCGTGCAGTTGAAAGCGGGGGCCGATTGCCGGCATTACGAAGTAGAGGAGGTAGCTCAGATAGAATCCGAGCATCAGCATCATCGCATAGGAACGGAAGCGGCGCATCTGCCCTCCTGCGTAGAACCCGACGGCCGGAACAACCAGCATGATCTGGAAGAGATTGTACCAGATCTGGAAGTACTCCGTCACGATGGGCGTTGCAAACCTGGTGATCCAGACAGTGGGGTAGACGCCGAAGACGGCGAGATCCCAGGAGGCGAGCGTTGCGTCGTAGATCTGCGGATGCACGAGCGGGATGTAGTTGTGCACCTGCGAGTACATCATGTAGCCCACCGGCAGGATGTAGAACGAGCGGAAGAGGAGCGCGATGCGGTTGCCCGTCTGGTCGTACCAACTGGCAAGCGCGATCACACCGGCGATCGTGAAGATGTTGATCTGCAGGATGCCGAAGCCGGACTTGACCTGCTTGATGAAGACGATGTCCAGCAGCGTATAGAGCACGAGCATGCCGAGAGCCAGATAGTCGGTGCTCCAGAGCGAAGCGCGAATCGCCTGCCAGCCGTTCTCGCGCCGGCGTTCACCCCGCGCGATGCGCGACCTCATCCGCGAATATGCGGGCGAGGCGGATGAAGTCCTGCGGTAGAAGCTCTTCGGCGCGCGCCGTTTGATCGATCTCTGCATGCGTGAAAACTCTGTCACGTTCCTCTTGTTCGGGGAGTAGTTGAGCCAGTGAGTTGCGAAGCGTCTTGCGCCGTTGATTGAATGCCGTGCGAACGATCCGCCGGTGTACGGACTCGATGCCGGCTATTCCGTCGAGATCGGCGAACGGAAGATGCACCACCGATGAGGTCACCTTCGGCGATGGATAGAAGCAGCGGGGGCCAACGTCGAACAGCCGCTTCGGCACCGTATAGGTTTGCGCCATCACGGCCAGGATGCCGTATTCCTTCGTACGCGGGCGGGCAACGAGACGCAGCGCCACCTCGCGCTGCATCATCAGCATGGCGTCGGCAAGAACCGTTCGATGCTCGAACAGATGGAAGAGGATCGGGCTCGTGATATAGTACGGAATGTTCCCGATGATTCGCAGGCATTCGGCGCCGTACTCCGCCGCCAGCTCGCCCAGCGGTACCTCCAGCACATCGCGCTCGACAACCGGCACGCGGCTGCCGAACATCGTACGAATACGCTCGGCTGCGCGCGAGTCCAGCTCCACCGCTACCAGCCGCCCGGCGGTCTCGGCAAGCATCCGCGTGAGCGCCCCCTCTCCCGGGCCGATCTCCACCACCACGTCGGCAGGGCCGGCATCGAACGCCCGGACGATCTTCTGAGCAATGTTGGCATCGACCAGAAAGTTCTGCCCGAGCGATTTCTTCGGCGTGATATGATCCATATGGGATGCGCCAAGATACGATGAAGTGCCAAGATGGGGGACGAACCGCGGAACCGCCGGAGCGCGCTGCCGGAGCCCGTTCACCGCCGGGCGCTCATGTCTCCGGTTTCAACGGCGAATGCATGCTCCCCGGCGATCCGCGTAATGTTCGCGGGCATTCGATCGTTATCATGCAGGCGCCGGAACAGATGTCAGGAACCACGCTCTGCGTTCAACTGCTTCCACACACCCATCATGAGTACGCTGTTCAAGATCATTGCAGGCTGGGACCACTTCGTTATCTACAAGGCCCGACGATTCTATGCAAAGGTCGTTGAGGGGGGTGGCAGGAGACGCGGGTGGTACAGGGAGGACGGGATGATCGTCGCAACGTTCTGCCAGATCTGGTCGGGGCTCTGTCTTCTGGATCACGTTCTCCTCGGCGGCATCGTGATCCGGCGATTCGGCTGGTGCCTTGTGGTTGCTGCTGCGGCCGGCAGTATGCTCAATCATGTCCGGATAGGCTGGCCCGTGACATCCCGCAGGGTCAACCGCATTCGGGAGGAGCGCGTGGCGTATCTGCTCGAGCTGTTCCCGTGGCTTCGGGGACAGGCCGGATCGCTCCTGGCGATCCTCTACCTTCTCGGGTGGTGCGCAGTGGGAACGCTGATCCTTGTCCTCTGTCTGCCGGCCCGCCGGTAACGGTTCTTCTCGAGACCGGGTTACGCTCGAGAGCCTGCGGGCCTTGCAGTGCCGGATGTTCGGAACTGCATGCGTGCCCGCCGCAGCGCACCGCCGCATGCATGCCATCGCGTTACCGCCATTCCGCCTTCCCTTGCATCTGCCGATTCCCGTATACTTGTGATCCGTTGCCGGGCCAATACGCCGTATCGCGGCGCGTGGCCTGCCGGTTGTGTTCAACGCTCTGCACTTCACGATGTCCATGCCTGCCGGTGGCGCCCGCACGCTAACAATACCGCATGTGCGGGGTTACCATTCGGCCGCCGTCGCGCCGGCCGCATCGTTCAGTTGACCGTTCCATCGATATGCGCCGATCCTTCCTTCCCCTGGTTCTGCTGATTGTCCTGTTCGTGATCCCATCGCTCTGCGCGCGGGCGCAGGGCGGATTGTTCCCGTTTGCGTCCGCCGCGGACTCGCTCGCCATCGGCCCGCTGATCGAACGCTACCTTCGCTTCACGGAAGCCGATGCGATGCCGGTGGACAGCATCCCGGCGTACGCCGTGGATGAACTGGCGGACAGGCTTGCCAAGAGCCACGGCGTGCCGATCCGCTTTCCGGAGCGGATGCACCATCGCATCGCTTCCATCCGTGCCACCCGCTCCGAGGGGACCGCCGCAATCGCGGCCGTCTCCGTGGATGCGGATACCCTGCACGGCTTCGGCCCGCTGGTGGTGGAATGGGTGTTCTTTGCGAATCTTGTCAAGGAGAAGGGCTGGCGTCTGAGTGCGATCCGTCGCCAGAACAAGATCGAGGATGCCGTTGGCGACATCGAATACCTGGACAGCACATCGCTCTTTCCCCGGAGCCTGAAGCCGGTCATCATCCGCGAGACCGGGCGCATCCTGCTGAGCAACGATCAGCTTCGCCGGAACTTCCTCGACCATCGGGAGCAATTCACCAGGCTCGCCGGCTTTTTCCGGCAGGGGGACTCGCTCTGGATGCTCGGGCGTATTGACCGCGTTGCATCACAGGTGAATCGGTACGGCATAGCATGGGGCGAATCGGCGCAGGAGATTCCGGCCGAGGCGCGCGCGGAGTTCCTTGCCGGGTTGCCGGATCAGGATCGCAGGCAGATGGAGGCGCGCTTCGGTGCCACCGATGTGATGCGTCGGAAGGGGCGTGACACGCTTGCCGCCATCGTGAAGCGTTCGGGCCTTGCACTGTCGCACGTGGACAGCGCCGTGGATCTGATGCGCGACCTCCGCATCTCCTTCATCAACTCCCATCTCCCCTGGAAGGATGCCGTTCAGTTTACTGTGGGAGGGAAGCAGGATGACGTGCTCGGCTATCTCTATTCCCCCTCCGGCGAGCTTCCCTTTGTCGGAGCGGATGAGTACTTCTATCTCGAACCGCTGGAAGGCGGCTGGTGGATCTTCCGCGCGACATAGCCCGGCACGACGGCGCGGCGGTTGGCGTTCTGCACGCGGGCCGTACGAATCCTTGGAGTTCCCGACATCCGGCGCCGCAAGGTCTGTCGGCACCGACGTGCAATCCGGTTTTGATAGGAACTGTTACCACGATGAATGCCTTCACGCCGTCATCTTGAAGGCTTGCCGCCTGCTCCGAAACGGAGCAGGCGTTGCTTCGGAGCACGGCGCGAGCTACCAGTGCTCCACTCAACAAATCCAGATCGATGATGAACCGTGAGATCCCGGCGATGAAGAGTGAGATGGCCGCGGACCGGCCGCAACAGGAACAGGAGCCCGGTGCTGACGTGGTGGTCTACAGCACAACGTGGTGCTCCGATTGCACACGCGCCAAACGGTATCTCACATCGTGGGGAATCGCCTTCCGGGAGATCAACATCGAGGAGGTGGAGGGGGCCGCCGAACAGGTGATGACCTGGGCCGGCGGAAAGCGGACCGTGCCGACCATCGTTGTGGGCACCACCGTCCTGGTGAACCCGGGCTGGCGTGATCTCGCGGCCGCAGTGGGGAGGGAGGAGGTATGAGTGATGCAGAGTGATGAGTTATGTGGCCCGTTGTCGCAGAGTTCTCCATCGTTGTCGCGGAGTTTTCTCCGCGACTCTGCCGGCTAGCTCACCCATCACCGTTGTCACGGAGTTCTCTCCGCGACCATTCCGGGATATCTCATCCATCGCCATCATATCTCACGTTTCATATTTTCCTCGTAGATGATCCTGATCACCTCCTCGAGCGGGGGCTCGGCGATGGTGATATCCTCGATGGCGTGTTGATCGCCCAGCCACGCCATCGCATCGCGCGCAGCCTCCGGCCGTGAGGTATCCAGATCGAGCGTCACGCTGAACTCGCTGAACGCAACAAGCCTCCACGGTGCGTCCGGGCGGCTTCGGAGCGTGCTCGTTGCCGCTTGCGTCAGCGGCTCGGCGAAGCGGGCCTCCAGGCGCTTCGTTCGCAGGTAGCGCCTGCGCAGCTCGGCCACCGGCCCATCGAACATCGCCTCTCCCTCTGCAATCACGATCACCCGTTCGGCAAGCATCTCCACATCGCCCGCATCGTGCGACGTAATGAAGATCGTTGTCCCCTCGCGCAGGTTCGCATCGCGGATATGTTCGCGCAGCGTTGCCTTCGCCACGACGTCCAGCCCGATGGTCGGCTCGTCCAGAAGCAGCAGCGACGGCCTGTGCAGCAGGCTCGCCACCACTTCGCATCGCATCCGCTCACCAAGCGAGAGCTTCCGCACCGGCGTATGCAGGTAGGGCTGGATGTCGAACGCATCCACCAGTACGGCCAGCCTGCTTCGCCACGCCTGCTCCTCGAGCTCGAAGATTCGCGCGAGCAGGAAGAAGGTCTCCATCGGCGGCAGGTGAAACCAGAGCTGCGACTTCTGTCCGAAGACCGATCCGAGATGGTAGGCGAGCTGTTTCCGCTGCCGCCACGGATTGAAGCCGAGCACGGATGCACTGCCGCTGGTCGGGTGCAGGATGCCGGTGAGCATCTTGATCGTGGTGGACTTGCCCGATCCGTTCGGGCCGATGAAGGCGATTCGTTCGCCTGCACGAACCTGCAGGTTCAGCGACTTGACGGCCGTGGTAGTCGCTGCCTGGGTTCTGCCGCCGATCGATTCGATTATCCCTCGCAACCCCGGCGAGCGAACCATGCGCCGGAACTCCTTGCGGAGGTTGTGCGTCGTGATGGCGAACGCTTCGCCGATTGGAGCCGAGGAGGTCATCGATGAAGATAGGAAGATTCGTTCCCTCGCTCCCGGTCGTGTCTCGGTTTGATTGCCATGCGCATCATCGGCTGACGGTCGTTCTTTGTCTGCGCCTCATGACAATGGATGTGAACGTCCACCAGGGGCGTTGCGAGGCGGCAGCCGCGGAGCGGATGCCGACGTGGCAGCCCGTGCCGGCCGACATCACGGTCCATTCGGCAACACGATGCGCCGTGCGGAACAGATCACGAGGCTTTGCTGCGCTCGCCAGCTTATGACAACAGGCATTGAGCACCATGTACGTCGATCGTCTTCGCGAGACCCGCTTCGCGTGGGCTCGCGAAGACCATAGGTGGGGCATTGCCGAGGGATACCTTGACGCCGTCGAGGTTGATGTTCTCACGATGACGTCCCGGTAGTGACAGACAAACGGAAAACACTACCCGAACACCTTGGCAGGTTCGGCGTTCTGGCTAACTTGTGTTCACCTTGCCGCGTTGAATTTCGAGGTGAAGGCACGAGACACCCCACACAATCGCGAACCGCACCATCCCTGCGCTTCTTCAGTGTGACCAACACGTCGCGATCCGGCCGAGCGGCCTCTGCCGGGTCACGAAGGCCGTGTGGTCGATGTCGTTATGATGATTGGGGCAGAGGAGCGATCGGGATCGTACCTGCAGTCCGGGAATGAACCCGGATGCCGTTTTGGAGGCGGGTGAATCGATTGCTCTCCGGATCGGACGGGCTGCTGCCGGGAGAAAATGCCGCGGCCGTGCGATTCCGGTATCTTTTTTCGGGATCCCGGGTTTATGTGCGAACACGGACTATCACTCCCAATGAGTCCGCTGTGCCCACTCCATTGGTGACTACCAGTTTCCGGCCATGTTACGTCACTCTTCATGTTCGCAACTACAGATATCTGTACGCTCTTCGCGCCGATAGTCCGGGTACTGGGCTATTACGACGTGTTCAATTATCCATTGCGGGAGGAGGAGATTCATCTCTTTCTCCCTGTGCATGGTGTCTCGGTCTACGAACTGAGGGGGACGGTGGCGGAGCTTGTTGCCGACGGCAAGCTGATCAAGGACCGTGGCTACTACTATCTCCCGCATCAGACCGGGGAGATTGTGGATCGAAGGATCGCCATGGAGCAGGAGGGGCGCCGGATGTGGCGGGCCGCGCTCAGGGTGGCCGCCGTGATGCGCTTCGTTCCGTTCGTTCAGGGGGTATTCGTGAGCGGCCAGTTGTGCCGCTATATCGCCGACCAGCATAGCGATATCGACTACTTCATCGTGACCGCACCGGGGCGTCTCTGGATAGCACGCACCATCCTCGTTGCCATACGGCGTATCTTCCTTCTCAACAGCCGCAAATACTTCTGCACGAACTACTACGTCAGTTCTGACAACCTTCGGGTTCGCGAGCGGAACGCGTATGTTGTATGCGAGGTCGCGTCGTTGAAGCCGCTCTACAACCGCGGGCTCTTCAATCGCTTCATGCGGGAGAACTCCTGGATCACGGAGTTCTATCCCAACTTCTCCTTGGAACGTGTGGAGATTCGTAGAACGGTGGAGGGAGGGGAGCGCCTCCGCGGGTTTCTGGAGCATCTTCTTCCGCGTCGTCTTGCAACGAAGCTGGACATCCGGCTGATGATGATGACACGCAACTTCTGGCGTCGTAAGTTCCCGGGAATCGATCCACGGGCATACGATGGAGCCCTTCGGACACGCCGCGATGAATCGCGGGCGCATCCGAACGATCAGGCACCGAAGGTGCTCACGATGTACCGTGCTCGACTTGCGCAGTACGGGATCTCCGATGAGTGACATTCTCTTTACGCACAGCTACTTTCTTCGCTTCGATCCGAAAGAGTATCGGGCGATGATGCCGTATCAGCCTCTCGGGACGCTCTATGCAGCGGCGGTTGCCCGGGAGGCAGGCTATTCCGTTGCCCTCTTCGATTCCATGCTCATGGAATCGCCCGAACAGATCGCCGAACATCTCGTGCGCCACACGCCGCGTTTCCTCGTTATCTACGACGACGACTTCAATTACCTCACGAAGATGTGCCTCACGCGCATGCGTGAAGCGGCGTTCCGCATGGCCCGCCTCGGGAAGAAGCACGGCTGCACGGTGATCGTGCACAGCTCCGATGCGACCGACCACCAGGAGAAGTATTTCGAGCACGGGGCGGACTACATCATGTTCGGCGAGGCGGAGCAGACGCTGCGCGAACTGTTGGAACATCTGCACGGCAACGGCGCTGCGCATGCCGGGGAGATACCCGGCGTTGCGGTGCGCGATGCCGATGGATCTGTCCGCAGAGGACCGCGCCGCGCCGTTCTGCGCGAGCTGGATTCGCTTCCGATGCCGGCCCGTGATCTGGTGGACGTTGCCGCGTATCGCTCCGAATGGCGCCGCCGTCACGGCTACTTCTCCATCAACGTTGCAACCACGCGCGGCTGCCCCTATCGCTGCAACTGGTGCGCCAAGCCCATCTACGGCCGGGTGTACAACTCCCGCTCCCCGCGATGCGTCGCCGAGGAATTCAAGTCGTTGAAGGAGCAGTACAACCCGGACCACATCTGGATCTGCGACGACATCTTCGGTCTGAAGCCCGGGTGGGTGGAGGAGTTCAGCCGCCATGTTGCCGAGCTGGATGCCGTGATCCCGTTCAAGTGCCTCTCCCGCGCCGATCTGATTCTGCGCGGCGATACCGCTGCGGCTCTGTCGCGCGCCGGCTGTGCAACGGTCTGGATCGGCGCCGAGTCCGGCGCGCAGAAGGTGCTGGATGCGATGGAGAAGGGAACAACGGTTGGCCAGATCCATCGTGCAACCGCGAAGCTTCGTGCGTACGCCATCCGCGTGGGGTTCTTCCTTCAGTTCGGGTATCCGGGTGAGGGGGATCGCGAGATCGATGCAACCCTGGAAATGGTTCGGCGCGCGCTGCCGGAGGAGATCGGCATTTCCGTTTCGTATCCGCTTCCGGGAACCAAGTTCTACGAGCGCGTGATCGGTGAGATGGGGGAGAAGCGGAACTGGAGCGAGAGCGCCGACCTGGCCATGATGTTCCACGGAACCTACAGCACGGAGTTCTACCGCGCACTTGCGCGCTATGTGCATCAGGAACACCGGCGTCAGCAGGGCCTTCGTGCCATGCGCTCCTTCTTCACGAACCTTCCCGTTCCGCCCAACGCGTCGCGCCGCGTACTGCTGCTGCCGTACCACACGGTGCGCGCGGCGTTTCATTCGTTCATGGTACGCCGGCTGCGCCGTCCCGTTGCCCCGGTGCGCATCATGCTGCCGGTTGTGCAGCCCGCCGGGGAAACCTGAGCCGAGACCCGCTCCGGCCCTTCCACAGATCTGATCCTTCCACATGCGCCGCCGAATATGCATGATCGTTCCCGGCTGCTCCGCCAACGAGAGCGACTGGTGCATACCGGTTGTGCGGAATATCATGGCGGGCCTCGCCGGCCGTCACGATCTCGTTGTCTACACCCCGCACTATCCCTTCAGACGTTCCACGTACACACTCTTCGGCGCAACAGTGCATTGCCTCAGTGATCGCAAGGAGCACGGAGTGCGCCGTCTTCTTCTGTGGCGCGAGCTTCTGGAGCGCGTTCGGCGCGATCACGCCGCCGCGCCGTTCAGTCTTGTACACTCCTTCTGGGCTACTGAAACCGGTTTCCTCGGCGCGCGCGCGGCGAGGCGCATCGGCGTGCCGCTGGTTGTGACGATCGGCGGAGGGGAGCTGGCGTGCTATCCCCGCGAGAACTATGGCGCACAGCTTTCCGTGGTGCAGCGAACCTTCGTGCGAACATCGTTCCGGTGCGCGGCGGCAATCACGGCAGGCTCCGCCTGGGTTGCGGGGCGCGTGCCTGCCGAGTTCCAACCCAGAGTGCATCGCCTGCCGCTGGGCGTGGACACGGAGATGTTCGTCCCGATGCCGATTCGCGGCGGCGCACGGCTGCTGGTGGTTTCCTCCATGATTCCGTTGAAGGATCACAACACCGTCCTCCATGCGTTCGCCGAAGTTCGGCGCGTGCGCGCAGATGCAACGCTGGAGATGACCGGCGAAGGGTTCGAGCGCGAACGGATCGAGGCATCTGTTCGCGCTCTGGGGCTGGCCGGTTGCGTCCGCTTCCTCGGAGAGGTGCCGCACGATCGCATGCCGGCGCTCTATCGCGATGCGGACCGGCTGCTCCATGCGTCGCTGTACGAGTCGCAGGGGATGGCGATCCTGGAGGCGCTTGCAACCGGGCTGCCGGTGATTGCATCCGATGTCGGCGTGGCGGCGGAGTTGCCTTCAGACCTTGTCCACCGCTTCGATCCGGGCAACGCGGACGCGATGGCTGCCGCGATCCTGCGCTCGCTTGCCGACGGCACGCATGCACGTGCCTGCGCCGAAGGCGGCCCGGAGGCCGTCGCGCGCGGCTATTCGCTTGCGGGAATGTTCGATTCGTTCGATCGTCTCTACAACCAGGTGGCGCGGTGAGTGCGTCTCCAACAGCCGGTATCCCATCGATTCATGAGCGCATGATCCGATACGCCTGTCCCAACTGTCGCGGGCCGTTGGTGGAGCAGGGGAATGACCTCCTCTGCGCGTGCGATGGCTTCCTCAGTACGCAGTGCAACGGCGTTCGCAGTTTCCTCTCGGCTCGCCAGGCGGAGTGTACTGCATCGTTCGTCGAAGAGTACGGTGCAATCCGCAGCGCCGAGGGGCGCGGCTCCGATGCGCCGGAGCACTACCTTGCTCTGCCGGACACGCCGGTTGCCGATCCGAAGCACCAGGAGTGGTGTATGCGGGGCGAGAGCATGCGCTGGCTGATGGCGGTGCTGGCGCGGCATTCCGCCGGACGAACTCTCGCGATCGTGGATGCGGGAGCAGGCAACTGCTGGCTGAGCAGGCATCTGGCCGAGGCGGGGCACGAGGTGGTTGCTCTGGACGTATTCGCCGACGGGCGCGACGGGCTCGGCGCCGGGCGGCACTATCTGGAGCATCTTCCGATCTCCTTCGATCGCGTGCTTGCGGACTACGCCAGCCTGCCGTTCGTGGATGCCTGCGTGGACGTGGTGATCTACAACGGCGCCTTTCACTATGCCGCGGATATGCGCGGCGTGCTGGCGGAGGCCTTGCGCGTGCTCCGTCCGGGGGGCCTTGCGATTATTCTGGACTCGCCGATCTACAGCGACTATGCCAGCGGCATGAAGATGCTCGCCGAGCGCCGCATCAGGGGCCGCTCCGCATTCCTCACCTTTGCCGGTTTGCGGCTGATGGCGGACGCCCTTGCCCTCAAACTCGAGATCGATGCTCCGCACCGCAGCCTGTTCGCACGCGCGAAGCGCCGGCTGACGGAAATACGCATGGGGCGCGAGGTTGCAACGATGGGGCGGGTGGTGCTGCGGGCGTAAGCAGCCATGAGATATGAGTGGCTCACGTTCATATCGCGGATTCGTACGCGCGAGGCGGCGGCTGACTGGGATCCGCATGAGGCGTGAACGGCGATGAGATAGGAACTATGAGATATGAATGCCCTTCATATCTCATAGTTCATGTTTCATATCTCGTTACGACGCCTTCGGCGGCAGATCGCGCGCGGCGGGATCGTCCATGAAGCCATGGTGCCTGTGCGTGCCGTCGCAGAACGGCTTGTTGGCGGAAAGGCCGCAGCGGCAGAGCGATATTACCGTGCGCCCACCGAGTCCGTAGGCGTTCCCCTCGGGGTCGACGATCGTGAAGTTCCCCTCGATCCGGTATGGACCGTTCTTGGAGACCGTGATTCTGGCTTCGGCAGGTGCCGGGGTTTCCGGAGCCGACGGAGTTTCGGGAGCCGGCGCGGTTGCCGGTGTATCTGGAGTATCGGTCATCGAAGTGATTCAATAGTGTGTCAGCGCAGACGGGGCCGGACGGCGGGGCCGTAGCCGGGTCAATATATCGTTTCCCCTTTTACCATACCGTTCCGCTCGCCGATCTTTCCAATCCATGATGCCTCCTCGCCTCGCGATAATGCTCTCGCTCATGCTCTTCGGCGTTGCCGGCGGCATGGCTCAGGGCATTCGCGTGGCCGAACGATTCCCGCTTGGTCCGGCCGACTCCGTTATCACGCTCTCGCACGAATTCGTGGTTCCCGGCTCGCTCCATCTCATGCTGGACTCGCTTCCGATTCTCGGAACGCCGGGCGAGCTCACTCTGGATGCGCGATTCGGGCTCCTGCGGCTTGGGCCGGATCTGCGCGCGCGTCTGAGGAGCGACTCCTCCTTCGTGCATCATCTCGTGGCGGAGTACAACTACCGTCCGCTGGTATTCCCGCGCGAGTATTACGGCCGCAAGCTCGTTGTCGTGAACGACTCCGTGGCCGGCCCCCGCATGATTGCGCAGCCGCCTCCCGATCTTTCCGGCTCCGGCATCTTCGGCCGCAACCTGCAGCGCAGCGGATCCATCGTGCGCGGCTTCACCGTGGGCACGAATCGCGATGTAACCGTGCAGAGCGGGCTGCGCCTGCAGTTCAGCGGTTTCGTCACGGACGATGTGGAGGTGCTTGGCGCGCTCACGGACGAACAGACACCGATCCAGCCGGAGGGGAACACGCAGACGCTTCGCGAGGTGGACAACATCTTCATGGAGATTCGCGCGAAGAGCGCGGATGCCGTGCTGGGGAAGTTCATCGCCACCAACGGAGGAAGCTATACCGGATACTCGCGCAAGCTTCAGGGCGTGAAGGGGATCGTGTACTACGGAGGGATTGGCAGCACGGAGGCCGTGGTGGGGATCGCGCCCGGCCGGTTCCGCACGCAGGCCATTCAGGGGCAGGATCGCAACCAGGGGCCGTACCGCCTCACCGGCGAGAACGGCGAACGGAACATCGTGCTGGTGGCAGGCAGTGAGCGCGTGTACGTGGACGGCGCCATCATGGTGCGCGGTGAGAACAACGACTACGTGATCGACTACGGAACCGGCGAGATCTTCTTTCAGACCCGGCGGCCCATTACGGCATTGAGCCGTATCACGGTGGACTTCGAATACACCGAACGCCAGTACAGCCGCACCTTCCTCGCGGTGAGGAACAACAACTACTTCGCCGACAGCACCATCACCCTCTCCGCCACGTATCTGCGCGAGTCCGACAATCCGGACGAGACGATCGACGTGACGCTCACCGATGCCGATCGTTTGCTGCTGGCGCGCGTTGGCGGCGACCGGACCCGCGCGGTGCGCTCGGGCGTGCTCTATGTGGGGCGCAGCGACACGGTACGCGGCAGCTACATCCGTGTGGACACCACAATCAACGGTGCTCCCGATTCGGTCTTCCGGTATGCCCCGGACGATCCCAATGCTTTCTACAATGTCGCGTTCTCCATCTCACCCACCGGCATCGGCGACTACCGGTACGTGGCCTTCGGGCAGTACGAGTATGCGGGGAAGGGGCTGGGCACCTATCTGCCGGTGATCTATCTGCCGCTTCCGGAGCGGCGGCAGATCGGCGCCATTGCGCTGACCGCGCGTCCGGCAGCAGGCGTTACGATCAATGCGGAGGCGGCGTACAGCGATGCATCGCTGAATCAGTTCAGCACCGATCCTTCGGCCACGCTGCGCGGCGGCGCGTTCAACATCTCGGCGTCGGCACGTCGCGACACGCTTCGGATCGGCCGCACCGCGCTCGGCTCGGCGCGGCTTGGCGCGCGCGCGGAGTATCTCGGCGCATCGTTCGAGCCGTTGGAGCGTGTTGGTGAGGTGGACTTCACGAATCGCTGGAATGCCGGCGAACGGCCCGGCACGGGGCGGAACGAGAATCTCATCGTGGAGGATACGCTTCTCTGGTCGCCGGTGCGGCGTCTGGAACTCGGCGCCTACAACGGCCTGCTGCGCCAGGGCGGCAGCTTCCACTCCATGCGGCAGCAGTACTCGGGACGCTTCATCGGTGACACGCTGATTCCCGGTGCGGACTACACCTTCGAGCTGATCACCTCCGATACGGCCGGCATCAGGAAGACGAACTGGCTGCGGCAGCGAGGCGGTGCGGATTACTCGCTCGGCATCGTCACGCCGGCGTTCCGCTTCGAGTCCGAACGCCGGGAGGATCGTGCGATCGCCACCGGCGAGTTGCTGCCGCTCTCGTACCGATTCGTGGAGGCCGGGCCGGAGCTGCGCATCACGCTGCCGTTCATGGTGGGCACAATGAGCGCGCGATATCGTACGGAGGATTCCGCCCGCTTCGACACCGCCTCGGCGAACGCACTCTTCGTGCACGACGGAGCCACACAGACCTACTCGATGAGCGGTGAGCTTCGCGGCGTGCGTGATCTCTCCTCAACCGTGCAGTTTACCTATCGGCGCCGAACGTACGACAGCGTTCTCGGAGCCGATCCCGCCGGCCGTCTGAACAACACCACCGTGCTGGCCCGTTCGCAGACGCGATGGAACGGCTTCAACCGCGGTCTGGATCTCGATGCGCTCTACGAGGTGCAGACGGAGCAGGCCGCCAGGCTGCAGCGCGTGTTCGTGCGCGTGCCGTTGGGGCGCGGTGACTTCACCTGGACGGACCTGAACGGCGACGGGCTGCAGAGCGAGGATGAGTTCCGCCCGGCGCTTTTGAACGACGGCGAGTACGTCCGGATCGATCTCCCCACCGAACAGTTGTACCCGGTGATCAATCTGCGCACCTCAACACGGCTGCGGCTCGTGCCGCGCAACGTGATCCAGCCAGCCAACTGGCTTGGACGCCTGCTTGTCCCGGTGACCACGGAGACAACGCTCCGCCTCGAGGAACAGAGCCAGGATCGGCGCGAGAGCGATATCTATCTCCTCCGCTTCAGCCACTTCCTGAACGATTCCACGACGATCAACGGCACCGCGCTGGTGCAGCAGGATGTAAACCTCTTCGAGACGAATCCGGAGTACTCCTTCCGGTTCCGCGTGCAGTCCAGTTACGGGTTGCAGCGTCTTGTCTCCACGATCGAGCGAACCGAGAACGTTGAGCGATCGCTCCGCGTCCGCTGGCAGCCCACGTTCGATATCGGTGTGCAGCTCGATGTCGCCGGCAATCGCGGACTGCTGCACAGCACGGACACGACTTCCACGCGCCGGTTCGATCTGACGGGGTTCACGGTCTCCAACGATCTCAGTTATCGCCCCACGCAGCCGCTCGAGGTCGGGTGGACCCTGAAGCTGATGACCTCGCGCGACGTATTGCCGATCGTGCCGCGCACGACGCTGCTGAACACGAACGCAATCAGAGTCGGTTATGCGCTTGCCACGCAGGGGAGGCTGAGCGCGGAACTGGAGCGGACGAACGTGAGCGGTACCAACATCGGCGGCGACGCGTTGCTGCTGCCGTATCAGCTCACCAACGGATATGCGATCGGTACAACGTGGACGGCGCGCCTCGGATTGGACTATCGCTTCGGCGCCAACCTTCAAGCCTCGCTCAATTACACCGGGCGCGCTCAGCCGCCGTCGATGCGGGCGATCCATATCGGACAGGCTGAGGTGCGCGCATTCTTCTAGAACGGCGGTGGCTGTTGGTACGCTGGTCCCGATTTCATCGGGACTCGCTACAGACAGGTGCCCCTTGCGGA
>JAFDZV010000071.1 GCA_018266795.1 Bacteroidota bacterium | reverse complement strand
CCACTAAAGCGGGGGGTAGGTCACCACCTCCTCCATTTGTGGGCGGAAACGTCGGCGATTGGTTGCCTCAGGGACCGCTGTTTGGGATTGACGATCCGTGGGGACCTGGGTTCGGAACAGGCGGAGGAGGCGGATCTGGTTACGATGGTCTCCTGGGAGATGGAGGCACCGGAGAGGGAGACTTTTTTGACCCTTCATGTACTTGTGGGCGATGCGAGTGTCTCGAGATCAATCGCTGGAAGTGCGAGAAGCATCTTCCAAACTTTTGTGACTCTCGTTGCAGTTGTCTTCTGGACTTTCCTGACCATCAACAAGTTGGCCCAGGCGTTTTGCTTCACGGCAATTGTGCCGCATCGGGCTGGGGCAACTACAATGCCGGCAATGGTGGTTCGAGTGGTTGTTGCCATACGACCGACGGTTGTTGGCAGCCCAATCCATACTTCAATCTTTGATCGTTGGATCGTTCCATAGCGTGGCTTACTTAACCATTTCGAAAGCGCAGTAACGGCGCAGGCCCGATGTATCACATCGGGCCTGCGCTGATGAGCGATGTATGCTGCGCGGTTACGGATGCTGGCACGACGTGCCGGGATCGTTCTCGGCAACGTCGTTCTTTACCGAGGGGATGCCGCGCAGGTAGGCAATGATGGCGTCGCGATCGGCCTTGACCATCGCGTTGTACGATGCCCACGGCATCGTCGGGCACAGGCCCTCGTGCTGGTCGTCCCAGCCGAGCGCCAGCGCGGAATCGATCTGGCCCGTGCTCCATCCGCCGATGCCGGTGTCGTCATCCGGTGTGATGTTCTTGGCGGTGATGAACTTGTTCGGATCGGCCATGGAGACGTACCGGTTCCCCCCTGCCAGGAAGCGGGATACGTCCACACCCTGTGCCAGCGGGTTGCCGGAGCCTGCCGCGGGTGCAGTGTGGCAGTCGATGCAGCGAGCGAGCGTCACCAGATACTTCCCGCGCTGAGTCTGTGCGTTGTTCGGTGTTGCATCGGGAATGCCGGCCTGCGGAGCCCAGCGAACCAGCAGCGATGCCGGAACAGTGTTCTCCGTCGGCTCGTAGTGCACCGGCTTCAGCGAGCGGAGATAGGCAACGATGTCGTTCACATCGCTGTCCGTCATGTTTGCGTAGAGCCAGTAGGGCATGACCGGGGAGATCACCGTGTCGCTGGTGGGCTTGCCATCCTCCGTATCCGGAAGGCGCCCGGTTCGGATCGCGGCGATAATCTGCTGATCCGTCCATGAGCCGATGCCGGTTTCGGTATCCGGTGTGATATTCGGAGCGAAGATGCTTCCAACGCTTCCCACCGGGAATTCCCTGCCGCCCGCCATTGTCAGTGAATCCACGAATACGCCGGCCTCGTTTCGCTGCGTATGACATTCACCGCATGCCGCCACATGTTTCACCAGGTACTCGCCGTGGGCCTTGTCGCCGGATGTCGGCTGCGGGTTTGTTGTCGTGTCGTCCTTGCATGCGCTCATCATGCAGAGTGCCAGTGCGCCTGCGGCAAGGGTGTACGATATCAGTGCTCGCGACATGGAACGTTCCAGCCTCCGATGTAGTATGGGGATTTCGCTCCGCAGTGCCTGCCGGCGCCCGGAGGGTGAACATGAGATTCCTCCGCCAGATGCCGCGAGGTCCATGTGCGGACCGGCGCCATCCGGCGTCGATGAGAACCGTCAGGGGAACAGCCGATGCATGAATGCGCGGATGTCGTGATCGGCGCTGAAACGCCGATAGCTGAAAAGACCGATGGCATGGGGGATGTGTCGCAAGGGTGGCGGAAAAAATTCACGGCACTGCAATGGCGGCCCACGCCGGGCTTCAGGCGCGGCACAGCGCGCGCGGAGCGATGCCGGATGTGGTAGTACGATGATAGAATCGTAGTTTCTCGGCGCCGCTCCCGCGCCGGATGGCCGTGCCGGCACCCGATGTTTCGGGCCTTCCTCCGGCACTGTCTGTACCGCCCCAGTCTCAACGGCCGTTCATGACGGATCGAATCGAACAACTCGAACGCACTCTCGCCGATGCCGCCTCCGACACGGCGCGCGCCGAGGCCATGTACAACCTGGCCGTGGCGCTGCGGTACGTTGATCTCGGGCGTCTGAGCGCCCTCACGCGCGAGCTGCTGGATCTGGCTCGCGCCATCGGCGATCCGGAGTTGCTCGCCAGGGCCTACATGCTTCGCGGACTCTGCACCCGCGATCTCACCGTTGACGACTACGGAATGGCGGACCTGCAGCGAGCGTACGATCTGCGCCGCTCGCTGGAAGACTTCGACGGTTGTGCCATCATGGTTGTGCACATGTCACGCATTCACGACCGCCGCGGGAATTATCGAGAGGCGCTCGCCATGCTTGCCCGCTGCAACGAGTATATCGGCCGGATCGGCCCGGGGCGGCGCACGCAGCTCTACGCGCGAACCGCTGCCAACTACACGCAGCTCGGCGACTTCGGCAATGCGCATATCCATGTGTTGAAGGCGCTGGATGCGGCGCACAACGGGGCGGAGTCCGCCGATCGCGTGAACGCCTTCGCCGTGGCCGGCGGTCTGTACTACAATCTCGGCATGTTCACCAAGGCACGCGAGCTGATGCTGCGGGCGATGGATCTTGTTGTGGATGATACGGACCGCACGTCGCTGCTGAACAATCTGGCTGCGATTGCCGGAGCGCACGAGGACTACGGCGAGGCTATCCGGTATTTCACCGAATCGGTGAAGGCATCCACCGCGGCAGGACGGAAGTACATGGCCGGCTTCGCGCTGGGCAACCGTGCGGAGATGTACCGGCGCATGGGGCGCAAACGCGAGGCGATGCGCGACGCCAGGGCTGCGCTCGCCATTGCGGAAAAGATCGGCGACAGGAACATCATCGCTCATGTCTGTGTTACGCTTGGCCGCCTTGCCGCGGAGGAGAACGATGTGCAGACCGGCATCGCGCATCTGAAGCGCGCGCGCGATCTGCTCCAGGCGATGGGGCAGCGCAAGGCGCTCACCAGCATCCACAAGCTTCTCGCCGGGCTCTATCGCTCCGCGGGAAAGCCGAAGGAGGCGCTGGAGCATCTGGAGTGCTTCGCGGCGATGCATGACGAGGTGTTCGATCCCAAGAAGCTGGAGGCGATGGCCGACGTGCTGGACCGTCTGGAGCTGGAGCGCGCCACGCAGGAACGGGAGATCCTTCGGCTGAAGGCGGAGCAGTTGGAGCGGGAGATGGAGCACAGGAATGCGCGGCTCACTGCGCTCGCGCTCCACCTCGTTGAGAAGCGCGAGTTCCTGCACCAGATCGACTCACGTCTCCGCGCGGTTGCCACAACAACGGACAACCGTCTTCGCGACGAACTGGCCGCGTTGACGCGTGAGGTGCGGCAGAACCTTTCCGGCGAAGAGGAGTGGGATGCGTTCGAGGATCAGTTCACGCGCGTCCATGGAGCATTCCTCGAGATCATCTCCACCAGATACCCGACGCTGACGGCTACGGAGCTGAAGGTCTGCGCATTGATGCGGATCAATCTGGACACGAAGGAGATCGCGCGCATGCTCTCGACATCGCTCCGAACGGTGCAGAACCATCGGTACAACATCAGGAAGAAGCTTGGGCTGGAGGATCGTGTGAGCCTGGGGGCCCACCTCGCCGTTGTGGCCGGCGGTCCGGCGCCGGATGCGTGAGGGGTTCCCGCGGCTCGCGCCCGGCGTTGCGGCTCTCTCGGGGCCGTGTGATGACTGCCCGGGGGATACCCGGGTTGCGTCCGCAGAGGATATGGAACGTCCGCGCGGTCCTGGAACACGTGCGCCGGAATGCATGGCGCAGAAGAACGTGCGTAACGCGGCAATGAGCACCGCGTTGCCCGGCTCGTTCGGGAACAGCCTCTGCATGCTGCGATGCCGCCTCGAGCGGTGAACCTATATTATTCGAGAGATGACCGAACCAACGACTCCAACGTGGCCGCACGGCCCCACGCGCTTCGAGCAGCGATTCGGCAACGCCACCATGCGTGTGGTGACCGCGGTGATCGCCATACCCCTGGTGCTCGGCGCCATCTGGCTTGGAGGCTGGGCGTTCTACCTCTTCGTGGCGCTCATCAGCACCGGCGCGCTCATGGAGTTCTACTGGCTCGCCGAGAAGAAGGGAGCGCATCCGAACAAGGTCCTCGGCATCCTTGCGGGGCTGGGTGTGGCGTTGGCGTTCATGCCGCAGGCGGAGGAGTGGCGGGCGGCACTCTATCCCGGCGCCGGGGCGGCCGCAGGCGGCGGCGTGCAGTTCCTTGTGGCGTTGATGATCGTGCTGGCGATCGCAACGCTGATCGTGGAGTTGTTCCGTGAGGAGGGGAGCCCGCTGGTGAGCATGATGGCGACGCTGGGGGGCGTGGTCTACATCCCGACGCTGCTGGCAACGCTTGTCGGACTGCGCAACCTGTTTCACGTGTCCGCAAGCACTGCGGAGAATTCGCTCGGCCGATTCCGGACCGAGCACATGCCGGCAGCGGTGTCCGGCTTCAACGAGCGGAATCTCTACATCGTTGTTGCGGTGATCGTCACCATCTGGATCTGCGACTCGGGCGCATACTACTGCGGCCGTGCGTTCGGGCGGCACAAACTGTTCGAGCGTGTGTCGCCGAAGAAAACGTGGGAGGGAGCAATCGGCGGCGCCGTGTTCGCAATCGGCGGGATGATCGCCTTCCAACACTGGCTGTTGCCGTTCCTGAGCATTGGTGATGCAGTGGTGCTTGGCGCCATCGTCGGCATCTTCGGGCAGACGGGCGATCTTGCGGAGTCCCTGCTCAAGCGCGACGCCGGCGTGAAGGATTCGTCGCAGTTGATTCCCGGGCACGGCGGGCTGCTGGACCGGTTCGACAGTCTCATCTTCGTTGCGCCGCTGGCCTACGTCTATCTCGTGTACGTGCGGCCGTTGTTCACGTAGGGCGGAGCCTGGTTCTTGGCACGCTCGGCAGTGCCTCGCTGTAGTCCTTGGTTCTTGGCACGCTCGGCAGTGCCTCGCGGTGGTTCTTGGTTCTTGGCACGCTCGGCAGTGCCTCGCTGTAGTCCTTGGTTCTTGGCACGCTCGGCTACGCCTCGCTGTAGTACTTGGCAACTGAAGTGCATGGGAGAGAGTCTCCAAGCACCAAGACCGAAGTACCAGCCTGCACATCCCTACTTCTTCTTCGTTTCCTGGCCCGGCTTGTACGGTGTAATCGCGTACGTGTCCGGAAGCCTGAAGCTGGTATCCGGCACTGCAGCGTTCGGAACGATCTCCACAGGCACCACGCTGTAGTCCAGCGAGTCCGCGGGGATCACCACGTGCTCCCTGATCACCACACCGCGCCACACCCAGTTCGTGATCAGCATGCCGCGCACATTCTTTCGCAGCACGCGGCAATGGTATCCGCCGATGGTAGTGTCGGGAAGCCGGTCGCCGCCGGATGCCGCCAGCGTTGCCTCACCCAGCGAAATCTTCTGCGCCTCCGCCATCTGGATATACTTCTGCAGGCTTTCGTTCGGGCGTTCCCATCCCTTCCCGGAACGGACGTCGCCCACAACCTGACGCTCCGGTGTGATGATGGTGATCAGGTTGTGAAGCTGCCCCTTGCGACCCTCCGGATACGGCACCACGTTGTCATCGCGGCGCTCGCGCATGCCGTAATCGTCGAACGTGATCGTACGAACCCCGCGGCTGTTGCCGGTGTAACGCTGTACGATCCTTCCGGACTTCAGACCGTAGCGCGCGGGCTCGCCGTTGGGTGCGTGCAGCGGGATGGTGTCGCTCGCGAATTCCGGCGATGCCATCGCCAGCGGCGGCGGCGCGGCCGTCATCGTGCTGTCGATGGTGTGCGCACGCGCTGCCGCCGAATCCATCGCAGCACGTTCGGCCCGCACGGAATCCACCGACGACATGCCGACGCTTCCGCTCTTCGGATCCTTGCAGGAGCTGAGGAGGGCCAACATCAGGAGCGTTGCGGAGCAACGCGGGAGCACCCGGCCGTTGAATCGATGGATCGTCATGTTGTGTATTGGGTCTTCGTTCTTGGGGCCTGGTACTTGGAGCTTGGGTCTTTGTCCTTGGTACTTCGTGCTTCGTACATCGCGATGGGAGACACCTTGCACTTCCGTTGCCAGGTACTGCGGCGAGGCGCAGCCGAGCGATCAAAGCACCAAGTACCAAGCACTACAGCGAGGCGCAGCCGAGCGGTCAAAGCACCAAGTACGGCGAGGTGCCGCCGAGCGAGCGAGCGATGGGCCCCAGCCCGCTATACCATCGTCACCGGTTCGATCGCGAGAAGATGGTCCAGCCACATGTTGGAGAGTTTCTCCTGCATCGCATTCCCTTTCAGGCGCGAGTTCAGGAATGCGAAATCGACTTCGTCCAGATGCTGATCCTGATTGAAGCAGCTGAACACGAAGCCCTTCTCCTCGCCGGTCACCGGATCAACGTGGCGCTGAAGGCACTGCGCGCAGACCTCCTTCATCATGCACTGCATCGGCGAGTTGATGGACCCGATGCCGACGTGGGGGCCGAGATAGGGGGCCAATACGCCGTGCCGTGCCTCCTTGATCGCCGCCATCATCCGGTCCGAGCCGATCGCCACCAGGCGCGTGGCTTCGTTCATCGGCACCAGCTGTTCCCCAAGCCGGCCGCTCGCGTAGGCGATCATCGCCTGAAGGATGTTGCCGCGGAAGTATGTGTCCTGCGGCCGCGCCGGTGCGATCTCCGCTCCGGCGTCGCTGCTCCAGATCACCTGGTCGGCGGACTCCTCCACATCCTCACGGTGATACAGGTCCTCCCCATGGCGGTAGCCGGCGAAATAGATCACCTCGCAGCCGGCGGCGCGCATCGCCTTGCCAATGGAGAAGAGCACCGCGTTGCCAAGGCCTCCGCCGCACAGGATCACCTTCTCGTTGTGGCCGATCTCCGTGGGCGTTCCCGTCGGGCCCATCAGCACAACCTGCTCGCCCGGCGTCAGCATCGCGCAGAGCCTGGAGCTTGCACCCATCTCCAGCACGATGGTGCTGATCAGCCCGCGCTCCACATCCACCCACGCGCCGGTGAGGGCAAGGCCCTCCATGGCAAGCGGGGTGCCGTCGATCACCGGGGCATTTGCCTCGTAGTTCTGCAGACGAAAGAACTGGCCCGGACGGAAGCGCTCCGCGGCGAAGGGCGCGTGTACCACGATCTCCACAATCGTGGGCGTCAGACGGATCACCTCGTGAACCGTGGCGATCAGATTGCCGTCCAGCATCGCCGTGAACTCCTCCCACTCACGGTCACGCTCCTCCTGCTTCGATGGGTCAAGCCCGGCAAGCTCCTGCTGGAACAGCCGCACAACGTGAGGATAGCCGTCCTTCGCCGATGCCATGGCCTTCACGACGTTGCCGGCGTACTTGGGATGATTGTCGCCGTAGTAGCTGATCAGTTTCCCATCGTTGTGATACGACGTGAAGAAGCCAACCTCGCCACGCTCCGCCTGGCGGAGCATGATCTCCCCGATGCTCACGAAGTTCCGGCCGTTCATTTCCGTGTTCTCTGCCATGATCTATGAAATGTCGCTTCGAAGGTTTTCAGTCCCGTTGACCGTGCCACATATGCTCTGGTATTACGCACACAGGCTGCTGCGGATCGAGCCGTTCAGCTCAGGCCGTTGCGGCTCAGGCCGTTGCCGCCTGCTCCACATGCTGCGGTGCGTCGGTGTACTGTGCGAAGTACTGGTTCCACTCGTCGTACGCGAACATGCCGGGCGTCTCGCGCTCGATGATCGTATTCGGCTGAGTGCCTGCGGCCACCATCACCGAGCGCGCCGGCATCGTGACCATCTCGCCGGTGCTGCGCCATCTGCCGTCCTCGCCCGGCGCCTGCCGTTCGAAGATCATCTCCTTCACCGCGCCGTACTCGTCGGGGACGGCCTGCACGGGGGAGAGGTTCTCCACGAAGTAGATCCCTTCCTCCATCGCCTTGCCAACCTCCTCGTGGTTCAGACGATAGGCGGGGGAGTCCTGCATGCTCTTGCGGTACACCAGCGATACGCCGCCCCACGAGCGGATCAACGGAATGAAGTTCGGCTCGCGGCCTTCCGCCGCGGCGCGCTCACGCTCCTCGCGGATGGCGCGGCCATGGGCGATGAACTCCTCCAGCGTCTCCCGCTCCTCCGGACCGAACTGCGACCAGAACCGCTCCTCGCCGAGTTCGGCGATCAGCACCTCGGAACGATGCAGCGTGCGTTCCACCTGCACCGGATAGTAGGCCATGGATTCCGTGGTGGTGTCCACGCCCGTAAGCCCGCCGCCGATCACGATGGCCGGCAGGCGCAGCTGCAGGTTGGCGAGCGCCTTGTGCTTGAGCGCGCCGGTAAGCTGCAATGCCATCAGGAAGTCGGAGGCCTGGCGAATGCCGCGGAGCAGATTGTTCTTCATCGGAACGATGGTCGGCTTTCCGGCACCGGTGGCGATCGCCACGTGATCGAATCCGAGGCGCCACGCGTCGTCCACGGTGATCGTGCCGCCGTAGCGTGTGCCGCCGTAGATCTGGAACGTGCGATGCCGGGCAAGCGTGATGTAGATCACCTTCAGGAAGTTCTTGTCCCAGCGAACCGTGATGCCGTATTCGGCAACGCCTCCGAAGCCAAGCTGCACGCGGCTTTCCAGCGGATCGTACAACTCGGCGCGCCAGTCGGCGATCGGTTCCGGACGCGATGTGCGGCTTCCGGTCCACCTCGCAGGAAGCGCCTCGATCTTCAGCCCGTCGATTCCCACCACGCCGAATCCCTCGTTCAGGAGATAGTGTGCGAGCGTGTATCCGGCCGGCCCCATTCCGACAACCAGAACCTTCCTGCCGTTGTAGGGGAGCATGTGCGGGCGCCGCACGTTCAACGGGTTCCAACGGGTGAGGAGTGAATAGATCTCGAACCCGTAGTGATAGTCCAGCACCTCCGTGAGCATGCCGGTCTCCGTCTGCGGAATGTTCACCGGCTCCTGCTTCTGATAGATGCATGCCTTCATGCAGTCGTTGCAGATGCGGTGGCCCGTGCCCGGGCACATCGGGTTGTCGATCATGATCACCGCGAACGCCGCCAGGCCGTCGCCGCCATGCTTCAGCGTGTGGAACTCGGAGATCTTCTCGTCCAGCGGGCAGCCGTTGAGCGTGATCCCCAGCGGGTTCTTCTTCTTCGTGCCATCCTTCTCGCGCAATCCCTTGGAGCAGGAGTCGCGGTCGCGGTTGTGGCAGTAGATGCAGTACTCCACCTCGTTCATCAGCTCGCGATGGCCGAAACGGTTGTCCGTCAGCCGGAAGCCGTCGCGCGGGCGCAGCAGCTCGTCCGGAGCCATGTGGCTTCCCTCCGGCATGCCGGGGGGGGGCAGCGTCCGTACGAGATGCGAGAAGTCCAGCGTATGATGCACGCGGAGGGAGGGCCATGGATGCGGATGGCCGTGTGCGTACTCCTGATACTCCAGCGCCAGCCACTGTTCGTAGAGCGAAAGGATCAGCGTAACGCCGTCGCCGGGGCCTGCCTGCTCGCGCGGGTCCCCAAGGCCGGCCGCAAGATCCGTGTTCGTGCCGCGCGCCTCCGCAACCCGTGCGAAGAGAGCGGACGCCTCCTCCAGCAGTGCGGGGGTGGGATCGGGATTGTGCTTGAACGATTTCTCCAGACTCATCAGGTCCACCACCACCACGGCCGTTGCGCGCTCGGGATCGTTGGCAGCGAACTGATCGGCGAACACCGTGCCGTTCAAGGCTTTCACGGCCGCGCGAATCACCGGAGCGTTCAAACTCTCCGTGCTTGCGTAATGCTTCAACGCACGGCGCGTCACGAACTCGCGCTTGAACAGGAAGACAACGGAGTCGCTCTCCACGGCGCTGCGCAGGCGGCCGCGCCGGTCCCTGATCTGGAACATCTCGGCAATGAATGCCGCCAGGTGCGGCGCAACGCCGAGGATGGCATCGGAAATCGCCTCCGGCTCCATTCCTTCTCCAAAAGAGGAGCGGTAGGCATCGAAGCGCAGCCAGGCATCGGGATCGGATTCGCGAACCGACGTGTAGAAGATGTCGGTGAGTTCGCTCAGTCGGCGGGGATCGAAGAGGTCGCTATAACTGAACCCCGGGATGCCGATATGGAGGGTCGGGGCATCACCGGCGGCGGACGTATGGCTCATCAGGCGTGCGGTTTCATTTGAGTGAGCGTAAGAACTGCAATAATAGCGAGCCCATGCCGAAGCACCATCATCATGTTGTAAGCGCCCTCGGCGGCAGGTGCCGCACTTCCGGCTGCATGCCGCACCCGACCGCCGCCGGGGCTGCGTGGTTGCAGGGATGCGAACGGATCCATACTCCACACCGCTTCGGTACAAGCAGTCGTTAAAAATCATGACGCGGAAGAAAACGTTTGCACGGGCGGAATTTGAGCGATTATCTTTGTGTCCCTTTCCGATCGGGTTCGGGCCTGTAGCTCAGTTGGGAGAGCGCTTGAATGGCATTCAAGAGGTCAGCGGTTCGATCCCGCTCAG
>JAFDZV010000070.1 GCA_018266795.1 Bacteroidota bacterium | reverse complement strand
CTGAGATCGGGACATACCCGGGGCTCGTTCACAAGTATTCACTTGGCGAGCATCTACTACGGTCAGGATTTGCAAGACTCACCAGCACGGTGAGTCTTTTCTTTTGCATGACAGGAATCGATCCGTCATTCGTTACTGTATTGTTCCAGTACGAAGAATCCGTACACCCACGGCCAATCACAGTCCGAAAGGCACAATCGGAGCGACAGATGATACAGCGTTCCATTGTTGTATTCACTGTTCGAGAACCCGGCATCGCTGTTGTGTCGGGAGCGCTGAATCCCACTGACGGTCGAAATAATAAGCGTCAACGTTCACCATACATACTGTAGTCTATCCCCCAATCACTTTCCTTCATAGCCAATTGCAACGCGCGAGCAATTCTCTCGGTACAATTCGTACTGTGTACTGCACAAACGAACGCTTATGTTCCGGAATGATCGAACCTTCGCCCCGGACGATAACGAACGCGCCGTCCCGAATAATCGGAACGGCGCGTTGCAACTGATCGATGGACCGCGGGCTACTTCTTCACGTCCAGCCCAACGAGCTCCGTGGAGCCGCTCCTGCTCTTCACCTGAAGCAACAGCACATCTCCCTTTGCGGAGGCATCGATGATCTTCTTGAAGTCTGCAGGCGACGATACCGGCCTCTTGTTGACGGTCACGATAATGTCACCGGGCTGAAGCCCCTGCGACATCGCTTCGCCGTACATCTCCACTTTTCCTACCATCACACCGTTCTCCACCCTGCGATTGTGCTTGGTCTGGGGATCGAGCGGCCGCAATTCCATGCCAAGCCCTCCCATGTTCAGGCTCCGCTCGTTATCGGACTCGATCTCCTCGCCGTTGTCGTTCGACGCGCGTTTCAATGCCACATCGCTCTCCTCGCGAGCACGCAGCGTGACATCCTTCTCGAACGTGCTGCCGTCACGGAAGACCTTCAGCTTCACAGGATCGCCCGCACGCTTGCGAGCCACGATGCTCTGGAGGTGATTCGGTGTGTTGATCTCCTGCCCATCCACCTGGAGGATGACATCGCCCGTAAGAAGGCCGGCCTTCTCCGCGGGGCTTCCCTTGAGGATGTCGGTAACCAGTGCACCTTCCGGGTGCGTGAACTTCAAAGCCTTGGCAAGCGTGGCATTGACCGGCTTGATCGATACGCCGATATAGCCACGATTGACATGGCCATCATCGATCAGATCCTGCGCAACCGAGTGAGCAAGGTTGATGGGAATGGCGAAGCCGTAGCCCTGATAGTAGCCGGTACGGGTGGCAATCGCGCTGTTGATGCCGACAAGCGCGCCATGCAGATCGAACAACCCACCGCCGGAGTTGCCCGGGTTGATCGCCGCATCGGTCTGGATGAAGTCCTCGACGCCGAAGCGATCCTTGTTCAACTGGAGCGATCCGCGTCCGAGCGCGGAGACGATGCCCTGTGTCACCGTGGACGTGAGGCCCAGCGGATTTCCAACCGCCACCACCAGTTGCCCGACCTGAACTTCATCGCTGTTACCGAACGCTGCAACCGGCAGATCGGTTGCATCGATCTTCACAACGGCGAGGTCGGTAAGAGAGTCACGGCCAATGAGCTTGGCATCGAAGCTCCGTCCATCGCTCAGGTCCACCACGATCGAACCATGCTCGCCGAATTCGACGACGTGGTTGTTCGTGAGAATGTATCCGTCGGGCGTGATGATAACACCGGAACCGGAGCCCTGCATCGGCGTGCGATCGCGATCGCGGAACTGACGGAAGAAGCCGAACGGATCGTTCGGTTCATCCTCGCTATCCTGATCGTCGTCGCGGTTTGACGAGGGAACTACTTTCGAAGTAACTGTGATGCTGACAACCTGTGGGGTCACAGCTTTGCTGACCGCCACGAATGCGTCGTTCAGATTCTGAACCTCATTGGAAGGCTTTACAGGCGGAGCAGCGGCGCCAAGCTTCACGTCGTTTGGGCCTGCCAGGCCGAACGGTACACTCTTCCAATCGGTCGCCATCAGCCATCCGAAGACGCTGCACAACGCCATCAGGGATGCGACGATGATAAGCTGCTTTCTTGTCATTTCTAGATTCTCCGTTCAGAATTCACCAGGGATCACGGTTGCCGGGATTCGCCCGACGGCTTCGGGATGGGTTCCCATCTTGTGCGAGTGAGCCGTGTACAGGCAACAACCGATTACGTTGCACAACGTACAGAGGTTACATGATAACGTGATGATTGATTGGATGCTATGTACGCGCGGGGCCGCCGTCGAGAACCTTGGCAGCCACTCCTCGCGCCTTCAACTTTCTGATTCCATCCACATGATAGCGGATGAACGACGTAAGCAGATCGCCCAGCTCTGTGGTCTCGGCGATTCCCACCATCTCGCGCGCAGCCTCGTTCGCTTCGACCACCAGGAGGCGGCGCAGAACTGCGAACGATCCATTGTTGACGGGCCGGTAGGCCATGGACTCACGATGTTCGCTGCAAAGTGGCGCACCGATTGCGAGGTTGAACGGAAGTGACGCGAGCGTTACATCGAACGCCTCACCGCAGACACCGCACTGCTCCGCCGCGATCGCATAGCCGAGAATGGAGGCTAGGCGCACGTGGAACCAGAGTTGAACGCCACCGGGACCGGCTTCGGGATCGTTCAACATCCGAAGCGCTGCAACAATCAGATCGAAGAGCTCATCGTTGCGATCCTCGTCGTGCATCGTGGCGTTGACGATCTCCATAATCGACAGCCCTGCGCTCATTCGCTCCAGGCTGCTGTTGAGAACGCCGTATCGCTCGATGCTCTCCGCTGTGGAGAGGTTATGAAGATCCCGCCCCTCCTTTCGATAGATCAGCACGGCGAGATGAGCCATCGGTTGCAGCACCGATCCGTATCGGTTCTTCGGCTGCAGAACTCCACGCGCCACTGCTCCCAACTTTCCGAACTCGCGCGTGTAGAAGGTGACGATCTTGCTCGATTCGCGGAATCGGCGGGTCTGCAGGACCACGGCGTCGCTCTTTACGATCACGAGCGGCGGCCCCGTCCATTCTCTGCACGCACCGGAATAGGCTTCGCGCGCAGGCCGCGCGTAGCCTCACGGCGAAACAGTGCAATCAGCAGGCCGGCTGCGGCCAGCGCCATAGCCAGAGGGAATAATGCGTCCATGGATTCGCTCGGTTGAAATTCCTGAATGAGACGTACGAACCATGAAAGTGTTCCGTACGTCAGGACAACGTTCGATACGACGGCAGAGAGCACCCGGTAGTTTACTCTAGGCCCGGTGAGCCGGAGGCTGCCCTACCACCACCACCAGAAACCGCGCCGCCGAACGGTGCCATCGGCGATAAGGTGACTCAGATATCCGGCAACCGCCCCAAGATAGTACGGAAGCCCTACCGCAGTGGATGCCTTTGCAAAGTAGATCGGCCCGGCAAGGATCGGAAGCGGTATCAGCAGCATCGCCCATACCGTGTGGGTCCACCCTCGATGTCGGCTCAGGATCGGAATCAAGGCAAGGAACCCCAGCAGAGCAGCTTCCTGGATACGGCCACCGAGCAACAGCAGCACGTCGAGAAGGAAGAAGAGCCGGTAGAAGAGAAGCTGTCCCTTGCTCTTGATGTCGATGTCCGGGAAGAGCGCGAAGATAACGGCGAGCCAGATGATCACAGCCCCCTTCACAGCGCGCTCCTCGATGGAAGCACCGGCCATGATCGAGCTGCATGCCAGACCAATGACGAGCAATGCGCCGAAGATAACGGCGAGTGTAATGTGACCACGATATCCTGCCACGGCGGGCCAATTTACACAGCGTGGCGGCGATCTCCACTCCGTACAATGCGGCGGGCGAATATGCCTGGAACCGCAGCCGCGGATCATCGCACCGAGGTATCGGGATCCCCTGCTTCGTCCATCTCCGCAACACCGGATTCGACTATTGCCTCCGGAATGCAATAACGGTATTTTGCCGGTCAAGCTCGATCCCACTCATGGCACCCGGCAGACTGCACTCGGTTCCGCCTTACTCGAGCCTACCCCACGTTTCAACCGATGGAAGACAATCTCCAACCACTGAAGCTGACGCTGAAGGAACTGGTGGCCCATTACGAAGGCTTTCTCCAGGCATGCGAACAGAAGAGCGTCGAAACCCGAGGCACGTACCAGCGGGCGCTCCGCGACTTCCTCAAGTGGTTCCCGATCGACAAGCGGTTCCTGTTCAGGGTGCGCGATGTAGAACGATACAGGCGCTATCTGGTGGAGCGCAAGGAACTAAAGGATGTGTCGGTCGCAACCTACATGACGGCACTGCGGCGCTTCTGCCAGTATCTCATCGACATCAAGATCCTCGCTGCCAATCCCGCCACCCACGTCGTTGGCGGCCGCCGCCCGTCCAGACATTCGCGAACATTCCTAAGCTACGACGAAATCGGTGCCCTGCTTGGGGCGGTGGATCGTTCCCCCCTTCAGGGAATGCGCGACTATGCAATCATCCTCCTGATGCTGGACTGCGCCCTCTCCGAACGCGAATGTCTGCTTGCGGACATCGGCGATATCCTGGAGACCGACGGAGTGCGCCGTGTGCGCGTTCAGGGAAAGGGGCGGAGTGTGAAGGATGAATCGGTGACCATGACCGCGGACGCCGTGGCTGCGATAGAAGATTACCTTCAGCGACGCTTTCCCGATTCGCCTCCACCGGCCGATGCACCGCTCTTCGCCAGCATGAGCAACCGCACCCAGGGACAGCGGATGACCTCACGCGGCATGCGGGAGGCGGTGAGCCGCTGGCTGCGGCAGAGCGGAGTGAAGGGAAACCGCGACCGCGAGCTCACTCCGTTCTCGCTCCGACATACCGCGGGGCTGATCATGGTAGACAACGGTGCCACGATTGAGGAAGTGATGCACCGAATGCGCATAGAATGGCAGCCAACGGCTCAGCTCTACTTCAGGATCAGAGGAAAGCTGGGAAGCAACTCCAAGGCCGAGGGCAACACCCAGAACTAGCCGCATATGATCGATATCTACGTTTACAGGAAGGGAGCGGTGGGAACCGCGAAGCTGGAGGAACTCCAGGCGATTACGGCGGAGGAACCCGAGGCCGTGTACTGGATCGACATGCGCGATCCAACCCATGAGGAGGAGGATGCCGTGCTGGCCACGACGATGCAGTTCCATCCGCTTGCAATCATGGACTGCCGGCGCGAACGGGTTGATCCCAATCGCGGCGACCATCTCCCGAAGGTGGAGGACTATGGCCGCTACATTTTCTCGATCATCAACCCGATCGAACTGGGGCCCGCGGACGACAGCGGAATGCCGGTGATTGCCACACGTCAGTTGAACGTATTCCTTGGCCACGCCTTCATCGTAACGCATCACTACGAGCAGGCACGCGCCATCGAGGAGGTGGTTGAGGCCTGTTCCCGCAACGCGATGCATCTGGGACGTGGGCCGGACTATATCTATCACTTGGTCCTTGACGCAATCGTGGACGACTACACGCCGATCCTGGATGTGTTCGACGAACATATCGAGGATCTGGAGGATGTGATCTTCCACGGCGCACCACAGACCGCCCTTCCGCAGCTTCTCAGCATGAAACGGCAGGCATTCAAGCTGCGGCGGATCACAACGTACCAACGGGAGATGGTATACCGCCTGTCGCGCGGCGAGTTCCCGCTGGTGACGCAGGATGAGATCGCCTACTATCGCAACGTCTTCGATCACTTGGTGCGGGCTGCGGAGCTTGCGGAGTCGTACCGCGACATTCTTACCGGCCTGCTGGACGCCTACCTCTCGATGACTTCGAATCGCATGAACGAGATCATGAAGATGCTGACAATCATCTCCACGATCTTTCTTCCCCTGACATTCATCGTGGGCCTGTACGGGATGAACTTCGATACCTCCAGCTCGCCCTACAATATGCCCGAACTGAAATGGGCGCTCGGCTACCCGATGGTTTGGGTAATTATGATTGCAACATCGATCGGGATGCTGATCTATTTCCGGCGCAAGAGGTGGATCTGATCTGTTTGGCAACCGAGGGCGCGAACCGATCGGGGTGAAACGCAGAAAGCCAGCAATTGATGCTGGCTTTCATTATGTCGGAGCGGCGGGATTTGAACCCACGACCCCTTCCACCCCAAGGAAGTGCGCTACCGGGCTGCGCTACGCTCCGAACTTGAAATTGTCGTATATCTTCACCCGCTACAGCTTCGAGCGCAACTCGACCAGCGCCGTACGCAAGGCTTGCAAGGTATCATTGACTGGTTGCTGCTCGCCATTTCCCCCCTTCATCTGCCTCAAGTGCTCCTCGAGCGCTCCCTCCCGTAACGTCCCGTTTTCGGCAACCAGGGTCCCCATCACCTGCCGGGCACCTTCAATCGTGTACCGATCCTCGCGCGTCAGGCGCTTGATCAGTTTCACGATCTCGATGTCCTTCTCCGTGTAAATCCGGTTGCCCGCACGGTTCTTCTGGGGGCGCAACTGTTCGAACTCGGTCTCCCAGTAGCGCAGAACATATTGCTCCAGCCCCAGCATCTTGCTGACCTCGCTGATCGAGTAGTAGAGCTTCTTGATCTGCAAGTCCTTCATAACGCCTGCGGGTCACTTGAAAGGTGCCGCAACATACGGAATCGAACCTGCGAGTGCAAGCGGATTCAGCCCTGTCAGCTAACGTATAGCATGAAGGATTATTCGGCGATATTGGACACTGGAACCAGGGCCCGACCGATGGAATAGTAGGTGTATCCGCGGCCGGCCATCTCCTCGCTGTTGAAGAGATTGCGGCCGTCGAAGATCACCCGCTGCTTGAGCGCCTCGGTCACGCGACCGAAGTCCGGGTTGCGGAACTCGTTCCACTCAGTCAGGATAGCCAGGGCATCGGCTCCCTTGATGGTCTCGTACATGCTGGAGGCATAGACAATCCGGTTGCCGTATCGGCGGCGGGTCCCCTCCATCGCCTCCGGGTCGTAGGCAACAACCTCGGCCCCCGCCTCCAGAAGCTGATCGATCACCACAAATGCCGGGGACTCCCGGGTGTCGTCCGTGTTGGCCTTGTACGAGAGCCCCCAGATCGCAATCCGGCGGCCGGTAAGATCGCCCTGGAAGTGCGTCCGGATCTTCTCACAGAACAGAAGCGGCTGCCGCTTGTTCACCTGCTCCACAGCCTCAATCACCTGAAGCGACGTTCCGAAATCTGCCGAGCTCTTGAGGATCGCCCGAACGTCCTTCGGGAAACAACTCCCACCGTAGCCTACGCTCGGGTAGAGATACTTCTTTCCGATTCTGGAATCGGAGCCGATCGCCGCGCGCACATCGTCGATGTTCGCTCCGATCTTCTCGCAGAAGTTCGCCATCTCGTTGATGAAGGAGATCCTCATCGCCACGAACGAGTTGGCAGCGTACTTGGCAATCTCCGCGCTCCGCTCGCTGATCACGAAAATCGGATTGCCGCTCCGGAGAAACGGCTCGTACAGGTCGCGCATGATGGTCTCGGCGCGCCTGGAACTGGTGCCAACCACCACACGTTCAGGGCGCATGCAGTCGTCAACCGCGAAACCTTCCCGCAGAAACTCAGGGTTGGACACCACATCGAAGTCACCGTCAGGAGCGTTGCGCCGTATGGCATCGCGAACCAGTTCGCTGGTACCGACCGGAACCGTGCTCTTGTCCACAATCACCTTGTAGCCGGCATCGGGATGCGCCTGGAGGATCACCCCGATCTGGTCCGCCACGCCCAGGATGTACTTCAGATCGGCGGAGCCATCCTCGTCCGGAGGAGTGGGAAGGCAGAGGAAGATCACGTCCGACTTCAGAACCGCACTCTTCAGATCCAGTGTGAACCAGATCCGCCGCTCGCGAATGTTCCGCTCCAGGAGCAGGTCAAGCCCCGGTTCGTAGATCGGAACTCCGCCCGCTTCGAGCATCTCGATCTTCTTCGGGTCGATATCAACGCAGTGAACCTGATTACCAATGTCCGCAAAACAGGTACCGCTAACCAGTCCGACATAACCGGTTCCAACAACAGCAATCGTGTATGGCATGAAGAGATGATGCTAGGATTCGCGCTCCGTGCCGGCGTGTCGCATGATAGCAAGCCCGGAGATAGTCAGATAGGCCACGATTAGGAAGAGCGTAAAGAGCATGGTCATCGCCAGCGGGCGCGGATGCGCCATCGGATGCAATACTCCCTGAAGGATATCCCCCACAAGCCCGGACGGATTGGAAAGAAGATCCCAACTGTTCCATCGCTGGAAACGGCCGAGATAGACGCCGAAGCTGCCAAGGATCATCACGATGAATGCGAACGTCCAACTTACAATTTTCCCCCATTGCTGCCGAACCAGGCTCTGCATCATCCGTAACGATGTAAGTCCGAGCAGCAGGCCGGTCCATGCACAGGCGGCGATCATGGTGACGTCGTACCAGATCGGCGCCGTTGTGGTCCACCGAACGTGGATCAGGTCCGTAACGATATAGGGTGCATTCGGAAAGAACAGCAGCCAGAGACTACCGGCCACGATAAAGCTCCACGTGGAGCGGCGGCGCCGAATGTAGAGTGCAAGAGCAATGAGGAAGGGAATCCACGCCAGGAACAGATTCCATACCAGAAAGCTGTAGCCGCTGGTGCCGGTATACATCACACGAACGGCCACCATGACGATGCAGAGCACGGTGGAAACACCAAGCGTTGCCAGCGACGTAACCACACGGTCGTTATACATCATGCGCACGCGACCCATGAGCCGCCGGCGCCAACCACTAGGCTCGATCATCTCACTATTCTGGTTCATGCTTTCGATATCCAAGTGTGGGGTCCGGCATCATCGGCAGCAGCACGGCAGCACGTATAATCGCTTCGGAATGGAATTCAGGAGCCGCTCCCGGCTGCATATTGCGCGGCCTCGTTGGTCAGCGTCCGGAGCACATCGCGCAGCGGCAAACCATGCTCGAGTGCAAGCCGTCGCGCCTCCTCGTACTCCGGTGCCAATCGGGTTTCGTCCGGTCCCGTGATCTTCTTCATCCGCACTCGTCCGAACGAGGTTTCAACAACCACCTCCTCCCGCAACAGCTTCCGGCGATTCGCCGGATAGGTACGCAGCCCGATCGTGGTGGTCTCGCGATAGATCGTGCCGGTCACCGCATCGAGCCCGGCTTCCGGGACCAGCGCGGTAACCACAATCCCCGGCCTCCCCTTCTTCATGATCACGGGCGTCAGCCAGGCGTCAGCCGCACCGCAGACGAGCAGTTGCTCGATCAGATGGGGATAGATCTGAGGATTCAGATCGTCGATGGAGGCCTCCACAACCACAACGGTATCGGTCCCGGCATCGGATGCTGCGTCCATCTCCCCGATCACCACGCGCACGAGATTTGGACGATCGGGCAATTCGCGTGTTCCGGCGCCGAAGCCGGTATGCTCAGGCCGGAGCACCTGATCGGTGAGAATGCCACGCGACAGTGCAGCAATGATCCCGGCGCCGGTCGGTGTTGTCAATTCAAACGGCACCGTGGTCATGACCACCGGATATCCCTTCAGGATCTCGAGAGTTGCCGGCGCAGGGAGCGGCATCATGCCATGCTGCGTGCGGATCACCCCCCCGCTCCCCATCGGAACCGGGGAGGACATCACGGCATCCACGCTGAAGTAGTCGAGGCAGATCGCCACCGCCACGATGTCCGCTATGGAGTCCATCGCACCAACCTCGTGGAAGTGAACGCCTTCCACGGGAACATTATGTATACGCGCCTCGCCGATCGCAATTGCATGGAAGATCGAGATCGCGAGCTCCTTCACACGCTCCGGCAGCCTGCTTGCACCGATCATCCGCGCAATATCCGCATAGCCTCGATGTTGGTGCTCGTGATGATGGTGCCCGGTTTCATTGGCAGTTTCATGCCCATGATCGCCCTGATGCCCGTGAGCGTGATGATGTCCGTGGTCGTGAGCATGCTCATGTCCGTGATCATGCCCATGATGGTGCTCATGTCCGTGAGCGTGATGATGGCCGTGATCGTGATGGTGCTCATGTCCGTGATCATGATGCCCGTGCGAATGCGTGTGGCCATGGTGGCCCCGGTGCGCGCCGCCGTCGAGCGGACGGCCGTCCGGACCAAGCACGTCGAACTTCACCGCATGAATCTCGCTTCGCACAATCGGGCGCACGGCCACGTGAACATCGGCCCACTCCGCCCCCAGCAAACCGAGACCTTCCTCGAGGACCCCGAGCGGAACGCCCGCATCCAGCAGGGCCCCAACAGCCATATCGCCGCTCAGGCCGGAGAAACAATCGAAGTATGCAATCCTCATCGAACGTGTCTCACGAATGTGAAATGGCAAGATAGTATTGGTGCCGTGATCAGGGCGATTCAAATCAGACGCCATGCCGGGTGCCGGCGCACTGCATCAACCCGCTACAACAACAACCGGTTCCGCCGCAGGCTGGCAACGATCCGTTGCGTTGCCCCCTGATGTCTGCGCACAAATCCTTCGCACGCCGAACGGCGCTCCTTCAGCAGCGTTGAATTGGCTAGAAGCAGATCCACCCCAACGGCCAGGTCCCGGGCCGTGTGCGCCACCGTCAACAATCCCTCGCCGCGCATCTCCTGCGCGTCGCGCGAGCGTTCGGTCTTCGGCCCGCAGAACACCGGCAATCCATAGGCCGCCGGTTCCAGAACACTGTGTACTCCCTCACCAAACCCACCCCCTACATAGGCAAGCGTGCCAAGCCCGTACAGGCCGAAGAGGATCCCAATTCTGTCCACCACGATCGTGTCCACCGCATGGCCAACGGACGGCTCACCTCGTTCCAGAGCGGAAAGCGTGCAGCTGTTCGGGAACTGTTCAAGCAGTCGCGCCACATGTTCCTGTGTGGGCTCGTGCGGAACAACCATCAGCAGCAGCGCGTTCAGATCCGCACCCGCCAGCAGTTCCTCATCCGGCGACCACGTGCTTCCGGCCACCAGTACGGCCCGGCCGCGTGTGACCGATTGCTCGAACGCCGGAACGGGCGCAGCTGCATCGAGCCGCATCAACACACGATCGTAGCGTGTATCCCCTCCAACTTCCACGGGGACATAGGGCGCCAGCGACACGAACGCATCGCGGTCCTCGTAGGTCACCGCGTAGATGTGGCGCAACTGACCATAGAGCCATGCGAAGAAGCTTCGGAGCAGCGGCCGGAAGCGCGAGGAGTTCCGACGCAGCACGCCGGAGACAAGCGCCACCGGCACCGAGCGCCTGCGTGCCTCGAGCATGAAGCAGGGCCAGAGATCATAGCGAAGTATCAGAATGAGATCGGGATCGATCACATCGAGGAAATCGCGCATCGTTCGGGTCGAATCGGCCGGCAGGTAGCTGACCGCATCAACATGGGCGTAGTCACGCTGCTGTTCGTAGCCGCTGGAGGAGAAGAACGACACCGTGATCACCATCCGGTCCCCCTCGGCGCGAAGGGCCTCGATGATCGGCTTCGCCTGCTCGAACTCTCCTACCGATGCGGCATGAACATGCACGCGCCGCACTCCGGGTTCGCGAGGCGCCAACGCGGCAAGCTGCTCACGCCAGGCTCTGCGCCCGGCGAGCGTCTGGCGTACCTTGGGCGAGCCGATTGCAACGATGCGCCCCATGATTGCAACCGCCGGCCCGATAACGCTCCGATAGAGGAATGGCCACACGTCAGTTTGGATTCGCTGGTAATTGCGGAGACGGGGATTGCATGAACGGCCGGTGGAGTGGGGCGCAGCTGGCCGTGCATGCGGAATGCAACGGGTGCATTCCGGTAAGAACTGTACCGGCACTCCGCGAGGAGTGTTCAACTGCCGCATCACGGTCACCGGGCTGTTCACGGTACAGCCGGTTACGAACCGGAGGCGGAAACTTCTTCATCGGCACCGCAGCCGAGTGAGGAGCGAATGGGCACGACCCACCAACTGATGGGCGAGATCCGGAGAACCACCGGGCCGGAGCTTACGGATCAACGCGAACCGGAACGGCGGCCGACTGTCGCCGGGCTCAATGGCCGGGCCGGAGCAACCGCCGGCTCACGTCCAGATCTCATGCTTCATCTGCCGGGTCATCAGCGCGTACGTTGCCTCGCGCGGATCCTTCTCCTCGAAGAGCACGCGATAGACTTCGTTGGTAATCGGGGTCTCCACTCCAAGGCGCGCAGCAAGCTGATGCGCCGAGGATGTGGTGGTAACCCCTTCGGCCACCATCTTCATCTCTCCAACAATCTCCTCCAGGCGCCGTCCCCGGCCAATCTCCTCCCCCACGTGCCGGTTGCGGCTATGGCGGCTGGTGCAGGTCACAATCAGATCGCCAAGACCGGAAAGGCCGCTGAACGTCTGGGCGTGCGCGCCGAGCGCAACACCGAGGCGTGTGATCTCCGCAAGGCCGCGCGTCATCAAGGCGGCCTTCGTGTTGTCGCCGAATGAGAGGCCGTCCAGGATCCCCGCACAAACGGCTATCACATTCTTCACCGCACCGCCAAGCTCCACACCGATGATATCATCGCTGCGATATACCCGCAGGTGATCCGCATTGAACAGATCCTGCACCCGCTCCGCCGTGGACAGCGACGCACATGCGGCGACAACCAGTGTCGGAATCCGCTGCGCCACCTCCTCGGCATGGCTTGGTCCGGACAGCGCCACGAACCGCTCCGCCTCCACACCGTGGGTGGCATGCAGCAGCTCGCTGATCCGCAGAAGCGTTCCCTGCTCGATCCCCTTCGATACGCTCACCACCACAGCCTGCGCAAGCAGGTCGGCGGATACCCGGGCCAATGTCCCGCGAATGAACTGCGTGGGGGTGGCGATCACCACAACGGGCGCAGACGCGGCCTCGTTTACGTCGTCAACGACAGTGATCCGGTCAGGGAAATGAATGCCGGGCAGGTAGAGATGGTTCTCGCGTTCGGTGCGCAGGCGCAGCGCCTGGGCGGGATCGTATGCCCAGAGGAGCACATCATGCCCTTGCGATGCAAGGTGAACGGCAAGAGTGGTACCCCAGCTTCCAGCCCCGACGAAACCAACGGTCATACGTTCGCGCCGGCTAACGATGAAAGATGCGGAGTTTGTTGAAGCGGTTCTCCCGCCCTTCGAACAGGCGGCGGATGTTTGAGCGATGCGTGTAGATGATGAGAACGGCGAGGCCCGCGCAGAAGAGGATCAGGGTGTTGTATCCCTCGATCTGTACGTGGAAGATGTTGTAGCGCACCACCATCGTGGTGGGAAGTGTCACTGCGGCGATGATGGAGCCAAGCGAAACATATCCCGAGGCAACAACCACCAGGAGGAACACACCAACGGCAACCGCAAGCTCCACCGGTGCAATGCCGATGAGCATGCCGAGCGCGGTGTTGATCCCCTTGCCTCCGCGAAAGCCTGCGAACGCAGTGAAGATGTGGCCAAGCACCGCCGCGATGCCGGCGATGGTTTTCACGATCGTGATGTCCTCGAAGCCCGTGGCGTTCGGGAACGGAAGCACACCATCGAAGATCTTCACGGCCACGATCACGGCGGCCACCCCCTTCATCACATCGAGTATCTGCACAACCAGACCGGCCTTCCACCCCAGCACGCGGAACGTGTTGGTGCTCCCCATGTTGCCGCTCCCCTTCTCACGAATGTCGAAGCCGTAGAAGAGTTTGCTGATGATCACGGCGCTCGGGATAGAGCCGATCAGGTAGGCAACAAGGACAATGAGGAGGATTTCCATGATACCGATGTCTTCCAGAACGTTTACGAGCTCACGCCGCGGAGCCTGTGGAGCAGGCATTGCGGGCGGGGAACGCGCGCTCGTGTGCGAGTGCAGGGAACCGCATCGCGCAAAGATACCGAACTACCCCGAACAATGAACACCAGCTACACACCGTCATACGATAATGATCATCCAACCCCTTGCTCAAGGCGTTGGATGATCGGTTCGCGTTGATAAATTCGCTGCGCAAGCCTTGCAGAGTGAACAACGTCCACCGGCAGGCCGGTAGTGCCGCGATGCTCGTTTCGATACGCAATGGAACCGAACGGCGATAGCTGCATCACCAGGACCGGCACACGGAGGCACGATGAACTACCAAAGAGTTACAGAGTCACATGGCGAAAGTTGAACAGACGGACCACATGGCTGCCACGCGCGCACGGCTGCAGGAGATCGAGGCCGAGTTGGCGCAGCTTCAGGAGCAGCGGGGGCAGTTGAAGACACAGTGGCAGGTGGAGAAGGAACTTATCGGCACCATCCGGGGCATGAAGAGCCAGATCGAGGACCTGAAGACAGAGGCGGCCAACTACGAACGCATGGGCGATCTGGGGAAGGTGGCGGAGATCCGCTACGGCCGCATCACCGAACTGGAGAGGCAGCTCGTGGAGACCAATGCGCGTTTGGAGGAGGCGCAGAAGGGACATCGCATGCTGAAGGAGGAAGTGGATGCCGACGACATCGCCGAAGTGGTCTCCAAGTGGACCGGCATCCCGGTAACGCGCATGCTGGAGAGCGAGCGCACCAAGCTGGTGAAGATGGAGGATCGCCTGCATGAACGCGTGATCGGGCAGGACGATGCGGTCTCCGCCGTCTCCAACGCCATCCGCCGCTCGCGCGCCGGTCTGCAGGATCAGAACCGCCCCATCGGCTCCTTCATCTTCCTCGGCACAACCGGCGTGGGCAAGACGGAGCTGGCGAGGGCATTGGCGGAATTCCTCTTCGACGACGAACGCGCCATGGTACGCATCGACATGTCGGAGTACATGGAGAAGTTCGCCGTCTCCCGCCTGGTTGGCGCACCTCCGGGCTATGTGGGCTACGAGGAAGGGGGCCAGCTCACCGAGGCCGTACGCCGCCGCCCCTACTCCGTGGTGTTGCTGGATGAGATCGAGAAGGCACATCCGGAAGTGTTCAACATTCTCCTGCAGGTTCTCGATGAAGGCCGCCTCACGGACAGCCAGGGGCATGTGGTGAGCTTCAGGAACACCATCATCATCATGACCTCCAACCTCGGCTCGCACCTGATCCAGGAGAAGCTCAGCACCATCACCGCGGAGAACCGCGAGTCCGTGATGGGTGAGATTCGCGTGAAGCTGGTGGAGATGCTGCGCCAGCAGTTGCGCCCGGAGTTCCTGAACCGCATCGATGACATCGTCGTCTTCAAGCCCCTCACTCCCGAAGAGATCCGCACCATTGTGGACGTACAGACCGATCGTGTGGAGCGCATGCTGAAGGCCAACAACATCGGCTTCACCATCACGGACGAAGCCAAGGACTGGGTGGCGAAGCTGGGCTATGATATCACCTACGGCGCGCGTCCGCTGAAGCGCGTGATACAGCGTTACATCACCAACCCCCTCTCCACCATGCTGCTGGAGGGAGCCTTTACCTCCGGTGATACCGTGCGTGTGGTGCTGGACGATCAGGGCCTGATCGACTTCATACACGCCTGAGCCGGCGCCGCGCAGCGGCTCCCGGCCAACCGAATATCAACGGCGCCATTGCGTTTCGCATACGCAATGGCGCCGTGATGTTTTCCGGCTGCGGGCATCGTGGCGCAACGTCTGCTGCGGATGGGAAACACAAGTCCGGTTCGGATGCATTTCCGCACCGTTCAAAACGGCAGGAATCACCAGGGCTGACAATACTTGACACTACGTATGCAACTATGAAGACGTATCGGGAAGAGAATGCCTCCTTTCAGCGCCAAATGGGAGATACAGCGAACATTCATGCGTGCAACATGAACGGGATGAGCACAAATGAAACACGTTGGCGGCCGATAGCGCAGCAATGCGCTCAAACCGCTCAACGTGTCGGTTGCTGATGAGGTAGATTAGAGGGTGGGAAAAAACGGGGTGGGTCTCTATCCGCATTCAAACGCATTCGCCCGAACCTCCCGCACGTCACAAATGGCGGGCTTCCGGACGGGACTTGTAATAGGTTCCACGGGAACCGGAGTCCGGCACATCCTGGCGTTCAACCGTGGAGCCGTTGGTCTCGCCGTCACCGCTTCCGGCGGCAGACACCTTCGCTGCCGATGCTGCCGGCGCCGCGACATCCAGCACCACACGTTGGTTGCGCCGTATCCACCCCTCGGCACGGAGCCCTGCATCCAGCGCGCTGCTCCAGCTTGCCGCGATCGGCGCAACCGTTCCCTCGGCAAATGCGGCACGCGCTTCGGCGAAGTTGCTGTAGGTGGAGTGCTCAACCCCCATCGCCAACCCGGCAATTGGAGCCGGCACCCGGAAGCAGGCGGGGCCGCGCGATTCCGGGATGCGATAGATACTCTCCAGGTTCAATTCATTCATGGAGACCCCCGGCCGTTCAAACTCCGCGCCGTTCTCCAGCACCGCAAGCTCTCCCCGCTTTCCAATGCGCCGCGAAAACTCCTCCTTCACGGCGGCGCGCTGCGTGGGATCCAGCGAACAGCCGGGAGGGAGCTTCAGCGCCTGAAAGGGAATGCCGTCATCGCGCAGCAGGTCGAACACAAACGTGGTGGCGAACAGATCCATGCCCAGTTCGCGCGCAAGCGCCTCCACGGGAGCCATGCCGATGCCGTCATCCTCCGGATGTGCCACCGGCCATCGCAGCACGATCATATCCCGATGCTCCACCGGATCCCATGTGCCGTCCGCGCGAAGCACCAACCGCACCCGCCCGGTCCGGATATCCCGCTCAACACCGTTGCGCGGATGAACCTGCAGGCCAACCAGCCGCCGGCCGCTGATGATCTTCTCCAGATAGGCAACGCCGCCCGTGGCTGCAAACGTGATCATGCGGGCCAGCATATCCCCCGTGCTCAACTCAACGTAGCGGGCAGGGTCGCCGAACGCCCGTTCCAGGCCGTTCGTGGGGGCGGCAAAGACAGGGTCCAGCTCGTGCCGTACCCGCCCGCCGTCGCCGGCGCGTACCACGCAAAGCCGCATCCCCTGCACCGCGAACGCCAGCGCCGATACACAGGGGAACACCACACTGGAGAGAAGCGCCGCCATCCCGTTTCCTCCCTCGCGGTACGGGCGCGGGAACGGGCTCTGCGGGCCGAATCGGATATCGGAATCCGCCGGGCCGAACACCACCGCCCCGGGGCCGCAACTCTTCACCGTGAGATGAAATGATTCTACACTCTCTGCTTCCGCGCCCGCGACATGCGGGGGCAGCCCCGGCATCCGCTTCACCCCGGCCTCGCTTACCAGCCACCTGGCCGCCACTCCCCATACCCGTTCCATCATGCCCATGTCAGCCCCGCCGCTTTGGTTCCCGTACCATCCAGATAACAGACTGCGTAGCGCATCGCGTCCACGCCATGATCGTCCACCTGCACCGGTAATTCCCTTCGCGCCCGCCCCTCGCGGTCCAGCGGCCACGCATAGCTTTCCATCTCCTCGATAACCGAACATGGTTTCCCAACCTCCGCCAGCGCCTCGTCGCGCCGCACCAGCGCGTCGCGAAGAATCACCAGTCCCGGACGCCCGTCCCCCATGTCCGCAAGCCGCGCCTGCACCGCATCGATCCCCCGTACCACACTCTGCTTGTATGCAAGCGTACACCGGATGCCGGCCGCCTCCAGGTCCGCCCGTTCTGCCGCGTCCCAGTCGCACACCGTCCGCTCGATCTGCTCCCCGGCCGAAAGGGAAACGATATCGCGGGCGAAGTCGCGGACCAAGCGCCGCGCCCGGTAGTACTCGCGGTAGAGAATCAGGCGCCCGCTGGGCGCAACCGCATACCAGTGGCACACGGCCGGATTCACGAACCCGAAATCCACCGAACATATTCTGCGCCAGTTTCCCGGTATCGTGAACGTCGGCACAACGTGGCGCTGCGGGTCCCACGCCTCGTACACCAGCCCCTCCTGATCGGCCCACAACCCCAGCAGCAGGCGGAGCCGGCGGGCGCCGCGCAGCCGCCCGAGCGATTCAACGTACTCCGCCGTGGCGGCGGGATTATCCGCATGCCGGGAGTGTATCCGCAGCATGTCGCCGCGATTGCATCGCTGGTTCAGCCAGTGCAGGCGGCGCCCGGGATTGCAGTCGCCAATCACCTGCTGGTACGGCATCCGGCCATTGCGCAGGCGGGTCAGGAGCGCGTCCCAGTCCGCTTCCGCCAGTTGCGTTGCCTCGAACGCCGCAATCACGTCGAACTCCGTGGACATCACGTCGGCATTGTCATCGATGCCGGCCACCACAATCTGGCTTCCGTTGGGGAACCAGTACGATCGCCGCTGCGATCGCTGCAGCCGCCGGCCGGAGACACCCAGCAGGCAGGGATGGCCGGCCGGTATCACCTTCTCCTCCCACGTTACCAGCACACTCTCCGTCATGCTGGTACGGCTCTTCCGGCAGACCAGCACCCGGATGCCGGGATATTTCGTGGCAAGAAGGTAGATCTTCTCCAGGACGGCCCGCGTTTTCCCGGTACCGGCCGGCCCCTCTATCAGCACCTCCCGCTCGTGCGCACCGAACAGGCTCAGCGCCCCGCCGTATGGCGTGTATACCCGTTCCTCCGGCGCGGCGTTCGGCGCCCCTTCACACCGAATCAGGATCGAATCCACTGTACACCTTCACCACGGTCTGCACATCGCCTGCGCCCGGTGTCTCGCGGTACTTCTGCGGACGGTGCGCGCGCAGCAGCCGTTCCAGCAGCATATCCGAATAGTGCCGCTCCACGAGCGGCTGTCCCGACTCGTCCAGCACCGGCCTGCCGTAGGAGATCACATAACGCTCCACTCCCTCGCACGCCCTGCTCCACGCCTCCTCCTCCAGCCGGTCAATCGCCGTATCGAGCGCGGTTTCCCACGCCTCGCGAAACGCGCCGTCGCGCGAACGGCAGTCGTAGGCAAGCTGCCGGCTGATCCCGGCCGCGTAGCATGAAAGCTGCACATTCGCCGTCCTGGCCAGCACCGCCAGAAACGCCGGCATCCAGACCCGCCGCCCCTTCCGGTTCCCCACCTCCACACGCACCCGCTCGGCAAGTTCGCGCACGGCGGAACGCCGCCCGTGCGCCCGCTCCCATTCCGCCACCGCCCGATTTGGCGCCACCACCCGGTTCGATATCGTCTCCGGTTTCGCCGTTCGCCGCCCCGCACCCCGCCCTGGGGGCGTATCCGTTTTCGCCACGGCCCTGCCGCTCTTCTGCTCCTTCATGGCCTTCTCCTCCTTCATGGCTTCCTTCTCCTTCATGGCCTTCCCCTCCCGTTCGGTCATCTGCATGCACCCGGCCGCAACCCATGCGGCCCGGCGCACAATCATCTTCTCAACAAGGCGGTGCAGGCCGGCCGTCGCAGGCCTGCACCGTACTCCGTGCCCTGCCGGACTCTCCCATTCCGGCGGGCTCGTGATAGCATGTTCGTTGTCGCGAGAAACGGAACCCGGGCGGCGCCGGGCTATTCCTCCGCAGCGACCACCCGCAGTACCGCAGGTGCATTCTATCTGTAGCACACGCAGATCCTCACGCGAGCAAACTCCCCGCAGGGAGCGGCCTGTGTGTTCGACGACAGATAGGCCGCTCCCGCCGGAGCTCAGACAAGGAAAACATGCGGCGCGTGCTACAGATAGGTGGTATCTGCAGTGAGATGGTACCGGAACGCCATCGCAGAACCGTCCGCCGCCTGATCCCGAGGTCCCTGCTGAGAGATTCAATGTTGCTTCCCCCGTCCCTGCGTAGCAGCACGGCGAAGCAGCGCCGAAAGCAGTCCATATGAGCAGGATCTGCGCCCGTTGCCAGGGCTTGCGCGCCTGGGCTTGCGCCCTTTTTCGGGCGTGAGGCCATGGTCACGAGCGGGGCTTACTCCGAATCGCGCACGGGCGCCCTCTGCAGTACCTCGCGGAGCACAATCTCCCGAAGGCGCACCCCCAGCGTTCCCCGAATGCCGCGCAGGCCGGGCCTGGCGGTACGGCGAAACGCACGCAACTGCTTCCATTCGGCCGCGGTGAACAGAAGGCATACGGCGTATTCGCGCCGGGAATCGGTTGCAAGGGCGGGACGTCCAGGTTTTCGTGGTGCCGGCTGCAGGCTGCTCTCGGAATGCATCGCTCTTCCTCCTCACAGGTTCGCATCAATTCGCCGGAGTACATGGCAAAGATATACGAGGAAGGATATGTTGTCAACAGAAAATTGTTGTGTCCGCAAATTATTCTTGATCCAGTGCCACGTTCGCGTTAATTTCAATGCAACCCTGATACCGTCATCAACCAACCCTGGAACACCATGGCACCAACAGCCCATATCCCCTCGCCGGAATTCCTTCCATTCGGCGAACGTCTGCGCACATTCACCAGGGAGGGGTACAAAACCGCACGCGCCCTTTCCGAACGAACCGGCATCGATACCTCGGCGCTTTCGCTCTACTTCTCCGGGGAACGGTGGCCCGGCGCACGGCACCTGAAATCGCTCTTCGACGCCGGGATCTCGCTGGACTGGCTCTTTGCCGACGAAGCGGAGCTTCCCCGGTTCGCCATGTACCGAACCGGAAGCACGGCGCCGAACCGACCGGCATCGATCGGCCAGCTCAGCAATGCGGACCTGGTGGCGGAACTGACGCGGCGGATGGCGGGGGCGGAGTAGAACGCACTCCGGTTCCGCGGACCACAATCCCGGAACCGAAAACAGCGGGCCGGATAGCACCCCTCCGGCCCCAGGATGGTATCCGCAACGGCAACACCGCACATTCCGTTCAGAGCGGCCAATCCACCACATCGCCAGCGCCCAGCACGCACTGCCAACCGGCCCCCTACTCCTTTCTTCGCGATGCTCAAGGCAAGCCTTCACAACAATGGGCGGAGGAATAACCGACCGCGCAGTTCCCCTGTTCAAGTGGAGACCAGGAGGAGGCTCGTCAACCGCCACTGCAAAACCTTGCGCCCCTAACCTCTGGGTGCACAATGATGTACTCCCCGCCTGGCATCGGAAAACGTAAACTCACTGTGTTAATATTCCGAACGGTGAATTTCAGATAACGTACAGCACCCTTCGCGATTCCTGCCACGGCATGTGAATGACTGCTGTTCCAATAGATTCCATACAACCTGGTTGATCAATGATTGCATCCAATCGCTCTCCCCAACCGGCACATACCTGAGCCATCCGATCTCCCCATTCAAACAGCATCCAAGTGGCAGCGGACATCGTCGCGCCATACGGACGAGCGCAGTCATTCCGCTTGCTCCGTGAGCAGCATTCGCGTATTCGGAATTCCCCCTGTTTGGTCTCCACACGACGCAATGCCGGCAACCGCCCGATGCGTCGCGGCGCCATGCCATTATTTCATCATATGGGACTGAGTATGAGCAATGTTCTTGCCCGGTTCATTCAGATTTCGGATCTCCACATTCTCACCGCGGATGAGCGTAGGAAACGCTCGAAACCCGTCAGCGGCCGGGATTTCGACGAGCCCACCACTGCCTTTCATGTCGGCAGCAGCCCCGCAGTCTGCTCCAAGCTGGCGGATTTCGTGAATGAACGCACGGTTGGTGCCACCGTCCCTACATATGTGATCGTCACGGGCGACCTTACCAATACAGGCTCGGAGCAGGAACTACGCCTCGCGGAAGACTATCTGAATGGGAAGGCATCGTTCGGCGATCATCCGCCGATCGGGTTGGAAGGGGCTGAATGGAGAGACCTTACAGTGCCGGGAAATCACGATGCGTGGGGCGGGCATAGATGGCCATCGGTCGGGGGCGGAGGGCTTGTCCCGCCGACAGTTGA
>JAFDZV010000006.1 GCA_018266795.1 Bacteroidota bacterium | reverse complement strand
CGGCGACAGCGATGGCGACGGCATTCCGAACTGCGATGATCCGTGCCCGTACGATCCAACACCGACGGGCGACAGCGATGGCGATGGAGTCGGTGACGCGTGCGACAACTGCCCGAACGTCCCGAATACCAACCAGCACGATGCCGATGGCGACGGCGTTGGCGATGTCTGCGACAACTGCCCGTTCGTCTCCAACCCTGACCAGACCGACAGCGATGGGGACGGCGTTGGCGACGCGTGCCAGGGAGTGAGCTACGACTGCAGCATCTCGCGGGTTGAGCATCCGATCTATGGCCTCGGGCGGGAGGGTGTGGCACGCCTCAACAACGTCGATCTGGACAGCATCCCTGTGGGGAACATGTACACGCGCCGGCTCGACGAGCGCCTGTACGAGCTGAATGACCATCTCGGCAATGCAACAGCGATCATCAGCGACCGGAAGCTGAGCGACGTGTCAGGCGGCTCGCCGTACCATTTCCGTGCGGAGATCTCGAGCTACAACAACCTCTACCCGTTCGGGATGGAGCAGCCGAAGCGGTATGTGCAGAGCGATCTGTACCGCTACGGATACAACGGGATGGAGAAGGACTCGACTGCAAGCCAGGACCACTACAGCACGTACTTCCGTCCGTACGATGCGCGGCTGGGACGGTGGTGGGGAATCGATCCGGTGACGCATCCGGGTGAGAGTCCGTATGTGGCGATGGGGGATGACCCGGTGAATGCTGTTGATCCGAGTGGGGCTGAGCCTGGTGGTGGGCCAACGAATCCTAAACCCGTGAGCAAGTTGGACGATTTTGACTCTGGGGCTGATCCGGATTCTCAAAGGAACGCATCAGGTACGGCATCGAAGTCTGCTCTATGGACTCTTACCTGGTTAGTTAATTTGAACGGATGAGGTGGCAACTGCAACACCTGAACCGTGGGCGGATGGAAGAACGCAGCCTGGAAGATGTGCGTCTCCTGCTTGAAGGGGCAGTGCTGGCCGCGGAGTCTGAACGCCATCTCGCTGTCATTCAGGTGGCCGTCTCCTAATGGAGACAGCGGCTGCTCTCTGAGGGCAATCGCCAGCGAACGCTGAAGGCTTCTCGTGCCCGGGACAACACGTTGCGGCTCTCCAACCGGCAACGGCGTGCCGTCGGGACAACGATCCTCTACGAAGTCCAGGCTGCGCGGTATCTGTCGGAGCGTTGGACGCCGCCTCGTATCCAGGAGTCGATCGAGCATCTGCTGGGTGCTCGCTGCTCCACTGGCTGATTATCGCGATAACCGCGCTCGCTCGGATTGTGTGTTCGGTGTCCGCAGGCGAAGGCTCGGAAGGTGGTGGGATGATCGATCCTTCGACGCGGCTCGGGATCATCCCGGGTCAACGGCATGCCGGCATGGTCGATGGGAACGCGGGCATGGAGTTATGCGATAAACGTATGGAACATCCGGGATCACGGCGAATGGCGAAAACACATAGGAACAAGTCTCGCTTGCTGCGACGAATTCGCGTCATCTTCGGGCTTGAATCGGGGACGGATGTGGAGGGGACCATCGAACGCATCCGCAACGGCGTTCGCCTGCGGGGAGCCAATCTCTGGATATTGGTTTGCGCCGCGTTGATCGCGTCGATCGGTCTGAACACCTCGTCGGTTGCAGTCATCATCGGAGCCATGCTCATTTCACCGTTGATGGGACCCATCCTCGGCATCGGCCTCGGGATTGCGATCCACGACCGCGGAATGCTTTTCCGTGCAGTCAGAACATTCGCCGTTGCTGTTGCGATCAGTCTTCTCACCAGTGCGCTCTACTTCCTTGCTACGCCGATAACGTCTCCGACAGCCGAGCTGCTGGCCCGTACCAGCCCGACGATCCTCGACGTCTGCATTGCCTTCTTCGGCGGCGTCGCCGGCATCGTCGCGGGGTCCCGTCGCGAGGCAACCACGGCCATCCCCGGCGTCGCAATCGCAACGGCGTTGATGCCCCCGCTCTGCACGGCAGGGTACGGGCTCGCCAGCGGCCGGTGGAGCTTCCTCCTGGGAGCGTTCTATCTCTTCTTTCTGAACACGGTCTTTATCAGTCTTGCAACCTACCTGATTGCCCGGCTTCTGAAATTCCCGCAGGCAACATATGTCAAGCAGGAGGTAAAGCGGCGGGTGGATCGTCTGATCACGGCCTTTGTGGTGATCACCGTCATACCGAGCATCGTGATTTTTTACGATGTCATCACAACGCTTCGCCAGCAGGCTGCGGCCGAGCGCTTCATACGGCAGGAGCTGGAGGTAGGAGGGCGCACGGCGGTGAATTGGAAACTCGACAGACGGGACTCCTCGATGGTGCTGAGAGTCTATCTGGCCGGCACGCCGTTCGATTCCTCCGCTACCGATTCCCTGAATGCTCTTCTTCCGGCACGGGGGCTTCCGAACGGTCAGCTCAGGCTGGTGCAATTGAATCTCTCGCCCAACGCAGGGCATATCAGCACGGATGAACTTCTCGAGCTGCTTCAAAGCGAGGATCTGCAACACAAGCTCGTTGAGAGTATCGTCGGCATGATGGACAAGCCCGCCGCGGCGCCTCCAGCGCCCGTCGACACCATCTCGATCGCCGGCCTGATGCGCGAAATGCGGCCGGCCTTCCCGACTCTTATCGAAATCAGTTATGCGTCGGCGATGCAGAACGTCCGCGACTCGACCGACAGCATTCCGACGTTCCTCGTGCGGCAGGATTCGACCAAGAGCAAGCGCTTGCGACAGGGGGCGCTTGCAGGGATGCGGCTGTTTCTCCAGGCACGGCTGAAGAAGGACACGGTCAGGGTAATCGATATCGCGTCGAGCGCAGGATCGAAGCGATAGTTCATGCACGGTCTCGTCTGTTCGAGTGAGAACAGCGATCGAACAATCGCCGTGGGAATACGTTCGGGGCCATGCGGTCGGGATCGAGCCGATACGACGGCCGTGAACCGCCGTAGGCACGACAACAGGAATCCGAGCGTTGGGGACGAACGCTACCGAGCGTTGTCGACGATCCGAATTTCGTGCTGGCGAACGGTGGAATCCGTTCTTGCGATGCCGGCCATCACTGGTGGTTGTGTATTCACGTGCATCGGACCCCACCTGTAACCGACTGACACCGCCCTTTACACTATCCGCTACCCTGCGGCCCTATCTTCTTGATTCTCCATGGCGCCTCCCTTCGCACACTGCTAATGCGCCCACAATCGCGAGCGTAGGTTGACATCGTATGCGATCGATCATGAGAGATAGGTTGCCCCTACGCCATCACTCAACAGCACAAGGAGGAGTGTATGACCACCCCAACCACAACGCAGATCGATCTTCCGAGGATCGCGATGATCAGCACGCACGGCTATGTTGCGGCAACGCCACCGTTCGGCGCGGCCGACACTGGGGGACAGGTTGCCTACGTGTTGGAACTCTCACGCAAGCTGGCACAGTTCGGATATGCCGTCGATATCTGGACACGCCGGTTCGAGCAGCAGGAAGCATTGGAGTACGTTGCGGATAACGTGCAGATCATTCGCGTTCCATGCGGTTCCTCGGAGTTCATCCCCAAGGAATATCTCCATCGCGAAACACCGGAGTGGGTTGGTAATGCGCTCTCCTACATTGAGGATCACGGAATTGTCTATGAGTTCATCAACAGTCACTACTGGGACGCCGGCGTCGCAGGCGAGCAGTTAGCGAGTGTTCTCGGCGTGCCGCACGTTCACACGCCCCACTCGCTCGGTATCTGGAAGCTCCGCCAGATGGAGCAGGATTTTCCTGAGTCGCAGTCATCGTTCGAGCAGAAGTACAATTTCAGCGAGCGTATAGAGCATGAACGGTCGATCTACCAATCGAGCAGCCTCGTCATCGCCACAACGCCGGCCCAGGTCGATATGTTGAGGGAGGACTACGCGATACCGGTCGAACGGATCGCTATCATTCCTCCAGGGTACGACGACACCCGCTTCTATCCGGTCGGCGAGCCGATGCGCGATGTCATTCGCGCTCGTCTCGGGTTCTCGGGAACCGTCATCCTCGCACTTGGACGTCTCGCTCTCAACAAGGGGTACGATCTCCTTGTCAGGGCATTCGCCGTTGCTGCTGCGCGTGTGGACGACGCGGTTCTCTATCTGGCTGTTGGTGGAACCGAGACAACGCCGCAGGAAGAGCGGATGCTCGAGGAGCTTCGGGTGCTGGCCAACTCGCTTGGCATCGCCGACAGGATTCACATTGCCGGATTCATCCCTGATGAGGATCTCGCCGACTACTATCGTGCCGCCGACCTGTTCGTCCTCTCCAGCAGATACGAGCCCGTCGGTATGACCGCGATCGAGGCGATGGCATGCGGGACGCCCACCGTGGTGACGATGCACGGGGGGCTGTGGCAGGCGTTGACGTACGGACGCCATGCGCTTTTCGCGGACCCGTTCGATGCCGAGGACCTTGGGATCACGATGTTGAAGCCGCTCCGGTATACACGGCTCCGCGCCAGAATGTCCCGGATGAGCGCCAGCCGCACGCGTGAGCTGTTTACATGGACCGGCATTGCGCAGCAGTTCCTCAGTGCAGTCGGACAGGGGATATCGTCCATGGCGTCACTGACCGATGGAGAGGATGACTGGGCGGAACCGTGGGGCATCTCCGGATGAATCTCCGGCCGGCACATTCTCCAGCGTCGCTTCACGCCGGCCGTTCGGGAGGTCGGCGACCGTGATGCATGCACAGACGCGGCTCTTCTGTTCCGATCTCGACGGCACCCTCATCGGAAATCATGAATCGACCGCACGATTCAAGCAGCTGTGGGAGAGTGTTCATGAGCGGCAGCGGCCGGTTCTCTGCTACAGCTCCGGGCGCCTGCTCGATGACATTCTCGCGCTGCTCTCCGAGTCGCCGCTTCCCGCTCCTGATTACATCATCGGAGGAGTCGGCACACAGATTCACGAGGTACGCGGCAATGCAGTGCTGGAGGACTTCAACGTGGCGCTCGAGGTTGGATGGGATGAGTGCATTGTGAACTCGATACTCTCGAGTACGGATGGAATTGAGCGCCAGCCGGATCGATTCCACCACCGCTACAAGTCGAGCTGGTATCTGGCTCATGCCACGTCCGCGGTGATCGAGGAGATCGAGCGCAAGCTGCGCGCCGCCGGGATCGACGCCGGAATCGTCTATTCCAGCTCACGCGATCTCGATGTCGTCCCTCGACGCGCCACCAAGGGAAATGCTCTCCGGTGGCTCTGTAACCGGCTGGATATTCCGCTGGACAAGGTTCTCGTTGCCGGCGATACCGGCAACGACACCGCAATGTTCCGATTGCCCGGCGTGCGCGGCATCGTAGTGTCCAACGCGCAGCCGGAGCTGTTCGAAGCCACTGTGAGCCTCCACCGTTACGTCGCCGGGCGCTCGATGGCGGATGGTGTGCTGGAGGGCCTGGCCTATTTCGGTGTGCTTCCCGACATCCCGGGTCTTGAAGTATTGCCGGGAGATGGGGGCGGCGCGCGCGGTCGTTGCGAATGTTGATCGAACGCGGTCGCACCGGCGGATTGGGCGAGCAGGTTCGGGAGATATTCGCGACCGGTTATCAAAAGGCGATCGAAGCCATGCGCCGCGATCGATACTGTAAGGCTGCAGGGAGCATTGGCGCACGACCCATCGCTGCCGGCAGGGCCGAGGTTCCATGAGCCGGGCGTTTCTCCGAAACCGGGGACATTCCTGATCGGCTGTCCGGTGCCACGGCAGTAACGGAGCCCGCTTCCGTTCCCGTCGATAGTCTTCCGGTGCGTCGAGTGCGAACACCTGTGGCGGTAAGCTGCTTCGCTGGACGGCGCCATCGTGCGCCGCAGGCGAAGAGTGGAGGGGGACGCACGGAGCGGCTGCCCGCGCGTTTGCCGTGACCTTCCGCGTGCGTTCGAAATCGAATATTCCAACCCGCAGTTGCGGAGGCCGGCGGAGGCGGGGACCTCCGCCGACTGTGGCGCGTCCGCTCTGCCGTCGGGGTCACTCGTCGAAATCGCGACGGCCGACGGTTTCATTGTTGAGGCCGGCGGGATGCCTGTTGCCGTTCATTCCGTTGTTGTTCGCGTCGCCAACTTCCGCCCGTGGCATGCGGGTGGTGATTGTCTTCAGCGTATCCACGGCACCCGCATACGTTATCGCCGGTTGCTGGCCGCGTTTTGTTTCGGAGGCATGTCTGATGACATCGGTCAGCGAGAGAATTCCAATCAGGTGACCATCATCGTCCGTGACCGGGAGGCGACGTACGCGCTCGCGGCGCATTTCCTCCAGGGCATTGTTCAAGTCGTCATCCGGTTCGCAGCAATGCGCATCGTGGGACACCACCTCACCCACCTTGATTTCGGAGGGGGCCACATTGCGTGTGCCGGCGGCGATACAGATATCCCGATCGGTTATCGTGCCGAGCACCCGGTTGTCTGAATCCACAACCGGAAGCAGTCCGCAGTCATATCGCCACATCAGCGATGCAGCTTCCGCAAGGTTCGTTGTCGGGTTGCATGTCGCAACATCACGAATCATGATTTCCTGCACATTCATGTCGGGTCCTTCATTGAGAAGTGAAAGGAAGATCGACGATGGAGGGACTGCTTTCTGGGGGGAATTATTCCGTGCAGGCCACGGAATTTCGGCAGGCGCAGGGCCACCGCTCGTCGACAGTCGGGCTCACCGCATGCATGATGCGCCTTCGGCCGCCATTGCGATGAGTCGCGAAATGTGTATCCGTCCACACCACCCAATCCCCGGTGACTGCATCGCCACTGCCGCCGCACGTCGGCAGCGTGCGACCTCGAGGGCCGTTGGGACCGGTGGATATCACTCGCATCCATTCGTCCTGAATGCTGTCGACGGGCGAACGTGAGGTTGTGATCTGCGCGGCGCATCAACGTGCGCCTGCAGCTGCGCACCGGCAGCGTGGGGGGCTGGGATCGAGTCGGTGGGGGATGACGGGCGAGAGCCGCGACATGTCCACAATCGTCGTATCGATGTTGCGAACAAGTGGTGCGGGCCTCGCTGACCAAACGTTTGTGGCGCGCGTTCTGTTAGTGAGGAGCGGAGGAAGGATGATCCGGGAGTGGGAGGATTCCATCGGAGCAGATTGCATGGCTCCGCGCAGAGCGGTCCGTCGGTATATTCAAATGCCCGTGACGCGCGGACACGATCGCCGGCACACGGCGGCGGCCATTTGAAACCAGCCATTTCCAAAAACGGGATGCCGATTGCAAATGCAGAAATAGCGAGGCTGCTCCGCGAGGCAGCCGATCTGCTGGAAATTCAAAACGCGAATCCGTTCCGAGTGCGCGCCTACCGCAATGCCGCACGTTCGGTGGAGGATCTTGCACGCCCGGTTATTCCGGACGATGCGAACACCCTCGCCCAACTGGATGCGATTCCGGGAATCGGTCCCGATCTCGCCGGCAAGATTCTGGAGATTGCGCGCACCGGAAGCCTGCACGTGCTGGAGGAGCTTGCGAAGGAAGTGCCGCGCGGCGCGGCGATGCTGATGGACGTTCCCGGCATCGGACCCAGGCGTGCGCGTGCGCTGCTGGAGCGGCTGCATATCACCTCGCTCGCGGAGCTGGAACGGGCGGCGAAGGAAAGGCGCCTGCGCGACCTTCCGGAATTCGGCGAACGACTGGAGAAGAAGATTCTCGAGGCGCTCGCAGAACACCGGGATGAAGAGCACCGGCTGCTCCGCCCTGTAGCGGCGCAGTACGGCGAACTGCTGCTGGACCATCTGCGTGCGGTTCCCGGGGTGACCCAGGCGGAGATTGCCGGAAGCTTCAGGCGATGCCGCGAGTCCATCGGCGACCTGGATATTCTTGTTGCCTGTGGGGACGGCGTTGCAGTGGTGGATCGCCTCGTGTCCTATCCCGACGTGGAGGAGGTGCTGGCGCACGGATCCACGCGGGCCTCCGTGCGTCTCCGCTCCGGTCTTCAGGTGGACCTGCGTGTGGTAGCCGAGGAGAGCTTTGGTGCCGCGCTCCACTACTTCACCGGCTCCAAGGCGCACAACATCGCCATGCGGAAGATGGGGCAGGCTCGCGGCCTGAAGATCAACGAGTACGGGGTGTTTCGCGGCCAGCGCCGGATTGCAGGCCGGACGGAGGAGGAGGTATTCAAATCGGTGGGGCTGCCTCTGATTCCGGTGGAGCTGCGTGAGGATCGCGGCGAGATCGAGGCCGCGCGCGAGCACCGGCTTCCCGTTCTCGTTGAGCTGGACGACATCCGCGGCGATCTGCAATGCCACACAACCGACAGCGACGGCAGGGATTCGCTCCGGGAGATGGCCGAGGCCGCCCGTGAGCTCGGCTACTCCTACCTTGCGGTCACCGATCATACGCCGTCGATACGCGTAGCCGGCGGGCTGGATCGCAAAGGGTTCCTTCGGCAGATGAAGCGCATCGATACCTTGAATGTCGGCCTGAAGAAGATGCAGGTGCTGAAGGGAGCTGAGGTGGATATCCTTGCGGACGGCACGCTGGATCTGGACGATGGAACGTTGCAGGCGCTGGACGTGGTGCTGGTTGCCATACATTCGCACTTCGACCTCTCACCCCGCGAACAGACCCGGCGCATCGTACGTGCGCTTCGGCATCCGTCCGTGGACATCTTCGCCCATCCCACCGGGCGGTTGATCGGCAGGCGCCGTGGTGCGGAGTTCGACTTCGACGAGGTGGTGGGTGCCGCCACCGATCACGGCGTGATGCTGGAGGTGGACTCACAGCCGGAGCGGCTGGACCTGGACGATGTATCGTGCCGGGCCGCAATCGAAAGGGGAGCAACCATCACCATCTCCACCGATGCCCATTCCATCGCCAACCTCAGGTACATGCGCTGGGGTGTGGAGCAGGCGCGCCGGGCGTGGGCAACGGCCGCAAACGTCGCCAACACCCGTACGCTCCGGCAGTTTCAGCGTCTGCTTCACCGAGAGCGATGATTGCCGGTGCCGCCGGTCGCCGGTTCGCGACGTTCACTTCGTACACTCGCAGCGCTCATGCCGTCGCCCCGTACCGTGCGCGCAAGCATCTCCGCGCGAATGCGTGTCATCAGCCAGGCCAGTGTGGACTCCGCGCCAAGGTTTACGTTGACGCCGGTGGAGTGAAGGCCATCGTAGCCGCCGCCCGATTCGCGATCGTACAATACCTCGCCGACGTCGTTGCGTCCGGTGAACCATTTCACGGCACGGATCATGCGTTCGATCCAGCCGGTCTCCCGCGTGCAGAGATAGGCGTCCGTGCAGGCAAGCGCGATGGTGGCTGCGTCCAGGGGCTGCTGGTCGAACCGCGCGCGTTCGTCCTCGCGCCCGTGCCACATCCAGCCGTTGTTGCCGATGAGCGTCAGGTGCCCGCCCGGGTCGGTCTGCACATCGATCAGCCATCCGAGCGAGCGCAGCGCGGTCTGCTTCATGGCGTCATCGTTCAGACGGCGGGCGCCTGCGAGAAGGGCCCTCGGTATGACGGCGTTGTCGTAGGTCAGATACTCTTCACACCATGGCCAGTCGTTCGTCCGGACCATCGTGAACCGTTGATGGAGCATATTGGATAGTGTGCTCAGCGCAACCTCGAGATGCCGTTCCTCCGGATGGCCCTCGAGATATGCATCCAGGCCGAGAAGCGCGAAGGCCCAGGCGCGCAGCGATGTGAACCGTTCCACTTCCTTCGTTCCCTCATGCACCAGCCGTTCGGCAAGTGCCCGTTCGCCGCGGGTTGCAGCCGATACGGATGCAATGCCGAGGCCCCAGATGGCACGTCCATGCGATTCCTCGCTGCCTGCGCTCTCCGGCCACGTTCGTTCATACGTCATGAAATTCCGGAACCGGCCTGTTGCGTTGACGAATGCATGGTTGAGGAAGGCGAGATAGATGCCGATCAACGGATTGAACGTCGGGCTCCCCGTCAGTTCACGTCCCCAGCATGCCACCACGAGCGCCCGCGCGTTGTCGTCCACGCAGTAGCCGTGCTCGCGATCAGGAACGCCGAAGCGTGCGTGCTGCAGCATGCCGGTGCTGTCCGTCATCCTGCGAAGATGCCGGATGGTGAGAGGAGGGAGTTCCGCCATCAGGCCGTCCAGCAGTTTCGATTCTTCAGTTGATGGGTTCATGATTGATCCGCCATGGCTGTTGTCGCGGAGAAGATCGCCCGGCTACCGGTGCGCCCTGTCTGCGGCGGAACGTTATCGCGTAAGCTCATTCAGCAGATCCGCCAGTGGAATCGTTGCGATGCCCGAGAAGTAGTCCGACATGGAGTACGGGATTACCAGAACGTCGTTGTGGAGCATGGCGCCGCACGTGTACACCACATTCGGAACGTAGCCGTCCCGCTCCTCCGTGTTGGGCGCCAGAAGCGGGTTGTTCATCCGGCCGATGACCTTCGTGGGATCGTCGAGGTCCAGCAGCATGCAGGCCATGCTGTACTTGCGCATCGGGCCGACGCCGTGCGTCAGCACCAGCCAGCCGGCCTCGGTCTCCAACGGCGAGCCGTTGTTGCCGATCTGAATGAACTCCCACGGCCGGTGGGGCCTGGCCAGCAGCGTGCGATCGTACCAGAAGTGGATGTGGTCGGAGAACATTATGTAGAGGTTCTCGCCATCCTGGCGCCCGAGCATCGCATACTTGCCGTTGATGCGCCGCGGGAAGAGCGCCATACCCTTGTTCTGGACGGCGCCGCCGTTCAGCGTCAGAAGCTTGAACGTGACGAAGTCCGTTGTCTGAATCAACTGCGGAAGAATGCGGACACCGTTGTATGCCGTGTACGTTGCATAGTAGGTGACGGTGCCGTCATCGTCCACGAAACGTACGAACCGTGCATCCTCGATTCCGCGGCTCTCGCTTTCGGAGATGGGGAAGAGCACGCGCTCGGAGATGTCGTGTTCTGCGGGGAAGGTGACCGTGTAGTTGGATGCCGCCAGCCAGAGTACCGCCTCGATCGCCTCGCGCTGGCCGGCATTCATACGCCTGCGCGGACGATGGATGGATCGGATGGCCTCCTCCAATTGCGGCAGCGTGAACTCATCGTTCAGCTTCTCCAGAACGGTCGCATACAGTTCGTGATCGGTGCCGATCTCGCGCAGCTTCAGGCCGAACAACCGCTTGTCGAACGACTCGTCGATCATCACTTCGGACATCTCGATGAAGGAGCTCGCCGGATCGAAGTGCAGATCGCCCGCGGCATCGATCATGCCGCTGCGGAATTCCACAGAGGAGATATGCCCCTCGCCCGTTGCGCGGAAACTCATGATGAAGCGCATGGCGCCGGGCGGAAGCCCGGTCTGATCGAAGTGCGGCACGATGGATGGGTTGAACATCGCCGCGGCGCTCACCGAATATTCGTGCGTGAAGTAGGAGCCGATCAGCAGCTCCCGCTCGCGAGACACCTCCGTACCGTGCGGAATCAATCCCGATACCTGCCGGTAATGCCGCAGCAGCGACTCCGTGAACCGCCGGTGGCGGTGTGCGAAATCGGTGAAGACCATGTCCAGTTCGCGTACCACATCCTCCTGGCTGAGCTCGAGAATGCGCTCGATCACGTCCTTCATCCGGGACTGTCCCCCGGGCGAGAAGAACTTCGTCAGGATGCGGGTGTGCTGCGGGGCAAAGCGCTCCGTGCGCCGCTTCAGCGGCTGCGTGGCCGGGGTTGGTGAGGCAAGCTCCTGGCCGGCGTTCTCGATGATCGGAGTGTGGTCCATTGAACGTTGATCGATATGTGAACTGCCAATCGCACCAGCGCAAACAGCCCCGGCGGTCCGCGCAATCCGGCGCTGAACCTACATCGGAGCGCGCGGGTGCTCCAGGCAGAGATTCACGAGATCGTCGATATTCGCCGTACCAACACACATCACGCTGTCGGCACCACCCCAGTACAGCTTCAACGTATCATCGATCTCGTGAATCGCCCCGCACGTGAAGACAACATTCGGCACGTATCCGGTTATCTCCCACGGGTCATCGGGCTGCAGAATCCAGTCGTCTGCCACCCCGAGTATCTTCGCGGGATCGTTCAGATCGTGCAGCGCAACACCGAGACGGTACACCGCACCGGCCATGGTCTGGAACACGCCATGGTAGATGTGCAGCCATCCGGCGCCGGTCCGGATCGGTGTGGCGCCGGGCCCGATCTTCATCTCGTCCCAGTGATACTGTTCGCGGCTCATCACCACCTGCGAATCCCCCCAGTGAATCAGATCGGGCGAGTAGCTGATCCAGATGGACCACGGCGCGATCTCGGAATGCGGACGGTCCAGACGCGCATAGCGCCCGCCGAAGCGTTCGGGAAAGATCACCACGTTGCGATAGTCCGCCTGCGTGATCACGGAGATGCGCTTCACATGCTCGAAGTCGTCCGTGGAGGCAAGCGCCACGCGCACACCGTGGCGCGAGTATGCGCTGTAGGTGATGAGATATGTTCCGTCGATGGCACATATCCTGGGATCCTCCACGCCGTATTCCTCGTACTTCGCGAAGATCCCATCGGCCGCGGGCACCATGAACGGTTCGGGTCGTGCGGTGAAGCGGTAGCCATCGTCGCTCTCGGCAAGGCCGATCACCGAGCGCCCGTTGTGACGGTGCGAACGGAACAGCATCATGTAGCGTCCGTGATGCTTCACCATCCCGGCGTTGTGCACGGTAACAACGGGGTAGGGAACGTCCCCGGGGGTGAGAATGGGATTGCCGGCATAACGCGAGATGACTGGTCTGTTCACCACGATCCCTCCATCAGTAGTCTCGTCCGATGATCGCCCGCCGGATGCATCGTGGCTCGCGGATTGTGCGTGGTCAGGATCCACTCGTATGCGGCGATATAGTCACCGGCCATCCTCTCCACGCTGAAACGCTTCCGCACCTCCTCACGGCAGGTGCGGCGATCGATCGTCTCGATCTTCCGCACCGCCTCCGCGGCTTCCTCGACGTCCGATACCAGAAATCCCGTGCGTCCGGAATCGATCAGCTCCGGCATGCTGCCGCGATTGAATGCGATCGCCGGGGTGCCGCACGCCATCGCCTCCACAATCGAAAGTCCGAACGGTTCGCTGAAACTGATCGGGTGCAACAGCGCCGCTGCGCCGCCAAGGAGCGCGTTCCGCACACCGGGACCGGCGCTTCCAACGAACTGCACCTTCTTCTCATCGATGTGCGGCTTCACCATGTCGTGGAAGTACGTCTCGTCCTGCACGATTCCGGCAATCACCAGCTTACGGTTGCAGGCACGTGCGATCTCGATTGCCCGGTGTGTTCCCTTGTCCGGATGAATGCGGCCGAAGAAGAGAAGATGCCCGTCGGCATCCGGCTGCGGAACGAACCGGAAGTTCTCCACGTCGATGCCGTGGTGGATCGTCGCCACGTAGTCCAGGTCGGGATCGCGGTCCGCATCGCTGATCGCCACATAGTAGGTGGTGCCGTTGTACTTGCGATAGACCGGGAGTATGTCCGGCGAGGAGAAGCCGTGGATCGTTGTCAGCACCGGTGTGGCCACCAGATGGCTCCAGGCCAGCGGCAGGAAGTCGAACTGATTGTGGATCAGATCGAAGTCACCCGCATGTTCGAACACCTCGGAGATATGCAGGCACTCCCACACCTTCGCCGGAAGCGAGCGATCTTCCTCGTAGCCGGCCGGCGCCACCGCGCGCAGATGTCCGTTGGTACGGGAGTCGGCGGTTGCGAAGAGCGTCACATCGATCCCGCGGGCAACCAGGGCCTCCGTGAGCAGCGATGTCACACGTTCCCACGGGCCATAGTGCCGCGGAGGGGTACGCCACGCAATCGGGGCGAGCATTGCGATACGCATGTTGTTCCTCCTTCGATCAATGATGGCCGCTTCCCAGCCGCGGCGCCCGGTCGCTCAACGACCCGACGATAATCGAGCTGTGAAGCGATGCCATCAAAACGTTCATCGGAGATTGTTCGGCGTATACCTCCGCGAACAACTCCAGATAGTTGCGTGCCACATTGGACCACCGCATGCGACGACCGTACTGAAACGCGCGACGCCGCATCTCTTCACGTTTCTCCGTGTTCTCTATCAGGTCGTTGATCGCTGCGGCGAACGACGCCGGCGACCTGAATTCGGCGAACGCGCCGCGCCCGTTGGCGAGCAGGTCCTGTGCGTGCCAGTAGGGAGTGGAGACAACGGCCTTCCCCATGCCTGCTGCGTAGGTAAGCGTTCCGCTGGAGATCTGATCCCTGTTCGGATACGGAGTTACGTAGATCGTGCAGGCATTCAGATACCTGTGCAGTTCGGAGTCCGAGAGAAAGCGATTTTGGAAGACGACATGATTGGAGAGTCCCAGCTTCGCCACCTTCTCTATGAGCGCATTGCGATAGGCCTGTCCCTGCGACGCCACGATCGCCGGATGCGTTTCGCCCACGATCATGTAAAGCGCCTCCGGATGGCGCTGCACCACGGCCGGCATCGCCTCTATCATCTCCTCGATTCCCTTGCTGGGGCCTATCAGTCCGAACGTCATGATGATCAGTCGACCCTCGGCCCCGATCTTGCGCGCAAACGGCTCCGGGTCCTCGAAGGAGACCTCGGGGATGCCGTGCGGAATCAATCGAATTTTCTCCTGCTTCACGTCGTACACATCCGCCAGAATGCGGGTTGCATGCGGGGTGAGCACCACCACGGCGTTGCACGCATCGATCACCTCGCGCATGCGCCGATGATAGTGCGGTGCCGGATCGGCCAGTATCGTATGAAGCGTTGCAACAACCGGTTTGTGCAATGCCCGCAGAGTATCCAGAATGTAGGAGCCCTCGTCGCCGCCGAAGATCCCGAACTCGTGCTGAAGGCAGACTACATCGTACGGTGCGCCGTTGATGAACGAGGCCAGCTCACCATAACACGACCGGTTGTCGCGAGCGCAGGTCCGAATTACCTCGGGGGGGAAATGGCGGCGGCTCTTCTCGTCTCCGATTGCCGCCACGGCGATGGCATCCATTCCGGTCTGCGCGCCGACTGCCTGTACCAGGGCATGCGTGAAGGTTGCGATACCACACCGCATTGGCGGATACGTGGAGATGAAGATCGGATTGATAGAACGGCCCTGCGGCATCGCAATTGAAGTCATGATGTGCCATATATGTGGGTTCGGAAACATGATGAAGAGACCACTGGTAAGGCCGAGCCCCCTGCCGTCTCTCGCGTGCCGCCGTGCGGGCGGTGAGTGACGGATCGGTTCGGTTCTCTCATCCCTGGATGAAAGGAAGAGCGTCCTTCCCCTCTGACACCGCCAACGACAATGTCCTGTTCATTACCGGCTGTTTCCGGGATACGCCCGGATGATGTCGCTCATCTATCAACGGAGAGAAGAGGGATTTTGCTAGAAGCATTGAGGCGAAGCTCTCTCCAAACATCAATTGTCACACAACACACAGTTGCGCATTCGAATGGGGCGGCGGCGGAATATTGATCGGATTGCGACACGGCGCGCGGCCGATTCAACGTGCGCATGCGCAATTTCTGTCAGGCAGTGCCAGATGTCTGTCTGTGACTGCGGTGATCCCGCGTACGCTGCAGCCTTCCCTCCGCGCACATATTTCGGGATCGGCGCTTCCCGCCGCAATCGGCCGCTTGTTCAGGGCATGACGAACAACCGCATCCGCCGTTGTTCGGGATGCCGTATCAGTATTATCGCGGTTGTGTGGCGTGAGGTCGGGTGAGGAGCACGTATCGCTCACGGAATTCAAACATAGCATATAGTAGTGCAGGAATCACTACGGAAATAAGAAATTCTTCAACATGATATTGCTGCGATGCGGGACGTCGCAGAATGATGGAATGTGTGGTGCAATTTTTGGCATTAATTGACTTGCGACACCCGGCCGAACTTTGTTGTATACTTGCGGTTTGATTCCTTGGATCACTCCCCGGCACACGGCATCTTCAGCATGTCGTAGCACTAGGAGCAATCCAAGCAGCCCAACCATCCCGGTACCCGTGAGGCCCGGGGCGTACCTAGTGCACGCGACAGTGGTTGGGCTTCCTCTTGTCAAAGCACTATGAACAACTCCTCCAACAAACCCGGCCCTGAGCCCGTTCCAGAGCCCCACAGTGAGCCGCCAGAACCTGAGAGACTGCCAACCTTCACCCTGCCCCCTGAAGACCGTATCCGCCGCGTCTGTGGCGTTCTCGATGCGGTGAGCGATGCCCTTTCCATCGATTCCATCACCCACAGTTCCCACATTGAACGCAGAGCCCTTGCGCTCGATCTGGCGAATGATGAACTACGGGCCGTGATGGCCGACCTTGAGGGTGTTGCCGTTGACTTGGAAGGGGGCACGCCATGATAGCAACAGCAACCGTTCGCGAACTCGTGTTCGACTACATCGGCCTGATTGCCCGCGTGCAGCGTGGGGAACGAATCGTTATCACCCGGCTGCGTGAGCCTGCGATGGCCCTTGTCTGTGTGGGCGATCTTGACCGGCTTACGGAGATGGATGCACAACGGGACAACGAAGCGGAGTAGGGACGGCGGAAGATGATGTGAGCCCCGTTCGGAGCAGTCCGGGCGGGGCTTTGTGTTTCTGGGAGATTGGGGTATGTTCGGGGCTCACCCCTCTACAAGTTCTATTCCTATCACAGAGGTGTATATGGCAGACGAACAACGTGACAAATATCTGAAGGCACTCGCTATAACAGTCAAGAGTGCAAGCACCGCCGCCAAGGTCGCCGAGATCCTCAACGAGGCAAAGCATGATCTGGAAGCAAGGGATTGGAAAGGTGCAGCACTAGTAGAACTCTGGGGCGATCTTCTAATTGCCATCAAGGAACAATACCACGGCCAGACCGATGCGAACTTCATAGAGGCGCAAGCTATCATTGACCGATGGAGGGATGTAAAGAAATGAGCCTAATTGATATACTCAAGGGCATCTCCCTTGTCTTTGCGTTGGTTCTGATACTGATATTGGTTCGTCGCATATGGTATAGCCAATACCATGGAAGGACTGATCAGAATTATACCGACGCCCAACGTATCATTGACCAATGGAGGCGTGAAAAAGATGAGTCAGTATGAAGTACTCAGCCTTATTATTTCATCTCTCGGATTCGGCGGTGCGGTGATGGCCATCGTATTTGCCCAGAAGCAGTTAGTAAAGGCGGCGAAGGCTAACAGCGAATCAGAGAAAGCAAACTCCATATCTACATTGGCAACGGTCTTACAACTTGAAGACATCATCGGCGATAGGATGCGCCGCATTGATGAAATCAGGAGAACCCTTGGCACTATTCAAGGCACGCCCACCAAAGCGCAGGTCGATGCATACCAAGCTGATCTGGATGGTGCGGTTCACAGCTACTTGAATGCGATGGATCGACTTTGCGCCTGCTTCCTGCGTGGGACAATTCCGGAAGACGTGTACAAGGAGGACTATGTGGAGCTGCTTCCGAGAACGATAGAAACCTATGAAAAATACTTCGGAGGAGTCAACAACAGATATAAGAATATCACCGATCTTCGGGATTGTTGGCGGAATCAGAAGCCCGCAATCTCAGGCCGTCAATGATCCTCTGAGCTTCGGCGACGATGACCGCGCATCTGCCGAAGTCGTCAAGAATACTCCCGATGGATCCGCATATCAGTTCATCGACCAATGCCGTATTGTATTCAGCGTTCCGCATGATCATGCCGATAATCATCCGCGATAATGGCATTCCCCGTAGTCTCATGCGAATAGCTCTTAACGAAATTGGGCAACCCGTAGGCTCTGCATGAGACTACGGGTTGCCCTTTCAATTGTCCCAAAGATAGTGCTTTGATTGCCAAAGACCAAACTGCATCCGGCTCACTTCACCCGCTTCCGTCCCTTCGCCCCGATCTTCTTCGCGGGTTCCGTCTTGGGCTGCTCTGGTGGCTTCTTCTTGTGAAGCACCGGCTTACCCGGGGACGGGTTCAGTATCGCCGTTCCCACCTTCACCATACGCCGCAACGACTCCTCAAAGTCCGGGTCTTCCGGCTCTCCAGTGTTCGGCTTCTTCTTCGCCATCTCACACCCCTGCCTTGTTCTCTGCGAGCAGCGCCTTGAACGTCAGACGCTGGTTCGCGACTCTGGAAACCACATGCTCGAATCGATCGGCGTCCGTTGACTTGCGGAAGTCGAACCGCATCACTTGTTCGGCAAGATAACGATGCAGGTGGGGAGCATCGCATGAGATATAGGTGCCGGAGAAGATACGGGCCATCAGCGACCAGAAGTTTTCCATGCCGTTGCAATGGATGAACTGGTTCCGTACGTACTCGTGTGCTGAGTGATTCACAGAGTCGTGAATGTACTTCTCTTCAAGGCCCCGATAGCTGGCATGTTCGTCCGTGTAGATTTCGGAACCTTCCTGCACGTTCTCTCTGATGAACTCGTGTATCGTCGCCTTGCTCGTGTCGGGTACGATCTTCACCCGTACTTCGCCGCCGCGCTTCATGACGCCGACAACGATCACCTTGCCCACACCACCGCGACCGGCCTTGTTCTTGCGGCTCTCGTGCTTGTTGGCTTCAAGACCGCCGTGATAATGCTCGTCGGCTTCGGTCACACCGTCCAGCTTCACATCGAAATCTTGCGTTGCCATGATGTGCCGCGTGCGGTGCAGGAGAAACCACGCCGTCTTCTGGCAGACTCCGATAGCACGTGCGAGTTCATAGCTCGAAATCCCGTTCTTGCAATTAGCGAGCGCCCAGAAGGTGATTACCCACTTGTCGAATGACAACGGACTGCACTCCATAATCGTTCCGCGCTTCAAGCTGAATTGCTTCCGGCATGACTTGCAACGCCAGATTTTCCGTGTGCTGATAAATACGTGCGACTTGCCGCCGCAATGATAGCATGTTACCCCGTCAGGCCACCGCATCGTGATCATGTACTCAAGTGCACGATCTGAATCACTGAAATACTCGACTGCTTTTTGCAGGGTCAGCGGGGTATTCTCATTGCGATTTTCCATGTGCAAAGGTACGATAATGCAGCCGAAATTCCAACGGATTTCTCTTTGTCAATCCAGATTTATTTCGTATAGGGTTCGATTTCTTCAAGAATTCGGGGCGAATTTCGGCTGATTTTCGGGAAAGTATACAGGTGCGCCAAGTCAATTATTGCCCAATTTTTCAACGGTATGGCCGGATCGCTGCTGCCGAAATGGATCGGCAAGGTGCTCATACTATCTCACGATCTTCGGAAAATGTTTTATCGCGAGGGAGTTTCTGCTCGTAATGTGCGCACGCGCCGCGCGCGCGCCGCCGTTCATGCTTTCTGCTCGAAGAACTCTCCGTCTACCGGAGCCTGGTCTGCGGTGATGATGGTGCCGGCGTGGCCCTGTCTGTGCCGTGCAGGCGATGCAGCGAGCGGCCGGTTCGGCGGTGCCGCATGTGGTTTCGGTTCCAGGGCACGCCGTCATATGCGGCGGAGTATTTTTTTGACTGGAATGACGGATGCGAATTTCCGAACTGCCGGAATTTCGGATTCCAATTCCGGATTGGATGGATGCATCCGGCATCAGTGGCGGAAATGGCGCATTCCGGTCATGACCATCGCAATATCGTTCGCGTCCGCAGCATCGATCACATCCTGATCGCGAATGGAGCCCCCCGGTTGAATCACCAGCGTTGCGCCGGCCTCTACGGCTTCCAGCAGGCCATCGGCAAAGGGGAAGAACGCGTCCGAAGCAACGGCGCAGCCTGCCAGATCCAGCCCGGCCAGTGCTGCCTTGCGTGCAGCGGTAGCGGCCGAGTCCACACGCGACATCTGCCCGGCGCCGATGCCCAGTGTTCGGTCCTCCAATGCATACACGATGGCGTTGGATTTCACATGCTTCGCCACGCGCCATGCGAACATCAGCGCGCGCATCTCCTGCTCCGTCGGTTTGCGTCTGGTGGCAACGCGCAGCGTGCCTTCATCGATGATGGCCGCATCGGAGGTCTGCGCCAGCACGCCGCCCGCAATGGACTTCACCTCCGTGCCGAACGATGCGCGCAGCGCCTCGTAGTTCGCAACGATCAGCCTCCGGTCGCGCTTGCGGCGGAGCAGTTCCAGTGTCTCCTCCGGGAACGACGGCGCGATCACGACCTCCGTGAAGATCTCGTTGATGATCCCGGCCGCCTTCAGATCCAGCGGGCGGTTCACGGCAACGATTCCGCCGTACGGGGACTTGACGTCCGTGGCAAACGCCTTGTGCCACGCATCGGCCAGCGTTGCGGCGCTTCCAACGCCGCAGGGGTTGGTATGCTTGACGATCACCACCGTCGGTTCCTCGAATTCCAGAACGAGCTTCGCGGCGGCGTCGATATCCACGATGTTGTTGTAGCTCAGTTCCTTGCCGTGAAGCTGCCGGAAGATATCGGTGAAACTGCCGTAGAGCGCAGCCTGCTGATGCGGGTTCTCGCCGTAGCGCAGCGCCTGATCCAGCGGCAGGCCTATCGAGAGTTCTCTGCCGAAGGGTGAGGCGGGATGGTCCTTGCCGCTATCCGCGGCTGCCGCCACCTTTGCAGCGAAGTAGTCGGCAACAATGCGATCGTACGCGGCCGTGTGCGCGAACGCCGCCGCAGCCAGGTTCAGGCGCGAGGCGTCGCCAAGCGTCATGCCGCTGGAACGGAGTTCGGCAAGCACGCCGTCGTACTGTTGCGGGCTGGTGAGCACCGCTGTGAAACGGTAGTTCTTTGCGGCGGCGCGCACCATTGCCGGGCCGCCGATATCGATCTGCTCCACAATCTCTTCATGCGTGGCACCTTCGCTCCGCATCGTGGACTCGAAAGGGTAGAGATTGATCACCGCGAGATCGATCGATTCAATCCCATGTTCCCGCATTGCCGCAACGTGCTCCGGGTTGTCCAGCAGCGCCAGCAGCCCGCCGTGGATCTTCGGATGCAGCGTCTTCACGCGCCCCTCCATCATCTCCGGCGAGCCGGTCACCTCGCGTACATCCACCACAGCCAGGCCGGCCTCACGCAGCGTGCGCGCGGTTCCGCCCGTGGAGATCAGCTCCACGCCGTTCGCCGCAAGCTCGCGGGCAAATTCAACAACGCCGGTCTTGTCATATACACTCAGGAGTGCGCGGGCAATCTTCTGCATTATCTGCTGTCGAGAGGAAGGAGAGGATTGGATGATGCGGACTGCGGACGCCGTGCGGGCCGCTCCCGCTGTAGCGCCACAATATAGGCATTCGGAGCGGCGAAGGCGTGAGGCCGGGTACCATGAAACAACGCGTCCCCGCCGGATGCAGATCCAACGGGGACTTCGCGTGCGTAAACGTTTGCAAGTGCGGTGCGGGTGGCGCATCACCCGAAGCCGCGGCGCACGTCAGCGCCGGCGATGGTGCCGGCCGCTGCGAGACGTTCCCTTGCCGTGCGCATGCCTGCCTTTCGCGGCATTCGATGTTGCATGCTGAGGCGCCAGGGTTTCGGGATCCGCAACCGGGGCAACGAGAAGGAACGGTGCGGGATCCACCCGTGTGTCGTCCACCATTACCTCGTAGTGGCAGTGGGGGCCGGTGGATGCGCCGGTGGAGCCGACAAGAGCGATGGGGTCGCCGCGGCGCACGGTGTCCCCAACGTTCACCAGCAGCGCGGACGCATGGCCGTACAGTGTATGATAACCGTAGCCGTGATCGATCTCCACCACGTTGCCGTAGCCGTGGCGCACGCCGGCGAACGATACCACGCCGTCACCGGAGGCATGAATCGGCCGGCCCCGCGGCGCCGCGATGTCCACACCGGTATGCATCTTCTCCACGCCGCTGATCGGATGCACGCGTACGCCGAAGCCGGACGTGAAGACTCCATTGCACGGCGTGAGTGTCGGGAGCGCGTTCAGCATTTCGCGGTGCCGTTCGATGGCGGTGTTGAGAGCATCGATGTAGCTCTGCTGCCGCTCGATCCTGTTGTTCAACTCGAACGCATCGCTGCGCGGCGTTACCGGCAGCTCGTTGCCGTTCGGTTCCACGAAGAGCCGGGCATTGGCGCTCAGGGCGGAGCTGAGAACGGGCATGGCGATGCGGGCGCCGAGCGACGCATCCTCATGACGGAGGAGACGGATACGATTGTCGAGGGCGGAGCTTACGCTGCGGAGCGAATCTGCAATGACCGCGAGAGGAGGGAGCGGCAGTACGGCCGGAGAGCTTGCGCGAGCGGGCGTGCGGCCCAGCGCATGGAAGAGGACCACCGCCGTTACGATCGACAACAGCGCGGCCACGGTGTATCTGAGGACGGATCGTTTCATCGAGTCTCGGTACATCTGGGGTTGAACCTGGCGAAGGTCGTGTCGCGTGACCTTGCCATACTCGGCGGCAGGGGAGCCGCCTATGCCCTGCGATATTTGGTGACGCACGGGCAGGGGTGCTCAACGAAGGGGGCGCAATCTACGCCCGCCCGGCAGTGGTCTCCATAAACCAAGCGATGAAATTTTTGTAATTACCGAGCCGTGGGTGCCCTTTGCCCAATGATGCTTCGGGAAATCGAAGGTGTGTCAAAGCATTGGTTGAGATGTGGCGTATCGCGTTCCGATATGAACGGTGGCGTTCTCCGGTGGTGCCGGCGGGCGTGCTGTGATTGCCGTCCGAAGGGCTACCTTGCGGAATGGAGCGAATGCGGCAATCCCCGCCTCGTTTCGTGATGAGCAACGACGAGCGTTATCGAACATGATTACACTGGCAGCGATACAGTACTCACCGGTTCGCGCCGGCATCCGGGACAACCTTGCGACGATCGATGTACTGACCCGTACCGTTCGCACCGATCTCCTGGTGTTGCCGGAACTGGCGAACACCGGCTACTTCTTTACCGATCGGGAGGAGCTGCTGCCGCTGGCGGAGGATCCGGAGCGCGGCGCATTCTGTTCGTGGATGCGCGGCTATGCTGCGGAACATCAGACCGTTGTTGTGGGTGGCTTCGCCGAACGCGATGCGCGCGACCGTCTGTTCAACGCAGCGCTGATCGCCCTTCCCGACGGAAGCGCCCGTGTCTATCGCAAGACCCATCTGTTCTACAAGGAGCATCTGGTGTTCGAGCCCGGGGACAGCGGATTCTTCGTGGTGGAGTGGGCGGGGTATCGCATCGGCGCGATGATCTGCTACGACTGGCGCTTCCCCGAATCCTCGCGCACGCTTGCGCTGCGCGGGGCCGATGTGATTGCGCACCCATCGAATCTGGTTGCCGCGGCCTCTCTCTGGGGGCCTGCGATGGCGATGCGCGCGATCGAGAACAAGGTTATTGTGGTTACCGCCAACCGTGCGGGTGAGGAGACCAGCAACGGCGAGACCCTTCGCTTCACCGGCGAGAGCCGGATCACCGGGATGAACGGCGCGATTCTCTCCATCGCCGATCCGACGGAGGCCCGGGGGATCGTTGCCGATGCTGATCCGGTTGCAACGCGCGGGAAGGCATTCAATGCATTCAACGATCTCTTCGCCGATCGGCGGCCCGACATGTACGAGTGTTAGGACGCTCGGCTGCGCCTCACTGTAGGTCTTGGTTGTTGGTACGCTGGGCTGCGCGTCGCTGTAGGTCTTGGTTGTTGGTACGCTGGGCTGTGCCTCGCTGTAGGTCATGGTTGTTGGTACGCTGGGCTGCGCGTCGCTGTAGGTCATGGTTGTTGGTACGCTCGGCTGTGCCTCGCTGTAGGTCTTGGTTCTTCGGGCTCTCAGCGGATTGATTGCCAGGTTCCGCCCTATCTGTAGAAGCGCGGTCTCCAACGATCCCGAGCTCCCCGCAGGGAGCGACCTATGCTTCCACGGTGACAGAGAGGGCGCTCGGTACCGAAACCAAGCTCCAAGCCCCAAGCCCCAAAACCAAAGCCCCAAGAACCAAGCTCCAAGAACCAAGCTCCGAGAACCGAGCCCCAAGAACCAAGCTCCAAAACCAAAGCCCCAAGCCCGACGAGCAACAGCACAATTTTGCGGAGGGCGGCACCTTGGCTATATTCCTCGCGTATCGAACGGTACGTGCATTCACATGCGGACGGGGAATCCTCACCTGGTCCGTGTTCATAGCCCTCAAATGCTGGAGCAGTGAAGCTTACTCCTGATGTCATCGATGCCATCGCGGGCATCCTGGGCGCGCGTCGTGAGGCGAACGGCGCCGAGACGATTCTCTCGATCGGCGGAGGCGCTGGCGCGTCATCGATCGTTCTCACGCTGACGCCCGTTGGCGCCGAATCGTTGGTGCTCTCCGCACATACCGTTCATGGCTACTTCGAATTGCACGATGTTGCCCGCTTTGTTCCGGTGGAGCCGGATGAAGTGATCTTCGTTGCCGAGGAAGGGGACCGTATCTCGGGGCTCGTTGTTGGTGCATCCGGTACGTGCTCGCTCTTCGCGAATGTGAATCGTGCCACGCTTGCCTCGGACTTCAGCTCTCTCGAACCGGCGCTACTGCTGGCGGCAATGCAGCTTGCACTTGCCGAGAACATCCCCTCCTGATTCGTTGCCGGCTTCGGCGAACGGCTATTCCCGGCCGCTCTCTGAGCGCAACGCCCGCGGTTCCCGCACTCCGCATTTCAGTAACGCATCGCTGGACACGATAGGCTGCGGCCGCTCCGATCGCGCGGCCCCGACGTGTTCCGTCCGTGCCCGATTCCCGCATGAAGCATACAATTACGATTATCAACGCGCATCCCAACACGCGCCTGCGCCGCGCGCCTGTTGCAGCTGGCGTGGCGGCGGCATTGCGCGGAGAGAAGATCCGGCGGGGGGAGGTGCGGGTGATTCTGGTGAGCGACGAGGAGCTCCTCGGCATGAATCGCGAACATCTGGGGCATGACTACTATACCGACGTAATCACGTTTCCCTTGGAAAACGATCCGTTAGAGGGGGAAATCTACATCAGCGTGGATCGTGCCCGCGAGCAGGCGGCTGAGTTCGGCGTGGGGCTGTACGAGGAGGTGCAGCGTCTCGCGATCCACGGAACACTTCATCTCGCCGGCCACGAGGATGCCACCGAGACGGAGCGGGCGGCGATGAGAAGCCTCGAGGATCGCTATCTGAGCATAATTTCACGGGATGATTAAAGTTCGGGGCCGCCCCCCTTTACGTTGACTGAATGACATCTTCACCCTATCTTCGCACCGGCTGATGATGCCCTCACGTCGGCGATGTCCATCGAGCGGCCTCGTTTTCGACGAGGAGTAGGGAGGATGACCTGGTCACGGTCCTGTATGACGGGACCTATTCATGGGCGAACTAATGAATGAGAGGATTATCGAGATCATCCTTTACCTCATCAACCAAATCCGCAAGGATATTCCAATCGAGTCGATAGACGTGAAGGGTCTGGCGTCCAATGGATACACCGATGCTGAAATCGGTATGGCGTTCAGTTGGATTGCTGACCGTGCGGTCTTCGGCACAGAGGCAGACGCCACCAGGTCACCGAGGTCCTTTCGCATATTGCACGATACGGAGCGTATGCTGTTCCGTACCGAAGCCTATGGTTACCTTCTGCTGATGATGCAGATCGGCCTTCTCAATGAAGGGGAGTTCGAAATGATCATCAATCGCGCGCAACATGGCGGCTATCAAGCGCTGGGCGTGCCGGAGGTGAAAGAGCTTGTCAGTTCGCTGCTCGCCGAATCCGGAGATGTGAGTTTCGGAGGGAGCAGGTTGATGTTGAACTCGCACGACACGGTCCACTGAATACCACGTCGGGCCGGGGCGAATCCTGTTTCGTCACGTTCACGCATCATGATTCCGATGGCCGCGCGGCTGGAACGAACGTTCATTGGGGAGCGTTCGAACCGGTGTTCCGCGCGGTGGCCATCTTCTGGAGCTTCTGCCGGTGAAGCACTGCGCGGCCTTCGGCCGATACGCGGTTTGGTCCTGGTGGAAGCATCTGTCAGATCGCATCCGGTTTACTGCCGGAACGTACCGCGGAACATCGAGGACACACGATGCTTCGCTGATGCCGATGATGCTTGGGGTACATCGGCATTGCACTTTCCCGTATGCATGATGGATTTCGCATGAGCCTTGTACGTATGTGCAAACGGACGCATTGCGCTGCTGTTGCTGCGGCAACGGTTGTTGCTGCGCTCGTTGGCCTTGCCCCTTCTGCGAGGGCACAGGTCTTCGAGATGCGTCACGTCTTCGAGCAGTATCACGACTGGCGCATCATGGTGGGCGGTTCGGTAACCGGCCCGCTCCGCAGCCAGCTCGATCCGGTCGAGGCTGACCACAATGTCGCCTTCGATTCTTCATTCGATGGCCGTTTGAAGGTATCGCTGGACCTGTGGCAGATTCGTCTCGGCCTCTCGTATTCACGCGCCGGTTCGCTCTCTCCCTATCTGTTCTGGAATCCCCGGATCGGTGAAACCGGTTTCGGTACGGACTCCTCCCGCTGGAGCGCATCGGTTGGCTGGGAAGGCATCTTCTCGGCCGATCGCGACTTCAACCCGCTCAAGCTGCTGCAGGCGGACAACAGCATCTACACCCCGAAGAACTCCTTCAGCGTGGTGGTTGGATACTGGTTCGGCAGCAAGCTCGACAGCAACGAAATGCGCGCCGTGCTCCAGAAGGCCTATCCGGATCTGAGAGGAAACGACCTCGAGACCTGGGTAACGATGCAGACGATGGTGGACACGAACTACGCGGGACGCGGTCTGGTGGATACCAGCAATTACCGTACACCTCCGCTGGACACCAACTCCTACGTGCGCGGCATGAAGATGCTTCCCGGCATCCCGCAGCATCAGCGCGAGGTTCGCTACGTCACCCGCCAGGGCTTCAGCGCGGGCATCGGCCTCGGCTCCGGCCAGTATGCAGGCTCCGGCCCGATCTCCAAGTACCTGAACTTCTTCTACAGCTTCGCCAACGAGCGGACCGATACCTCCGGGCTGCACGATCTCGGCCTGAACCCGCTCCTCGTGTTCCGGTATCGCTTCGACGACTACATCGCGCATCTCGAAGTTGCCGGCGAGGATGTGAACGGCGGTCTGATCCTGCGGAACTTCAGGAACTTCGATATCGAGGTTGGCCTGAAGTATCTGGAGCACATCTTCTATCGCGCATCGCGCGGCGACAACCGCACCACTCCGTTCCTGAGCGTTCGCTACGCTCCTTCGCTTCATCTCGGCGACGAGCTCATAGAGAAGGGGGAGAATCTCTTCACCCCGGAACTGGACAGCGATGGCGACGGCATCCCCGACGGGCTGGAGTTGAACGTAACCCACACCGATCCGTTCAACCCGGACACCGACGGCGACGGCCTGAGCGATGGCCTGGAGGTAAATACGTACAAGACGAATCCGCTCAATCCGGACACCGACGGCGACGGCCTGAGCGACGGCCAGGAGATTCTCACGCCGGGACGCCGTACCGATCCGCTGCGTGCCGATACCGACGACGATGGTATCAGCGACGGCGAGGAAGTGCTTCGCGGCTCCGATCCGCTGGTGCCGGCAGTCGGCGAGCGCGGCCGTTAATCGCCGGTCGAGCATCGTATCGTTTCACGAAAACTCCCTGAGGGCGAACATGCCGTCAGGGAGTTTTTCTTGGCGGCTTCGAGGGGGCCCGCCGCAGCCCGCGAGCGTGGTTGCACGATCGCACCCGGTTATCGTATTCTTGGGACCTATGCACATCGGTTCATTCGATCTTGCCTCCGACATCTTCTTCATTGCCGGCCCGTGCCTGGTTGAGGGAGAGGAGATGATCCACTCCGTTGCCGAACATCTCGCGGGCGTTGCCGCGCGGCACGGTGTTGCGTTGATTCTGAAGGGATCGTTCAAGAAGGCGAACCGCACGAGCGGTGACTCGTTCGCGACAATCGGGGAGCGTACCGCTCTGGAACTGCTTGCGGCAGCCGGCGCCGCGAACGGCCTTCCAACCATCACCGATATCCATACCGAGGCCGATGCGGAACTGGCGGCGGACTACGTGGACGTGCTGCAGATCCCGGCGTTCCTTTGCCGGCAGACGGAACTGATCCAGGCGGCGGCGCGAACCGGCAGGGCCGTCAACATCAAGAAGGGGCAGTTCGCGGCGCCGGAGGATATGAGGCATGCCGTGGCAAAGGCCCGTGCGGCCGGGAACCACCGCGTGATGCTCTGCGAGCGCGGCACCACGTTCGGCTATCACAACCTTGTAGTGGACATGCGGTCGCTCGTGATCATGCGTGAGGCGGGCGTTCCCGTGGTCTACGATGCCACCCACTCCGTGCAGCTTCCAAGCGTTGCCGGTGTCTCCAGCGGACAGCCGCAGTTCATCCTTCCACTTGCGCGCGCCGCGGTGGCAACCGGAGTGGACGGTGTCTTCTTCGAGACGCATCCGGATCCTTCGCAGGCGCTCTCCGATGCCGCAACGCAACTTCCGCTGGAGCATGCGGAGAACTTCATCGCCGCCTGCGCAGGCCTGCATCGCTGGCTTCGCGGGCACAACGGGGGGAGCCGGCACTGATGGCGCGAGAGAAGATCGATCTGGTGGAACGCGGGCGCGAGGTGCTCGCCATCGAGCGGGCTGCGATCGACGGCGTTGCTGCCCGTCTGGACCAGCGTTTCGAGCGGGCGGTGAATCTGTTGCGGCTGGCGAAGGGGAAGGTGATACTCACCGGCGTCGGCAAGTCCGGCATCGTTGCGCAGAAGATCACGGCAACACTCAACAGCACCGGAACGCCGGCCTACTACATGCATCCCAACGACGCACTGCACGGCGATCTCGGGATGGCGCGGCCGGGGGATATCGCCGTGGTTCTTTCGAAGAGCGGCGATACGCCGGAGTTCACGCAGCTGGTGCCGGCGCTTGCCAGGCTGGGCGTGAAGATCATTGCGATCACCGGCAACCCGGCAAGCCTGCTTGGCCGTGCCGCTGCGGTGGTGCTGGATTGCACGGTGGAGCGCGAGGCCTGCCCCTTCGATCTTGCCCCGACGGCTTCCACCACGGCGATGCTTGCCCTTGGCGATGCCCTTGCCGTTGTACTGTACGAACGCAAGGGCTTTACGCGCGAGGACTTTGCGGCCTCACATCCGGGAGGAACCATCGGCCGGCGCCTGCTGCTGAAGCTGGAGGATATCATGAAGGTTGATGATGCGATGCCAACAGTTCCAGCCTCCGCTCCGTTTGAAGAGGTGGTGATGGAGATCAGTCGCAAGCGCCTTGGCGCTGCGCTCGTCACTCGCGGGGAGCGCCTGCTGGGCATCGTCACCGATGGCGATCTGCGGCGCCTGCTTGAGCGCAAGGCCGATATCTACACGATGAATGCCGGGCAGATGATGACTGCGTCGCCGATGACCGCGCCTCCGGAGATGCTCGGCTCCGCGGCGCTGGTGCTGCTGGAGGAGAACAAGCGCACCCAGCTTCCCGTGGTGAGCCGCCGCGGGCGTCTGCTGGGCGTTGTTCACCTTCACGATCTGATCGAAGCGGGGTTGAAGCCATGAAGTGGTTCCTCGCATCCGTTGTTCTCCTCTCATTCCTCTCCATCGCGGCGGCAGGTTGCAGCGATGACGATCGCAGACCGAAGAACCCGGCGTTCGTTGCTGCCGATGCGCCGGAGGATGAAACATGGAACACATCGATCCTCTTCACGGATTCCACCGTTCTCAAGGCGCGCCTGAAGGTGCGGCATGCCCGCCGCTATGCGCAGCGCCTGGAGACATTGCTGGACAGCGGCGTCTACGTGGAGTTCTACGGTCCGGACGGAGCGTTGAATGCAATTCTGGTTGCGGACAGTGCCCGCGTGGACGACAGAACGAACGACATGGTGGCCTACGGTAATGTGCATGTCAACAGCGAGCGGTCGAAGACCACCGTGGATACCGACCGCCTTCAGTGGACCAACAGCACTCGCCGCCTGCACTCCGATGCCTTCGTGAAGGTCGTGGACCGAATGCGCGGACGGATCATTCAGGGAACCGGCTACGAGAGCGACGAGGCGCTCCGCAACTACAAGATCTACAACGTCTCCGGGCGTACCATCCCGGTGGAGTAGCCGGAGCGTGGAGACGTGCCGGCGCCGTGCGGTTGAATGCTGGTCAGACATCAAATCCTGGAGGCCCCACTATGAGGAAAACGGTTATCGCAGGCAATTGGAAGATGAACACGGACCGCTCGAGCGGCGCGGAGCTTGCCGCGGCGGTGATGCACGGTGCGGGTTCCGCCAATCTTCCCGAACATGCCGACGTTGTTCTCTGTCCGCCGTTCGTTGTGATTCCGATCGTGGCCAACGCGGTGGCGGGAAGCCGCATCCGGATCGGCGCGCAGAACGTGCACGACCAGCCGCGCGGCGCATTCACCGGGGAAATCTCCACCGGGATGCTCCATTCCGTTGGCTGCACGCACGTGATTGTCGGACATTCGGAGCGAAGGCTGATGTTTGCCGAATCGGATTACGACGTCTGCCGCAAGGCGAATGCGGTGGTTGGGGCGAATCTCCAGCCGATCATCTGTGTCGGCGAGACGATTGCGGAGCGGGAGCAGGGGAGAACACTCGAGGTGGTTCGCCGCCAGCTGCGCGCGGCGCTGGACGGTATCTTTGAATTCAGCATTCGTACCTGCATCATCGCGTACGAACCGATCTGGGCCATCGGCACGGGAAATACCGCCACGCCGGGGCAGGCACAGGAGGTGCATGCCTTCATTCGGAGTCAGCTGAGGGAGATGTACGGAAGTGCTGCTGCGGAGGACGTGTCGGTGATCTACGGCGGCAGTGTTACCGAAACAAACGCGTGCGATCTGTTTGCGCAGCCCGACATCGACGGCGGCCTTGTTGGAGGCGCCTCCCTGGATGCGTCGGCGTTTACCGAGATCATTCGCGCCGCGATCTGAGCGTCGCACACAATATCCAACCATGCACTGTCTCCGGCGGATGCGGCAGTGAACCGCATTCCCGGAGACATGTCGTTCCAACAGTTCCATTCACGAGTATCCGCATCTACCTTCATGGAGCGCCTTGTTCTCGACGGTGAAAGCCTGACCATCAACCATGTTGCCCGTGCGGCGTACGAGGCGGATCTCCGCGTGGAGCTTGCGCCCGAGGCTGTGGCAAGGATGCGTGCCTCGCGCGATGTCGTGGACGACTGGGTGGAGCGCGAAGCCGTCGTCTACGGCATCACCACCGGGTTCGGTGAGTTCGCGAACGTGGTGATCGACCGGGAGAATCTCTCGCGCCTGCAGGAGAACCTGATCCGGAGCCACAGTGTCGGGGCCGGCGAGCCGATGGAGCCTGCTGCCATGCGCGCGATGATGCTTCTCCGCATCAACGCGCTGGCGAAGGGCTTCAGCGGCATTCGCGTGGAGACGGTGCAGACGCTGGTTGCGATGATGAATGCGAACGTTGTGCCGGTTGCGCCGATGCAGGGCTCCGTTGGCTCCTCCGGCGATCTGGTGCAACTGGCGCATCTGGTGCTGGCCGCGATGGGCGAGGGGCGGGTGTGGAAGGACGGGGCGATCGTGCCGGCTGCCGGAGCCCTTGCCGCACATGGCATCGCGCCGCTTCAGCTCGGCGCGAAGGAGGGGCTTGCGCTGATCAACGGCACGCAGATGATGGCGGCCTACGGATGCATTGCCGTGCACTCCGCGCTGCGTCTTGCACGCACGGCCGATATCATCGCGGCGCTCTCCGTGGAAGCGCTGAAGGGGACCGATCGGGCCTACGATGCCCGGCTGCATGCCACGCGCCCGCATCGCGGCCAGGGCCTTGTGGCTGCGAACATGCGTGCGCTGATGGCGGGCTCCGAGATACGCGAGTCGCACCGCTTCCACGACGATCGCGTGCAGGATGCCTACTCGCTCCGCTGCATCCCGCAGATCCACGGCGCCAGCCGCGATGCGATCGACTACGTGATGAACGTCCTCACGATCGAGATCAACTCCGCCACCGACAACCCTCTCATCTTCGCCGATACGAACGAGCCGATCGAAGGGGGAAACTTTCACGGCCAGCCCCTTGCGCTCGCGCTGGACTTCCTCGCCATCGCCGCCGCGGAGCTTGCGAACGTTTCGGAGCGCCGGACGGAGAGGCTGGTGAACGGGGCGCTGAGCCGGCTGCCCCGCTTCCTCACAACGAACGGCGGGTTGAACAGTGGTTATATGATCGCGCAGTACACCGCCGCCTCCATCGTGAGCGAGAACAAGGTGCTGGCCCATCCGGCGTCCGTGGATTCCATCCCCACATCGGCGAACCAGGAGGATCACAACTCCATGGGATCGATCGCGGCGCAGAAGGCGCTGAAGGTGACGCGCAACCTTGCATCGGTGCTCGGGGTGGAATATCTCTGCGCCGCGCAGGGGCTGGACTTCCACGCACCGATGAAGCCGGGTGCGGGCGCTGCCGCTGCGCACGCGCTTGTTCGCTCGCAGGTTCCCCATCTGGATGAGGACAGGGTGATCCACACCGATCTGGAGGTCGCGACGCGGCTGGTTGCCGATGGCGACGTGGTTGCCTCCGTTCGCGGCGTTGCAGGACTCGAAATCCTGTAGGCGCATGCCAGGAGTCATTCCGTGCCGACCGGCGGACGGACGCTCCGCCGCCCGGGGCGGGCGGTTGCGAGCTTCCCCGCCGCGCATGCGCTGTTCGTTCAGCGCGTTACAGGCATCTCGCGATTGACCTCCTGTAACAATTCGGGCCCGCAAAAGGACGCCCAATGGTTGTGTGAATCGCCCGTGGAACATATCTTTGCCGTTCTGACTGAAGAATCAGCGATTCAATACTCCGAACACTGACATGACACCAGAAAAGATGACGGTCTCGGCGAAGGCGCCGGAAGTCGAGAGGAATTGGTGGGTGGTGGATGCCTCCGGCCAGACCCTCGGCCGCCTCGCTTCGCAGATTGCGTCAATCCTCCGCGGCAAGCACAAGCCGATCTTCACACCGCATGTGGACTGCGGCGACTTCGTCGTTGTGGTCAACGCCGAGAAGATCTCCCTTGCCGCAAAGCGCGCCGAGCAGAAGCGGTACTATCGTCATACCGGATATCCTGGCGGCCTTCGCGAGACCAGCTTCCGGGATATGAACGAGCAGCATCCGGAGCGCGTGATCGAGATCGCCGTACGCCGCATGCTTCCCAAGAACAGCCTCGGCCGCCGCGTCATCACCAAGTTGAAGGTGTATGCCGGTGACGTTCATCCGCATTCGGCTCAGCAGCCGCAGACGTTGGAACTCAAGTACAAGTAATACAGCACTGGACAATGCCACATTCGATCAACGTTGGCCGCCGTAAGAACGCCGTTGCGCGTGTCTATCTCACCCCGGGCTCCGGCAAGGTGGTTGTGAACGGCCGGGAATTCCAGAACTACTTTCCGGACAGCTTCGACCGTCAGGTCGTGGTTTCGCCGCTGACTGAGGTGGACATGATGGATCGTTTCGACATCCATGCAAATGTTCACGGCGGCGGCCATGCAGGCCAGGCCGGCGCGGTTCGTCACGGCATCGCTCGTGCTCTCGTCGAGATCGACGAGACGCTCAAGTCGGCGCTGCGCCGGGGCGGCCACATGACCCGCGACCCGCGCATGGTGGAGCGCAAGAAGTACGGCCAGAAGAAGGCACGCAAGCGCTTCCAGTTCAGCAAGCGTTAACAGCCCTGGCGCGGCGTTGCTGTGCGCGGCTTCGCGCAATCGGCATCCGCGTACCATCGGCAGCGTTCGAACACTGTGGATTGCGGATTGTCTCGCCCGATGACAGTCCGCAATCCGTGTTCTAGCAGGAACCCCATCGCATCCGGTCCGCCGCTCGAGCGTCGCTGCTCCTTCGGCTCCGGTGCAACAACACATACCTCCCGATCCCGTGTGTGTGCCCAGGCTCTGCCGTTCAGGTGTTGCCTGGGTGAGCGCGAGGAGATGACGGAGGTAGAGGTATCTCAACACAAACACGTTCTATCACACTATGCCGAAAGTTCAAATCGAGGATCTCCTCACCGCAGGAGCCCACTTTGGTCACCTGACCCGTCGCTGGAACCCGCAGATGCGCCCGTACATCTTCATGGAGCGCAACGGGATCCACATCATCGATCTCAAGAAGACCCAGCATCTCGTCGACGAGGCGCATGACGCCGCCGAGCGCATCGCAACCGAAGGGAAGCGTGTGCTGTTCGTCGGCACGAAGAAGCAGGCCCGCGACGTTGTGCGTGCCGAGGCGGAGCGCATCGGCGCCAACTTCGTCACCGATCGCTGGCTGGGCGGCATGCTTACCAACTTTGCCACGATCCGCAAGTCGATCAAGCGTCTGCAGCTGATCGAGAAGATGGAGAACGACGGCACGGCGGACAATCTCACCAAGAAGGAGCGTCTGATGCTCTCGCGTGAGAAGGAGAAGCTGGTGCGCGTGATGGGGGGCATCGCGGACATGAACCGCCTTCCGGGTGCGCTCTACATCGTCGATATCCGCAAGGAGCATCTCGCGGTGAAGGAGGCGAAGACCCTCGGCATCCCGGTGATCGCGATTGTCGACACCAACACCGATCCTCGCGATGTCGACTTCCCGATCCCGGCAAACGACGATTCGCTGAAGACGATCGCGCTCATCACGAAGGTGATCGCAGACGGCGTCGCCAACGGCCGCGAGGTCTCCAAGGCTCACATGATGGAGGAGATGAGCGCGGACGATCGTGAGATGAAGGAGGGGGGCGCCGAGGGACGCGACGATGCGAACGTTCGCACGCGCCGCCGCACGCGTTCGCGCCGTGGTGATGCGCCCGCCGGAGGAGCGGATGCAACGGGCGTTGAAGGCGCTGCCACCGAGGCCCAGGCCGGCGCCGAGGGTGCAGCGGAGAGCGCTCCAGTATCCGAGGTTGCATCCATCCCGCCGGCTGCGCCGCCGGCTGCGCCGCCGGCGGAGCCAGAAGCTCCGGCCGCTTCGGAAGCACAGGGCTAACAGCCTGTTGAATTGCTACAATGCTACGGACTGTTCAACAACAGTCAGCGCAGGGCGGCCCGGCGGCCGCGATCGAGGCGTCCTTCGGGGCGTCGCAGTGAGCGGGCGCGAAGGCCAACGCAGAAGATGACGTTGTTCAACAGTCTGCTAATCGTTTCGTAATCAACCCTAAAAGAGTTCCCGGCATTGTGCGCTGCACGATCCTGTAGGCAGACAGGCGCAAGCTGACGCTGGCGGGAGCTGTAATAGATAACACCGAGAGTATGGCAATTTCAGCTTTGGATGTGAAGAGCCTGCGCGATCGTACAGGCGCGGGTATGGCAGACTGTAAGAAGGCGCTCGACGAGTCGAACGGCGATATGGACGTTGCCATCGAGATCCTTCGGAAGAAGGGAGCCGCTACCGCCGCGAAGCGTGCCGACAAGGCCGCCAACGAGGGGGTGGTTGCCACCGCCATTTCGGACGATCATCACCGTGCGGCGATCGTGGAGGTGAATTGCGAAACGGACTTCGTTGCGCGCAACGAGGAGTTCAGCACGTTTACGCGTAAGCTTGCGCAGTATGTGCTGGACACCAAGCCGGCGTCGATGGATGATCTGCTCGCGGGCGAGATCGACGGCAAGACCGTGCAGACCTGGCTCAACGAGTTGCTTGGAAAGTTCTCCGAGCGCATCGAGATCAAGCGCTTCAGCGTGCTGACCACCGATGGCTTCGTCTCCGATTACGTGCACAACGGCGACAAGCTCGGCGTGCTTATCGAGATGAGCGGAACGGAGGATGCTTCGAAGACCGGAACGCTTCCGCGTGATCTGGCAATGCAGGTGGCCGCCATGAATCCGGCGTATGTCCGTCGTGAGGATGTGCCGGAGGACGTGCTGGCCAAGGAGAAGGAGATCTACATGGAGCAGGTGATCAACGAGGGGAAGAAGCCGGAGTTCGCGGAGAAGATCATCACGGGGCGCCTGGAGAAGTTCTTCGCCGATGCCTGTCTGCTGGAGCAGACCTTCGTGAAGGATTCCACAAAGCAGATCCGCGAGGTACTGGCCGATGTCTCCAAGGAGATCGGCGGGGATCTCACGGTGGTCCGGTTCCTTCGCTACAATCTCGGCGAGGCGTCGAAGAACTGACATGTGGAGCATTCGGCTTAAGCCCCGTATTCATGCGGGCTCGGAGCCGGATGAATGCAATGGTTGCAATCAACGGAAGTCCCGCGGTGCTCAGCGCTGCGGGACTTTTTTGTACCTTTGCCGCCCGACATGCAATTGGACCAATCGATACCGACCCAACGCCAATCCGAAATCGCTATGGACAACGCTCCCCGCTATCGTCGTGTGCTTCTGAAGCTGAGTGGAGAGGCGCTGATGGGTGATGCCGGCTACGGCATCGACGCACGGCAGCTCGATATCTTTGCCGACGAGGTGCGCTCCGTACGCGACATGGGGGTGGATATCGGGATCGTGATCGGCGGAGGGAACATCTATCGCGGCGTGCAGGCGATAACAGAGGGGCTGGACAAGGTGACCGGCGACCACATGGGGATGCTTGCAACGGTGATCAACTCGCTGGCGCTGCAGAACGCGCTCGAGCGGCGCGGCATCATTACGCGCCTGCAGACGGCGATCAAGATGGAGCAGATAGCCGAGCCGTTCATCCGCCGCCGCGCCGTGCGCCACCTGGAGAAGGGGCGCGTGGTGATCTTCGGAGCCGGCACCGGCAATCCCTATTTCACAACGGACACGGCCGCGGCGCTGCGAGCGATCGAGATCGAGGCGGAGGTGCTGATCATGGCGAAGAACGGCGTGGACGGCATCTACGATGCCGATCCGAAGACCGTGCCGACGGCGCAGCGTTTTACCTCGATCACGTACCGCGAGGTGCACGAACGAAACCTGCGCGTGATGGATCTCACGGCGATCACGCTCTGCCAGGAGAACAGCCTTCCCATCCTCGTCTTCGACATGGCCGTTGCCGGCAACCTCCAGCGTCTGATGAAGGGAGACCCGATCGGCACCACGGTGTCTGCATAGCGCACAGCCCTGGGGTGGTTCGATGGAAGATCTTTTCGGCTTCGTTCACAGGCGGAGCGGAACGCACACGGTGCGATTCCAGCCTGCCGGCATCGCGCTCCGTGTTGCGGCGGGAACGCTCCTGCTGGATGCCGCGCGCGAAGCCGGGCTCCCAGTAGCCCAGTCCTGTGGTGGGTTTGCGGTCTGTTCCTGGTGCAGGATGCAGGTGCTCGAGGGGTGGGAGAACCTTTCGCCGATCGAGCGTCCGGAGGAGCGGCTGATTGCCCGGCAACAGTTCGCGCCGAACGAACGTGCAAGTTGCCAGGCCGCGGTGTTCGGCGACGTTGTTGTAACCACCACGTACTGGTAGGGGAAGTCGGTAGTTTGTAGTCCGTTGTCAGTAGTTTGTAGTCAGTTGCTGATGCATTTTCCACTGACCACTGACCACTGACCACTGACCACTGACCACTGACCACTGACCACTGACGACAACCAACCCGGAACAACCCACTCTTCTCCCGATGTAGAATTACACATTCGTCTCGGCAGCGGCATTGTATCTTTGAGAACTGCGTTAACGGCCTGTTGAACCTCTTCGATGCAACGGCCTGCCAACACGAACTCGATGCCGATGGCCTTACAGCTTCGTTTCCTCGGTCAGATTCTTCTCTGGGTACTGGCCGCCGCACTGCTGGTGATTCTCTTCTCGTGTGCCTCCGGAACCGGCGAAGGAGGAGGGCGAACATCGGACTCCTCGCACGCCGTACCCTACACGGCCGCGAGGCCGATGCGGCTGGTGCTGGCCCGCTCCGAGGCGCGCGACAGTGCTGCGCTGGTCACGGAGTTCTTCGTGGACCAGGCCCTGCGCGCCGCGTTGGACTCCATTCCTGCGGCTCGCTATCTCACCATCAACTATCGCGACTCGCTCGCCAATTCCTACGTGGCCAACGGGAAGACCGGCATCCCGCTCGCCGAGCTCGGGCGGCGGCTGAATCTGGACGGCGCAATCCTCACGCGCGTGGCCCGCTTCGGCGGCGTGCTCGCGGTGGAGCTTCGCATAGTGGAGCCTTCCAGCGGCCGGCTGATCTATCGCGATCTCTCCTTCAGCCTGATTCGCTATCGCGATACGTCCGGCACGATGTTCCTGGGGCCAACCCTGTTCGATGCCGTGCGCAAGTCGCTCGGCAAGTATTTCGGCGTGGAGCACCGGCCGGATCTTCCGGTGGCGACGGAGCCGCTCGTGATCTCCAACATCGCCATCCCGAACGATTCGCTCCTCGGGCAGGTGCGATTGTACCGGCAGACTCACAGCACGAAGGGGGTGAAGGCGTTGGGCGAGCTTGCGCGCCTGAACTTTCCGGAGCTGGTTGCATTCGACTACGAGTCGCGCAATCAGCTTCTGCGACTTGTGGGCGTTGGTGCGGTGAACGATTACTCCGCCGTGGAGGACCTGGAGCGCGAGGCGCTCTACAACGTAGGTGTGGACCGCTATGTGGCCGGATCGGTTACACGCGTCGGCGACTCGATCCATCTCGGGTTGAAGATCATGTACGTGAAGTCGCGCACGGCCGATTCCGTGATCGACCATCAGGACACGGTTGTGGCGCGCACACGATTCGAGAGCACCAAGTCCGAGGAGGACTTCGTGATCGCCTTCATCGACATCGCGGAGCCGCTCTTCAAGCGGGAGGCTGACCGCGTGCAGCGGGCGTACGAGCAGGAACACCGTCGCGGCGGAGCGAAGCCATGATCGGAGTGGAGACATCGATCGACGTCTTCGTCTGCAAGGGCTTCAGCGGTGAGATCGTGCGGGCCCGTATCTGCCTCGATGACACCGTGGAGCGCGCGCTGCCGCTGATTGCGGACCAGATCGGCTACTACACGGCGGACTACGAGAAGATCGGGCTGTACAACATGACGCGCGACTTCGAATACCTGATGACCGATCGGTTCGGAGAGCGGGGAACGCTTCCGGGCGATCTGATCATCATGGCGGATGGTGCGGCGTGCCACAAGGAGTGAACAGCGTTCCGCAATGCAGAGCCTGGTCGGTGGTAGGTAGGTAGTAGTAGGTAGTCAGTTGTCAGTTGTCAGCAGTAGGTATCAGTTGTCAGCAGTAGGTATCAGTTGTCAGTAGGTGGTAGTCAGTAGTAGGTAGTCAGTTGTCAGTAGTAGGTAGTCATCGTCAGTTGATGCATTTTCCACTGACCACTGACCACTGACCACTGACCACTGACCACTGACCACTGACCACTGACCACTGACGACCAACGATGAACCAACAACCAATTCCGTGCGCTACGAACGACACATATTTGTCTGCGTGAACGAACGCGAGCCCGGGCATCCGCGTGGATGCTGCAAGGAGAAGGGAGGAGAGGAGGTGCGCTCACGTTTCAAGGCTGCGCTCAAGGAGCGGCGGTTGCACGGGCGTATGCGTGCCAATGTCTCCGGATGCCTGGATGCATGCGAGTTCGGCGTTACGGCAGTCGTCTATCCGGACGGCGTCTGGTACGGCGGCATCACGGTTGACGATGTGGAGGAGATCGTGGAGTCGCACATGGTGAACGGCATTCCAGTGGATCGCCTGCGCATTCAGGATCGGCGGTATACGCCGGTGGAACTTCTGCTTCCGGATGGAGCCGCGAACGGCGCGGCGGCGGACGAAGACCCCGCAGAACGGAGCGGGGATGCTGCCGCTTCCGGCGCCGATCGTTCCTGATCTCTTTCAACAGAACTCTCTCGGCAGTACTCTACCCGCTACGATGCACCCGATCAATCCTACGATGTCCTATCTCGACATTCCTGCGGGACGCGATGTGCCGCATATCCTGAACGCCATCATCGAGATTCCGCGCGGCTCGCGCAACAAGTACGAGTACTGTCCGGAGTACAACTGCTTCAAGCTCGATCGCGTGCTCGCCTCTCCGATGCACTATCCAACGGCGTACGGCTTCGTGCCGAGCACGCTCTACGTGGATGGCGACCCGCTGGATATCCTGGTGCTGATAGACGATCCCACTTTCACCGGGTGTCTGATGGCGGTGCGCCCGATCGGCGTGATGCGGATGATCGACGGCACGAAGCGCGACGACAAGGTGATCGCCGTTGCCATGAACGACATGCGGTATCATCACTACAATTCGCTGGACGATATGAAGCCGCATGAGCTGGTGGAGATCGAATACTTCTACTCGGTCTACAAGGACCTCGAAGGAAAGCAGACGCAGTTCAATGGCTGGGAGTCCGTGGAGTACGCGCATCAGATCGTGATGGAATCCGTCGAGCGCTTTCGCGAAACGGGGCGGGAGACTTGATGCGGAGAGCGGAGCATTTGCACGCCTCCGGCGCTCTGCGTAGTATCGCCGCCATGATTCACGGCACTTCCGGAGCAGATGGCGCGGCGCGGCTTCTTGGCCGTGCCGTTCTCGTTGTGTGCTGTGCGCTGGCCTTCGCGGCTCCGCATCTGCATGCACAGGAACATGTGCCAAGCGATTCGGCGCGTGCGGCAGCTCATGTGGACTCGGCCGTTGCAGCCCAGCGTGATACGGTGCGTGCGGATTCCGCACACAGACCCGTCCTCTCCCGCCATTTCTCCCGTGAACATGGGGAACCGCTCGGTGCGCTGACGGAGGCAACGGTAACCTCCGGCTCCGACATCGTCACGAAGCGCGATCTGATCTGGGATCGCTACACCACCGCGTTCGAACCGCTCGCAGGCCGGCTGCCTGCCTATCCGATGTCCATGGGGGCTCCGGGTCTGGTGCGAAGCCTCAGCTATGCCGGCTCGTCGCCGCGATCGATCGGCATCTCCTACAACGGGCGGCCCATGGCATCGTACGACGGCAGTGCCTACGATCTCGAAACCTATCCGCTGGAATTCATCGAGCGGGTGGAACTGCTGCGGGGTGCGAAGGCGGCGATCTTCGGCAACGGCGAGTCGCTGATCGCGGTCAACATGGTGGAACCGCGTTACGATGTGGCGGGGAGCTACATGCGGCTCTGGTATTCGCAGGAGCCCAACGGCACCAACAATGCCGATGTTACCTATGCACGCAACGTTGGAGCCAACGCGGGCCTGGCGCTCGGCCTGCGCTATCTCACAACGGACGGCGTCTATCCCGGCGGCAACCAGGTGGGGAGCGGATGGAGCGTGCGCGGCGCACTCCGCTGGCAGGCATCGACCAATTTCACCGTCTCGCTCACGGAGCTCTACACCGATCTCTCCCGCGGCCTCAACGGCGGCCTGTCCGATACCACCGGCAGCGTCCCGCTCCTTGCCACCGTGGTCAATACGTTGCTGGAGGAGCGAATCGTTCGTCACGATCTCACGCTGGCAGCGCGGTGGTACCCGCTCAGCCATGGCGTTGCAGACACCGCCGCTCCCGGGAAGGTGATCAGCATTCCGGATACCACCATCCGCGTAGACGCCGCACTCTACGCAACGTTCGGCAGGCACGCAATCGATTCCTCCGGCGGGCCGGAGCTCGCCCCCAACAGTACCAGCGGCAGCAACGTCGGGTTGCGGCTTGGTCTCGAGATGCCGCTCGGGCCTCTGCGGCTGCTTGGAAACGGAATCTTCGCGGAGAGTTCCATCAACGGCTTTCAGTCCGAGTTCGGTGGGCTCGTGGAGATCCCGCTTGGTGGCAGCCTGATGCTGCGGGGCGGCATGAAGCTATCGACGGTCGGCACGCTGGCGTTTCAGCACCTTGTGGGGGAGGGAGTGTTCGCACTCGGCGACTCGTTCTCCCTGAGACTCACGGCGCGCTACACAGTGAAGCTGTCCGGTTCCGGCTGTCCGGGAGGTGCCGTTGCCGGCGACAGCATTCGCACATTGGACGATCATTACACGCGTGCGCTTGGGGAGGCCGAGATCGAGTGGCGGGGCGGCATCGCGCATGCCGGGATCGATCTCTTCGCGCGGCAGGCGCAGCCGTACGACTGCGTGCCGCTACCGGCCTACACGGTGACCGGAGCGGGTGTGTCCGTCGCCTTCCCGATTGCGCTGCTGGTGCTGGACAACCATCTGGTGGCCACCATGGAGCCTTCCGCATACCGTGCCTTCCCGCTGTTGCATGGGACAAGCGATCTCTATGCGCCGCTGCTGCTGGTTGACGGCAACCTGGATCTGCGCGTGGGAACCACGCTGGAGTACCTCAGCAGTCCGGGCCTTGTGGCGTACGACGGTTACAGCGGGGAGTTCTACTCGCTCGCGAGCAACACCTACGCCGGCAAGCGGCCGCCGTTCCCCAACTGGAGCATCTACGCGCAGGCACGCATCGGCACGGCATACATCCGTGCGGAGATGCGCAATCTGCTCTCCAGTGAGTTCGCCACCATGTATCGCTATCCAACGTTCCGGCGCGGTATCTACCTCGGCGTCAACTGGGCGTTCGTGGACTAGAAGGGGAATATGAGATATGAACTATGAACGATGAGATATGAAGCCCATCTGCTCTCATATCTCATATTGGGGTCAACAGCGCCACCGTTTCCACGTGATACGTCTGCGGGAACATGTCCACGGGCTGCACATACTCCACCGTGTACCGCTCGGCGAGCAGTGCGCAGTCGCGTGCCTGCGTGGTGGGGTTGCAGCTCACATAGCTGATGCGCGCAGGGGCGAGCTCCAGGAGCGCGCGCACCACATCCTCGTGCATGCCGGCTCTCGGCGGATCGGTGATAACCACGTCCGGTGAGGGCTGGTCCGTGCCGATAAGCTCCGCGCGGTTGGTGATGATCGTTTTCAGATCGCCCGCGATGAAGCGCGCGTTTGCGATATCGTTGCCAACGGCGTTCCGGCGCGCATCCATCACCGAACCCTCGTTCAACTCGATCCCCAGCGCGGAGCCCGCACGCCGCGCGGCCGCCAGGGTGATCGTGCCGGCCCCGCAGTAGAGATCCCATACATGCTGGCCGCCGCCAAGCCGCGCGGCGGCCAGCGCTTCCTGGTACAGCCGCTCGGCCTGAAGCGAGTTGGTCTGGAAGAAGGAGAAGGGGGAGATGGTGAACCGATTTCCCGCAACGCGCTCCGTGATCATTCCATCTCCGAACAGCACCCGCGTCTCCTCGCTGAAGGCGATCTGCGCGCGCTTGCGGTTGATCCCCTGCACCAGCGTGGTTACCTCCGGGAGGAGCGATCGCACCATCGCGGCGTACGCGGTTGCGGCGTCGTCAGCATCGTCGCTCGTCACCAGAATCACCATTGTCTCGTTCGTAGCCCGCGACGTGCGCACCACCAGATTTCGGAGCAGCCCTTCGTGCGTGCGGGTGTCGTAGATCGTGATGCCGTGCTCCAGCGCGAACGTACGGGTTGCGCGAAGGATGCGGTTGCTCAGCTCGGACTGCAGCCAGCACTCCTGGATATCGAGCACGCGGTCGAATCGTCCGGCGGCGTGCATTCCCAGCGCGAAGTCGCGGTCCATCTCCACACCGCTGGCGATCTCCGCATCCGTCAGCCACCGCTGCGTGCCGAAGGAGAACTCCATCTTGTTGCGGTAGAACAGTTCCTCCGCGCAGCCGATTGTATCGCGCACCTCCACATTCTCCAGCCCGCCGATGCGCTGAAACGAGTCCACAACGTGCTGGCGCTTCCAGCGCAACTGCTCGCCGTAGGCAAGGTTCTGCCACTTGCAGCCGCCGCAGTCGCCGAAGTGCCGGCAGCGCGGCACCACGCGCCACGGGCTGGGCTGAATCACCTCCAGCGTGCGCGCCTCGGCGTGGCGCTTGCGCGTCTTCGTGACAAGCGCGCGCACCGTGTCGCCGGGAACGCAGCCGCTCACGAACACGGCCATGCCGTTGTAGCGGCCAACGCATCCTCCCTCGAATGCGGCGCTCTCCGCATGAAGTTCGATCGTGGCACCGCGCTTCGGTGCGGGAAGGGGTGCCGTCGGTGTTGCGTTCATCGTCTGCTGCTCGTTCTCTCTGCGTTGAGAATTTTCTCCGCCATCCACGCCGGGCACGGGCCGCGCCGAACGGGCGGAGGTGGATCCATGAATGAATCGGGGCGACTCACCGCGCATGATGCGACGGACAAATCGCCCCGGTTGGAATGTGCATCCGGCCCCGAATCAGGCGGCCGTGCGATCGTCCGGTCCGGCCTCTGTGCCAGGCTCCGTCGCCGTTCCGGCCTTGCGGTTCCTGCGCTGCATCCAGAAGCCTGCACCGATGATGCCGAAGGTCGCCAGGTTGAGCACCAGCGAGGCGGTCTTGCCGGTCTGGAATCCGGCGCTCTCGAAGTGCATCTCCACCGTGTGCTTGCCCGGCGGGATCACCAGGCCGCGCAGCACGTAGTTGGTCTGGATCACGTCGGCCGGTTTGCCGTCGATCGTGGCTTTCCAGGAGGGGGGATAGTGAATCTCGCTGATCACCAGGAAGTTCGTTGCCGGCGCCTCCACGTTCAATGTGAAGTGATTGGCATCATAGCTCGCAACGGTTGCGCTTCCCCTGCCGGAGGTTGCCGCAGGGGTCTGAGCCGCTGTCGATGCCGGAGCTGCCGCAGGAGCGGCCGCAGGAGCGGCCGCCGAGTCCGCCGGATGTGCCGGCCCGGCTGCCGTATCGCGATGCTGCGCTGCCGCCGGAACGTATCCCACCGGCTGCACCTGCTCTTTCAGCGGAGCGGTCACGTAGGCAACATCGCGCGGATCGAACGCGTGGTCGCGAATCTTCTCCAACGTCGTCTTGGCATCGGCAACATCCACGCGGTTGACGAACCACGCGCGGGGAAGCGTGTTCGTGTTCTCGAAGACGACGGTCTGCTTCTCTTTCGAAGTGAACACCGGCTTCAACTGTTCGGATGCTCCCGGAAACACCTTGTCCAGCTCGCGCGGATCGTTGGTGGGGGAGATCACGTACTTCGTGTTCAGGATATCCCAGCCAAGCGTGGCCGTCACATAGTTGCCGTTGCCGGCGATGTCCATCAGATCCTGATAGTTCCTCATCTTGGCCGCGTGATAGCCAAGGATATGCTCGTGAAGCTGGCGCGCGGGGAAATTCGGGCCCGGCGCCGTGAGGTCCAGGATGCGGTACTTCGTTGTGTCCTGCGCAAGGAATGAGTCCACGTCCGTTGGATTGAATACCGCTGTGGCCTGCGACCAGGGCGTAGCCTCCATCGGCCGCCAGTCCTGGCGCCACAGGTCGGCAATCAGCACCACGAAGAGAATGCCGGTGAAGATCACCGACGCGAGCTTCTGGTTCACGTACAGCCACGCAAGCAGCAGCGTGCCGGTGCCGAAGAGAATCGTCAGCAGGAAGTCCGTGGATGCGTTGCCGTAGATCACATCCTTCAACTGCAGCAGATCCTGCGCTCCCTTCGCCGTGACGGACTCCGTCATCGACTGCATGTACGACTCCTTCATCGCCGTGAAGAGAAGAAAGCCGAGGAGCATCGCGCCGCCGAAGACGATGGTTGCGCGGAGCAGCTTCTTCGCGGACTGCTCCCAGTTCTCGCCGTTGCGCGCCATCACAATGGCGTGCAGCCCGAAGCCGGCGAGTATCGGAAGCACAAACTCCAGCAGCACCAGCGACTGGCTGGGCGCCCTGAACTTGCTGAAGCTCGGGAAATGGTAGTAGAACAGATCGTAGAGGAACGACATGTTCTTGCCGAACGAGAGAACCAGCCCGAACAGGCCGATGGCGACAAGCGACCACACGAACATGTTTCGCCTGTAGACCCATATGCCCAGCAGTGCAAGCAGCAGCACGCCGATACCGGCGTAATGTCCGGCGTCGGTGAAGGGCATCTGCCCCCAGTAGGTCATGGCCTTCTGCGGCTCGATGCCGGGGCCGCTGACATCGATCTTGCCGAAACCGTAGTAGGAGGGGATCAGATAGGTGATCGTCTCCTCGGGAGAGAACGACCAGTCCGTAGCGTACTTGTAGCCATGGCCGCCGTCATCCTGCTGGTCCTTGTCCGCCTTGTCCTGCACCAGCGCCTTGGCGCCGCGGGTGGAGTAGGGAGTGTACTCGCTGATGGCGTTGTAGCGGTCGAGCCCCATCCCGTAGGCGAACAGGCCGGCGATAATCAGCATGCCGATCGTTGCACCGAAGCGGAGAAGCTGTTTGCTGTTGGCGGCCATCAGGCTCTCGACTCCCTTGAACAGCATGTAGATGCCAACCGCCGCGGCCCCGTAGAAGGCGGTCTGCGGGTGGTTCTGTTCCATCATCACATGCGCCACCAGAATCAGCAGACCGGCGTAGAGCAGGCTCCAGCGCTGAAGCAGCCGCTCCAGGCACATGAAGATGAAGGGGAATGTCATCAACACGCCGATCTTCGTGTTGTGACCGATCATGATGTAGACGATGATCCAGGTGCTGAACATCGCCGCGAGCGCCACATAGAGCGATGTGGACCGCGCGAACTGCTTTGTTCGCATCAGCAGGTACATGCCGATGCCGTAGACGAAGTAGAAGAACACCACACGCATCAGCCAGAAGTTGCCGAAGGCGAAGATGTGCTCGATCTTGTCCAGCAGCCACATGGAAATATCCCATGCCCGCTCGCCGGTAACCAGGTATGCGGCGAAGCCGGGCATGCCGCTGAAGATATACGGAAGCCAGAACGGATGCTCACCCTTGGCCGCCATCTGGTCCAGATAGGGAACGAAGCTCAGCCAGGAGATGTTGTCGTTCGTAGCGAAGTACTTGCCGGTGAAGATCACGCCGCCGAAGAAGACGAGCAGAGAGACGAGGATGAGGCCGATGTAGATCGGCGTCAGATACTTCTCCGGGATCTTGTCCAGAGGTGACCGTGAATCGGTTCTGGGCGTGGCCGGCCGGCGCGTGGTGTTGGTACGTCGCGCCGGGGTACTGCGGTTTGTTGCCATAAACGCTCTGTAGGTCGGATAGGTGTGCCGCCTGGAGGCCGATGAATCAACGGCGCATGCGGCGTGCGTGTCGGCTTGTCCGACAATTGTTTTGTGAGCCGGTCGCGAGCGATCGGTGTCCGCGGCAGGGCGCTCGAACGAGACGTTGCGGCCTACGGCGAGCGAGTGCAACGTGGCCGCGGGCGCTGTAGGCGCGGCGATCCGGCCCAAACAGGATAGTCAGACAGAGCCCGGGCGGAAAGCGCAATGATAGCGACTTGCCGCGGATTAGAAAACGGTGTGTGCCGGGCTACGAGCGCGGGCTGATGCTTTCCAGCAGACGCGCCAGTTCTCCGGTGGTGTTGCGCCGCTCGTAGCGCGCAATCGCCTCCGTATTCGGAACCAGAGTCCGCACGCCGCTCACATGCTCGCGGTACAGGCCCAGGAAGCCGCGGGCGATTCCTTCGATGTTGGATTGATGTGCCACGAAACCGGCGCGGGTCTCCGCCACGAGATCGGCGATCGCTCCCTTCTCCGGCGCAATCGCCATCAGCGGCCGGCCGGAGCCGATGTATTCGTACACCTTCCCCGGCACAACCTCGTCGCTTTCGTCGCACTCGTCCACCACCAGCAACAGGGCGTCGGCAAGCAGAAGCTGCGCGATGCTCTCGCGATGCGCCATGTATCCAACAACTTCGATGGCGCTTCCCAGCGCGCTGCTGCGGAACATCTGCATCACCTCGTCGCCGAAGCGGCCGATGAACCGGAGCCGGATGTTCGCCGGATCGATGTCGCCGCGCTGCGCCAGCAATTCCACGGCCTTCAGGAAGGCGTCGGGATTGCGGCGGCCGTACATGGAGCCGGTGTAGGTTACGGTGTAGCGATCGTCCGTTCGGGTTGATGCGTCCACAACCGGATAGTCCGCACTGTCGAAGCCGTTCGGGAGATGGTGGAACTTCGATGCATCGAGCGATGGATACTTCCCCAGCGCATCCTTCCGGATGCCCAGCCATGCAACCTCCACGGCGTCGGCCTCGGTGAACACCGAGCGCTCCAGACGGCGATCGATCGCCGCCGGAATCGCCCAGCGGTCCGGCGTCGTGATGAAGCGCGTCCACGGATCGCGAAACCCTGCAACCCACGGCAGGCCCGTTCTGCGCTTCAGTCCGCGCGCAATCAGCGCGCAGGTGTACGGAGGGGAGGAACTGTAGATGGCGTCGATTCTGTACCTGGCAATCGCGTCGAGGCCCGCCCGGTATGCATGCCTGTACCAGCCGATCCGTGCGTCGGGAATGAAGAATGTCGCGCGCACGAACTCCGCAATCCGTTCGGACATGGAGATCTTCGCCCCCTCCTTCCTGATCGTGTTGACATCGATCGCCGTTCCCTTCTGTTTCCCCGTCAGCTTCCGGTAGGCATCGTACGGTTCGAAGATCTCCGTGCGAATAACGCGCACGCCGTCCGGGATCTCGTTCAGTAATGACTCGTCGCGCGCGGGAAAGTTCCCGTCACGAACCGTCAGCACCGTCGGCTCCCAGCCGAACTCGCGCAGGTACTGCACATATTTCAACACCCGCTGTACACCAGGTCCGCCCGATGGGGGGAAGTAGTAGGCAACGATCAATACGTTCTTCATAGGCCCGCCAAGATACGGAGGAGTTGGTACTTGGGGTTTGGTACTTGGATCTTGGTTCTTGGATCTTGGGTAGTGTTTGCCGGAGCCCTGTCCCAGTCCTGCATGCAGCACAGACTATTCCCATCGAATGCAAACTGCGACACTACCGGGCCTTCCCGTGCCCGCCATGATGCATATGTCGGGCGGGCATGCAGCCTATCTGTAGCCGATGCTGCCGCTCTCTCCTTCGATAAGCTCCGTCCAGGAGCGACCTGTCTGTCTCGAATGAAGGCACAGGCCGCTCCCTGCTGGGAGCTTGAGATCGTTGGATGCGGCGCATCTACAGATAGAGTGGAACCAACGGCAGGCGATCTGGTACTTCGTGCTTGGTACTTGGGTCTTTGTGCTTCGTGCTTGGACACGGTGCATCATGCAGTTCGCCAGCCGATCCGTGGCAATCCACTGTTCCGCCGAAGGAGCCGTTGCCATTCACAAGCAGGATTCGTCACCGCAAATGCAGTCTATCTGTAGCCGATGCTGCCGCTCTCTCCTTCGATAAGCTCCGTCCAGGAGCGACCTGTCTGTCTCGAATGAAGGCACAGGCCGTTCCCTGCGGGGAGCTTGAGATCGTTGGATGCGGCGCATCTACAGATAGAGTGGAACCAACGGCAGGCGATCTGGTACTTCGTGCTTGGTACTTGGGTCTTGGTGCTTGGTTGTTCGGTGGCCACCGGCAGGTTCGCTGCCAGGCCCAATAGCGAGGCTCAGCCGAGCGTCCCAAGAACCAGGCCCGACGCCGAGCGTCTCGGGATTGCTATCTTGTCCATCCATCCATGAATCACATGCTGGCTATTTCCCGAGAGGATCAGGTGTTTCAATACCGTGCCGTGGCCATTGCCCTGCATGGCGGACGCGTTCTGCTTCACAAGACGGAGGAGGATTGGTTCTGGTCGCCGCCGGGCGGCCGGTGCGAAATGGGTGAAACCGCGGAGGAGACCGTGCGGCGCGAGATGGTGGAGGAGATGGGCGCGGAGCCGCGCGTCGTGCGGCCGCTCTGGGTGGCGGAGAATTTCTTCACGTACCGGGGGCGCCGCTATCATGAGCTGGGCATCTACTTCCTGGTGGAGTTCCCTGCGGAGACCGGCGTGCTTGATCGCGGTGATAGCTTCGTTGGAAGCGAGGGCACGACGCCGCCTCTGTTCCAGTGGTTCAATATCGATTCGCTTGAATCGATCGTAGTGAAGCCCGGCTTCCTCACGGCCAACCTTCGCTCCGTTGCCGATTCGTTGCGGTTCATCTCGCACAATGACGGCCTCAACATTGCGCCGGGCAGTGATGGAAGCTGATACATAGATCCCGGGTTCTCTTTACTCCGTTGTCCGCACTGACCAGGCCCCAACGTCCGGCGCAGCCGGGCGTTCCAAGACCCAAGCCCAACCGTGTCAAAGTCGCTCGTCATAGTGGAGTCGCCTGCGAAGGCGAAAACCATCAACAAGTATCTCGGCTCGGACTACATCGTGGAGGCCTCCGTGGGCCACGTTCGCGATCTGCCGCGCGACGGCCTTGCGATCGATGTCGCGAACGGGTTCGTTCCAACGTACGTGGTGATCGGCGGAAAGGAAGAGGTGGTGAAACGCCTGCGCGCGCTTGCCGCGCGGTGCGATCGCGTGTTCCTTGCCACGGACCCCGATCGCGAGGGGGAGGCGATTGCGCACCACATCGCCGAGGCAATTCGCGACGAGAACGGCAACATCAGCCGCGTGCTCTTCAACGAGATCACGCGCAGCGGCGTCACCACGGCAATGAGCCGGCCGCGCGCCATCGATGGCGCGATGGTGCAGGCGCAGGAGGCGCGCCGCGTGATGGATCGCCTGATCGGCTACAAGATTTCCCCATTCCTCTGGCGCCGCTTCGCCGGCGAGGCGCGGGGCCTTTCGGCCGGCCGCGTTCAATCGGTTGCGGTTCGCCTGGTGGTGGAACGCGAACGCGCCATCAACTCCTTCATCGCAATCGATTACTGGAACCTGGTCGGCCACTTCTTCACGAGCGCCGATGAGGAGATCGTTGCACGTCTGGTGCGTGCGGACGGCCGCGATCTGCGCAACCCGTCCGGCTCGCAGGTGGACCGTGAGAAGGATGGAGTGCCGACGCATATCGCAACGTTGAAGGAGGCGGAGGAGCTCCGCGATCGCGCGATGCGTGAGACGTATGCCATCTCCTCGCTGGCCACGAAGGAGATGAAGCGCAATCCGCCGCAACCCTTTACAACGTCCACGGTGCAGCAGGAGGCATCGCGCCGGTTGAAGATCAATCCGGGGCGAACGATGAAACTTGCGCAGGGATTGTACGAGGGAGTGGATCTCGGAACCACGCGCGGGCGTCTGGGGCTGATCACGTACATGCGAACCGACTCCACTCGCGTGAGCGAGGAGGCCGTGGATGCGGCCGAGGAGTATATCTACGGCAACTACGGCAAGGAATATCTCCCCGCACCCAGACAGGCGGCCGCTCGCACGGCGGCTGTGGCGAAGAAGCGCGCGAAGACGAACGTGCAGGATGCGCACGAGGCGATCCGCCCGGCAGACATCACGATCACACCGAAGGAGGCGCGCAAACACCTGGACAAGGAGATGGCCGATCTCTACGAATTGATCTGGAGCCGATTCGTTGCCAGCCAGATGGCGCCGGCCGTGTTCGACCAGACAACGGTGGAGATCAGCGGCGGCCCCTTCCTGTTTCGCGCGAGCGGCCGCATCACCCGCTTCCATGGCTGGATGCAGATCTATGCGGAGATGGAGCCGGAAGACGAGGAGCGCGGCCGGCGCGCAGCCGGTGCGCGCGGCGCCGATGATGCGGATCGCGAGCTGGAGACGATTCTCCCGGCCGGGATTCGCAAGGGGGACGAGCTGAGCCTGAGGGAGGCCGAGATCAAGGGAAGCCAGACGAAGCCGCCGGCTCGCTACACGGAGAGCCTGCTTGTGAAGGAGTTGGAGGCGAAGGGGATCGGGCGCCCGAGCACGTATGCGGCCATCATCGCCACGATTCAGGAGCGGGGCTACGTGGAGCAGCGCGAACGCAAGCTGCATGCAACGGAGCTGGGGATGAAGGTCTGCGACGTTCTGGTGAACGGCTTCCCCGCGCTTTTCGATGTGAAGTTCACGGCGAAGATGGAGGGTGAACTGGATACGATTGCCGGCGGCAGTGCAACGTACGTGAAAGTGATGCAGCGCTTCTACAAGCCTCTGGAGGAGTCGCTCCGTACGGCAGGACGCGGCGGAGCGCGCGCCGTTGCAGGGTATTCGCGGCTCGGCATCGACATGGGACGCGGCTCCGCGCCCCTACCCGCAGGTGATGGGAACGATGCGGCGAACTCCTCCGCTCCGGTCGGACAGCCGGCTCCGGCGGCCGGCGAGGCCGTGCCGTGCGACGCATGCGGCGCACCGATGCGGCGGCGACGCGGACGCGGCGGGAGTGAGTTCTACGGATGCTCCAACTATCCGGCCTGCACGGCAACGAAGGCGATCCCGCTGGACGTGCACTGCCCGGCCTGCGGCGAGGGAGCGTTGGTGGAACGTGTGGGGGGGCGCTACAACAGTGTCTTCTACGGCTGCACCAGGTATCCCGAGTGCCGCTTCACATCGAGCCGGAAGCCGGTCAACATGCCGTGCCCGCACTGCGGCAACAGGTGGAGCGTGGAGAGCATTCGCGAGGGGGAGGGTACAGTTACGGAATGCCCGAAGTGCCGCAAGAGAGTGTGAGAGGCGTTGGGACGCTCGGCTGCGCCTCGCTGTGGTGCTTGGGCCTTGGTTCTTGGGGCGCTCGGCTGCGCCTCGCTGTAGGTCTTGGCAACGAACGTGGCGGCTGCTGCCGAACAACGAAGTACCAAGCCCCAAGCACGAAGTACTACTCTACCGTAGCTCCATCCGGCTCGCATCGGCATCGCGATCCTCCACCGCTGAATCGTTCAACGTGGTCTCGTAGTTGAGCATCATGCCGTGGTCCTCGTGCTCCAGATTGTGGCAGTGAACCAGATAGACGCCGGCATATGGCCCGAACTTTACAGCGACGCGTGCGGTTGAATACGCCGGGAGGTAGATCGTATCCTTCCATCCCATGTCGCGCGGCTCCAGCGCGGTGTTCCCGTTGCGGTCCATCACCTGGAACTGCGCGCCGTGCAGGTGCATGGGATGCGGATAGAGCGTTGCATTCGTGAACGACCACACCTCCAGATCGCCGAGATGGACCGTCTCGTCGATACGGTCCATGTCGAACATCCGGTCGTTGATCATGTGCATCGGCGGCGATGAGCCGTCGTCCGTGCGGAGAGTGAAGTCGCGCTGGCGAACGGCTGCGTCGGGATTCAGCTTCTCGATGGTTGCAAGCGTGGCGGGCATGGCGCCGCCGCTGCCGCCGTCGCGCTTCACATCGAACCGAAGGATCGCCATCTCCGCTCCCTGCTGCCGTCCCGTTCCACCCTGATACCGGAGCGTCTTCAGCGTCACGGAGTCGCCGATGGCGAAGCGGGAGAAATCGATCAGCACGTCCAGGCGTTCCGCAGGGGCAAGCATCGAGTTCGTTACCTCGTATGGCCGGTCGAGCAGTCCGCCGTCCGTACCGATCACATGGAAGGCGGAGTTGTCCGAGAGCGCAACCTGATAGATGCGTGCGTTGGATCCGTTGAGAAGGCGGAAGCGGTACAGCCCGCGCGCGACTTCGAGGAATGCATCGGGCGTGCCGTTGGCGAGCACCTCGTCACCAAGGTAGCCGTCGAGCTGCGCGGCGTCGTCCAGTATGTAGCTGAATTGGCGTCCCGCCTCGCTGCGCCGGTCCTGAATGAGCAGCGGCACATCGTACTCCGATGCCGGAAGCCCCAGTGCATTCTCCTCGTCATCCTCGACGATGAAGAAGCCCGCCATTCCGCGATAGACCTGCGGGCCGGTCATCATGTGCGGGTGCGGATGATACCAGTATGTGCCCGCACGCTGGGCCACGGCGAAGCTGTAGGTGTACGAAGCGCCGTTCTCGAACACATCATTCGGATGGCCATCCATGTTGTGCGGATTCAGCAGGCCGTGCCAGTGGATGTTCGAGTGGTCGGGAAGCATGTTGGAGAACTGCGCGGTAAAACGCTCACCCGATCGCACGCGAATGGTTGGCGCCGGGTACGATCCGCCGTAGGTCCACACCTCCGTTGCGATATCGGGCCACACGTTCTGCTGCGCCATGCGCGCTGTGATCGTACCGCCGGCGAAGAGGGGCGGGATCCGCAGAGCCTGCGGCGATCCCTGAACGGCCGCCGCGCCGACTCCCCCATGGTTCCCGGCGAAGAGGCGCGTGCCCCCAAGGCCCACGGCTGCGGTGCCGGCGGCTGCGAGGCGGAGAAAGTTTCTGCGCGAAGGAATCATCTGCGGAGCATGGTCAGTGATTCGCGATCGGTTGCGCTTCGTGCGGCAACCGGTTATCCGTTGGTGACGTGCAATCGGAACGCAGCTGCGGATACCGGAGTTGTGCTCCGGTACCCGCATGCACCATCATCGTGCAACGACAACCGGCGCAACGATGCCGTTCCATTCGCGGCATCGCACGCGGCAGTAATAGACGCCATCGGGGAGGCCCTCCGTGTTGAACGTCACCGTGCCGGAGCCGGAGAGGAGCATGGGCGTCAGATCCGTCACGATGCGGCCGAGCGCGTCGGTAAGCTCGAGCCGCGTCCCCGGCATGCCGTGCAGCCGGCCTGCATCCTCGAGATGTACTACCGCCCGCCCCGACACGGGATTCGGAGTCACCGTCATTCGAATGCCGGCGAATGCCGCTCCCGTGTTCTCCACGCCGCCAACTCCCTGAATCAGAAGGCGGGCCCCCTTGCTGATTGCCGTGCAGGGGCCGGTGATGACAACATCGTACGTCCCGGTATCCGCAACTGCTGCCGCCCCGATCGAATACGTGCTGGAGGTTGCACCGGCGACTGCCTGTCCGTTCTTCCGCCACTGATACGAGAGGCCGGAACTTCCGGAGGCCGTGACGCTGAAGCTTGCCGCCTGGCCCAGCTGCACATGCTGATCGTCCGGGCCGGATGCGATGTCGATGCTTCCCACGGTGAGCACCGCCGGTGCGGTTACGAGCGGCTTCGATTCGCACGGTGCATAGGCAATGGCGACCGTGTAGGAGCCGGCATCCGATTGCTTCACCGATGGAATGGTATACGATGCTCCCGTTGCTCCGGGGATCGGTGCGCCGTTGAATTGCCACTGATACGTTGCCGCCGGGCCGCTGGTGGCTACCGTGAAGGTGTGCGATGCTCCCACGCATGCGGAGCTGCCCTGCGGTGCGGCCGTCACAACCGGGCCGGGGTGAAAGGTTACCGTCACGATGGCGCTCCGCGCAACGGTGCCGCACGTATCGGTGGCCTGCAGCGAGTAGCTGGCCGTATCGTTGGCGACGCCGTTGTACGTTGTGTCGGTTGCCCCCTGAACCGGTGTGCCTCCCCGCAGCCATTGATAGCGGATACCGCTGCCGGAGGCCTGGGCGGTCAACTGAAACGCCTCGCCGTGGCAGAGCACCTTGGCCTGCGGCTGCGTGGTGAATGTGGGCACCGGAGGAACGGTGAGGAGTGCCGACACTCCGTAGACCGATGTATCGCCGGCATCGATCACGCGAATCCGGTAGATGCTTCCGGGGGCCAGTCCGCCCGGCACCGTCCAGCCCCATGACCCGGTGGCACCGTCCAATCCCGTCTGGAGCGTTGAAGGATAGGTTGCCCCGCCGTCGCGCGAAAGTTGAATGTTGATCGAATGCAGGCGCGGGCTGGACCACTGTATCTGCATGGTGCTTCCTCCGCAGATCAGGCCGGGACTGGCGGGGGAGATGATTGCCACATTGCGGAGATCGAGCTTGGTAATGAATGCATCGTACGACAGCACCTCCTGATTGCCGGTACGAACGCGCCCCAGCGAATCCGAATACCGGTGCGTTGTGACCGGATAGTTCAGCGACTTCGTGAGGCCGGTGATGTACGCCACGTTGCTGCCGGTGAATGCTATATCGTACGCCACATCGCGATCGCCGCCGCCAATGAATGTGGAGTAGACGAGGTCCGTGCCTCCGGCGCTCAACTCCGTGATGAATGCGTCCGAGGAGTTCTGCATGTGCGTGCGCATGTATGCATCGGTAGTGCTCGGGAAGCTGTCGGACGCGGTAGTGCCGCAGACATACGGGTGGTCGCCGCCATCGAGCGCGAGGCCGTAACCGTAGTCGTCGCTCGGGCCGCCAAGCATCGTCGAGAAGTTCAGCGTGTTGCCGGTTGGGTCGATCTGGCTGAGGAAGGCATCGGAGGCGCCGCCGCGATATGCCGGCTGGAACACGTTCAGCGTGGTAGGGTAGTCGTGCGAGGACGTGGAACCGCAGAACGTTATCGCTCCCTGCGATGTGAGGGCGATGTCGCTTCCGATGTCCTCCGCGTTCCCACCCATGTATGTGGAGTACAGGAGCGTGGTGTTGCTCGGATTCAGCTTGAACACAACCACGTCGCTCGCTCCGCCGTTGAACGTCTTGTCGATTGCATTGCCTGTTGTCGGGAAATCCGTGGATGACGTGATGCCCACCACGTAGGCGTTCCCCGCGGCGTCCAGCACCATGCCGTTGGGGGAATCGTTGCCGCTCCCGCCAACATAGGTGGAGGAGTTGAGAGTGCTCCCGTTCAGGCTGAGGGAGCTCACGAAGATGTCCCCCGGCGCACCGTTGAACGTCGTATCGTACGCTCCGCGCGTCACCGGGTAGTCCGCGGCCTGCGTGAAGCCCGCAATGCGGATATCGCCTCCCGGGCCGAGACGCAGCGCATATGCACCATCGGCGCCAAGGCCTCCGATGTAGGTGGAGAAGTCCAGCGCCGATCCGTTCTGATTCAGCCGCAGCACGAACGCATCGCTCAGACCGCCGATGTAGGTTTTGGCGTAGGCGGAGGCCGTGGTGGGGAAGTCGCTGGAGCCGGTGAAGCCGCACACGTACGCGTTGTTCTGATTGTCCAGCACGATGGCGCGTGCGTCCTCGAAGTTGCTGCCGCCGATCAACGTGGAGTAGACCAGCGTGTCGCTGACACAGTCGAACTTCGCCACGAACGCATCCACCGTGCCGCCGTTGAAGGTCCGATCGTACGCGCCGACGGTTCTGGGGAAGGAATCGCTGGGAGGCGCGGACCATGCTGCGGCGTAGCCGGCGATGTAGGCGTTTCCGGACGCATCCACGGCAACGGCGTACGCTCCGTCGTCGCCGCTGCCGCCGAGGAAGGAGGAGTAGAGCAGCGGATCGATGACGAGCTGGTGCGAGCGATCGTACCGGCCCACCGTGAACTTCACCAGCCCCTTCGCATCCACCTTGAACGAACAGGCAACCGGCACCTCCTTCTCGCCGATGCGCTGGTAGGCGTACAGGCCGTGCTGTACCAGGTTGCCGGCCGTGGTTGCGATCACCAGATCGCCGTTTGCATCGGCAGTTACGGACTGGGCGCCGGTATATCGCATCGCGATACGCGTCGGATCCGCGCCGGGAGCAATGGCGAGGTCGTATCGCGGCCGTCCGGCATCGTAGTAGAAGATCGCGCTGATGCCCGGATAGATCTCCTCCGTCCGGGCCTGGGAATACCGTTCCACATTCCGCGCCCATCGCGATGAGTCGCGGCCGGTCAGATAATTGAATGTGCCGGGAAGCCGCCCGATTCCCCTGGCCGCAATGCCGTTGGGTGCGCCCAGGAACTGAAGTCCCACGATGCAGCCGGTGCGCCGCACGGCCGCGTTGCGAAGCGAGGCCGCAGTTCCGCCGGCAGCGCCGGTCTCAGCGGGCCGAAGCGTATAGAGGTCGAACAGCATGCCGGCCCGTGTGAGCCAGAGATCCACGCCCGGAGCGCGCGATCCGAACAATACTCCGGACGGCCACTGCCCGCGGTTCCTGATGAAGCTGGCGCCGGCGGACCGTACGCCGTTTATGCCGGCCGGCGATCCCCCAGCCGGCTGTGCCGATGTCTTGAGGGTGCCCGCCAGTGCGAATGTGATGAAGATCGTCAGTCCGGTGACGGCAGAACGAAGACGGAAACTCATATACGTACTCCACGGAAGAGCGGGTGAATCGGGAGGATGGATGCGGAGCGCGCCGGACCTCCACGTGCCGGACGGCATGCCGGACGGCAATGGAAATGTGACGGCGAAAATGCGAAGAATGACCGGAAGAAACCACCGTCGTGCGGAGTACGGATGCTACATATCGTCCTGAGAACCGCGTGCGCGAACCGTGACGGCGTGGAACGACGGCGCATAACCGGTTCCTATCGAAACCGGGATGCGCATCAGCGCCTGCGGGCCTTGCAGCGCCGGATGCCGGGAACTCTAAACACGACGGCGCGTGCCGTTCTCCGACACGCGCCGTTGTGCTACACGATCGATCATTCCAACATTGTCTACGAGCTCATCGCCTTCAGGAAGTCGCGGTTCACCTTGGTGCCCTGCATGCGGTCCAGGAGGAACTCCATTGCTTCCAACGGTGTCATGTCGCTGATCACCTTGCGCAGGATCCAGATGCGGTTCAGATCCGCGGCATCGGTGAGCAACTCCTCCTTACGCGTGCCGGAGCGGATGATGTCGAAGGCAGGGAAGATGCGGCGGTCGGCCAGGCGGCGATCCAGGATGATTTCCATGTTGCCGGTTCCCTTGAACTCCTCGAAGATCACCTCGTCCATCCGCGAGCCGGTATCGATCAGGGCGGTGGCCATGATGGTAAGTGACCCGCCCTCTTCGATGTTACGAGCGGCGCCGAAGAAGCGCTTCGGCTTGTGCAATGCGTTGGCGTCCACACCACCGGAGAGAATCTTGCCGGAGTGCGGCACCACCGTGTTGTGAGCGCGGGCAAGACGGGTGATGGAATCGAGCAGGATCACCACGTCGTACTTTGCTTCAACGAGGCGCTTGGCCTTCTCCAGCACCATGTCCGCAACCTGAACGTGCCGTTCGGGTGGCTCATCGAATGTGGAGGAGATAACCTCCGCTTGTACGGAGCGCTCCATGTCCGTCACTTCTTCCGGGCGTTCGTCGATCAGCAATACGATCAACTTCACCTCGGGATGGTTGCGGCTGATGGCGTTCGCAAGCTTCTGCAGCAGAACGGTCTTGCCGGACTTCGGCGGCGACACGATAAGGCCGCGCTGCCCCTTGCCGATCGGAGCAAGCAGATCCATGATGCGCATGGAGTACTCGCCCGGCGTGGTTTCCAGCTCCAGCTTCTCGTTGGCGTAGAGCGGCGTCAGGTTGTCGAAGATCGTCCGATCGCGCATGAGATCGGGCGACTGATAGTTCACCTGCTCCACCTTGAGCAGGGCGAAGAACCGCTCGCCTTCCTTCGGCGAGCGCACCTGGCCGCTTACGCAGTCGCCGGTACGCAGTCCGAACTTCTTGATCTGCGAAGGCGAAACGTAGATATCGTCTGGAGAGGGGAGGTAGTTGTAGTCGGACGAGCGAAGAAAGCCGTAGCCATCGGAAAGAACCTCAAGCACACCCTCGGAGAAGTTGATGCCGTTGTCGCGCCCTTCCTGGCGCTGCATCTGAGACTGAGCCTCGAGTATCTTGAATATCAGTTCCTGTTTCCGGTAATCGCTGTATCCGGGTACATTGAGATCTTTCGCGATCTCGGTCAATTCGGCAATCCTCTTCGCCTTCAGTTCGGCGAGATCAAGCAATTGAGGATTCCCAGCGTCATCGAATGTGGGCATGCTTGAATGATCCTCGTAGGGAGATGATGTTGTGATCGTGTATGTACTGTGCTACGTTCTGCTCGGATATCGAAACGGCTGAGGCGATTGCTCGTGCACGGACGCTCATGACGTTGATGTGCGTTCGCCGAACTTCAGGGACCAGCGTATCGCCGGGGGAGCGCCACGCTGTCTAGACCGACGGCATTCACAATTGAATCTGTTCGCGGACCGAGTCGGGAGGGCAACGCTTCGTGATACCGTGGGGCACGGTCTCAGCTACAACGTCATTGTTGGAAAGCCACTCGGGGATAGACTGGCGCGTGAGGCCGCCCGGCAGGAATTTGAAGCAGCTACTGCAATTAACGCCAACGAACGCGTACCACCACACTTGGAGCCGGAGATCAGCTCTTGTTGACCCTCACACCGGAGGACGGAGTTCCAGAGATCGAATGGGAGAGGTATCCGTGGATGTTGAGCACCTGCAAATATCACCACACTCGCCAAATCTGTCAAGTGGTTTCTGCAGCGCTCCCATACCGTTACAGAAATTTATGACATTCCGAAGCCCGTATTTGCGCTTCCCGGGCGGATTTTTCCCGTTGGTACGATGCGAACCGGGCGTTTCGGCGGCGGCGGCTTCAATCGCCTGCAGCGGCCGCCTTGGCCGGCGGCGCATCGTGATAGCTGAACGCTGCCAGGCGCGCCGCCACCTTGTCCTGCACAGAACGATATAGTCCATGATTGCCGCCGTTCATCAGCATCGAGAAGCATACGAACTCGCCGTCGCGTGTGGTCACGTAGCCGCAGAGAGCGGAGACGTTGTTGAGCGTCCCCGTTTTGCCGTGAACGTTCTTCTCGGCATACGTGCCGCGCATTCTGTGCCGGAGCGTTCCATCCACGCCGGCGATCGACATCACCGAGTAGAGCGGCTCGAAGATCTTCTTGTCGTTGTACGCAGCGTGGAGGATGCCCACCAGGGTGGACGCGGTCAGGCAGTTTGCGCGTGAGAGCCCCGAGCCATCATTGATCAGACAGCGCTCGAACGGGATGCGGTTGATCGTCATCCGGTATTGAATCTTCTGCACGCTCTTCTGCGCCGTCTCCTGCTGTCCGCCTGCGGCGCCTCCAATCATCTTGAACACATATTCGGCCAGGAAGTTATTGCTGTTCTTCATCACAACGCGAAGAATATCGATCAGCGGTCTTCCTGTTTCCGAAAGGGTTCTGTACTTCGCCGGAGTTACGCCGGATGTTGCCTGACCGTTGATGGTGATGCCGTTCAGGCGAAGGCGGTCGTAGATCATCCCGGCGATCACCAGCGGTGCGTTCCGCATCTGGTAGCGATAGCTCGCAGTGCGGTTCGGCGCCATGGAGCCGGTGACGGTGATAACCTGCCGGCCGTTCTCGCCGGCAGTCATCGTGATCTTCAACGGCCCGCGATCCACCACCGGCGCATCGGCCTTCGCGCCGCCGGTGGAGCTCTGCTTCTGTTTGGTTGCCGTGCCGGCCTGCTTCGGCAACGGCTTCGCTGCCGCCACGACGTGCCGCGTCTCCTTCACCGCGCGGGTCCTTGCGGTGCGTCCGTGCGCATCCTGTGCCCTGCGTCCCTTCGGCGTCTTCTCCGTCTGGCGTCCGCGCGCCGCGCGCGCGGACGATCCCTTGGCCGGCTTCGCCGCCGCATGCGTCCTGCCGGACGGGTGCGCGGTCTGCCTGGGAGAGGGATGCCTGCCGCGTCCCTGATTGACCGGATAGGCGCCCCACGTATCGGCGGGCTCGTCGCCGAAGCGCTCCGTGTTCAGACCCCCCGATCCGGGGAGCAGCAGTGCGTGACGGCGTCCATGCCTCCCGGTGCGTGCGGGGCGAGGCGTTGCCACCACTGCGTTGTTCACGATCTCGAAGCCTGCTGAATGCGGGATGGTTTGAACGTTGCATGGAAGCCCGGGCGTGCGCGGCGAGGAGATGACGAGCGTGAAGACGCTGTAGTCCAGCGTGAGCGCGGCAATCGGAGGGAGCGGTTCAACCACGTCCTTGTCGCCGCTGTACTGAATGCGTTCCGTCTTGTTGTCGAAGAAGCTGCCGTCGCCAACAACATTACCATCGATCTGCTTCACGCCGCTGTTGACGAACTGGTCCACCAACTGGTCGATATCGTTCACGGTGAGCAGCGGATCGCCGTATCCCTTCACGTAGAGATTTCCCTTCAACACACCGTTCTGCGGCTTCGCCTCCGCCGCCAGCACGGTCTTGACGGAGTAGTTGGGGCCAAGCTCGGAGAGCGCCGTGAATGCCGTCACCACCTTCGTGTTGGAGGCGGGGGTAAGCGGTGCATCGGCATTGAGAGAGAAGAGCGAATGGTCCGAAACAAGTGAACGAATCTCCACTCCCACCTTGCCGTTCTTGGTTTCCGGCATCGTGAGGAGCGCGCGAATGTCGCCGGCCAGTTTCTCGAGCGCACGCGCGGAGTCCGCGGCGGTCAGAGCCGCATGCTGCTGCGTGCTGTCGATGGCCGGGATTGCAGCGATCGCCGCGCTCGGCACCGGATCCCATGGCGAGAGGAGAAGTGCGAGCGTGGTCAGCAGTACGAGCGTTGCAGCCAGGCGCTTGATCATGTGTTGCCGTAGAGAGTGTGTTCCACCGAGCCACAGATGATGTGGCCGAGCACGATGTGGGTTTCCTGAATGCGCTGGGTGTCCGTGGAGGGAACGATGATGGGGACATCGCATGCGTCCTTCAACACCCCTCCATCGCCGCCGAGCAGGCAGATGGTATGCATGCCAATGGTGCGAGCAGTCTGAACCGCCGCCATCACGTTGCGGGAGCGGCCGCTGGTGGAGATGCCGACCAGCACGTCGCCCGCCCTGCCAAGCCCTTCCACGTTGCGCGCAAACACGTTGTCGAAGCCGATGTCGTTGCCGCCCGCCGTCATGTTGGAGGGGTCGGTAGCAAGCGATACGGCACCGAGCGCTGGGCGCTGAATGTCATGGTTGAGCCGGATCATCAGCTCCGTTGCCAGATGCTGGCAATCCGCCGCGCTGCCGCCGTTGCCGCAGAACAGAACCTTGCCGCCGTTGCGGTAGGCCTCACTGATGACTTCGATGGCGCGAAGCGTCGCGGCACGGCATGCCTCGATGCTTCGTTCCTTTACTTCGGCGCTCTCGCGCAATGATTGAACGTAGAAATCCTCTATACTCATAAGCAACAAAAATAGGGAGAAAGCGGAAGTTCTGGACGCGCATCGTGACTCGGGATTACAAAGAGGCTACAATGCGGAACGCTCAGTCAGTTGTTGGTAGTCAGTAGTCAGTGGTTGGTAGTCATTTGTCAGTTGTTCGAAGAGCGGCGAGATCTATTTTTCCACTGACCACTGACCACTGACCCTACACCAATTCCACCTACCGAATCTCATGTTTCCGGCGGGAGATGGTGTAGGGGAGAACGATCGTGCGCCTGAGGTTCGCGATATAGTTGTGCCGCCGCTCCCGATCGAGCGGGCTGAAGTGCCGGGCCTGCCAGTAGATCTCCCCGACGAGGCCCGCAAGGAAGACTCCCGTCAGCAGCGCCGAGACATAGGCCAGATACTCCTGGTCCGTAACATCAAGCAGATGCTGAAGAAGACCTCCGGCGGAGAGAACCGCGATGAAGACGAGAAAGAGAACCGATTCGAATGCGTCGGCCATGATACGCTTTCGGTTCCCGGGGGATGACGTGCGCCGCTCTTCACGAAACTGCGTGAGCCGGAAGTTCATGCCGAACGTAGCGGCCGCGAGCAACAACGCCATCCACCAGCGATAGAAGCTTCGAAAAGCGAGGAGAAAGAAGAGGTGCATCGAGATGAGAAGGGCGTACTCCGCTGTTCGCTGCAGCCGCTTCAAGCGGAGCTCGTTGAGCAGCGCGCGCTCCTGCTGCAGCTTCATGCGGAGTTCATCCCTGGCCGCCTCGGCGGCCCGACGTTCGACGGACGTTTGCTCATCGCTCTGCGGCCCGCCTGCCTTCTGCTCCGGACCTTCGCGCGGCACCGGACCATCCTGCCGTTCAGGGCTGCCTGCAGGGCTGCCTGCAGCGTTGCCTTCGTTCGCCCGGTCGGCCGGGTGGAAGTTGTAGTCCTGATCATCCATGGGTGACGTGCATTCTGTTCCAGATCTCGTTCACGCGCCTGCCGTCTGCATATCCTTCGGGATGAAGCTGCGCAGCAACGTGATGTTTTCGATATCCTCGCGAAGGTCCGGTCCCTTCGGCGTCTCGATCACTTTCGGCACCGAGGCGAATCGCCTGTCGGCCATCACCATGCGGAACGCTGTCTCGCCAATCCGGCCGCGACCGATATGTTCATGACGATCCACGCGCGATCCAAGCGTTGCCTTGGAATCGTTGAGATGAAAGAGCACCAGATGGCGCAGCCCGATGACCTCCTCGAACTGCTGCATCGTCTCCGTGTAACCCGTTTCGGTGCTGATGTCGTAGCCTGCCGCGAAGACGTGGCAGGTATCGAGGCAGACGCCGATGCGGCTCGCGTCGTCGATCTGCCGGATGATGGCGGCGATCTCCTCGAAGCGCCAGCCGAGCGTGGAACCCTGGCCGGCCGTGGTCTCGATCACGGACATCGTGTTGCTCGCGCGCGTTGCGCTGTGCGCGCGATTGATCTGCCGCGCCACCAGGTCCAACGCCTGCCCGGCCGGCCGGCCGCAGGCCGCACCGGGATGGAAATTGAGAAGCCGAATGCCGAGCTGCTCGGCACGCCGGTGCTCGTCCACGAATGCATCGAGCGATCGGGCAAATGTCTCATCGTTCGGCGAGCAGAGGTTGATGAGGTAGGAATCGTGGATGGCGATTGCCGCGAGAGGAAAGTCCTTCGCGGCCGCGTGCCATTCCGCGAGTTGCTCCCGTGTGAAATCGGGCGCGCTCCATCGGTTGTTGTTCTTCGAGAATATCTGGAGTGCGGTTCCGTTGAAGACCCGGGAGCGGGAGATCGCACGGTGAAGGCCTCCGGCTATCGATGTATGAGCACCTAGCATGCCGTAACATATCCAGCGGTTATGGGTTACGCAATGGTTCCAGGAGGGCCGGTATGCATGCTGACCCTTTCCCTCGCTATCTTTCCGTACATACATGGGTCCAGCCATCGATGATGCGGATCACTCATTGACCAGGCAATGCACATGCAGAAGAACACAGCTATCGTAGTACTGCTGCTCTCGATCGCGGCGCTGGCCGCAGTTCCTGCGCGCGCCCAGTTGATAGTCCCCTCGTACGAACGGCACCAGCCGTTCGTATTCTGCGACGCCACTCCCCAGGGGGATGAACTCTCGGTTCCGTTCGATCTCATCAATCACGGCTCCACCGTGATCACCGTGGATTCCGCACTTGCGGCCGGCGATACCACGGACTTCTACGCGAACTTCATCGTGGGATCGGATGTTCGTTACCTGAACCCGGTTCTCTGGAAGTACATCAACGAAAAGGTGCTCAACCCCGGCGATGTTTTCTTCAACAGCTTCTTCTTCACCCCGAAGTCTGCCGGCGACAAGCATCTCGCGGTCACCATCTACTATCACGACAGCACGGGTGCCTATACCACGCAGTGTTCGCTGACATTTCATGCGATCGGAGGGCCTTCGGGATTCGGCTTCCTGAGCTCCCTCACCGATACCATTCGATATGCCGACTCGCTCCACTTCAGCTCGATTACGTACGACCGCGGCGTGGTGAAGGATTCCGTCACCATCATCGATACCCTGGCAGTCGGCGATACGTATCGCGCTGCGATGGAAGGGGAGAAGCGGCTGGACCTGACTACCTGCGGTGCAACTACCGTAACGCTGATCGACGCTGCAACCGATACGCCGGACGACAGCTTCGCCGTGATCAGCCCAACGGTGCCGCGCGACCTCGCCTCCGGTGACTCGACGCTCGTGGACTACATCTATGTTTCGCGGAACGCCGAGGTGCCGTATCGCGTGGCCACGATTACGTTCCATACCAACGACGGGCAGACGGCGATGCTGCGCATCATTCTGGTGAAGCCCAGGCCGAGCGCAGTGGACGATGGTGGCTCGCACGATGAGCGGGGAGGCGCGGCAACGGCCATCTCCATCGGTGGGGCTCCGAACCCCTTCAGCGGTTCCACCACTCTGCACGTGGCGCTTGCGCGGGCTGCCGATGCGCGGCTCTCGATCGTGGACGGCCTGGGACGTGAGGTTGCGGTGTTGATCGACGGCCCGCTCGAGGCCGGCTCACGCGACGTTCGGTTCAATGCGGAAGGCCTTCCCGTGGGATTGTACTATGCGCGACTCTCGGTCAACGGCGAGGCACGAACCTATCGGCTGATAAACGTGCGGTAGGCGAACGATTGCGCTGCAGTTGACGGCAGCACCAGATCCCGGTCCGGAAGTTCCCGGGGTCTGGTGCCGTGTTATCAGGCCGGAGCGGGGAGGCCGGCAACGGCGCGCATACCCTGCGGCGGATTCTACCCGGTGCCCGCATTGCTCGCGCCGCCCGGTGCGTCCGTAGCATGGTTCTCAACCGCCGTGATGAGCCGGGCTGGCCGTCGCCCTAGTTTGCCTTCGCTCCAAGGATGCGTGCGAGAGTCTTCTCCAGGTTCTCGCCCCGCAGATCGTTCTCGGTGGCAACGATGGTGCCGGCAGCATCCACGAGGATCGGTTTCGGTATCCCTACGACTTCGAATTCCTTTCCAAGCGCTCCGCCGAACGCACCCTCGGCAAAGCCGTGCTTCCACGGCATCTTCCACTTCTTCCGCCGGAACTTCGCGACATCGTCAACACTCCGGTCGAATGAGATGCTGACGATCTCGAATCCCTTCGCGTGATACCTGTCGTATGCGGCATGCAGGTTCGGCATCTCCCCCACGCATGGGCCGCACCACGTCGCCCAGAAGTCAATCAAGTAAAGCGTTCCCTTCATCGTCTCGTTGCTGATCGCCTTTCCGTCGTCGATCGAAACCAGGGAGAAGGGAGGGATTGCGCGGCCGATCTGGATCTTCCTGTCCGGGTCGAACTCGGAGCGCGCGTAGCCTGCCTCGCGATTATCCGGGAAGGATGTTGCGAGATAGTTGTAGTAGGAGCGATAGCGCTCCGGTTCGTTCAGGGCGGAGATGGAGTGAAGCGTCGCGACGATCTCCTCCACCCGGACCATGGCATCCGGATGCTCGCGGATCAATCGCCAGCGGAATGCCTCGTTGCTCTCGTTGGTGCCGACGCTCGAAATCACGGCGCTCAACACGCCCGGCTGCACGGACCAGTAGGGAGAAGTCGGGCCCAGTTCCGCGAGCGCAAGCCGCACGAGCTCCGTGTCGAGCTGACGGTAACCAAGCCGTGCGAGCGTCAGATAGCTGTACAGGAGTGCTCGCCGCATCTCGTGATCGGGCGCCCTGGTGGCGCGCATGGCAATTGCGTGCGCCTCGCCGCTCCAGTCGAGACTCTCGGGCGACGGCGTCTCGCCGCGCGCCAGCTGTGCCTGCAGGTATTCACTCAATCGCTGCTCGCGCTTGCCGATATCCTGAATCAACGAGCTGACATGTTCTACCGAACGATCGTAGATCTTGGCCGACGGGGGAAGGCCCTGCGGCGGAAGCTTTGCCGGATTGAAGGTGATTGTTACCGATCCGTTGGCCGGCGTCACTACTGAGCGGTAGTCGCCCTGCTGGTCCGATGCGAATCGTTCGCTGGTTGTTCCGTTGGCGCTGAAGCTCCCTCCCGCGGCCGTGCCGTCGCCGGGGAACACGAGTTGATAGGAGAACGATTCGCCGGACGCCGGCATCGTGATCGAATAGGTCCCGTCCTTCTGTTTGCCTAGCGGCCTGCCGCTCCGAAAGGCAAAGTCGTTGAAGTCGCCGATGATCGTCACGGCGGCGAAGTCCGTGCCGAAGATGTGTGTCCCGAGCACCACATCGATATTGATCTCGTGCGGCTGGGTCACCATGATCGGCATCGTGTAGGAGGCATGATCAACGCCGCTGAACTGCACATAGATCAGTCCGGTGCGATCGGTCTCCACCAGATACGTTCCGTCGGAGTCCGCGCGTGCAGAGGTAAACGGTGACTGCTGCTCGCCCGTCGCAAGATGAACTTCGGCCCGGGCCATCGGGCGATTGTCGTAGCCGAGCAGCTTGCCGCTGAAGACCGTCCCGGCTGCGTGCAGCGTTGAACAGGCAACGAGGAGAAGCAGGGAGGATGTGACGAACTTCTTCATGATCATGTGTCCATGATGGAATGGCCGGGGACGGTTTGTACATTGCAACGCACTTCGTCTCGGGCCGGCATTGAATGCCCGCTACACTACGGAAATCCCGGCAAAGGTGCCAGCCGCCATTGCAGCCGGGCTGTGCGGAGTCTATCTTCGGCGCCCGTGCCGATTTCCGCGTGCCAATGCCGGCATGCGCTCCCCATGCCCTGGCGGGCACGCATCCGTTCCGGCAACAGTTCAACGTTCACGTAATCGATCAGCATGTCACTCCGAATCATCGTCGGGCCGATCCTCTTTGGCATCGCAGTTCTTTCCATGCTTGGCGTTCCCGGCTGCAAGGACACGACCACGAATCCAACATCGAGCGATACGCTCGAGACGCTGGCGCCGAACCATGTGATCCTGACCCTGACGAACATCGCCTACCCTGCGGACTCCGTGGTTGCCGTCTACGACGATCCCGATGGCAGCGGAAGCGGTCCGGCTACCATCGATACGCTGCGGCCTGCATCGGGGGTGAACTACACGGGCCAGCTCACCTTTCAATTCCGCGGCAGGCTTTCCGGGCGAACCACGGATACCGTGCTGGATCTCACACCCACGTACCGACGGCTTGGAACGAAGCACCAGATATTCTATACGCTCGACGGGCCTGACGCAGGGCGCACCACGATCACGGTCACGGACCGCGACACGAAGAACCTACCCCTTGGCGTGGCCACCTTCATCGCGGTGACGCAGGGAGGGGCCGGCAGTGCTGCGCTGCGAGTTCAACTCGGGCACTACAGCGATGCCGCTCGGCCGAAGGATGGCGCACTCGCTCCGTATCAAAGCGACTTCGACGCCGTCTTCCCGGTGGTTCTTCGGTAACGTCGAGCAGCCATCCGTGCCGGGATCTTCACGGCGCTCCCCGCGGAAATCCGCTCATCGCGCCTCCATCGAAGCCGTTCCGCGCGACGAGAGCCGGTGAGCCATTGCCGCCTACGCCCTGGTGACATCGGGGTGTATTTGCGATGACGACGTGTGTTCTCCGCGGATCGCACAGAGTGTCCGGGCACACGATTCAGGGATATGGATACCACGCATACATGAGAACAACCAAGCGCGCTGAACCCAGACTGATACGAGCCTCGGAACTCGCCGCACTGTTGCCGGCCACTTCGGAAACGGTTGCACCCGCGCCGGCGGCGCGGAGTTCCGGGAGCCGGCAGAAACGGCCGGGCTCCCTGCCGGCGCTGCCGAAGGCGCCGTTCTGGACCGCCGACGAGGACGCATTTCTGCGGAAGCATTACCCTCGTGAAGGCGCGCGTTACGTTGCCGAGAAGCTGGGGCGTCCGAAGGGGGGCGTCAACGAACGGGCCGCGGCCCTGGGTATCCGCTCGCTTGCGATCCGCCCATGGACGCACAAGGAGGAAGCCCTCCTGCGCCTGCAATACCAGAAGCTGACGGCGAGCCAGCTTGCCAAGCGTTTGAATCGCTCCGAGCAGAGCGTTCGGCATCGGATCAGAAAGCTGGGGCTGAACGACTCCGGTTCGGCACCGTGGACATCGGACGAGCTGGCGTATCTGAGTGCTCACTACGACAGCATGAGCAATGCGGAGCTTGCCCGTGCGATCGGGCGCTCGATCGACGCAGTCGAGCTGAAAGCCGGGCGCCTGGGATTGTCCCAACGCATCGTGCGCCTGACGCCTGCCCAGGAGCAGTATGTGGCGGAGAACGTCGGTGTGAAAAGCTACGCGGCTCTGGCGCGCGAACTCGGCGTGGGACTGAGCGCCATCATCTGCATAGCGAGGAAGAGCGGCCATCGCGCCCGCCCCACCTCCCGACCCTGGACGGCGAGCGATGACGAGGAACTGCAGCGGTTGATGCCGCACATGACGTACGCCGATATCGGAAAGCGGCTGGACCGGACTGCGCTCGCGGTGAAGCTTCGGGCGCGGACGCTCGGGCTTGCAGGGAAGAATGCTGTGCGCGCCGGCGAGTGAGCGTGTGCCGCCGGCCGGGAACGGATGCGGTGCCCCGCCCGTCACACCAGGCGCGCAGGAACTCAAAAGAGTACTTGTCCGGGTCCGCCATATTGAATACAATGCCGCATCATCGGTTGCGTCGATCTTACCGTTGCGATCGGTCTTCGTCAGGACTGCGATCATCATCCCTGATCGGCAAACCCCATCTGCCTGCGGCCATGCGCACTTGCATCGGAATAGTCTTCAACGCCGCGCGACTTCCGCTCTCGGTTGTTGTTGCGTTGTTGCTGGTGCCGGCGCTCGCCTCACGCGCGCAGGACTTCGGCAAGAACAAGGTTCAGTACAGAACGTTCGACTGGAAGTACATCCAGACTGACCACTTCGACATCTATTTCTACGACTCGGCAGGCGTGAACCTCTCCAGGTTCACGGCGTTCGTTGCCGAGAACGCATTGCACGACATTCAGAAGCACTGGCGTTACCGCATCACCAACCGCATTCCGATCATCGTCTACAATTCGAAGAACGACTTTCAGCAGACCAACGTGGTGAGCGAGTATCTGCCGGAGGGGGTTGGCGGTGTGACGGAGTTGTTCAAGAACCGCATGACGCTCCCCTTCGAGGGGGATTGGGAGAAGTTCCGTCATGTGGTTCATCACGAGCTGGTACACGCGGTTCTCAACGACAAGTTCTACGGGGGAACGATACAGTCGTTGATCACGAACAACATCCGCTTCATGCTGCCGATATGGATGAACGAGGGGCTGGCGGAGTTCGAGTCCGAGAACGGCTACGACATTCAGACCGACATGTTCATCCGCGACGCGGTTATCGGCGAGTATCTGCCGCCGCTCGAATATCTGGACGGCTATTTCGCCTATCGCGGCGGTCAGGCATTCTACTGGTATGTGGAGCAGACCTACGGCCGCGAGAAGATCGGTGAACTGTTGAATCGGGCGAAGACGACGGGCGACCTTGACGCGGCGTTCCGCGGGGCGTTCGGCAAGACGGTGGAGGAGTTCTCCGACCAGTGGCTCTACGATCTGAAGAAACTCTACTGGCCGGACGTAGCCGATCGCAAGCGCCCGGGTGACTTTGCGCAGCGGCTCACCGATCACAGGCACGAGGAGTCGTTCTTCAATACGTCACCCTCGCTCTCGCCGAACGGCGACAAGATTGCGTTCATCTCCGATCGCGACGAGAACCGCTCGGTATACGTGATGCCGGTGGGGAATCCCAAGAAGGCCGTGAAGCTGGTGGAGGGGGAGGAGAATGTGGACTTCGAGGAACTCCATCTGGTAACGCCCTCGATCGCGTGGTCGCCGGACGGCAGGAAGATCTCACTCGCGGTGAAGTCCGGCGGGCGCGACGCAATCTACATCGTGGACGTGGAGACCGAGGAGGAGCAGAAGCTGGTGTTCGATCTGGACGGCATCTACTCGGTGGACTGGTCCCCCGACGGCAGGACGCTTGCGTTCCAGGGAATCAGAGGAGATCACTCGGACATCTTCACGTTCGATCTGGCGGAGCATCGGCTGACGAATCTCACGGACGACATCTTCACCGACGCGGAGCCGGCGTGGTCAACGGACGGGCGGTCGCTCTACTTCCTCTCGGACCGGCGGGACAATCCGATTGCGCGATACAACCGCGACAACTTCCTGATCTGGAACTACGACTACAACGCGCACGACATTTTCGAGATCGACGTTGCAACGCGTGCGCTGCGTCGGGTGACCTTCTCCGACAAGGTTGCCGAGAGCGCGCCCACGCCGATGCCGGGAGGACGGCTGCTGTACATCTCGGAGCAGAACGGGATCGGCAATGTGTACATGCTGGACTCCGGAGCCGCAACCGCGCGTCCCATCACGAACTCCATCAGCGGGATCGAGCAGCTTACAGCGTCGCACGACGGCGGCATGCTGGCGTTCACGGCATGGAACGGTGACGGGCAGGACATCTTTCTGATGCGGATGCCGGTAGCCGCCCATGTGGATGGCGACACGCTTGCGCGAACCTCGTATCTGAAACGGTTGGCTGCGGCGGCGAGCCCGGACAGCAGCATGCCGGCAACGGTTCCGCCGGTGACGGTGGTTACGCCGCTCGAGGGATATGGTCCGGTGCGTATCGACCCAACCGATGCGGTGCCCGAGCGGCGCGGCGCCGCAGGCGCCCTGACCGGTGTTGCGGATGGTGCGGACTCCTCGCTCGATGAGCCGGACGATACGCATCTGGTTGCCGGCGATTACGCTGCGCGCGACTACAAGGTGAAGTTTACGCCCGATATCATTCAGGCCACGGGAAACTACACGTCGTTCTACGGCGTGCAGGGCGTGACGCAGATGCTGTTCAGCGACATGCTCGGCGATCATCAGATCTATCTGGCGATGAGCCTTCTGCTCGATCTGAAGAACAGCGACTTCCTTCTCAGCTATTCCTATCTCCCCAAGCAGATTGATTACGGCTTCGACCTGTTCCACTCGTCGCGTTTTCTCTACGTGACGGACGAAGGGAGCGGCCAGGAGTATCTGACACGTTTCCGACAGTACGGAATTGCGGGGCATGCATCGAAACCGTTCAGCCGGTTCAACCGGCTGGATATGAACCTCAGCCTCATCGATGTATCGCGCGAGCCGCTGGAAGGGAACGCGCTGACCTATCAATCGAAGCTGCTGCTGGTGCCGAGCCTCTCCTATGTGTTCGATAACACCACGATGTGGGCGTTCAACCCGTCGCGCGGCTCGCGCTACTTCGCAACACTGATGGCGAGCCCGAAACTGAGCTCTGGGGGCGTGGGCTTCTACACGTTGATGGGCGACTTCCGCCATTACTTCCCGTTCGGGAAGGAGGGGGCGTACAGCCTGGGCGCACGCTTCTCCGGAGGTGCAAGCTTCGGACCGAATCCGCAGAAGTTCTTTGTAGGTGGCGTGGAGAACTGGTTCAACTACGACGTTCGCAACAACACGCTTCCGGTTCAGAACGCGGAGGACTTCACCTTCCTTACGCCGGGCTATCCGCTGCGCGGGTATCGCTACAACGAGGAGTTCGGCTCCAAGTACATGCTCGGCAATCTCGAGTTCCGCTTCCCACTGTTCCGGGCGCTTGCCAGCGGGCCGCTGCCTGTTCTCTTCCAGTACATATCCGGTGTGATGTTCATCGATGCCGGCTCCGCCTGGAGCGGGACGTTTCACGCAACGAAGTACGAGGATGGGGGGAGGCTGGTGACGGACGATCTGCTGCTTGGTTCCGGAGTCGGCCTGCGCGCGTATGTGCTCGGGTTTCCCGTCCGCTTCGACGTAGCATGGCGGTACAACCTCGATGCGTGGAGCATGCCGTCGTACTATATCTCGCTCGGATACGACTTCTAGAGTTCGTTACGGACGTTGATCACCGGCCGGCGTCATCGAGCAGAAGATCGTTCATGGCATAAGAATGCCTCTGCGCCCGGCCGAAGAGGCGCCATCCCGATTCAACCGCGGCGATCCTGGAACGAATCTCGAGTACTCACGTGCCCGCAGGGGGCTGCCATAGTTCGATCCGATTGCCCTCCGGGTCCATCACCCACCCGAACTTCCCATACTCGGATTCGTCGACCTTCTCGTCGACATCGCATCCCTCGGCTCGAAGGGCGGCCAACACTGCGTGCAGATCTTCCACGCGATAGTTGATCATGAACGCCGACGTGCTCGGAGCGAAGTACGTGGAGGTGTCGTCGAAGATCGCCCATGCAGTTGTTCCTTCGCCGGTAGGATTATCCGGGCTCTGCCAGCGAAAGACGGCACCTCCCCACTCGGTGACGTCGACTCCGAGGTGCGTGCGGTACCACTCGCGAAGGAGTGCAGGGTTCTTGGCTTTGAAGAAGATGCCACCGATTCCAGATACACGATTCATATGTATTCCTTGAGAGATGAGTTGGAACGAGGTCGGCCTGAAGCAGGGGGGCGTGCGTACTCCTCTGTACCTGCGGGAAGCAATTCACCATGCGCTCAGCAGCACGTTGGGTCCGCGTTTTACTCAGGCCCATTCCTCCAGGCCCCGGGCTCAGTTGATGGTTCCCATGATCGGCTTCAGATATTCCCACCCTTCACCGCGCATATCCGTCCAGGAGAACCCGTCCGTCTCATTTCCCGGCATGATGAAGACCGCATCGCCCAGGCTGTACTCGAAGTCGATGTAGTTCACTGCCTCGATGAGGCGCTGGAAGCCGTACGGAGTGAAGTAATCCTTCTCCTCGATGGCCTCCACGATGTTGCAGACTTCCTCCTGCAGATTCTCCGCCTCCAGCAGGAAGGCCATCGTTACCACCACGTAGTTCTTGTCCGCGCTCAGGCGGAACGCCTCGTCCGCGGCATCGCCAACCTCTTCCTCCTCGGTTGCCATCGTCGCCTCGATCTCGCCGACCCAGTTGTTGAACTCGTCGGTTGCCTCGTCGCCGTCGGTGAGATAGTCCCAGTAGCCGTACTCCATGAACGGAACGCTCTCACGCAGCAGTGCGGTAACCCGCTTGTAGAGCGAGTGCTTGTCCGCAGGTAGTTCGCTCTCTCCGCCGGTGGCGATCACGCGGTGAAGGTTGGTGCGCAGTGCGTCCTCGCCGGCGATGTTGATCACGCATTGCACGCCGAAGAAGAACGGGTCCCTGTCGGCCCGTGAATGAAAGACCGAGGAGAAGAAGCCGCGACGATTCATTGCTGCCGTGTTGTTGAATGTGATTGATGCCGTGAGGGGGCCTACGATGACGAGCCGCCGCGGGCGCGGCCGAACGAGCCGGACCGCCCGGCCCGGATGCCGGTGGTGTGTCCGTCCGCACCCACCCGTGTGGAGACACGCCCGAAGCCGGTGGGGCGCTGCTTGCCGATGCCGGCGCGGCCGCCAACCGATCGCGACGAGAACACTGTCGGCCGGCGTACCGGTGAGTAGGTGCTTCCCGAGAGCGAGGTGGATGGGAGGTGGGTGCGCGACGGTATGGAATACATCGGCACGTAGACCGGGTAGTGATAGTAGAACCACGGGGAGTACATCATGCCGCCGCCGTAGTAGTACGTGTTGTGCACGTAGGTGCCTCCACCTGCCGCAGATGTGGTGGTCGCGTTCGGATCGGGCTGGAAGTCAGACAGGGTCACCATCGAAACATTGATTCCCTTGTCCTTGAAGAGCGCGAAGTCCTCGTTGATATCATCCAGTTCCGTTGTGCGCGACTTGTCCGGCACCGCATACATCACGGTGGTGATCTTCTTCTCCACGAGCTTGTCCGCGGTGGGGAGCTTGGCCAGATATCGGTTGTCGAACTGCGTGTCCGGGTTGCTGAAGTCATTGAGGCGGTTGCTGTCCAGCAGGAAGACCGCCGGCGCATCGGCCGCGCGCTTGGCGCTCTTTTCGGAGATCTCGGCGGCGTAGTAGAGCATTGCGCCCAGCGTCTCCTGCGAGTGAACCACGCCGAGCGGGTGGGGCCAGTTGTCGTAGGTGATCACGGGATCGGCCACATCCGCGAGCGCCGCACCGTAGGCAACGGACTCCGGGCCGGGCAGATCCACCACCAGCAAGGTGGAGCCGGCGTTCTTGCTCTTCAAGAGGATCTCGCGCATGCCCAGTCCGCGGCTGTACGCTTCCTCCATCGATCGGGAATAGACCGGCTTCATCTGGCTGCGCAACGACGCCTGCCCCAGCGACTGCACGAGCGTGGTGACAACGAACGGCTGCCATGCGCTGTTGTGCGGCTGGTAGGCCTTCAACAGCGCCTGCGGATCGAGATAGGTTGACCAGTTGATCGAGCCCTTGCTGTCCGACGAGGCGGTGTTGGAGAGAACCAGCGTGCGATTCGTGGAGCCGACATTCCATCCTTCCTTCTGCTGAAGCTCCAGCGCGTCGCGATCCACATCCTCGTCATCATCGTCGCCGCCGCATCCCTGTACGATCCCAGCGGAACTGAGCAATGCGGCAGTAAGGCCGAACTTCACGATCCGCGAGTTCGCCTCGCGACGCGTGAGCATTTCCTTCCACCATGGGGCGCCGGACGTTTCGTTCTTCTTCTCCTTCATGACGTAGTTGCTTCCTCTTCGGTGGGCGTTGAGTAGATGACGTTGCTGTATGCCGCGGCACGTGCTGTCGGGTCAGGCCTGCAAGCCGGGTCTGCCGGCCGGGCCTGCGAGGCATCGTGAAACGGACATGCGGATGCCACGGCCGGGGTGGACGTGCAGGCTTCCCCCTGCAAACCGAATTCGCGAAGATAGCGATCGCGATGCTACGATCATCCTCTCTTTCGAATGAAGGTTGGCGCGGATGCCGTACTGTAGTCCGTGGCAGTGGGAGAGAGGCGCGTGTAGATTTCCGCGGCCTCTCCGGCGATCACGTACAGCCCGTAGTTCGCGATGTTGCCGGCATCATCAACGGCCGCCTCGAAGAACCGCTGCACCACCCAACGTTCCGGTGTGGCTGCCTCCAGCGACTCCTGCCATATGGCATCGTCCGCGAGACCTCCGATCACGACCTCGCTCCCTTCGCATCCATAGTCCGACTTGAGCACCCAATCCTCGCGTGCGATGTTCCCATGCTCCAGATCGCGCAGGCGCCGGGTCTCCGGGATGTACCTGACGATCGCACGGCGCGACTCCTCGGAGAAGAGATCCATCCGATCCCACAGGAAGGACATCGTCAGCTTGTTCTGCGTGAGCACCGCGCCGAACGGATTGACCACGGCGGTGGCGCCGCGCGCGTCGGCATCCAGCATTGCGCGCAGCGGCCCGTCGATCGGGTCCGGATCCTCGTAGTCCTCCTCGTCCCCCCAGGCGGGAATGCGTTCGCCCCACCAATCGGTCTTGTAATGTCGTATTGCGATATCGAGCGGAGTGTCGAACAACATAGCGCGTCCGTCCGGAGCGCTGTGGATATTGAACGGAGAGCCGAGCACGACGTTGCAGCCGCGCTTCTCGAACCAGGCTCGGTACAGTGCAATCATCGAGAGATCCTCCGGCAGGTCGGTAGGGTAGACGATTCCCACCGTGAGGCTCCGCATGTCGCTCTGGCCGCCGCGGTGCATCCGCGTCACCATCCGTACGAAACGCTCCTCCATGCCGCCGTTGGGATCGTGCAGCTCCGGATGGTGAACGTGCCGCATGGCATTGATGATGACTGTCTCGGCCTCGCCGCTCGGAGTATCGGAGTTCATCTCGCACGCCTGCACGCGTCCGTCGGGGAGAAGAAACAGATCCAGCCGCGCGATGCCGTGCCATCGTGCCTCGGAGGCCAGCCACATCAGCTTCTGGTACGGTGTCAACGCGAAGTAATCGTCCAGCAGGTCCGGACGTTCCCATACGATACGGGCCAGTTCGTCGTACACGCGCGCAACGGCTTCACCGGCCGTGCAGAGCCGGGCGTAGACTTCCGGGCTCAGTACCACGGGGTCCAGGCGAAATCGTTCCTGTCCCTCCAGCCACGGATCGCTGATGATGTTCGTGGCATAGAGTTCCTGGGCGAACTGGTGGTACCCGGGCGTGTTCTCCTGAACGGAGCCGGTGCTCGCCGTGGGGTCGCCTTCTGCGGACGGAATCTGTCGATCGGGTTGTTGCACGTAATGGTCCGGATTGCTCGAGTGCGGTGCGGTCTGCCGGGCGGCGTCAGGATCCGTAATGATACTTCTCGCCGGCGGGAATCGGAGTCGTGAGGCGGAAGTCGCCGAAGCCGGTATCGTCCAGAAAGATCAGGCGGAGGTTGCGTCTGTAGTAGTGCCATGTCTCGACCACTCTGCTGTCGGTGCGGAAGGGATCGCTGCTGGTGTTGTCCGGAGGACCAAAGAGCACGTAGACGCGTCCCTTGTCGCTCGTCCAGCCGGCCGTGTAGCTGCGGAAGTGTTCGTTGGCGTAGTCGACGCGGGCGAAGTATTCATCCAGCGCCTCGTTCGCGGCCGTGCCGGGCGTGGGATCGAGCTGGTTCCAGAACTCGGCGTAGCGGCGTTGGCGATCGGCGAGCGTTGATCCGCCGCGGATGTAGTCCATGTCGCTCTGCTTGGCAACGTACCGCATCTCGTCGATCCGCTCGTCCAGCTCCTCCTCGGCCAAAGGGACGTTGACGCCGCTCCCTTCGAATCGAACCGCATGCGCAGCCGTGGCAAGCGGGTGGGCGGTGTCCGCGGCGTCGAACAACCGCACCTCGGCCGTGAAGGTGCCACGCGGCATGCCTGCGGCAGGCATCCGTATCCACTGCTGCGACACGCCCGCGGCAATCTCGCGCCGGACAACCACCGGCTCGCCCAGCGTTCGCCTGCCGTCGCGGACGATGCCGCGCACGAGGCACTGAACCGGTTGGCGGCCATTGTACACTTCGAAGAACAGGAAGTAACCGTCCTGATCCTGCCGTACGCTTTCGGTGATCATCGGCGTGATCACGTGCGAGCCGGAATCCTCGCGGATCTTCTTGACCAGCATCAGTCCGCTCAGGATAACGCCGCCGGCAACTCTCTTCACCGGGCCGATGGTTCGGTGAAGTGTGCTGTGAAGATTGGTGCGAAGATCGACCAGATCCATCGTGGCGGTGCAGGGGAGGGCGGGAACGTTGACGCTTCGCTGATAGAACTCGTAGGAGGGGCTCTCGCCGTTCGTGTGGTCGTACGAGGACGCCTTCAGCGTGCGAACATAGGCGGTGTCGCTGAGCGTTGCTCCAGCCGTGGTCTCGATCTTCAGTGATGCCTGATAGCGCCCAACGTAGCCGCCGCCCTGGCGTTCGAACGATATCGCGCTGTACGGGATCGCGAGCAGCATGTCCACGCGCATGGAATCTGCGGATCCGATGAAGGGGATGGCGTCGAAGAAGGCGGCGGTTGCCTCGGCAGGCTGCGAGCGGATCACTCCCTGCGGAAGCAGTGCGGCAAGGAGAAGGAGAAGGCCTGATGCCGTGGGCGATGCGCGGCGCTCAGCCGATCTTGCGAAGGCTTTTCCCACAGATACCGTTGCCGCGAGCCGTGATGATGCAGCGCGCTCCCTGAAGGTCGCAACGGCCGCATGTCTCGCACGTGACCAGAACGCCCAGCTGTTCGAGCTCGCGCAGGATAACCAGTTCGGCCCGGGCCGAAATACCCTCGATGACGATATCGTTTCCGTCCATGGCATCCATACTCCATTGCAGACAGATTGCCGCGCGCAGTGACCATGCGGGCAGGCGTTCGGGCCTCGCGGCGATGCCGGCTCGACGTTTCCGACAGGGCGGGACGTTGTCCTTCTTCCGCTCGACGTTTTCCTGCAGCTGACCAGGAACTCTCGGCGAGCCGCAGTCGGGCGTTCAGCGAACCAGGCCCTGGTTGCAAAATGCGGCCGGTAACGCGATCGGCCTTTTGATAGAACCCCTTACGGCGTGACCGTTTCGGCGAAGAGATCGTAGTCGATTGCTCCGGTGATCTCCACCTCCACGAAATCGCCAGCCTCGAGCGGCACGGCGGAGGTAACGTAGACCTCGCCATCCACCTCGGGAGCGTCGCGGAAACTCCGGCAGACATATTCCCCGTTCGCCTCGCTTTCCACGAACACCCGCTCGCGCCTCCCGATCAGTGCTTCGTTCTTCCGGGCGGAGATCGAACGCTGAAGATCCATCACCCGCTCGATGCGTTCCTGCTTGACTTCCGGGGCGATGGGATCGTCCATGCCGAACGCAACGGTGTTCTCCTCGCGCGAGTAGGAGAACACACCCAGGCGATCGAACTCCGCTTCGGCAACGAAATCCAGCAGCTCCTGAAAATCCTGCTCCCCCTCGTTGGGATAGCCGATGATGAGCGTTGTGCGAAGCGCGATGCCGGGAACTTCCTTGCGGATCGTGCCGATCAGCTCCAGCAGTGCGCGGCGCGTGGTGCCGCGGCGCATGGAGCGGAGCACGGGGTCGGCGACATGCTGTATGGGCATGTCCAGATACTTGCAGATGGCGGGCTGCTCCGCGATGACCGGCAGGATGTTGCGCGGGAACTTGGCCGGGTATGCATACATCAGCCGTACCCATTCGATGCCGCGTACCTGCGCCACCTTTTCCAGCAGCATTGCCAGCGAGCGCTCGCCGTAGAGATCGAGGCCGTAGTACGTGGAGTCCTGCGCCACCAGAACGAGCTCCTTCACGCCGCGCGCCGCGAGCGACGCGGCCTCCAGCAGGATGTCCTCGACCGGACGCGACACATGGCCGCCGCGCATCAGCGGGATGGCACAGAACGAGCAGGGATTGTCGCACCCCTCGGAGATCTTTACGTACGCGGACTTCGCGCCTTCAGGGATGAATCGCTCGCTGATGAGATCGTGCCGGAGATTCGGGTTGATGGTCTTCAGAATGTTCGCGAAGTCCGTAACGCCGAAGTACGCATCCACCTCCGGGATCTCCTCCTCCAGATCGTCCATGTATCGCTGCGAAAGGCATCCGGCAACGTACACCTCGCCGAGGTTCCCGTCGCGCTTCATCGCCGCTGCCGCCAGGATGGTGTTGACGGACTCCTCCTTCGCCACGTCGATGAACCCGCAGGTGTTGATGATGACCGCGTCGGAGCCCTCCGCGTTCTCCACCAGCTCGATGTTGTTCTTCGCGAGCAGGCCCATCAGGGCTTCGGAGTCCACCGTGTTCTTCGAGCAGCCGAGCGTGATAACGCTGACGCGCTTCTTCGGGAGATCAATCTGGATCGGGTTCATCAATCTTGCCTGGGTTCATCGTCACGGAGGCTCCGGGTTTGAAGCCTCCTGTTCTGCTACCTGTTCACGACAACGCTCATACGATCGTGCGTACCGGGCGTACGAAGCTCAAGATAGTAGACTCCGGCCGGAAGAGCGGACGTTTGAAGCGTCACAATGTATGTGCCCGGTGTGACGAGGGCATCCAGCAGTGTCGCAACGGGGCGGCCAAGGGCGTCGAAAAGCCGCAGCGATGTGGCGCCGCGCTCCGGAGTGTCGAACAGCACCTGTGCCTCGTCGCGGACCGGATTGGGGCGAACGGCCTTCAGACCGCTGCCGCCGCGGATCAGAAGCCGCTGGCCGCCGTTGGTGCAGTATCCGGTGAGCGTGAAGACTCCCGGAGCGATCGTGATCTTTGCGGTGGGGCTGTTCAGTTGCACCGAGTCGGTTGTGGCAACCGAGGTGGCCGTGGTATCGCCCAGCATCACGCGGGCCTCGAGGTAGGCCAGCACGCCGGTTCCGCTCAACGGGGCGGCGCCGTTCGCCGTGAAATGATACTCGCCCGGCTTGGACGATCCCGCGGCGACGTTCCATCCGTTCGAGAGCGTTCCCTGCGTGACGATTCCGGTTGGGAGGAGGAGCGTCGGGTTGAAGCTGGCGGACACCGTGTACGATGTAACGCCTGCCGCGGCGACATCGGTGTTCAAACGGAGCGGTATGTGCACGATGTCACCCGGGTTACCGGCGACGTCCTCCCAAAGAGCGCCGGCCAGCACCACCGCATCGATGCCCTCGCCGCTGACGCCGAGCACGAGGGAGTCGCACTCGATGCTCCGTGCAACGCGCAGCGAATCGACGAACGCCCCCGGAGTCTGGGGTGCGAACGCGAGGTCGACGCGCAGGGAGTCGCCGGGCGCCAGCAACACCGGCAACTGCGGCGTTGTGGAGGTTACGCTGAACGGCGCGCCGACGGTGATTCCGTCGATGCGCATCGGCGCACTTCCGGTGTTGACGATCCAGTGAGCAACGGTTGCGGACGATCCCGCAGCCACCTGCGGGAAGCCGGCGGAGATGAGCGCTGCGGATTGCGAGACCCGGCGGCCGCTGAGCGGAACGTCGATCACCGGACGGAGCGGATCGCTCGACGTGATGCGCAGCGTATCGAGGAATGCGGCGTCCGGTCCGGCGCCCGGCGAGAAGAGTACCACCAGGGATGAGGAGAATCCGTTCGCCAGCGGGCCTGCGGCGAACGTCCCTCCGGCGATGGAGAAGGCCGCTCCGCCGTTGACGAAGACGGGCGCCGAGAGCGTCACCGGGATCTGGCTCACGTTGCTGATCGTGAATGTATCGAGCGTGCTCTGGCATGCCAGGAGATCGCCGAACGCAAGCAGGCCCCTGCTCAGCGAAACGCCCCCCGGAATTCCATGGCCCGCAACGGTGCCGCTGTCGGAGGTGGAACAGAGCGAGTCCACATCCACCACCACGTGCGTGCCGGCAGGTATCGCGGAGGTTGTAAGGGGCGCGTAGGTGATCGATATCTGTGCGCTCCCTGCCGCGGCGACGCGGATCGGGAACTGGGCTGCCGGGATGCTCAGCTCCGGTGTGGCCGGCACGATGCGTGCACCCGACACTCTGATCTGCAACGGACCCGTGTTGGTGACCGTTGCGCCCAGCGTGCTCGTGCCGCCGGCGGTTACGTTGCCGAACGCGACATTCCCCACCGTGAACGACTGCGGCACGCGGTCACCATGCACCATGATCGTATCGACACGTCCGCATGGCGTCGATGTGTAGGTAAGCGGCGCCGAGAAGAAGCCGTCGGCGGCGGGAGCGAACGATACCCGGATGGAGAATGTGTCGCCCGGCAGTATCACGTACGGAGGAACCGTCTTCAACTGAAACGGCTGGTCGATATTCACCGGGAGGAGTGTTACCGTGTCGCCCCATGTGTTCACCAGCTGGATTGTTGTATCGGCCGATGTCTCGCACGACACGAGCGTGCGGAACTGTACGTCGCGCTGGAGCGGCCGGATCACCACGGAATCGCTGCTTCCAAGGACGTCGACCGTGAACGAGGGACGGTTCGGATCGGTGGATGTCACCGTCAGCGTTCCGCTCACGGTGCCGCGCACGGCTGGCGAGTAACGCAGCGTGAACTTCATCGATCCGCCCGGAGGTATCGGCGTTGTCGCGTAGGTTGGCGACGGCGGTATCACGGTGAACGTGGCCGGTGCAATTGCAACGTTCGACACGAACAGGTTGATGGTTCCCTTGTTGATCAGCGTCACCGTGTCCTCCGCGATGGCGCGCGCGTTGCAGTTGCTGTCCACAAGGCGCACCGGATCGCGCGAGGCAATGATGGATGCACTGATGCCGCTTCCCGTAATTGGATAGAGCGACGTGTCCGAACAGGGAGCAGTCCGTTGAACCGCGAGGCTTGTTCCGGCAAGAGCACCCTTGGTGGTTGGAGTGTACTCCAGCACGATGCGCATCGTGTCTCCCGGCGCGAGCGTGCGCGCCGGTGGAATCGTGGGCGCAAGGATTCTGATCTGCGGGTTGGGTGGAGCCACCGTTACCCCGCCGATCGTCTGCGCCGGCGATCCTGCCGGGTTGGTAATGATCATCGTGCGCTGGATGCGATCTCCCAGCGATACGTTGCCGAACGCGACCGTGGCGGGGCTTGCCGCAGGGGGCTGCGTAACCTTCTGCACCTCGGTGTAGGCGATATCCCATTGCAGATGGGCGGGATCGTTCGTCTGCAGGCGGAGCACCGTTCCCGCCGGGCCGTTCGGTGCGAGGAGGCCGTTGAACCGGACGATCCATCGGTGCGATCCGGATGGAGGCACCGTGTCGGGCAGCCTCGGCTCCACGATCTGATAGTAGGCCGCTCCGCCACCAACGAAGGCGGTTGTTCCTCCAACGATCAACGGTCCCGTGCCGGAATTGGCAACGGCGAACGTATCGTACAGGATGCCTGGGCAGAAGAGGGTATCGAGGCGTCTCGATGACGGGGCGGTGATGGCCGGCGCCTGAAGGCGGAGGCGCACGATGTTTGCTGCGCTCTGCGAGAAGATGTGGGTGGGGACACGTGTATACGGCGTGGCCACTGCCAGTTCCGGCTCCGGCGTAACCTGCACCGCGCAGACATAGGCGATGGAGTCCGAAGGGAACGTGACATCCACCTTCCAGGAGCTGTCGCTGTTGACCCGCGTGCGATACGGCGTGTAGAAGTTCCACCCGCTGTTCTCTCCGCGCACGAAGACGAGGATGGAATCACCGCCGCCGCGCGGCTGATATCGTCCGGCACCGTGAATGGTCCAGGTGGCGGCTGTTGCAACGGTGAGTGTGTCGATGGTGGGACCTGCGTACTGCGAGATATCGGGCACCAGCGAGAAGAATCCTGCCAGACGCCCGTCGCTGCGGAAGCGGCCGCCGCCGCCGTTGCCGGAAGTGGAGCCGGCGCTGGCCGATGCCGCCTTCTGGCCCGCGGCGCCTCCCTCCACATCGATCGTTCCGATACTGAGTCCGTTCTTGCCGCCGATGATGATGCTTCCTCCGGCACCTCCGGCTGATGCGTCGCCGCTTCCGATACCGCAGTTGTCGCAGCCATTCCTGCCGTCGCCGCCATGTGCCTCGGCGTTGTCCACAACCGCATCCATCGCGGAGTAGAGGGCCAGCGCCCCGCCGCCGCCGCCGCCCACCGAATCGCCGGAGCCTCCGCTGGACCCGCCGCCGCCGCCATGCAGCGGCTCGAGCTCGATATTGCCGATCACCTGTCCGTTGAACGCATCCTGCGCCTGCGGCAGACCGCTTGCCTCGGAACCGTTGCCGCCGCCGCCGAAGTAGACTCCCACGAAGTTCGGCGGTGCGTTCCCTGTGGCGACTGCCGCGCCGCCGCTGCGGCCGTCGTTGTCGAACGGATGCCCGGGCCCGCCGGCGAAGAGCCGCACGGTTGTGTTGGCAACGAGGGAGAACTTGTCGTTGGCGGCAGCGCCGTTCAGACTGGCCGCTCCCTGGCCGGATCCCTGTCCGAAGCCGCCGGGGGATGGGACCAGGAGAACCGAGCTCTGGCCGCCGGTGTATCCGTTTCCGAGCGGCACATCCCTCTCGCCAGGTATCGTGACGAGAATCGGCGGCGTGGGGGGGCGATCGGCTCCGTAGCCTCCGCCTCCTCCGCCACCGGGTCCGGCGTTTTTCGAGTCCAGCCCCTTCGGTGCGCTCACGCTGATGTTCGCACCCGAGCTTATGGAGATGCGCCCCTTGCTCATGATGATGCAGGGGAGATAGCCCTGGTTGCCTGCGCGAACCGGATCGCGATCGGTAATGTCGATGGTGTACGTTCCGTTCCCGAGGATCAATGAGTCCACGATCATGGCGCCTCGTTTCGACCGTTGCCCGAAGCCGGTCCCGTACGTGGGTGAACTGCCGATAACGCCGCCGCCGCTCTTGGTACCGAACCGCTGCGGAGCAACGATGTAGAAGGTATCCAGATCGAAGAGTGTTCCGTTGACGTTCAGTTGCATCGGCACCGGACCGAGCGTTGCGTTCGGCGTCACGAAGAACTGGAACGTCACCAGGCGCTGATTCCAGCTGATGACTCCCGGCGAGACCTTGATGCGATTGGAGTCCGCGGGCACGATGAAATGGATGTTCAACTGCGCGGGCGGGATCAGGCCATCGGCCTGCAGGAACTTCCCGGTCTCGGTGACAGGCGCGATGATCTCCACATATGTGTTCATCCCGGGCGTGCCGATGTCCGGGATGGTATAGATCGACGGTTGGGCCGCGGCGAAGCGGAGCGAAGCAAGAAGAAGGAGAAGTACAAGGGCGGGGAGTTGCTTCATACCGTGATGCCGCACCGCAAGGTGCGCGCGTAAGCCGTTGTCGGTTGCTGGTTGTTTGTCCGTTGTTGCCGGCGGTTGCGTGCCGTGCCGCAGGTGCGCCTCCAGGCGCGCGACCGCACCCCGAAGCGGAGCAGGCACCGGGCAATCCGGCATTTCCTGGAGCGCGCCGGGAGGAACGAAGTGCTTCAGCCTGAGTTCCGTTGTTCGGAGACAGGCATCACCGGGACGGGCATCCGAACAACCAAACCCGCGTTCTGCTTCCGAAGCGCGCATGAATAGCGTACATTGGGGTTATCAACGTTCAGCGCTGCAGGCACCGAGGTGCGGCCCGGTCCGCGACCGGCATTGTTGGACACCGAGTATTTCCACGAGTCCGCACGTATGAGCCAGTCGTTGCCGGTGCATATCGCCATCCGCCGCTTCATTGAATATCTGGAAATTGAGCGGAAGTATTCGCCCAAAACGGTCGAGTCGTATCAGTACGATCTCGAGGGAGGAGCCGGATCGCGCGGTATGTCACCGGGATTTCATGAACATCTGGTGCGGGTTACCGGACGCGGCACACCGGAGATGGCTGATGTAACCCAGCGGGAGATTCGAGGGTACATTGCTGAGCTCCACAAACGCGGCCTGGCACGGCGCAGCATTGCCCGCAAGCTAGCAGCCGTCAAGTCGTTCATGAAATTCGCGCTGGCGTTCGGATTGATCGAGACCAACCCGGCACGCCTTGTACAGACGCCGAAGCTGGAGCGCCGGCTTCCCACAGTGCTGACGGCATCGGAAGCGGGAGCGTTGATGGAACTGCCGGACCGGGCAACCGCGGAGGGGCTGCGCGATGCCGCGATGCTGGAGCTGCTCTATTCCACCGGGATCCGTCGCGCGGAGTTGTGCGGCATCACGCATGCCGATCTGGATCTCGGGCATCGCACGCTGAAGGTGTTGGGCAAGGGAGGAAAGGAACGGATCGTTCCGTTCGGCAAGCCTGCTGAAGCGGCATTGCGCGACTATCTGAAGCGCCGGCCGGAACTTGCCGGAGATGGCTCGATGGAGCCGCATCTGTTCATCAACCGGCGCGGGCGCGTGTTGAGCGGGAGCGATCTGTACAAGCTCGTCAACCGATACATGTCGCGTATCACCGAACAGAAGAAACGAAGTCCGCACGTGTTGCGGCACTCCTTCGCAACCCATATGCTCGATGGCGGCGCCGGGCTGCGCGAGGTAGGCGAGATGCTGGGGCATGCCTCGCTCTCGAGCACGCAGGTGTACACGCACGTGACCATCGAACGCCTGAAGGATGCCTACGCACGGGCCCATCCGCGGGCGGGAGGGAGAGCGGATGATGCCGCCGGCGAGTAGATGCCGGATTGCCGGCAGCGCCGGAAGCAAACGAATGCAGCGGCGAGACCGTGACCCGCATCGAACCTCGAACCCATGGCAGCTGTACGTTCACTCCCATACCGTGCTCCAACTCGCTATATGCCGTTGGTACGCCTTGCCGCAATCGCGATGGTGACTCTCTGCGGAACGTTCACGGCAACGGCTCAGATCAACGGCGACGCCACGCCGGATCGGCCGGATACTCTTGTCGCGGCCGCAGTTCCTCTCGATCCGGACCTGATCTCCTTCGGCCTGCAATTCGTTCCGACGCCGGGCAGCGGCAGCTTCTTCGATCGTTACACCGGGCTGGGAGGCAACGTGAAACGCCTCGACGCTCTCACGATACCGGGCGTCACGATGAGGCTCTCGACAACACAGTCGCTCCGCGTGGTTATCAGCGGCGGATACGCGAGCACCACCTTCACCGACATCTACAGCGTTCGCGACACCGTCTCCGCGCAACATGGGTTCGCCTCAATCGTCGAGGACTTCAGCGCGTCTGCCGTTCCCGTGCTGGCCGGCCTCGAGTACTCGCCCGTGCGGACGCAGTTCACAACCTATGCCGGAGTCATGGCCGGTCTCTCGTACAACAATGCCGAATGGCAGACAACCGTGCGGGAGCAGACGATCGGAAACTTCTATCGTCCCGGACTGAATGTTCACGGCCAGTGGTTCGGGCCTGCCTTCAGACTGTACGTGGGAAGCGATCTGCGCTTCGACCGAAATGAAGGGACCATGGGAGCGGTGCGCGGCATTTTCATGGAAGGAAGTTATTTTCTTGTGCCCCTGGCGCGCGACTACTTCGCTGCGATTCGGAACCAGGGAAGAGGTTCAGTGGGCGCTCCATCCGAGAGCTCCGGGGCGTTGAACCTGGGTGGGTTGACCTTTACGTTCGGCATCAACCTCCAGTTCGTTCGACGCTAGGTCGAGATCAATGGGTGTTAAACCAATTGGAGCCAGATCATGAAGATCCACATCACTGCCCGTCATTTCAAGGCACCGTCGGAATTGCAACGCTATGCGGAGACCGCGGTTTACGGGCTGAGCCAGACGTACGAGGGTATTGTCAGTGCTGACATCGTGCTCGAGGAGCGTCCGCGTGGCGGCGGAGACAAGGTTGCCGAGGTGATGTTATCGGTCTATCGCGAGCAGCTCATTGCGCGCGAGGCCTCGCACGACATCAAGATGAGCGTTCAGGCCTGTGTCGACAAGCTCGAGCGCCAGCTCCACCGGTACAAGGCAAAGCTTCACGCCGGGCAACGTCCCGGCGGCAACCCCGGGCTCGCAGGCGAGTAGGCGGCGGATCGGCGGCAGACTGCTCGCCGGGTTGGATCGGATTCGATCATTGCAGAGAAGTATCACGGTAGTGGGGGCGAAGTCGGAACGCCTGAACGGTAGTGACTGTGAAGGTGCGGCTCTCGCCCCCTTGTTATCGACACAACGTACATCGCAACGGAGAACCATGGGAGCGCTCGACAACATTCAGGAGATCCGGAAGCAGAGCATTACCGTTGGGTTCATGGCGGATACCTGCCGCGACCGCTTTCATCTCCAGCACTTGAATGAGGGCGTCGGGCGCGACAAGCAGATCACCGACAAGAACCTCCACCGTCCGCAGCTCGCGCTTACCGGCTACACCAAGCTCTTCACCTATCATCGCGTTCAGGTGCTGGGGAACACGGAGTTCTTCTATCTGCAGAGCCTTTCACCGGAGCGCCGCATCGAAGTGTTTGCGGCGCTTCTCAGCTTCGACGTTCCCTGCATGGTGGTGACCACCGGGAACCAGCTTGATCCTGAACTCGTTGCGATTGCAACGGAGCGGCAGATCGGCATCTTCTGCACGCCGCATGAGACCACCAAGGCGATCTATCTTCTGAGCGACTTCCTGGACGATCACTTCGCCGCGTACGCGCCGGTGCATGGTGCATTCGTGGATGTGTACGGTGCAGGTGTTCTCTTCATCGGGCGCTCCGGCATCGGCAAGAGCGAGGTGGCCCTGGATCTGATCGAGCGCGGGCACCGTCTGGTTGCCGATGACGTTGTGCTGGTGACGCGCAAGGGCGAGGGGGTGCTGATGGGGGCCGGATCCGCGCTCGCGCCGCATTTCATGGAGGTGCGCGGGCTCGGCCTGCTGGACGTGCGGCAGATGTTCGGCATCCGCGCCATCAGATTTCAGAAGCGGGTGGAGGTGATCGTGGAGTTGGAGGAGTGGGACCCCGCGGCCGAGTATACACGAACCGGTCTGGAGGATGCCACCGCCAGCCTGCTTGGGATCGAGATTCCCTACGTTCGCCTGCCGATCTTTCCGGGTAAGAACATCACGGTAATCGCCGAGGTCATTGCTCTCAACTATCTGCTGAAACACTACGGGTACAACGCGGCCCAGGTGTTCGCCGATAAGCTGAGCGATGCGATCGCGAATCGTTCGGCCGGCGACATGACCTCCAGCCGTTCGACGCCGTATTTCGAGCACGACTTCGAGTAGAGTCTGGAGGCATTGCGAGCTGCCGCTGAACACGGAATCGGGAAGCCGGATTGGAACAGTTCCAACGATTGGCCCGGCCGGGAGCGCGGCAGTTGACCCGATCTGCTGCTGCGAAGGTTGAAGTGAGCTCTTCAAGGCTAAATTCATTACGAGCTTTTAATCGATTACTTGAATGCATCGTCTTGATCTTTACGTATATTAGGCGCTCCAACCGCGCCAGTCTTGCCGGTTCGGCCCGTCCGGCCCAACCCTCTCTACTTCCGGCAACTTGACCTCCACACCCGCGGTCGGTGCTGCTCTTGGACTCCGCCCGACAACCGTCGGAATTGTCTTGTCCAACGTTCAAACGATTCACACCGTATGAGCACCGTTGACTTTACGCGCCGCCTGTCGTACGCTCTTCTCTGGGGGAGTGTCCTGGCCGCGCTCCTGTTCGCCATTACCGGCTGAACACCTGCCGGCCGATCTCACCCCTGGTACCGTGAACGAACCCCGATGAGAACCGCGTGGCGGCAGAACTCTGTCGTCGTACGATATGTCGATCCCGAACGCCTGCGTCTGAACCATCACTTGAAGTAAGCTTCCTCCGTTCCCCGAATGCCGTGCAGCAGAGTGAATTCGGTTCGCATCGTATCACGCGGCTGGTGTATCTTGGCGTGTTCGTGATCCTCCCCTTCGAGTAACACCGTAACGCTCAATGCCGTTGAGAGTGCAACTCTTGGCGGGTTTCAGAACCCAACATGAGTCTGGTTGAAACATACTGAGCCCAACGTGCCGGTGGCCGCAGCTTCCACACCGCCCGGAGTAGTCGGGCAGCTCGTTGATTCGAGCGCATTCGACGCGCGGCATGAAGGTGCCGTGAGCGCTCGTGCGCCGTGGAGAAGCGATGAACTCCGGGGTCCGGCGGACCGTGTTCTGCCGGGCGTGCAGGGCGACGTTGGAAACGATCTGATGATGGCTCTGCAGCGTGGGGAACGTCCGGCACTCGATCGTCTCTTTTCGCTCTACAATCCCAAGCTGTACAGCTTCATTCAGAGGATTGTGGGCGATGCCTCCACGGCGGAGGATATTGTCCAGGAAACCTGGATGACATTGTACGAGCGGAGGGCCGGTTATCAACCGACGTACCGTTTCTCGACCTGGTTGTTCACGATCGCCCGACGCAAGGCCCTGAGCGAACTCCGCAGAAGAAGCGTTCGCTCCGTGGTCCGTTCGTTGACCATGCAGACAAAGGGGGGGGAGCAGGAGGAGATGGAGATGCCGCAGACCACGTTTTTCGATCCGGCGGCTACTACCGATGGTGCAATCCTGGGTCGGATGGTTCAACAGGCACTGGCAAAGCTTTCCAATGCGCAGCGTGAGGTTGTTGTGCTGCGCGATATCGAGGGATTCGAGCCGGAGGAGATTGCAGCCATCCTGCAATGGAACGTGAAGCCCGGGGCCCTTCGCAAACGCATTTTCGATGCTCGTGAAGCATTCCGGCGGGCCATGCTCTCGCTGGGGTATCGTGAGCAACTGCATGATGAACGACAATGATGACAGAACTGCATAGGCATATACCGGAATCACCGGACCGTTGGGAGGAGTACGCGTCCATTCTCAGGGATCAGCGCCAGCCGGCGATGCGCCAGGAGCGTGCCGCCGAAGTGCTGCCGCGTGTCGACGCCGCGATCAGTCGTCGTGCTCGCAGGACGCGGGTATTACGCTATGTGTCCGCTCCCGTGCTTTCGCTTGCGGCGGTGATCGTTATTGTACTCTCCGGTACACTCTCCAACCGATTCGATGCTGTCGATCGGCATCCCGAGAGCCAGAGCGTTTCTCCCGTGGCGGGTGCGCAGACGCATCTCGCGCGACGGATGCCCCGCCCGCATATCGATCAATCGGCAATGCCGAACGCCGAGGTTCCTGCTCAGATCGACTCCTTCACGCCGCTCGTTCGCGTGGCTCCGGCAACGCCGGAAGGAGACCAGATCGGCCCCGGCCCGAGCGTGGCACAGAACGACACGCGGATCAATCCAACAGAAAGCACTCCTATTCCCTGAACGCCTGGCGCCTTCCTCAATCGAGGAGTTTCAGGCGTTCTTCGTTCGCACCGTGCGGTTGCCTTCGGTCCTCTTAACCGGCCGTCAATGTGTCTCGATGCGGAGAACCAGGATTCATCAATCATTTTCTCGCAACCATCACCATGAAGATGATGCCAAGATTCCGGCACGCTGCCATATCTCTCGGTGCGCTTGCCCTGCTCGTGTTCGTTGCCGCATGCGGCAAGGGAAACAAGGGACAATCCGGCGAGGCTCAGGGCCCGGTGGGCGACCCGGTCAACGGCGACTGGGTGATCGTTCACTCGCTGGCCGATGCCGAATCGCTCAACCTGATCACCGCAAGCGACGCGACGTCGCAGGAGATCTTCAATTACATGTATGATCAGCTCTATTTCCTTGACCCGTTCAAGCTGGAGCTGACTCCGTGGGTGGCGGATTCCATGCCGACGGTGAGCCCGGATCACCTTACCTACGACATCGTCCTGAAGAAGAACGCCAAGTTCAGCGACGGGCAGCCGGTTACCGGTGAGGACTTCATCTTCTATCTGAAGATGATCAAGAATCCTCTGATCCCGAAGGCCACACCGCTTCGCGGATACTTTGAACGCCTGAAGAGTCTGGAGCTTGTCAATGGCGACAAGTATCACCTTCGCGCAACGATGAGCGAGCCGTACTATCTTGCCGAGCAGTTCATCGGCGGTCTGTACGCCTTCCCGAAACATGTATGGGATCCCACCAACGAGAGCGACAAGATCTCCTGGGCGGAACTGAATAACGGTTCTGCAGACAGGAACCCGGCCGCCAAGACACTGGCCGATGAAATCAATGACAACGGTAAGGGCTTCGACAAGAAGTATCTGGTAGCATCGGGACCGTACATGTTCAATGCGTTCGAACGCAATGCCAAGCTGGAGATCGTTCGCAATCCGAACTACTGGAACAAGGACAACATCTACGGGAAGGCATATCCGGACAAGATCATCTACCGTACCATCAACGACCAGAATTCCGCGGTCTCGGCGATGAAGAACGGTGAGATCGACATGTATCCGGTAATGGAGAAGGTGAACTTCCACAACGAGGAGAAAAAACTCGCCGAGTTCGGCATGAAGCCTGCCGTATACGATTACCCTGCTTATACCTACCTCGGCTATAACGAACAGAGGCCATGGTTCAGGGACCGGAATGTCCGCATGGCACTCTCGCTGCTTGTGGATCGCGACGCCATCATCAAGACCGTCTACTTCGGCCTGGCGCGGCCGGTGCAGTCGCCTATCAACTACAAGCGTCCGGAGTACGACAGCACGCTCGCCGAGATCAAGTTCAACCCCGATGCCGCCAAAAAGCTGCTGGATGCTGCCGGCTGGACGGACAGCGACGGCGACGGCATCCGCGACAAGGTGATCGATGGCAAGAAGATGGACTTCACCTTCCAGATCCTTCTGAACTCCGGAAACAAGCGCCGCGAGGCCACCGCGCTCATCTTCGTTGATGCGTTGAGAAAGGTGGGCATTGTGGCAAAGACACAGACGGTGGAGTGGGCAACATTCCTGCAGAAGACGCGCGACGGCGACTTCGATGTGGCGCTTGCCGGCTGGGCGGACAGCCCGCAGGAGGGCGACCCGTATCAGATCTGGCATTCCAAGTCGGCTGTGCAGGGGGGATCCAACTACATCAAGTATTCCAACCCCGCAGTGGATTCATTGATCGAGAAGATCCGCGGGGAGTTCGACTATGCGAAGCGGAAGGAGATGTATGTCCAGTTCCAGAAGCGCGTGTACGAGGACCAGCCATACACCTTCCTCACATCGGAGAAGTTCACCGGTGCCTACAGCCAGCGCTTCCAGAACGTACAGTTCTTCGCGCCCCGCCCGTGCTACAGTGCCGCATGGTGGTGGGCTCCGCTCTCGGCGCAGAAGTACAAGGCGTCCGCCCCGACCGCGATGCGTTGATCCGGCGCAGTGCGCCGACGGCGCCTGCACGTGGCATCGAGTCTCAGACTGGTAATGGAACAGGCCCCGCGGGGCCTGTTCCGTTTCACCGGGACCGTTTCGTGCACACACAGACGTCGTCTCGTTCGGCGTGCGAAACCCGCCCTTCATGCGTTCGGGCGTTGCGATCACGCTCGTTGCAATCGAGAGCTTCCGTCTATTGTGCCATCGTCATTCATCGTTATCTTGGCGGCTCGATTGCGATATGAAATCGCATCGTTCCGTACGAAGACACAGTGACATCCTCATCTTCTCTGGCCCATGGGAACATACATTCTGAAGCGCGTACTGCTGTTCATCCCGACGCTTCTAGCCATCACGATCGTCACGTTCCTGATCAGCCGTCTGGCCCCGGGTGATCCGGCGGAGTTGATCGGCGGCCAGGGAGGCGAGAATCAGATGGCCAACCGGGAGAAGACACTGGAGAACATCAAGAAGATCCGCGAGCAGTGGCACCTTGATGAACCGCTGCCGGTACAGTATTACCTGTGGGCGAAGGGGATCTTCACGCTCGACTTCGGCAAGTCGTTGAAGGACAACCAGCCGGTGATCGACAAGATCGCCGAGCGCATTCCGGTGACATTCATCATCGGTTTCTTCTCGATCCTCCTCACCTACGCCATCTCCATACCAATCGGGATATATTCCGCAGCGCGCCCGGGGTCGTGGCTGGACCGCTTCCTTTCCACATCGCTCTTCGCGATGTATTCGCTGCCGCAGTTCTGGATAGCCACGCTCGCCGTGATCTTCATCTGCTCCAGGGAATACGTCATGATCTTTCCCGAGGCGGGCCTGCATGCAAGCACGATCACGCCCGATACACCGTTCTTCGAGTGGCTGGTGGATTCGGCATGGCACCTGATTCTTCCCATCCTGATGTTCACCTTCCCCAGTCTCGCCTATATCTCGCGACAGATGCGCGGAGCAATGCTGGAGGTTATTCGTCAGGACTACATCCGAACGGCGCGATCGAAGGGGCTCTCCGAGAAGGTTGTTGTTCTGAGACATGCTCTTCGGAATTCGCTGATCCCGATCATCACACTCATATCGGGACTGTTCCCGGCGCTGGTTGGCGGCTCCATTATCGTGGAGTCGATCTTCTCGATCCCGGGGACCGGCCTGCTCGCGTTCAATGCTCTCAACGAACGTGACTATACGATCATCATGGGGGAGCTCACAATGTCCGCCGTGCTCACGATGTTCGGCGTGCTCTTTTCGGACATCATGTATTCCGTGGTTGATCCGCGTATCGCATTCGAGCGCAAGAACTCCTGATCGAGCGCGCGGTCCCGGTTGCCGGATGCAACCGATTTGCCGGGGGCCGCGCCAGCCGTTGACTCTCCTCACAAACGTATTGTCCGAGATATATGGCAGACGAATCCGCAGTGCCGGTTCCTGGCGATGAGCAGACACAGGCCACGGCCGACAAGAAGAATGTGACCCGACCGGACCAGAGCTACTGGAGTCTGGTAAAGCATCAGTTCCGCAAGCATCGCGGTGCGGTATGGTCACTCCGATTCATCTACGTTCTTTTCTTCGTTGCCGTCTTCGCGGACTTCCTTGCCAACGAGAAGCCGATCGCCTGTTCGTACAAGGGAACGTTCTACGTACCTGCACTTCAGGAGTATGCCGTTGGCCTGCATCTTGCAAAGTACCCGCCGGAGCTCGCCAACGCGGACTGGAAGACGCTGAAGTACGACTGGAAAATTCCGGCGCCCGTTCAGTTCGGCTCAGGCACGCCGGACCTCTCCAGTTCCTTTGCAAAGCCGTTCAGCTTCGATTCCGGTCACTATCTGGGTACGGACCAGCTTGGGCGTGATCTGCTTTCCGGCCTGATCCACGGCTCGCGAATCTCGCTCGCCATCGGATTCGTCTCCATGGGGATTGCCGCCATCATCGGCGTGCTTCTTGGGGCTATTGCCGGCTACTTCGGCGGATGGGTTGACATCGCGATCTCCAGGCTGATCGAGCTCTTTCTCAATTTCCCGGTCTTCTTTCTCATCATTACCATTGTCTCGTTCATGGAGGCAAACATCATGCTGGTGATGGTGGTGATCGGGGCAACCGGATGGATGGGAATAGCGCGGCTGATACGTGGTGAGGTGCTGCGCATACGGAACATGGAATACATCACGGCGGCGACGTCGCTTGGCTTCTCTGCGCCGCGCATCATTCTGCTGCACGTAATCCCGAATTCGCTCGCGCCGGTGCTGGTATCGATCGCGTTCGGCATTGCCGGAGCAATCCTCATCGAGTCGACGCTGGCGTTCCTTGGCTTCGGTGTTCCATTGACGGTTGTGACATGGGGTTCGGCGCTGAACCAGGCGCGATCGGATGTGACCGCGTGGTGGCTGGCAATCTTCCCCGGCATCATGATCTTTCTTACTGTGCTCAGCTACAACCTCATCGGCGATGCGCTGCGTGATGCGTTGGATCCGCGGCTCCGCGATTAGAGGAGAATGGCATGTCGTATATGCCGTTGCTTGCGGTGGGGAGGCGCGCTACGCTGCTGCGGACCCAAGCGTGCGCGCCGGAACAATGAAACAACGGGGCGATCCATTCTCTGGATCGCCCCGTTGTCATTCATGCCCCTTCGGCATTGCAATGTGCACAGAGCGCTGCAGCGCCCGGTGTGCAACGGCCTGCGCGGCGATCTCGAGCCGGATCAGGGCATTGCTGCGAGGGGCTACGTGGCCGGACCGATGGAATCCGCACATGCACGATGGCGGCACCACCAACCAGACGTTCGCACGCATCCGAAGCATATAACGGAGGGGAAATCGTCCCATGATCAGAAGGGACGGGATACTCTTATAACCAGCCGTGGATCCTCGAACACATCGGTGCGGAATGCATAGCCGATTCTGAATGCGCCCGTAGCGCTCCCGAGATAGATGCCGGGGGAATACTTGATGTCGCTGATGGAGGAGGGGAAGCCGGCGAGGAGCCCGGCATCGCTCGCCGCCATTGAGACGCCTGCGAAGTCGTTGGAGACAATCACGCGCAGGCCAAGTTTCGGGAATGGTGCGAAGAGCAGATCCGTCTGTACCAGCATCAACCTGTTCCCGGCGTAGATGTTCTGCGGAAAGCCTGGCAGGGTGCCGAGGCCGCCGGTTGTGAAGATGCGTTGGGGAGGTGCGTCTCCGGTCACGCTTCCGGCGCGGGCGTGCACAGCCAGCCACAGCCTCTGGCCGATCACCGTTGTCTTGAGGCGGGCATCGATCACATACGATTGGAAGCTGTTCACGATGGAGCCGAACTCCGCCTGTGCCTCCACTCCGTACTGCGGCTGATCCCAGCTGCGCAGCGACATCTGGTCCAACGTGAGCTCAACGATAACCGACGACATGCTCCCCTCACGAACGGGGGGAACCTCGAAGAAGGGCTGCCTGGGTCCGAAGAGCGACCATCCGATCTCCCGCTTCGAGTTGTGATAATTGTCCAATCGGTATTCAACGGTCAGTCCGAAGCGCGGCGAGAGAAACTTCTCTGCATACACCGAGAAGCCGCTCCGTTGGAAGTAGTCGCGATTGTCCTTTCCTGCGATGAGAGCGAAGGCGGTGTTCTCCTCCGACTCCATCTTCCACGCGTCGCGTGTATCGGTGATGATGTGCCCTTCGCCTCCGATACGAAGCGGCGCATCTCGTTGGCCGAAGTCGCGTGCGAGGCCGCCCATTACCTGCCAGTAGTGCGATCCGAGGGCGTAGCCGAATCCGAAGAAGCCCTGCGTGCGGCGCTCGAACATCAGGCGCGCCGGGGAGTTGGCACCGAGGCCGAGGTAAAGGCCGTCGGCGCGATCGTAGCTCAGGAAGCGCGGAGGCGTGTCCTCGAGGCCCAGCAGGCTCGTGCGGCGGAACGGCATCGGGAACTCGGGTTCCCAGTCGCCCGGCCTCAGCGTTCGCAGCCGCCGCGATTCGTTCATCGTTGCCTGCGGGATGGGGCGTGTGAGAAGGCTGTCGTCCAGCAGCCAGGGTGAATGTTCAATGAGGCTGTCCGCATCCTCATCCTCCGTCTGCGTGTGAGCGGCGATGGGAGCAACGAAGAGCATGGCGAGCACCAGTGCAAGCAGGTAGTAGCGATTCATACGATTCATTTGGGAAACATAGCATGGTGTTACACTCCGCCGCAAGAGGCGCATCTGCCGGTGCGGCCGTTTTTTGATGCGAAATCTCGGCTTTGGGAGCCGAGATGGAAGGACGCGCCAATTGGCTCGCGGTTTACAGCTGATTACAGCCCGGCGCGTCGGAATGTGACCATTTCGGCTTATGTTTGTACTCGCCGTCGAAATGTGACCCATGGGTCATTTTTTGGACGGCGAGTGAAACATTCGGACCAGTCATTCGTTTTCGCTTCCCATGGCGACAGAAACTCATATGGTACCGCGCCGCGAACGGGAACGCCTGCTTCGCCGCAAGGAGATCCTGGACGCCGCGCGAACGGTGTTCGCGCGCAAGGGCTTCAATGAAGCAACGTTGGATGATGTAGCAGAGCTTGCAGAGTTCGGCAAGGGAACATTGTACAATTACTTCCCGAACAAGGAAGCATTGTTCATGAGTGTGGTGGAGGACTCCTTCGAGATGATGAAGGGAGTTGCCGTGCGAACGTTCGGATCGGACCTGTCGTTCTCCGAACAGGTGGAAGTGTTCATCCGCGAGGAGTTGAAGCTCTTCTTCGACAACCTGGAGAGCGTGCAGCTGATGATGCGTGAGGCGCACCACCTCAGTGGTGGAAATCCTTTGATGCAATTGATGCCGCAACTTCTCGCCATCGTTGCCGATAGGATCAGCGCCGAACAGAAACGCCGTCGCGCGATCACGTTCGCTGATTCCCGCGACATCGCCATGATCCTTCTCAACATGCTCTTCGGGCAGCTTTCGATTCGCATCTATCGCCGCTTCGGTGCGATGTGCGGACCCGTTGGAGTTGGCGAGACCTCCGTTCCCGATCTCTTCAAGGATGTCCCCACATCCGAGATCGAACGCGAGATGGCTACAGCTACGAAACTGATTCACACCGTCTTCTTCCAGGGGATCGGCAAGTAGATCCCCCTTATAAAGAACCCGGACATGACTATGACACGCTTAGCCCTGGTACTTCCGATTGTCGCGTTGGCGGCGCTCCCTTCACTCCTGGAAGCGCAGACGGCAACGCCGCTTTCGATGAGCGACGCGATCAGCACCGCGATGAGCAACAATCGCCAGCTCGCTATCTCGCGCATGGCGATCGACAATGCCGACCAGCAGGTGCGCGAAGCCTATTCAGGAACGTTGCCGAGCGTAACGCTCAATGGGCGCTACACGCGGAACCTCCAGAAGCAGGTCTTCTACTTCCCAGGTTCCGACGGCATTACCAGGCCGATCAAGATCGGCTCGGACAATCAGGTTGCTGCCGACATCACGGTCAATCAGATCGTGTACAACAGCGCCGCCTTCAATGCCCCGGACGCAGCAGAGAGTTACGCGAAGGTCTCCAGGCAGCAGCTTCGTGCCGATGCGGTGCAAACAGTGTACGACGTGAAGCGCGCCTACTACGGCGCCCTGCTGGCACGCGAGGCGCTGCGGGTTAACGAGGCACTGCTCGCCAATTCGGAGGACAACCTGAAGAACGCGCAGCAGCTGGTGAAGGCCGGGCTTCGTCCGGAGTTCGATCAGCTACGCGCTCAGGTGCAGGTGGAGAACCTGCGCCCGGTGGTTGTGCAGGCACGCGACAGCTATCAGCAGGCGATCGACAACCTCAAGCTTCTGCTCGGGTACACATCCGATCACGATATAACGCTCAGTGATTCGTTGATGCGTCCGGCTGCCGGCCAGAAGGTGGAGCCGGGTGTTTCGGAGGCCAGTGCGACGCTGGAACAGAGCAACGCCCAGGTGCAGACGTTGAAGGCGTTGGCCGATGTCAATCGCGAGTACATCGAGATCAAGCGCTCGGACTATCTCCCCACGGTGTCGCTCTTCGGCACCTATCAGCTGCAGTCGCAGGCGGACAATTTCTCCGGGCTGAGCTTTCAGCCGAGCTCCTACGTGGGGCTGAATGTCAGCTACAACCTCTTCAGCGGCGGCAAGACCGACGCGCAGATGCAGGAGGCGCGGCTTGCATGGGAGCAGAGCAAGGTAAAGGTGCTTCAGGCGCAGGACGCAATGAAGACGCAGCTGGGCATCGTGCTTCGCAAGATCGATGTTGCGCGGCAGCGGATCGGTACGGCGGATATGACGATCACCGAGGCGCAGCGTGCCTACACGATCGCCACCACGGCGTACAAGGCCGGCACCGGAACGCAGTTGCAGATCAGCGATGCCGATCTGGCGCTTGCGCAGTCCAGGCTCAATCAGCTCAACGCCGTATACGACTACAGCATGGCTCTGGCGGAACTGGAGCAGCTGATGGGCGATCGCTTCCAGTTGAACGGATCGAAGGACGTTCAGTATCTGGGCAAGTGATCCGCGCTGCCGCACGCACGGAGCCTAGTGCGCTCCGAGACCTTGCAGGCGCTTGCGGCACAGCGCGACAACAGACGATATCAATCTGAAGAACAACTCAATAGACTCCCGAGGTAACCCCATGAAGAAGGTTCTCTTTGCCGTGATCACTCTCGTGATCATAGCCGGAATGGGTGCCATTCTGATGAACAACAAGGCCAAGAGCGACGCCAAGTCCAAGGTGCCGCCGCCGAAGGCGGTCGCCGTCACCGTGTCACCGATCGGCCGCCAGGTGCTTACCGGTGATCTCTCACTGGTGGGAACGATCGCCGCCAATCGCGAAGTACTTGTCGCCTCGGAGGCACAGGGGCGCGTGTTGAGTGTTGGTCCCCGTGTTGGAGACAACGTGCACGCCGGAGCGCTGCTTGCGCGTGTCGACGACGAACTGAAGCGCGCGGCGGTTGCCAACGCCCAGGCGAATTACGACAAGGCGAAGCAGGATCTGGATCGCTATCAGTGGATGAAGGATCAGAACGATGGGGGCGTGGCCGATATCCAGGTGGAGACCGCCCGCCAGACGTTCAAGGGGTCCGAGGCGGCGTTGATCGTTGCGCAGCGCCAGTTGCGCGATACGCGCATCACCGCTCCGATCTCCGGCGTGCTTACCGCGCGTCCGGTGGAGATCGGCACCACGTTGATGCCGGGCAACGCCGTTGCAACCATCGTGGACATCTCGCAGCTCAAGGTGAAGGTGAACGTTCCCGAGGAGGATGTGTTCAAGCTTCGGCATGGTGACCGCGTGGCAATTGCAACCGATGTCTATCCGGGCGAGACGTTCGACGGCCATATCACGATGATCGGCGCCAAGGCCGACGAGGCCCACACCTATCCGGTGGAGATCACCGTGGTCAACAGTTCCAAGCATCCGCTGAAGGCGGGGATGTTCGGTCGCGTGTCGTTCACGTCGCTCCCCAGCCGGAACGCTCTGGTGATTCCGCGCGAGGCAATCGTAGGCAGTGTGAAGGATGCACAGGTGTTCGTTATTCAGGGGCATACGGCAAAGCTCCGCTCGATCGTTGTCGGCGTGGAAGCCGGCACCAAGGTGGAGGTGCTCAGCGGGTTGCAGGATGGCGAGCAGGTGGTGATCAGCGGTCAGAACAATCTGCGCGACGGCGTGGAGATCGTGGTCAACAACCAGACGAAGTAAGAGTTTCTCTCCGTAGCTGCAGCAATGCCTGCAGGCGGGCCATTGCCACTTGGCTGTGTTGGGAACTCCATGCCGGGCCGCGCGCCTCTCTCGTTCCGGGGAGACGCAATCCGACAAAGATGCTGAGCTAAAACGATACTCGAGAGAGATAGATCAATGACACTGACAGAACTAGCAATAAAGCGGCCGACATTCATTGTCGTGATCTTCGGAGCCCTTGCGGTGCTCGGCCTCTTCAGCTTCACGCAGCTGAAGACGGAGTTGCTCCCGAAGATGAACTGGCCGATGGTGACCGTTTCGACGGTATATCCCGGAGCTTCGCCCAGCGAGGTGGAGTCATCCGTGACGAAGCTGGTGGAGGATGCGGTGATCGGCGTGGACAACGTGAGCGCCGTTCGTTCCTCCTCGCGTGAGGGCGTCTCCTTCGTGACGATCGAGTTCCAGCAGGGAACCAACACGGATGCCGCCGTGCAGGACATTCAGCGCAAGGTGGGGGAGGCCGGACAGCTGCTTCCGGATGGTGTGAAGACGCCGGCCGTATCCAAGTTCGCGCTGGATGAGATTCCGGTGCTCCGTGTGGCTGCCACGAGCACCATGGGGGATCGCGAATTCTACCAGATGATGAAGGACCAGATCAAGCCCCGCCTTGCACGCGTTGGCGGAGTGGGTCAGGTGACGCTGATCGGGGGAACCGAGCGGGAGATCCGTGTGAACGTGAACGCCGACAAGCTGAACAGCTACGGCCTCTCGATCCTTTCGGTGGCGCAGTCGTTGAAGAGCTCCAATCTGGATTTCCCGACCGGCAATGTGAAGGATCAGGACGGCCAGTTCGTGGTGCGCGTGGCCGGCAAGCTGACCTCCGTCGATCAGATGCGCGCTCTGGTGATCGGCAAGTCGCGCACGGGTGGCGATATCAAGCTGAGCGACGTGGCAGAGGTTCAGGACGGCGCGAAGGATGCCGAGAACTTCAGCCGGTTCAACACCAAGACCTCCATCGGCGTTCTGATTCAGAAGCAGCCGGACGCGAACGCCGTGGACGTTGCGCGCGATGTGCGTGCGGAGTTCACGAAGATCGAGCGTGAGTATGCAGCCAGCCATGTGAAGTTCGATATCGCGCAGGACGGTTCGGTATTCACCGTCGATGCCGCGAATGCCGTGGAGCATGATCTCATGCTTGCGATCGTGCTCGTGGCAGCGGTGATGCTTCTGTTCCTGCACAGCATTCGCAACTCCGTGATCGTGATGGTGGCGATCCCGGCCTCCATGATCTCCACGTTCATCGCGATGTTTGCCCTCGGCTTCTCGCTCAATCTCATGACGCTCCTCGCGCTCTCGCTCGTGGTGGGCATCCTGGTGGACGACTCGATCGTGGTTCTGGAGAATATCTATCGGCGCCTCGAAGCAGGCGATGACAACCGAACGGCGGCGCTTCGCGGTCGAAACGAGATCGGCTTCGCGGCGCTCGCAATCACGCTCGTGGACGTCGTTGTGTTCCTTCCGCTGGCGCTTACCGGCGGCATCATCGGCAACATCATGCGTGAGTTCGCGATCGTGGTGGTTGTGAGTACGCTGATGAGCCTCTTCGTTTCCTTCACGCTCACGCCGCTTCTCGCCTCGCGTTTCACGCGGCTGGAGCATCTGACGAAGAAGACCATCATGGGCCGCTTCGGACTCTGGTTCGAGGAGCGGTACAAGAATCTCGCGCAGAGCTACGCGAACTTCCTTCGCAAGGCACTGAAGCGGAAGTGGTTGGTCTATGTGGCCACCATCATTCTCTTCTTCGGTTCGATCAGCCTGATGGTCGGCGGGTTCATCGGCTTCGAGTTCATGACGCAGACCGATCGCGGTGAATTCTCCACCACGCTCGAACTCCCTCCCGGAGCTAAGCTGGAGGAGACCAACCGCATCACGCAGCAGGTGGAGCAGCTCATCCTTTCGATGCCCGAGGTTTCGAAGACCTTCGCCAACGTCGGTGTATCGAACGAAGGTCTGATCGGCCAGACTTCGAACAACGTCTCGGAGATCAACGTTGCGCTCGTGGATCGCGACAAGCGGACGCTTACCACCGATGAGGTCGCCGCTCGGATCAAGGATCAGGTCTCCGAGATTCCGGGTGTGAAGATCCGCGTAAACCCGATCGGCATCTTCGGCACCGGCAACCAGACACCGATTCAGTATGTGCTGCTTGGCACGGACATGGACAGCGTTCGCGTTGCCGCCAACAAGGTGGCCGACGTGATGCGCCGCATCCCCGGAACGGCGGATGTTCGTCTCTCATCGGAGGACGGAAAGCCCGAAACCCGCATCGACATCGACCGCGAAAAGCTCGCCACGCTTGGCCTGACGCTTGGCGAGGTTGGCACGGCGCTTCGCACGGCTCTGACCGGCGATGACGACGCGAAGTTCCGCGAAGGAAGCAACGAGTTCACGATCCGGATCATGCTGGACCAGTTCGATCGTGCGCGAACGTCGGACGTGGCGGACCTCACGTTCATCAACCATGCCGGCGTGCCGGTGCAGTTGAAGCAGTTCGCCACGGTGACGCAGACAACGGGCCCCACGGCGCTTGGACGCCGCGATCGCAACGCCTCGATCATCGTCTTCTCGCAGGTTGCCGGAGTGCCCAGCGGCACGCTGGCCGCCCAGATCGACAAGGAGGTGGCGAAGCTGAAGCTTCCGGCAGGAGTCACGTCCACGTACGACGGCGACATCAAGAACCAGCGGGAGTCCAACTCCAGTATGGGACTGGCATTCCTGGCCGGCATTCTGTTCGTCTACATGATCATGGTGGCGCTCTACAATTCGTATCTGACGCCGCTCGTGGTTCTGTTCTCGATTCCGGTGGCCATCATCGGTGCGTTGCTGGCGCTTGCTCTCACGGCAAAGTCGATGACCATCTTCTCGATGCTTGGCTTCATCATGCTGATCGGTCTGGTGGGGAAGAATGCCATTCTTCTTGTCGACTTCACAAACAAGCTGCGCGAGGAAGGGCATACTCTGGTGGATGCGCTGGTGGAGGCAGGCCGCGAGCGTCTGCGCCCGATCCTCATGACAACGCTCACCATGATCATCGGCATGCTGCCGATTGCTCTCTCCACAGCCTCCGGCGCGGAATGGAAGAGCGGTCTGGCCTGGGCGCTGATCGGCGGCCTCAGCAGTTCGCTGCTCCTGACGCTGGTGCTTGTCCCCTCGGTCTACATGACCTTCGACAACATCAAGCGGTTCGTCGTCGGCATCCCGAGCCGGTTCCGCAATCGCAGTCGTGCCTCGAAGAAGAGCGCACAACTTCCGGAGCCGGTAGTACCTGAATCCGCCCGCGTTGCAACGGAGCGGTAGCAGGCAGTCCGCTCGATCCCTGTATGTACGCCGGGCCTCTCGCCTCGAGAAGCCCGGCGTTTTTTATGCGCCCCGTTGTACATCGCCATCCACATAATGATGTTGTAATCCGCTACATTTGCCGAATCGCTCGGGTTTCGATATCCGTGCGTAGATGTCATCGTCTCGAACACACGGAGATCCATGATACCAAACCGCTACTGTTGGTCCATTGTGGCCGGGCTCCTGCTTGCCGCCACCTCCACACTCTCCCTGCAGGCTCGACAGCTTCCCTCTGCGTCCCAGACTTCGGCACCTTCGACAACCCACGGCCCTGCGATCGATCTTCGCGTTATGGCGGCGCGCATCGATGCTCGGCTGCGGGCTGCGAAGCAGACGCTTCCGGATGCGCAGGATATTCTGGTCTCGGTGGATTCCACCGGCAGACCGGTTGAGGTCTCGGACTATCGCGGTTTCAGCCTGCGCAGTCCGGTTGCCCGTGCGATTCTGGGAATGAAGTTCGGACCCGCCGTTCACGACGGCAGGCCCGTGAGCGCGGTGCAATGGATTCATCTGCAACGTACCCCGGCCGGAGCAGGGAGCACTCGCGGCGGCGGTACGGTTGCGCTTGCAATGCTGTACGACGAGACAGGCGACGGCAGCGGCCATGCGGCCCTCCTTCCCCCTGCGGTTGGGGCCGATACTCCCGATCGCAATCCAACGTACGATTCGCTGGAGCTGCAGCGCCGCGTCATCTATCCCGCGACCGCCGGAGCGCGAGCGATTGAGGGAACGGTGCTGGTGCGCGCCTTGGTATCTTCCAGTGGTGTGGTTCGCGAGCTTCATATCGATGGAAGCGATAACGGCGAACTGGAGGATGCTGCAGTCCATGCGGTGGTTGCGATCCGTTTTTCACCCGCGCGGGTTCATGGGAAGCCTGCCGCGGCGTGGGTGCAGATCCCGATTGTGTTCAAGCTGCGATGAGGCCGTGGTATATGATCCGGAGATTGATGAGAATTACATGTTCGGCTGCACTCCGCGTTGTGCTCGTCATTGGAGCCGTCGCCTCGCTGGCCGCACAGGATATGGGGCTGCGCGCGCGGCAGCCGGACACATCCGCTGCCGCCGCGCCGAACCGGGGCCCGATGATCGATCTCGTTCGGCTGGGGCACTCCATCGGTCTCGTTCCGCCATGGGATGAGGAGCCGTCGCACGCGGTGCTGCTGGTACATGCCAGGCTGGACAGCGCCGGCCATGTGGACACGGTGTACGGTGCACCGGGCGGGACGGAGTTCCTTCCCGCTGCAGCGCAGGCGCTGCCGAAGACCGTGCTGCAGCCGGCTCGCCGCGACGGCAGGTCCATTGCCTGCATCGTGACCATGCGTATCGAGTTTGAACGCCGCATGCGCCAGGCGACACCGCTCTGGGTTGCGCGTGCTACGGAGCTGGGCTGGAGCCCGGTTGCGGACCGCCGTGGCGCTGTATCGTCGGACGATCGCTTCAGGCCCTTTCCAGGCCAGCTCTCGGCGCCGCCCCGGTTCGATACCGCACAGGTTGCCGCTCACGTTCGCTATCCTGCCGAGGCACGGGGGGAACGCGTGGAGGGAGTGGTAAACGTGGTCGCCAATGTTCGGGCCGACGGAGTGGTCGATGATGTTGCAATTGCCTCCAGTGATTCCGCGCTGCTTGACGATGCGGCAATCGAGGCGGTGCTCCAGACCGGATTCACAGCAGCCATCTCCAACGGCGGGGCGGTAACGGCTCCCGTCACCGTTCCCGTTGTCTTCAAGCTTCGATGAGTCCTTCACAACAATCGGAATCGCAACGCATGAGGGTCGCCGGCCGCATCTCCATATCGATCACCGTTGTCATGCTCTGTGCTGTGGTGCAGGGATGGGCGCAGCCGCACAGGCATGGTGGGTCCAGGACTGTAACGAACGCGCCGGTAACCGTTCCGGCAGCCGTGCCGGCTTGCGTTCCATATCCGGTCTTCGAGTTCGACAGCGTTCGCTACTTCGTGCATCCGGAGGAGGGCGTGCCCTCCACGCAGTCCGAGGGGCGTGCCCGCGCCGTTGTACGTGTGGACGCGCGCGGCCGCACATCCATCGCCATCGATCCTCGCAGCGATGCGCGCTTCGGCCGCATCCTTGCAGATGGGCTTGGCTATGTGCGCTTCCGGCCTGCGCAGCAGGGAGGCCGCCCGGTTCCTTCGGCGGTGTCGATCACGGCATGGTTCGTGCTCGATCGCTCGCACAGTGTGCCAGTTCCGTTCGCCGACATCGTGCTGGATTCTGTGAATCATGCTGCGGACACCATTGTTCGCCCGACAAAGCGTCCCGGCATGCCGGCGGAGCTGGAGCCGGTGTACAACAGGAGGGAACTCGCCTCGAACATTCTTTATCCGGACGGTGTACAGCCCGCCTCTCAGCCGGATACCGTGATGGTGCGTGTGCTCGTGGAACGCGATGGATCGGTGGCGCATGCGATGGCGGAGGGTGCGCGCACCCCCTTGCTTGGGCTGGCTGCGGAACAGGCCGCGCGGAGCACGCGCTTCGCGCCGGCAATGCAGCTTGGCGCGCCGCTCGCGCTCTGGGTCACGATCCCCGTGATCTTCCGACGGAAGCAATAAGCGCAGAGCGGCAACGGCATCGTTCCGCCGAAATGACAACAGGCATCGGGCACCGCGTGCGTCGATCGTCCTCGCGCCGCCGCCGGAGGCCGGCGAGGGGCGTGGCGACCTGTTCCGCTCGACGCACCCAACCATACCAGCCATGTGAGGCCGGCCCGCAGGGGGCGCCGCGGCTTCGCCCCGCGAAACCTCGCGCGACGACCACCGGTGGGGCATTGCAGAGGGATACCATGACGCCGCCGAGGTTGATGTTCTGCCAATGACATCCGGTAAGTACGCCACCACCTGCTCGTGCGTTCTCCAGGCTCGGCCGCAGTGCACGACGGCAGCGAGCCGTCGGCCAGCGCCGTTCGTTCCGCTCTATCTGCCGTCTGCAGAATCTCCCCGCCATCATCCATCTCCCAGCGGGGAGCGCGACCCATGAGCAGGTTGCGCCGGTCAGACGGCTGCTGTGAACGGAAGACCGCTGCCCCATCCGAGCCGAACGAACAGTTCCTGCAGGTCTTCGGGGAGAGGCGCGATGATATCGAGCGGCTCGCCGGTGTGCGGATGGGGAAGAGAGAGTCTCGCGGCATGGAGCAGCATCCTGTGGATGCCGAGGACTTCGCGGAACAACCTGTTGTGCGGGCCCTTGCCGTAGGTCGTGTCTCCGATCACGGGATGATCGATATGCGCCATGTGCCGCCGGATCTGATGCGTGCGTCCGGTGAACGGATGAGCCCGGACCAGCGAGTAACGAGACGTCGGATACCGGCTGACCGCGTACGGCAGTTCGGTCTGCGCAAGCGAGACGTACTCCGTGCGTGCATCCACAATATCCAGATCGCCATCCAGGTTGATGGGATGATCGATCTCCCCACGCTCCGGTACCCAGCCTCGCACCACCACCAGGTACTCCTTCCGGACACTCCTGTTCATGAACGCCTCGCCGAGCAGGCGGGCCGTTCCGGGGTCCGTTGCGAACAGAAGCACACCGGATGTTCCGCGGTCCAGCCGGTGCGCGGGGTAAACCCAGCGGCCGATCGCGTCACGCACGATGCCGAGGCAATTCTCAGCGTCGCGCGCGGCTTTCGAGCGATGCACCACCAGCCCGCTCGGTTTGTTCACGGCCACCATGTGCTCGTCGTGATAGAGAATCTCGATCGTTCTCGGCGGCGTTCCGGGACTCTCCTCCAATCCGTTCTCCTGGTTCATTGTTGGCCGGGCCGTACTCACTGCTGTCGATTTCGGGGAGCGAAGATAGCGAGATCGAGTGGGAACGAGAGCGTGACCGCGCCAGCCACGGCGGGCCGGCGCGATGCCGAAGGTGCTGTGAATGCGAATGCGATCAGGATCGTATGTTTGGACGATGCCGATCCAGAGCTCCTCGTACTCTCCGCCCTGTCTTCTTTCAGGAGGACATCCGCAGACGATCTATTCATCGCTCTTTCGTTCGCTTGCGATTCCAGCGTATCGTCGCCGGCGCATCGACACGCCGGACGGTGACTTTCTGGATCTGGACTGGTGGAACAGCAGCCCGGGCGTATCCGGCTTGCCGCGCGTGGCGGAGCGTGGGGAACGGCTCGCCGTTCTGTGCCACGGCCTGGAAGGAAATTCCACACGTCCGTACATCAGCGGCATGGCGCATGTTCTGCACGGTGCCGGGTGGGACGTGCTCGCATGGAATTATCGTGGTTGCAGCGGCGAGCCAAACCGGCTTCTGCGTTCCTACCACAGCGGAGCCACGGAGGATCTGGATGTCGTAGTACGATATGCAACGGCGTCCTGCCGATACAGCCGCGTGGCGCTGATCGGGTTCAGCCTCGGCGGGAACCTTGTCCTGAAGTATGCGGGAGAGCGGGGACGAGCGATCGATCCGCGCGTTGCTGCGGTTATCGGGTTCTCGGTGCCGTGCGACCTGCGGGCCAGCGCGGACCGGCTGGCGCTTCTTCAGAATCGCATCTACATGCATCGCTTCATCGTTTCGCTCTCCGAGAAGCTGCGCGAGAAGGCGGTGCGCTTTCCCGGCATGCTGAACCTGGAGCCGCTGGCAACCGTGCGCACGTTCCATCAATTCGACAATCTCTACACCGCGCCGCTCCACGGTTTCCGCGATGCGGCCGATTACTGGGAACGATGCAGCAGCGCAAACTATCTGGCGGAGATCAACGTCCCCACGCTCATCGTCAATGCAGTGAACGATCCCTACCTCGGCGGGCGCTGCTATCCGGTGGCCGAGGCGGAGGCCAACCCGAACGTTACGCTCGAGATGCCGCGCTCAGGGGGGCATGTCGGTTTTGTTGCCTTCAATGCCGAGCGGATCTACTGGTCCGAGCGGCGGGCGCTTCAGTTCCTGGAAGCTGCATAGCAGCCTGTTGAACTACTTCGGTGCAACCGGCTGATACGAGAGTTCCCGACACACAGAGTATCGTTGTCTTGGGCTTTGCTCCTTTCTGCAACTGACCAGGAACTACAGCGAGCCGCAGGCAGGCGTAGAAAGAACCAGGCCCTTGGTTACGAACAGTCATCGACGACGTTCGAGGCCGTTCCGGCAGGAACCTTCAGTCCATTGCAATCATGTTCGCACTCGATATCCCACAGGCTGCAACGAAGCCGGAGACCTACGCGGCACTCTATCCGATTGCTGCGTCGATGCTGGAGGGCGAGAGGGACTTCATCGCCAATGCAGCCAACATTTCCTCGCTTCTGTTTCATACACTCCCCGATCTGAACTGGTGCGGCTTCTACATCCTGCGCGATGCGGAGCTTGTGCTGGGGCCGTTCCAGGGGAGACCCGCATGTATCAGGATCGCCATCGGGCGCGGTGTCTGCGGGACGGCGGCCGAACGCCGCGAGACCGTTGTGGTGCCGAACGTACAGACCTTCCCGGGACACATCGCCTGCGACTCGGCGTCGCGTTCGGAGATCGTTGTGCCGGTGGTTGCATCGGGCCGGCTGGTGGGGGTGCTCGATCTGGACAGCCCTGCGCCGGGCCGCTTCGACGATGACGATCGCATCGGCCTCGAGCATATCGTCCGGACCTTCGTCGAGGCCACGGACGTCCCGCTCTAGGTGCCGGGAACGGACATGTATCGCAGTGCGATAGATCGGCCGTGCGATGCGGGCGCCGCGCGTGGAGGCCGCCCGCCAGAGGCCGCCCGCCGGCGGGGGGGTGCGATTCCGCGACGATCGTCGGATCCGCCTGCAATCGTTTCACACTCGATCGAGGAGTCATGATGGACAAGGAAACGTTGCGCGAGTACTGTCTTTCATTTCCCCATGCCACCGAGCGCGTGCAGTGGGGGAACGATCTGCTCTTCTGCATTGCGGACAAGATGTTCGCGGTGACGAATCTGGAGCCGGCGGAGATCCGCGGGCTCAGCATCAAGTGCGATCCGGAAACGTTTGCGGAGTTGATCGAGCGCGAGGGGATAGAACCGGCTGCCTACCTTGCGCGATACAAATGGGTCTCCATCCGGAACATGAACGCACTCAAGCCGCGCGAGCTGCGCGATCTGATCCGCGCATCGTACGACATGGTCTACGCCAGGCTCCCCGCCGGGGTGAAGCGTCGGATGGGGTGAACTACCTGCGCGGCATGCATTCGGCTCGGAACCGCAGGACGTTCCGTGTGCGCGTATTGACGATGACGTTCTTTCAACTACAATACCTACCGTGAATGGCTCTTGAACGCAGGCTGGGACTGGTGCAGGCAACGGCCCTGAACATGATAGACATGGTTGGCATCGGTCCGTTCGTGACCATGTCCATGGTTGTGGAGGCCATGAAGGGACCGCAGGCTATTGCCGCATGGATCGTTGGCATGCTGCTTGCGTTCACCGATGCGTCGGTCTGGTCTGAACTCGGCGCCGCGATGCCGAGAGCTGGAGGGAGCTACGTCTTCCTTCGCGAGGCCTATGGGCCCGGGAAGCTGGGAAGGATGATGTCCTTCCTCTTCATCTGGCAGACGATGATACAGGCGCCGCTGGTTGTTGCATCCGGTGCGATCGGCTTCTCGGAGTACTTCAGCTATCTCTGGATCAGGGTTGCCGGCTCGCCGCTCCCCGACACCGGGAGGCACCTGATCGCTGCGGGGCTGGTGGTTGTGCTGCTCGCAGTGCTCTACAGGGGGATCGGCACGCTTGGGAAGATCTCCGTAGGGCTCGGGATCTGCGTGATCGCCACGATACTCTGGATCATCTGGGGAGGCTTCACGCACTTCAATGCCAACCTTGCGTTCGGCTATCCCGAAGGTGGCTGGGATCTCTCCACGTCCTTCTTTGCCGGGCTTGGTGCCGGATGCCTGAAGACGGTGTACAGCTACCTGGGGTACTACAACGTCTGCCACCTTGGGAGCGAGGTGCGCAAGCCGGAGAAGCTGATCCCGCGCAGCATGTTCATCTCCGTTGCCGGCATCGCCGTTCTCTATATCGCCATGAACCTGAGTGTGTACGGTGTGGTGCCGTGGCAGACGCTCTCGCAGATGAGCGCCTCCGATGCGAACTATCCGGTAAGCATCTTCATGGAGATGGTCTACGGGCCAACGGCGGCAACCATCGTCACCATCCTCATTCTCCTTGTTGCGGTCTCCTCGCTCTTCGCCGTGGTGCTGGGATATTCGCGCATTCCGTACGCGGCGGCGCTCGACGGAAACTTCTTCAGGATCTTCGCGCGCGTTCATCCAACGAAGCACTTCCCAACCGTTTCGCTCGTCATGATCTGCGCAATCGCCTTCGTCTTCAGCTTCTTCGGAAGGCTCACGGTCGTGATCAAGGCAATCCTGGCGATGCGGATCGTTGTGCAGTTCATCGGGCAGGCCGTCGGTGTCATCATGCTGCACACCAGGAAGCCGGCCGTGTATCTTCCCTTCCGGATGTGGTTCTATCCCGTTCCCGCCGTGCTGGCCATGGTAGCCTGGGCTGCGCTGTACTATGCTACCGGAGAGTTCATGTACTATGCTCTCATCGCGATAGGTGTCGGGCTGGTAGTGTTTCTGGTTCGCACGCGGCTCAGGCGCGAGTGGCCGTTCGGGGCTCCGGCAGTTGGCGCCGTCGAAGCAGGGAGCGGCGATTAGGCCGCCGGAATATCCGGCGCCGGGCAATGCGTTTCATCCCTCACATGTTCCTCACAGAATATCCTCTACAACCATGAGAGTACGCGCTACGCTTGCACTTGGAATCGGATCGATCACCCTTGCCGCGATCATGCTCTTCTGCGCGGGCGTGCTGCACGCGCAGATGCCGGCCCCCGTTCCACCGGACACCAATCTGAAGGTGCTGATCGTGATCGCTCATCCGGATGATGAATCCGGCTTCTCCGCCACTGTCTACAAGATCACGCACGACCTCGGAGGGAGCGTCGATCTGGCGTTGATCACCAACGGAGAGGGAGGATACAAGTACTCCACACTCGCCGAGCAGTACTACAATCTCGAACTGACAGATGAGAAGGTCGGGCGCGAGAACCTTCCATGGATCCGCAAGCGCGAATTGATGTCGGCGGGGAGGATCATCGGCATCCGCAACTTCTTCTTCCTGGATCAACTGGATCATCGCTACACGCAGAACGTGGACTCCGTGCTGCAGTACGTCTGGGATATTCCGCAGATCAGGAAGAGGCTGGCCGAGATCGTTGCCAAGGGGAACTACAACTACATCTTCTGTCTGCTCCCGACGCCGGATACGCACGGCCATCACAAGGGCGCAACCATCATGGCGCTGGAGACTGCGAAGGCCATCCCGCTGGAGCGCCGCCCCGTTGTGCTCGGCGGGTCGGTGTCGTCGCAGAAGGATACTGCGCAACTGCACTTCACCGGCCTTTCCAACTATCCCATCACATCGGTGAGCTCCGGTTCGCGCGCCTTTACCTTCGATCGCACTACGAAGTTCGGCTGGAAGAATGCGCTGGACTATCGCATCATCGTCAACTGGGAGATCGCCGAACACAAGTCGCAGGGGACGATGCAGATGCTGATGAACCTGGGTGACTACGAGAACTTCTGGTGGTTCGATATCAACAATCCCGCCCGTATGGATGCGACGCGCCAGCTCTTCGAGAAACTGAAGGTGATCCGTTACGTGCCGAAGACGTATAATTAGAGGTCGCAACGGAGAACGGCGCATCGTTGCGATGCCGGGTGCTGCCAACCGGGAGCGACCGGAGGGGAGGAGCGTGTGAAGGTGCACGCGCTCCCGAACGCGTTGCGCCGCATACCCCGCACAACTTTGGAACGGATCCGCATCGTATTGAGGAAGCCGCTTGCAATGAACGTTCGTCACGCCGTGGGATACGTCGGCTGCCTGGCAGTGGCGGCGTTTGCGGCATGCGGTGATGGAGCCACGCAGACCGCCGATCCGCCTCCTCAGCCGACAAGCGCAGGGCGGGCGCTGGCCATATCGGCCTGGCCACGATCCGATTCCGGCGTATCGGCCGCGAACATTCTCGCCGCCGGCGACACGGCCGATGCCGCCGGGGCGCGCAGCCGCTTCCTTTCGCATACGTGGCATGAACTGGAAACCAGCCGCGGCAGTTTCCATCTGGATGGTTTGACCGGGGATCTGCGCACGCTGACAGCCGACCGCGACCGCACGATCATGATCGGCATTCAGCCGATCAATACCACCACGAAGGAGCTTCCGGAGGATCTCCGTTCGCTCTCGTTCTCCGACGTAAAGCTGCGCGCGCGTTTCCGAACCCTGATCGACTCCCTCGCGAAGTATTGCACGGAGCGTGTCGCCTATCTCTCCATCGGGAACGAGGTGGATGTCTATCTCGATGCCCACCCGGCTGAATGGGACGCCTACCAGACGTTCTATGAGGAGATGGTGAACTATGTCCACGCGGAGATGCCGTGGATGAAGGTGGGAGTTACCGCAACGTTCAACGGCGCGGCGCATGGTGCAAGCGCGGCCATGGCCCGCCTGAACCAGCGCAGCGACGTCTGGATGCTTACATACTACCCGCTCAACGCGGACTATACGCCGCATCCCCCGGAAACGGTGTTCGGCGACGTCAACAGCATGGTGGCACTTTCCGGGGCGAAGCCGCTCGTACTGCAGGAAGTCGGGTATCCTTCATCGCCACTGCTCGGGAGCTCGGAGGCGGTTCAGACGGTATTCGTGCGGAATATCTTTTCGGCGTGGTACACCAATCGTGCGCGAATTCCGTTCATGAACTATTTCATGCTCCACGACTTCCCTCCATCGTTGATCGATTCGCTTGCGGCGTACTATGGGCTTCCTGCGGACACGAACTTCAAGGCCTATCTCTCGTCGCTTGGCCTGCGTACCGCCGATGGCAGGGGAAAGGTTGCCTGGGGTGCATTCGTGGACGAGGCTGGAAAGGTTCACTGAACATCGTATCCCATTGCGATACAATACGTCTCCAAGCTTGCAGGCAGGGACGTGAAATCCGATTCACCACTACGCTTCACCCATAAACTTTAGCACGGTTCTCGTGCTGTTCCAACCCATTCGGATCACTTAATCGTATCACCTCCACGGATATCACACTTTCATGTGATTGATACAGGGGCCGGCAACGTATAGCTTGCTAGTGCATACGTATACCTCATGGATTGACACTGCATTTGCCATCCAGAATGACGGCCGAGCGTTGGTGCCGGCCGTTTCAGGGGATGTGGTGGCTGATAATGCGAATCGAGCGCAGAAGTCGGCCGGAGAGAGCCATGTGAGCTCTGCCATTACCGCCGTCGTATGGGGACAGGCGGTAATGACGCGGTTGGCGATCTGCTACACAATCACCTGCCGGGACTGAACTAGGGAGAGTTGTCGGCAGGGGTGAGCCGGGCCTGGCGTTAATGCCTGACATCTGGTATTCACGGCGGCCCGGTACTCCAATGTCGTGCGTCCATCTCGCACGCAATTGAGCGGATGCCGAGATCTTGTGGGGGAAAGCGGCATCTGCATAGTAGAACCGGATCGTGGCGCCAAACACGGTCCGGTTTTTTTATGCGCTTTCCGGAAGGCCGCGCTCCAACAACCTTCGTACGTGGAACTATTCACAACGGTCCGCGAGTGGGCGCTCAATCCGGCTTTGCGAGTTCACGCGCAGCGGGGCGAGGCGATCTCTCCCGTTCTAAATACCATACCAGCCACGTGAGGGCAAGCCCGCAGGGGATCGCCACGGCTGCGCCGTGCTCGCGTCACGAAGAGATCGCAGGTGGGGCATTGCCGAGGGAAACCTTGACGCAGCCGAGGTTGGTGTTTTCGCAACAACCGTTGCCGGACGTTCACATCCATTGCAGTGGTTTCGGTTCGGAGTGGTGTCTCGAAGGAGAGTGAGGGTGGCCTTCCGGGCGGGAGCGTATCCGTGTCCTGCACCGCAGTTGCGAACGAGCGAAGCGATCGCCGTAAACCATCCAGCCTACTCGATGCCGCCGCCTCGGTTCGCCTGTTCCATCGCCGCCTCTGCCGTTCAACTCTGCAGATGGTTTACGGAAGATTGTTGTATGCGTCAACCGCTGCGGACGGAGCTTCGGGGGATGGGGGGGCCTCCAGGCCCGGGTGCGCCGCCGGCGCATCGTTCCGTCGGAATGCAAAGGCAAGCTGGCGGAGATATCCGTGTGGGAACGGTTCCTCTCCAAGGCCGTACCCGCGCGGTTTCCGTCCTGTTGGGAGATAGGCCGTGCCGAACATCCAATCCCAGATGGCAAACTTCGTTGAGAAATTCCGGTTGTGCGCGTCCTCGTCAACCGCGTGATGCCAGCGGTGCATCTCCGGCCCGTTGATCACACGCTGCAGGCGCCCGCTGCGGACGTCGATGTTGGAATGGATGTACATGCCCCAGACTGCGTCCACCATTCCCTTGTACAGGAGTACATCCGGATGCGCGCCCAGCAGTATCAGCGGTGTGAATTCGATGGACTGGTTTATCAGGATCTCCAGCGCGTGCGAGCGGGAGCCGGAGAGCCAGTCTACATCCTTCGTGGAGTGATGCGCCTCGTGGATTCGCCACAGCGCGGGAATGCGATGCTGCAGCCTGTGGAACCAGTAGATGTAGAGGTCGTGGGTTACGAGCGAGAGAAGAAGCTGCATCGGGATCGGCCAGCCGGAGATGATGCCGTGGCTGCTGAGGCCGGTCAGGTGATCCAGACCGTGTGCGATTCCGAAGATGACATACGCCAGCACGTAGCTCTGGACGATGGAGTAGAGCACGAGATCGCCGAACAGGCCGTCGCGGAGAAACGGCTGTCCCCGATCGTACGGGAACAGCCGTTCAAGCAGGATGATGATGAGCGCGCAGCCCGTAACCACCAGCGGTGAGAGGATCGCGATTGGCATGGAGTTTATGATGCTACCCGCTCGCTGGTGATGGCGCGGCGCAGCTTCTTGCGCGGCCCCAGCTCGCTCTCGTACACGCACTTGATGCCGTTGCCGAGCGCCTTCTCGATGTCGCGGACATTCGAGACGAGTCGGTACAGTCCGCCCGGCTCAACCGATGCCGCCTGATCGCTTCCCCACATCGCACGGTCCAGCGTGATGTGCCGTTCGATGAACGTGGCACCGAGCGCAACGGCCGCCCAGGTTGTCGCCAGTCCGGTCTCGTGGCCTGAGTAGCCCACCGGACTCTCGGGGAAGCGCGTGCGCAGCGTCTCGATCATCTTCAGGTTCAATTCATTCGGCGGGCACGGATACGTGGACGTTGCGTGCGCAATCAGCAGGTCCTCGTCGCCGATGGCGGCCACGGCCGTGTCGATCTCCTGCATCGTGGACATTCCGGTGGAGATGATCAGCGGCCGGCCCGTCTGTTTCATGGCTTCCAGCAGCGGAATGTCTGTGAGCGAGGCGGATGCGGCCTTGTAGAAGGGAGGGTTGAACGTTTCCATGAACGCAACCGATCCCTCATCCCAGCAGGAGGCCGTCCAGAGAATCCCCTTGGAGCGGCAATAGCTGTCGATCTCCACATACTCGTCCACTCCGAACTCCACCTTGCGGCGATAGTCGATGTAGGTCATGCGTCCCCATGGCGTATCACGCTCGATGTGCCACTGGTCCAGCGGCACGCAGAGCTCCGGTGTACGCTTCTGAAACTTTACGGCATCGCAGCCAGCCAGCGAGGCAGCGTCGATAAGCTTCTTCGCGATATCGAGAGAACCGTTGTGGTTGATACCGATCTCGGCGATGATAAACACGGGATGGCCGTCGCCTATCGAACGATTGACCGAGGAGAGTGTGCATGTAGCCATGTGTATGTGCTCGTAAGTATTGAACATCTAGAGTCGGTGGGCAGCGCCGCGTTCGGGCGCTACCAGCATGTCCAGCCGCCGTCAACGATGAGGTTCGCTCCGGTCATGTAGGAGGATGCATCGCTTGCGAGGAACAGCAGCGCTCCCTGATAGTCGCCGGCGGATGCCATGCGGCCCAGCGGAGTGCGCCGTTCGTACTCGTGAATGAAATGTGCGTCCTGTGCGTTCTCCACGCCGCCCGGCGACAGCGTGTTGACCCGCACCCCGGCCGTTCCCCAGTATGCCGCGAGGAAGCGGGTGAAGGAGATAACGGCTCCCTTTGTCACCGGATACACCGCCGACTTGTAGAACGTCTGCGTGCCGTCGGCCCTTCTGTAGAGCGACTGGTCCGGTGCCACAACGCCGTAGGTGGATGCAACATTGATGATGCTTCCGTATCCGCATCGCGCCATCTCCGCGCCCACGATCTGCGAGCAGAGAAACGTCCCGGTCACATTCACATCCAGCGATCGCCGGAACATCTCCAGCGGGTAGTTCTCGAACCGGGAGAGATCGGCGCCGGAGGCCGGGCTCTCCACCATGTCGTTGATCGCGGCGTTGTTTACCAGAACATCCACGCGGCCGTGAATCGCAAGTGTCTGCTCCAGCAGGTGCCGCACCGCATGCGGATCGGTGATATCCCCGCCGATCCCGATTGCCCGCTCGGCCTGATCGTCACCGAGTCCGGAGCGGAGTTCCTCCGCGAACGTCTGGCACTGCGCATCGTTCAAGTCCGTGACGATCACGGATGCTCCGGCTCCAAGCAGCGCCTCGCAATGCCTGCGGCCGATCAGCCCGACACCGCCGGTGACGATCGCCACCTTCCCTCGAAGCGAGAAGAGGGAGGCCGGCGAAGGGAGTGGGTTCCGGCGGCGATCGCTCACCGCCTTCACAACGGCCGGATTGCCGTCGGTCATTCCGTTCTCCATATGCTCATTCATGATGCGCCACCACTCCGTTCTTCTGCGGCGCGGGCTTCATGTTGAAGTTCCCGGTGCGCCGGAATACCGGCTCCACGGGCGCTCCGCGCAATTGCTCGCGCAGCGTTCCTGCTGCAACTGCCTGCTTCAGTATCGGCAGCACCTCGCGGTAGGCTACGAGCGTGTAGGCGATGTCCTCGTTGGAGTGGGAGAAGGAGATGGTGTGAAAGCCGCTCCAGAGGATGCCGCGCTTGATCATCTCCTGCTGCACGAGCGACTTCATCAGCAGCGGATCGCCCGCCGAGGCGTTGAACGTTACCATCGTGCGCGGCGCAAGGCCCACGCAACCGGTGTACTCCATGCCAAGCTCCGCCGCGATCTCGTTGTATCCATGCTTCAGAATTCCCCCCTGGCGCCATAGATGCTCGGTGACGTGGCGCTCGCGCATCTCGTTGATCGTGGCCTTCGCCGCCGCCAGCGACAGCGCCTCGCCGCCGAACGTCGTGAAGAAGAAGACATCGTGTTCCAGCAGCGCCATCACATCGTGCCGCCCGCTGAGGACCGAAATCGGCATGCCGTTCGCAATCGCCTTGGAGAAACAGGCCAGGTCCGCATTCACCTGGAAGTATTCCTGCGCTCCGCCCAGAGCCAGCCGGAAGCCGGTCCACATCTCGTCGAAGACGAGGAGTGCGCCGTTGGCATCGCACAGCTCCCGCACCTTCTGCAGGTATCCGTCGCGCGGCGCCTCGAACACCGTCGGCTCCAGAATCACGCAAGCCGTTTCGCCGTCGATGGAGTCTGCAAGCGATGCGATGTCGTTGTAGTTGATCGTATGCGTGAGGTCGGCAACGGCTTCGGGGATTCCTCGGTTGCGATCGGTGACCGCGATATACCAGTCGTGCCAGCCATGGTAGCCGCAGCAGAGCACCTTGTCGCGGCCGGTGAAGGCGCGCGCAAGCCGTACCGCGGCGGTGGTCACGTCGCACCCGGTCTTCGAGAAGCGTACGGACTCGGCATTCGGAACCACGGAGCGGATCAGTTCCGCAACCTCCACTTCCAGCGGATGCATCAGCGAGAAGGTGATGCCGCTCTCCAGCTGTTCGCGAACGGCGTTGTCCACCGCTTCGTAGCAGTAGCCGAGCGATATCGGGCCAACCCCCATGGTGTAGTCCAGGAATTCATTGCCATCCGCATCCCACACATGTGTGCCCTTGCCGCGCACGAGGTACTTCGGCGCCACACCGTTGACATGCTGGCCCGGACCCTTGGCGAGCGTCTGCGTGACGCACGGAATCAGGCCCAGCGCTCTGTTGTACAGATCGTTCGATCGGTCGATCGACGGATAGTCCTCGTTGAATGCAACTCTGTTGGGCATGGGATGAGGTCAGGTTGAGATCGTGAAGAAGGATCAGCCTCGGAGGCCGTTGAACATGCCGGCCGCCGGCGTCATGCTTTCCGCTTCCAGTGCGCCCGCAACGCGCGTTGCGATCTGCGGGCCGCGCAGCCCCTCGGCCTCCAGAACGTCGCCGATCAGCGCGGGGGTGAACCAGCGTTCCTCGAAGGCGATCGGGAACACGGCCGCCGCGAGCCTGTTCGCGATCAGCAGCTCGCAGACGATTGAATACAGACCGCCGGTGCGGAAGTGATCCTCCAGCGTCACAACCAGGCGGGTCTCCTCCGCAACGTGAAGAATCAACTCGGTATCCACCGGCTTCAGTGTGCGCATGTTCACAACGCGTGCGTTCACACCCAGAGCCTCGAGCTCGCGCATTGCCGCCATCGCCTCACCCAGGAGATATCCGTAGGTGACGATCGCCACATCGTTTCCATCGCCGAACTGTTCCGCGCTTCCAATCTGAAACGGCGAGTGCGAAACCGGAGCCGCGCACGAATTGAAGCGCACATACCAGGGCGCCGGATGCTCCACGATATGCTGCATTCCCTCGACCAGCTCCAACTCGTCCGCCGGCGCGAACACGCAGACATTCGGAATGCCGCGCATCAGCGCCACGTCCTCGATCGCCTGATGCGTGGGTCCGTTGGCCTCCGAGAGAATGCCCGGCACGCCGCCGACAAGCTTTACCGGCAGATTGGCGATGCCCACATCGGTCCGGATGAACTCGAACGCGCGCAGCGTGAGAAAGGTGGCGAGCGCATGTGTCACCGGTATGCGGCCGCGCAGCGCAAGCCCGGCGGCCGCGCCGATCATCGTCGCCTCGCTGATGCCGACATCGACGAAGCGCTTCCCGAGTCGCAACGGAAGATCCCGTATCGCTGCGCGATTCTCCGCTGTCATCACGACGATGCGTTCATCGGCCTCCGCGAGGCGGGCAAGTGTCTCCTGATAATCCATGGTGTTCCTCTTCATCGAAACATGAGCAGCCATCGCCGGCGCTTCAATGGCGCACGGTGATCGCCGCGGAATCGGTTCATCGTCTCATCGTACCACCAGCGGCTCGGCAGCAAGCGTGCCCCCCTCGCCGCCATGCAACTCGCGCATCAGCAGATCGGCATCCTCTTCGCCGAGGCGCATGAACCATCGGTCCGCCCGCCACTCGATCGACGGGCAGCCCCGGCCGCGAACGGTGTCCGCGATGATCATGCTCGGGCGGCCGCTCTCGAACGGAAGGCTTCCGAACGCACCCTCCATCTCCTGAAAGGAGTGGCCGTTGATCCGTTCCGTGCTCCAACCGAACGCTTCGAACTTGCTGGCGAGCGGCTCCAGCGGAATTAGCTCCTCCGTGCGAATGTTCGCCTGGAACTCGTTGCGATCCACGATGCCGACCAGATTGTCCAGGCCGTAGGCATTGGCGACCAGCAGCCCTTCCCAGATCGAGCCCTCGTTCAACTCGCCATCCCCCATGATCACGTACACCCGGTTATCGGTACCGCGCATCTTGATGTCGAGTGCAACACCAATGGCAACCGAGAGGAGATGCCCGAGCGAACCGGAGTGGAATTCCACCCCCGGTATCCTCCGGTTCGGATGCCAGTAGATTGCATCGTTCGGGCTGAGATGCGCGGCAAGGCGATCGCGGTCGATGTAGCCCAGTTCCGCCAGAGTGCCGTAGAGCGCCGGCACGTCGTGCCCCTTGGAGAGGAAGAGATAGTCGCGGTTCGGATCGTCCAGGCGCGACGGAGCTACACGCAGGTGGCGCCCGTAGAGATAGACGATCAGGTCGGCGCAGGAGAGGGAGGCGCCGATGAAGCAGCCGCCCCCGGTAGCCATGCGGATGATGTGCTCGCGCACACGCAGAGCCGTTGTCCGGAGCTGTGCCTCGTCTGCCTCGGGAAGCGAATTATAGTTCAGCGTTGTGCTCATGATGTTCGTTGAATCGTTGTCAGCGGACGTTGTCGAACGCACGTGTCATCTGTGCGGTTACTGTCTGCAGTTCGCTCATGTGATGCCGGTACCAGTTCACCCCAGCGAGATGTGCATTGAGCGCGGCCACGTCCGGATGCTCCTCCAGCCAGGAAAGGATGGCGTCGATGCCGAAGGCCCGGCCGGATGCCGTCCAGAGCGCTTCGTAGACTGCGGCGATCAGCTCGTAATCCTCCAGGTAATCGATCGTCCAGCGATGGCTCATGGAGTAGTCCAGCCCGCGCTCCCAGCACACATTCCCGATCAGGAAGCGTTCCGGCCGTTCCCAGAGGAAGGGAGTGGTATGCTCCCGTTCGAAGTCGCGCCGGGCCTCGCGCCACGCCGCCTCCAACGCGGGCATGGCGATTGCCTCCACGTCGTTGCCGTCGGGATAGCTCGCCGGATGCAGATTGCTTACGTAGTCGTACGATGCTTCGTGGCGCAGGTAGTGCGCCAGCACGCGGTCGATGACGGCGGGATCGATCAGCGGGCAGTCGCTCGGAATCTTCACCACGGCGTCGGCGCCACATTCCAGGGCTGCGCGATAATGCCTGTCCAGAAGATCGGTGGGATGGCCGCTGTAGCAGCGCACGCCGATCGCGCCGCAGAGCTCGCGCAGCGGCTCGTCGTCCTGCATCGCCGTTGTCGCCACCACGATCTCCGCCGGCAGCGTGGCCGCACCGACGCGCTCCAGCATCCGCTCCAGCAGGGGACGTCCGGCGAGCGGCATCATCACCTTTCCCGGGAGCCGCGTGCTGGACATCCGCGCCTGCACCACCACCACGAGGCGTGTCATCGCACCACCTCCTGCGGAATGCCCGTGGCTGCGTGCTTCTGCGTGCGCACGAGATCCTCGAAGCGCTCGGGCACCGGAACATCGTTGATATGGCAGCGGCACACCTCGGCGATCGCCCGTCCTGAGCTGCCGTCGTTCTGCATCGGCGCCAGCCGCCGCAGCTCGCCGATATCGAAGTAGGAATGCACCTCGCGACCCAGAGCCAGGCCCACGAAGACGACGCTGGAGTACTTCGTGATCAGCACATCACAGTTCGCAATCATGTGGTTGGTGTTGCCGGTGGCAAATACCCTGGCTCCCGGAGCCCAGCGCTGAACCTCCCGCGTGGCTCGCTGCACATTCTCGTTCGGATGCAGTTTGAAGATCATTGGCCGGCCGTCGGCGATCGCCACGCAATCCAGGATGAACCGCTTCCGATTCTCCAGCTTGAACGTCTCGCGCGCATCGCTGGTGGCAACCAGCACGTAGCCGCGATGGGGGAAATCGTTCTCCGCAAACGTCCGGCAGTTGTCGAAGTTCGGAATACCCGTTACACGGATCGTGTCCGGGCTCACACCCTTGCGTACGAAGTGCTCGCGGTAGCCGTCGCTTGCAACGCAGAAGTAGTCGTACGCATGGCTCAGACCGGTGGTGGACGTGCTCGCCAGGTAGCGCGGCAGCCTCAGCGCGCGCACCAGGTGGTACATCAGATTTTCCGGATCGGTCATTCCCTCCTGCACCAGGATCAGCTTGCTTCCACGGACGTTCCTGGGAACAACCAGATCGCTGCACGTCACCACGAGATCGTAGTGGCGTGAACGGCCTTCGTGGTCCACCTGCAGATCGTGCGTGCGCAGATACGCCAGGCACCGCGAGGCGAGCTTCGGGCCCATCACGGTGGACTTCGTCAACCCGATCCGCCGTATCACCTCGATGAACAGCCCGTCCGCGTAATACGGTGAGAAGTAGCAGTCGCATTCAGGAAGATGCTGTGCGATGGCGTGCATCTGCGACGTCTGGTTGATCGAGCCGCATATAAAGAGGATGGAGGGGCGCATGCGTTGCCGATGGTGTGTGCCGATGACGGCGGGCGATGAAGCGTCAGGACCCGGATGCGGTTCCGCTGCAATCTCATAACCGGGGGCCGAAATGCCGGCCCGGAATACGAGGGTTCCCGCGCCGTCTTTCGATCCGTTGTCTGCACCGTTCACAGGGATGCTCATTGCGTGCGCAACTTACATGAGGCGAAATAGCCGGGCGGTTAATGCCGTGTTAATTCGCTGTTACCAACGCAAAACATCGGTTGTCGTTAACAAAGGGACATGAGGGGGTACGGGGGAGGCGGCAGTGGGACCCAATATAGGCGGAATTGTGATCGATCCAAACAGATCATTGCGCCCGTGCGCGAAGCAGTTCATCACTGCAATGTCGGATGCCGATAGGCGGTAGGTGGTGTTTCTGAGGAACGCTCGAACCGAAGAACGTTTGAAGAGTCCGCGATCGCGATCGAAGATCGGGACAACCTTCCGAAGAACGTTTGAAGAGCCCGCGACGGGAATCGAACCTGCAACCTTCTGATTACAAATCAGATGCTCTGCCAGTTGAGCTACACGGGCGTGTAGGAAACTTGTCAATCACGTGCCCGTGAGGAACCTGCAACCTCCCCGATGACGATCGGGGTGCTCCGCCGGTTGAGCTGCACGGGCGTGTAGAACGATTACCGCTCAAATGCCGCCGCATTGGCAGCAAAGAGCAACAAAGATAGCAGCGGAAGGCGATGTGGGCAAATGCAACCGGGCGTGGTGATTTCCTTTTACGATCTCTATCTTCGCCCCGGCGATTGCATGCGGTCCTCCTGCGCTCAGTGGCAATCGCCTCCGTCCATGGGCGGACCTGCCGGCCACACGCGGCGCCGAACCAGTTGCATGGAGGTCGGCATGGCCATCAACTCGAAGCTGGAGTCGAAGCTCGGCCTGACGCGTGGCGACGTTACAGTGGCGCTCTTTCTCGCGGCGGCTACGCTTGCCGGGTTCATCTATACGACATTCTTCGACTCGCGCGAGCGTATGCCCGCGCACCGCGAGATGCTTGCTCTCCTTCGCCGTCACGATTCGCTGATCAATGCCTATCGCGCATCGCGAGTTGCGGAGTTGAAGCGTCTGATAGCGCCGGACTCCGTTGCTGCCTGGCAGCCGTTGGGGGGCGACGATGCCGCAGCGGATCAGATTGCCGAACGTGCGGAGGGCGCCGGCCGGGGCGGCAAGGAGAAGCCCGCAGGTCCGATTGACGTGAACCACGCGCCGAAGCTGGAGTTGATGCGCCTCCCGGGCGTCGGCGAGAAGACGGCCCAGGCGATCATCGAGCGCCGCATGCATGTTCCGTTCCGGCGGCCTGATGATATCATGAGCATCAAGGGGATCGGGGAGAAGAAGTTCGAAAAGATGAAGCCCTTCATCGTTATCCGTTAGCGCATGAGAATCATTGCCGGTGAGTTGCGTGGGAGAGTGTTGAAGAGCACGACGAGTTCGATGCTCCGGCCGACGACGGATCGCGTGCGCGAGTCGATCTTCAACATCCTTGCCAACCGGATCCCCCTTGAAGGCGCCCTCGTACTCGATCTTTTCGCCGGCACCGGTGCGCTGGGTATCGAGGCGCTGAGCCGCGGCGCGGCATACTGTGAATTTGTCGAAAGCGATCGCCGTGTGGCGGCGCTCATTGCGGACAATCTGAAGGCGCTTGGGCTCACTGCCCGGGCCTCCGTGCACGTGCGGGACGTGATGAAGTACGTTGCCGGGCTCGAGCGCTCGTTCAATCTCATCCTGGCCGATCCGCCGTACGCTGCCACGATCTTCGATCGCCTTGTTCACGATATCTTTTCCTCGGGGTGCCTTGCTCCGGGCGGCATATTCGTTCTGGAGCACGGGCCTGCAACGGCGATCGCGCCGCCGCCGGGCGCCGGGCTTCTGGTGCAGCGAACGTTCGGCGACACCGCCATCACTCTGCTCGGCCCCGGCCCGGCGGATCCTTCTCACAGCGTCTCTCCCTGATAACATTACGGAGCCCACATGCGCGTCGCCGTCTATCCCGGCACATTCGATCCGATCACGAACGGCCACATCGACATCATCGCCCGCAGCGCGCGCATGTTCGATCGCGTGATCGTTGCGCTTGCGGTGAACAGTGCCAAGCATACGCTCTTCAGCGAGGAGGAGCGCTTCGCGCTCGCGGCAGAATCGTTGCAGGCCCATGCGAACGTGGAGGTGAAGCGATGCTCCGGCCTGATCGTGGAGTTCGCCGCAGCCGAAGGGGCGCTGGCGATCGTTCGCGGTCTGCGTGCGGTTACCGATTTCGAGTATGAAATGCAGATGGCGTTGATGAACCGAAAGCTGCGCGAGGAGATATCCACCATCTTCATGATGCCGAACGAGCGCTACTCCTATCTGAACTCCACCATCATCCGCGAGCTGTCGCGATACGACGCGGACGTGAAGGAGTTTGTGCCGGATTGCGTGGTGCGGGCACTGCGGGCAAAGCGGGGAAAGGAGTAACCCTGGTTCTTGGGACTTGGTTCTTGGGACTTGGGGCTTGGTTCTTGGGACTTGGGGGCTTGGTTCTTGGGGCTTGGGACGCTTGGCCCACCCGGCACATGCATCGGGGCAGGTGCGGGATCCCAGCTCTCCGCACCAAGACTCAAGCGCGAAGCCCCAACTAACGGATCGATAGCCGTTGGCTCCGCGCTATCTGTAGAGGGTGCCGTCTCCATTGATCTCGAGCTCCCCGCAGGAAGCGGCCTGTGCTTTCATTGGAGACGGATAGGTCGCTCCCGGACGGAGCGTATGGAAGAAGAGAGCGGCTGCCTCCGCTACAGAGAGGTTGCATCTCCATTGCATGATGGCATTGGTGCGTCGGCGTGTATGACTCGGCCTGGCAACGAATCAACCCATTGCCTCCGAACTGCCAACTGCCAACTGCCAACTGCCAACTGCCAAGTACCAACTGCCAACTGCCAAGTACCAACTGCCAAGTACCAGGTACCAAGTACGAATCTATTCCTATCCATGACCTATCTCGTCTTCGATATCGAAACGGCTGCGCTTCCCTTCGAGGGGTTGGATCCCGTTCAGCAGGAGTACCTGCTTCGCGGCGCGGAGAACGAGGAGCAGCAGGAGGAGAAGAAGCGCCTGATGAGTCTGAATCCTCTTACGGCCCGCGTGGTAACGCTTGCAATGTTGATGGTGAACTCCTTCGATGCCGAGCCGAAGGCGTATGTCTACTCGAACTGCGGGGACGATCCGTCGCTGCCGGAGGAGGAGGGGACGCTTGCGGACGGCGCGATCTGGAAGACGATGCCGGAGCGGGCCCTCATGACGAAGTGGTGGGAGGTGCTCAGCTACTATCATGCGCGCGGCGGCTATACGTTGATCACCTTCAACGGCAGGGGCTTCGATTGTCCATTCCTCATGCTTCGCTCCGCCGCGCTTGCGATACGGCCGTCGCGCAATCTGATGGATGGAACCCGCTGGCGTTACGACCGCCATGTCGATCTGCAGGAGGAACTGAGCTTTCGCCAGTTCAGCAGCAGCGGACCCACGCGCCGATTCAACTTCGACTTCTATTGCAAGGCCTTCGGAATCAAGAGTCCGAAGGGGGAGGGAATCACCGGGCACGACGTGCCGGAGTTCTGGCTGCAGGGGCGCCATCGCGAGATCGCCGAATACTGTCTGCGTGATGTTCGCGCCACGTGGGACCTTTTCAAGTACTGGAAGCGGTTCCTTGCGGACTTCGACGGGCAGTGAGACGGATGCCGCCGTTGTGCCCGGCGCCGGTTGCGTCCGGCCCTGCCGTGCACCCTCCCAACCGTTTTCCTGCGATGGTACTCGATTCCTGCCTTGCCCAGTTCGCAATTTCAGGACTAGTTCGCTCCATACCTCCCGCTCGTATCCGGCATTCCGCAATCCGTTCCTTCGATGCATCGGGAATAGCGTGCGGGCCTGGCGGGATATTCTTTCCGGGGGGCTTCGATTGGGGGAGTGGCGCGTTCATTGCATTTTACGTTCGATCCGTTTCTCGAGACCGGGCCACGACGCCGCGGCATAGCTCTGCGGGACCTTCGGGGCCTTTCGCGTCGAATGAGCGGCGGCATCTCTCCTGCTTCATGGGAATTCATGAACAACTATCTGGCAATCCACGAATCGTTTCGTATGACCGGCCATAGATCAAGAAGCGCGCGCCGCTGCATGGCGTTGCTGCTTATCCTCTCGGTTACCGCTCTCGTTCTGCCGGGCGCCGTCACGGCTCAGTACGCGTCGCATCCGGTTGCCTCCCGTCTTGCGGCACAGCCCCCGGCTGTATCCCGGCTCGTGCCTGGTCTTCGCATCATATCCAGCGACAGCCGCGGCATCGAGATGGAACTGGAACCGGTCTTCACGCTGGAGCGGACAGCGGAGGGCTATCTGCTCCCGTTCGTTTCGAACGGCATTCTTCTCAACAGCCGTGCGGTTGGTGAGCCGATGATGATGCGCGTTGTGATTCCCGTGGCGTTGCCGGGTCCAACAGGAAATCGTCTGGAAGTCCTCGGCGCCGATTACGGCGATCCGCAGAGCGCCAAGGTTGCACCCGTTCCGCAGTTGAGCACGGACAGGGATGGGATGACGAGGACCAGTTACGTGATCGACGCCGCGAAATATGCATCGTGGGCTCCGGCGAACGACGTCGCAACCATGGGGTACACCGGGCTTGCGCGCGACGTGTATTCCGGTTCGATCGGCATCAATGCCTATCGGTACGATGGCGCGCGCTCCGAACTCCGCCTGCTGAAGCGCGTGCGTCTGCGCCTCACCTATGCGAGTCCGCCGGCAGCCGCACGCGCCGGCGCCTCCGCGTTGAGCGAGCTTACGCGGAACGCATTCGTCAACAGCGATGTGGCGAGCCGCTGGGCGGTGCCGGCCAACGCGCGTCCTCTGGAACGTCGGGCCGGCGGGCAGACGGCGCGCGCATGGATGCGTGTGGAGGTAAAGGAGGATGGGCTCTACGCCTTGACGGCGGATGACTTCCACACCGGCGGAATCGATCTCTCGACGGTGGACCCGTCGCGCATTGCGGTGTATGGCGGCGATGGCGGCGAGCTTCCGGAGGGTGATCTGGCGATCGACTCTGCGAAGATGCACCAGGTGCCGGCGATCGTTGAGCAGAGCGGAGGAAAGGCCACGCGGGTCCTCTTCTACGGCGTCGGTCCGAACCGCTGGGGAGTTCCGCGCGGCGACAGTGTGCCGAAGCATCACATCAATCCATACGTGAACGCCGTCGGCTACATGATCGCGGTAGACGGCGATCCCTCGTTGAGCTTCCCGGTGGGCGGCACGGCAGGAACGCCGGGCACGACGCTGCGCAGCGGTATCGCCCGGCTCTACTTCGAGGAGGATCGGCTGAATGCTGTGGATATCAGAAAGAGCGGCGGCTCCGGCCGCGACTGGTTCGGCACAGTGTTTCAGGTTGATCCGTCGCGCCCCGCCGATCCCCGGGTCTTTCAATTGAACCTTCCCGGGCTGGACCACTCGCAGCCGGTATACTATCGTGTGCGTGCCGCGAATGCCGGGCTCACCACCGGCTCCGACGGCGCCGGCACCTTCCTCGTAGAGCAGGGAAGCGCGTCGCTGGGGAACTTCACCATCGATGGAGTCGGGGGAGACCGGATTGCGATGGCGAAGACCGGAACCTATGTGGGGAAGGGAGCCGATATCGGCGCGGACAACAACAGCCTGTTGAAGATCACCTACTCGAACGGCGTCGCTGCATCCGGGTATCTTGACTGGTACGAGATACATTACACGCGCGATCTCGCGAGCACCAACGATCAGATCACCTTCTGGTCCCCTTCCGGGAGCGGCATTGCAAGCTTCGAGGCGCGCAACTTCTCCAGCGGCGATCTGCTCGGCTTCGACGTTACCGACGCGGCCAATCCCAGGCAGCTCCAGAACCAGGTCAACGACGGACGCTTCGTCTTCACCGATCAGCTTTCGGCTGCAGCCGGGACGCGGCATTACTTCATCGCCGCCCGAAGCGCCGCGCGAAAGGTGAGCAACGTCACCAGTGCGAACGTGCGGGGCCTGCGCGATCAGGATCTCAGCGTGGACGTGCTGGTGATCACGCACGGCGACTTCAAGGATGCCGCGCAGAAATACGTCGATCACCGGAACGCGCACGGGATGCGTGCGGCGTACGTTACCGTTGACGATATCTACAACGAATTCTCCAGCGGCAATCTGGACCCGACTGCCATTCGTAATTACATCGCGTGGGCGTTTCATCACTGGACCACGAAGCCATCCTACGTAGTGCTGATGGGTGACGGCAGCTACGATTACCGGAACATCGTAACGCAGCAGAAGCCGTTCATTCCTCCGTACGAAAGCGACGACGGCGATGTGTACGATCACATCGGCTCCACCTGCTTCGACGACTACTACGTGCGTGTGACGCTGGACGCCACGCAGACCATCGATCTGCAGGCGGATATCGCCATCGGGCGTATGCCCGTGCAGACGGCGGATCAGGCGGCGACGGTCGTCAACAAGGTGATCCGCTACGAGACCACGAAGAACTTCGGGCTGTGGCGTGCCACGTTCGCGCTCGCGGCCGATGACGATTATCCGCTGGGCGACGGTGGCGGCTTTACGCGGCAGTCGGAGTCGCTCTGGGCAAGCCTTCCCAACTGGGTGGAGCCGAAGAAGATCTACGTTGCGGCCTATCCTACGGAGCAGATCTCCGCGCGGCGCAAGCCGGGAGCGGAGCAGGATCTGCAGCAATCGATCGATCGAGGCGTGGTGCTCACCAACTGGGTGGGCCATGGCAATCCGAACGTCTGGGCGCACGAGTACATTCTCGAGAAGGACCAGTTCATCCCGGCGCTCACGAACGACTCCATGCTGACCTATGTTCCGGCGGTGACGTGCAACTTCGGCTACTTCGACGACCCGACTGTTGTCTCCGGTGCGGAGCTCTTCGTGCTGCATCCAACGGGCGGTGCGATCGCGGTGATGACGGCCACGCGTTCGGTGTACATCGGTCCGAACGAGGAATTGATGCGGCAGCATTTCCGGGTGCTGCTCGCGCGCGATCCTTCAACGCAACTCTATCCAACCATCGGCCAGGCGTTGATGGTGACGAAGTTCGGTCGCGCCGGCTATGCGGACAACGATCAGAAGTTCCTGCTGCTGGGCGATCCGGCACTGCGGTTGAATCTGCCCGAGGATTCCGTGGAGATCACCTCCGTCAACAGCGTGCACGTGGATACCGGTACGGTTCAGGTGGGAGCGCTTGCCCAGGTGACGATCGAAGGCGTGGTTCGCGATTACTTCGGCAGGCAGCTGGACAACTTCGACGGCACGGCCATCGTGTCGCTGTACGATGCCGATCGCCTCGTGAAGATGGAGACCGGGGAGGACACTCCCACGGTAACCTACTATGGCGGCCGGCTGTTCCGCGGGCCGGCGAACGTGCGCGGCGGACACTTCAGCGTGGTGTTCCGCGTGCCGAAGGATATCGCCTTCGATACCACGCACGGACGCATCCATGTGTATGCCTACAATCAGGATCACGATGCCGCCGGCATGACCGGGAATGTGCGGGTGTTCGGTTCGGATACCACAACGGTGACCGATACCGTCGGCCCGCGGGTGAAGATCTTTCTGGATGACCGCAGCTTCAGCTCCGGTGATGTTGTCGGGCGGGACCCGATGCTGATCGTGGATCTCGCGGACGGAAGCGGCATCAACGCATCCGGATCCAGCATCGGCCATCGCATCGAGGCCTGGGTTGACGGAAGCGCGCGATCGGTGGATCTCACGGATACCTATCAGACGCTCCCGACCAACTATGCCGAAGGGAGCGCCGAGCATCAGCTTACAGGCCTTGATCCGGGCGTGCACACCGTGCGCGTGCGTGCATGGGATATCTACAACAACCCGAGTGAGGCAACCGCCGAGTTCCGCATCTCCGAGGATGGCGACAGCGTGTTGAAGGTGGAGGACGTGGTGAACTATCCCAACCCCATGGTGCGCGAAACGGACTTCGTGTTCCGGCACAACCAGACCGCGGGGCTGGACGTCGATATCGCCATCTATACCACGAGCGGCCGGAAGGTGCGCGAGCTTCGCCAGGACGGCGTGAACGAGCGATTTGTTCGCGTGCACTGGGACGGCCGCGATGCCGACGGACACGAGCTTGCCAACGGTGTCTATCTGTACCGGCTTCGTGTGAAGGTGAGCGGAGATACCAGCGGCCGCGAGTTCGAGACGATCGACAAGGTGGCGATTGTGAAATGAGAAGGTGCAGAGTGTCGGAGGGTGATGGGATATGAAGGTGATGGATGATGGGGTATGAGTGTCGAAACCGGCACCCATCACTCATAACCTATAACCCAGCCTGCCCATCATAACCTATAACCCCGTCGCCGCCCTCTCAGCGGTTACAGGAATTTTCCGGCCCTCTCTCCGGTTATCAGCCGTCAGTTCGCTAGCTTTGTGGATTGCAACGGCGCGCATCGCAGGCAATGCTTGGAATGATGCTTCGTCTCACCGGGCACCCCGTCCGGTTCCGACCGGAACCCCATCCGGTTCCGACTGGAATCCCGTCCGGTGCCGGCTGGAATCCCATCCGGTTCTGACCGAAACCCCGTCCGGTTCTGAAACGATGCGTGCAACGATCTAGGTGCTTCGCTGCGAACGGTGCAGGCGGTATACTTGCAAGGGATTGATCGTACGTGGTCAGTGTGGCGACCGATGGTATATCTCTTGCGTGAAGACAGGCATTATGGAAGAACTCCCGGCTGATTACGAGGGAATCGTCAACATCGACAACTACCCGTTGTTGAAGACGATCGACTCACCGCACGATCTGCGCAGGCTGGAACCAGGACAGCTTCGGCAGGTGTGCAACGAGGTGCGCGAGTACATGGTGGACGTGATCTGCCAGGTGGGGGGGCACTTCGGCGCCGGCCTCGGCGTTGTGGAACTGACCGTGGCTGCGCACTATGCGTTCAACACGCCGCAGGACAGGATCGTCATCGACACCGGGCATCAGGCGTATCCGCACAAGATTCTCACCGGCCGCAAGGAACTGCTTCACACGATTCGGAAGAAGGGAGGGCTGAGCCCGTTCCTGAAGCGAAGCGAGAGTGAGTACGACGTGTTCGGCGCCGGCCATGCCACAACATCGATCTCCGCCGCGCTCGGCATTGCAACGGCACGTGACCTTGCCGGAAAGGATTTCAACGTGGTTGCCGTTATCGGCGACGGTGCGATGACCGGCGGCATGGCGTACGAGGCGATGAACAACTGCGGCCTGCAGAAGCGGAAGATCATCGTGGTGCTGAACGACAACAAGATGTCGATCGCGCCGAACGTGTGGGCCATCAGTAATTACTTCACGCAGATCGCGCAGACCACCGTTGCCCAGAAGATCCGCAATCGTGTGTGGGACCTTGCCGGCGAGATGGGCTCCTGGGGCGACCGGTTCCGCCAGATTGCGTCGCGGCTGGAAGGGGGCGTGCGCGCCGTGGTGACGCCCGGCATTCTGTTCGAGGCGCTCGGCTTTCACTACTTCGGCCCGGAGAACGGCCACAACGTGAACAAGCTCGTCGATCTCTTCAACTTCGCCAAGACCATCGATGGTCCGGTGCTGCTGCACGTGACCACGGAGAAGGGGAAGGGCTTTGCCCCGGCGGAGGCCGATGCCTCGCAGCGCCTGCACGCGCTGGGCGGTCCCACGGACAAGATCACCGGCAAGGCGATCAGCCTGCCGGGCGCCAACGGCCTGAAGAAGGTGCCGAAATATCAGAACGTGTTCGGCAAGGCTCTCGTGGAGATCGCGCAGAAGAACGAGCGCGTGGTTGGCATTACCGCTGCAATGCCGGACGGCACCAGTCTGGATCTGCTTCAGAAGGAACTACCGAACCGCTTCTTCGATGTGGGGATCGCCGAGGAGCATGCCGTTACGTTCGCAGCCGGCATGGCAACCGAGGGGGCGATTCCGGTTGTGGCGATCTACAGCACCTTCCTGCAGCGCGGCTTCGACCAGATCGTGCACGACTGCTCCATACAGCATCTTCCCGTGGTCTTCGCGTTGGACCGCGCCGGCATTGCCGGCAACGACGGCCCGACGCATCACGGCGCGCTGGACCTATCCTATCTGCGCATCATCCAGGACATGGTGGTGATGGCGCCGAAGGATGAATCGGAGTTGCGTGACATGCTCTACACCGCCGTGCAGTACGGTCGCGGGCCGATTGCGCTCCGCTACCCGCGCGGCGAGGGCTTCGGCGTTCCGATGAGCGAGACGTTTACGGAACTCCCGATCGGCAAGTCTGAGCGTCTGCGTGAGGGAACGGATGTGGCCATCCTCGCCATCGGCGACATGGCGTGGCGCGCGGTGGCCGCCGCCGAACTGCTTGCGGCTGAAGGGATCCATGCGGAGGTGATCAACGCGCGGTTCGTGAAGCCGCTCGATACGGCGATGATCGATGAGATCGCCGGCCGCTTCCACAAGATCATCACCGTGGAGAACAACGTGGTGGCCGGCGGCTTCGGAAGCGCGGTGCTGGAGTATATCGCATCGCAGCCGTACCACCAGCATCCCGACGTGATGGTGCACGGCCTTCCGGCCAACATCTTCGTGGAGCATGGTGACTCCGACGAGCTGCTCGCCGAGCTGGATCTGCTTCCGCCGGGGATCGCGAAAGTGGTGAAACGTTTCATCGACCTCCCGCACGGGATCGGCGATCTTGTGACAGTGTGAGCGCTGTGCTTGTGGAGCCGTCCGGCCCCCGCTATCTTTGCGCCTCTCTTTCTCACTAGTGGCTGATCTCGTAGCTCAGCAGGTTAGAGCATCTGCCTTTTAAGCAGAGGGTCCTGGGTTCGAGTCCCAGCGGGATCACTTCAAGCCCTGAAGCCATCGCGGTTTCAGGGCTTTGTTGTTGGTGGCGCGTGCGGATCGACCTGCTCGAATCACCACCCCGGTTCGCTGTCGCGGAATTCTCCCGGCTCGTTGTCGCGGAGTCCTCTCCTCGACGAACCCGTGCGCGTTACAGAGAGGATGGAGCGGCGGGCGAGGTCCGGCGCTACGGTGCCACCGGTTTTCGATATCGAGCAGCGTGGCAATGCGGCGTCGTAACCGTACACCTGTGAACGTAGAGCAATCAACGACGCGGCGGAGCCGCCGTGCACTAAGTTCAGATGGAATTGATCCTTGATACGCCCTCCCGTGGTATCGCGGAGTTTACTCGGCGATTTCCATCTGGAGAAAAGGGCCTGAGTAAAACTCAGGCCCAACGTGTTGCTGAACGCATATCGGATTACTCCCTCGCAAGTACTTGGCGTTCCAAGCTATCTGTAGCCGGTGCATTCTCTCTTGACGAAGGTTACAGAGAGGATGGAGCGGCGGGCGAGGTCCGGCGTTACGGTGTCATCGGTTTTCTACATCGAACAACGTGGCAGGGCGTGCACCGTAACCGTTCGTTGTCGCGGAGTTCTCTTCGCGACGAACTCCACAACGACGATAATCCAGGTGAACGCGAGGTGAATCATGAGGCGGCAATTTCCCATGCGCCGGGAGCGCTTATTATTCGCGATGTAAACCCTTCGTATCCCGAATGTCAACGTTCCGTCAAACCACTCGAACGTGGACAAATAAATACCTTTTCATGGTTATGAAATCTCTTGCACAATACAATCCGATCGTGTTATTTCGCACCCGTTGATTCCCTGCGTGCGAATCACCAGTTGCTGCAGCCTTCGTTCACAGTGGCGCCCACACGCCTGTCGGCTGCAGTTCCACGTATCTCCGTTGCCCTGGCTTTCATGAGCGCCTGCCCGCAATCCGAGGCGCCGCCGCTGTGCGCCGCTCACGGTATTGCGCGCCATACTGCATGATGTCGATCGCTCTCCCGGCTGCATACCGATGCCTGCCGCCGGCCGCGCCGTGCCCGCATGAATTCTACGCACGGGCAGTGGAGTATTTCGGTCCATAATCTGCGGACATTTCCCGTGTCAGGCTTTTGGCGGTACGATCGTTCTTCATGACGAAATGTGCTGCATGGATATTCATTTTCTGCTCCTTCACAATGCAACACACGACACCATTGCAACCATCAATGCCGCTCCGGCTGCGCGACCGCGTGCTTCTGACGGTAATTACGCTCACATTCCTGCTTGTACAACCTGCCGATGCGCAGAGCCTCACACCGGACCCCGCCCCGTTCACCTACGCGCCGGACAGCGTTCATCACGGCATGGCCGTGCTCTACGTGGGACATATCACGCCCACATGCTATCCCGATACAGTGTGGGGTGCTGCCGATCCGCTCACCGGCGACTATCTCCCGCGCGTGATCGTCTGGGGGCGCCCGGTAATGCCACGGCTTCTCTCGCCGTCGCAACGCGATGCGATGATGGCTTGCATGGGAGGCGTTCCGCCCGGCCTGAGTGTGCCGTACACCGTCGTGCAGTACCCGGCCTGGGCCAACCTGCACGGCTCTGCAACGTTCATGCGCCTCAACGGCGACACCCTCGCCGATATGATGCTTGCCCTGCACGGCATGGCGACCATCGGCAACGCGCAACGCGACACGCTTCGCACGCTCGTGATCTTCGGACAGGCCGCGCTCGCCGCGCAGCCGGTTGTCCGCCTTGACGCCGTTGCGCCGTTCCAATCGGCTCCCTTCTTCGCGATGGACTACCGCCCGCAGATGCAGGCCCCAGGCTCACGCGATCTCTCCGGCCGGAAGAGCTACGAACTCGCGTCCGTCTCGCTCACCGTGACCGCTCCGGACACGGCACGGCATGGCACGACACCGAACGGTGATCTTCCCGTGATGCGCATCTATCCGAACCCCGCGAACGATGCCGCGACGGTGGAGGCGATCCGGGTGCCGTCAGGTGAGTATCTGGTTGAGGTGGTTGCCGCAAGCGGCGTAGTGGTGCTGCGGTCAACGGTCACCGCGCACACGTCCGCAAGCGTTCTCGGCACGCTCGATCTCTCGCGCCTGGAGAGCGGGTACTACGCCGTGCGCGTGACTGATCAGGGCACGGCAGGCGGGCGGGTTGTTGGCACATACCCGGTGGTGGTGACGAGGTGAAAGATGAAAGATGAACTGGGAAATATCACGCCAACAACCGACAACCAGCGAACAGCGTTGTCGCGGAGTTGCATTCCGCGACCCGCGCACGATGCCGCGCGATGACCGCGCGGCTACAGCTTTCGTATTCGTTCCGTTAACTCTCTCTATCTCGAACACTCATGATTCAATTCATCCGCCCACTCGGCCGCGCCGTGCGCCTCGCGCTCGCGTGCTGCATGCTCCTTGCAGCCGCGCAGTCGGCGCGGGCGCAGTATTCGACCGAAGCCGCCACCGTCCGCGCGGCGCAGGAGCTCTACGACGAACGCGGGTACGCGCAATCGGGCGTGGTCACGACCGACGGCAGGCTCATCGTCTCCAACAGCAACGGGAACGTGAGCTACAGTTATCCCATCCTCAATACGTCCGTCTCGGGCTATCCGCTCTCGGTCTCGCTCAACTACTGCGGCTCCGTTCAGTTCTCCACCTACCGGACCTATCAGGACGGATACGCCTATCTCTTCTCGCATTGGGCGCGCTTCTCGGAGAACCGCCCCGCGTGGCTCCTCGGCTGCAACGGCTGGTGTGTCGGGATGATCTCCTCGAACAGTTCATACATCTGCGACCCGTCGAAGTACGCCAACGGGCAGGACACCACGCGCTCCACGTTCGACGACCACGACGCCGTATGGCTCGCTGATGGATATGACGCATGCAACCGCATGGGTGATTTCGCGGACGCGAACGACCCCGAACCAACCTTCACCGATCGTATTCAACTTCTTCGTTCGGATGGTTCGGTCTGCACCTTGCTCCACACATCGGAGAAGAACGGCGGCGTTCCGATCGAGTCACGCAGCACACTGTACGTTGGCTACTACTACGAGGCACAGGCGAACTCACGCGCCTATGCGGTGGTCACCTTCGATAGTACGGGCTGGCTTCCGGCGGCGCGCGATCTGGTGAACAGCGTCGTTGCGCCCGGCGAGCGCTGGCGCTTCATGCCGCGCATCCTGAAGTACTACGACGGTTCTGGAGTCGAAGCGGTCTTCCGCGAATGGACCACGCCGTACGGCATGCAGGCATACGCGGGCCGCGGCCTCGCCGTGCCGACGCGCTACGGCGCGATGACGGCCGGTCCCACGGTCTTCTATCTCGAACAGATCAACAGCAACAGCGGTGCGTTGATCTGGGACATCAAGCGGACGCGGCAGTACTACCCGCATCAGGTCGCGACGCCGAACAACGGCAACATCTACGACCCCATCTTTACGGACGTGATCGACTCCACCCCCGGCCGCGCTCTGGTGACGGACATCGGGGATGTGCACATCGACTACTCCGACAACGCGTTGACCGTCCAGGCGCTCGGCCGTACGACCCGCGTCCGCTACCCGAAGGCGCAGCCGTCCGGACGCGCTACCAGCACCACATCGCTGCCGATCGCATCGCGCGGCTACTTCACCCAGACGGCCGAAGCGCTTGGGCATCTCCTGCCGGAGGCGATCGCCAACACCGCGCTCTACGAAAGCTCCCTCGGCTATGTCACCGACATCATCGACCCCGAGGGACGCACGACGCACTTCGAGTACGAGCCGTATTCGAGGACGTATAGGAACTTCAACTTCCCGGTGGCCAACCGCACCAACGCAACGATTAACTTCACCGCGAACAACCTTCGCCTGAACCGGGTCGTGGAGCCCACGGCGTCGTACCGCATCTCCTACGCGGGCGGGAACTGGATCTTCAACGGGAACTGGCTTCAGGAGGACACGGTACGCTCCGCCGTGCTGCTGCCGTACGGCGCGCCCGGCACGGACTCGCTGAACTATCCCTACCTGCACACGAACGTTGCGTCGGTTGTTCGCAAGTACGATGCGGGCGGGAGCCTGTTGACCGAGCAGCGCAACACCTATTATCACGACGGTACGGCGTTCTACCGAAGCGAGGCGCGGAGCATCGACACCGTGACGCACCGGCGTCACGCCACGACTACAGACTACGTGTATCACCCGTTGCCCGATTCGCTCCGGCGCCTTCCGCCGAACCGTTTCACCGAGGTGACGAAGGTCACGGACTCCTCCGAGGTTGTCTCCTCCAGCGACACCCGCACCGAACAACAGGCAATCTCTCCCTACATCTGGCTGCCAACACGTGATTCCGTCGTGGTCGCGGGTGTGGTGCGAAGCAAACATGTGCACGAATACCAGTTCGACACGGCACGCACCTACGGCGGCGATGCGCGGCTCACGTCGCTCTTCGGCCCGGAGGTGAAGCGGAGCGTCACCACCACGATCGACCCCGGTACCGGCGCGGCATGGCTGCGCGACACATCGGAGTTCATCGACCTTCGCCTGATCGATACCACGCTCACGCGGCTGGATACCCTGTTGGACAAGTTCGCCACACTCGCGAACTATCGCGCCGCGATCGATTCGGGAACGATCAGCGGGCCGTGGGAGGACTGGATGCGCAACCCTCGCGTCATGGTCTTCCACCTGGACAGCACGGCGGAACGTATGTCGCTGCCGCCGTGCTACGGTATGCTCCGCCGTCACGTGACTGCGGACGCATCGGGCGCGATCCTCGGCGGACAGGAGTACGTCTTTGCGGGCGAGAACGTTGCGCCGCACTATCTCAACGACCTCCTCTATCGCGGCACGCTGGACACGACGTACGACATCGGCGCGGGGGGCGTTCGCCGCTTTCGCTCGGCGTCGGTGCACTCCCGGACGAACGGTTTGAACCTGCCGGTGATCGAGACCGAGGCGAACGGCGCGTACCGGCAGTACTACTACGAGAGCTATTCCTCCCCGAAGCTGCGGCGTGCGGGCGGCGCCTATGCGGCCGTGGGCTCCATCCTTCGGGATGACGGCACGAAGCGCGACACGACGCTGCCGCATGACGGGTATTTCTCCGTCGCCTTCAACAAGCCGCTGGTGGAGCACTCGGTGGTGCGGCGCTATGCCGGTGACACGCTGGCGTATGACACGCTGCTCGCGATCAACCAGTACGGCTATTACGGCCTGCTCGCTTCGGAGATTGATGCCAACGGGAACTACGCCCGCTACGATCACGACCGCAACGGGCGGCTTCTCACCATGTGGTCGCCGGGCGATTTCGCGCGGCGGGATTCCATCGACACCATGCGCTACAGTTCGCGCGAGCGCATCGGCATCGTGGGCTTCACGCGGCATCGCTTCACGGCCGACACGGTGCGGTGTGATTCCAACGGCATCATCCACGGCGGCCCGCAGCTCACCGAGGATCTTCCGGACCTCTACGCCGCCCACACGGCGAGCGTGATTCCCGATTGCCCGTGCCCGCCCGCCAATCCGGAGACGAAGCGGCACGGCGCCACGCCGTTGCAAAGCTGCACCGTACACCTTCCGTACACGGGCAACGACTACCACGATGGGTATCTGCAATACACCGTGGACTCCGCGAGCGCTCTGCTCAACGCGGACGTTCCGGACTCGGCGTATCTGGAACTGCACCCGATGCAGATCACGGGTGAGTGCGTGACGTTGACCGTCGCCATCGACCAGTTCGGCTTCGCGAAGAGCTACGTGTTCAATTGCGGCGAGAATCCGCTTGGAACAGGCCGTGCACAGGAGAAGGGGGGCGGGCGTTCTCCGCTCGGTGCGGGGGATGATCCCACCGGCTTCACGCTCAAGGTGGATCTGATGCCGGTAAAGAGCCAGCTTCTCGCGCTGCATGCGGGAGCACAGTTGACCGTCAGGCTCTCCGTCTCGACGGCCGGGGGAACCATCTCGTTCGTGGACGGCGTGGACGCCGAGGACACCCGCCCGGCGCTCGTGCTGAAGGGGACCTTCAAGCGGCCCACGGAGACGGCGGACTACACGCTCGCCTACACCTACGCCGATGACTCGCTGACGGCGACGGCAACCGCGAAGCTGGACGACATCCGCCACACCGCGAACCAGTACGACCTTGCCGCGACGCATGGCGCTGTGATCCGCCGCACGGCGGCAACGAGCACCTACGGGGCGGACGGGCGCATCATCCGAACTATCACGCCGTTCACCGGGCATGGAGCCGCGCGGACCGACACGCTGGCCTACACATACACAGGGGGCGGCGAACGGCTGCGCACGCGCGACCGCTCCGGCGATACCGCCGTTGTGGAGTATGACGGCGCGGCCCGGCCCGTGAAGAGCATCAACGGGGATGGAACGTTCAGCACCACGACGTACCGGCAGGGGCTTCCGTCGGCGTTCGGCCTGAGCGACAGCGCCTATCACGGCTATTGCGAGATCACCACCACGCGCAACGAAGATGGCGTCACGTACACGCACTGCACCGATGCGTTCGGACTTCTCCGCCGCTCGGTGGCGGACACCAACGGGCTGAAGCTTGCGACCACGTACGAGTACGACGTGCAGGGACGGCTGGCGCAGGCCGTGAGCCCGAAGGGGGATACCACGCGCTACGCCTACGATGCCTGGGGGAACGTGCGCTACAAGCAGCAGCCGGACCTGGGGGCGATATCGTTCGCGTACGACGCGCTCGGCAATGCGCGCTTCACCCAGACACAGGCACAGGCGAATAACCACGAACTGAGCTTCACCGAGTATGACGACCTGAACCGCGTGACGCTGATCGGCGAGGCGTTCCTCGCGAACGCGGACTGCGGGACGTACAACGAGGATGCGCTCGACTGGTTCTGCGGGCCGATCACCGCCGCGCATCGCGATGACGGCGGGCAGCCGGGCGGCACGAAGCACGCGGGGCGGCACATGCAGGGGTGGAGCGACGCGCTGGCCTCGCGCGAGACGAACCTTGACGCGACGACGCTGCACACGGGGGCCGTGGCGAGCATCCTCACCGCCAACCGCACGTTGTGGAACGCACCCGTCCGCACGGTGCCGACGTTCGCCCCAACAAACACCTTCGCGATTACAGGCTGCACCTTCCCGCCGCTTGCATCGCTTGGTGAAACGGACTCCGCGCGCGGCCCGATGATCGTGCATCCGGCGCAGTTCTACACCTCGACCGATCTCCCGGGCGCATCGCCCGATGACTTCGAGAATGTTGCCACGTACCCGGAGTTTGTGCGTACGGCCGTGGCCTACGACACGCTCCCCGCGCAACGCGGCGCGGTCTGGAGCGCCTTCCCGCCGCTCGCGAAATGGAACGCGCTTGCGCCGACCGGAGTGCTCCGGAACCTGAAGGGACGTGAGGCGGCGGTTGCATGGCGCGAGCGCGGTTCGGAGCCGTTCCATTACGCCGTCTGCTCGTACGATGAGCGCGGCCGCCTGGAAGCGCTCCTTCGCTACACGGAGGATCTTGGATACGACGCCGTGTACTACACCTACAACAGCGCCAACCAGATCACGAGCGTGGCCGTGGCCGATCCGCTCCGGCAATACACCACGTGGTACGGCACGGGGGGCGATGCGAAGGTGGACAGCATCTGGACCAGCCTCGGCGCGTCGGGTACCGGATTGATCAACAACGGCAACGTGAACCAATGGCGCTATCCCGCGCCGCTTGCGCGTCCCGCCGTTGCCGATATCGTCTATCGCTACACGAAGAGCGGCGCGGTGGACTCGATGAGCTACCCGCCCGCGAATGTGCTTGTGCGCTTCGCCTACAACCACATGAAGGGGCTGGATTCGCTCGTGGCCACGCACGGCGGCGCGGATCTGTTCCGCGAGGCATTGACGTACGATCCGGCAGGCCAGATCACGGGGCAGACCTACGCGCATAGCGGCGGCGCGCGGCAGCGGCAGCTTTACAGCTATGACTCCGTGCAGCGCTTGACGCAGTACACGCAAGGTCCCGCCCCCGGCGGGATCGGGATCACCGCGGCGACGGGATACCGCTACGACGCGGGGGGCAACCGGCTGGAAGCCAACAACGGCATGACGGCGTACGACACCTACAGCTACACGCCCGGCACCAACCGGCTTGCGGGCCATCTCCTCTCGCCCGGCTTCGTGAACCCGACGCGCACGGCCTACACGTATGACGGCGATGGCGCAACGAGCGAACGCGCCCGCTACGAGGTGAAGAACGGAACGGACGTGCCGCTCTCCGACGAACGGTACCGCTACAGCTACCGGCACCTGATGAAGCGGGCGAACATCTGGCGCTCCGCGACGGGCACGGAGGACTGGCAGTACCGCTACAGCGCGGGGGGCGAGCGGGAGGAGAAGCGGCTCTACAGCGCCGCGCAGACGGACAGCGTGAGCGCCTATGCGTGGGTGTATTATCTTCTCGGCGGCGGCTCACAACTTGCGGTCTATCACGGCCAGCAAATCAGCGGCGCGGCCGGTTGCGGTGGCACGGGGCGGCGGGTCAACATCTACCCAACCGAGTACCTGACCAACGGCGTCGGCTGGAACGGCGTGCGCGAGGATATCACGCAGGTGGTCACGAAGCCGAACGGCGTGAAGGAGTACCAGGTCAGCGACCACCTCGCGTCGCTCCGCGTGGCGGTCGAGGGGACGGCGGAGCGGCACGTTGACTACGATCCGTGGGGGAACGTGCTCGGCGGCAGCGGCGGCGTGGTAGCCGGTGAACGCCAGGGGTTCAACAATCAGGAAGCGGACCGCGAGACGGGGCTGTATGACCTCTCGGATCGCCGGTACGATCCGGAGACCGGACACTTCCCGAGCCCGGACCGGCTGTGGGAGACGGACCGGGCAACGAGCCCCTACGCCTACTGCGAGGACAACCCGGTGCGGCTCACGGATCCGACGGGGATGCAGGCCGCGCCGGAGTCCGGGCCCGCCTTGCAGGCCCCTCCGGTGTTCCAGAGCGACGGCAAGGAGAGCGTCCTGGCCGGTGTCGGCAAGGACATCGTGAACAATTTTGCGTCGGCGACCTTCGACGTCTACATCCTTCCGCTGGCCCCGACGCTCCGGCTGATGGTGGAGCCCGCGAAAACCATCGGCGGCTACGTCGAGACGTTCAAGAACGCCACAGGCCAGAACGGCGGGAAGTCCGCGGCGCGGTTCTGGCTCACGAAGGCCGCTGAAGTGGTGATCTACGGCGGTCTCTCCGAGATGGCGGCAGGGGTACGCACGCCGGCACCGGCGGCGGAACCGGCAGCACCCGCAGAGGCCGCGGCGCAGAAAACGGCACCGGCCGCGCCGGCGGAAGCTCCGGTAACAAGCGGGGGTGCAGAGAGAGTCGGTCCTAGTGTTGGGGGAGGAGCTAAATTGGAGAATCTAACACGGGAACAGATTTCTCGAATTCAAACAGTAGCTGATAAACGTGGCCTTAAGATTACAGTTGTCGGTAGCCGTGCACGAGGAATCGCTAATGCCGCTTCTGATTGGGATTACATTATTGAAGGAGGGAATGCTAGGGCAAGGCAGTCAGCTTTGTATGAATTACCGAAGAATCCGAATGCAAACAAAGCTGGTGACATGAGGCCAGGTTCAGAAACACTGAAAGGAGTGGCAGTTGATCCCAAATTGCCCCACATTACATTCACACCGCGAGGGCGCTGATATGACTACCGATTTGAAACCCTTTGCTTTGAGCGATCTAAGTGCACTGAAGTCCGCGGTATCATCCGCCCTTGATGGAACTGTGATGATCGCGAGATTTGAGGGGCGCTACCGACGTGGCAGCCAGGGGAATGGCGATGGTCTGTTTATGGCTGCGATACTTGCCGCCTACTTTGCCGTATTGGATCCAGTTTGCCTCGTTCTTGATCTGCGGGATTTTGATTACGAATGGGGGAATACCATTCTTAAGGCTATCAATTTCTTTTACGAATACGGACGAGATGCCGATGAGAAGGACAAGGCCGTCGTAATCGTTGCGACTGGCGAGACTCGGCGATCGCTCGACACACTTGAGCAGACGATCAAGTCAGGGAAAAGAATCTACTGTGAAGGCATCGAAGATGCTATGTCATCTGCGGAAGAAGAAGCTCGATCTTATCTGGCTTGACGTCTCCTTGCCGCAAAGAGTGAAGGACCTCAAAAAGTATTCCGGAAAGTCCATAAGAGCGATCTATCTATGAACGACAGAAAACACATGGTCCTGGTAGCGCTGCAGCAAGCATTGCTTGGAGAGATAAGCCCCAATCTACGGGCGGTCACAGTCGTTTTCGACGAAACGTCAATCCATCTTGACTGCTATTATGATGGAAATGCCGACGATGATGATCAAGAGTCGATGTCGAGTGTGGAGACGGAGGTAACTGCCATGTTCCCGGAGTCACAAAGGGTCACGCATCAGATTCATCGCTTGGATTATCCGGCTCTCATACCAAAAGACAGGACATGGGCTTACTATCGAAAGGAATAAACGATGGATCAGACCAATGAAGTTCCGGTTGACGTGCGTGCCCTGTTTGCTTCCACTGACGACTCGGAGGCGATTCTCTCGGAATTGCGAGCGCGCGGCTACACCATAGCAAAATCCATCTTCTTCTTTGCCGTGATGCGCAAGATGGGATTGGGTAATGCAAAGAAGCTGGCTCACGAAAGTGTCACATGGAGTGACATGCGGGAATATCATGATCGTTATCATGATGCCGTTGAGGAAGCGGTACGCAAAATTCAAAAGACTGAGGAAGAAGGGCGCGACTTGGAGTCGCTGGAATAGATAGTCAGAAACTACACCTGGCGATTGAACCTCGCGTGCTGGGGGCAGCTACAAATTCATAGACTACTATCTTCACGCATGAGAACGAAGAGTTTTGAAACCGTGATATCGAGCCCAGCAGACTACGACGAACTTGTTGCTGAGATATACTACGACGGGCTGTTCGTTGCGCTTGTGAGCCAGGAACGTGGCAAAGGCTTGTTTGACATTGAGACCCCAGGTTCAAATGTTGTCGAGGCGGAGGTGCTGCGAAGGGTTGATGCAGAGGGGTTCAAACGCGCAGTTGACGAAGCCTGCCAGCGACTGAAAGGCAAGGCGTTGGAGTGAAAATGATGGATTCGATGCAACTACTGCATGAATATGCTGCTCTCCAGGAGCGGTTGTGCGATGCCTTGTTTGATCGGTATCCGATCGAGGACACGAACCTGCTGCTTGACCTGCCGAAGCAAGGCATCATGGCGGTGGGTGATGATGTCTGGGAGTTCCAACGGCATGGCCTCGGCGTTTGCTTTACCAATCCTTCAACAAACGAAGTCGTTGATGCACATGTTGATCTGGCAGATCATCGAGGCGGTATCGATGCGTGGCGTCTCATTCAATACACGGAGTCCAAGGGGATTGAGGCACTTACGCATGAGGGGACGGAATTTGACGCCACACAGCTCTCCTCTCTTGAGACGATGCTCGAACAACTATCTCACATGGGCGTCCTTGTCGTTGCAAAACAGAAACCTCGACTCTATTCCTTGACGTAAGGAGACCGGACACTTCCCGAGCCCGGACCGGCTGTGGGAGACGGACCGGGCAACGAGCCCCTACGCCTACTGCGCGGACAACCCGGTGCGGTTCACCGATCCCACCGGCATGCAGGCGGCGCCGGAGTCCGGGCCTGCCTTGCAGGCTCCTCCGGTGTTCCAGAGCGACGGCAAGGAGAGCATCCTGGCCGGCGTCGGCAAGGACGTCGTGAACAATTTTGCGTCGGCGACCTTTGACGTGTACATCCTCCCGCTGGCCCCGACGCTGCGGCTGATGGTGGAGCCCGCGAAAACAATCGGCGGCTACGTCGAAACGTTCAAGAACGCGACGGGACAAAACGGCGGGAAGTCCGCCGCGCGGTTCTGGATCACGAAGGCGGCTGAAGTGGTGATCTACGGCGGCCTCTCCAGGATGGCGGCAGGGGCAAGCACGCCGGGAGCATCGGCAGCGGAACCGGCCGCGCCAGCAGCCGAGCCGGCAGCGCCCGCAGAGACGGCGGCAACGGGTTCCACCGGCCATCCAGCCGCTCCAGAAACAGCTTCAGCCCCTCCGTCGTTTGCAAACGGCAGCTTCTCTATTGTAGACTGGACGAGGTATCCGGAGAATGTGCCAAAACCGGAAGGGCCGTTCCGGCTGATCGAAGGCGAGGAGTACGCAACCGCACGAAAGGCCGCCAATGCGGCTAACCGTAAGATTCATCGTGATAACCCATCGATGAAGGGGCTGGAAATTCATGAAATTCATCCGGTGAAATTCGGCGGCGATCCGGTTGGGCCATCAAATAAAATGCCTCTGACACGAGCGGAACACACTGTCGTTACCAACTGGTGGAATCTGCTTCAACGCAATATTCAGTCAAAGCCATGACCCAAGAGCAACGCGCCTCGATACTAAAGAGCATAGACCGCAATCCCCCTGCGGAGCCGCAGGCGATTATCGCCATGCAGCATGAAGGGAACCTGTCTCTTCCGGACGATTACATCGAATTCCTGAAGTATGCAAACGGAGGCGAAGGGCCTATCGGCTCCGAAGGTTACATCATGCTCTGGCGCATCGAGGAGCTTATTGAACTCAACAGCGCCTACCAGGTTGCGGAGTATGCACCGGGCTTGTTCCTGATCGGCTCTGACGGCAGCGGCGATGCATTCGCATTTGATACGCGATCCAACGCATGGAGCGTCGTGGCGCTCCCTTTCGTGGGCATGAGCCTCGACCTCGCATCTCCGCTTGCATCAACATTTGACGAATTCCTTGAATTCCTTCACACATCATAGACACGAGTCATGGCGCATCAAACGGGCAGGAACGGTAAACAGCACAAGGACCTCAAAGGGAAGGAGATCGTCGAGATTCATCCGGTCATCCTGGGAGGAAGTCCGACCGATCCCGGCAACAAGGCCGTCGTGTCGCGGCAGGAGCACATTGAGGCGGTTCGCTACTGGAACGGTGTGATACGGGAACTTCGGCAGCATCGGCCGGGGGATTAGCACACGCCATAAATGATCCTGCAAAATCACATGAACAACGACAAGACACGCATTCGGTTCAAGTTGGAGAGGGACGAAGATGGATATCCACCCCACGATGTCGAAATGCTGTGGGCAGTAGAGCACGATGGCTCGTACGTTGTTGACAACATTCCGTTCTATGTGCAGGGGATCAATCTGTACGACACGGTTGATGCTGTCGATACAGATGGGCTGCTGACATTCACGGGAGTTCGCGCACGTTCCGGTCACAGCACAATCCGTCTTGCCGGATTTGACGAGGAGGACGAGTTGTCCCTGATCGCGGCGCTGAACGGTTTCGGGTGCGGCACTGAGGCAAGCAAGAGGCTCGGCTTAATTGCGGTCGATGTTCCTCCGGGTGCCGACATACCAGGCTTGCGATTGTTCCTATCAAATGGCTTCGAGAGCGGCTTCTTTGATTATGAAGAAGCTTGCGTGACGTGGTGAACGGGGCATCCTGTGATCCCAACCGTAGCTCAGATTGCTCAGCCGCTCGTACGATTGTCGATTATGGCTTGGGCGCACCCACATGGCAAGGGTGCGCCTGTCTTTCCCTCGAACGTTAACGGTGCAGGTACACGATGCCGGTTGTTGGTCCCTTGCACGGAAGCAGAGCACGATATGTGTTCGTTGCCGTGTGCGATTTTCAGGTGATGTTTCGCTTCTACCGCGACGTGTTGGGGTTGCGTCCGTTGTATACCGATCACTCGGACTACGCGTTTTTCTGCCTATCAGGTGATGCAGATTTTCAACTGGCCCTGTACGGTGGCCGTGAGCGCCGTGGCACTGAACGGAACCATTGGTTCCTTGTCATTGATGTGGAGGACGTGGAGAGCGTAGCGGCGGCGGCTCGCAGCTTGCGGTCTACCACGGGCAACAGGTGAGCGGCGCGGCCGGTTGCGGCGGCGCGGGGCGGCGCGTCTCCATCTATCCAACCGAGTACCTGACCAACGGCATCGGCTGGAACGGCGTGCGCGAGCAGATCACGCAGGTGGTCACGAAGCCATTGGGCGTGAAGGAGTATCAGATCAGCGACCACCTCGCGTCGCTCCGCGTGGCGGTCGAGGGGACGGCGGAGCGGCACGTTGACTACGATCCCTGGGGGAACGTGCTCGGCGGCAGCGGCGGCGTGGTAGCCGGTGAGCGGCAGGGGTTCAACAATCAGGAGGCGGACCGCGAGACGGGGCTGTATGATCTCTCGGATCGCCGGTACGATCCGGAGACCGGACACTTCCCGAGCCCGGACCGGCTGTGGGAGACGGACCGGGCAACGAGCCCCTACGCCTACTGCGCGGACAACCCGGTTCGGCTCACCGATCCGACAGGCATGCAGGCCGCGCCGACGATCCCGACCGACGGCAAGGAAGGGTTTGTTGAGGGCGTCGGCAAGGATCTCTACAACGACTTCTCGTCGGGGATCTTCGACACGTATATCTGCCCCGCTGCCCCGACACTCCGTCTGTTGCTGCATCCGGTAAAGACCGTCGGCGGGTACGTGGAGATGTTCAAGAATGCCACCGGGCAGAACGGCGGTGGAGCCGCCGCACGGTTCTGGACGACGAAGGCCATCGAGACGGTTGTGTTTGGTGGCGCCGCACGGGTGGCGGCCGCACGCCCTGTTGCTCCGACCACGGCGGCGGAGGCAACACCCGCAGCGGAACCGGCCGCACCGGCTGAGGCGGCAGCGCAGAAGGCGTCTACAGAACAGGGATCATCGACATCTGCTGGAACCACTTCGCCCAAAGGGGTCAGACTGCCGGCGAACGAATCCCAAGTGGGACACATTTTCCGTGAAGTCGAAGGGCATTTGAAAGATTCACCTGCTAACCGACAGATGCTCATTGATGTTGCCAATGATGCAAAATGCAAATTGGGGACAGATCAATTTGGAAAAGTATGGTTAGCAAAAACTCTCCCCAATGGAACACAAGTCTGGGTCACGACGAGAAATGGTCTGATTGTGGATGGTGGGTTGAACCAAACACCACGTACGTTTAATCCGCAAACAGGACTCTCGGCAGCCGAACGACCCGGTCGGAAATAAATTGCGAGGTTAATAATGAAGACAATGACGGATCAACAAGCCTATGCAGCTATGTACCAATTTCTGCTGGGGTATTGGGAGCGTTCAAACTTTCTCGAGGTTGGGGACCTTCTGAGCATCATGTCGTTGCTACCTGACGGCTCGCCCGCCGATCCTGCAATTACAGATGATTGGCAACAGGCGGTTGAATATGCTTTACAGGGAGGAAAGGCGGGTTCACTGGAACTTGGATAGCACGGGAATGGAGGTCGTCCTCTCTCTATCGACTGAAAGTGCCCGGTGACTTCAAATGATTCGAAGTCACCGGGCCTGGATGTTCCTTGATAATTAGGAATGGTTGAGCGCCAGACGTTCAACAATCAGGAGGCGGACCGCGAGACGGGGCTGTATGATCTCTCGGATCGCCGGTACGATCCGGAGACCGGACACTTCCCGAGCCCGGACCGGCTGTGGGAGACGGACCGGGCAACGAGCCCCTACGCCTACTGCGAGGACAACCCGGTGCGGCTTGCCGATCCCACCGGCATGCAGGCCGCACCGACGATCCCGACCGACGGCAAGGAAGGGTTTGTTGAGGGCGTCGGCAAGGACCTCTACAACGACTTCTCGTCGGGGATCTTCGACACGTACATCTGTCCCGTCTGCCCGACGCTCCGTCTGCTGATAGAGCCCGCAAAGACGGTTGGCGGGTACGTGGAGACGTTCAAGAACGCGACGGGAATGAACGGCGGCGGTGCCGCCGCACGGTTCTGGACGACGAAGGCCATCGAGACGGTTGTGTTTGGTGGCGCCGCACGGGTGGCGGCTGCGCGGCCGGTTGCGCCGACACCGGCGGCCGAAGCGACACCGGCAGCCGAACCGGCGGCACCGGCTGAGGCGGCGGCGGGGAAGGCTACGCAGACAACACGGGCAGAACAAACTCCGGCGAAAGCTCCTAGTGCAACCGCGGCTGGGGCAACTCGGGGCTTACGTGGACGTGTACTATCGCCGGCTGAACAATCCGAGTTCGAGGCTTTTGCGAAGCGTGCAAAAAGTGCTGGCTTGCATGAAAACCCTAATCGAACCGGAAGTTGGGGAACAGGTGTTGGGCGGGACTTCAAAGAAGTGGCTCGGATTGATGTCGGTGAAGATGGGAAGCCTGGTTGGGAAGGCCGAAGCCACATGCACATAAACGGTGAGAAAGCTCATTTACCTCTAAATGCAAAGATCCCAGGAGAAAAGTAAATGCAGTCAACAACATTGGATGAATTAGGGTGGCTACACGACGCTGAGGTGTTTAACATCACATACGATGCCTCCCGTAATAATGGCCGATTGCTACGAATCGCAATGCGTTGTCATGATGATGCGGGGTATCCGCCTTGGAATGGTAAATATCTCGTTCTCGTGGCGGTAGATATCGTTGCGGTCAATCATATCGCCTGGGCCGTGAAAGGACCGGAAGTATTCGATCGCGCGTTTCCGGCCATCTCGGATGAACTTGCGGAAAGGTTGGACAAGATATCCTTGCAGAACAATTTGGTGTTTTCGCTTTACTTGCATAGCGGATCTACGCTTGAAGTTGTCTGCCGAGAACTTCAGGTTGAAGTTGCTCCGTGATATGCATGACTCGCGAATCGAATCGGTCAGAAGCCGCGCCAGCTTTTAATGTAAGTGTGAACGTATGTACAATGGAGGAATCATATATGAGCGAATTGACAAGCGAACAGGCATATGCCGCAATGGTTCACTTCCTGGAGGAGTTCTGGAAAAGAACGCAGTCTGATGGCGTAGGGATGCTATTGAGTGATTTGTCTTTGCTGCTAGATGGTACACCTGGCGATCCAGCAGTAGTCAGCGATTGGCAGGAGGCAGTTGAATACGCATTAAAGGGGGGAAAGGCAGGCTCGCTGGAACTTCGATAGCACGGGAACGAAAGCCGGCTTCTCACTGTTGATTGAAAGTGCCCGGTGACCGTTGAGAAAATCAGAGGCACCGGGGGCGGATGTTTATTGACAATTCCGAAGTGGCGAGCGGCAGGGGTTCAACAATCAGGAGGCGGACCGCGAGACGGGGCTGTATGATCTCTCGGATCGCCGGTACGATCCGGAGACCGGACACTTCCCGAGCCCGGACCGGCTGTGGGAGACGGACCGGGCAACGAGCCCCTACGCCTACTGCGCGGACAACCCGGTGCGGCTTGCCGATCCCACCGGCATGCAGGCGGCGCCGACGATCCCGACCGATGGCAAGGAAGGGTTTGTTGAAGGCATCGGCAAGGATCTCTACAACGACTTCTCGTCGGGGATCTTCGACACGTACATCTGTCCCGTCTGCCCGACGCTCCGTCTGCTGATCGAGCCCGCGAAGACGGTTGGCGGCTACGTGGAGACGTTCAAGAACGCGACGGGAATGAACGGCGGCGGTGCCGCCGCACGGTTCTGGACGACGAAGGCCATCGAGACGGTTGTGTTTGGTGGCGCCGCACGGGTGGCGGCCGCACGCCCTGTTGCTCCGACCACGGCGGCGGAGGCAACACCGGCAGCAGAACCGGCGGCACCTGCGGAGGCAGCAGCGCAGAAGACGGGACCGGCAACACCAGCAGCAGCCGGGAATAGTGGAAGCGGCAATACGGCCGGGACTAGCAGCCCAAGCATCATTGTCACGCCCAAGGGACAGGCCATAATAGTGCCGGAAGGAGCAACAGGACCCACGCCGACACGTGCTCCCGGAGCCCAGTATACAGGGGGATCGGGTGGCAAAGGACTGAACCCGAGAACTACGGGTGTTCGGATAATGGAGGAGAATGCAAACCAGGGGCCGCGTGCTGTCTACATGAATCAAAACGGCCAGACTGTTAATCCCTATACGGGAAAAACAGTTCCCAATTCGGATCTCAGTGCACACTGGTACCTTTGGCCGTGGTAAACAAAACGTTCACGGACTATCTTGGGAGAGCATTATGGAGTTACAGGAACTTGTTGGCCTCGAAGTATCAACGATTTGCTTTGTCCGAGACTATTTTGAAGTGCAATTCGATGGCCCTGTGCTGCGGTGTCTTGCGAGCTCGAATATTACTCGTGACGAGATGAGTGTGTCATTCCCAGCAAATGGATCGCGTGACGCCCTATGTTCATTAATTGGGAGAACCGTTGCCGAGTTGAAATTCCGAGATAATGAAGAGTGCGCCATTCGATTCGCGGGTAACTGGATATTGACGATCAAACTCGACCCGGGAAGTCGGGTCGGTCCGGAGGCACTGCATCTTATTCCAGTGCCAAACGGACCGGTATTCATTTGGTAGTCAGAACGGATACGAGAAACGATTCACTGCCCGACGCTCCGTCTGTTGCTGCATCCGGTAAAGACCGTCGGCGGGTACGTGGAGATGTTCGAGAACGCGACCGGGCAGAACGGCGGTGGAGCCGCCGCACGGTTCTGGGCGACGAAGGTGATCGAGACGGCGATTTATGGCGGCGCCGCGAAGGTGGCGGCCGCACGCCCTGTAGCTCCGACCACGGCGGCGGAGGCAACACCGGCAGCGGAACCGGCCGCACCGGCTGAGGCGGCGGCGCAGAAGACGGCACAGACGACACCTGCGGAGCAACCTGCTGCGAAAGCTTCTGGGGCCGTAGATCCCAACAAGCTGCATCACATTTTCGGGAAATCGCAGCATAATCTTGGGAAATTGGTCAGTGAGTTCGGCTCGGAGGCAAAAGCCTTTGAGGCCATGCAGAGAGCGGCTGAAGTGGTTGTCAAGCAGAAGGGAATTACAGGCGTCTTCGAGGAGGTTGTTCAAGTGGGAGCGCAGAAGATCACTATTCGAGGCAATGTCGTAAACGGAGCAGTGAAAATTGGAACGGCATTCAAGTAGACACTTATCCTGTGAGGAATCCAAAATGACGCAATTGGAACAAGCAGTTATGAAGCTGCTTCTCGAAGGCGACGAACCGGCAATCGCAACCTTACGACAGCAGCTTGATGCATGCAGGGTCGAAAGCCGTGAATTGACCGGGGCAGGATTCTATGTGAAGTTCGCAGTGCCGAACTTCGCGCCAAGAATTTCTGGAAACAAGTCGTTTAACTTTGGCGATGTATCTGCGGATATTGATGGACTTGCCTCGGGCGCCGGCTTTGTGCTGTTTGTGAAAGATGGCGCATTGGATATGCTTGAAGGCTATAGCTATGACGAGCCGTGGCCAACTGAAATCAAGAACTTCAGGTTGTCGTACACTACAGGAATTGCAAGAGACTGGCAAAGCCTCCGTAAAAAGTGGTCATAAGCTCTTTTTCTCGAGACGTTCAAGAACGTAGCGGACCGGCTGTGGGAGACGGACCGGGCAACGAGCCCCTACGCCTACTGCACGGACAACCCGGTGCGGCTTGCCGATCCCACCGGCATGCAGGCCGCGCCGACGATCCCGACCGACGGCAAGGAGAGCCTTCCGGTCGGCGTCGGGAAAGATCTGTTCAACGACTTTGCCAGCGGGATCTTCGACACGTATATCTGCCCTGCGGCCCCGACGCTCCGCCTGTTGCTGCATCCGGTAAAGACCGTCGGCGGGTACGTGGAGATGTTCAAGAACGCGACCGGGCAGAACGGCGGTGGAGCCGCCGCACGGTTCTGGACGACGAAGGCCATCGAGACGGTTGTGTTTGGTGGCGCTGCACGGGTGGCGGCAGCACGTCCGGTTGCTCCGACCACGGCGGCGGAGGCAACACCGGCAGCGGAACCGGCCGCACCGGCTGAGGCGGCGGCGACAACAGCCACAAAACCAGCGGCTACTACGGCGTTGGAAGGAGGTGGCGAAGCGGCGGCAAAGGGAGCGCCCAAGCCGACTCCAAATTTCAAACCGCCGACGAATCCACCGCAGAATCCTCCAAAGGAGATTCCGCAAGGATGGAGGATACGTGAAATGCCTCCAACGTCACAATATCCGAATGGGTACTGGAAGTTGGAGAAGCCAATGGCAAACGGTTCGTGGCAACCGATTGACCCATCTACAATGAAACCCGGTGGACGTCCGGAAACCCATGTACCTTTTCCACCTAAAAAAGGAAATTGATCATGTATAAGTGGCCTAGGCAACTTCAGCCCTCAGAGTTTTGCGGATTGGTCGTTGAAGCGATCACATTCACGGTCAATACGATTACGATAAGCTTCGGAACGGACCATTTTATTACAGTGGAGTCAAACCTCCAACTGAGGACAATCGACGGAGAGGAAGAAATCTCAATTCCGGCAACGAACACTGACCTCTTAACTGTGCTAGGGAAATCGGTCCATGAGAGCACTTTGGATGCTGATGGTGCATCTCTTTTGCTCGCCTTGGATGGAGGGACTCAATTGCGACTAGATGGGAACGACGAGCAATATGAATGCTTCCATGTTAACGTACGAGGAAGTGAATTTGCGATTTAGCGTAGGACCTCTCGGATCGCCGGTACGATCCGGAGACCGGACACTTCCCGAGCCCGGACCGGCTGTGGGAGACGGACCGGGCAACGAGCCCCTACGCCTACTGCGCGGACAACCCGGTGCGGCTCACCGATCCCACCGGCATGCAGGCGGCGCCGACGATCCCGACCGACGGGAAGGATCTCTACAAAGACTTCTCGTCGGAGATCATTGACACGTACGTATGTCCTGTCTGCCCGACGCTTCGTCTGCTGATTGAGCCCACCAAGACCGTCGGCGGCTACGTGGAGATGTTCAGGAATGCGACCGGGCGGAACGGCAGTGGGGCCGTTCATTGTATTCCACCCGGCGGCGCGGTATGTTGGCTGCACACTGATGACACCGTATCATTCTACACCTTCCAATGAGCACCAGCATGTCTACTCCAAACACGAAGCCCACCGCCTTCTTTGTCGATCAGAAGAGAGTAAGCGACCGGGCGTGGACTGCAACCGATGCAAAGGCCGTACCGTTTGTGGTTGCAGCCGCATATCACGGCCTCAACGATTCGGCATTCGGATTCACCACGGAGGCAAAACTGAATGAGTGGGCCGGGAAGGAGGGATTGGCGGTTGAGCTGATGAAGGGGCATGCCATTTTCGATCGCGCCCAGAAAAATCTGACGGACGTTCAGGAGAAGGCTCTTGCTCCGATGCAGGCATCAGCGGTCGAGAAGTACACCACCGATTTCTTCAAAGTACTTGCCGATGCAAAAATCGGCCGGGATGATGCGAACGGATTCATACGGCTCCTTTCGGAGTACGATCCGTTCAAGGGGCCGATCTCGCATTCGGTAGGCCTGTTCGGTGATCCGCGGTGGTCCGGGCGCTGCTGTTACATGCCCGGTGGCTGGGGATTCCCTGATTTCACCTGGATGAACTTCAACAACCAGTGCTCGTCGGCCGCATGCATCATGGGGGGAATTCATCTCTGGGACGGCCGATTCTTCACTGGCAGGAGGGTCACCTTCTTTGGATATCCCGGCATCGTGATTCCCTTCCTTGGGGACTATCCATATTTCTTTGATGACGCCGCCTCATCTGCCATCACGTGGTAGACGGCGCCGGTATCAGTGTTGCTCCGGGCTTGTCATCTGGTGGTTCAGTGGCGTAATAATGCCTGCACCCTCGCGCTGTATCAACGCGAGGGTGCAGGCCGAAATATCTGCGGTCGGGTTTCGCGGCCGCTTACCGCCGTACGACAACCGGCCGTGTGAAGCGCCCGTGCCCGGTTTCGGCAACGAGGAAATAGGCTCCGGACGGAACGCCGGCCAGGCTGAACCGTACCGGATCGGTGCCTGCGACGATGCCGGTTCGCTCCGCAACCGTTCGCCCGCCGGCATCCACGAGGCGCAGCGAGACATCATGGCCAAGACCGGAAGCGAGTTGCACGTTCAACTCGTTCGTTGCGGGAACGGGATAGACGGAGAGCTCCGCACCGGGGGACGCGGCCGGACCGTTTACTCCGGACACCTGACGTGTGGCGCGAATGTCCAGTTGGTAGGTGCCGAGGGAGCCGAGATAGAGCGCCTGCACTTTGAACAGTACGCTCCGTCCGCCGGGCACGTGCATCACATCGGTGCTGTCCTCGTAGACAGCGGACCAGCCGTCGCCGGCGTTCACCATCACCGAAACGACGTTCGTGTAGGTGTCCGGATCATCCGTCCAGCTGTCGTGCAGAATGCCGGTGATATCGTAGTCGTATCCCTCGGGGAGATCGATGCGATAGTAGTCGTCGTTTCCGCTGGCGTGGATATTCGCTCCGGCAGTTGTGACAATGCCGACGTTGCCGGAATAATTCATCGAAAGCCGGTAGGCGCTGCTGCTGGCGTCGTTCGGTTCGTAGCGGTCCGGCCCGAGCACGCTGGGAAGAACGTCCACGATCATCGGATTCACATAGTCGCCGGGATTTACCACCTGCCAGTCGTCACCGGTAAGCCGGCTGAAGAATGCAAGGAGATATCTCCCCGGCTTCACGTTGAGCCCTGAGCAGGTAAATGTCTGGCCGTTCACCCAGTGGCTGTTTGCGGAAAGTGAAAGCCCCTGAAGAACCTGGATCTCCCCGACCAGCCGGCCTCCATCGATTGTATACGCCCAGAGGCCGATGTCGCCCTGAAAATCATCGGAGCTGATGTTGGCGAAGTCCGTATGCACCGTGAACGTTTCGCCCACATGTATCTGCGACGGCGCGACCGCGGGTTGAACGTAGATCGCGAGCTCCGAGGGATACGTTGCCGTTGTCACCTCCAGCGTTACGGAATTCTGATACGAGCCTCCGCTTACCAACTCCCACTCCTTGCCGGTCGGGCGGGCGTAGACCGCGGTATAGTACGTTCCCGGATAGACGCCGAACAGCGTGTCCTTGTGGGTGAGGCCGTTGACGTAGTGATTGTTGGCATGCAACTGCATGTTTGTCCAGACGCCGCCCAGATACTTTACGAACGTTCCGTTCTCATCGAAGAGTGCCACGCAATAGTCGCCCTGAAAATCCGACGTGCCGGTGTTGTGCAGGTCGAAGGAGACCGTGACCACGCTGTTGGTCGTGGCCGGGTTCGGATCCACGCTCAGGTCCGCATTCATTTCCAGCGTTGCCTCGCCGGGCGTCGGGTGATCCGGAACGATGCCGATCACCGCGCCCTGATCGTTGTTGTAGGCTCCGTTGCCGCCGCCGGCTCCAACGCCGCCCGGCTCCAGGTTCGAGAGGAGGAAGAATCCGTTGAACTGGCCATCCCATCCCCAGTTCATATGGAAGTAGGCGCCGTTGTAGCCATCGCACACGAACGAGTGTCCGGAGCCGTCGCCGAAGCCGTGGTACTCCACGGGGCGGGAGTTATCCAGCTCGGCGCGGATCATGTTCATCCATGTATTGTCGTCGTAATCGCTCCGCTCCACATCGCGGACGCTGGATTGATAGCCGAAGTACCGTACGAGCGCGGCCGCCGCCACCTTCGGATCGGCGCCGCTGCCGCCCGACGCGGCTGTACCGTAGCCCATGTCGCACGATACGCCCATATGATACATCAGCTGGGCCACCTGCTGATTGGGACCGGTGAGGCGTTCGGGCATGGAGTTCCAGTCGTACGTGGCGTTCGCAAAGTTTGCGTAGAGATACCCGTACAGCTGGTGCGAATATCCGTGGTCACCGTTGCCATGCTCCGGCGAGCGATGATACCTCATGATCTGCGCAAACGCGGTGGCAACGCATCCGGTAACGGCGCGGTCGTTCGCAACGGGATCGAACGGGCAGAGGTCGTTGTAGTATGGAGCCTGGTCCCACTGTGTCGTCACCAGCGGACCAACCGTTACGCTGCTCTGCACCGGGAGTGGAAGGAGCGCCGGGGGCGCGGCTGCGCCGAGCTTCATCCACATGCGCTGCGTGCGTTCGGAGGCGGCCTGATTCCGTGCGATCACCGCAACGATCTGGCGCTCGTACCGATGCATCCACCAGAGGAATTCCGGCGACGGGCGATCGAGCGAGAAGGAACTCTCCGTGGAGTATGCGAGTATCGGCTCTACGGCGTCGTCACCCGCCACCACCACGAAGCCGTGAGCGTCCGGTGTGTTGAAGACATAATAGATGCTCTGCGTGTCCGCGGCGGCTACGGCCGAGCGCTGCTGGTAGACCAGCGGGAACGATTCGCTTGCCAGCATCGCCTGCATCGGATCGACAGGCGATGCTGTGCGATACTGCGCAACGGCAACGCGGCGCGCAACGTCGATGCCGACCGGCTTCGCGAACGCGGGCGCGGCGGCGAGCAGGAGGATGCACGGAATCAGAGAACGCATGATGAGGGCTCGTAGAGATTGGTTCATGATGCGGAGGGACAGGTTGGAATTGTTTCAGACTCGGGGGGTGGGCCTGGGCTCTGTCTGGCAATCGGTTCGTGAGACGGTCGCGAGCGATCCGGTGCGTGCGGCGGGGCGCACGAACGGGGCGCTGCCGCGAGCGAGTGCAACGTGCCCGCGGGCGCTCCGGCGCCGCGATCCGGCCCAGACAGGATTGTCGGACGGAGCCCAAAGATACAACGTGGGTTCAACAGAGCGCACATCGCACTGCTGAGCGGTAGCCTCGCAGTTTGCATTGGGATGGGAGCAGTCTGTGCCTGCATGCAGAACCCGGGCTGCTCCGCTGGAGCTTGAAGATTCCATACGCCCGTTTCCTACCGAGGGGATGCAGCTCCGCGGCTTGATGGCATGACGGGACGCACAGGTGCCGCGAATCGCAAGCGCCGTCAGGCGCGAACTGTCGGTAGCATGCGTACGCCCAACGTGAACAAGCACCACAGGTGCGAATCATTCTGCGCACCGGCTCCGTCAAACTGCGACACTACCCTGCGAGCGGCATGTGCGGCGGTGCGTGCGCGCGAGGATGATGCTCGGTTCCGAGCGGGTTCCCGTTTGGCTTGTCTCTGCTGCTGCCCGGGGGCTGGTGGTAGTGCGTTCGCCATCGTGAGGTGGACGGCTCCATTGCACGATGCGCGGCTTCGTTGCGGGATGGACAAGGAGCGGCCGGATCGTCTCAGGCCGCTCCTCCATTGTTCCGGGGGTGTCGTCAACGTGCTGGTGCGTGGCTCAGCACGGATCGCAGATGATCTGCTTGATCACGTAGCGACAGTCGGCAACCTTGCAGATGCGGAGACAACAGAAGCCGGGGACCGGAACCACGATGCAGTCACCGACCACCGTTGGGAACACATGCACGTTGCCGCAGTTGTCGCGGATGGCGATGCGGACATCGACGCAGTTCGGAATGTCGTACGTGTTTGCGCCGAGGTTCACGTCAACGCAGCGGATCGCTGCCGGTGTCTCGAAGCAGATCTGGAACGTGCAGTTGGACTGGTTGTCCACACCGATGGTGCAGCAACCGGCCTGCGCGCTTGGTGCGGCGAAGGTGATCGCGATCACTGCGGTGATGACCGACGCGATCACCAGCATTGGGCGTGAAATGGATGTGCGTGCTGTCATGATTCGGTTCTCCTCGATGATGTATGGATGAAGCGGATTCCGTCCGCTCCGGTTGCCGGCGGGGCAGCCTTCGATGCTGTTGCGGACGGTGTCGGGATCGGTGTTAACGGATCGGAATCATGGAGGGGAACGGGGGGCCGGCAGCCGCTGCGCATGTGGCGGTAATCGGCTGCACAGTGATAAGAGGAGGGAGAGGGGGGCGATTGGACATTGCGGGCGAATGGATGACCGGCAGTCTTCGCCGCCGGTTTACGGTGCAATCCGTCTCTGCCGACGGGGGCCGCACCTGGTGCCGGGCGGATCAGCCATCGCCGCCCGGATCATTCGAACGGTACCTCAACATGTACTGTTGCCTGAATCGGCGGCATCGGAAGTTGCCGTGCACAGGCGGTCTGCAGCCACGCGTTGCTGCGGGCATCCCTGTGCATTCCATTTCCGAATTCAAACTGTGGAGGTTTACCATGCAAACGAACATACGCAGTGTGGTGCGGCGTGCGGTTCTGCTTCTTTCGGTCGCAGCGCTCTTCCTGGTTGTTCCGGCTCTGCTGCGTGCGCAGATCCCGGACTGCCCGTGCGACAAGATCCCGTTGACGGTTCAGAAGGATGTTGCATGCGACGTCACCTTTCTTCTTCATCATCCGTCCGGCGTTGACGAGCGTGTGACTGTTCAGCACGGCACAACGGTAAACATTCCGTGCGAGGTTGGGCTTTCGATCGATGTTGAACAGTGCGGCAACAGTTGGCTGCCGGTTCCGGTTGGCGGCTGCCTGATCAACATCAACACCGCCACCACGCCGGTCTGTTGCGTGGATGTCTGCCTCGAACGAGGCGCCAGCCTCTGCTGGGGGCTGATCGTGCGGCCCACAATCTCGGCGCAGATCACCTGCCCCTGCCGGTAGCGGAGCCATTCGTCCAGCCGCCGATTCCTGCGGCCGGAGCTTCCCGTTGCCACGTGCAGCGGCGCTCCGGCCGTTTTCATTCCATCGGTCACCCCCTGGTCTGCAGCATCGGACCGCCGGCTGCCGGCCGGCTGCCGGCCGGAGGCTTCCAGGGCGGCGTTCGGGCCGGGCGAAGAGGGCGGGGGAGATCCCGGTGGCACAATTGTTCGATAAAACGCAAAAAAGTGTTTGCCGAAAACGCTCCGGATTGTAGATTTGGCTCGTCCAGAAGTCCATACAATCAGGAGGTCCCAACGTATGAGCGAACCACGACTTCGCCTTACCGATGAGGAATTGCAATCAACCGAGAGCGATCTGCGCGCGGCTATGCAGGTCCTGCATATGACGTGCGGTGACGGCAACCCCGCGGAACCGCTGTTGCGCAGTGCTCTTGGCATCGGTCTCAACCTGATCGACGCGGTCAGGAGTGAGCGGAAACTTATCCGCTATCCGGTCATGAGCGCCGTTGAAGACGAGAACGCGCGGCTCAGAGATGAGAACTTCGCATTGAAGGAACTGGCCCAGGCTCTTGTTCCTCTTGCGCGGATCTCGGAAGGATTGTGGAATGATATTGCGCAATGCGGCACGAACTTCCGCGACATGAACTATCGCCAGCGGGTAATGACCAAGCTGGGAAGCGCCATACGCCGTTTCCATGTGGCAATGGGCGGCCTGGAGCGTCGCGGCGGCCTTGGCGAGATGCGCAACGTCGCATAAGATTTCCCGACACTCGGCGCTTCAAGGCGTGCCTGCATTGATGTGCGGCACGGTCCTGTCAGGAACTGAAAAGGCTCGCACAACCCGGAACAACTTCACTGTGTGAGCGATCATACGCCCCCGTAATTTGCACGTCCAATGCGTTACGGGGGCGTTCGCTTTCGTTCTGTTCGTGATCAGGAACAGGCGGGCCCCATCCGGTGCCACAACAGGCCTGATCCATTCCGATGCTCGATCCCAACACCGTCCTCTCTTCCGTCTTCGGCTTCGATTCATTCCGTCCGGCTCAGGAGCGTATCGTCCGCCGCGTTCTCGGCATCGGCGGAGAGCGGGGCCACGCGCTCGTGCTGATGCCTACGGGCGGCGGCAAGTCGCTCTGCTACCAGGTTCCGGCGCTCTGCATGGAGGGGGGGACGCTGGTGGTGAGCCCGCTGATCGCGCTGATGCAGGATCAGGTGGATACTCTCAGACGGCGCAACGCGGCCGCCGCGTTCATCAACTCCACTGTCTCGCGGGAGGAGCGCGAGTCGCGGCTGGAGGCGTTCGTGGCGGGAAGGATCAAGCTGCTCTACGTAACGCCGGAACGATTTCGCAAGCCGGAGTTCGTGGAGCGCATCCGCGCCGCACGGGTGGAACTGCTTGCCGTGGATGAGGCTCACTGTATCTCGGAGTGGGGGCACGACTTCCGTCCGGATTATTCGCGCCTTGGCGAGTTCCGGAAGCTGATCGGCGATCCGATCACCATTGCGCTCACCGCAACGGCTACTCCGGACGTTCAGCAGGACATCATCGCGAAACTGGGTCTTGTGCCTGACGATGTGCTGCTGGTGCATCGCGGGATCGACCGGCCCAACCTGCGATTGGAGGCGGAGGAGATCTTCGACGAGAAGATGAAGTTCGAGGTGCTTCGGTCCGTGCTCGGCACGTACAACGGATCCGGCATCATCTACTTCTCGCTGATCCAGACGCTGGAGCGCTTTTCGCAGATGCTTGCGGACAAGGGCCACCGGCACGGAGTGTATCACGGCCGGCTTCAGAGCGGCCCGCGCCGCGCGGTGCAGCGCCGCTTCCTGCGCGGCGAGCAGGATCTCATCCTTGCAACGAACGCCTTCGGCATGGGGATCGACAAGCCGGATATCCGCTTCATCGTTCATGCGGAGGTGCCGGCATCCATCGAATCGTACTATCAGGAAATCGGCCGCGCCGGCCGCGACGGGCAGGATTCGCTCTGCATGCTCCTCTACAGCCAGGAGGATCTCGCCATCCAGATGGACTTCATCAAGTGGTCCAATCCGAACGCCGGCTTCTATGCCAGGCTGTTCGGGATACTGGAGGGGACCGGCGGTGACATCAACACGCTTGGTCCGGAATATCTGCGCGAGCAACTGAACTTCAAGAACCGCCGCGACTTCCGTCTGGAGACGGCGCTCGGCATGCTGGACCGCTACGGCGTGACGGAAGGAACGCTGGATGACCGTGACCTGCGGGTTGTCGCCGAGCTGCCGCCGCAACTGGAGGATGAGGAGCGGATGGAGGAGAAGCTGGAGCGCGACAACCGAAAGCTGCTCTCGATGGTGCAATACTTCCGTGGTGAAAGCTGCCGGCGCGTCTTCGTCGAGAAGTACTTCGGCTTTCACGATGAGAAGCCCTGCGGCAATTGCGACCGCTGCGATGCAAACGGTTTCTCGTAGGGCCACGGTTGTTCGCAGACGGCAGGGCCGTTCCCCGGCGCGCAGGTCCGGTGAATGTCCTTACCCGTTTGCTTCGCCGGCCCGGCGCTGCATCTCCTCCGGCGATACGTCCTCCACGTGCGTTGCCACCCACCATGCGTGGCCGTATGGGTCCTGAAGCTTACCCCCCCGGTCACCGTAGAACTGATTCGCCACCGGCCGCAGAAGCGTTGCACCGGCCGCAACGGCGCGCTCGGCAAATGCGTCCACATCCTCCACGTAGAGATGCATCGTCACCGGCGTCCCACCCAATGTCTGGGGGCCGGTAATTCCATGCTCGGGGAACTCGTCGGAAAGCATGATCGGCGCCGAACCGATCAGCAGTTCCGCATGCCCGACACGTCCATCCGGCTGCATGATGCGCATGGTTTCGGTTGCACCGAATGCGTTCCTGTAGAACTCGATCGCGCTGGCGGCATCTCGAACGGTGATGTAGGGCGTTATGCCGCGATAGCCTTCGGGGATTGGGTTCACGCTCTGTGCCATGGTATCTCTCCATTGGGATGAACAATGAAACGAATTCCTGCGCCGCTGTGCGGGTCGCTGGGTGAGCTGCGGGGTGGGCCGACTCGGCGCGCAAAATATGTTACGAACCTACTCGAGACACCATGAACCTGACGGTTATCGCGAGGAACTGAACCCCGACAATGTCAGGGCATTCCTCTGCAATGACCCACCCGCGGTCTTCGCGAGGCGAGCGCAGCGAAGCCGTGGCGACCTGTTCCTCTGGGCGCATCGTTCCGCCGAGCGGACCATGATGCCGGCCGGTACAGATTGCCACGTCGGCATCCGCTCCGCGCCTGCCTCCTCGCAACGGCCCTTGGAGGACGTTCACATCCATTGTCATTAGCAGGAACCGAACCCCGATAATGCCAGGGTGGATGTTCTCGCGATGGCTGTGGGGAGATCACGTTAGACTATGTGCGTCAAGCAGATGGGCGCGCAAACTATGAACTCGCACTGCGATGCGTTGCCGGCTGTGTCTCGTGGGATTTCACGAATCGAGTCAGAGAAACATAATTTGTCGCCTCCCGGCCCAAGCGCTAGCTTAGGCGCTAACAGTTCCTATTTCATCCGGACTGCGCCGGCCATGGCCTGCTGCGCCGGTACCTGGAATCACAATCCCTTCGCGCGGTCCCGATGAAGTCCGCGTCCGCCCCCGTGGATCCTCAAAGCAATGGCTGAGATCATTCCTGTTCCCGTCCAAGCGGAGCCGATCCGTACCGACTTTCGGCACTCCCAGTATTACATCAATCGTGAGTTGAGCTGGATCGACTTCAACGAGCGCGTGCTCGAGGAGGCGTCCGATGAAACCCACCCGTTGCTGGAGCGGCTGAAGTTCCTCGTGATCTTCTCCACCAACCTCGACGAGTTCTTCATGATCCGCGTTGCCGGCTTGAAGGAACAGGTCTCGGTTGGCGTTGTTGAACTTCCGCCGGACGGCCTTACGCCACAGGAGCAGCTGCGCGCAATCGCCGATCGCCTGCGCCCGCTGTTGATGCGCCAGGGGCGAATGCTCACGCAGGATGTGCTCCCGAAGCTTGCGGCCGCCGGCATCGTCCTTCACCCTCTGAACAAACTTCCGGCCGCCGAGCAGGAGCGCCTGCACGTCAACTTCATGCAGGAGGTGCTGCCGGTTCTTACACCGCTTGCCATCGATCCCGGCCATCCGTTCCCGCACCTGCTGAACCGTAGTCTGAACCTGGCACTCATCGTGCGCGATCCGCGCAAGCACGTTCACGCAAGCGACTTCCACTTTGCCGTGGTGCAGGTTCCTTCCGTGCTGAGCCGGTTCATCAAGGTATTTCCCGATGAGCCCGGCGACCAGTTCGTGCTCCTCGAGGAGGTGATCGCGGCCAACGCCGGCGCGCTCTTTCCGGGGCTGGACGTGAACGCGGCGCACACATTCCGTGTGACGCGCGATGCGGACATCGAGGTTGCGGACGACGAGGCGGAGGATCTGATGACGATGATGGAGGAGCAGGTGCGCAGGCGCAAGTGGGGCGAGGCCGTCCGGCTGGAGGTGGACTCCAGGACTCCGGCGCACGTGCGGGAGATTCTGCGCGAGTCGCTCGACCTGGAGCCGATCGATGTGTACGAGACCACCGGGCCGCGGAATCTCGTGGACTTCATGCAGCTCTACCGGCTGGATTACCGGGACCTGAAGGATCGCCCGTTCAACAGCCGCGTGCTGGACAGCTTTCGCGACGAGGAGCGGAGTATCTTCTCGGTGATTCGTTCCGGCGACGTTCTGCTGCATCATCCCTACGATTCGTTCTCGAACGTGGTGGACTTCATCCGCGCGGCCGCCCGTGATCCGAAGGTGCTAGCAATCAAGCAGACGCTCTATCGTGCCGGCGGCGATTCACCTGTTGTTGCCGCGCTGGTGGAGGCCGCGGAGAACGGCAAGCAGGTGACCGCTCTGGTGGAGCTGAAGGCGCGCTTCGACGAGGAGAACAACATCGTCTGGGCGAAGCAGCTGGAGCAGGCCGGGGTGCACGTGGTCTATGGCCTGATCGGCCTGAAGACGCATTGCAAGATTTCCATGGTGGTGCGCAAGGATGATACCGGAAGCCTTCGCACATACCTGCATCTGGCTACCGGCAACTACAACCCCACCACCGCCAGGATCTATACGGACGTGGGGCTGATCACCGCGAATCCGGACTTCGGCCTGGACAGTGTGAACCTCTTCAACTATCTGACCGGGTACGGCTCTCCGTCGGAGTGGAAGAAGCTGGTGATGGCGCCGCTCACGCTGCGGTCGCATATCCTTGCGATGATTCAGCGCGAGATCGAGAAGCACTCCCCTTCATCCCCCGGAAGGATCATCGTGAAGATGAACGCACTGGTGGACGATGAGGTGATCCGTGCGCTCTACGCCGCATCGCAGGCCGGTGTGCGGATCGACATGATCATCCGCGGCATCTGTTGCCTGCGGCCCGGGCTGGAGGGCATCTCCGAGAACATCCGCGTGTTCTCCATCGTGGGGCGCTTCCTGGAGCACAGCCGCATCTTCTATTTCGCCAACGGTGGCCAGGAGGAGATCTATCTTGGTTCGGCGGACTGGATGCCGCGCAACCTGAATCGCCGCGTGGAACTGGTGTTCCCCGTGGAGGATCCCGCGAACAGGGCGCGCCTGAAGGAGATACTGCTGACCTACCTTCGCGACAATGTGAAGTCGCGCGAGCTGCAGTCCGACGGCACGTATCGCCGGCGCAGGCGTCATGGCACGGAGGCTCCGTTCAACGTACAGGAATATTACCTGACCCAGATACGGCAGAGCGATGCTGCCGTCGATCTTGCACCCAGAGCGAAGCGAACGGGGAAGGGAGGGTAGGCAGGTTGGGAGCCGGTAGTCGGTAGTGGAATAGTCAGTTGTCATTGGTCAGCAGGGAGACCCTGCAGCCAGGCTTCCTGCGACTGACCACTGACTACTAACGACCGACGACGGACACTCCGAAGTCAGTGGTAGGTAGTCAGTAGCTCGTTGCTGTCTTCGACTGACAACTGACTACTAACGACGGACACTCCGAAGTCAGTGGTAGGTAGTCAGTAGCTCGTTGCTGCCTTCGACTGACAACTGACTACTAACGACGGACACCTGTCCGGCTTCTTCCTGCGACTGACCACTAACAACTGACCAACCTCCCCATCGCCATTCGCTCCGCGGCCTGTATATTGGCCGGTCTTCATGAGCGACATCCACGGCATCATAACAACCTACGGCGGCCTCGGCCTCCTGGTGATCTCGTTCATCGCTGCAACGCTTGTACCGCTCAGCTCCGAAGTGGCACTCTATGCCGCGCTGCGCGCCGGCCTGCCGCCGATCGAGGCCCTGTTCTGGGCCTCGGCGGGGAACTGCCTTGGAGTATCCTTCAACTACTGGCTGGGGCGCAAGAGCGGCGAGACCGTTCTCGGCCGCGCCATGGCAAGCAGGGGCGGGCGTCGTGCCGTTGCATGGACGGAGCGCTACGGGAAGTGGAGCCTGCTCCTCTCGTGGCTTCCCGTTGTCGGCGATCCGCTCACGCTGGTTGCCGGCGTGATGCGGGTGCAGCTCGCCTTCTTCATCGTCACGGCGTTCAGCGTGCGGATCGCGCGATACGCGTTGCTCGTGGCGTTCTACTGAGAGTTCCTATCCATAGCTGCTGCAAGGCCGGCCGGCGGGCTATTGCCGGCCGGTTTCGAAAGGAACTCCGAATCAATCAACAACCTCACCGACGCCGGCTGGAACCGAGCCCGTTGCCGGCAACCATTCTACCAACAGATGAAACTCGTCACCTATGTCACACGCGGCGGGTCAGCCGCGGCAGGCCGCCCGGGCGCAATCGTCGGCGACCGGATCGTGGATCTTCAGGACGCCATGAACATTGCTTCGGTGCTGGAACTTCTCCAGCACGGCGAAGGGGGAATGAGCCAGGCACGCTCCGTGGTGGAGGCCGCGGCCACCGATGCCGGGATGCGGGGGCGGGGAGCGCTTCTGAGCGAGGTGGTGTTGCTTGCGCCCATCCCGCGCCCAACCTCGATGCGCGACGGCTACGCATTCCGGCAGCACGTGGAGGCGGCGCGGCGCAATCGGGGTGTGGAGATGATCCCGGAGTTCGATCTGTTCCCGATATTCTATTTCACCAACCATCAGGCCGTTACCGGACCCGGCGACGTTGCGGTGCAGGATCTGCATCTGAACAGGTTGGACTTCGAGTTGGAGTGTGCAATCGTGATTGGCCGTGAGGGGCGGAATATCAAGGCCTCCGAGGCGGATGACTACATTGCCGGCTACACGGTGATGAACGACTGGTCCGCCCGGGCGCTGCAGATGGAGGAGATGAAGCTGAACCTGGGGCCGGCGAAGGGGAAGGACTTTGCAACCTCCATCGGTCCGTATCTGGCAACACGCGACGAGCTTGCCGCACAGCGCATTCCGGGCGAGAACGGCGAGCGATACGATCTCACGATGGTGACGCGCGTCAACGGCACGGAGGTTTCGCGCGGCAACCTGCGCGATATGACATGGACGTTCGCGCAGATCCTCGAGCGGGCATCGTACGGTGTAACGCTCTATCCGGGCGACGTGATCGGCTCCGGAACCGTCGGCACCGGCTGCTTCCTGGAACTGAACGGCTCGAAGATCACGGACAACTGGTGGCTGAAGGATGGTGATGTTGTGGAATGCGAGATCGATCTGCTCGGCACTCTGCGGAACACCGTCAAGCGTGTGGGGCCATAGCGAACGGGATGTTCCAAGCATCCGGCGGATCGTGGGATGCCTGCACTCGACGAGCGCAATCGAAGCGCGGCCGTTTGGCCGCGCTTCGCGTTTTCAGCGGTCGATGTTCGGCGCTTTTAACGCTGCGGGAACCGCGGAGTTGTCGTATCATTTCGAGCAGACCTTCAGGACCCTCGATCAATGATTCAGCGCGCGCTACGCATTCTTCCCGCCGTTCTCCTGCTGCTTTCCATAACGGGCACCAGGGCGTTCGCTCAGATCGCGGGCTCTGGGCGTTCGTTCGTGCTGACCGTACCGTATACCTCGATTGCGAACAACTACATTCCGCCGCGACCGCGTCTCCTTCTTACCAGCACAACCGGTACGACCGCCCGGCTGCTGTACTCCTCCACGGGAACCACGGATGTGATTCCGATCGCGGCCGGGATCTCTGAGGAGGTGATCCTGGATTCAGCCCGCGTGATGCTTACGGAACTGCCGGGCATCTTCCGTTCAACGATTCAGATCACCAGCGACGCGCCGATCACTGCAACGCTCCTGCTCGATCGCAGCTTCGCCTCCGAGGCATTCGCGGCGATTCCCGATTCGCTGCTGGGCTTCGAGTACATGGCGGCCTCCTCCGACGCAACCATGGACGGCGACATGCTGGCCGTAGTCGGCGTGCATGATGGAACCACTGTGACCATCACACCTTCAAACCCGACGCGCGACGGCCATGGCGCGGGCGTGCCGTATACGGTTCAGTTGAACAGAGGGGATGTCTATCAGACGCTGACGGCGGCGGCGTCGAACGTGGAGCTTACCGGCACCACGATACTTGCGGACAAGCCGTGTGCGGTGACCGGCGGTTCGGTCTGTGCGGACATCGTTGCCGGCGTGGAGCATACGTGCAATCCGTTGCTGGAGTCGTTGCCGCACGTGGATGCCTGGGGAACGCACTTCGTAGCGGGGCCGCTTCAACGCCAGCAACTGGCGCTCGTAACCGTGATTGCACGATGTGCCGGAACGACTGTGCATGTCAGCGGCGATCCGATCGTGCTGGGAGCGGGGCAGAGGATGACTGCGCTGCTCGATACGATCTACGAGATCACGGCCAGCAATCCGGTGCTGGTTCAGCAGTTCATCACCAGCACGTCGCAGGGGCTGCAGGATCGATCGCAGGCCTACGGCGATCCCTCGATGGCAACGGTGCCGCCGTTCGACCAGTGGACGCATTCGTATCGTTTCGCGATACCTTCCATGGCGCCGCGTACCGACGCAGGTCCCGCCGTCGGCTGGCGTCACTTTGCGAGCGTGATGATGCCGGCTGCGGACGAGGCCGGAGTGGTGATCGACGGCGCCCCGCCGGTCTGGACACGGCGCATGCAGAGCGGCGGCTTCACGATCGGCATCCAGGAATTCGGGCCCGGCGATCATACGGTGGAGTCGCCCGATTCCGTGGGGCTGCTCCTGTACGGCTACTCTGCCGCCGACGCGTACGGCTACACTCCCTCGCCGGTGGTGCGTCCGTACCCGCTGGGCGCGCTCGATCTTGCGCAGTCCACATGCCACGACACACTGGACACAACAATCACGTTCACGAACCTCGCCGCCGATCCGGTGAGCGCGGAATCCATATCGCTCGGGGGGGCGCTCACGGGGATCTTCACAACCAATCCCGCGCTTCCCGCAACCCTGCCGTCCGGCGGGAAGCTGGCCCTTCACCTGCGGTTGCGGAATCTGCTCGGCGGCCCCAATGCCGGCCTCGGCTATGTGATCGTGAAGGGAGGAGGAGCGTGCGGGCAGCGGCTGGGGGTGATTGCGGTGAACGTCGGTGCGAATGCGCCGCAGGTTGTTCCTGCTTCCGGCGCAACGATAGACTTCGGCATCGTCCCGCTGGCGATACCGTTGGTTGATCGCATCATCACCCTTTCCAATCGCGGCACAACGCCCATCACCGTAACGGCTCCGGTCCTCACGTCCCCAGCATTCAGCGTTGCCGCACCGGCGTTCCCCTACGTGCTGGCACCCGGCGAAAGCGTTTCGATCGTGCTCCGTTTTTCGGAGATGACGGAAGGCTCCTACGGCGGAAGTGTTCGCTTCGGAATCTCGGGCTGCCCGGATACATGGACCTACACGCTTACAGCCGAGCGGCGCAAGCGTGCCTATCTGACAATCGGGCGCCCGGCGCCGGTCCGCTTGCTCTGTGCGCCGAAGGAGCCGGACACGCTCCGTATCACGCTCGGGAATCATGGCGACGTGCCGCTGGATTTCGATCGCGGGTTGATCGAAGGGACCGATGCATCGGAGTTTCGCCTGCTGGACTCCGTTGCCGGACGCACTATTGCACCGGGCGACAGCGTCGTGGTGCGCGTTCTGTACACGCCGGGCGCACTCGGCGCGCGCGATGGCGGGCTTACGGTGGAGTCGTCCGGCGGAAGCGGCATCACGCTCAACGTTCCGTTCGATGTCCGGAACGACACACTTCGTCTTCGGGCACTCGTGAACTCGCTAGACTTCGGAGTCACGAACGGCTGCGACGCGCTCCCCGCTACGGTGCTGAAGGTTGTCAACGAAAGCTCCACTACGCTGGGCGAGATCGATGCGGCAACCACGCGTCCGTCGTCGGCAACGCTGGCCTACCGCAGCGGTCCATATGTTCCCGGCGATACGATGCAGATCACGGTGGGCATGGCGCCCGATGCCCGCGGCGCCGTCAGTGACAGCATTCGAATTCGCATTCCTGGCTGCGACTCCATCCTCGTTGTTCCGTTGAGCGGTGTTCGCAATGCCGTTGAGCTTGCTTCGAACACGAGCGAGTTGGATTTCGGCATCCTGTCGTTCTGCGATACAATGGCCGTGGCGCATGTCGTGCTTCGCAACCGCGGCGATGTGGCGGACTCCGTTGTGCTGGACCGCGCGCTCTCCGCGGACTTCGATCTGGCGCCGTCCCCGCCGGTTGTCCTTGCACCCGGCGATTCGATGGACCTTGCGGTGCGATTCCACCCGGCGACACCGGGAGCGCGCTTCGATACGGTGCAGTTCCGTTCGCTGCCGTGCAACAGGCGGATCGCCGTGGCATTGGCGGGCGCGCACGATGCGGGGCACGCGGTGCTGGCCTCGCCTGGGATCGATTTCGATACGGTTGCCGTTGGCGAAACGCGTACCGATTCGGTCCGGCTGGTCAATCACGGCGCGCTCCCGTGCACGATCGGCAGTCTGATGCTTGGTGGTGCAACCGGTGGCGTTCGCATCGTTGCACCGTCGCCGTCAACCGTTGTACCGGCCGGTGATTCCGTGCAGGTGCAGATCGAGTATCAACCCGCGACGCTGGCGGACACGCTGAACGGAGCGGCAACGGTGCATATCGATTCGCCGTGTGCGGACTCCATGGCCTTGACGCTTACGGCGGTGCTGGTGGAGGAGCGTACGCGGCCACTGCTTCGCCTCGAACGCATAAGTGCGGCGGCGGGGAGTGCGGTGAACATGCGGCTGACGATCGAGCAGGGACCCAATGCCGTTGTGAACGATACGCTCCTTGTGCGCGCGCGATTGCGATTCAACAGAACCCTGCTCCTGCCGGTGGAAGCCGAGGGTGGTGCGGGCATTGCGGCCGCGATCACCGGCAGCGCCTTCAATGGAACGGACCGCGAGGTGACGCTGGAGGCACGCGGGCTGATGCCCGATACCGGCATCGTTGCGATACTTCATGCCCGCGCCATGCTCGGTGATGCGGACAGTACGGCGCTTCGGTTCAGCGATGCCGTTGTGGAGCGTGCGCGGACGGCGGCCGTGCTTCCATTGCGTGATACGGTTGCAGGCTCCTTCGTACTGCTCGGCATCTGCACCAACGGCGGCCGGCGATTGCTCGAGACCGCTTCGGCGGCCCGCATCTCTCTTCGCGAGATGCCCGTTCGGGATGCGGCCGACGTGGAGTTCAGTGCACTCGAGAAGGGGAGGGCGGTGCTGCTGGTGCTGGATGGAAACGGGCGCGCGGTGCGAAGGTTGTTCGATGATGAGGTTGGGCCGGGGGTGTATCACGCCGCGTTCGATTCCCGCGATCTTGCATCCGGCATCTACTGGCTGCAGTTGATCAACGGAACATCCACAACGCGGGCCGGTGTGCTGGTGGAGCACTGAAGTATTGCCGAAGCGATGGTGGCGGGCACAACGTGCGGCCGGGACTTCCTGTTCGGACGGATCGGAACAACCCTCGCCGCATACTGCGGACGAGGGTTGTTCACACTGTCAAGACGGTGCAACGATTAGTGCTTCGTCGTATCGGCCGGCTTTGCGGCGTCGCTCTTGTGCATCGTGTCGGCCGGGGCCGCGGTTGCAGGAGCGGTCGTTGCCGGAGCGGCATGGCTGGTGTCAGCCGTAGCCGGTGCGGAAGTTGCCGGAGCCGGGGTAGCGGCCGGAGTGGCAGCCGGGGCAGCAGCGGAGTCACCGCTCTTCATCTCACCCTCGGGAGCCTTGTCCTTCTTGCAGGCCGTGAAAACAAGGCCGGTAGCCAGGAGCGCAGTAAGCAGGAACGCGCGCGTCTTCATGTGTGAATCTGTTTGTGATTGATTGATACCTGCAGTGCCCGTGTGATGCCGAAAGGGCAATGCATCGTTAATTTGACCGGCTAAAATACGTTTGTTCGTATTCAAACGACGAACAATAATTGTAACCGATCACAATTCGAGGCTCGGCATTCCGTCGTTCCATGCCGGCGAAATCCGCCGGGGCATTCAGGGAATCGCTTGAGCCAACAACCAATGAGTACCGTGAGTACCGGCATCTGGACTCCGCGACTTGCGCTTGTCGGATCCGGGCGACTGGCCCGCGCCATCATCCGGACCTTTCCGCATCGGGTACGGGCCGTGCTCGTGCGGAGTGCGGCGCCTTCGCTTCCGGGCGGATTCGATCCGGCGTTCGTCACCGTCGATCCGGTGCGGTTTGCGGATGCCGGCATGGACGCGCTCTGGATTGCAACCGCGGACGCCGCGATCGCACCGGTTGCCGCGATGCTTGCTCCGCTGCGCGAGAGCTGGAAGGGGGTTACCGTTATCCACTCCTCCGGCGCAACAACGAGAGCGGTGCTCGGCCCCTTCGCTGCGCGCGGAGCGCGAACCATTGTTCTGCATCCGAACGGTGCCTTCACCGGCGACGCGGCAATATCGCCCGGGCTGGTGTGGGGAGTGTCGGCCGCGGACCCGGGGGCCATTGAGTTCATGCTCTCCCTTCTGCACGATATCGAGCCACGGCCGGTGACGGTTGCCGAAGAGCATCAGGCACTCTATCACGCGGCCGCCTCCATGGCTTCGAACTACTCCGTGGCGCTTTTTGCCGCAGCCGAGACTCTCTATCGGCGCGCCGGCTTCGATCCGGCAATCAGCCAGGAACTCGTTGCGCGATATATGCGCGAGAGCGTGGAACGTGCCGCCGTTGCAGGGGCGGAGCCGGCACTTACCGGCCCGATCGTTCGCGGCGACGAGGCCGTGGTTCGGGCGCAGCGCAACGCCATTGCCGCGGCGCAGCCATCGCTTCTTCAGCTCTTCGATGCCTTCGCGGACCTCACCCGCCGTCTGGCAGGGGAGCGCCCGGAGGAACCATGAGCAGGCGTGTTCGCCGCCGCTCAATCCATGAGCATCAACTCCATGCCCGCGGCGCAGAGGGGACAGTCGTTGGCCGGATGCACCGGGGGTGAAAGCTGAATTGCCGCGACATCCTTCACCGTGTATCGCCGCCGCGCCTGCCGTGCGTCGATGATCGAGCCGATGCCGATCAGGCGCGCGTTCGCCTTGCGCAACAATGCCTCCACGCCGTCGATCTCCGTGTCGTGCCGCAGAACCCCCTGCACTACGATAGCGCGTTCCCCCTCGTGCAGCTCGAAGCCGGGATGCAGGGCCGGCATGTCGCCGCACGAGTCAACGAATATCGCGCGCGCTTCCAGCTGCCGCCCAACCTCCACCGCAACCGGCACCGCACCTGCGCCCGCAGCTATCACCACGTGAATATCCAGTTCGAGAAAGTGGCGGACGATTTCGAAACAGAGCTTGCGATTGAACGGCGCGAACTGCGTCGCCTTCACGGTGCGAAGAACGGCGGCCGTGTGCAGGCCGTCGGGAAGCTCGAAGTGCCCCTCGACGATCGCGCCGGTGCTGCGCAGTATCTCCAGGATCTCGTCGCCGGTCATGAGCGGTTCATCGTAGGGTGTCCAGTTCATCCAGCGCCGCTTCGAGCTCGCTTGCCGCATGCAGATCACCGGCGGTGCGGCTTGTCGCAATGCCGGCGCGGTAGGCCTCTTCGGCGGCGTCCCACTGCTCGAGTGCGGTGTATGCCTGGCCAAGCTGATAGTACGTGGCAACATAGTTCGGATCGCGCGCGCGCAACGCCTCCAGATATTCCACTGCGCGATCGAACTCCTTGAGGCTCATGTATTCCAGTGCCACCGCATAACGCGCGAAGCTATCGTCGGGGTCGTGCTCCAGAAAGCCAAGCATCGTCTCGAGTCGGGACATTGTCTGCCGTGTAGTCGGGTTCTTTTCGAAATGCGGGTGTACGCGCCGCTGTAATACGGCGTGCTGCCGGAGTGAGGCGCAATATCCGATCATGCCGGGCAACCGGCAACAGCAAGTTCGTCTCCGGCAGGCCGGGGCGGGTGATTATCTCATAACGATAAGGCGGGCGGTTCCGCAGCTTTCAGATGGCAGGCCCTGCCGTGGCTCGGCGTTCGCGCAGCCAGACGGCTCCGATCGTCAGCAGGGCGCCGAACATCGCGAGCGCCATGTCCTTCTGCGCATCCCACATATCCCCCTGCTGCCCGTTGTATGCCTCCGCGGATTCCGGCGAGAGGAGGACGGCAATCAAGTATTCGAACAGCTCGTAGAGCATGCTGCTCGCCATGATGAACTCCACCGCGATGAAACGCGCAACGCCGGGACGCAGGCCGAAACGCCGGAGCGCAATCTCGCGCACCACGTTCGAGAGGAGCAGTCCGTAGCAGAAATGCACCAGGCGATCGTAGTGATTTCGATGAAAGCCGAACGCGCCGCTGATCGTGAACCCGAACAGACTCTGGAACCATGCATCGTACGGCACATAGGAATAGATCCATCGTGCGCCGACGACGTGCAGAAAGAGGAAGGCTATCGAACAGGAGAAGGCGGCCATGCTCATGCCGAATCTCCGTTCATACCAGATAAGGAGGCCGGTGCCGAGAAGTGTCGGGATATGCTGGAGCAGAAGCTCGTTCGGGTAGGGTGGAGAGATGAAGCTGAGCGCGGCGGTGAGGAGCAGGGCCGCCAGGAGCAGATTGCGCATCGTGCAGCTTCGGAGAGCGGATGCGGTGTTCATGGTTGGCGGGTGATGAAGTCTGTAAGGTCCGTATCCGACATTTTCCGAAGCGCGTCTGTACGCCGAATTCTGTCTGCTCCCAGCGCAGTGTTGCCGCGGCAGGGAGGAGGCAGCCATTTATCTGGGAGCGCGATCGCTCGCGCCCTCGAGCAGCCTACCCGGCGCCGCAGCGTTGTTCCGTGAGGAACATGCATGGAGCGGGCAGCTCCGGCGACGCCCTATTTGGCCTTGCTCCGCGTGGGGTTTGCACTGCCGGATCGGTTACCCGATACGCGGTGAGCTCTTACCTCACCATTTCACCCTTACCCCGGCCGGCCGATGGCAGACCGGGGCGGTATCTTTTCTGTTGCACTTTCCGTCGCCTCTCCGCTGCGATCGAGACCGCAATGGATTGGGCGCCCAGCCGTTAGCTGGCACGCTGCCCTGTGGAGTTCGGACGTTCCTCCCCCAGCCTTGGCTGAAGGCGGCTGCCCGACGCACTCCGGATAATGTCAAGGAACGTTCGGCGCACCTCGGTGGCACACCGCGGTGGCGCGCTACACGGCCGTCATCGATGCGGCAATCTCCTCGTCGACAAGCAGCCGGCCACAGTTCTCGCAGGTGAAGATCTGCTCCAGTCGCCGCATCTCCACGAGCGTCTGTGGCGGCAGTGCGCGATAGCAGCCGGAGCAGGCTCCCTTTCGCACCTTCACCACCGCATCGTTGTAGGCGCTGCGGATGTGGCTGTAGCGCTTCAGGAGGTCGCCGTTCAACTGCGCCTGCAACGCCTCGCGGGCCGCGCGCAGTTCCGAGACCTCATCCGCGTTCGTATCGTGAATGGCGGAAAGCGTATCGCTCTTCTCCTCCATCTCACGCGTGCACTCCTCGCGCTGGCGCGTTAGGCTCTCGATGTCGCGGATGTAGTTCGCTTCCTGCGTGTTGAAGGTGGTCATGGACCGTTCCATCGTCTGCAGGTCCACCTCCGCCGTGGCAATCTCGTTGGTGGTTGCTTCGTACTCCTTGTTGTTGCGAACGGTGCGCAGGCGCTCGTTCAGCATTCGGACACGCTCGCGAAGGTCCTGAATCGCCTGTGTGGAGCCGGCTCGCGACTCACGCAGTGCGTGCAACTTTTCCTCCTCGGCAGCAATCGAGGCGGAAAGCGTCTCGATCTTCTGCCGCAATGCCTCCACCTCGGTGGGGAGGTCGCCCTCGCCCTCGCTCAACTCGTCCAGTTCGAGGTCAACTTGCTGCAGCCTGTACAGAATGCGAAGTGTCTCTTCCACGTGTAGTGCCTCCATTGAAATCACAGTCGTAAAATCTATCCTTCTTTCGTCAGATGACAAAGCGGACCGGGTTGGCAGGACCGGCCAGCAACATCGTTCGCAGATCGAACCCATGATGCCGGCAGACGCGCGCAACAAGCGCTGCGATACCATCCACAACAAACCGTTCCGACTCCGCATGACCCGGATCGAGCACGGGTATGCGGTCATTCGCGGCATGAAAGCCGTGATAGCGTACATCTGCCGTCACGAGCGCGTCTGCGCCCGCGGCGACGGCATGATCGTAGAAGCTCATGCCGCTCCCTCCAAGGACTGCAACGGTTCGTATCGTGCGCGCATCATCATGATGATCGGTCGATACGCGAACCGCCGGCGCATTGCACGCCGCCCGCAGCATCCGTGCGAACTCCTCGATGCTCCGTGCCTCCGGAAGTTCGCCGATGGCTCCCATGCCGGCCCCCGAACGGGCCGGGTTCGGAACAAGGGGGCGTATCCCTTCCAGCCGCAGCTCGCGCGCCAGGAGGGCGCTCGTTCCCTCGGGATGCGCATCGAAAGCGGTATGAACGATCGCGAGCGTCAGGTTCCGCTGAACCAGCCGCATCACCGTGCGCTCCACGCGCGACCCCGGCGTAAGACGACGAACCGATGGATAGATGAGCGGATGAAAGGCGATCACCAGTTCCGCTCCGGCCGCCGCGGCCTCATCGGCTGCCTGCTCGTTCATTTCATAGGCGATCGCAACCGCGCTCAGTTCGCGATCCTCGACCATTACCTGCACGCCGACCGGATCGTCCGGCATTGCGAGGCCAAGAGGAAGCTCGCGATGAAATGCTTCGAGAAATTCCGACACCCGCATGTCTGATTCCTAATCGGTGCCGATGCGTGTGAAGAGAGAAAGCAGCCGCCGCACCGTTGCGTCGGAGCGATCGTAGTGTGAGCTGATGCGGAACTCGTGAGTCTCCGCCGGCCAGAACACCACCGGCATCGTTTCGCCGCCCAGCGTACCATTGCTGGTATCGTAGCGCTCCGCCGCGAACTCCGATTTCACACCCACATGGTACATCCATGGGCCCTGGCCCTTGTAGCGATAAAGCCCTGCATCCTCGTAGCTGACGAAGTCGAACGTGATCTCGCCGCTCAGCTTTCCATCCTCTTCGAAGAGTCTCTTCTTGAAGTTCGAGTACTGCGGATAGTAGTCCTCGAATTTGCGCCCCTTGTAGTAGGTGCTGATCAACTCCGTGTAATCGGCCACCGAGACATCCTTGCCTCCCTCTTCCATGGAGACGATGTCGTGAAAGACCACTCGTCCGCTGCCCGAACCATCCGGCTTGACAGTGAGAATTACTTCCTTGTGGTCGGCACTCAGGCAGCCGGCCGCCGCGACCGAAAGAAGAATGAGAAGGGCGGTAAGCGCCGGCTTCATCGGGAGTTGCTTCATAGAGTCCGTTCGTTCACGAGGAGCCATAGGCAATAGCATCCGTGCGCGGTCTTCGGTTGTGCAAGCCCGCACCATCTTCGACAATCCGGTCCCTAGGGAATCTGAGGTTGTTGAGACGCCCCTCCGGCAACGAACCATTGGTGCCGGGGTGAGATGAGGTAGAAGCGGAGGGCGAGGGACTCGAACCCCCACAGGCTTGCGCCCGGCGGTTTTCAAGACCGCTGCAATACCATTATGCGAGCCCTCCATCGTGCGGTCGCAGAGTGTGATACGGGGTTAAATATAGCACATGTCGACGAACCCAAGCATCTCCCCGTCAATTCTTCGGGGCACAATCGGAAGGGAGGGCGCACGGCCGCACGGCGTGTCTATGTTGCCTCGGTGTCGATAAGATCGTCGCCCACGCGGTTCTGCAATGCAACCAGGCGCGCGAAGATGCCGCCGTGCTCCAGCAGCTCGTTGTACGTTCCCGTTTCGGTTACCACACCGTGATGCAGCACGGCGATGCTGTCCGCATTGCGGATCGTGCTCAGGCGATGTGCGATGATGAACGTTGTCCGATTCTTCATCACCCGCTCCAGCGCATCCTGCACGAGCCGTTCGGACTCGGAGTCGAGCGAACTGGTGGCCTCGTCCAGGATCAGGATCACGGGGTTCTTGATGATGGCGCGGGCGATCGCCACACGCTGGCGCTGGCCGCCGGAGAGCTGAACGCCGCGCTCGCCGACCACGGTGTCGTAGCGATCGGGAAAGCCTTCGATGAACTGCGCCGCGTTCGCAAGCGTCGCCGCCATCTCGATCTCCTCGCGCGATGCATCCGGCCGGCCGTATGCAATGTTCTCCGCGATCGTTCCGCCGAACAGCGTCACGTCCTGCGGCACAATCGCAACCATCGAGCGATAGCGGCTCAACGGCAGGTCCGCAGCGTTCGTGCCGTCCACAAGGACGGAGCCGCCGGCAGGTTCGTAGAATCGCATCAACAGCCCGGCAAGCGTGGACTTGCCGGCGCCGGACGGACCCACGATTGCGATACTGCTTCCGGCCGGGACATCGAGCGTGATGCCGCTCAACACCGGCACATCGGGTCGCGAGGGATACGCGAACGCAACGTCGCGCAATGCCACATGGCCCGTTGCAGGCTGCCCTGCATCGCCGGCCGGGCCAAGTTCCTCCGCAGTTTCGTGTTGCAGCAGATCGCGCACGCGTTCGCTCGCGCCCAGTGCACTCTGCACGGAGCCGTACAGATCGGCGAAGCTTCCCATTGCGCCCCCAACGAACACGGCATAGATCACGAACGATGTCAACTGCCCGGTGTCCAGCATCATCACCTTGCCGTACCAGATCATGGCGGCGATTCCGCCGAAGAGGATGAAGAGGATGAAGGCAACGAAGGCGCCGCGCGCTCGCGCAACGCGCAGTGCGATCGTGATCAGCTCCGCGAGCGAGCCGCGGTAACGCGCGGACTCACGTTCTTCGGCCGTGAAGGCCTTCACCGCGGCAATCCCCTGGAAGGTTTCCTCGGCGATCGTGTTCAGCTTCGCATACAGATCCTGAAGTCGCCGGCTGGAGCGCCTGATCATGCGGCCGAAGGTAAGAGCGAGCCCCACCATCACCGGCACCACCGCGAGAATCACCAGCGTGAGACGCGGTGATATGTATGCCATCAGCGCGATGCCGCCAACAAGGAGCACCGTCTGCCGGATCAGCTCGGAGAGCGCCGTTGTGATGGCAAACTGGATCTGGCCGACATCCGTTGCGATGCGGCTGGTCATCTCTCCCACGCGGGTCTGGTGGAAGAAGCTCATCGGCAGCCGGAGCATCTTCGCGTACAGCTCGTGCCGCACGTCAGCAAGGGAGCGTTCCGCCACCTCGGTGATGAAGTAGGTCCGGACATAGCTGAAGAGCGCCTGCATGAGCAGCACCACCCCCACGGCCGCGGTGATCGCGCCGGGACCGAACACGCCGAACGGCGTGCGGACCGGCGCATTGATCAGCATGCCCGCAAGTCCGGGAAAGGAGAGGCCCGCAAGCGACGAGAGGAGCAGAGCGACGAGAGCGGCGATGAACTTCCAGCGATACGGCCGGAGATATCGAAGCATGAAACGCGCTCCCTCCATGGATTCGCGCGTCAGCTTGAGACGGGAGAAGTTGAACAGCTTGCCGGTGTCGTTCGTGTCGGCGGCGGAGGCTCTGCCTCTGCCGCCGACCGATCGGCGTGTAGCGGGGTACTCGCTGGATGCCATGAAGTGCCTGCTCTGGAGAGAACGCAACCGGAGCCGGGTCCGGGGCTCCGCTACGGAATGTAGATCAACGCGCCGGTCAACACGGCGTCGCCTGCATGCAGCAGGTAATAGTACGAACCGGCTGCAAGTCCGGCCGGCTGGAAATAGGCCGTGTGGAAGCCCGGCGCCATGGCCGGATCGTCCACAACCGTCTCCACTTCCTGCCCGAGCGCGTTGTACACGATGAGTGAGACATGCGCCGCGGAAGGCGTCTGGTACTGGATGACGGTTGAAGTAGTGAACGGATTGGGTACCGCCGTGGCAAGCTCCGTGCCCGGCGCCGCCGCTTCGGTGCAGAGCACACTCCGCGAGGCATACCGAGATGCAGGGCTGGGTGCGAGCCACGAGAAGTCGCGGCCGTTGAGAGAGAGCGTGTCGCGACGGATCATCGTGCCGGAGGTCGTGAAGCCGAACTCGAGCACCACGTGATCTGAGGCCTGCAGCGTATACCCGTCAGCGAACTTCGTCGGGACATACCAGCGGGCGATGCCGGTTGGGAGTTGCGGTACCGTTGCAGTGGCAGAGTGCGATGTGCCGGGAACCGAGATGGTGAGGGAGAGAAAATTCGTCGGCTTCATCGCCGCCGAACTCTCGCTGCTGATGAATCCGCCGTAGCGAACCGCAGCGGCGATGCTTACATAGTCCGGGCTTGTCCGCTGCACCAGCGGAAAGCCGACCACCGGCGCGGACTCCGCGAGTGACGTCAGCATCCGGTCCACGTTCACCACGCCGTGACCATATGCGGTGTCCGGTGCGTCGGCGTGGTCCGACGTCCGGTAGAGCAGATCGCGCACCTGCCATGGGGTAAGCGAGGGGCGGGCCGAGAGGATCAGCGCGATGGAGCCGGTGGTCATCGGCGATGCGAAGGATGTACCCTGCCCGGTGAGAAACTTGTCCGGTGCGGAATGATCGGCCCCCCAGTTCCCCACGCCGAGCGCGGCCACGTCGGGTTTCAACGTGGTGCGCCCGTTCATCAGGCCGATGCTGCTGAACCGGGCGACGGTGCCGGACGAGTCGACCGCGGCGGCGGCGATGGAGGAGTCCGCCTCGGCCGGCGCTCCGATGTAGCGATAGCTGTGCTGCCCCTCGTTGCCCGCCGCCACAACGCAGATCATCCCCATGCGAACGGCATGGTTCAGCCCGCGCGATGCAAGCAGGGTGTGTCCGTTCAGTTCGGCGTACGTGTGCGGCTGCTCCGGCGGGTCGAACTCCGTATAGCCGAGCGAGGTGTTCGTGACATCGCCCCCCATCGCCTCGATCCACTCCAGACCCGCCACGAAATTGTCCTCTTCAACATTCCGTTCGCTCCGCACATCCTCCGTCTTCGCCAGGATGAACGATGCATGCGGCACCGCGCCGATCAGGGTGCTGTCGTACAACCCTCCTATCATGCTCATCACCGCCGTTCCATGCCCTTCGGCATCCTCGCCCGGTTCGTCGGCAGCGTTCGAGTCGTGGTTGACGAAGTCGTACTCGCCGATCACATGCAGCTGGTTCAGCGCGTTGTGGTTGCGCCAGTCGAAGCCGGCATCCAGCACGCCAACCAGCACCCCCTCGCCGGCGATTCCCATCCGGTGTGCGGCATCGATCGCCTGCATGTGATTCTGCCGCGCGGCAAGACCGTACGCCTCTGTGATGCAGCCCTGATCGCTCGCTGCCGGCTCCGATGTCAGCATGATCTGGTTGAACAACGATACCTGTTTGCCGAACGGATCGGGCGCGGCGCGGTGCGCCCGCACCGTGCGCACGGAGTCCAGGAACGGGAGCGCGTGCAATCGGGCCAGCGTCGCCGTATCGGTATACACCATCACGGTATTGAGCCATCGCGACATCTGTGCAATCTGCGCTCCGGTCGCCCGGATCCGCGTCAGATAATCGGGATAAATCGGGAGGTCGTCCGTGGAGACCAGCTGGTCCGCAGGCAGAACCTTCGCGCGCCGGGCAAGGCATCGCGGGGTGAGCAGGGCCGATGCGGCGGCGTAGAGGGGATCGCCGGGTGAAAGCGTCCGTGCAGGGGTTCCCTTGTCTCTGAGATAGAGCCGGTAGTACTGAAGTGAGTCCTGCCCGCTTGCACGCGCTGCGCCTGCAAGGATGCCGATAATGAGCAGACCGGGAAGAAGGCGCCGAGTGATCGTATCCATGCGGACGGAGCAAAGGGGGTTGAGCGCACGATGTGGGGCATTCGTGCACCTGATGTAACAATTTGGCGGAATATCATGGCAGAAGAGGGGCGGAACCGTATATTTCGGGGCCGCATATATCACGCTATCTATCCGCCGTAAACGGCACAATATAACCTATGAGCTCCAGTCACTCGAAAGCGAAAAACAAGGTGAACGACGCTGCTCAGCCGCGCAATGGCAACGCCTCGCAATCGTCGAACGCGACCCAGCCGGAGGCAGCGGCGAATGGTGATTCGAGCGCGGATGCTGCAATCGTTCAACCGGTTGCGGCGGGCCGCCCCGATGACGCCACGCTTCTCGATTGGTACCGGCTGATGCATCTCGGCCGCATCCTCGATGAAAAGGCTGCGAACTACCTGAAGCAGGCCAAGGGGTGGAGCTATCACGCGCCGTGCGCCGGGCATGAAGGGATACAGCTTGCGCTGGGCCTCTCGTTCCGTCAGGGGCAGGACTTTCTCTTCCCGTACTACCGCGATCTGATGACGGCGCTCGCGGCAGGTATCACGCCGTACGAGATCGTGCTGAACGGGCTCTCGAAGGATGGTGACGTGGCCGGCGGCGGCCGCCACATGTCCAACCATTTCGCCAAGCCATCCATCCGCATTCAGAACGTCTCCAGCTGCACCGGCAATCACGCGCCGCATGCGGTTGGCGTTGCCAAGGCAATCAAGCATTACCAGGCGGATTCGATCAGCTTCTACTCCGGCGGCGAGTCCGCGTGCGCCGAGGGATACTTCTACGAGGCGGTGCATGGCGCCTCCACCAACAAGTATCCGGTGGTGTTCGTTATCCAGAACAATCTCTACGGCATCTCCGTTCCGCTGCACGAGGCGTTCGCAAACCTGACCGTCTCCGACAACTTCACCGGGATGGCGAACCTGAAGATCATCAAGGTGGACGGCACGGATGCGCTCGATTCATGGCGCGGAATGCAGGAGGCGATCGCCTATGTGAAGAGCGGCAGCGGTCCGGCCATGGTTCATGCCCAGTGCGTTCGCATGGGCTCGCATTCCAACTCCGACCGCCATGAGCTTTACCGGTCGCCGGAGGAGTTGGCCCAGGCGAAGGCGATGGATCCGGTGAAGCGGCTCCGCCACCTCATCGTGGATGAGAAGATCGCGACGGAGGAGGAACTGGTGACGCTCGAGAAGCAGAACCGTACCGACATGCTGGATGCAGCCGATCGTGCGGAGGCGACCGCCGATCCGAAGCCCGAGAGCTATGCGGAGTTCCTGATTGCCGATCCGTATCCCGCCAAGGAGGATCGCTCCGCTGCGGGCGAGGAGATGACGCTTCTCCAGGCGTTGAACAGCACGATGAAGGAGGAGTTCCGGCACAATCCTGATACGTTCATGTGGGGCCAGGATGTGGCCACGAAGGAGAAGGGGGGCATCTTCAACGTCTCCAAGGGAATGCAGCAGGAGTTCGGTTACGACCGCGTGCACAACTCTCCGATTGCCGAGGATTACATCGTCGGCACGGCGAATGGATTCAGCCGCTTCAAGGACGAGATCCGTGTGCTGGTGGAGGGAGCGGAGTTCGCCGATTACTTCTGGCCCGCCATGGAGCAGTGTGTGGAGATGGGGCACGAGTACTGGCGCACGCGCGGACAGTTCTCGCCCAATGTCACGATCCGGATTGCCTCCGGCGGCTACATCACCGGCGGCCTGTATCACTCGCAGAACATCGAGGCAACACTGACCACGCTTCCGGGCATGCGCGTTGTCTATCCGGCATTTGCGGATGATGCTGCCGGCCTTCTCCGCACCAGCGTTCGCTCGCGCGGCATGTCCGTCTTCCTGGAGCCGAAGTATCTGTACAATCATGCCTGGTCCAAGACGGTTGTTCCGGCCGGCTTCGAGGTGCCGTTCGGCGTTGCGCGCACGCGCCGCGAAGGAAAGCATCTGACGATCGTTGCGTACGGCACCGCCGTACACCTTGCGCTGCAGGCCGCCGAACGTCTTGCTCAGGAGGGAATCGAGACGGAGGTTCTGGACCTTCGGTCGTTGAAGCCGCTCGACGAGCAGGCCATCTACAACGCCGTTCGCAAGACGAGCCGCGTTCTGGTGGCGCACGAGGATCATGTCTTCGCCGGCTTCGGCGGCGAAGTTGTTGCGCGCATCTCCGCGGAGTGCTTCAACTATCTGGACGCTCCGGTCTTCCGTGTGGGAAGCAAGGATACGCCGATCGGTTTCTCGCCTATCCTGGAGAAGGCCATCCTTCTCAATGCGGACGATATCTACAATCGTGCCAAGGCCCTGCTGGCGTTCTGATATCCGGGAGCGCTCGCTGTAGTTTCCGGTCAGATGCTGGTAGCTGCCGGTGCCGATCGATGATCCGTGCGGCCCGCTGCCGGCAGCTGACCACGCATTAATGCGGCGTCACAGTGAAATCGCTTCGAATAATTCTGCTGGCCATTTCCGCCGCAGTTATCTATGGCATCCTGCATGACCAGATAACCGCGCGCGTCTGCGTCGAGTACTTCACCATTGGGCATCCGATAATCATTCCAACATACTCGCCAACCATCCTGGGTCTCTTCTGGGGGATCTTCGCAACGTGGTGGGTTGGCCTGCCGCTCGGGGGGCTGCTCGCGGCCGCAGCACGCATCGGTCCGGAGCCGAAACAGGAGGCGCGCGATCTGGTTGTTCCGGTGATCGTTCTCTGTTCGGTCATGCTGGCGATCGCGCTCTGTTCCGGCATTGCCGGCTATCTGCTGGCGGAGGGGGGCGCCGTCTCCATGCCTGCGCCGTACTCGTTCCGCGTTCCATCGGACCGGCACTCGGTGTTCCTCGCCGATCTGTTCGCACACAGCGCCAGTTATCTGGTTGGATGCGCCGGTGCGATCGTGCTCGCTGTCTTGGTCTTGATACGACGCGTGCGAGCGCGCTCCGTACGGATCCCGATGGTACAGAAGACCGGAGCATGAGCCGCAGGCTGCTCCAGGCTGTGACTCTCGTCCGGCCCGCCTGTAACCGATGCGATCGGCCGCGTGTATCATTTCACGAGGTGTACCGTCGGCAGGGTATCGTTCGTGGTGTGCAGGTATGCTCCGCAGTGTTTTTCATCCTCAACATCGTCATCCGCAGCATCGTGCGATTCTTCCGCGTCCGTTTCTCGCCCCGGTTCGTTTCACTCGTCCGGGCCATTGCCATTCGATCATATCCGTTCACGGCTGTCGTTCTTTTTATCTTTTCCGAAACTCTCAATACCGATGCGCGTAAGGACGGCACCATGAAGCAACGACTCTCACTTGCATCGATACTCTGCGGCATCACGGTTCTTCTTGCATCGCCGGCAATGGCGCAGGGGCCGGGCGTGCCGAAGACATTGAACATCGATCAGGCAGTGCAGTACGCGCTGGACCGGAATCCCACCGTAGCGCTTGCGCAGTCCAGCGTTCAAACATCATCGGCGAGGGTCAACGGCGCCTTCGGTGCGTTCCTTCCGCAGATCAGCGTCTATGGTGGTTACTCGAAGGATCTCAGCGCGGATCAGGCGGTGATCGTTCAAGGCATCGTCATACCAACCACGCGTCCCGATCACAGCTTCAGTGCCGGTGCAACGGCGAACCTGACGTTGTTCGACGGCTTCGGCCGGTCCGCGAGCTACCGCAGCGCACGAAACGAGTTCGAATCCTCCGTGCAGTCGCTCGAGCAATCGCGGCAGGACATAGCCTATCAGACACGCGCGGCGTTTCTCAATGCGCTTCGCGATGAGCAGCTGATCGACGTTCGCCAATCCGATCTGGATCTCGCGCGCCAGCGTCTCGAGCAGGAGCGCGATCGCGTATCGGCCGGTGCCGGGCTGGCTACGTCCGTGTATCAGCAGGAGTCCGATGTCGCCAACTCCGAGCTTGCGCTGGAGCAGGCTCGCACCGATCTCGTGGTGGCGCGCAACTCGCTCCTGCTGATGCTGAACTTCGATCCCACCGCCACGGTGCAGCTTTCCTCCGAGGGGCTGGCCAACAGTGTGGACTCCAACGAGATCGCCGAGACCCGCCGGCAGTTGGGAACGTTGAACGACATGCTCGAGCGGCAGGCGCAGCATCGCCGCGATATCCTGTCTGCGAAGTTGAAGGTGGAGTCCGCCGAGAGCCAGGTGAGCGTTGCGCGTGCGGGGTATTATCCCTCCATCTCCACGTCGCTCGGCTGGAACTGGCAGAAGGCCGGTGACTTCGATCCGAGTGCCACAACCACGTTCGCGCTCAATCTGCAATACACACCGTTCGATGGATTTCACACCAGTGAACAGGTGCAGCTTGCGGAAGCGCAGCGGCAGTCCGCCGAGCTGGAGTTGCGCAAGCTGCAGATGGAAACACGCTCGCGACTGGAGCAGGCGCTTGCGCGGCTCGATGGCGCGGAGCGGCAGCTTCATGCGGCGGAGCGGTCGGTTACGGCATCACGCCAGAGCCGCTTCGCCGCCGACGAACGGTTCAAGGCGGGCGCCGGCAGCTACACGGATTATCTTCTCGCCAACTCTCAGTATCTCACCGCGCAGGTGAACCAGGTGAACGCGGTGTTCAACTACCGTCTCGCGATCTACGAAGTGAAGTATCAGATCGGCGAGTAGCGCGTTCGCTGCCGGTGCCTCTGCGGCGAGCACGATCGAATGTGGTGATGGAGTACGTTCTTCACGGCGTGCAATGCATGAGCGTGGGGACCGATGGACGAGCCAGGGTTTCTTCAGGAACTGTTGGTACACGAGCAATCAAAGAACCAATTATCACGATGGCTGAATCACGTACAGACGAGGAGACCACCAGCGTATCCGGCCGCACGGCTTCGCCGGCGGGGAGGAACAATCCTGAGCCTCCCGTTCGGCGGAAGAAGAAGAGCCGCACGGGGCTCGTGATCGGCATTGTCCTGCTCCTGCTGGTTGTGACCGTCGTTGTGGCGGTGATGCAGAGGGGGGAGGGAGGCGATCTGTTCGACGTGCAGGTTACCTCCGCAACGCCTCGCACCATCATTCAGACGGTGACCGCCACCGGCGCGATCGACCCGCTCACGCAGGTGAAGATCTCCCCGGAGGTGAGCGGAGAGATCGTCTACCTCGGCGTCGAGGAGGGGGCGCACGTGACGAAGGGGCAGGTGCTGGTGCGAATCAATCCGCAATCCATGATCGCGGAGCGCGACGAATCGCAGGCCCAGATCTCCGGCGCGCGCTCCCGCATGGCACAGTCCCAGGCGCAGTTGCTCAGGAACCAGCAGGACCTGGCGCGCGTGCAGGCATTGGCGGACAAGAAGCTGGCTACGCCGCAGGAGCTCGATGCAGCGCAGGCGCAGGTGAAGATTGCCGAAGCGGACGTGAGCGCTGCGAAGTATTCGGTGGCCCAGGCCGAGGCCGCCTCGCGCCGGGTGAGCCAGTCGCTGGTGAAGACCACCATCGTCTCCCCGATATCCGGCGTCGTGACCAAGCTGATTTCAAAGCTCGGTGAGAAGGTGGTGGGCGCGATTCAGATGAGCGGAACGGAGATGATGACGGTGGCGGATCTCTCCACCATCGAGACGGTGGTGAACGTCACCGAAACCGATGTGGTGAAGGTGGCGATCGGCGACACTGCCGATGTGGAGGTGGATGCGATTCGTGGTGAGAAGTTCCGCGCCGTTGTGACTCGCATCGCGAATTCGCCGAAGGAGAGCGGCACCGGCACGCAGGAACAGGTGATCTACTTTGAAGTGCGCCTGCGCTTCCTGCAGCCGGACACGCGCCTGCGCCCGGGCATGACCGCCGTTGCAACGATCGAGACGGACAAGAAAATGAACGCGCTCTCCGTGCCGATTCAATGCGTGACCACGCGCGAGAAGAAGGAGAAGACGGACGACATCCCGGACAAGAACGATCAGGTGCAGAACCTGAATCTGCAGAAGAAGGTGGAGAAGCCGGATCAGATCGTCTTCGTGAAACAAGGTGACCGGGTCTATGCGCGCAAGGTGAACACCGGTATCCGCGACGACCAATACATCGAGATCACCAGCGGGCTGAAGGCCGGCGACCAGATTGTCAGCGGCAGCTACAAGGCGATCACGAAGGATCTGAAGGACAGCTCGCGTGTGAAGGTGATCGACGAGAAGAAGGCGAATCAGAACAAGGCAAAGCAATGAGCGGCAGTTCCAGCGCACAACGGGAGAACGCGGCCGGCGAGATTCAGGTGATTCACCTTGCGAACATCACACGCATGTATGTGATGGGTTCCGAACGCATTTATGCGCTGCGCGAGGTGACGCTGGGCATCAGGCGCAACGAGTACGTTGCAATCATGGGACCGTCCGGCTCCGGCAAGTCCACGTTGATGAACATCATCGGCTGCCTGGATACTCCGAGCTCCGGCGATTACTACTTCAACGGGGAGCTTGTCTCCACGATGAACGATGCGGATCTTGCGGCGATTCGCAATCGGCAGATCGGGTTCGTGTTTCAGACATTCAATCTGCTGCCGCGCAGCGATGCGCTCCGCAATGTGGAGCTCCCGCTGGTGTATGCGGGTGTGGGGAGCAGCGAGCGCCGCGAGCGTGCCATCAGGGCGTTGGAGCATGTCGGGCTTGCCGATCGGATGTCCCACAAGCCGAACGAGCTCTCGGGCGGCCAGCGCCAGCGCGTCGCGATTGCACGCGCATTGGTGACTCGTCCCTCGATCATCCTTGCCGACGAGCCCACCGGCAATCTGGATACGAAGACCGGGGACGAGATCATGCGCCTCTTCGAGGAGCTTTGGCGGCAGGGGAATACGATTATCCTGGTGACGCACGAAGAGGACGTTGCGCGGCATGCCGCACGCATAATCCGCGTACGCGACGGACGCATCGAGAGCGACGGGCCCAACGAGCATCGCCTGGCTTCGATGGAGCCGGCTCCCGCCAAGGGCATCGCCTGAACAGATCGAACACATAATCGGGCACTGAAGTGGTTTCGATTCTCGAGAGCATCAAGATGGCTGTGGCGGCACTGAATGCGAACAAGCTTCGCGCGGTGCTGACAACGCTCGGCGTTGTGATCGGCATCGGAACCGTGCTGATGATGGGGTGGTTCCTCGCCGGTCTGGACAGTGCGTTGGAGCAGACGCTCTCGATCTTCGGCGACGATGTGCTCTACGTTGCGAAGTGGGATTGGACGGGCGAGAACTGGCTTGCCTCGCGCAATCGTGCCGATATCAGCTTCAACCAGTACCAGCAGTTCAAGCAGCGGATGCGGACGGCGGAGTACGTTGTGCCAACTGCGGATGCCGGCGCGAAGAAGGTGCAGTTCGGCGACCTGCAGATGAACGGCACAGTGATCATGGGCGCCGGCTTCGAGTACTCGCACGTCGTCGGCGATGCGATTGCGCGCGGACGTTTCTTCAACGAGATCGAGGACGAGAACGCGCTTCCTGTTGCCGTGCTTGGGCAGCAGATCGAGGAGAACCTGTTTCCGAACGTGGACCCGATCGGCAAGACGATCCGCATCGAAGGGATGCCGTTTCTCGTGGTGGGAACGATGCCGAAGCGCGGTGCGCTCGGCGCCGATTTCCTGGATCGCCAGATCATCATTCCGTTGCGGCGATTCTTCGGGCTCTTCTCGAAGGCCCGCGACCTCACGATCTGCGTGAAGGCCGGTGGAGCGGACAAGCTGGAGAATGTGCGCTACGAAGCAATCGGTGTGATGCGGGAGGTGCGCTCGCTGGCTCCCGAGCAGAAGAACGACTTCGCGGTGAACGAACAGAAGGAGTTCCGCCAGCAGATGGATCAGCTGCGCGTTATCGTCTTCGGCGTCGGCATCGCGATGACCGGCCTCTCGTTTCTCGTGGGCTCCATCGGGATCATGAACATCATGTTCGTTTCCGTGACCGAGCGTACCAAGGAGATCGGCGTGCGCAAGGCGCTGGGCGCCACGCGCCGCAGCATCCTCATGCAGTTCCTGGTGGAGGCCGTGTTCCTCTGTCTTACGGGGTCGCTGATCGCATTCATCTTCACATCGATCGTTGCGCTGATCGGCTCGCAGGTTCTGAAGGAACAGGCCGGCATGACGTTCCTCAGTTCCACGCTACCGTTCTCGCAGATCGTTGTGGCGATCATCGTTTCAGTAATCGTGGGCGTACTGGCGGGGATCATCCCTGCGTTCCGCGGCGCGCGCATGGATCCCGTGGAGGCTCTGCGGGCGGAGTAGGGAGGTCAGTCAGTAGTTGGTTGTCAGTTGTCAGGAGATCATGTCACTGCAACTGACCACGAACCACCAGCCACTGCCTCACGCAGCAACCTCGAACGGTTCTTTGTTCGGAGACTCGACGTGCATTTCTACGAACCAATTCGAATGGCCATACAGTCGATCCTCGCAAACAAGTTGCGGGCATCGCTTACGCTCCTTTCCATGGCGATCGGCGTCTTTGCCATCGTGGGAGTTGCAGCCGCCGTTGGCGCGTTGGACGGCAAGCTGCAGAAGCAGCTGGAGTCCTTCGGCAGCACGTCGTTTCTGATCTCGCGCACTCCGGTGATCAACTTCGGCGACAGCTGGCGCCGCTACCGCAACCGTAAGGATATCACCGTGCGTCAGGCGCAGGAGCTCCAGAAGCGCCTTACGAGCGCCGAGATGGTGAGCCTTCAGAATCAGACGATGGGGGTGGTTGCGAAGCACGATGGCAACTCCACCGATCCGAACGTCTTCGTCTATGGAAGCGACGATGCCTGGATGACTCTGTCGGATTACGATCTCGCATCGGGACGGAATCTCACCAACGCCGATGTGGAGTTCGGGAGCGATCTGGCGGTGATCGGCGACGAGATCGCCCACAAGATCTTCAAGGACGAGGCGCCTCTGGGCAAGTCGCTGACGCTGAACGGCCACCGGTACACGGTTGTGGGTGTTTTCGCCCCCAAGGGAGCCATCTTCGGGCAGAGCCGTGATGCCGTGGTGCTGGTGCCGATAACGAGCGCCATGAAGTATTTCTTCGACGAGTGGGAATCCTCCGTCTATATCCACGTGAGGGCTCCCTCCACGAAGGAGTTCGACAATGTTCTGGGGCAGACCGTCGGGATTCTCCGGGCACTGCGCGGCGTGGAGTCCTGGGAGCAGAACGATTTCGAGATCAGCACGAACGAATCGATCATGGACACGTTCAGCGGCCTTACGAAGTACGTATCGTATTTCGGACTGGGTTGCGGAATCATAGCATTGGTTGCGGCGGGGGTGGGGATCATGAATATCATGCTGGTTTCGGTAAAGGAGAGGACGCGTGAGATCGGCATCCGCAAGGCGATCGGCGCCACCAGCGGGAACATTCTTTCCCAGTTCATCATCGAGGCGATAACAATCTGCCAGCTTGGTGCGTTCATTGGGATCGGGCTGGGGTTGTTGGGGGGTGTCGGGCTTGCCGCCGCGATGGATGCTACCGTTCCATTCCCGTGGCAGTGGGCCGCGGGTGCCATTGCGGCATGCACGATGATCGGCCTTCTGTTCGGCAGTTATCCCGCCTGGAAGGCCTCGCGTCTGGATCCGATCGACGCATTGCGATATGAATAGGGGCAATTGCCGCCATCGTTTCCGAGCATGTTCGGGGGAGCTGCCACAATCGTTCGGTTTCCGATATGTCGCATTACGATGTGATACCCTTCTGGAAGGCATTCCGACCACGGAAGGCACTAACTTCCGTCGCAAACGCTACGTTTGTCCAATTGTGATGCTGGAATGATTCGGCTTTTTTGATAACTTGGAGCGTTCGTCGTCATGACCAGGGTTATGGCGATTCACGCCAGACGCGATGCTCCCCTCCATGACTCGTTGCAGATGTTCCGTACGGATGAAGCAAACTTTCATCGTTCCCGTGATTCCAGCAATCAGTGATATCCTGAGACTCGTATACATCCGATCCCTAATTGAGGAGGAATCTTGATGAAACATGCAGTGCGGTACGGAGCGCTCGTAATGGCAGTTGTCAGTATGGCAACGCTGGCGAGTTGCTCGAGCAAGATTACCGATGAGCAGCTTGCGAAGCTTCGCGACCTGCGTCAGAAGGAGCAGACGCTTACTCAGCAGATCCGTGCCAAGAAGGATGAGCAGAGCCGTCTTCAGAACGAGGTGAACGCTCGACGTGCGGAACTGGACAAGTGTGCGAAGGACAAGGCTTTTGTCCAGAGCAAGCTTGCGCAGTGGCCTGATGTGTGGCCCGACTGGAAGGACACCCTTTCGGCGCCTCCACCCGCACCGACCGGCTCGAGGCCGCGTCGTTGATCAACATCTCATGAACAAGCCAATTCCTGGAGACATTATCTCATGAAGACATTCCTTCTTTCGTTGGCGGCTGTTCTGGTGGTGACCCCGATGCTTGCGCAGCCGGTGGACCCCAACAAGCGCGACGAAGACCTCACCAAGTCCGAGGCCGACATTCGCATCGCCGAGTGGACGAACAAGGTCAACGCATTGCAGAGCGAGTACGACGCTGCCAACAGTGCAACGACGCAGCTCAACACGCAGTTGACCCAGTTGATGAACGACGCCAAGAAGTGCAATGACGACATCTATGCGCTGCTTGGTGCAACCGACGCCAGCGTGGCCGACTTCCGTGAGCGCCTTGGGCGCATCGAGAGCCGGGTTCGCGAAATCGATCGCACCAGCAACGATCAGCTTGCTCCTCTGATCCCCGAGGTGAAGACCCTGGAGACGCAGCTCAACGGCATGCGCAAGGAGAAGCTGGCATTGTTGCCGGAGTTCTACAACAAGATCATCGACATCGCCGGCATGATCAGGCGCATCTACGATCGCGTGCCGAAGGCCAGCAGCGGAAGCTACACGGTTGGCACGTGGGCGAAGGATCGCGACTGCCTCTGGAACATCGCGGGCAAGGATCAGACCTACAACGATCCGCGCATGTGGCCGAAGATCTACATGGCGAATCGGGACCAGATCAGGAATCCGGACCTGATCTACCCGGGACAGCAGCTCGCGATCCCGGCGGCCGGTCCGAAGAGCGATGATGAACTTCGCGCAGAGCGCCTCTACTATCGTCGCAAGCGCGTAGCTGCAGCAGCTGCCGCCCGCCGTGTCGCTTCCGAGCGCACGCAGCAGGTGGATCAGCAGGAGGCCGGCAGCGGCAACAAGAAGTAATAGCGCGCAGTAGCACGCTTGACGTTGCGATTCAGCCCGTCGGGTGCCTCGGTGCCCGACGGGCTTTGCATTGTTGGTAGTCAGTAGTCAGTAGTCAGTAGTTAGTAGTTAGTAGGCACAATGCTCGCGACTGACCCGTGACGACTGACCCGTGACCAGGAACAACGCACAACACCGGACTCACCTAACCCTCATCTTCCTATCTTTGGCGGCATGGAAATAGTTGAAAAGAAGATCAAGCTTGGAAACCTGGATCTGCTGGCCTTCCTCGGCTTCAACGATGCCAATCTCTCCGTTCTCGAGAGCCGCTTCGATACCACCATCACGGTGCGTGGTGACATGGTTCTCCTGCGCGGCGAGCCGGCGGAGACCGCGGCGATCGAGAAGATCATCAACGAGATGATCTACATGGTGCAGCGGAACGGATCGTTGGTGCCGAAGGATGTCGAGACAATCATCGATCTGGTTGGTGGCGGCCGCGCCGATGCCCAGCTGCAGGGGCAGGATCTGGACGAGGTGATTCTCTTCGCGAAGGAGAATGTGGTGAAGGCGCGCGGAGAGAAGCAGAAGGAATACTATCGCACCGTGCGCGAGAACGATATCGTCTTTGCCGTTGGGCCTGCGGGCACCGGCAAGACATACCTGGCCGTGGCGATGGCCGTTGCAGCGTACCGCAACCGGGAGGTCACCAAACTGGTGCTTGCACGTCCGGCCGTGGAAGCCGGGGAAAGCCTGGGCTTCCTGCCGGGGGATCTGAAGGAGAAGATCGATCCCTACCTTCGTCCGCTGTATGATGCGCTGGATGACATGATCCCGTCGGAGAAGCTCAAGTCGATGATGGAGAAGCGCGGCATCGAAGTGGTGCCGCTTGCATACATGCGCGGCCGTACGCTCAACAACGCCTACATCATCCTCGACGAGGCGCAGAATGCCACGCAGATGCAGATGAAGATGTTCCTGACGCGCATCGGCGCTAACAGCCGCGCAATCATCACGGGCGACCTGACACAGATCGATCTTCCGAAGAATGTGGAGAGCGGACTGGTGCAGGCCGAACGGATCCTTCGCGGCATCGAGGGGATCGGCTTCGTCTACTTCGACAAGGCGGATGTCCTGCGGCATCGTCTGGTGAAGGAGATCATCAAGGCATACGAGGATCACGGCGTTACCGGCGGAGTGTGAGAGTTCCGGAGATATGGGATATGAAATACGAGTGCCGCATCTCGGCTGCGAAGCAGTCCATCGAGATCCGCGAGGATCATAGGGTAACCTGTGAAGCGCCGTCTCCGGGAGATTTGTCGTATCTCATAGTTCCTACCTCATATCATTGATGAGCGATCGTACAAGGCGCATCGAGTTCGGAGACTTCCAAACGCCGCCGCGCCTGGCATACGACGTATGCAGATTGCTTGAGGAGTTCGGCATTCAACCCGATTCCGTGATCGAGCCGACGTGCGGCGTTGGAGCGTTCGTACTGGCTGCGCTGGATACATTCCCGGCCGCGGGCAGCGTGTTCGGCCTCGACTGCAACGGTCGGCATGTCGATGAACTGCGGAGCCGCCTCCGCGCCCGTGGCGAAGCGCATCGGGTGCGTTTGGAGGAGGCGGACTTCTTCGGCATGGACTGGGGAAACAATCTGTCGTCGATGGCCGGCAACCTTCTCGTCCTCGGCAACCTGCCATGGGTTACGAACGCCGCCATTGGAGCGATTGGCGGGGCCAATCTCCCGGCGAAGTCCAACTTTATGAACCGCGTGGGCTTCGACGCGATCGGCGGCAAGTCCAACTTCGATATCTCCGAGTGGATGTTGCTGGAGATACTGCGATGGTTCAGCGGGCGTTCGGGCGATATCGCAATGCTGGTGAAGACGGCCGTGGCGCGTAAAGTTCTGGCGTACGCGCGGAAGCGTGGGGTTCTGATCGAGACCTCATCGCTCCATTCGATCGACGCGAAACGCGAGTTCGGCGCGGCGGTTGATGCATGCCTGCTGGTTGTTCGGCTGACGGACAATCCCGCGCGCGTCGAGTATGACTACACGGTCTTTGAAAGTCTTTCGGCCCCGACGGGGCACCGCGTTGGGCATCGGTCCGGGTTTGCGGTGGGAGATATGGCCGCCTTCGAGTCGCATGCGTTCCTCATGGGGCACAGCCCGCAGAAGTGGCGCTCCGGCATCAAGCACGATGCGTCGCAGGTGATGGAGCTCCGGCGTACCGATGCGGGGCTCGTGAACGGCGGCGGGGAGATCGTCGACCTCGAGGAGACCTATCTCTTCCCGATGATGAAGGGCTCCGACATCGGGAGCGGGAAGGCGTGGCGCGGAACGTACATGCTCGTTCCGCAGCGCCAGGTCGGCGAGCCGACGGACCCGATTCGCGACCGCGCGCCTCGCACGTGGGCGTATCTTGAAGGTCATGCCGGTGCTCTGGATGCGCGGCGCAGCATTATCTATCTGAAGAACCCGCGATACTCCATCTTCGGCGTGGGCGACTATGCCTTTCGTCCTTGGCGCATTGCCATCTGCAGTCTGTACAAGACGTTGAGCTTCCGCCTGCAGCCGCCGATTGAAGGGCGCCCGGTGATGTTCGACGACACGGTCTACTACGTTTCGTTCGATGACGAGGCGGAGGCACGCGACACGCTTGCGCGATTGCAATCGGAACCGGCGCAACGGTTGCTTCGCTCGCTCATCTTCTGGGATGAGAAGCGTCCCATCAAGACCGGCATTCTGAATGCGCTGGACTGGTCACTGCTCGATGGCATGGGGGGCATTCGTTCGCGGCCGCAACAGGTGCTGAACCCTGTGCCTTGAAGCGGCATGCCATCCCTCGTGAGGCCATGGAAACATCGGCGTTCGGGCCGGAGCGGGGCGTCGCGGTAGTTCGGTTGGTACTGTGCAATGCGGCAGCCTTTGATTACACCTCATGCCGAATCCTCTGCTGTTCCAGATCGCCTTCCTGCGGGTAACGCTCATCGACTTGGTGGACGTTGCGATCGTTGCCTACGTGCTCTACCGTCTCTATGGCGTGATGCGCGGAACGATCGCCGGGCAGATCTTCATCGGCCTGCTGCTGATCGCGGCTGTCAGCTTCGTGAGCCAGACGCTCAACATGAAGTTGCTCAGCTGGCTGCTGAAGACCGTGAGCGACTTCTGGGTGATCGCACTGATCATCCTCTTCCAGCCCGAGCTGCGGCGGATCCTTCTGATGCTGGGGCGCAACGGGTTGTTCACGACCTATCCCCGCTACGATGTCAATCAGGCGGTGGATGAGCTGCTGAGCGCTTCGGAGGATCTTTCGCTGCGCCGCTTCGGTGCGCTGATCGTGATCACGCGGTCCACCGATCTCTCGCTGACGTTCGATACCGGCGTACCGTTGGACTCCCGGCTCTCCAAGGAGATGCTGGTCTCCATCTTCAATCCCAAATCGCCGCTGCACGATGGCGCCGTTGTTGTAAGCGGCGAACAGATCCGTTCCGCCCGCGTGATCCTGCCGCTCAGTGCGGCGACACGCATTGCGGACGTGCATCTCGGCACACGGCATCGTGCCGGGCTGGGCATCAGCGAGCAGGCGGATGTGTTCGTGATCATCATCAGCGAGGAGACCGGCAGCATCAGCTTCGCGAACGAAGGAACGCTTTACTACAACCAATCGCTCGACGCGCTCAGGCTCTCGCTGCTGCAGGCGCTCGAGGTGATGCTGAACAGAAAGGACCGGCGGACAGTGCGTGCAATGTCTACGCGTCTCGGACCAGAGAAGGATCGAGTTGCGGCGGAGCGCAGGCCGAAACGTTCGAAGCCGGCCGCTTGATCCCCCAAATGCATTCTACACAGAACAGGATACCTGCACGGATGAGTTCAACCGCATCAGCACGCGCCGAGTTGATCGACCATCTGCGGGAGCGCGGCATTACGGACGAACGCGTGCTTCACGCCATCGCCATGGTGCCGCGTGAGGAGTTCGTACCCACCGCATTCAAACACCGTGCGTACGAGGATAGTGCCCTTCCCATTGCATGCGGCCAGACGATCTCGCAGCCATACACGGTGGCGATCATGACGCAGGCTCTCCAGGCGGAGCCTGGCATGAGAGTGCTCGAGATTGGAACCGGAAGCGGTTACCAGGCCGCCGTGCTGGCGATGCTCGGGTTGAAGGTGTTCACCATCGAACGTCACTACGATCTTCTTCACGCGGCCCGGCAGACGCTCGAGCGCATCGGCTGCAATGTCGCCACGCATCTCGGTGACGGAACGGTTGGCTGGAGCGCGTTCGCGCCGTACGATCGCATCGTTGTCACCGCCGGTGCTCCGGAGATTCCGTCCGCACTCCTTCGCCAGCTTGCACCGGACGGACGTCTGGTGATCCCGATCGGCGGGCGCGAGCAGCAGAACATGCAGGTGGTGGTGAAGATTGGAGACACGAATCAGTATGACGTGTTCGATTACGGCGAGTACAAGTTCGTGCCGCTGATCGGACGCAACGCCTGGGAGCGCGATGACGCTGCGCCGCAGGGATAGGGAATCCGGCCTGCCCATTGTGCCGGTGATTCTGGGGCCCACGTGCTCCGGCAAAACCGCGCTTGCGCTGGAGCTGGCCCAGGCGCACGCTTCGGAGCGCGTGGAGATCGTCTCAGCGGACTCGCGCCAGATCTACATTGGAATGGATATCGGTACGGCCAAGCCTTCCGCACAGGAACGCTCCGTTGCACCGCACCACTTCATCGACATCGTAACGCCGGACACGCTCTACTCCGCCGGGCGCTACGCCGCCGAGGCCCGTACATGTATCGCCGGCATTCTCGAACGGGATTGCGTGCCGTTGATCGTGGGCGGTTCGGGCTTCTACATCAAGGCGCTCTTCGAAGGGTTGAGCGCTCCCACGGCGGACCAGACGGTATTGAAACGGCTTGCCGAACGAGGCGAACGAGAGGGCTACACGGCGCTGTACGAGGAGTTGATGCGCATCGACCCGCAGGCCGCGGCGGCGCACTCACCGAACAATCACGTGAAGACGCTTCGAGCGCTCGGCTGCTACTACCAGACCGGGATGCCGTACAGCTCCTGGCTCGTTGCCGAGGGGCTGCCTGCGGCCGGCTTCGTGCCTGCCTACTTCGGAATTGCTCCGCCACGCGAACTGCTGTATGCGAACATCAATGCGCGCGTACACCGGATGCTCGCCGATGGGTTGCCGGACGAAGTGCGCGCGCTTCTGGCGGCGGGCTACCGGGCGGATGCGCCGGGCTTTCGCACGGTTGGTTATGCCGAGGCCATTCGTCACCTGCGCGGCGAGCTGGATCGCGATGCGATGACGGCGCTGATTCAACAGTCCACGAGGCGCTATGCCAAACGCCAGATGACATGGTTTCGCCGAGTGGAGAGTGTGCGGTGGATGGAGCAGGGGAGTGTGGAGGCGATCGTTCCGTAGGACGGAGTTTACTGTACGCCAAGGTTCACTGTCACACCGGAGCTCGCGCGATACGGACCGCGCCGGGTAGATATGCAATGGGATCGCCCGCATGACGCGCGGACGATCCCATACTGTTTACTGAACGGCCGTACCGGGCGACGTTACTCGCCAAGTTGCTGCTGCTTGCCGAACATGTTGGCGAGCGCTGCATCCACCTTCTCGCGAATCACCTTCTCGGTGATCTCACGGCTGGTCTCGGCAGTGATATACTCGGTCACGGCACGCTGAGCCACCTGGATGATGTACTCGCGATTGGCGCCGGTAAGTGCGTCGGCCATGCGCTGCAGGTTGTCCGTCTGGCGCTGGATGTAGTCCACCATGGCGGCCAGATCGCGCTGCTGCTGCTGCGAGGTGCGCACGAGATTGATGAGCTCGTACTTCTGCCCCTCGGAGCTCTCCTCCAGGTTGCGCATCAGCTTGTCCATGCGCTGTTCTTCCTCGGTGTAGAAGAGCGTTACCGCAAGCAGCGTGAGCATCGAGAACTCCAGCGTGATGGCTGCGAGCAGGATTGACGGCTGCGTTGGCGGAATGAACTTCAGACCGCGGATACCGATGATGACGATGAGGATGGCGGCACCGCCGTATGCGAAGCCCTGTACATTGTTCGCGTACTGCTCGGCGAAGTGACGAGTCATGTACAGACGCAAGCCCTTGAAGACGAGCGGCTTGGCACGCTGCCACTTCCGGGCCTGGCGAACATCCTCGATTTCGCTGACGATCACCGGGCCGAACTGCTTTTCGATCGGGCTGAGATCGTCGTGCGAGTTCGCAGCGGTGATACGCTCGATCTCTTCGCGGGAAATCTTGTCGCCCGTCTGCTCATCGATCCGATTGATCGTGTTGTCGATCTCTCGTTCGATCTTGTTCGAGATGTAGCCGATGGGACGGGGCAGCATCGCCGTGGCAATCACGGCAACAATGAAGCCGAAGAAGAGGGAGAAGATGCCGAAGGTCACCCATGGCTGAATGTGAATGGCTTCCTCACCGAGACGTTCGGCGCGGATGATCCATTCGCCACTGTCCTTGTCGTAGCCGTTGCCGTTGGCATCGACCTTCTTGGTATTGCTCGACATATCGAGCACGAAGTCATCTGTTTCCACAACAGAGGCTCCAGATTCCGCCTTCTTGTGTGCCGATGGGGTGGCAAACAGGCTGATCATGGCAGTGCGGAAGGCCGGCGTTATCGCCCAGGACTGGAAGGCCCAGGTAAAGAAAACCAGGAACGCGAAGAACACCAGCCACTGAACTGGATTGCCCTTATACTTATCTCCACCAGTGCTCATACAGAATGATCCTTCATGTTGAAACGGATGCGGGTATTGCGATCGGAGTGATTGCGGGAACGCAATAACTCCGCATCATTCAGCGATAGTTTCCAGGGATTGGGTAACGACGTAGAGAGAGGGTTGAGTGCGAGATCACCGTAAAGGGTGTTGCTATGGTATCTGGAGATGAACAGTGATGTCGGGGTCTTGAGCAACGGTATCACGTGATTGGATAGAAAAATACAGCGTCATCGAGTCGCAGACAACAAATTTTTTCGATTTCACGGCGTGAAAGCCGCCTGCAGGCTGCAATGCGGCCGGAAGGCCCTCTGCCGGCCCGCGCATGGACGCCCGGCAAGGGGGCGGCGCCTTCGTTGTAGACGGCCGGAGGACGCGCGCAGTTGATCGCTCACAGCGTTGACACTATATTCGTACCCACGAAGCGTCATGGCTCCCATCTGCACGCCGATGGTCGCACCGTTATAGTAGTGTTCAACGCTCACCAAATCAGGAGACTATCGTCATGGCACGTGGACTGAACAAGGTCATGCTGATCGGCCACATTCAGCCGAACGATCCGGAACTGCGATACACGCAGAATGGGCAGCCCGTCTGCACCTTCAAGGTGGTGACCGATGAGAGCTATCGTGATCGCGACGGCAATACGGTGGAGCGTGCCGAGTGGCACAACATCGTTGTCTGGGGAAAGCCGGGAGAGATCATCGCCCAGTACATGAAGAAGGGGCGCCAGATCTATCTCGAAGGTCGAATCCAGTCGCGCAAGTATGAGGACAAGGAGGGGCAGACGCGCTACATCACGGAGATCAACGTGAGCGACTTCGCCTTCCTCGATGGCGGTCGCGGCGGCGACGGAGAGAGTGGCGGAGGAGGCGGTTCGCGCAGCAACCACGCGTCGAGCCCGTCTCCCGCGCCGCAGAATGCAACCGCGTCCTCTTCGGGCGACAGCGGTTTCGATGACGACCTGCCGTTCTAGTCTGAACGCTCTCTCACTCTACGCCTCGTCGAATTACGATTCCCGCACGATCGGGTCGCATTGCTCCGCACGTCGGAGTTGATTGGCTCGCCGCGGGAATGCCCGAGAGTTCTCGCGATAGCCTCAACGAAGCAACCGGTCTTTGTTGAGGCTATCGGCGTTTTCATGCCGCCGGTTACGATGCGTGGGCGATCGTGTCATCGCACTGAACCGATGGCCTTGCAGCCCCGGAATCGGGATGCAATCGCCATGCGGGAGGTGCCATCCGACTCCGGTTCATATTCTCTCGCGGACAATCCATCGGGCTATCTTTCCCTATTCGCCGGGACCGCTCAATATTTCCGGCGTTCAACCGTGTTGACATTCGATGACAGCATCCAGAAAACATGAGATCCGCGTCGGTCTGGCCACGGTGTTTGCAATCGTGATCGTGGTGGGAGGAATCATCTGGGGAAAAGGGGCGGGGCTGGGCGTCAGCAACCGCGTGGTGAGGATGAACTTCCCGAATGCCGCAGGACTCGATGTGGGGGCGCCGGTGACATTGAACGGCGTACGCAAGGGGAGCGTTACCGCCCTCGATGCGCGAGCCGATGGCGTTACGGTGACGGCGGTGGTGGAGAACTCGATCCCGTTGAAGAGCGATGCGCAGGCATTCCTCACCATGCAGGAGCTGACCGGAGGGAAGGTAATCGGCGTGGTGCCTGGAAAGGCCGACGCAACACTTCCGGAGAATGCCGTGATCAACGGTGAGGTGCGGGGGGACATCACCGCGTTGCTTTCCGATCTCGGCAATGTGACCAAGGCGCTTCCCGGCATGCTGGCGCGGGTGGACTCGATCGTCGGGATATTGAATGCCGTTGTGGGCACGCCCGAGTTCAAGGGCCAGATTGCCAGCACGCTCGCCAACCTCCAGAGCGGCAGCGCCGCCGCCCGCGATCTCGTTGTCGGGAACCGTGCGGCGATCGATCGCATCATCGGCAATGCGGACCACGCCGTTACCGATCTGCGCGCCATCATCGCCGAAACCAGGCCAACGCTCGATACACTGCTCGCCGCGACAACCAACATCAGCGGCGATGCGAAGGTCACGCTTCAGAAGCTGCAGGGGACGCTTGCCCATGCCGATTCGCTTGTGACAAGTGTCGGGATGGTGATCAACGACGTGCGGAACGGCAAGGGCGCCGTGTCGAAGCTCCTCTACGACGAGACCTTCTCCAACCAGATCGACAGCACGCTCAAGGCCGTCCGGCGCCTGCTCTACAACATCGACCGGCGCGGTTTCAACGTGAACATCGGTCTGGGAGGGAAAGAGTAAGTCAGTCGTTAGTTGTTGGTAGTCAGTTGGAGACGGTTGTATTTTCCACTGACCACTGACCACTGACTACTGACTACTGACCACTGACCACTGACCACTGACCAGCCACCTACGCGAATGCCAGCCAGCAGCCTGCTGCCAGAATCGCGGCGCCGCTCCAGCGCACCAGCAAACTGCCTGCGCGCTGTTGAAGCAGCGTCGCCGCCCACATGCCTGCGCAATGAAGCGCCGCCGTCGCGACGATAAAGCCCGCTGCATACATGCCGGCCGAAGTGCCGGGTTGCATCTCGGCGCCATGTGCATGGCCGTGTGCAAGCGCCATCAGCCCCACGATTGCGATGCTTGCGCCAAGCGGCAGGCGAACCGCAGCGGCGATCACCACCCCGAGGATCAACACCGAACCGATGATGCTCTGTTCAACGAACGGCAGCCCGATGCCGGCCGCGCCGAGCGCTCCGCCGAGCGCCATTACCGATACGAACGCCAGGGGCACCATCCATCGCGAACGGCCACCCATCTGCGATGCCCAGATGCCGACGGCGATCATCGCGAGCAGATGATCGAGTCCGGTGAACGGATGCATCGCTCCGGCGACGATCGCAGGCTGCGATGAGTGGAAGGGATGTGCCTGCGCGGCCTCCGCGGCTGCGAGCGCCAGGGCGGGTACCGTCAAGGCAATACGTACAGGAATCCTCGGGGGCGTGCTGTTCCTCATTACCGTTCTGATTGTGTACCGTTCAGATTGCCGGCCGTCCGACGGCCATGTTGATGGGTTGTTTCCGGTTGGCCGGTTCGTTGCGAAGCTCCACATATCGTGCTGCGATAGCCCGTGCCTGCACAACCGATGCGGTGGCGCATCGATGGCCCGGCATCTTCGTTGTCGCAGGCGGCCGCGTCGCCGCTGCCGTTTCAGCCGGGCGCTACGACAGCCCGCGTCTGATCCTTGCCACTCCCTCCACGATGTCCTCATCGGAGCATGCGTAGGAGAGACGGATTGCCGTGCTGTCACCGAATGCCGAGCCGGGAACCGTTGCGATGTGATGCTCCTGAAGCAGGTAACGCGCGAGGTCCGTGTCGGCAGCGAATCGTTCGCCGAGATGTGCGGAGACGTCCACGAAGAGATAGAACGCGCCGTCCGGATGCGGGAAGGAGATGCCGGGGATCTCCTGCATCAGCCCCGAGATAAGATCTCGCCGGCGCTGGAACGCAGCGCGCATCGTCTCCACCTCGTCGGTCACACGCGTCAACGCGGCGTATGCTGCCTTCATGCTGATGGTGCAGGGATGCGACGTCATCTGGCTCTGGAGCCGCGCGGCGGCTGCGATCACGTCGGCCGGGCCGCACATGTAGCCGATGCGCCAGCCGGTCATCGCATATGCCTTCGATACGCCGTTCACGGTGACGGCCAGGTCGCGAAGCTCCGGCATGGAGCCGATCGAGAAGTGCCGGCGGCCGTCGAAGACGATCCGCTCGTACAATTCGTCGGCGATCACGTAGATGCCCGCGTTCGCGATCACGCGCCCGATCGCCTCGATCTCCTCACGCGTGTACATAACGCCGGTGGGGTTGGAGGGAGTGTTCAGGATGATTGCGCGTGTGCGTGGTGTGAGTGCTGCCTGGATCTGTGCGGGCGTGATCTTGTAGCGATCGCCCACCGTGGTTTTCAGAAGCACCGGCACTCCGCCCGAGATCTTCACCAGATCGGGATAGCTTGTCCAGTAGGGAGTAGGAAGAAGCACCTCGTCGCCTTCGTCCACAACCGCGAGCAGCGCGTTGGCGAGCGACTGCTTGCCGCCGGCCGAGATCAGCACGTGCTGCGGGTCCGTCTGGATATCGTTCAGCGTGCGGAACTTCTCCGCCACCGCACGCCGCAGTTCCGGAATGCCTTCGGCCTGCACGTATCGCGTGAAGTTCGCTTCAATCGCCTCGATCCCGGCGTGCTTCACGAGCTCCGGCGTCGGGAAGTCCGGTTCACCTGTGGAAAAGGAGACCACGTGGATCCCGTCTGCCTGCATGCGCTTGGCTTCGGCGGCGATTGCGAGCGTTGTCGATTCACCGATGGCGTTCGCGCGACGGGAGAGACGGCGGGAATCGATTCCGGTATGTTCGATCATCACATCGAGGTACGAGGGTGCAACGTTCGCGCAGTGAATCCCCTGCGCGGTGAAGGCCGGCCGCGGGAGCGCCGCAGGCCGGCAAGGGCGCGGAGCGGACGGGGCCGCGCCGCGCTGTTACTTCGCGATCAGCCGCACGTACTGCCGGCCGTAGATCTCCACCAGCCCATCCAGCAGGTCGGTGGTGGGCGTGATCATGTACCGCTTGGAGATCATGCGGCCAACCAATTCGCGCTCTTCGCTGTAGATCCGGAAGATGCACTGCATCTCCCCCTGATTGTGCTTGAACAGATCGTATGTCCGCTGCGCCGCATCGGCTCCGACGCGGTCCAGCTGTACATCAACGGCAAGAGCGTTCGCGAAGCGCGCGCGCGCCTGCGCAATCGGCACTACATCGTCGGAGATGATCTTGACGCCGTCCGCGCCGTTGAGTTCCGCGCGGCCGCTGATGAAGACGATCTCACCAACGCTCAGCATCGGTGCGAATTTCCGATAGGCATCGCTCCAGAAGATGCACTCCGCCTTGCCGGTGAAATCCTCGATCGTCACGAACGCGATCTGGTTCTCGCGCTTGTCCAGCTTGGTGCGAATGGCGGAGATGATACCGCACGCACGCACCGGCGAGCCGAGGTCCGTGGTCTCGTCCACCTCCCCCAGCTTGATCTGTGCGAACGACTCCACATCAAGCTCGTACTGCTCCAGCGGATGGCCGCTCACGTAGAAGTTCAGTACTTCCTTCTCGCGGCTCAGCTTCTCGAGCTGCGGCCAGTCCTCCACGGTCGGCATGCGCGGTTCCGGTATCGACACGCCGGGCGAATCGTCGCCGAGCGAGAAGAGGGAGTCCATCCCCGATGCGGCCGAGGCTGCGCAGGCGTTCGAGTACTGAAGCGCGGCATCGATTGCGGCCCAGCACTGCTGCCGGTTCGCGTGCATCGAGTCGAACGCGCCGGAGAGGATAAGGCTCTCCAGCAGACGCTTGTTTATCAACTGATTGCCCGCCATCCGGCGCGCGAAGTCGAAGAGCGAGACGAAGTTGCCGTCCGCGCGGCGCTGCTTCAGGATCGCCTCCACTGCCGTTGCGCCAACGTTGCGGATGGCCGCCATGCCGAAGCGGATGCCCTGGTCGGAAACCGAGAAGTCCACCATGGACTCGTTCACATCGGGCGGAAGCACCTTGATGTCGAACTTCCGGCACTCGTCGATCAGCTTCACCACCTTCGCCAGATCGCCCGATTCCGCCGTCATGTTGGCGGCCATGAACTCCGCCATGTAGTTCGCCTTCAGCCAGGCCGTCTGATAGGCAACGTAGGCGTATGCCGCCGAGTGGCTCTTGTTGAAGCCATAGTCGGCGAACTTCACCATCATGTCCCAGATCTCGTTCGCCGTCTTCTTGTCGATCCCGTTCTTCGAGCAGCCTTCGAAGTAGATCTCCTTCATCTGCTCCATGTACTGGATCTGCTTCTTGCCCATCGCGCGGCGAAGCGTATCGGCCTGTGCGAGCGTGAAGCCGCCAAGCTGCTGAGCGATCTGCATGATCTGTTCCTGGTAGACGCAGATGCCGTACGTCTTCCCCAGGATCGGCTCGAGCATCGGATGCAGGTACTCGATCGGCTTGCGCCCCCACTTCCGGTCGATGAAGTCCGGGATGTTGTCCATCGGACCCGGCCGGTACAGAGCGTTCATGGCGATCAGATCGTCCAGCACGCTCGGCTTGAGCTGCTTCAGATACTCCTGCATGGGGGGAGATTCGAACTGGAACACGGCAGTGGTAGCCCCCTTGCCAACCAGTTCGTACGTCTTCGCATCATCCATCGGGATCGCATCGATGTCGATCTCGATTCCATGCCGCTGCCTGATCAGCTCCAGCGTGTTCACGATGATCGTCAGCGTACGCAGGCCCAGGAAGTCCATCTTCAGAAGGCCCGCGTCCTCCAGGTCGTTCATCGTGTACTGCGATGCCAGGCCGGAGTCCGGAGTCTTGTAGAGCGGGATGTATTCCTCCAGCGGGCCCGGAGCAATCACCACGCCGGCCGCATGCAGCGAGGCATTGCGGCAGAATCCCTCCAGCACCTGCGAGTACTCGATCAGCTTGTGAAGCTGCGCATCGTCGGAGTCCTTCACCCAGCGGAGCTCCGGGTTCTGCTCGATCGCCTCCTTCAACGACTGCACGCGCCCGAACTTCACCGTGATCTTCTCCGTGATGGAGTTGATCGTCGAGAGCGGGATCCCCAGAACGCGCCCCACATCCTTCAGCACGGCGCGCGAGGAGAGCGTTCCGAACGTGATGATCTGCGCCACGGCATCGTGCCCGTACTTCTCCTTCACGTAATCGATCACGGCCTCGCGCTTGTCGTCCGCGAAGTCAACGTCGATATCGGGCATCGAGACGCGGTCCGGGTTCAGGAACCGCTCGAAGAGGAGGTCGTACTTGATCGGGTCGATATTCGTGATGCCCATCGCGTAGGCTGCGATGCTGCCGGCCGCGCTGCCGCGTCCCGGGCCAACACTCACGCCGCGGTCGCGCGCAGCCTGAATGAAGTCCTGCACGATCAGGAAGTAGCCGGAGTATCCCATGCGGGTAATGACGTCCAGCTCGAACTCCGTGCGATCACGAATATCCTCGGTCACATCGGGATAGCGCCTGTCGATGCCGCGCCACGTTATCTCGCGCAGATAGTCGTCCAGCGTGGTCGCCGATGACTCCGCAGGGATGGGGAACTGCGGCATGTAGAGCTCCTTCGGCATCTCCACATTGCATCGTTCGGCTATCGCGATGGTGTTCTCGATGGCGCCCGGGAAGTGGCCCAGGAGTTCCGCCATCTCGTCGGCAGTCTTGAAGTAATAGTTCTTCGTGCCGTAGCGAAGCTCGTTCTCCACGTCGATTCGCGCGCCGTTCTTCGAGGCGTCGCGGATATGAAGCAGCACGTTGTGTGCTACCGCATGCTCCTTGCGTATGTAGTGACAGTCGTTGGTGGCAACGAGCGGAATCCCGAGCTCCTTGGAGAGGATCGGCATCCCTTCCAGCACGTACCGGTCAACCGGAATGCCGTGATCCTGAACCTCGAGGAAGAAATCCTGCCCGAACAGTTCGCGGTACCAGATGGCCGCCTCGCGCGCCGCGCCGAGATCTTCGTTCACGAGATGAGCGGAGACCACGCCGCCCGCGCATGCCGAGAGCGCGATCAGCCCTTCATGGCATTCCTCCAGCAGCTCGCGGTCGATTCGGGGTTTGTAGTAGTATCCTTCGGTATGGGCGCGGCTGGTGAGCTTGTTCAGACTCCGGTATCCCTGATAATCCTTCGCAAGCAGCACCAGGTGAAAATAGTTGCGGCGTTTCTTGCTGTTGCCTACCTGATTCAACTGCCGGTCGAACCGGGGACCATCCGCCACGTACACCTCACAGCCGATGATCGGCTTCACGCCTGCCTTCCGAGCCTTCTTGTAGAACTCCATGGCGCCGAAGGTGACGCCGTGATCGGTAAGCGCCACCGCGCTCATGCTGTTCTCGCCGGCGGCCTTCACCAGCGTATCCACCTTGCATGCGCCGTCGAGAAGGGAGTAGTGCGTGTGATTGTGCAGATGTATGAATTCAGGCATTGCCGGGAGTGCGAGTCGTTTCAGCGTATCGAGCGTTCGGCGAACAAGTTAAGCAAAACCACTCCCTCTCCGTTGTATTTTCGGCGCGGCGTTCCGGCTCGCGGCAAACCATCGGAAGCGCCTGCTGCAGGCGGACACAATCGTGGAGTGAGACCATGGCAATATCCGATCCGGTTTCGATGACGTCGCGGTGGGTCGCCGCCGCCCGTGCAATCGAAAGCCGTCGCCCCGACAGATTGTTCAACGATCCCTATGCCGAAGTGCTGGCAGGGAGTGAAGGGTTCGATTTCATGGCCCGGATGGCGGCGGCTACAGGCATGCCGGCCGTTGACGGAACAAGTCCCGAGAATCCCTACATCGCCATACGCACGCGGTTCATCGACGATGTGATCCTGGATGCGTCGCTGAAAGGGACCAGGCAGATCGTGATGCTTGCAGCCGGACTCGATACCCGTGCGTTCAGACTGGATCTGCCCGGTGACATGCACTTCTTCGAGATGGACCGGGAGGAGGTGCTGGAGTTCAAGGAGAGCGTTCTTCGGGAGGCTGGAGCACGTGCAACCCGCGCGCGCGAGGTGATACCGGTTGACCTTACAACACCGTTCGGCGAAGCGCTGGTGGCCAGCGGCTTCCGTCCGGAGAGCGAATCGCTCTGGGTTGTGGAGGGGCTGCTTCCTTATCTGGATGAAGATCAGGCCGCAGGGGTTGTCCGGCAGTGTACCGCTCTTGCCGCAAAGGGCTCCATGCTGGTGTGCGATATGCCCGGCAGGAGCCTTCTCGAGACGCCCTTCATGCAGCCGCTGCTTCGCGCCCTCGAGGCCGCGAATGCTCCGTGGAAATTCGGAACGGACGACCCCGAATCGTTCTTCGAGAAGCTGGGCTGGCATGCAGCCGCGCGCAGGCCGGGCGATGAGGGCGCCTCGTACGGACGCTGGCCATACCCGTCGATGCCGCGCAACACACCGGGGCTGCCGCAGTCGTTCTACGTAACGGCCGTACGAGTGTGAGCGTTTAGGATTCCAGCAGAATGCCTCCGGCCAACCATATCAATCCGGATCACTTCCTCCAGACATCGGCCGGGCGGATCGACACGCCGGAGCGGGGGAGAACGGCGTGGGAACAGGCGTACGCGGAGCTTGCGGCCCGCCTGTTGGCAGTGGGAGGGGCCGGAACGCTCTATGTGGTCTGCGGTCTACAGGGAGCGGGCAAGTCCACATGGGTCCGGAGCAACGCGGGGCTGATGGGGCCGAACGCGATCTTCTTCGACGCGGCGCTTCCCTCACGGAAGCATCGTGTGCGTGCGCTCCGCATGGCAGCCGGGACCGGAACGCCGGTTGTCGCCGTGTGGATCAACGCGCCGTTCGAAGTTGCGCTTCGGCGCAACGCTGCACGGCCGCCGGATGAGCGGGTGCCGGAGCATGTCATCGAGCATGTGCGCGATCAACTGGAGCCACCGTCGCTCGAGGAGGGGTTTGCCGGAGTGATCGAAGTCGATGCCTGCTCATGACAATGGATGTGAACGTCCTCCAAGGATCGTTGCGGAGGCACCGCGGAGCGGATACCGACGTGGCAGCCGTTCCCGGCCGGCACCATGGTCCGCTCGGCGGAACAATGCGCCGCACGTTGGGCCTGAGTTGTATTCAGGCCCCTTCCTCCGGAGGGAGATCGCGGAGTAAACTCCGTGATAACGTCCGCCGGTTATAGCGGGAGAACAGTGTGTATGTCCAATTGGATTGAATGCTCGTCACCGGATTGCAGGAACACGATACTCCCGGCTACTGCGGAGCGGACCGGGGGGCTTTGCATGCCATGCGTTCGGGCCGCGGTGCGCAACGAATCTGAGGCGGACGTTCTCGCCAATCGTCGTGGCGTCGATCTCTATGCTGGCATTACCGATCCCGTGGAGTTGCTGAAGCTGGTTCACAAACCGCATAAGTACGATCCGTTGGTTCACTGGGTTCCATGCGCCATTCCAACGGATCGGCTCTACCTGACGCTACGGCCCGATCAACAGCTCCGCATGGCAGGGTACGCGCAGTCGTTGATCGGTACGCAACGGCATGACGAGGCGGAGGCGATACTTGGCTGCCTGGGAGCATTCACCGATGTACGGATGGACCATGCGCTTCGTGCGCTGATCGATCATGGTTCATTTTGGCCATACTTGGCGTTTCGCAACGCATCCGAGGAAATTCGAGACAGTCTAATCGAGAGGATCGAGTGGGATGCAGGGCACCGGAGGTTTATCCGGTGTGCACTTGCATGGATCGGGGACGCCGTGGTTGTGGAACTCTTTGCACGATGGAGAAAGAACCCGCCATCATGGTACGATGTGCCATTTATCCCGAATGAAAGCTATCCGCAGGTAGCAGGATGGGAACTCACCGATGATGACCAGCGCCGGGATCTCTATTTCCAAGACTGCGTTGCTCTGCATCCAGGTACGGCGGAGGAGTCGGACCGATTTCAGGTAATCACCAATCGTGCTGATACATGCCAGTGGTGCGGGCAGGCGTTGGTCAACCTTTTGGACGTTTCACTGACGGAGCTTACCGGTGCCGAGCATGCGATACATGATTGCGATCGAGTTCAGGTTGTGACGTGCGAAGCATGCGCGATGTTCTGTGATCCGATGTACGGAACGTTCAACGAGCACGGAATCGGAAGCTGGTCGCAGGCGAACGTGATTCCTGATTACTGGTCGTGTGACGGCGAGTATTCCGGACTTCCGAGAAGCTCCATGGTTCCTGCGGGGCGCAGGTCCGCGCTTGCAGCTGCGGACATATTTCTTCCCACCACCTTCTCACAGATTGGGGGGCGACCTGCTTGGGTTGATAATGTGGAGTATCCGCATTGTCCGGTTTGCTCACGTACGATGATGTTTCTGGCGCAGGTGAATCACGAAGAGATGGAGAGCTATTGCGAGGGATTCCACTATGCGTTTGTCTGTACTATTGACGTTTAACCTGATTACCT
>JAFDZV010000069.1:15708-26134 GCA_018266795.1 Bacteroidota bacterium | reverse complement strand
TCCACGCTTTCGGGGCAAGATCAGTTCTCACGTACCGAAATCGATTGTCCATCTGGATCGGTTGGAACTGGCACGCCGCACTCGCGGGTATTCGGCTTCGATCCCAATGACCCGGCACAACAGGCAGGCTACGGTTGCACGAACTGCGAAGCCTACGTGAATGGCCCATCGGCTGTTGTCACGGAGTTCGACGATAGCAACACGCAGACCAACTTTGACGCCTGGCACAACGCGCCGTAGCATCGAATCAACTCCCGGTACGGTAATCAAGCACCTCCTGCCGTACCGGGAGGATGTATTCCGCTCTGATAACCGGCGTGCCGGTACCATTCCACGCCGTCGCTTCCCTTACCACATGCATAGCTTAAAACACAATGAAGCCAATTTTCTTGCCTGGAATCGCTCGCCATCCTCTGATGCTTCTGCTTGTGCTGCTCTTGATTGTCCCGTGCGATATCCGCGCGCAATCACGGGCCAAGCATGCCGGCCGAGACAACGCGCGTACGGTGCTGACGGAATGGAAGAAGGCATTGAAGCCATTCAATCCAGCAGCCCCGACAATTGCATTCACGACAACGACAGAGCAATGCTCAGGCTGTTGCGCATCGGCCATCAACGACATCGTTCGCCAGATAGACGCACAGCAGTGGAAGGTGAACGTTGTTGTGCTCGTAGGCACGGAGTACCCGGAAGAGATTGCTGCCGTGCGGAAGCTCTTCAATCCACCAAACATTATCCCGGACAGGAGCGAACGCACCTCAATTGCGCTCGGCGCCCGCCAGGATACACCATGCATGATCGTGATCGCCGCCGATGGCACCATCCTGTACCGCTGGTCCGACATTCAGCACAATTATGTGTCGTCCGCCGTTGTCAGCGCCTTGCGTTGGAAGGTTCAGCCGCCAGCAACGATACGGCCGGCCTGGGAAGTTCGGATTGCGGAAGCAAAGGAGAACATAATACTGGCGGCCCAGTCTCCCAACTGCGTTGGGGATGACCTGTTCTTTGTGGACCCGCGGCCCAATGTGATCTATGATTACTCGGTGGTATCGGGCCACCTGCAACGAACCTTCGAAATCCCCGACACTGTCACCTTCCGGTTCAAACGCCCGGCTGACAATCCACAATACTGGACATCTGTTCGCGAACACTACGCTCCACTGGTCAAGGTTGAATATGCAACCAGGCCAAAAGGAAGCGACACGCTGCGCGTACTGGCGTCGTTCCATACGAGATATGATTCCTCGACAATGCCAGACGGCAAAAAGTTGGTGATGTGGCGCCGCGAACAATGCGCGACATCTATTCAGGCAGGAAATGTTCTCGGCATACAGGTGATCAAAGAGTCGGCTGGCTACATCTCACCAGAGATCGTGGTGGACAGCGTTGGCAATTTCATCGGGCCGTACACTTGGGATGATGGACGCGACCAGCTCACGAAGGAGGTACGGCACGATTCCGGATTCGTGCTTGCGCGTTCATCGTCGAGCGGTGCGAAGTTCATTCCAATGGTCAGCTTTCACGATCTCGAACAGCAGGTAAAAGCACGGCTCAATCCCGTTATTGATCCACTCATATGTGCGGGAAGGAGCGATACACTCTACTTCTTCGACGAAGTCAACGGCATTTTATGCCGTGTTACCGGCGGCGCGGCCCCTTCAAAACCGGGGCTCATTCCGCTCTGGAACGGCACGGCATTGCTGTCTGTTGCGGCCGTGGCCAAAGCTGATACGGTAGCACTGCTCCCGCATGCGGTCCCTGATATTGTGCATAGTGATCTTACCCCCACAAGCCTGGACGCTGTAGGATTATCCTATGGAGAGGGAAGGCTGGATCTTGTGTCGATCGAGGAAATCGGTCCCAGAAAACAGTCAAATGTCGTTGTACACAGTTGCGCACTGGATGGGAAGATCACTTCTGAAGTTGCCTTTGCCCGGGCAGGCGATGAGGCTGTCGAAGCAAGCCCGATTGGCTATCGGGATGGCTGCCTCATGGTCCTTGTCAAATGGAAGAAGGCTCGATGGATCATTACAGGAGTACGCAACTGAACCCAATGCCTTGCGGCGTCTGAACCGCAGGGTATGGATGCCACACAACTATGTGAGGCGCTCGCGCTCGCTGGACCATCACCGGCCTGCGGATCCCGGCATAGAGAAGCAGTTAACCCGTAGATTGATCCTCATCATTTCCGAGGAGCAGTCATGGCAACGAAGAAGACAACGGCAAGACGATCGCGGTACAGCGTTCATCCCGGCGTGCTGATGGTACAGAAGTGGGTTGCGACGCTGAAGGAGAAATCCGGGCGGAGCCTGGAGGAGTGGCTAGCGCTGGTGGAGAAGGAGGGGCCTGCCGATCTGAAGGAGCGGCGCGAGTGGCTGAAGAACACCTATGGCCTGGGGACCAACTCTGCTTGGTGGATCGCCGATCGCTCCGCCGGGCTCTCCACCGAGGATGACGATCCGGACAGGTATCTGGAGGCGGCCGAGGGGTACGTTGAGAAGATGTTCTCGGGCCCCAGGGCCGGCCTGAGCCCGATCTACGAACGCCTGCTGGATCTCGGCCTCGCGCTCGCCGACGACGTGAAGGCCTGCCCCTGCCAGACGATCGTTCCGCTCTACCGGAACCACGTCTTCGCGCAGATCAAGCCCAGCACGCGTACGCGCATCGACCTGGGGCTTGCCCTGGGGAAGTACGCGAAGAAGCTGCCGGACGACATCATCGACACCGGTGGTCCAGCGAAGAAGGATCGCATCACGCATCGCATTGCGATATCATCGGTCGAGGATATCAACGGCGACGTGGAACGATGGTTGCGTGTGGCGTACGATCTCGATGCGTGATCGCTGCCTTCCGAATGTTCCGGCGCATGTGCAGGGCCGGTAGCGCAACTGCCGACCAACCAGGGAGCTGCAGAGTGGATGGAGTACAACTCCGAATGACGCGCATCGCGTAAGCGGTTGCGCGTGTCCAAGTGCTGGCCGACCCCGGCTGGATCCGGTTGCCGCTCCGGGGGGCGGCGTACGGCGTTCCATCGATCTGCCGGTGCCCGGGCATTGTGGTACCGTCGTGTTGGGCGTGCCGGCCGTCCCTATATTTGCCCGATGAATTCCGCCGATACCCTTCGCCCCCTTGCCGTCCGGCTGCGACCCAGGTCGCTCGATGACGTGCTTGGCCAGGACCACCTTCTCGGGCCTGGGCGCCCGCTGCGCCGGATGGCCGAGAGCGGACGCCTTCGTTCGATGATTCTGTGGGGGCCGCCGGGCGTTGGAAAGACCACCATTGCACAGCTCTTCGCCGATTCCGTTCACGCCGAATACCGCCAGCTCTCCGCCGTCTCATCCGGTGTGAAGGAGGTACGGGCGGTGTTGGAGGAGGGGCGGATGTTCCATGCGAACGGCCGGCCGCTGGTTCTCTTCATCGACGAAATCCACCGGTTCAACAAGGCGCAGCAGGATGCGCTTCTGCCGGCCGTGGAGGAGGGATGGATTACGCTCATCGGCGCGACAACGGAGAACCCGTCGTTCGAGGTGATCGGCCCGCTCCTCTCGCGCTGCGCCGTCTTCACGTTGAAGCCGTTGGACGCCGAAGCGCTGGACGTGCTGCTGGATCGCGCGCTCGAGCGCGACGAGGCGTTTGCCGGCGTTACCGTGGAGGATCGCGATCTGCTGAAGCTGCTGAGCGGCGGCGACGGCCGCAAGCTGCTCACCGGCCTGGAGATGGCGCGCGATCTGCTTCCCGAGGGGGAGACTCACATCACGGACGATCACGTGCGCGCCGCATTCTCCAGCCGGCAGTTCTACGACCGCGCCGGCGACATGCACTACGACATCATCTCGGCGTTCATCAAAAGTATGCGAGGGAGCGATCCCGATGCAGCGCTCTTCTACCTTGCACGGATGATCGAGTCCGGTGAAGATCCGCTTTTCATCGCGCGTCGTATGGTAATACTGGCGAGCGAGGATATCGGCAATGCCGATCCCTACGCCATCACACTCGCCACCAACATCATGATGGCGGTGGAGCGCGTGGGAATGCCGGAGGGGCAGTTGATCCTGGCGCAGGGAGTGGCCTATCTGGCCTCGGCGCAGAAGAGCAACGCAACCACCGTTGCAATCGGCGCGGCGATGGAGGACGTGCGGAAATACCCGCACTCCACGCCGCCGCTGCACGTGCGCAACGCTCCCACCAGCCTGATGAAGAAGCTCGGCTACGGAAAGGGCTACAAGTACGCCCACAATTACCAGGGAGGATTCGTGCAGCAGGAGTATCTCCCGGAGGAAGTGCGCGGACATGTCTACTACCGGCCTACGGAGAACGGAGGCGAGAAGAAGATTCATGACCGGCTGCACGCCCTCTGGCCGGAGCGCTACGAGAAGAAGGGGAAGTAGGATGTTCTGCCGGGCGCCGGATCACGCTGCCGTCGGCCGTCTGCAGCGTCGGGCGCCGTGGTTCGTGCGCTCGCCTGCGGCTTGCCGTGGTTCGTCGTCAATGTGATGCTATCGCGGAGCTTACTCCGCGATCTCCGTCTGACGAACCGGATATCACACACCTGACCAGGAGGACGCATGCTTCGCATTCGCAGACAGCCCGATGCAGCTCGAGACGGCGACACTCCGCGCGACGCGCGCGTGCGCGAGCAGCTGGACGGGCTGGTGGTGAACATGGAGCTCACACTGATCAGCATCATCCAGGGAGTGGCGCTCTATTTCCTCGTTGAGAGCTCGCGCGGGATGATCATCGGCGGCGAGTTCGAACGCTGGCCGTATATCGTTGTTGCGCTCATCACCATCTTTCTCTTCTGGTCGCGCTCGCTGCTTCATACCTTTACGGTGATCGGCTGGCCGCTCGAGTTCGGCCACAACTTCATCTACATCGCCTGCACACTGGTGGAGGCGGTGATGTTCACGCAGCTCGCAAATCTTCGCTCCTGGTATGCCGTGGGAATCGCGTACGGCCTGATGGTATGGTTCCTCTTCCTCTTCGATCTCGAGATGATCCATCGCCTGCGCAGGAATTCCTCTGAGGAGGCCGCCGTTCTGTGCGATCTTCTGGAGCGCGATCAACGCCTCAACCTGCGCGTGCTGGTGCCGGGGCTTGTTGCCTTCAACGTCCTTGCCTGGCTCGCGATCCGGCTCTGGCCGTCGGTGTTGCTGGATCAGGGATGGCATGTCGTGATCGGCTGCATGCAACTGATCGGCGGAGCGCTTTATCTTCGATATGTCCTTCGCTTCTTCCGGCGTATCGCGCCGATGATCGTTCAGTGGCGCCGGTAGGATTCAACGGCAGGATGGTGGGGGCGCGGCGTGCGGCGCCATTCGCAGGCGCACGGCGGCTCCGAACAGAGTGATTCCCAGATGACGCAGAACAACGTTTCCATGGCCTACGAATCCGATTTCCTGGTTCTCGGCTCCGGCATTGCCGGGCTTACCTTCGCACTGAAGGCCTCCCGCCTGGGTTCGGTGACCATCCTCACGAAGAAGGAACGGGCGGACTCCAACACGAACTACGCGCAGGGCGGGATTGCCGCCGTTGTGGAGGATGGGGATAGTGTGGAGAACCATCTGCAGGATACGCTGATTGCCGGCGCGGGGTTGTGCGATGAGCGTGCCGTTCGCGTTCTGGTGAACGAAGGGCCGGAGCGTGTCCGCGAGTTGATGGCGCTTGGAGCGGAGTTCACGCGCCGTGCCGACGGAACGCTCGATCTCGGGCGCGAGGGGGGGCATTCGCATCACCGCATCGTTCACGCCGCGGACCTCACGGGACGTGAGATAGAGCGAGCGCTTCTTGCCGCGGTTGCATCCAGCCCGAATATCCGGCTGCTGGAATACTTCTGTGCAATCGAACTGATCACGGAGCATCATGTGCCGGGCGCACGCCGCGCGGGCGTTCGCCACCGGCACTGCTTCGGCGTGTATGCGCTCGACACACGAAGCGGTGAGGTTGTACCATTCCGTGCGCGGCGCACGCTCCTTGCGGCCGGCGGATGCGGCCAGGTGTATCTGCATACCACGAACCCGCAGGTTGCCACCGGCGACGGATATGCGATGGCGTACCGTGCGGGCGCCGTGATGGCGGACATGGAGTTCGTGCAGTTTCATCCCACCAGTCTCTATGCTCCCGGGCGGCGCGATACCTTCCTCATCACGGAGGCCGCGCGCGGCCATGGCGGCATTCTGCGCAACGGCAAAGGGGAGCGCTTCATGGCCAACTACGATGATCGCCTGGAACTTGCGCCGCGCGACATCGTTGCACGCGCCATCGACAACGAACTGAAGAAGAGCGGCGATCCCTGTGTCTTCCTGGATGTGACGCACATCGGCGCCGACGATTTCCGCGAGCACTTTCCGAACATCGAACGCGAATGTGCCGCGATGGGGATCAACGTTGGAAGCGATTACATCCCGGTTGTGCCGGCAGCTCACTATCAGTGCGGCGGCGTGAAGAGCGACCTTGCCGGCCGGAGCTCCATCGGCCATCTCTATGTCTGCGGCGAAGTTGCATGCACCGGCGTGCACGGTGCAAACCGGCTGGCGAGCAACTCACTGCTGGAGGCTACCGTCTTCTCGCATCGTGCATTCCTCGATATCGAGGCGGGCTGGAGTGCTGCGAGCGACGAGAGATTGCCGGAGATAGCGCCGTGGAACGACAAGGGAATGTTCAACGTGGAGGAGTGGATCGTGATCGAGCACGACCGCCGCGAGATCCAGCAGATCATGTGGGACCTCGTGGGCATCGTCCGTTCCAACGTACGCCTGCTTCGCGCGCGCCGGCGTCTGCAACTGATCCGGGAGGAGATCGAGGAGTATTTCCGCCGCACCACGATCACGATGGAGCTGCTGGAGCTGCGCAACATCGCGGAGACCGCGCTGCTCGTCGTGGACAGCGCGCTGATGCGAAAGGAGAGCCGTGGTCTTCACTTCACGACCGACTATCCGGATGTGGATGACGCTCTATGGCATCGCGATACGATACTGGAGAAGGCGGTGCTGTAACCGGGAGGCTGGGGCATCCGCGCCGTGTTGAACCGGACCGGTAACCAATCGGAGGCAGGAACAATCATGCTGGCTGTGGAAGATCAACTCTCGCTGGTGGAGATCGCGCGCGCGGTGCTGGAACATGCGTGTGCGCCGTATTCGAATTTTCGCGTGGGGGCCGCGCTCCTTACCGACGAGGGGCGTGTCTATACCGGCGTCAACGTGGAGTCCGCCTCGTACGGCGGCACGATCTGTGCGGAGCGGACTGCGCTGGTGAAGGCGCTCTCCGAGGGGGAGCGGCAGTTCGTTGCCATCGCCGTCACCAGCAGCGGCGATACGCCCGTAATGCCGTGCGGGATCTGCCGGCAGCTTCTCTTCGAGTATGCGCCCGGCCTTCAGGTGATATGCGAGGGGGGAGCAAGCGTTGTCGCCACGCATATCGCCGATCTGTTTCCTCATCCGTTCACGTAGCGGGCGCTGCCAATCCTTCTGCCGATGCCTTGGCCGCGATCCGGTGCTCGGTAACAGCCGTTCACCGTTGCCGCAATCCCCGGCCGCTGCTTGGTGCAACGGAGCTCCGTTTCTGCCCGGACCACAGCCAACGACCATACCTCGCCGACGATCGGATTCGAAATCAGAAACCGCGAGCGATTCGGAGCCAGGGGTGCAGGCTCATCCTCACTCGCGGCTTCTGCCGGAGTACACTATACATTCTCCAGGCGATGCGCGCTCTCACATTCCAGTGCCGTATGCGGCGCACTGCATGGCAGGGGAACGCAGCGATGCCGAACTACTTGCTGATGCGAATCTTCATTCCGGAGCGCAGATTCTTCTCGCTCAGCTTCGGATTGTTTGCGCGAAGCTGCTTCACGCTCACGCCGAAGTGATCGGCAATCTCCGCCATCGAGTCGCCGCGGCGAACCGTATAGCTCTTCGGCGTGCTGCGTGAGGCCCGGCTGGACTTCCGTGCGTCTCCCTTGGAAGGGGCCTCGCTGTAGATCTTCAGCGTGGTGCCGGAGTTCACGTTGCCATCCTTCCGGACGCCCTTGGTATTCCAGGCGCGCAGATCATCAACGGAAACCCCGTAGCGCTCGGCGATGGCCGTGAGCGATTCTCCCGGGCGCACCTTGTGCGTCTCATAGCGGCTGGATGTTGTGGTTACGGAGCGGCGCGAGCTGCGCTTCTCCGCGCTCGCTGCGGGAACCGCGGCGGTAGTGCTGGCCACCGGCTCGCTCGTGCGGCGTGCAATGGGCATCGGCGCGGATCCGGCATCGGCCAGGAGCGGCTCGTTGCTGCTGCGCTGCGTTGTGCCGACCGACTGTGCGCCGCCGCTGCTCGAGCCAACCGTAGGCTGCGCCCCGGCTGCCGGAGCATCGGCACGATCGTCCGTATCGGCGGAGGCGAGGGCGCTGGAGTCCGTGGTCTTCACCGCCAGCGGAATGCGAAGCGTGGTACCGCTCTTCAACTTCGTCCTGCCGCTCAGTTCGTTGGCATCGGCAATCGCACTGGTGCTCACACCGTACTTCGACGCGATATCCTGCAGCGTCTCGTTCCGGCCAACCTTGTGCGTCACGTACGACTGGGCCGGCCGCGACTCCATCAATTCCTGAACGCGAGCGGCGAGATCGTGCGATGTGCCGCGCGGAACATGCAGCTTGTAGTCGCCGCTGCACTGCGGGAGCTTGTCGCGAAGCAACTCCGGGTTCATCGCCTTCAACTGTTCCGGGGCGATGCCCGAGGCCTGCGAGATGAGGCTGAGATCGGCGCCGCTCTTCATCGGAACAACGTCGAACTGATCCGGCTGTTCGTAGTTGATGTTCGTGAATCCGTATGCCTCCGGATTCATCGCAATCTTCGTGGCCGCGATATAGAGCGGCACATACTGCTGCGTCTCACGCGGCAGATACTGGCGGATGTCCCAGTAGTTCCGGCTGTTGGCCTTTGCTATGGCCGACTTCACGCGACCCGGTCCGCAGTTGTAGGAGGCAAGCGCCAGATGCCAGTCGCCGAGATCGGTGTAAAGATCCTTCAGGTAGCGCGCCGCGGCGCGCGTGGCCTTCTCGGGATCGCGACGTTCGTCGACCCACCAGTTGATCGAGAGGCCGTACATCTGGCCGGTGGAGGGGATGAACTGCCACAGCCCCACGGCCTTCGCCCACGATACGGCGCCCGGGCTCAGACCGGATTCGATCATCGAGAGATGGCGCAGTTCCGGCGGCACTCCCTCTTCGGCAAGCACACGCTCGTACATCGGGAAGTAGCGCCCGGTACGCTCCAGCCACTTGGTGAAGAACTTCCGGCCGCGCTCCGATGTGAAGAACGTGATGCACTGCTGCACCGGCGTATTGTCCGTCAGGTCGATCTGCAACTGCGAATCGGTGGCCTCCTCCTTCGCAGCCACCTGATCGTGGCCCGGGATACGCTTGCGCTCCACGGGGATGCGCTCCACCTCCTGGAAGATCTTGTCGCGGAGCACGAAGAAGCTGCTGTTGGCGTCGAGGCTGTCCAGCGAAGTGATCTGCTCCTCGTAATCCTGCACCAGGCTCTCGGAGAGTTTGGTGAACTCCGGATTGGAGTAGATGTCGGGATAGGTGACGAGATCGTTGAGGATCGCCATCGCAGACTCGAAGTGACGCGAGGCGACAGTGCTGTTTCCCTGTTCGGAGGCGCGCATCGCCTGCACGTAGTGGCGGCGGGCATCCTCCAGTTTGCGCTTCAGTACCTGGTCGCTCAGTGGCTTGTTGGCCTTCTGATCATCCAGAACAGAGTATTCATCCACCAGAATCGGCTTCCGCATCTGGGAGAGCTGGCTGGGGGTTGAGCACCCGGCAATGAACACGACCGCTAAGAGGAGAACGGTACGATTGATCCGCATCGGCAGTTCCGTCGGTATTTGATCTGGGGATCGTTTCGAGAACGGCCCGGTCTTGTTCCGCAGGGATGGGAATCCGGCCGGGTTGCCGGCAGGCGGGAGATGGTGCTCCCGCAGGCCGTGGTATCGAGAACCGGACCGGCCAGCCAGTCCGGGCGGCGCCGTGCACCTGCACAGTATCACGCCGCTTGTCGTATGCCAATCCGATCTTCAACGGCCTCACGATCGTGATGAACCTTCACGAACCGTGAAGCAAAGAAGCAAGGTAACATCTCCGTTGAGGCGGCTGCAAGCCTTTCGAGATGACTAAAACCTGAAATTTTATTCATGAAGTTCTACTTGATTTGAATCATCACTTGAGATGCACGCCGCCACGCACCTCTTTTCCCTGACCCAGCCACCATCACCGTGAAGTGTCCTACGGTATCCGTGAAAGGTCCCGATACGATCCATACAGCAACCTGCCTTCCCGTACGGAGTGCCGCGCAACCGGCTTGTTACGCCATGTGCGGGCATATGCCGCACACCTGAAGAGGTGCTCTGATTCCGGAGTATCGCCGTGCTTCCGAGGTAGTGCCGT
>JAFDZV010000069.1:0-15605 GCA_018266795.1 Bacteroidota bacterium | reverse complement strand
CCCGAGGTAGTGCCGTGCTCCCGAAGAAGAAGGTTGCGGGCGCGACCGAGTAGTCGTATTCTGGAATCGGTCCGAAACATTTCGGCTATCCCCCAGACGATCCCGACACTATCCCCAACAATCAGCCGGCAGCGCGAATGGTCGCAGTGCGATACGTGCCCGGCTGGCTCCGGCTATCAATCCACTCCGGCGGGCAGCAGGTGGCAGGCCGATGTCATCGATGCGACGGCGTCTCCGCATCGGCGCGAAGGCGACCGGGAACGCAGCCGATGAGCATCCGTGCTTTCCGGTGTTGCCGCCGATCTATAGTCAACAGTATCGATAGGAGATCGTATGGAACGGCGACGTGAAACACCCTGGCGAACCGCGCTCCGGTTTGCCGTCGCAGCCTTCGTGGTTCTGGGCGGAACCACGGGAATTCTTGGACGTGCAGACGCTCAGCCGCCTGCCGTCGATTGGAAACGAACGGACTGGGCGCCGACGCATCCGGCCAACGGTTCGCAGACGCAGACAGCAAGCGGTGAGGATTGGTGGTACGACCACGTCACGAGCCGCGTGAGCAATGTTGTGGACGGCTACCTCTGCGCCGGATACAGCTCGTTCGTCAACTGGTCCATCGATGAAACCTCCGTGGGCGGCTGTCTGCTCTCGCATCAGACGGACGATGATTGCGGGGACTTCGAGGATCCCACCAATCTGAAGGGGGCGATCTGCGGCAAGATGGCGCTGATCGCTCCGGGCGGCGGCAGCTACCTCTGGTACAAACGCTACAACGAAGGAGCCTTCAACCGTGTGATCCAGACAAGCGACGGCGGCTTCCTGGCCATCGGCAACAGCGCCAGCACGCGGGCGATCGGAGCATCCGCTCCAACCTCGACGCCGCTGTACTACAATCCGAACCAGACCGGATCGCTTACCGACCAGTTCGATCTCGGGACCGCGAGCGCTACCACGGACTATATCCGCCACGTGACTCTGGTAAAGGTGGATCACAGCGGAAACGTGGAGTGGCAGTATCTCTACGGCATCGTTCCGTACCGTGTCGGGAGCCAGGCGCAATCGTCCGCGGCCTACCACGCGAGCGGTGAGGGATGGGATGTGGAGGAACTGCCCGGACATGCATATGCGTTCGTTGGGCAGGCGTGGGATCCCGCGCTCGGGATGGCGCGTGCCTTCATCATCAAGGTGGACTCCCTCGGGCGATGGCTGTGGGGCAACTACTACGGGCCATCCGATCGGTCCAGTATCGGCAAGGCCATCACATCGTACGGCTCCGGCCCCAACCTGAAGCTGGTTGTGAGCGGGCACGAGTTCTTCAACGGCAGCATTCCGAATCCGTTCTGGACCCAGTTCCAGCGGGTATGGCTTGCGCAGTACGATGGCGCGGCCGTCTCCGGCCCCGCAACGCACGACTGGCGTCTCAATACGTTCGACATGGACAACGGCGCCAGCCAGAGCAATCACGATGTCCAGATCCTGCAGAATGGAGGGGGGGACATTCTGCTGCCGATCATCGTCCACTGCCGCAACTGTATCTACGCAGGGCTCAACCAGGGAGAAGGGAAGATCTATACGATTACAACCGCGGGTGTGGTGCAGGGCTCAGTCTCCGTGGGAACGGTAACCGCATACGATCTGAAGATGCGCGCCATGCCGCTCTCCGACGGCGGCTTCGGTATCATCAGCACGAAGCAGCCGCAGTGTCCGCCTGCGCCGTACGGCTGCTACGAAACGGACTACTGGGCAACGGATGCATACGTCGCACGCTTCGGTGCGTGCGGATCGCTGCTGTGGGACCAGACGATCGACGTGGACAACAACCCGCCCGCCGCGAACTATCCCGGCAATGTGAAGCGTCAGGAGTGCATGTACGGCATCTCGCAGGCGGCGGATGGCGGCTTCGTTCTCTCCGGCAACAACAGCTTCAATTTCGACGACGACTATCTGATCAAGCTGCTCCCGGAGCCGACGCAGCCGGCAGGGCTTTACATGCAGGATACCCCGCTGGACTTCGGCCTGGAGCCGAATCCCGATACCGGTCCCATGTGGATCAGCAACGACATCTGGGTTCGCAACGGGCAGGACGATGCATTGCATTCGCACGCCCATCAGAATCAGAATCCCGAGTATGATGCAACCCAGACACATCCCAACTACATCTACGTGCAGGTCCGCAACAACACCTGCACCGCGCAGACAGGAACGCTCAACGTCTACATTGCCGCTGCATCAACCGGGCTCGGCTGGCCGACCGACTGGACGAACAACATCACGTGCGGCTCGTACCTCTGCCTGGGGGAACTCACCAGCACGCTTCCCACGATCTCTCTGAACATACCGGCCTATGGCGACTCGATCGTGGAGCTTCCGTGGTATCCGCCAAGTCCGTCGAACCCGGCATGCCTTGGCGGCCATGCCTGCATCCTGGCACGCGTGGTGCCGTTGACCGGATCGGCCGAGGTCACGAACATCAATACCAACGTAAAGGGGAACAACAAGATCGTCTGGAAGAACGAGATGATCGTGGACAACCTGCAGGTGGTTCAGCAGGACAGCATTCCGATCGGCATTCGTACGGTGGACGACGGATCGCACAGCATCAGGCTGGAGTTCGATGCGCTGAGCGGCGGGCCGAACGTCTTCGACTACTTCGACGTCACCGTGTTGCTGGACAAGGATCTGGGGCAGGCGTGGAAGGATGGCGGGCAGCAGTCGCACAACATGACCGTGGTCAGCTCCACGGTCTTCAATCCAACCGGCACCGGTGCCTGGATCGGCAACGTGAACCTGGCGGAGGCCGAGGCACACACCATCTATCTGCAGTTCACCGCGAAGAACGTGGCAAGCCCGCCGGACGGCCGGTTCCTGATCATGGACATGAAGCAGTTTCAGGATGACGACATCAAGCTGGTTGGCGGGGAACGCTTCCATGTGGAGCATCAGCGGCCGGTACGGCGGGAGCCGGCGGCAACCGGCGGCCTTGCTTCGGCGGCTGCCGGCACGGTGCTGGACTGCGCGCCCAATCCGACCACGGGCCGATTCACCGTGACATACCGGACTGCAAAGAGGATGGATGTCACGATCGAACTCTACGATCCGGCAGGTCACATGATCCGTACGCTGGTCAAGGCGCCGAAGCATTCCGGGAGCACCACCGCGGAGTTCGACGCGTCGGACATTCCATCCGGCTCCTACTTCGTTCGGATGAAAACCACGGACGGCGTGCGCGCGCAGCAGATCGTTGTGCGGCACTGAGGCGAGGAGCTCAGGAAACTGCGGCGATGAAAGGAAACACCCGGCTGCTTCAGGGAGCGGCCGGGTGTTCCGGATAGACTATGGAGTTCACAGGGTGGAACGCGGCAACGATCAGTTGCTCACGGCTGCCGCCTCCTCGTGGGCGGATGGCCTGAGCGAGTGAACCCTGTTGAGAACCGGCAGGCTGAGCGTTGGCTTCACCTTGGCCTCGAACTCCTCGCGCAGCCGGGTGATCGTGAAGCGAGTTGGCCATGCGGCTGCCTCGCCAAGCGCGCAGATGGTGTTTCCCTCGATGTTGTTCGCGATATCCACCAGGAGATCCAGATCCTCGCTGGTCGCCTCGCCGGTGTCCACGCGCGTGAGAACCTTCTCCAGCCATCCGCATCCTTCGCGGCACGGCGTGCACTGTCCGCACGACTCGTGATGGTAGAAGTGGATCAGGCGGCGGAGCATGTGCGGGATGTCCGTATCCTCGTCCATCACGATGATGCCGCCGGTTCCGATTGCGGAGCCCGCGGCCTTCAGGCCTTCGGCGTCCATCATGACACCTTCCAGCGCATCGCCGCGAATGATCGGCATCGATGTGCCGCCCGGAATCACCGCCTTGATCGCCTTCCCGCCCGGAACACCGCCGGCGAGATCGTTGATGATGTCCAGCAGCGGCAGGCCGGATGGAACCTCGTAGACGCCCGGCCTGTTCACGTGGCCGGAGATCCCGAGAAGGAGCGTGCCAGGATGCTTCTCCGCGCCGATCTTGGAATAGGCCTCGCCTCCCATCCGGAGGATCACCGGAACGTTCGCCAGCGTCTCCACGTTGTTGATCGTGGTCGGCATTCCATAGACGCCGACATTGGCGGGGAAGGGAGGCTTCACCCGCGGATACGGGCGGTCACCCTCCAGCGAGTTCAGCAGCGATGTCTCCTCGCCGCAGATGTATGCTCCGGCTCCCTTGTGAACCACGATCTCCATCGAATAACTTCCGCCGAAGGTCTCCTTCATGCGCGGCCCGATCAGGCCGGCAGCATATGCCTCCTCAACCGCCTCCTCCACGATACGCACCCACCTGTGATACTCGCCGCGGATGTAGATGAAGGCCGTGTGGATTCCCATCGCATAACCGGCGATCAGGATCCCCTCGATCATCAGGTGCGGATTGGCCTCGAAGATAAGCCGGTCCTTGAACGATCCCGGCTCCGACTCGTCGCCGTTGATGCAGAGGTACTTCGGCTTGTCGTTCCCCTTCGGCATGAAACTCCACTTCAATCCGGTCGGGAAGCACGCGCCGCCGCGACCGCGAAGGCCCGAACGCTTCACCTCGTCGATGATCTCGCCCGGCTGCATCGTGAGCGCCTTGCGATACATCTCGTAGCCGCCGTTGGCGCGATAGACATCGAGACGGTGAAGGTTTTCGATCGGTGGAATGATCAGCTTCGGAAAGTTCTGCTCGGAAAGGCTCATCGGTACGTCGCGTGAGGAAGAAGGGATTCGCCATGCGCCTGCCCCCCGAGTCTGGGGTGCCGGACGCTACACAGAGAGCACAAAGATAGGGAATTCGGCGATTCACCCGAACGCGATGCCGCGATCCGGTCGTGTCCCTGCTTGATAGCTGCATGCCGTCACGGGCTCGCGGTTATTCCGGTGCTGATCGATCGTCTTCGCCCCCGACGGAGTCGGAGTGAAGGCACCGGAGGCGGAGGAGAGGCGTGGCGACCGTTCCCGTTCAACGTACCGAACCAAACCGGCCATGTGAGTGCAGCCGGCACAGATCGCTGCGGCTTCGCTGCGCCGGCCTGCTCATGGCAACAGGCATTGCACATCACGTACATCGATCGTCTTCGCGAGACCCCGCGCTGCGGGAGCGTGGCGACCGTTCCTGCTCAACGTACCGAACCAAACCGGCCACGTGAGACCGATGTTCTCGGCATGACACGGCCTGCTGCAGTACCCGCGGAGAAGCAGAGAGACGAAATGCCTCTCTGCCTCTGCCGGCGGTACGTGCCGGTACGATTACCGGATATCCGTCTTCACACGATCCCTCAGCACGCGGCGCAGACGCCGTCGGTAACCTGGAACTGGCACGGGTTGGTGGCCGAACAACAGATGTGGATGCAGCACGCCGCCGTGACCGGCACGTCGATGCAGGCACCGGGCCCCGGGAAATGGATCACGTTGCCGCAACGATCGGTGACCGTGAAGTTCGGATCGGTGCAGGTCTGCCAGAAGAAGAGATTGGAACCCTGGTTCATGTTCCGGCAGCCGGTGCCGCCGGTTGGCAATGTGAAGCATACCTGAAATGTGCAGCTTGAAAGATTGTCGATGATCGCATTGGTGCAGCAGGCGCCCGCATGGCCGGCGCCGATACTCATGGACGCGAACACGGCAAGCATGGTGACGGCCAGGAGCGATGCAACTCTGCTCCGATTACGAATTGGCATTGGCATGGTGATACTCTCCTTTCGGATATGTGTTATGGGATTGATGAATCGACCCAACGGGGAAAGGTCGGACGTAGGCTGGCATCGATATCTGTTCCCTGCCGCGGCGGACAGCCCGGCATGCGCGCTCGCCGAAAACTTAGTATGTGGTTTTGAGGAAGATGGAATGATGTTCTCGCCGATCCTTAGAGATTCAACCATCGTCCGAATCCAATCGTCCACAGGCGAATTCCGGAACGCGCGGCGCGGGTACCGGCCGTGTGCAGCCCTCCGGAATGGCACTCGACGCCGCACGGTACATTGAAGGAGATCCAACGGAATAACTGTTTCGCCCGGGAATCCACCGCGCCGTTCACATACCTCATCGTCCGACATGAAGAGAGAGAATGATCTGTTCCGGCTTATCAAGTCCATGACCAAGGCCGAGAAACGATACTTCAAGCTGTATGCCTCCAAGCATATCGAGCCGGAGCGGAACAACAGCGTTCGCCTGTTCGATGCGATCGATGCGCAGGCCGCGTACGATCAGGAGTCCATCCGCCGGCGCTTTGCGGGCGAACGTTTTTCACGGCAGCTCGCGGTTCAAAAACACTATCTCTACCGCATCATCCTTAAAAGTCTACGGGCCTATCACGCCGAAGCCTCGCCCGGCGTACGGATCGGCGAGATGATGCACACCGTGGAGATCCTTGCCAACCGCGGGCTGTACGATCAGTGCACGGAGATACTCGCAGCGGCGAGACGCCTGGCGCTCGAGCATGAGGAGTTCGCGCTTGCATTGAAGCTGCAGGAGCTGGAAGGACGCGTTGCATATAGCATCAACGACAACGAGCGGCTGCACCAACTGCAGGCTGAGCAGGATGAACTGACCGGCAGGATGGCGAACGTCGCGAGCTATCGGCGGCTGTCGCAGGAGATGAACGAGGTGGTGATCCGCTACGGGGGAGACCGTCATGCGGAGGTGCGCGCCCGTGCGGAGGCGGTGCTGGCTCACGAACTGCTCCGCAACGAAGCCCTGGCGCTTTCCTGTCACGCACGGATACGCCTTCACAGCCTTCGCATGCTCTGCCTTCGTCTTTGCGGGGATGCTGCAGGCTCCAACGAGGCTCTTCGCAGCTGCATCCGGGCGATCGAGGCGTTTCCCGATCCCCCTCCGGAACTGCAGTTCCGTCTGCTCGTCTGCCGCGAGGTTGCTCTCGGCATCGCACTGGCGGAGTCGCGCTTCTGCGAGATGGATCAGGATCTGGACGCATTGAGTCGGATGCGCACGCTGTCGCTCTATATGGACCACAATGTGAACCTGATTGTGCGCCGCTACACGCTCGCACGGTACATCCGCACCGGAGCGTTCGAATGCGCGCGGGAGGAGGCGCCGCAGGCCGAAGCCGTTCTTCGATGTCCCGATCCGGATATTCGAACCAACCTCGGTTTCGGCCTGCGTTTCGATCTCGCTCACCTGTATTTCGTTTGTCGTGAGTTCGGAAGGGCGCTTGATCATGTGAACGCCATGCTGGTGTCCGCGCCCGCCAATGCACGAGCCATCCGCGAGATGACGGCCGCATGGCTGTTCGGCTGCATCGTGCACTACGAGCGCGGCGACATGGAAACGATGCTCTACATGGCGAACGGTGCGCGCCGCTTCATGACGCGAACGAAGCAGCAGCCGAAGGCGTGCGCGCTCTTTCTCAGCTTCCTCCGGCGCCTCGCGAATATTCCGTCGGTGAGTGCCATACCGGCGGAGGCGGCCCGTTTCCTCGGGGCGCTGCAACGGAACGGCGCGAAGCTCGCGGATCTCGGGCCCTATATGATCCTTGATCTGGAGGTCTGGATCGCCGCATTGCTCGAGCGAAAAGGATATGCCGCGGTGTATCTCGCCATGCGCGTCGGCAGGTAATGGTGCGGCTCGGTGAATGGTTGCCGGAACTACAATTGTATCACCACATGATTTTTCACGCACCGGAATGCGCTCGCTGCCGCTGACGGTGGTGAACGAAGTGCCGGCGGGAGCGGACGGAATTAGCCACCCATCCGCGTTTTCCGGTTGCATGCACGCAGCGCGTCCGTATTTTCGCGGTACGACTCATGGTGCCATTCGAGAGCCTCCACATTATCTGCTGAACTATGACGACGCCATTGAATTCATTCGCCCGGACGCCACAACGCCGTAGCCTCAATATTCGCATCGCGCTCTTCCTCGCGATCCTGGCGACGGCCGCACCCGGCTGTTCGGCAGGACGAACGGCGATAACGTTCGATCCTGCAAAGACGTGCGGTGTACGGTTTTCACGCCCGAGGGGCTGCGCCGCCGAGCACGATGTAACGATCGAGGTTGATGGATCGGCGGTTATGCTTCCGGATTACAACTCCAGCATCGTGCTGACGCTGCATCAGGGATATCACACATTCGTTCAATATGTGGACAGGTACGAGGTTCGGCGTTGGAAGGATCAGCCGATTACCGCGGACAGTTACTTCACGCTCGAGTGCTTCGGGCAGCCGAGCTCGCAGGAACCGAGGCAGCAACAGAAGGTGCCGCGGTGAATGGCGGGGCGGTACCCATCAGGGGTTGCTTGACAACCGCCGCAATCTTTTTGTACATTTGCAGTGTCTGATGCTGTCAGCGGATTACCGCTCCGTGATGGCGGCTTTTCATTCTCTGCTTTCGGCTGAATCCGGGGGGAAGTCTCCCTTTGTCGTGAGGCACAGGGGCGTACTGATAGGCGCAGACAGGGCTTCCCCCCGATTTTCTTGACGGCCATGAACACCACGACACGTTCGGGCCTGTGGCCCGACCTTCCATCCGGCGAACGCCACGGCAACTGCATCGATGAGTTCACCAAACTTCGCGGCTTTCTGGACTGCCTTCGTGACTCGATCGAGGTCATGGCCGATGAGCATGACGAAAGCTTCGGCACACGCCTCTGGGTGCTGGACTACATCACCGAGCGTATCGTCTCAATCGCCGCCACCCTTACCGACATCGCAAGCGACAACTTTCCGGAACAGCCCTCGCGGCAACCGAGAGCGCGCGTCCGAACACCCTCCGAGGTGGCATAGGAGTTCGCCCGGCTCTCGGTACGCGATCGCCCGGCTGCCGCAGGCGCCGGCAGCGGCCGGTACGGCACTCGTGGTGAGATCCGTGCCGGCAGCCGGTCATACTCCGATGCGAGGGCATACGTCGCGCGCGGACAGCGGCATGGCTGCGCAGTTGTTCTCCGGCCACGCCGTTCACCGGGCCACATTGGGGGCGGACCGGCATTTCACCGGCCCCGTTGCGGCATCATGCGCTATATTTGCGCGTCGATCGGGGGCACTCCGGAGCGAGTGGATTCCGCACGACAATTGAGCCGGCAATACCTGGCAAGACACTCCAATCAGCGTGAATCATCTCTTCTCTCCGTGGCGTTCGCAGTTCATCGTGTCGGCCGAGACGGAGCCCGATGGCCCCAGCCCGTTTGCCCGTGCGTGGAGCGCGCCGGAGCGTGATGCGGAGAACTTCGTGGTGCATCGCGGGGAGCGTGCGTTCATCATCATGAATCTTTTTCCCTACAACGCAGGTCATCTGCTTGTGGTGCCGGTACGCGAGGTGGCGGACTTCCTCGAGCTGGAGGAGGAGGAGAGCCAGGAGATGATGCGACTTGTGCGTCTGGGAGTGAGGCTGTTGCAGCACGCGCTGGCACCGCACGCGTTCAATATCGGAATGAATCTGGGGCGCGTTGCCGGCGCAGCAATCGAACGTCATGTTCACATGCATATCGTGCCGCGCTGGAACGGCGACACGAACTTCATGCCGGTTCTTGCGGGTACGCGTGTGATTTCGGAGGAGATGGCTCGGGTGTACAACCGCCTGCTGCGCGCACGCGCGGAGCTGCCCGGCCGCTAGGTACCTGCGAGGAAGTAATCGGATATGCGTTCAGCGGCACGTTGGGCCCGAGTTTTACTCGGGTCCCTTCCGGCGGACGGAGATCGCGGAGTACAACTTCGCGATAACACGGGGGGATATCGGGGATCGATCCCCTCCCTACGTAGCATATGCCGGATGTTATCGATGGCGATGCCGTGGCGACGGCCTCGATGCCGAAGTTCCGCAACCACACAGTCTCCAACCCGGAGCGTAGACGTTTTCACCGTGTTGTTCCGCGATCGTGCGGATTTCTCAACTACTGACTATTCATCGGCGTGCTGTGCTGGATCGCAGCCGCATTATCGTTTATACTATCAATCGTCGGAGTGAACAATGGATCTGATCGATCAACTTCAAGTATTGGCCTCGAGGATTCAGAAGATGAAGGATGACGTGCAGACGGAGGAGGCCACGAAAAATGCGTTCGTTCTACCGTTCATCAACGCATTGGGCTACGACATTTTCAATCCGAGGGAAGTGGTGCCGGAGTTTACCGCCGATGTGGGGATCAAGAAGGGGGAGAAGGTGGACTACGCGATCAAGTTCAACGACAGGCCGGTAATTCTGTTCGAATGCAAGAAGTTTGGAACAAGGCTCGACCAGGTTGTTGCCTCGCAGCTTTATCGGTACTTCTCGGTTACCGAGGCGAGGATAGGCATCGTTACCGACGGCGTGGTGTATCATTTCTACAGTGATATCGACCAGCCGAACAAGATGGACGAAAAGCCGTTCATGGAGTTCAATATTCTGGAGATCAACGAGACGCTGGTTCCGGAGTTGAAGAAGCTGACGAAGTCCGCGTTCGATCTGGATGCCTCCATTACCGGCGCAAGCGAGTTGAAGTACACGAAGGAGATCCGCAGGGTGATCGGTGCGGAGTTCAGCTCGCCGTCCGACGAGTTCCTTCGGCTGGTGATTCCGAACATCTACTCCGGCAAGCTTACCAGCCGGGTTCTGGAGCAGTTCCGCGATCTGGTGAAGCGTGCGCTGCATCAGTACATGGCGGACCGGATCAACGAACGGCTGAAGTCAGCGCTTGCTTCGGAGGCGGCAAAGGCCGGCGACGAAGCCGTCCCTGAGGAGGCTGCTGCCGACGGGGCACCAGGCGGACAGAGCGAGCGGCCGGCGAACGGTCCGGTGACAACTCCCGAGGAGCATGAGGGGTATCTTATCGTGAAGGCTATTCTGCGCGATACGGTGGACCTCTCGCGCGTGACGCCGAGGGATGGCGCAAGCTACTTCTCCGTTCTCCTGGATGACAACAATCGCAAACCGATCTGCCGCCTTCACTTCAATCGCTCGCAGAAGTTCCTTGGGCTGTTCGACGAGGCGAAGAACGAGGAGCGGGTGCTGATTGACGACCTGAACGATATCTACAAGCATGCCGCTCGAATCATCGCCGCGGCCGGCTACTACGCCCCGCGGACCGGTGCCGAGGATCATATCCAGAATGGCGTGCTGGCGCTGGAGCACGAGGGGTAGTTCCTGCAGGGGATGGGCCGCGGAGATGCGGACGTTCTCTTCGCAACGTGCAGATATGCGTGAACGCGGAGGCCGCCTGCGGCCTCCGTGCATATATAACTTTCGATACGGAATGGACTTCACACGACTCAGCAAGCGCATTGCCTACATTCTCCGGCATGCACCCTGGGAATATGAACTCGAGTTGGATGAGGAGGGGTGGACGTCGCTCGATCTGCTGATCGACGGGCTTCGCACGGAGCGTCATCTCCGGGATGTTACCGCCGCTGATATCCAGGAGATGCAGATGAACGCCGCCAAGCAGCGATTCGAAATCCGGGAGGGGCGTATCCGTGCGTACTACGGCCACTCGCTCCCCGGCCGCATCGTGAAGCGCCGCGCGGAGCCGCCGCCGGTACTGTATCACGGTACGGTGGATCGTTTCCTTCCGGCCATTCAGGCGGACGGGCTGAAGCCGATGAGCCGCCAGTACGTGCATCTGTCGCGCGATACGGAGATGGCCGATATCGTTGCGCGACGGCGCGGTGATGCGACGGTCATTCTCCGGATCCGGGCTGCGGACGCCGCGCGGGCCGGCACGGCGTTCTACGAGGAGGAGAACGGCGTCTGGCTTGCCGAGGCGATCGCTCCCGAGTGGATCGTGGTCCCGCGGTCGTGAACAAACGCGCTGCTGTCACGCAGTCGAGCAACAACGGGTGACGTATGAATCGCATGGCCATTCTTCTTTTCGTGCTCCTGTTCACCGGCTGCTTCGGACCGCGTGCCCTCGAAAGCCATGATGCGGCCAGGGAACGCTCGGCTCGTGACGGGGTGGCCGTGATCAGCATGGACACGCTGTACTACAAGGGGCGGGGAGTGTATCTGGCGCATGCCCGCGACGCCGCCACGGGGAAGGCGGAGCTTCGCACATTCTCCGGAACGTTGCTGGCTTCCACGGCCGATCGCTACAACGCCCCGGGGGATTCGATCGACTACGTGATGGAGTTTCCCACGGTGGCGGGCAGGCTGGTGGTTCGTGCTGTTGATGACGATCCCGCGTTCGGTGCGCTCATCGATGGCGGCGTCCTGGTTGGCGATCGCGTTGATCCGGGGGCGTTGATGCGGTATGCCGATGCCCGCACAGGCGTTCTGCGGTCGTACCGGATCGCGATGCGTACCCGTGATTCCATCAACGCCGCGTATGCTGCGGCCCGGGCGCGCGATGCCGCCACATCCGGCAGCACCGGCGGTTCCGGCAATGCGGACGGAAGGCCGTCCGTAGGATGTTCGGCGCAGCTGCACAACAAGGGGAGCAATACCGTCCGCATCTTCATCGGCGAGAAGCCGGGCTACAGCACCGGCACCTTCGATCGAATCAGCGGGAACACCTGGGGCATGACCATCAATTGTGGCGATCGGGTCTGGATCGTGGATGACCGCGACAATGGCGTCACGAGTACGGTTGTGGGGAGCGGAGTCCGGTACGTGCTGATCGGCGAGGACGGACGCTCGATCTGGACGGAGTAGCGGGGGATGCCCGGTATGCAGCCGCGGGCGTTCGGTGTACCGGCGCCAGCGTTCTACGAAGTGTCACGCGTTGATCGGAGCGTTCTGCATATACTTGTAACCGATTTCGAGCGGCGACCGTGCAACGATTCACCGGCCGCCGCTCCGCGTTCAGTCCGATTCCGATTTCGCATGAAGCACATTGTCGCCATAGTTGGTCGCCCGAACGTCGGGAAGTCCACCATGTTCAACCGCATCCTCGGTCGCCGCGATGCCATCGTGGAGGCGGTGTCCGGTGTGACGCGCGATCGTCACTACGGCGAGGCGGATTGGGCCGGCAAGGAGTTTTCGCTGGTTGATACCGGAGGATTCGTTCCCGATACATCCGATGTCTTCGAGCTCGCGATTCGCGAGCAGGCGCAGATCGCCATCGAGGAGGCCGAGGTGATCGTGTTCGTTGTTGATGCGCGCGATGGCATCGTTCCTGTCGACAACGAGATTGCGGAGATGTTGCGCCGTTCCAACAAGCAGGTTGTGCTGCTGGTGAACAAGTGCGACAACGAGAAGGCCGATGCGGATTCCGTTCTCTTCTGGGAGCTCGGGTTGGGAGAGCCGTTCCCTGTTTCGGCGATGAACGGCCGCCGCATCGGCGATGCGCTGGATGCCATCACGAACAGCTTCGCTCCGAGCGATGCGGAGGATGAGGGCGAGCAGGGGCCGCTGAAGATTGCGCTGATCGGCCGGCCGAATGTGGGGAAGAGCTCCATCACGAATGCGCTGCTGGGGCAGGACCGGGCCATCGTTACGCCGATTGCCGGCACCACGCGCGACAGCATCGACAGCACCGTGCGGTATTACGGCGAGGAGGTCATCCTGATCGATACCGCCGGCCTGCGCAAGCGGAAGCAGGTGCACGATTCGATCGAGCTCTATTCGATCATCAGAACGGTGCGTGCTATCGAACGCTGCGACGTTGCCATCGTGGTGATCGATGCCGAGCAGGGACTGGAGCGCCAGGATGCGCGCATCATCGGCGAGGCCGCCGAGAAGCGAAAGGGGATCATCATCGCGGTGAACAAGTGGGATCTCGTGGAGAAGGACACGATGACCGCAAAGCGCTTCGAGGATGCCATCCGCTCGGAGCTTCCTACCTTCGACTACATTCCGATCGTCTTCATCTCGGCCGTCACCAAGCAGCGCGTGACGAAGCTGATCGAGCTTGCGAAGCATGTCAACGAGGAACGTCACAGGCGGATCGGCACGAGCCGTCTGAACGATGTCGTTCTGGAGGCGATAAAGAATCATCCGCCCCCCTCGGTAAAGGGGCACGATCTTCGCATCAACTTCATCCAGCAGCCGCAGGCGGCGCCTCCGGTGTTCCTCTGCTACACGAACTTCCCGGAACTGATGCCGGAGAACTACACGAGATACCTCGAGCGGGTGATCCGGCGCGAGTTCTCCTTCGAAGGTGTACCGCTCACGCTCGTGTTCAAGCAGAAGAACAAGATGCGCCAGGAAGCGTGACGGGGCGGTGAGATATGAAATATGAACGATGAACTATGACTCATCGTTCATAGCCATGGTTCGAATCTACTGGCGACCGACAACTAACGACCGACTACGAACTACATCCCAACGTCATGTCCGAACTTCTTGCGTACATCGAAAGCAACGGCGATCGTTTCGTGGAGGAGCTGAAGGCGTTTCTCCGCATCCCATCCATCTCCGCGGACTCCGGCTACAACGCGGAGACGCGCCGTGCCGCAGAGTATGTTGCCGATGAGGCGAGGCGCATCGGTCTGGAGCACGTGCAGATCATCGATACGCCGGGCCATCCGGTTGTGTATGCCGATTGGCTGCACGCCGAGGGAAGCCCCACGGTTCTGATCTATGGCCACTACGACGTTCAGCCTCCCGATCCGCTTGATCTCTGGACAAGCCCGCCGTTCGAGCCGACGGTGCGTGGAGATTCGATCTATGCGCGCGGCTCGATCGATGACAAGGGGCAGGTGCACATGCATCTGAAGAGCATCGAGGCATGGATGAAGACGGCTGGGCGCCTTCCGGTGAATGTGAAGATCATCATCGAGGGGGAGGAGGAGGTCGGCTCGCCGAACCTGCCGCCATTCCTTGCGGCGCATCGCGATCTGCTTGCATGCGATGCCGTGATGATCTCGGACACCACGATGTACGATTACGAGATGCCCTCGGTCACCTACGGGCTTCGCGGGCTTGCATACTTCGAACTGCACGTGGTCGGCCCCGATCGCGATCTGCACAGCGGCATGTTCGGCGGAGCGGTTGCCAATCCGATCAATGCGCTCTGCGATCTGATTGCGAAGATGAAGGACGAGAATGGGCGCGTACAGTTGCCCGGCTTCTACGACGACGTTGTGGACGTAAGCCCCGAGGAGCGTGCCGAGCTTGCACGGCTGCCGTACGACGTGGAGGACTTCAAGAAGCTTCTCACGATTCCCGAAACCGTTGGTGAGGCAGGGTACACGGATCTGGAGCGTCTCTGGGCGCGGCCCACGCTGGATGTGTGCGGCATCTGGGGAGGATATCAGGGAGAGGGAGCGAAGACCGTGCTCCCGTCGAAGGCCGGTGCCAAGGTCTCCATGCGTCTTGTTGCGCATCAGGATTACCGAACGGTGGGGGATCAGCTGCGCGCCTTCGTTGCGGCCAATATGCCGCCGGGTTGCACCGTCGATGTGGTAGAGCTGCACGGCGGCCCGCCCGCACTCACGCCAACCGATTCCGTTCCGGTGCGTGCTGCGCTTGCGGCGCTGGAGCAGGCGTTCGGGATCAAGCCGTTCCTGATTCGAAGTGGGGGCTCGATTCCGATCGTTGCGGACTTCGATGCGCAACTCGGAGCGCCCGTGGTGCTGATGGGGTTCGGATTGCCGGATCAGAACGCGCACTCGCCGGATGAGAAGATGAATCTTCCGAACTATCATCGCGGCATCAAGAGCGCGGCGCTCTTTCTCGAACAGATGAGCAGGGCGGGGCAGTAGTTCAGATCAGTGGTCAGTGGTCAGTGGTCA
>JAFDZV010000068.1 GCA_018266795.1 Bacteroidota bacterium | reverse complement strand
GAATCACGCTCGGCCTGGGTCAACAACATTTCGTGATCCACGTACGCATCACACGCAGATGCATACCGGCCCTGGCTCGTTGCCCTCACAGCCGCCACCGTCGAATCGACATCCGCCGCAAGCACCGACGTACGCGGGGAGACCACGGCATCGCTGCGCAGGTACGCCGCGAAGTCGTTGCAGAGGATCAATTGCTGCGTGCCGATGCCCGTTACAGGACCCCACACGACATGACCATCTCCAACTATTCCGGTCGGACCAACATCCCAGCCGCACGCACAGTGTGCTTCCGTTGCGGACGCCGCGCAATGCGGCTCCGAACCATCCGGGCAATCAACCGAACAGGCATTGCCATTTGGAGCACTGGCAGAACAGGAGCTTCGGGGCCTTGGTGGTTTCGGTTTCCCGATCGACAACGACGGCGATAAGGCGAACATCGCCATCATCACCCACGCAATCACAATGGACCTGGTGAATCCCTTCATTGGTCAACACTCCTTGTAGATGTTACTCCGATGCCAACGAGGGGGGAGCGTACCGTGTGTAAGGGTTCGCAAAGGTACATCGTGGATGTACACCGGCAAAGCATTTTCGGACCTGCGCAACACCAACGAGAACGGCTTGAAACACTTACAGGGCAAGGGTTTCAGGGGAACCTCCTGATTCCATTATGACACACGAACACCGGCAGATATTACACCGCGGAGTGCCGCAACGCGGGCAGAAGCGCACGTGCCGGAGCGCTTCGCACACGCGCTGCGCTTCCATCTCGCTGAACAGCATCGCGAAGTTCGTCACCTCCGCGAACGCGCGATTCCGGAAGGTCGCTCACAGATTCGATGGTGGACGATCAGGAGGTTGCAAGCGTTCCGGTCACCAACCCGTTGAAGGTGGCGGACGGGGAGAACATTGCGATCTCGCAGGATGCCCGTCACCAAGCAGGCCGGGCAGAGTCTGACTGTTGAGGGATCGGCCTCCGAGCGCGACAATCCGGACAAGGATGCGTTCGCACGATTCCCGGACACGTACACCGGCGACATGAACTGGGGGCTCGGCTCGCACAAGCGGAACCTTCGCGACGGCAATCTGGATGTGACGGTCAACTACAAGGTTGAACGGCAATAGGTAGAACGGAGCGGCGGATGCCGTGCATGCGGTCGGCGGATTGCATGCACGGCATCTGCGGGCGAATCGAACGGCGGGCTTCCCACCGGTTGGCAGGAAGCCCGCTGCATCACCATAACGTCCATATCACGAGCGTGCATGCACGCCGGCCGCCATTACTTTATCTCCAGTTCCACTCCGGTTTTGCTGTTGTGCATATCGTACGGGAAGAGCGACGTGTACCCCAGCAGCCTCTTGCCGAATATCGGCAGGCCGTTGTGAATCGGATCCTGGAACAATGCACCCTGCGCGCCGCCGTACCGGTAGATACTGAGCGCGCCCCCCGTGGTCTCGTTCGAGTAGGATGTCTTCAGACCGAAGATGCCGAAGTTCAGATCCTTGTTCAGGCCGATCGTCCTGTACACACCGAGCGGGTTCTTCGGATTGAACCGCGGGCTGTTCTCGCAGTCCTGCATGCCCTCGCGCCGGTCCGGGATGCCGGTGATGTCACGGAAGAAGAGGCCCGTGCTGAAGCTCTCGTTCTGCCGCAGGCCATGCGTGAACATCAGATCGCCGGTACCGGTCAGCCCCTGATCGGTGCCTCCGCCCCAGTGCGGCGCCTTGGCGAAGTCGTTGAACATGCTGAAGCCGATGTTGTTGCTGCCGAAGCTTCCACGTATCAACAGGCCGCCGGTCCGGTTGGACAACTCGGACATTCCGCCGGTGAACCGGTTCAGGTTGTAGGAGTAGCCGATGCCCACAAACCCGCTTCCTCCCTTCGGATTGAAGAACGGGATCCCCTTGCCGGTGGAGTTGGAGCCGAGCAGGTTGCTGTTGTCGCCATGCCCCACCATTGCAAATGCCTCGATGTTGAAGAAGGTCCCGCCGCCGGTGGTGTTGTTGAATATCTTGGAGAACTTCTGCAGCGAGACGTTCACCCCTCCCTCCGCGCTCACGTACCGGCCCGGCAGCGTGAAGAACGTGCTTGCGCGGTATCCTCCGAGATCGGTGAGATTGCTGAACGAGCCGGTGAACCGGATGCCGAAGTTCAACGAGGGGCCGGGGCCTCCGGGAGGCGCCATCCCGTTCGGATCGTTGAACCGGATCGGATTGCACCGGGCGTACCGGTACAGGTTGTCCCCATCCACCATCCCCGCGGGATCGGCCGCCGACCATCTGCCAAGCCACGGCGCATAGTACCTCGTGGTGTGATACTGCAGCCCGGTCTCCTCGTCGCGCTCCCTGCCGGTGTGCCGGTAACGCTTCGCGGCCTGCGTCTGGCTGCGTACCGCCTGATACGCGGTGCTGCCGAACGGGAAGTATTCCTCGTAGGAGATCACGTCGCCCGTATCGTCCAGCTCCAGCGTTGCGGAGTCCAGATGATTTCCATACTGGTAGCGCGTCAACGTCTCCGGCAGCGTCATGGGCGGAACGCTCACATCCACCGTCTTCGTCTCCACCATCGCAACACGCTGCCTGCCGTCCATGATGTGCAGCGTCTCGCGTTCGAGTTGAACGACGCTTCCGGTGGCATCGTACTCCCGGTAGATCTCGAAGCCGCCAACATAGATCCGGTCGGCCTTGCGCGCCGGCGTCTGCCCCGGACCGGCCTGCCACTCGGTAGCCTTGCGCACGCGTTCCCCGTCGGCACCGTATGCGAAGTAGGTGGTCTCCGGCGTGCCGCTCATCACCACCTGGCGCGAGGTTGCATGAAGCTGATCGTGGTAGTCCCACTGCATCACCGGCAGATGCGGCATCGTGAGGATGTTGCCATGCTCGTCGTGCGTGTAGCCTGCACTGTAGGGGCCGGCGGGATTGTCGCCGGGAAGGCTGGTGCTGTTGATACGATTGCTTGTCTTCGATGGCTCGATAAGGCTCGGCTCCGTGTATGCGTAGTACCGCCTCCATCCACCGCTCATCACCAGGTGATTCATCGAAAGGATGTTCCCCACGCCGTCGTACTCGTACCGCTCGATGTACGTCCCCACGGCATTGCCGTCGCCCGGATGGGCGATGTTGGTGCGCGGAGCATCGGAATCGCCCGGCTGGGCCGCGCCCGCCAGGCCGCCCCCCGTCAGGCCCAGATGCTCCCGCCCGCTTGCCTCGATCAACCGGTAGGCGGCATCGTAGATATAGTCCGCGCTCGGATCCACACGTCGGTTGTTGAAGTAGACAACGTTCTGGATATCGGCATCGTCGTGAATGTGCGTGACGTTCCCCACGGGATCGTACGTATAACTCAGATCCTGCACCAACTGTTGATTCGCGGGATAGGACGCGTCACGGGTGGAGACGAGCCTCGCAAGCCGGTACACCAACGGGCTGTACGTATACTCCGATGTGACGCCGTTTCCATACGCCACCGCCGTACGCTTGCCGCGCGCATCGTAATCGATGTCCGTGATGAACGCCGTCCACACCGGGAACCCGCCGGAGAGTGCGCCGCGCAGATTCGCATCCACCGTCTCCAGCAGACTCCCCTCGTTGTAGGTCATGCGCACCGTGCTGTTGTCCGGAGTAAGGGTGCTCACCGGGCGATTGAGCGCGTCGTACTGAACAGTGGCCTGATACGATGTCGCCTCCAGCACGGGCGCAAGCTGCCCTTCGAGTGTGACGGTGTTGAATGTCGACGGCGGCGCCGGTATCACCCCATCCACACTGCTCCAGTCCGCCGCGTTGCGATAGTCCAGCGCCGGACGGTGGAGCGTGACGAGCACATTCCCCTTGAAGTCGTAGCTCTCGCTGGACATCGCGCCGGCCTGATCGCAATGCAGATAGATCGTGCCGGAGAGGTTCATCGCTTCGCGATTCGGATGCTGCTCGCCGTACACCATCCGCTCCACCATCAACTCACGCGCAGGATTCGACGGGTCCGCTCCAACCGCGAACGCGCGCACCGCCCGGCGCATCGGATCGTACTCCGTCCGGAATGCATGGGCACGGCTGTCCCAGGAGCGGATAGCCTTGTCCACCACATCGTGAAGCATCCAACGCTCGCCGCCGTCCATGCCGAACTGGTAGATGCGGTGGCCCAGCATGTCGTACGTGTATTGCATCACGATGCGCCCCTGCGCGTCACCGTTCTGCACGATCGCATCGCGCGCCTCCAGCACATACCCTTCGATGTCCAGAATGCTGCGCGAGGGATGGAACTCCACGGTGGCAGGATCGGTTGGAAGGGCGTTGCCGTACTTGAACGCATTGTGCACGATCGTGAGGAACGTCCGCCCCAGTCCGTCCAGATGAGCAACCGTGGGCGTTGCCGCATGTACGGCCGCCTTCGCCGCGGCATCCTGCTCCTGTGCCCCAAGCCCGCCTCCGCTCCGCTGCGCGTACCACGTAGGCAGGTATGCCGCCGTTTCCAGCCGCCCGAAGAAATCGCCCGCATCGGGATCGCCCGAAGGATCGGCCGCCAGCACCGTATCATTCGCGTCCCAGGTATCCTGGCGCCATGCATCGAAGACGGTCTTCTCCCACGTATGATCCGGACGCAGCTTCGCCACCACACGCTCCACCGGATCGTAGAACAGAACCGGGCTCATGCCGATTCGCGCCTCGAACTCGAACACATGCAGATCGGTGAAGAACGGTTCGTACGTCCGCACCTCCTTCCCCTTGTTGTTGAACACCTTCCAGCCGCTTCCCACCCAGCGCGGGCCTACATCGTATCCGGTCATCACCGGCAGACCGTCCGTCCCCACAATGATCCTGCCGTTCACGTCGCGCGTTGGAACCGGGCCCGGCTCCGCCTGCATCTTTTTCTGTATCTCCCGCCCGAACCCGTCCGAGTAGACGATGGAGACCTGGATGCGAACGCCCCCCGGCGGCACCGGATCGCTCACGTGCGTCTCCCTGGCGAGCACCGCTGCGAACACCGGCGGCTTCTTCAGCGGATCCGGTTCGCGCAGATACGCGCCGAGATCGTACACCATGCGCGTGGTGGCATTGGCGAGCAGCGTGGAGGCGATCGCACCGGTGGGATCGGCGATGAACGCGTCGATGTCCGTCTGGTCCGGATCGGCGTTGAACGAGGCATCGATCAGATCACCGAGCGCCGGGCTGTCCTCCGGCTTCCCCATCAACGCCGTTCCCGCCACGTGCCCGAGCGCATCGAACGCCGCGGCGGACCGGTTCCGGTTGGGATTCATCACCAGCGCCGGCTGCAGCACGCGATAGTCGTATCCCTGCTGAACCAGAGGCTTCGAGGGATCGGGATCGCGCTCGCCCACGGTGGTATAGTTCCCAACGGCATCGCAGATCTGGAGGATCAGCAGATCGTGCGCATCGTAGGCGACCGTTGCCACGCTCCCGAACGGATCGCGGTAACGCCCGGCGAGAAAGAAGTGGTGTTCGGCATTGTCCAGCTCCAGCGCCGCGGTATCGGCCGGATCGATGGAGTAGAACCGGCGACCGGACGGTACCCACCAGTTGCCGTCGCCGTCGAGATCCACATAACCGCCACGATCGGCAATCATGCCGCCGGTGATGTCGGCCGCGAGAACATCGTCGGGTATCGGAAGAAGGTTCTCCGGCCAGCCGCCGCCGCGCGGCCGCTGGTACACATCCGTGAGCAGACCGGACGTGAACGCAAGCTTGTAGCTCTCCCCCGGCATGGCCCTCGGCTGCAGCTCCCCGAACTGCAGGAGCGCCAACATATCGTTTTGCGATGTGCCCAGGTCGTCCGGCCGGTAGTACGTGCGCTCGCACTCCACGGGCCTGCGCTGCCGCCCGGTACCCGGTGCCGCCTCGTACGGAATCTCGCTGTCGTAGACATGCAGATAGCCGCCGCCGTTCGGGGTCACGAAATCGCTCATCAGGAACCGCCCCGCCGGGCCGGAGGGCGTGTAGCCGGTGAGCTGATAGGTAAGCGACTGGCAACGCTGCGGCAGACGATAATCGTCGTCCGCAGCAATCGCGTTGGTGAACACATTCTCCGTGTACGTAACCAGCGTCGTGGTCTGCCGCGCCTGATCGTCGGAGTCCAGCGCCCCCAGCGCAGCGTTCGCTGCGAGCACGTATCCGCCCATGCCGTCCGGCACGCGGATCTGCGTGCGCCGGCCGTAGCCCACCACTGCCGACTTCAGCACGTTTCCGAACGCATCGGTTTCCAGCGTCAGCGCATGGCCGATGCGCGGGTCCGCGGGGTTGCGTTCGTAGTGATAGCTCAACGCTTCGAACTCGTGCGTGTAGAAGGCACCGTACCGGTTGCCGGCCATCGGCTGCACGCAGCGGATGGTGTAGTTCCTGTGCGTGACCGTGTACGGGTGCGATGCCGCGGCCGTGCCGTCGGTGGCGAACACCTCCTGGCGCAGCATCTGCCCCTTCAATGCACGGCAGGCCTGGCGCTGCTCCTCCGCCGTCAGCCCATCCGGAAGGCGCGTGTCCGCCGGCATCAGATCGCGCGCATCGGCATCGCCGGTCCCCGGCTCGCGATAGTATTCACCAACGTCGCTGCCGTTCAACATGCCGGCGAAGTAGTCCGAAACATGATTGCGATCCACGAAGACGCCGGTGTGATACCAGGTTCGGGTAAGCACGGGCGGGATATGCGACGAGGCATCGATGTTGGTGCCGGAAGGAATTCCCTGATTCGCATTCAGCGACGCAAACTCCTCCGTGTCCCATCGCTCCACCATGCCGAAGCCGCGGAACTCCCGCTCCACACCGTCGAAGTGCCCGTGGTGATATGCATATCGCGTGACGAAGAGATTGCCGCTGATACGGTCGCGCGTCTCCACGCGTTCCACCACGTGCACCGGGAACGGAATCCTGGTGATCCACGGCCGCCCCGCATATCGGTCCGCCAGATAGAACTTCGTGGAGGGGGCATACTGCACGGATGTCTCGGCCCCCAGGTTGTTCACGGACTTCACCAGCAGATGCGGCTTGTTCCCGCTCATCAGATCGATGTAGCGCATCGGCCGCTCCGCATCGCCGCCCAGCGCGGACGACCACACCAGGCAGGCGGTTCCGTTCCCGAGCAGATCCACCGTCATCACGGACGCCAGATCGTCGATGCGCGGAAACGTCCCCAGGCGCGTGCGGACGCTCCATGAATTACCGGACTGATTGAAGTAGAGATCGATGCCGTCCGCGCCGAGATAGATGATGTCGGCCGGGCCCGTTCCGTCGATGTCGGCAATCCGTATGCGGCGCTGGTCGAAGCGCTCCGGCAGGTCGAAGTGCGGCGACGCATCCATCGCGACCTTGGCACCGAAGCGGCCATAGCCAAGGTTGGGCCAGTAGCAGATCTCGCCGTTGCGCACGCGGACAAGATCGGCAAGCCCGTCGCCGGACATGTCCGCGATGAAGATGGACTGGAATAGGTCCGCGAATACCAGTTGCGGCCCCTTCTCCTCGTCCATCGCCTTCTGTACCCGCTGGGCCGCGCCGAAGCCGGCCTCCGCCAGCGATGGATACCAGGTGAAGACCTCATTCTCGGTGATCAACAGATCGGCGTGGCCGTCCCCCGTGAGATCCATGAACTTGAGGTTGGGATCGTTCCACATGACGTTCGGCCGCGAGGTGAACGGCACGTACGCGTCCCAGCCATCATCCGGCGCTCCCCAGGCGCTCCCCTGGGTTCGTTCGTAGAAGCCGGGAGCGGTACCGTCGAACTGCACGAAGTCGATCGTTCCGTCACCGGCAAGGTCCAGCATCTGCCCGCCTTCGCCAAGCATCGCGTTCGGCTGCCGCATCACCGGGCGCGACGCTCCGAAGCTGGGAGCAAGACGATCCTGGCCGTTGTAGACCACGGGGTTGATCGGGCTCAGGTTCGGCTTGTAGAACCAACCCCGTCCCTGCTCCGTGAGCAGGCCGGACACCCCCTCGCCATCCAGATCCACCCATTGGAAGACGGAGCCGTCCAGTCCGCGCGGCAGGTTCTCGCGATCCTTCACATCCACATCGCGCACGGTGGAGTCGATTACCGCCTGCGAGTAGGTGAACTCAAGCGGCGGCAGCGATCGCGTGATGTATGCACCGGCGTTCGCATCCCACACATGGCCGGACTGCACGGCCTGTGTCATGAAGGAGACATCGGTGGCCTCCTGATAGGTGAAGGAGATGGAGCGGACCAGATACGGATCGATCGCGAGCTCGGGGAAGTGATGGAAGATCAGAACGCGGCGGCAGAGACGATAGGTGCGCACGTCGAAGCCGGCGCGGTGCATGGAGAACGGATCGCGCCGGCAGAGCCACATGCCGGTGTCGTCGGGCGTGGGATTGTCCGGATCGTGCTCTCCGTAATCGAACACCACGTCGAACATCCAATCGGCGTGGGCGGGATCGGGGTCGATCATGCGCGATGTCCGGTTGCCGTAGCGAATGCGTTTCGGATAGCGATTCGCCGAGCGGCCGGCGTTCGTACGATTGCTCTCGTGCGCACCCTGCGTGTCCACGTTGTCCGAGTTCTCCTCCCTGTACTCGTAGAGGATCGTGTTCCCCTTGTCGTCGTAGCTCTCGCAGATGAGCCAGGTGAACACGTGCGTGGGATGAAGCGGATCGAAGATCCGCGCATTGTTGTCCCTGCCGTACAATGTGGTGACGTTGTCGCGCGTGATCGTGCGCCAGTGCGTGGCACCGGAGGAGACATCGGTCCAGAGTTCGATGCGCGAGAAGAGCGATTCGATTCTCGGGCGATACCGGGAAACGTTGTACGTCACGCCGTCCACCGTTCGCGGCGGGAGCACCTCGCGAGCCCCTCCGGCATCCAGCACCGGCACCAGATCCTCCGCGCCGGCAAGGATGAACACGTCGGACTCCCGGGCGTCCTGATACTGCGGAAGCCCCTTGTCCGTCTTGCGCGTGATGTTCGGCAGTGTGAGGTGCCAACCGAGACCGAACGGCTCGTTGCCCGAACCGGAATCGTACGACAGCGTGAGGGCCGGCTGAAGGTCCGAACGGCTGTGGCTCACGTCGATGGGAATGGACATCGACCCCGTGCCGTTGACTGGGTTTGCGGCAAATTTCTCGCCGATGCCCTTGAGTGCTCCACCTCCCTTTGGAAGCGTTATCGATGGCGCAGTTGCGAAGAACGATTCGTCGATCGAAGGCTTCCGACCGCTCTCTGTGCGTGGGGACGATGGCATCGTGGTGGCTCCGTCAATGGGTGCGTGGATCGATCGCATGCCACATATGCAGCGGGCCGCGCGCAATGCGGCTCATCGCAGCATATCGGCTTCAATGAGTGGCAACGATCTCCGCGCGCTCGAAACGGCCGGGGAATGGCAATCATCCCATCAGCGTTCGGGGCGATGAACGTGGCACGGGTTCAACCGGTGATCATGCGTTGAGTGTATGATGGCGAACAGGTGCAAACATAGGCTCCCCGCTTCGCGAAGTCAAGGAAAGGCGCCCCCCGGTGGTGCCAAAGCCACCGCATGAGGCGTAACCGAGTAGAAATTGAGTACCGGGCAACGGCACGTCACGCGCCATATTCGCCATGCCGATCACACCGGCACCGTTCGCCGTGCAGTATGGCGGGCGAAGATGCAGCTCAGTACAGACGCATACATCAATCAGAGGAGACATGGCAATGTCCACACCGAACCCGTCCGAGATCGGACCCGGCGAGTCGAAGCTCTTCAGGTACTACGGCGAGATGATTCCCAATCAGATACTGATCGAGAACCTCAGCACGGAGTTCGAGGCACAGTACATCGTTGGCGGTGAGGTCCCCGAGCAGGGATGGCACTACTTCGGAACAGTGGCGCACGGCGAGACGGCATCGATCTGGGTAAACTTTCCGACGACTGTTTCGCGCTTCACCAACCGCAGCTCCGCCGCGAGCATCATCGTGGGGGGCGATGGGATCTTCCCGTTCAAGCCCGGCGAGGAGGTATAGGAGTTCATGCCGCGGAGGATGCGGAGGTGCTCCACCGAACGCATCTCCGCATCCTTCGCGGTTCATCGTGCACGGCACGATGCGCAATTGCGTGATGGCCGCGGCCGAAGTAGTTTCACGGCAGGACGTTCCCCCCACCCATGCGATACTCATCTCAACCGGACGATGTATGAACGCTCGCACCGCATACCTGCTGCTCGTGCTCGCCGCAACGCCTGCGGCGCCGCTCGCCGCGACGGCCCAGGAATCCTTCCCCGCCACCCATATCGCACGCCTCGACATCGTTGCACCGCGGCCGAACGCTGGCACCATCGGCGGCGTTGCCATCGCAGCCGTCAACGCGGACGCCGGCTCGCTGCAGCTCAGGGTGTCTGCCGTGCCGGCGGGGGATTCGCCGGACTCACTTCTTCTGCTCTACCGCAACGGAAGCGGCGGCAACCTGACGCTTGGCGGCACGCCGTTTCCGCCCAATGCATCCACGCTGTCGCTCACCATTCCGGGATTCGCCGGCCTCGCGCAGGGCGCGCTGGACTCCGGCTTCGTCTGGCTTCGCGTCACAACGCGATCGGATCACGCGGCCTACGCTGAGGGTCCGGTGGTGGAGATCAACTCCGCCATCACGCCGGAGCCCTCCGGCCGGGAAGTGGTCCCTCCCGTGGACTCCGCGGACGGCGCGGCCAACCTGGGGCTTACGTACGATCCGGCAACGAAGGGCTTCCGCTACACGGCATGGTGGCTGGGTCTCAGCGGACCGGCCACCGCCGCGCGCATACGGCGCGGGGCCGCTGGCGTAAACGGGCCGATCGTGTTCGAGATGCCGCTCACCTCCGGCTTCGACCAGAGCCTCGGCATGTGGGCGAACCCAGGCGATGAGCTGCGGGCCGCAATGCTCAACGGCGAGCTCTACCTGGAGGTGACCACGGCGAAGTATCCGAACGGCGAACTGCGCGGACAGATCTATCCGCTGGAAGGATACACCGCGGCAATCGAGCCGGGGAACGAAGTCCCGGCGGCGAGCGGCTCCACGGGATCCGGGAGCGCCTATCTGCTGATCACGGCACAGGGAACGGCGGAGGCGTTCGACAAGCTTCAGGGAGTGGTGGGCAATCTGAGCGGACCGATCAACGCCGCGCACATACACCGCGCGCCGATCGGCCAGAACAGCACTCCGGCCGTCGCACTCGAAGTCCCGACGCCCACGACACTCGATCTGGAACTCGCCACCGGCTCGGCCGGCGGAACCATCGCGGACGACATCGTTCAGGATGTCCGGGCGACACGAACGTACGTGAACGTGCACACGGCAGCACATCAGAGCGGCGAGGCGCGCGGCCAGTTGATCCCGGCGCGCACCAACCTTCGCGCAGGCGGTGTTGGCGGCGTGCCGGTGGTGACGACGGACCAGCCGGAATTCCGGGGGCGGTACTATCGTTCGGAGGGAGCGATCGTCTTCAGCGTGGACGCTCCGGAGGGCGCACGGCGTATCGAGCTGTTCGGCTCGGACGGCCGCCTGGTTCGCGGAGCAGACTGCGAGGCATCGCATTGCGATATGTCTGCGAGCGGGCTCCCCGCGGGCCTGTACTTCGCACGACTTCTGGAGAGGTCGCGAGCCGTGGCCTCATGCCGAGTGATGATCGTGCCGTAGTGATCATGCATCGGCATGAGCGGCCAGGCCTGGAACCATCCGGGCCCGACGTTCCGCCCGCGGTTGGTCACTCCAGCCGTTCGCGCGCATCCTGCTGCGCCTTCCGCTCGCTTGCGGTGCGCGCCTTCCCGGCGAGGCAGGCGCGATAGTCCGCCTGGGCGGCGCGCCGGTTCTCCATCGCCTCGTAGGCGCGGCCACGGATATAGTACACCTCCACCGGATTCTCCACACCGATCTGAAGCGCGCGCGTGAGATTGCTCACCGCCTCCGCATAACTGGCCGCCGGAACGCCGCCGTACAGCAGCTTCGCCGCGTTCCGTTGAAGCCAGCCGAGATCCGCCACGTAGAAATGCCAGACTCCGAGCACCATGTAGGCCTGGCCGTTGCGCGGGTCCAGCTCGATTGCACTCTCCGCGTGATACTTCACCTCCCTGGACAATCGCACCCGCTCTCCGGTGGAGGAAACGACGGCCAGGCGCCCGGCCGCGATCGCTGCCCACAGGTGTTCGTTGGAGGAGTTGGGGTTGGCTTTCACCGATGCCTGCGAGAGAGTCCATGCGCTGCGAAACGTGGACTCCCGTTCGTCGTCGTCCCGCTGCTGCTCGCCGCTTCGCACCATGTCGCGGACGTGGGTCCAGTCGGCGCGGGCCTGATGCGATGCCGCAACCATGATCGCGGCGGATATCCACACGGACACAACCCCGGCGGGGGATGTTGTTCTCGGAATCATCATGATTGATACTCCGGGTTGGTTTGGATGGGGTCACATGCAGAACACGCCCGCAATATCATCCTCTCACCGCGGAAGCCGCTCAACATCATACGCCAACACGATGTTATCAATCGATAGTAGTTGAAGCACCTGCCATTGCCGCAATCATGGACAGATACCGGCCCGCTCTCATACCGAACTCCTGAATAGTTGAAAGGATAGGAGAGAACGTGTGAGGATGGCTGATCGTACAGAGTGCGTGCCCCGCATCAAATGCCCCCTCCGCGCAGGGAGAATGTCCACTATGCAACGGGCACGGAGTGTTGCTCTCCGTGCCCGCTCGATCATCTTCCCGCATCAGTCCCCGCGCCGTTCCTCAGCGTACCAGCTCCAGACGGCGCACCGATGCCGCGCTGCCGTTCACCCGAAGCGTAACCAG
>JAFDZV010000067.1 GCA_018266795.1 Bacteroidota bacterium | reverse complement strand
CAATTGGTACTTCACTCTACAGTCGCGGTTGTTTGGGGAAACGTTCACCGCGACTGCCCTCTGGACCAGGGCTCACAAACCGTACACTCTAACTGGACACAGCACATGAAGACCTCGATCAACCTCCGTCTCGCCTCGGCCGTCGCCGCAATTGCTCTCCTCATCGCAGGCAGCTCCTCCTTCGCGCAGAACCGCGCTACCCAGTCAGCCGACGCCGGTGCCAAGATCGTTGCCGGCATCTCCCTCGAGAAGACTCGTGACCTCAACTTCGGTTCCATCGTTCGCTCCGCCGCCGGCGGCACTGTCGTGCTCAACGCAACCACCGGCGCTCTCACCTTCAGCGGCGTCACCCAGGGACAGACGCACAATCAGGCAACGGCCGCCTTCTCTGCCACAGGCGAGCCGAGCTACCTCTACACGATCACGCTCCCGCAGACCGCGACGCTGACCGAGACCAACGGGAACGGCAACGGGAACGGCAACGGGAACGCGAACGGCCATCCCTCGATGACGGCGACGAGCTTCACGTACTCCGACGGTGCCGGCACGCTGGACAACAGCGGGCATCAGAACTTCAACGTCGGTGCAACGCTGAACGTGGGCGCCAATCAGGCGACGGGTACCTACAGCGGTTCGTTCGACGTGACCGTCCAGTATCAGTAAGCATGGTTCCTGCACCTGCGGGCTGGGCTCAGAGCGCCTGCACGCCTTGCAGGGCCGGGATGCCGGGAACTCCAGATATCTCCTGCGGTGGTGATGGTTGAAGAGATGGTCCGTGTTGTGTGGATGTGACGAGAAGCCGGGGCATTGCGATCACGCGATGCCCCGGTCCGTTTTTCGAATACGAACGCCGAGCCGTGCCCTGCCCCATTGCGCGGCTCACGGCGGGGGTGCAATCGATCCTGCAGAAGTATCCCCGGCCACTCTCCTGCGCACATCATACCTCGAAACGCCCACACTCTGTTGAACTCCGGGAATTCGTCCGCTAACCGGACACTGCCGCCGAGCAGTGGCGTTGAAACGGAATTTGTTTCGACAATTATTCCGTTGGCATAGGGATTGATCCAATTCCTGAAGTAGCGGCCGAACATGATTCCCATTCGCCGCCACTGGCCGTCAACCGATCGGCCTTGCACGTATAATGGCACGGGACACGACAATGAATACCTTCATCAATTTCCGCAGCGCACTCGCTCTAGTGATTGGAGGAGTTGTGCTTCTCTGTGGCTGCAGCAGTTCCTATGCGCAGGACCGCTCCGAACAGTTGCCCGATACTGCAAAGGCAATCACCCTGCTGCCGTTCGTGGAGGTCCACGTCTTCAACGCCGTAGCCTTCAAGGCGCCTGCGGCATGGGCCAACATCCGGGTGACCGTGAAATCTGCATGTGACCATACGCACAGACGTGCAACAACACCGAAGCAGGCCGCAGGACAACACAGCGTTCCGGTAATGGACGAGAATCAGATGGAGATATCGCGCGATCGCGACTGATGCCGGCCGGCCGGACCCATCGATCATAGAAGAGTGGCCCCATCGGTACGTGCTCTCAACCGCCCTGCGAAGCCCCGCTTCGCAGGGCGGTTCGCTTTGGCCGAGGCAGTTCGTTGCCGACCCGGTATGGCCCGCATGGTACCCTGCAAGCAGAACCGCTCCGAGTTGCCGGCGATGCAGTGGCGCGGGCCATGCCAGGATCCGGAGGCCGATGGTGTTTCTGCCCTGCGTTGAACGCAGCGCTGTCGACTCCGCCCTCGATCGGTGTCCGGAAGCCGGAATCTGTCCGGTTACAGGACAAAGAATTGATTCAGGAGGCCGTGATTTCGCCACCCATTGCACGATCCGGCCGCTGGCACGACAATTGGTACTTCACTCTACAGTCGCGGTTGTTTGGGGAAACGTTCACCGCGACTGCCCTCTGGACCAGGGCTCACAAACCGTACACTCTAACTGGACACAGCACATGAAGACCTCGATCAACTTCCGTCTTGCCTCGGCCGTCGCCGCAATTGCTCTCCTCATCGCAGGCAGCTCCTCCTTCGCGCAGAACCGCGCTACCCAGTCAGCCGACATCGGCGCCAAGATCGTTGCCGGTATCTCCCTCGAGAAGACTCGTGACCTCAACTTCGGTTCCATCGTTCGCTCCGCCGCCGGCGGCTCCGTCGTGATCAATGCTACCTCAGGCGCTCTCACCTTCAACGGCGTCACCCAGGGACAGACGCACAATCAGGCAACGGCCGCCTTCTCTGCTACAGGCGAGCCGAGCTACCTCTACACGATCACGCTCCCGCAGACCGCGACGCTGACACAGGCGGGTGCCGGCGCCAACCGTCCGACGATGACGGCGACGAGCTTCACGTACTCCGACGGTGCCGGCACGCTGGACAACAGCGGGCATCAGAACTTCAACGTCGGTGCAACGCTGAATGTTGGCGCCAATCAGGCGACGGGCAGCTACACCGGTTCGTTCGACGTGACCGTCCAGTATCAGTAAGATTCTCTCGTGAAGATCCTCTCTTGGTAGCTGGTGAGGAACAATGCTCCGGGGCGTCACATTCGTGTGGCGCCCCGGAGTCGTTTGCACGCAGTGTCGAACTACGTCTCGCGCCTCACCGCCGGCAAGCCCGGACATGGAGACAGAGCGGCCGCCGTCACGATACGACTCGTTCTCCCGACGAGGCCGCCGGACTACGCGGCCGTGATGGTCTGCATCCACGTGACCGAGTACACCATACGATTCCGGCCGCGCTCCTGGTGGAACACGGCCGGGATTGTTCTTGCGACTGGCTTCGCAGTGTGCGGACAACAGGGCTACGCCTGCATCGGGTCCTTTACCTCAGGCACACGTCCCTCGGCAACTGCCTCCAGCCGGCCGAGCCGGAACACCCAACCTGCATCGTGCCCTTCCACGGCAGGCTCGGGGAGGTTGTTGTGTACCAGGGAGAGGAATGTCCCGCCATTCCGCGGTTCGAGTGTGATCTCCACACGTGAACTGCCAGGCTTCATCGGCCCATCGTTCCCCTCCCATCCCCACGTAAAGACAACCTTGCTGTTCGGCACCACTTCGACAAATTCACCGCGAGCCGTATGCGACTCATCGAACACAACGCGATAGATGCCGCCGAATGCCGCACCGGACTCGGCGCTGGCCGCTGCCAGCCATTCGGTCATCTGTTTGGGATCCACCAGGAATGGGAAAACATGCTCCGGTGAAGCGTTGATGAAAATCTCCCTGCGAATCTGATCACTTGCGGCCATGACGCCTCCGTTGTGTCCGTTGTTTCTGTTCCACTTTCTGTTTCAGCGCCTGCAACCGCACATCCCAGAACTCCTTCAGCATCGAACGCACCTCATCGAATCCTTCTGCGCGGAGACGATAAAGCCTCCTTGTACCTTCGCGGCGTTCCTCGATCAGCCCCGCATCCAGCAGCACATGCAGATGCTGCGAGATCGCCGGGCGCGTCGCGTTGAAGTGCCGCGCTATCTCCCCGGCGGGCAACTCCTCGTGACTGATCAGGCGGAGGATCTCCAGGCGGTTCGGCTCGGCAAGCGCTTTCAGTTTGTCCACCATGGCACAAATGTAAGTGATTGCTTACGTAAGAAGCAACCGACGGTTCGAAAAACATCGCCGCGCCGTCGATGCCTCCAGGGATTCCTGCATCGGTAGCAACGGCGCGGCACATCGCTCCCGCTCACGGACAGCCGCCGCATCGCAGATCGTACGAACCGCCGGGATGATGCATGCGCAGCGCCAGGAGTTTCTCCGGCTCGATTACTGCCGTTACGATCACGTCGATGGAGCGCTGCAATTGCTTCGGCAGGTTGCGCTGCGACACGGAACGGCCGTCCGCAACAATCCGGATCAGCCCACGATCGCGCGCGGACGCATATTCCGGTAGCTTCTCGCGCCACACACCATCCAGCAGCTTCGCCATGTAGTATGCGCGAAGCGTGCTCAGCATCGGGTTGCCATCGGGTTTCGAGACATGGAAGGGCGTATGCGCCGGGATAACACCATCCCGAATCCACGGTTTGGATTCCGGATCGGCCACCTCGATCCCGGCTCCGAAGCGCACTTCCTGATCGGTATAATAGCACGCAGGATCGATCGGATCGGGATCGGTCCATCCCTGCACCGTCACCGTGATACGTTTCCCCTCGGCGAAGGACTGCTCCACACAGTAGTTGCGCATTGCGGACCGCATGTTCTCCAACAGCACGGCAACCACGCTGTCCACGCGCAGGCTCCACTTCTGAGAACTGTCGCGCACTTCGCTCCACCTGATGCAGAGATCGGGACGCCGCGCGGTGGTAACCCGCGCCGGCACCAGCGTGTGCCGATAGAGCGCATTGTCCCCACAGGCTCCCGTCGTCTGATCGGCATCCGGCACCGCGTCGCAGTCCTGCGGGGTAAGCACGGAATAGCAGGGGGTGTAGCGTGCATAGGCGAGCGTGGTGGGGCACCAGTATCCCTTCACGAAGAACTCCACCTGTTGCACTGCGAAGTCCTGCCGGCAGCCGGGATCGTACAGAACAGTGGTGTCCCATACGAAGAGCGTGTGCGCGCGAGCGCAGGTATCGGCGGAGCGAATGATCAATGTGTCCGTGGAGGAAACGTAGGCACCTCCCAGGCCGATCGCACGGACAACGTAGGTGCGTGCGGATCGATCGCCAAGCGGATCGTCACCCTGCACGCCGTGTACATCGAGAGCTGCTCTTCCGTCCGCATCGGCATTCAGCGTGTCGGTGGCACCGCCCGGAAGCTCGGTGCGTACCACCCTCGCATTCGAGAGCGGGAGCGTTTCGTCCGCGAACTGGCCGCTGCGCCCGTTCAGCTCGCGACGCGTACGTTCCAGCACCATCAGGGAAATCGCGGAGGAACGTGAGGCGGCCGGAACGGAGTAGATATCGTAACGGTGCGAGGCGGCACGGTTGGACGCGAAGAACATCCATCCTCCCCCGGGCGAGAACGCCGGATGCAGTTCGTCGGAGCCGTGCAGCCCCAGCCCATCGCCCGGTGCCGGCTGGCGCGTGCCCGGCACGGGCATGCCGCGAGCGTCCAGACGTACGCGCCAGATATCGAAGTCGCCGCTGCGGTCGCTGGCGAAGTACAGCCACCCGTCGGGCCCCACACACGGCGTCTGTTCGCGAACGCCATCCTCGCTGATCGCACTCAGAAGCACGGGCGCTCCCCACCGATCGCCGGTGCGGCGGCTCATGTAGAGATCGGTCTCACCCCGCTCCGGCGCGCGCCTGTTGGAGGAGAAGTAGAGGGTGTTCCCGTCATCGGAAAGCGCGGGCGTATCGTCCCACTCCTCGGAGTTGAGGCCGTTCTCATCGATGCGCCGCACGCTCCACTGCGTGCCATCGGCGCGGAGTTCGTACAGATCGCTGCCGTGGCGCCGCCCGTCCGGACCCGGACGGTTGGAGACAAACACGCCGAGGCCGGGTACGCATGGCGCGAACGCAGGGGCGCCATCCAATGCAACGCCGTGCACGCCGCCGGAATGCTCCTGATTGACCGGCGCGGGCGCCTCAACCGGCTCGTGCCAGCCGGCATTATCGTATCGCGATATCATGATGCGGCGGTCGTCGCTTCCTGTCACGCTGCGGGTGAACCAGACCTCGCTCCCCCACGGCATCGGCCGCAGCGCAAGGGCGTAGTCGTCGCCGGCAGTATTCACCGGGCCCAGCGCCCGCTGCGCGCGTGCCGAAGCCGGCGCCAGCAGCAGACCGGCGGCGAGCCAGCAGCAGAAAATCCGGTTCAATGCAGGAGGATATGAACGATGCATCATGAAGATCAGAAGACGATAGGTGAGCATACACGGAATTGAACCTGTGGGCAGTTGCGAAGCGGCGGTGCGGGATCATCGAACGATTCCACCAGCAACAACGCACAGAACGGGCAGCCGCCGAAGTCGTAGGAGACAACGTAGAGATCCCCCTGGTGAATGGTCTGCGGCGCTGCCGAAGCGGCGGCGGAGTTGAAGGCGGCCGCGACCGCCGGATCGAACCGCTGGTCGCAGACCGAGCTGCTGGTAACGCCGGACCGCACCAGTTTGAACGGCCGCTTGAAACGAACCGAGGCGGAACGGGGAGCGGTGAGATCGATGCTCTCCACCGTCACGACGAAGTCGCCGTTGGGGTCCTGCGCGCTGTTCACGGAGCCGTCCGGCAGGATTACGAAGCCGATACTGGTATCCGGCGCGCAGGTGAACGGGAAGAGACGCGGCGCAACCATCTTCGGATCGTTGATCTGTCCAGTGAGGTTCATCGTCGTCACGCCGCACGCGGACTCGACTGCAAGGCTTGCAGTGTAGGCGGTGCGCGGCGGCGTGCCGCTTGCGTGATAGGCCGCCAGCGTTGGCGCGAACGTCACGGTGAAGCACTTGTTCTGGCCGGCGTCGATCGTTGCCGGCACGCCGGATGGTGCGATGCTGAACAGTGCCGCATCCGTGCCGGTGATCTCCATGCGCGTGATCGCGATCGGGCAGGTGTTCGAGGTGTTCTTCATGCAGAGCGTTCGGTTCTGGCTGGAGCAGACGCTCGTCTGGAACGTGGTCGTAGTAACCGGAGGCCCCTGCGACGCAATCAGATCGCCGGAGAGCTGCAGCGGACAGGACTGCCCGGCCACGATGTACGAATAGTTCACCGACGCCGTATCGCACGGTATCGATCCGCCGTCCGGGGTTCTGGTTCGGACAACGAACCGAACACGATCGGTATAGGTGCCGGGTGCCGAAGGGGGCGTCACGCTGAGCTGCAGCCGGCCCAGCTTGTCGCCGGGATGCAGGATTGCAACGCCTCCGTTGAACGATACCAGCTGCACCGCCTGGCTCTGCGGCCCGCTTACCACAACCGCCTCCACATCACATGTCCGGTTGGTATTGACAATCGAGGAGAGATCGATGGAGACGTTTGCAGGCACGCCCGGACAGAGCCGATCGGGGCCGGTGAGCGGATAGGAGATATCGTTCACAATGGGGCAGCTGCAGGAGTCGCACGATGTGATGCCGGTGAGGGTAACGTTCAGAAGCGGCTGCGGAGTTCCGCCGAGGATCGTTGCCGTAACACCGATGGCGGCGGAGCCGGAAGCCTTGGATGCCGCGGCATCGTAGCGGAAGCAGAGATCGAAACTATCGGACGCCTGTGTAAGCGTAACCCGCGATGTGCCGGCCGGCAACGCCTGGCCGTTCTTGCGAACGATGAGCGTCCCGTTGGCAAAGCCCGGGCTCACCGGCGCCACATCCAGCGTGACCGGGAAACCGCAGGCAAAGGAGATGGGGCGCGTGTAGAGCACTCTGGAGCCGGTGCAGATGGCGGCCACCAGGCTCTCCGCGCCTGCAACGATCGGTTCGCTGCAACTGACGATGGTCCGTCTGGAGACGATGATGGTGTAGAGCGAATCGCGGCAGCCGATCCTGTACTGTTGATTGCCCGCGAGAATCGTGTCCGCCCCGTTCGGGAGCGTGTCCGCCACATCGAACGCAAGCACGGTGCCGCTCAACGGCACCGCCCGCACAACCACCACCTCCCCATGTTCGTCCGTGCGTCCCGCCAGTTTCCGCACGCTCTGCGGGTCGTTCACATACACCTTCACGTTCCGCACGGGATTATCTCCCTGGTCCTTCACCAGCACCGTCGCGCTCACATTGGCAACGGTGGGGTTCGGCTCATCCGGGTTCTGGCATGCACCAAGGGCCACCGTGAGCAGCAGGGTTGCGAGCAGCGTAAGAACCGGATCGCGGGATATCCAATGTGAGAGTACACGCATGACGTTGCGAACGATTGATTGCGAAAGGAGAGTGAACCGAACGGTGACGCACTGCTGCAGTCACGGTTATTCGAACTCGAAGGCCAGCGAGGCGGTAACCGCGTGGGTGCGATTGGTATTCACCACAAACTGGCCGGTGCAGGTTTCGCACGGCGTGCGCAGGTTCAACCGCATGTAGCGATACCCTACAGAAAGCACAACCGGCCCGAAGAGCGGAACGCCGATCCCCGCGCCTGCGAGAACCTGTCCGTAGTCCGATGGGTTGAGCGACGGCGTGGAGCCGGCGCCGTTGAACCGTCCATTCAGCACCAGCCCGGCCTCCCCGTAGAGAAAGGGACGGAAGCCCTGGCGGACGCGCCTGACGTCCTGCACGAAGTAGACGGAAGAATCGAGACGTGCACCGGTACTGGAGGCGGCTTCGCATCGTGGGTCCTGGGGCGCAGCCGGGGGATCGCCCGGCCTGCCGAACTGGCAAGCCGATGGAGCGTAACGGAAGTAGCGCTCCGTACGCGCGCCGCCGAACGGATACCAGCGCACGTGCGCGAGCAATGGAATGCGGAGCCGTCCTCCCTCACTCAGCGCTTCCACACCCAACCCGGCGCGCACATCCGTGGCGACGGTGAGCCCGGCAAGCGCACGCGCGCCGCCGTAAACGGAACGAAAGCCGATTGCGCGGGTGGAGGTGTCGCTGCCGGCATACCCACCGATCACTCCGATGCTGAGAAGCATCCCCTCGCCTGCCGGCGGATCGCCGCAGTAGAACTCCCGCGCCGGAAGCACGGCGATCGAAACCGGCTCGTAGCTTCCACCCACGCCGCCGCGGCGCAACGCCAGCGGCTCCGCAATCGCAACCACGGTATCACGGCATGCACCGGCGGAATCGTACCAGACATGAACGGCCTGCTGAGGCCGGCCGAACGTTGTCATGGTGGTGCGCTCGAGCCGCCGCACACCACGCACCAGCGTCCCCTGCCCGGCACTCTCCAAATAGAATGTGGTATCGCTCAGCGGACGGTGCACCCATCCATCGAGGAACCATGAGAGCGTAGCGCAGGAATCGCAGGGGCCGGTGCGCTGCGCATGCGCCGACGAACCGCAGGCGAGCACGAGCCCGAGCACGGCGAGGGCCAGCCGGAAGTATGCAGAAGGAATTCTCTTCATTGATATCGGAACAATCTGATCGATGTCGCACGGTATTGATACGACACACATGCAGTGGGTGCACGGACTGTATGCGCCACGTGCGAACGTTGAGCCACGCACGGGGTTGCACTGCACCGGATATCCCCGCCGCCTGTTACGTGCCGCATTCTGCGCCGCCGCCTGCGAGCACTCGCATGTGTCGCACAACGATACGGCGGGTTTAGCCGTACGGTATTACGTACGAACTACGCAGGTTCGGAGAATGAGGGGGAGCATGGGGTGAGCATCGTATGCCGAAGGCACCGCTGCGAATGTAGGGGCAATTCCGGCAGGATGCATCACAGCGGACACGTAATGATGGAAGAACACAACTCCACCGCCAATGGCCCCGGAAGCTCCGCGAGCATGCACCACGACAACCTTCTGTCGCGCAAGTCCTTGCTGGGCAAGGCTTTCAGGCTATCTCTGTCAAAATCCCACATACATTTTTTCCGTTGCGTCCCCCTCGCCCAGGCCGTATGTTCGTCGGGACCCTCACACATCCATTCCCCGGCTTATCAGGCAGTATATCAATGATCCACACCGGCACGGCATGTCACAGAGGATGCCTCCGCCGGTACAGCACTTCATCATATTTCCAACAATATTCATGAAACATCAGGCACTCAAACGTCTCATGGCAATGGCCATCCTTGTACCGGCTGCCATTGCAATCACCTCGCAGCATGCCACGGCTCAGAATGAATCGGGACGTCGTTCGCTCAACAAACCGGCATTCAGTCATGATTGGTACAATAGTACGGACGAGCAGTACGTGTACACGTTTCCTATCATTCGAAGCCTGCCACCGCTGAACAGTACGATGCCCTGGGACGTCATGGCGGCGTATATCGTTGCCGACTCGATCTGCCGGTTCGACCCTACAGGAACAACCACCGTGAACTGGCTACGAACACGCAAGACGATGTCCGACACACTGGCCGGCATCCTCCGATTTCTCTATCGAATGAAAGAGTATGACGCAACAACCTTCACACAGTATAGTTACGAAGTTGATTTGAAGCGTGGCAATCCGGCGAGACCATACAAGGCAGGGCTCCTCGATATCATCACAGCAGCAAACGGGGCAATGTTCAGATGTGCGCCAAACCGCACAGATGCGGGCGCGCTCTACTCTGCCTCTATAAGCGACATCGTACTGCACGTCAAGGTACTGGCGATCGATTCGATGCCGCAAACACAACACCCGCATGACTTCATCACTATGCTTTATCGCGCGACGGTGCAGATACTCGATACGTTAAAAGGCGGAAGCATCCCATCATGCCAGCAGCAATTTGAACAGGACCGCGTCGCAACACCTCGACAACACGCTCGCGTTGCGGCCGCATCACCATACACATATATTATGTACTGCAACTTCAGCGTACTCGATGCCGATCACGCGCCGGATGTCCTTGGAATCCCTTCGCCGTTTTACAAGATCTATCGCCAGCGCGACACCGCATTTGGAGGGTGCTCGGAGAGTTGTTCATTCCGTATGAATGTCGGACAGGAAGCGGTGGTTTTTCTCGGCTTCGGAGACTCAAAAGTCGATTCAACGAACGACTATTTCCAGCTTGAGATCGACGGGCATGATCCCCTGCCGGTGGTCGACGGCCGCATTCGCGATGTGAATCATGTATGGTCATCCGACCTCTTGATGGATTACGCCGCATGGCGGCAGCGCTTCCTCGCAATCCGCGAGAAGATTGTCACCGGCCACTATTGATTCACCACATCACCAGGAACTGACAAAACATGAAATTTTTGCTCGTACTCATCGCCGTTCTGGTGCTGGGGAGTTCTCTCCATGCCCAGCCGAATACGGTTACCACACCCCCCTGCAATGATCCCGCCTGCACAGGCGCGCCGTTCAACTACATGTTCTGCGACCCCCTCACCGGCAAACGCGTGAACAAGTGCTCTACCGACCCTAACAACGAACCGGGCCTGAAGGTTATCAAGAGATCGCTCCCGCTGGTGCTCTGTCCCGACCTGTATATCGATGGCCTCTACAACAATGTGGAGTTCCCATTAAGCCCGGATCCGCTGGATCCGCATAACGTTCCGGTCTTCATCAACGATCACATGGTCGACCGTCTCAACGAAGCCGCTGCCAAGTGGGCAAGTCTGTGCCCTGGAGAGGGACCGAACCGGGAGTATGACGGCTCATGCTGCCTGGAGGTTGTCTGGTCCACCGGTGATGCACAGATGGGAAAGAACGAAGGCGACCTGGAAAATGCCGCGGCCGCAACGTACATTGGTACCTATAAATCCGACCCGACTGCCCCCCAGAATTGTCAGACTAACTGCGGCACATCCCGTATGTACATCAACCAGCAGCGCAGACACACTGGTTTGGATGAAGCAGGTCGGCCAAAATTCTTTCTCATCACCGAACCGGACGCCCTTGGGGCAATCCCACCAATTAGCCAGAACTATCACTACATCGACGCATACAGCATGTTCCTTCACGAGCTCGGGCACTGGCTTGGCTTCAACCATACTGCTGAGGAAGACGCCAACGGTGACCTTTGCTATCATCAGGGGATTATGGATGCGAGCGACTATCCGGACGGATGGTCCCTCGGCCGCCGTGACCTTTCGCCGGACGATGTCTGCATGTTCAAGAAGCTCTACTGCTGCGAGTCCACGAAGGCGGGAGTGGAGGAGGAACCCACGCAGGCGCTTTCATTCGCCGTTCTGCCGAACCCGGCGCGAGACATGATTACGCTGATACTGCAGGCTGACCTTCCGCGCAGGCCGCTCACGGTGCGGCTTGTGGACGCGCGGGGCGCAGTGGTGCGCGAAGTGCACCGGATGGAATCAACAGGCGAGATTGCCATCGACCTTGCCGGCATTGCCAACGGCATCTACATGCTCACGCTCTCGAACGGATTGCGAACGCACGGCGAGAAGATCGTAGTGCAACGCTAGTGATCGCCTCGAATACGCAGGTGCCCGCCCTCTCGATGAAGGCGGGCACCACATGTACTCGTTTGATCCGTCCCCTATCTCCCCCGTTTCCCCTTCGCTACAACCGCCAACCGGCCATCAAGGTCCAGCGCCGTGTACGTAAGCGCAACGGATGATAGTCTCGACGGTGCGGCTTTCCCGAGGATCCACTTGTTCACGGTCTTCGGCTCCACGCCAAGCAACAGCGCAAGCTTTCGCTGAAGGAATTCAACCTGTTGACGATCGGGAGCGACGCGGATGCATATGCAATTCTACTCGCGATCTTCGCCCGGTTGGACGCCGATCAGGAACATGTAGTTTCGAATGGCGTTCTCTCGATTCGCAAGCTGCATCCCGATCGCTTTCGTTGAACAGCCGGTAGGCATCGCTGCCCTCCCCGGGCACTCCGTTGCATTCAGGAAGAACCCCGCGCAGGCAGTTCACCTGACCATGCGCACCGCAATGCTTCGCACTGCGGCGCCGCTCTGGAGACGGCAGAAGTAGACACCGCTCGAGAGCCGGTTGGCGATTGCATCCAGCGTCACCGTGTGATCGCCCGCCTCGAACTCGCCGTCGGCAAGCGTTGCAACCGTACGCCCCAGCGCGTCGGTAAGCGTTACCGTTGCACGAGCGGGCGCGGCAAGGTGAATACGAACGGCCGTGCTTCCGTTGAACGGGTTCGGCCCGCTCTGGGCCAGCGCCGGCGCGTCCGCGCCTGCATCATCCGCACCGGGAACGGCGGACGCGTTCGCTTCGATCACGAAGTGGGCAACCGTGAGCGGCGGTATCGTGTAGCCGAACCGGTTGTTTGCGATTGCCGCCACGGGCGCGCGCTCCGTGATCTGCGAGCCGTTGTTGTCGAACGCGAAGACGCGGGCGCTCCGATACTCCCCGCCGCTCAGCGTGAAGTGCCCGTCGATCGCCTGCGTCATGTTCCGGTTGATCACGATCAGATGCAGCCGCCCTTTCGTCTTTTCATCCAGCGATGCATAGATCGAGCTGTTCGGCACGTCGGTGGTTGCGGCATGCGCTGCGGTTGAGCCGAACGTGGACATCGCGCCATCGTAGTTGCGATAAATCTTGTAGGCGGCGGCCACGTAGCCCTCGATCGGCTGGTCGAAATCGGTCTGCAGATAGTGCGCCATGTATACGCCGTAGCGACCGAATATCCCGAGCGCATCCGCCACACCGATGCCGCTGTAGTAGGTGTCGCCATTGTTCGCGTCGCCGTAGCGGAACTCCGTGATGGCGAGCTTCGTGCCCGGGTAGTAACGATCGATCGATGCCTTCAATGTGCCGAACAGATTGATCGGCGCGCCAAGCACATCGTTGGTGATCCAGCTATCCTCCTTGTACGTGGGGTCCCACAGCGATCGTGTGGACTGCATGATCTTCTCCGGTGTCTCCGCCACCTGCGGATACCAGTGCACGTCCAGCACATCCACCAGCCGGTGCCCGTTGTCCGTCTCCGCCTGATGCATCCTGTCCAGATACATGTCCACGAACGTCGCGTACGTGCCCTTGTAGTTCGTCCAGTCCGGCGCGTTCGTCAGGTTGTAGTAATCCAGAAATCCCCAGAACACCGGGCCGAACACCTCCGCCTTCGGATCCATCTCCTTCACCAGCTTCGCCAGGTCCGTATTCTTCTGGATCAGTTCCGTGCATGTCACCTTCGCGTTCTTCACGTTGTTCGGATCCGCCTGTTCCGCCGCGGCCACCTCGTCCGCACTGAGATAGCTGAGGCCGCGCATGCGCGGATGCGTGGAGTACCAGAGCCCGGGCTCGTTCTCGATCGCGTAGCCCTGGATGCCTCCATGATCGGATGTGCCGAACAGATTGATCAGATAGTTGAGCTGCTCGTCCATGTAGACATAGCCATCGTTGGGATCGGGAGCAAGCGCCGGAGGCGCACCCTTGCGGAACTTCACCTCCTTCCAGCGATCGCCCGGCGCGGCTGGCACGGGGCCTGCGGCGTCGTTGCGATCGGCGGCCACGTAGCCGGCGCCCTGAAGCTGCACCAGCGAGTACGCCCCCATCTCCTTCGAGGCCTGATGAAATGTCTTCGGCAGAACGCCCGGAACCTCCTGCACATCGCCGGGCAGATTGTAGGTCAACCAGTCGTCGTTCTCATCCTTGCACGACGCATCGCAATCGTTGCCGCTGTTCGAAGCGTTCACCTCCCAGTTGTAGGTGGATATGCGATCGCCCCCCAGCCGCCGCGACGCGAGATTCCAATCCGCGTGCAGCGCCTCGCCGCCGTGGCTCCAGTTGATGCCGTAGATGTATGGGCTGATCGGCGCCTTGTCCGCCGCGGCATCCACGGTGAAGTCCACGGAGATCTGCGCCCGTGCCGATGCCGTCGCGAGAAGCAGAAGGATGAGAATGTGCTTCATGGTTGTTCGAGATACGAATGGAAGGAACGTTCAATGCGTTCTCCCTGCCCGGGACCGCTGAAAGCGGGGATGCGCACCGCAATGTATGCCCTCCTTGCACCAGTTCGAAATCGTTCTCCGCACCTTCGGTAAAGGAAATGTCGGGAACTGCATGTATCCAGGAACCGGGGTTCACGTCGAAGCCGCACCGGCCGGATACAGGAGGCGGCAATTCCTGCCGATCTCACGTGTCGCCTGGCATCTGACAGGTGCTCAGCAGCACGTTGGGCCCGAGTTGCACTCAGGCCCCTTCCTCCGGATGGAGATCGCGGCGTAAGCTCCGCAATAACAAAAGGGGGACGCACATCGGTGCATCCCCCTATCCTTCATCCAGTATCGATCGATTCGTCCCCGGAACGCTGCGTACGCGAACCCATCCGGGTTCGGGCGCGTTCGCAACCATCGGCTGCATGAAGTGCTGGGAGTATTTATCCATGATCGCTGCAACGACGGCAGGCCGGTCGTTGCCAACCGGTCTGCCAGGAACTCTTACTTGCTTCTCCCCTCCTGATCGCGCATCACCTTCAGGTCCACACCGTTGATCACATCCCCGTCCGTGCCGCCACGAAGATCGATCTCGCGCGAACCCACGCTCGCCAGCTGCAACATCTTCAACTGGTCTGCATCCACCGTGACGGTGTAATGTCCGGACGCCATGGTACTGTAGAACTCGCCGCCATCCTGCGTGATCACGCTGTCCGCCTGCGAGCCGTCCTCGCGACGGAAACGGACGATGATGCCGGCCATACCCTCCAGCTTCCCGTTGTTATCCAGCAGTACGCGGCCGTTCACCTCCCCGGCAACCACAATCGGAACGTCGATCGATTCAAACCGGTCCGCAGCCGGCAGCACCTGCAATGTCCGCTGCTTCGTGCGCCAGGATACGTTCGGCAGATGCGCATCGTCCACCGAGAGAATCACCGGGACATTCGGATCCAGATCGAGAATGCGAATCAACGTGTCCGATGAATGCCTGATAGTACCGGACGTTGCCGTTACGTCGATCCCGGCAACCAGCGGCTCGTCCGAATCGTAGCGGCCGTTGCCGTTCACATCGAGGAACGGACGAATCACCACGGAGGCACGATCCATTCCGGTGCGCGACGACGTAAGCACCATGGAGTTGCTGTTGTCGTAGTAGACCGATCCGCTGCTTCCGCCCTGCAGGTTCATGCGCCCATCCTGTATCTGCGCTCCGACGGAAGCCAGTGCGAACGGAAGAGTGAACTGAACTCCCACATGGCTCGTAGTCTGGCGCACAACCATGTCGCGGTAGATCGAAACATCCAGCTGCACGCCCTGAACAATCGAACGGGAAAGCTCCACGCTGCAGGAAGTAACCTGGCGCGTACGCATATCCATCTCCACCGAAGGACGTATCAACGCCAGACCGAACGGGTTGAACGTGAAGTGCGCATTCCCATGAACCGAGAGAAGCTGCAGCGAATGCTGGCCGATCCACTCCTGCTTCGAACCGATCGCGAGCGGAATATCGAAAAGCCGCGTGACGAATGACTCCTCCGCAACCACACCATTCCATCCATCGCTGATATTGTCCGCGATGTCCACCGTCAGGCCGCCGTGCAGACCGGGCAGATTCAGCGGCGTGGCCAGGTTCAGCGTTGCCTTGCGCGTCTCCGACCGAAGCGTTTCATCGAGTGAGGCATATCGCTGCGAATAACCCATGCTCAGGCTGGCAGTAGTGCCCGGAACAATGCTCACCGAGACATCGCCGCCCAGGCCCTGCGAATACGTGCCCGAGAGAAGGAACCAGTCCGCGAGGCGAAGCGAGCTCTGCATGAACGGAAAGACGACACCGGCTGCCCCCGCATTGACGACGTACGCACCGCCGCCAACCGTAAGCATCGGGCCAACGCCATACTGCGCAGATATGTGAAGGAATGGATCGTGCTGCGTTGTGCCGTCGCGATTCACAACACCGCCGGTTGCGCTGTACTCCACCGTTCCGGAAGGGAGAAACGAGTAGGGGATGTGGATCGCGCGATCCATCATGCGCACCTCGCCCCAGGGTCCGTAGAACCGGAGCTGAACCTCGGTAGCACCGTAGTTGATTGGGAGTTCGAAACGGAACAGGCCGATGGAGTCCGCCGTGGTGAAGTCCACAAGGCGGCCATCGGCATACAGCTCCACGCCCCACAGCGGCTCCGTGCGATCCTGGATTACATAGGTGCCGTAGACATTGCTCCGGATGGTGGATCGGTTCGTGATGCTCGCGGCCAGTGCGGTGCCGCGGAAGGGGTCGGGAAGCGGCGAGCCGATCTGGCCGGCAGTGATCTGCCGCACGGGAGCGAAGTCGTTGTCCACATAGCGCCAGCGGAACGACATGTTGTTCAGCGATGGAAGCGAATCCGCCGCGCCGTGTATGCGCGCCTCCAGCGATCCCCCCAGCACCTCCCCTCCCAGCCCCATGGAGTAGCTGCCGGTTTTTCCGATCACCGGATCCATGCCGCCGTTTACCGCCCACTCCGCAACACCCGGCGTTGCCACCGTTCGCGTGGACCGCACGGTGCGATCGAAGAACGGCATCTCCGCACCATGATGCAATGCGCGGCGTGCGCGTTCGCGCTTCATATCGCGGACGGCGGGGAGCTCGAAATCCGTATGCAGCCGCACCTCGAGGTCGCGGAAATTGAAGGCGCAGAAGAGACCGAAGATGGGGCCGAACTGGTCGTTGCGCAGATAGGTACGCCCCTCGGAGGAGAACATCTTCTCCGGGCCAAGCGTCTGCTGATTGCCGGCGAACTCGATGGTATGCTGGGCGGGATCGATGCGGTAAGTGCGGTGTTCATCGCCGATGAATCCGGTAACGGCCGTTCCGGAGCCGAGCGTGTCCATTCGGATACGAAGAAAGGCGAAGACATCGGCCACCGGCAGAAACACCGTGTTGTCGTTCACGAGCGCGGGGATCATCGCGGAGCCAACATCCGGCACCGTGAACTGCACCAGGATCTCCTCTGCGGAGGCGGGAGCCTGTTGCGCCCGAAGCTCCGGGCTGGCGAGAACCAGAGCGATCAGCACACTCGATATGGCTGCGAAGCGGTGCATCTGCCGTGCGGACCTGGAATCGGAATGGAGGATGGGGACCGGTTGAAATATTCCCGTAGCCAGGGATCCGGTGCCGCACCACAACGTGCCCGTTGTTGGATGCGGTCACCGGACGGGCCGCAAGCATCCGGCAGTTCGGCGCTCTACGGCCCTGTTCCCGGCGCGGCCGAGGGAAGCCGCGTGGGGGGAGTGCGGGGGCACTCGGTCTGTTTTCAGTCGCGAGGCGGCGGCCGTGTTCACGAACCTGCCGCGCTGCGAAGACAGCTACTGAATTTGCGCCTCGCCGCTTGCAAGCATTTCGGAGCTGGCGTCGGAGATCGCCAGGTACTCCACCTTGATACGGCCGTTTCTGAGATCGAGGCCGGACGGAACGGCGATCGGCATCTTGAACGTGCGCTCCTCGTTGGGTGTGTAGATCGCCACGCCGCCAAGCGAGGCAAGCTGTGTGCTTTCGCCGCTGTTCGGCACGAACGTCACACGCACCGTTCCGCAAACCGATGCCATTCCCTCGCGATGAAAGGTGAGCGAGAGCACCTCCCGATTCGAGGAGTCACCGCGCTTCAGCTGGATATCGGAGATCTGCACCGTTGCCTTCAGGTTCCCATTGCGCACGATCACCGGAAGCGACACGCCGTAGACCGCCTTGAGATTGACCGAGAACTCGTTCTTGGAAGTGTCGGCAGTTGGCACCAACGCAGTCTGCTTCGGTACACCGCGGAAGAAGATGTGCGAACGATATTCACCCTGAGCCACGGAGTCCGGAATGCGAACCTGAACGCGCACGTTCTGCGACTCGCCCGGCGCGATCGTCACCTCGCGCGGGAAGAAACGGATCATGTCGTTTGCGGACTTCTGTCCGGGATCGACGGAGTCGATGCGCTCCAGGCTGCCGTCGCGCTTCATGCGGAACTGCACCAGAGAGATCCGGTACGTCGCCGAGTCCTGGCCCCGGTTGATCAGCGTCAACGTCTCGATTCGCTTCCCGCTCTCGAACACCACGCGGGTTGGTGTCACCAGGAGATCGCCTGGGGTCTGGGCGCGCATCGCATCGGTTGAAACGAGAAGCAGGAGAGCTGCGAACGCGCAAACGATAGATGTGTAGCTGAAGGACTTCATGATCGAGATTCCAGGCGTTGAGAAGAGTGCTGTCGTCGATAGTCTGTTGGTTGTCGATCTCGAACCCTCCTCCCTGGCCGAGGGAACCGAGGCGTCACTGAGAGGGTCATGACGCCCCGGTATATCCCCGACTCACACCACCACCCGGTGAGATCTTACTGATACTGCACGGTCACGTCGAACGAACCGGTGTAGGTACCCGTCGCCTGATTGGCGCCAACGTTCAGCGTTGCACCGACGTTGAAGTTCTGATGCCCGCTGTTGTCCAGCGTGCCGGCACCGTCGGAGTACGTGAAGCTCGTCGCCGTCATCGAGGGATGGCCGTTCGCGTTGCCGTTGCCGTTCCCGTTGGTCTCGGTCAGCGTCGCGGTCTGCGGGAGCGTGATCGTGTAGAGGTAGCTCGGCTCGCCTGTAGCAGAGAAGGCGGCCGTTGCCTGATTGTGCGTCTGTCCCTGGGTGACGCCGCTGAAGGTGAGAGCGCCGGTGGTTGCGTTGAGCACGACAGTGCCGCCGGCGGCGGAGCGAACGATGGAACCGAAGTTGAGGTCACGAGTCTTCTCGAGGGAGAT
>JAFDZV010000066.1 GCA_018266795.1 Bacteroidota bacterium | reverse complement strand
ATCCCACACCCGGACGGTCCGGTCGGCCGAGGCCGAGACCACGCGCCGCCCGGCGCGATCGAAGGAGACGGAATAAATCTCGCCGACATGTCCCCTGAACCGCGCTACGATGCTGCGCGATGCGATATCCCACACGACGATGGAGGTATCCTTCATCGCCATGCAGATCTGCGTGCCCGAATAATTGAATTCGCCAAGGATAGCCCCATCGAATTGCTCGACGACGGAATCATTATCGTAGCGCACCAATGCTCCGTGTCCTGATCCACTGGCGCAGAACACATACGTTCCACCATTGTTCAGATCGATGACAGGAAGGTTACAGCGGATCGAATCGACCCGTTCCCCGCTCAACGGGTGCCAGAGACGAATGTCTCCGCTTGATGCCGTGAACACCAGCGAATCGTGATGAAGGAACCGAGCGTTGAAAACTGGGGCATCATGCGGGAGAAGCGTCGTGATCAGATGGCCATCAATGGCTGACCAGATACGGGCCGTATGATCAAAACTGCCACTGACAATAAGCGAGCCGTCCGAAGAGTAGGTAGCGATAGCCGTCTCTAGAATATGTCCGTGAAGCGTCAGCAGTGAGTCACCCGTCACCGCATTCCATGTACGTACCGTGCTATCGTACGACGTCGAGACCAGGCGCGTCCCTGTTTCATCGAACGCAACCGACCTTACCCGGTCGCGATGTCCGGGCAGCGTCAGCACCGGATACGGGCCGGTGGCAGTGGCACCGTCAGATGTCTGTGCGCATGCGATTGCAGCCGTAGTTATGTAGAGCAGAACCAGAAGGATCAGTCGCGTTGTCATCGGAACTGTTCTCCATCATTGTTTCGGATCAATTACATGAAGTCTTACCCGCACCGGACGATATGGCCGTCCGATGCGGGTGCAATGTCCCCCCGGCACCGAACGGCGATCAATTGGGGATCGTCGAGGGGCAGATCGGGCGTTCCAGTCCGGTATGGAACGCGTACGGCACGCAGTCCGCATCCGCCGTCACCGCCACAACCACGAGCGCATGCGTCCGCACATCGAGTGTGAGCGGGGCCATCGCAAACGTACGGCTCTCCGACTTGCAGAGATACCCCTCGCAGGAGACACGCTGGAGGTAGACGTTCCCCTTGCTGGCGTTGTCGCTGGTTCCCCCCGTTCCCGGATTCCCCTGGTAGGTGCAGGTACTCCCGGCCACGCAGTAGTTCCCGTCCGCGGTGTTCGTGATCTCCGCGGCATCATCCGGCGCTGCGGCGCGGCCGTTGTCCCCGTTCCCCGGCACCGGATAATCGATTCCCCAGTCGATAACCGGAAGCTGGTTGTTATCCATCAGCAGCCGGAGCACGAAGGCCTGGTGGTCCTGATCCACCGGCACGCTGACGCGGGTCACGCCGCAGAGCGCCACCCCTCCCTTGCAGTCCTCCGTCACGGAGAGCGCCATGTCGCACGTGGAGGCATCGAAACCGTAGCTCCAGACGTAGGCGCCGTCCCAGCCGATCCGGAGCAGCACGGCGTCCGTATCGCCCCCCTTCACCCGGTACCCGCTGAGCACGATATCGCTGGCGCCGTCGAAGGCCAGCTGCCGGATGCCGGTGGCGCGGTAGTCCGCCTCCGCCGCGCCGTAGCTCCGGCACCAGACCGGATTCCCCGTGTCATCGATCTTCATCGCAAGCATCCGGAAGCGGGAGTCGCCGGCAAGGCGGCAGGAGCCGGCGATGATGTAGCCGTCCGTGACGCCAACGGCGTTCCGCGCCGGCTCGACGGAGGCGGCATACATCGTGTCCGCAACGCTCGGGCTCTGGAGGCCGTAGACATTCTGCCAGAGATGAATGTCACCGGCGATCTTGCCATTCTCATCGGTCTTGACGATGAAGAGATGGTACCCCTCGTTCGGGAGCGCTCCCCCCCAGTTCGTGTTACTGTGCCCGGCAACGATATAACCCCTGCGATCCCACGTTGTCTGGACGGCACGCGCGCACTCGTTCTTTCCTCCGTCTGCCGATAGTCTGCCGAACATGCGCATCCAAAGAAAAGTACCAGCATCTGTGCCTGTTCCAACGATCCTGCTCACGATCATGTTGCTGTCCGTGCTCCCGGCATACCCGGCGGAGACGCCGTCGCCGTTGAACTTGATATCCCCTGCTACGATCAGATCGTTATCGAAATCCTCCCGCACCGAGTAGGCATATTCGTCGGAGGAGAAGTTGTTGAACGGCGTGCGCGGGCGCGATACCCATTGCACGCTGCCATCGCTCGCGGTACGGATCACCAGCATGTTGTGGCCGTCGCTCTCCGAGGGGGTGCGTTCGTAACCGGCCACCACATAGCCGCCGTCGCTGGTCTGCACGCCGGAGGTTCCCATGTCGGCATCCACATCGTAGGAGGTGTGCAGCCCGGGAACGCAGATACTGTCCTGCGGCAACGGGTCCGTGTGTACCGCCACCGGCGGGAGCGTGGGGGTAGGCCCGGCGGGGAACGGTATCAGATCCGGTGTATGAAGTTCCAGCGGGTCCTGCGGCGCCTCGGGAAGCTGCACAAGGGTTCCGTTGCAGCTCAGGCAGCAGTTGTCCACGTCCTCCTCGGCAGTCGGGAGCTTCGGGTTCATGTTGCTGAGAAGCAGCCCGTCCGCCGGCGCGGCGCCGAGCGTTCTGCTTCCCACGGCCACCTGCTGTGCGGCGGGTGTGGCGGCTACGCCGAAGAGCGCACTGGCGGCGGAGCCGACAAACAGACGGGCAAAGGGACTGTTCTCCTGCACCAGACAACCGTAGGGAACGCTCCCTCCAGCCGGCACGGCTTCGCCGCAGATCAGCCAGCGCGTTACACCGGCCGAGCCACTCACGGCTGCCATCCCGAGCCCGCGTTCGTTTCCTCCCAGATCGATCGGCACGCCGACATTGCCGGCAGCTCCGCCAAACCCCTTGAAGCTCCAGATATCGAGGGCTGGAACAGTGGGCGTTCCGCGGTTGGTGGTGCCAGTCGCCACGATCAGGTTGCCTGATTGCAGGAACTCGGGAGCCATCCGGAAAAGCGTGTCCCCCGTGCCGTGCGCATCGGGATATACCCAGGTATGTTTCAGCGCCCCGCTGATTGCATCAAGCACGAAAACGGTGGAGCGATCGTACTGCGGCGCACCGTTCGCCGTGAACAGGCGATGGCGCCCCACCACGAATATCTGGTTGTGGGCCGGCCCGGGATCGGGAACGGCGTCGTACGCATAGTCGCAGGCCGGCTCGTAGTCCGATGGCGGACCGATATAGGTTCCCGGCATGCCATAGTCCACGCACCAGGTGCCGCCTCCGGGAACGAAGCCGGTGGCATCGGTCCGGATGGCAATCATGCGTTCGTGCTGCACAGCGGAGAGGGAGGCCACGCTCTCGCTCTCGCCGCCGGCCACAAGATACCCGCCCACGACAGGCCGCACGGAACGTCCTGTCGCGTCGTATGTAGCCGCATAGGTCTGCACCCATGTCAGCGCTCCACCTGCCTGCACCTTCATCAGAAAGATGTTCCGCTGCCGTCCGTTCGGTGCGGCGGAGTTCGGCATCTCATAGTAGCCGGTGATAATGTAGCCATGATCATCCGGTGCCTCGCAGACTGCGTAGGCGCAACTGGAAAGCTGCTGGAAGCCGGGCTGCGGTGGAGGTTGCATCGGAATATCGAATGTCTCGCTCCAGATGCGGCGGCCGTTGGCGTCCGCCTTGAACACCAGCACATGCGTGATGGAGGTCGTGGTCTGGGAGCCGACGGCAACGATGTCGCCACCGCTGGTGCGCTCCACGGCATAGAATCGCTCATCGTTGACGGTGGTTCCAGCCGTGATGATGAAAGGATGCACCTGCTGTGCGCGTGCATGCGAATGTCCAACAAGCAGAGAAAACGTTTGAAGCAGAACGGCAAGCAGAATGCGCGCGCGAGTAATCGCGTTGGATTGTGGCGTCATGGCGAAGCAACATAAAACGATGTTAATATGCCGGCGCAAGCAATAGTATACTCGTTGGTAATCGCCGGAGTCGGTCGCAGAGTGTGGCGAACGTACAACATCCTCCGTGTTCCCGCAAGCCATTCAACGAATTTCAAATTCCGTACCGTACAGAATCTCGCTGGAAGCCTTGGTACACAAGGGCTTACAACGGGAATGTCGTTTTCCGATGCCACGCCGCATCTCCCGAGGCTCGCGGATGTCACGGCATCGATATCACCACGGACTGCACAATACAACAACGCCCGCGAACCAGGGACTTGCCGACGACACGAAATGTACATCTAGACATCCATTCATCTCATTCGTCGTAGTGGTTTCTCATTCTCTTTCGGGTACTACGGTGAAGCCGGGTTCGGAAGATCCTCCTCCGGTATCTCGCTGCGATACGCCTCCAGCAATCGACGTGTCACATCTCCCGGTGCCGTTGCGAACCGCACACCGTCCAGTGATTCCACGGCAACCAGCTCGCGCACGGAGTTGGCATAGAAACACTCCTCGCCGGCAATCAGCGAGGCCCGGTCGAATTCTTCCTCGCGGACCTCGATGCCGAGAGCCCGCGCATGTTCCAGCACCCGCCCGCGCGTGATGCCGGGGAGAACGCCGAGCTCGAGCGGCGGCGTGCGAAGCATGCCGTTGCGCACGCTGAAGATCGTGCTCACCGTTCCCTCCGCAACGATGCCGTCGGAAGTGAGCAGCAGCCCCTCGCCCGCCCCGGCCCGCCGCAGTTCGCCCGCTGCGAGGACGGCCGGCAGATAGTTGAGCGTCTTCAGCCGCACGCCGATCGCCGGAGGAGAATGGGTGGCCCGCACGGTGATCATTCGCTCCACTCGTGGAAGATCATCGTTATGCAATAACGGCTTATGCGTGATGAGGATCGTCGGCTCCCCCGCAGCCTCACCCGGATCCAGATTCTCCCCTGCACCGCGTGTCAGCGTCAGCCGCAGAACCGCCTCCGCAATCCCGTTCGCATCGATCAGCATCCCGATGGCCTCGACAAGAGCATCGTCCGCTGGAATGGGAATGCCCAGAACCCCTGCCCCATCCCGCAGACGCTGCAGATGCCGGCCAAGCAGATGGATACGGCCGGAGTATGACCGCATCGTTTCGAAGATGCCGTCGCCGTAGAGCAGTCCGCGATCGAAGACGCTCACACGGGCATGCTCTGCATCCAGCAGCGAGCCATTGAGATAGATGAGACGTGTCATTGTTGGCGCAAACATAGGAGTTCCGCCGATTACGCACCGCAGGCCCCATGGCTCTCGTGCGCAGCTGCGCTCCTGAAGCTGTGCTCCGATGGAACAAACGCCCCCGGCGGTTCGGCGCCGGGGGCGTTTGCACATGGTCTCGGATATGGAGTCGGGTTCTCGAGAGATGTCCGGTTGGCGGCATCGCGGAACCATGCCCTCGAGGGGCGGCCCGTATCTACACGATCACCACGCGCTCAACCGTGCCAACAGTACGTGGGCCGTTCGGCAGCAGTATCGCGAAGAGGAAGTAGACCGGCACCAGAATCCCCATCCCGACAAACACCAGCACGACGGTCGCCAGACGCACAATCGTCGGGTCCAGGTTCATGCGCTCCGCCAGGCCGCCGCACACACCGAATACCTTTCGGTTGTTCGGCGAACGATACAGGCCTGTGCCGTCGCTGCCGCTGAGAGATCGGAAGCCCCGGCTCTTCCATACAAAGAAGAGACCGACGGCGAGCCCGATAACGAACGCAACACCCCACCCGCTGTCCGCAACTTCGGAGGCGATGCCCATCGCGATGCCGGCAAGCGTCAGCACGGCGAACGCCTTGATCACGCCGCCGATGAACGTGGTGTGCGGGCGAAGTTCGAACTCGTTCTCTTCGGTTACGCGAATCACGATGTCATCGCTCTTCGGCATCGCAAGCCACGCCACAAGGTAGAGCGGCACACCGAATCCGAAGAACACCGTAAGTACAACGAAGCCGAGACGCACCAGCACCGGGCTGATGCTGAAGTACTCGGCAATCCCGGCCGCAACGCCGGCGATCCAACGCTCATGCAGTAGACGGTAAAGCCTGCGTGTCGTGTCCATAGATTCTCTCGACAGGTATGTGAGAAGACGTGAACAGGTGGGCCGTACGCCGTCGCGCATCGGAAGTTTCAGGATTGGCAGCGAATGCGGGCGAGCAATCAGGCTTCGACGAAGCGGCGTTCGGTATAGATGCCGTCCAGCTGGATGTCGAGATCGTCCACCGGAAGCTCCGACACCATCTGCTCCTCGAATGCAACACCCAGTGTGGGCCGCGGATGATGCGCCAGGAACTGATCGTAGTAGCCCTTGCCGTAGCCCAGCCGGTTGCAGTATTCGTCGGCCGCAACAACCGGTACGATCACCAGATCGCAGATGTCCATGTCGAACGGCTCGGCATCCTGCGGCTCCATGATTCCAAGCTTGGTGACGTTGTACCGCGTGGACGGCGTGATCGAATACTGTGCGATGCCGCCATCCTCCATCACCCGCATCATCCCAACCTCCTTCCCCATCTCCCATGCGAGTTCGATCAAGGGACGGATGTCCACCTCACTGCCGATCGGCAGATAGACGTGAATGCCGTTCGAATCCAGAAACAGATCGTCCTCGGAGACCGCGCGGCAGATGGCGAGGCTGGAACTGGCGCGCACATCCGCAGGAATCGCATCGCGCCTGATCAGGGCGTCGCGGCGTATGTCGTTCTTTCTGGCTTGGCTCTGCATCGGGATGGAACCTCGAATGTGCTGTTCGGAGTAGGTCACGCTTGTCCGCGCAATCTACCGTATTCCAGAGGACGAGCGGCAAGCATTTCGGCAAAACATTCCTCGAGGGCCCGGGGACGCCATCCCAGGGCTTGCAGCCGTCCGCAATCGAGCGTGATGTCGCTTGCGCCGCCGGCGTAGCCGGGAAGGTCCGCGGACCTCATCACACGGCACATGGAACGATCCACGCCGCAGGCATCGGCATAGCGCAGCCCGAAGCCGGAGCGGCTGAAGCGTTCCCCCCCTCCGCAGACAAAGAGCCGGCGCGACTGCGGCGCGCCGATGCAGAGCAGATCGATGGCCGAGACCAGATCTCCCACGTACAGGATGGAACGATATTGATCGTTGAACAGCGGTGCGGTCTCACCCGCGGCCCACGAGCGATCGATGAACTGGGTGAAGCTTCGCGACCGCGGCGTGCCGTCACCATACATCAACGCACAACGAACGATGATCCACTCCGCATCGGACGCCCGAAGCGCATCCTCTCCCATCAGCTTCGATCGCGAATAATGCCCGGCTCCTGAGGGGTTGGTTGGCGTCTCCTCGTTGCAAAGGCCGGCATCGGAATCGTAGACGAGATCGGTGGAGAGGTAGAGCATGCGGGCGCCCGCATCGGCAGCGGCCTGCGCCAGCGACACGGTGGCCTCCACATTGACGCGCAGAAGCCGGTCTGCATCGCCGGACTCCTGCGGCCTGGAATGCGCTGCCGCGTGAATTACAACATCCGGCTGGAACCGTGCCACCACTTGCCGGACCGCAAGCCCGTCAGTTAAATCCATCTGCACGGGCAGACATCCCGCGACGCGATGCAAGTAGTGAGAGAAGGAGAAGTACGCCGCGGCGACATCGTGTCCACGTTCCGCGAAATGGCGCACCGCGTTCCAGCCGACAAAACCAGACGCACCGGTAACAAGCAGGCGCATCGGAAGAACCCTTGTAAATGAAGAGCTTGGGCAGTGGTCGTTTGTTAGTAGTTCGTTGTCAGTCGTCAGTTGTTAGTAGCTTGCAGGGCTGTATTCCCCACTGA
>JAFDZV010000065.1 GCA_018266795.1 Bacteroidota bacterium | reverse complement strand
GTCACCGCCGGCTTCAGCGATGAGCCGATCGTCACGGCGAAACTGGTGTCGGCCGTGCAGCCGCTGGCATCGCTCGTCACCTTCACATACAGCGTGCCGCCTCCGGATGCGCCCCACTGCACGCCGATCGTGTTCGATCCCTGGCCGCTCGCTATCGATCCGTTGCCCGCAACGCTCCACTCGAATGTCGTGCCGGGTGCCGCGGCAACGGTATAGCTGGCAAGCGCGTTGTTGCAGACACGCGAGGGTCCGGAGATTGCAACGACCGGCAGGGGCAGCACCTCCACGGTGACGGTATCGGAGCTGCCCACGCAGCCGCCGTCGCTCACCACTGTTGCGAAGTACTTCCCCGGCAGTTTTGCCACCGTGCTCGGACCTGTTGAACCGTTGGACCATTGATACTCGACGAACCCGCTGACCGAGAGGACCACGCTGTCGCCGGCGCAGAATCTGGTTGGGCCGCTTGCACTGATCGCCGCTCTAGGCCCGGGCTTCACGCTGGTCGCGATTCGCGACGTGACGCTGCATCCGTTCGTGTCCGTGAAGGTGACGGTGAAGCTGCCTTCCTTGCGAACCGTGAGCAAGGGTCCGGTGGTACCGTCGGACCAGAGATAGCTGCCGGTGGTGGAAGCCTTCGCAACCAGAATCGTGCTGTCTCCTTCACAGAAGGTGGTAGGAAGAAGATTGCGTATCGCGAGCGTTGGGTTCGGAAACACCCGCACCGTGGCCGATGCGGACGCCGAGCATCCATCGGCGTTCGTCACCCGAACGGTATACGTTCCGAACTTGTCGACGGTGATCCGCGGAGTGGTGGCACCATTGCTCCAGGCATAGGTAACGCCTGTTGACGTGGCGTCGAGCACGACGCTCCCCCCATCGCAGAAGGCAAGCGGGCCCTGCGGAGTGATCGTGACGGTCGGACGCACGCTGGCTTGCACATCAAGCGTGTCGGAGTGATTGGAGCAGCCGTTGGAATCGGTGAAGGATACAGTGTAGCGTCCGGTTGTCTTCACCATGATCGCGGCGGTTGTATCACCCGTGGACCACCGGTAGGATCTGACAGGCTGGTTGAGATGCAACAGGACGCTGTCGCTGCAGAGCAGAATCGGCCCGGCCGGAACGATATAACGCACTGGCAACGGCAGCACCGTTACCACGATCGTGCCGGTTGCCTGGCCGCACGCGCCGTTCATGCCTGTCACCGTATAGGCCCCCGCGCCGTTTACCGTTGTGGTTCGGTTCGTGGCACCATTCGACCATACATACTGAATATAGCCGGCGGGTCCCGTGAGCACTACCGAATCACCCTGGCAGATACGCACGCGCTGGGTATCGACGGATACCGGGGGGAGCGGATCGCAGAAATACGCAAGGAACATATCCGTTCCGCCATGATTGCTGCTCTGAAAGGGGAGGCCCACTAACGGTAAATTGGTGCTGGTGGTTGTTCCGGTTACGACAAATCCCGAACCGCTTGCAACGATGCTGTTCAAGATTTCGGCATCGGTGCCGCCAAAGTAGCTTGCCCACAGTCGCAATCCACTCGAATTGAACTTCACGATGGCGCAGTCGAAATCGCCCGCACTGGCCGCCTGGTATGCATCGTTCGTTATCGGGAAATTGCGGGAGTACGTGGATACGCCCATCCATACATCGTCCGATGAATTAACATCAACCACCGGTGCGCCTTCGAATCCACTTCCGCCGTAGTAGGTAGCCCACTGACGATTACCGTCGCGATCGAACTTCACGACGAAGCAGTCGTTGATGGTTATCCCGATATTGAGTACCGGCTGAAATGCATTTGCCGACACCGGAAAATTCTGGCTGGTGGTTTCACCAACCATGACAGGGCCTTGTCTGGAATCCAGAGCAATGGCTGTAGCACTTTCGTCGGCTCCGCCACCATAGTATGTGGACCATACCGGCATGCCGCTGGTATCGATGCGTGCAAGCCATGCATCGAAGCTGCCGCTGTTGGCAGGTTGATAGGATGTACCGACAATCGGAAAATCGGTATATGAGGTTGTGCCGCAGGCGTAGATCGTGCCGGCGGAGTCCATGGCAACCGCCATGACGCCATCGCGGTTCGAATTTGTATTGACCGGTGTAGCACCGAAGAGGGTCGCCCACCTGCGAGTTCCCGCGCTGTTGAATCGGGCAAGGAATCCCTTTGTCATGGCGGCTACCGGAGGCGCAACGGTCTGAAATGCGCCCGGCGTCGCAACGAAGTTCCTATCGGCAAATCCGCCTATCACCAGGTTGCCAAGCGAATCGACGGCGCCGCATTTCACGGCAACGGTGTTGTAATACGTGCTCCATGCCTGGTGTCCCGCATCATCGAGCTTGACGATGAATCCACTGGTTGTGCCGGTGTACGTGGGATTGAAGGCACCGGCCGGCACCGGGAGGTCCGTGCTCTGCGTGTTGCCGAAGATGAGGCAATTGCGCTGCCTGTCTATCGCCATGTCGGCAACCCAGTCATCATGCGTTCCACCGAAATACGTGGCCCACATCCGCACGCCGCAGTTGCTGAAACGAAAGGCAACCACGTCGAAGTCGGTTGCGGCTCCCTTGTTCTGTTGCACCACACCAGGTGTTGTGGGGAAATCCGTGCTCTCGCTTGCGGCTACGGCCGTGAATGAGGAATCGCGGTCGCTGCGGCATGTGGTTCCTCCATCCGACCAATAGCCACCCCATCCTCCCCAACCACCGTCATACCAGGTGAACTCGGTGCCATGGCCGCCGACGTATGTACTCCAGCCGAGCGTGGGATCGATCACCAGATCGCGCGCGCCATCGTAGGTGCCGACGTTGAACCGGATCGCACCCTCGCCCGTGGCATACGTCCCGCTCACGCGATGCCTCGCGCCGCCCGACGATTGATAGATCTCCGGATGCCCCTCCTCGATAGCTCCGAGAGGATTCGTGACCCGAACCGTACCAGCCTCCGTCCCACGCAACTCGCTCGCTCCCACGTATCGCATCACGATATCGGAGACACGCCCCCCCGGATGCACAACGAAGTCGTACTTCATCCCGCCGCCCGAGCCGTAGTACACCAGATCGATGTGCGGATAGATGTCGTGGTAGGTGACCCGTGCGTACGCGTGAACGTTCGTGATTCCCTGCGGGCAGTGCGCCAGGTAGTAGTTCGTGTAGTCGCCCGATGCCGAGTCGCTCGTCACGCGTGCATGCGGGTTCGCTCCAGCAAGGTCCATATCCATCCGATATCTCGTCACGCGCAGGCCGGTGTCCGGGCGTGTACAGGCGAAAGGACCGCGGTCAACCATCCGGCCGGAGGAATCGTGCTCCGAACGCACGAACACGTAGCTCAACCCGGATGTGCGCAGGTACACGTTCACGCCTCGAGCATGCAGGCCGTACAGGATATCCGGACGGAGATGTTTCTCCGCGTCGACGATCTGCCCACGATTCTCGACGAATCGTGCGGAGGGGGAGACGGCCTGGGCCATATGGCCTGCATCCTGCTGGCCATGCATTCGCGATTGGGCGATCACGGCCATCAACAGGAGCACAGCGACGCGTCGCGCAGCATGAGGTAAGGCAGTACCGGTGTTCGTCATAATCGATGCCCAAGGGTGATCACACCGAATGGCGGGCCGACTGAACGGCCTGCATTCGGTAATGGGGGTACAGGTGTTATCCGGGTGTTGGCGCGCTCTGTTCCACCACGATGCCCACGCCGCGCGAAAGCATGCGAGCCTCCGGTACATCATTGCCGAAACGAAGCGCATCGATGCCGCCGGCAGCCGTCTTCACCTGGACTCCCTTGAGATGCCGGGCATCCAGACGGGCACGGAGCAGCGACGCGACGCGCGATGCACGCTGGGCCGAGAGCTCCACGTTGCGCTGAAGTTCGCCGATGCGATCGGTGTATCCAGTGATGGTTACCGTGGCTCCGGGCTGCACGATGTCGGCAATCTCCCGCACGGCTATCTCATTCTGCCGGCCCGGATCGGGGCTGTCATAGTTGAATCCAACGAGCGTGTAGGAGACCTGCTCCATATCGCCCTGCCGTACTATCCGTCCATCCACAACGCTCACGCGCCGCTCCAACTGCAGCGGCATCTGATTGTGCGCCGTTACAACGGCACCGGTGGAATCCTCCACGGTGATCGTTGCCGTCAACGGAGCCAGCCCGGAATCGATCTTCTGCGAGGCCAGGTTCCATGTCATCTCAGGCGCGGCAAGCATGCCGGAATCTCTGTTCGAATAGTGCGCGATGCTTCGCCCCTGCTGTGTCAGGGAGAGATCCCAACTCTTCACCCCGGCCTCGGCCTCGTACGATGGCGCAAGCTTGATGACGGGCGGATCGAACTCGCGCACGATCTGTTCGGTCACCGCCGGAGCAAGCACGCCATCACGATTCGCGATGATCTCAACGCGGCGGTTATCGTCGCGGCCGTCGTCCGTGGTCTCGTTGGACCGCTCCATCATCCCGACACTTTGCGAGATGATGATACGCTCCTGCGGAATCGCCCATGTCTCCATCAGGTATTTCTGCACGTCACGGGAGCGCTCGCGAGCAATCGCGGGATCCTCCCCGCGAGCCGTTGACCCATACAGCGTGATGCGTGCGCTCGTGTCATTCCGGAGCCGGAAGCCGATCACGTCGAGCATATGGTGCTGAATGGTGAGCAGATCCAGCCCAACCATGTCATCGGGTCGGAAGCGGTTGGCGGCATCGGGCGTCAGCCGGGCGTATCGATCGGCGAACCGTGATGCGTCGGCCTGGAAGAACACGGCTGGCACCAGCGGCGCATGCGTGCGGAACAGGACTTCGTTGACATGCACCTTCGCAACGGGCTGCGGCTCGTTGTTCTCGTCCATCCCATACAGCGCGATGGTTGCCGAGAGCCGCGGCCGCTCGCGCGCCACCACCACGACGGGCTCTATCGGCTTGGACGTATCGGGTGGCGGCGGAGGCGGCACCGGTGACGGCGTTACGTTGAACAACAGGCTGAGCGTGGCTCCAAGCTGATAGCGTTGCCACGATGTGCGCCGGGCCGGGGAGATCAGATCTGCACGCAGTTCCACTGCCGGCACCAGCATGGCGCGGCCGATCGGCAGCCTGTACGTGCCGCGTATCAACGGGCCTACGGCAGGGAGTGCGCGCGTGAGTGGTGTGCCATCGATCAACTGGCGCTGGCGCTGGCCGCCGTCGAATGCATAATCGCCCGGCCCAAGCACACGATCGATGGCATTGAAGGTGGTGGAAAGCCGGATGCCGAACGACACTCCACCGGCAATCGTGATCGGCGAAGCCGCGCGATAATGCACCAGCAGGTCACAGGCGGCAACGGTGCTACTGGCGTCCAGATCGAACTCGCGATCCAGCGTGACGAGCGTGCCACTGTCCACGAGCCGGGTGGGATCAACAGGATCGGCCCGCAGGCGATCGCGTACCACGCCGATGCGCACATCGGCTTCGGCGCCGAAGTCGTTACTGAAGAGGTTGGGGAACAGCAGAGCGGCACCGCCACCGGCATCCAGCGAAGTACCATGGGCGAAGATGCCGCAGTCCGACGAGCCATTGAACACCGGTATCGTCGAGCGATCGATTGCACCGCCGACGCCGATAATGGGCCCCACGAGAATGGCCGGCCTCTCCGGCTGGGCACGCAACGCCAACGGCGCCGCAAGCGTCAGAAGCATCATGACTCCAAGTCCGTATCCCAGCTTCATTCGGGTATCTGCAAAGACTTATTGAGTGACAATAACCGGAAGCATGCTCCGCTCTCCGCCATCTCGCAACTCCAGGAAGTAGAGTCCCGACGGCATCTCATGAACGGAGAGTTCCACTTCCTGGTATTCCCCCGTGCCGACGTGCGTGGACTGCCGGGAGACTTCATGCCCAACG
>JAFDZV010000064.1 GCA_018266795.1 Bacteroidota bacterium | reverse complement strand
GGCTCACTGCCTCACTCACCCGCTCGTCACCCTGAGCCGGGCGCGCAGCACACGGCGAAGGGTCCTGACGCGCCTTGCCGGGACAGCCATTGTATCACCTTGCCCATCCGCGTCAGGATCCTTCCTCCTCGCTCCGCTCGTCGTCAGGATGACCATGCCGGCCATTGGCAGCAGCGCCACCTGCGCCTACGGCAATCCAGCGCCCACGATCTCCGCGCGGCGCGCCTCGATCGCCTTCAACTCCTCCTCCACCTTCGCACGCTCCTCATCGCTCAATGCCCCCTTCTCCCGCTCCAGCAATTCCTCGCGCCGCGCATTCAGGCGCTTCAACTCCTCCAGCCGCCGTGCAGCTTCCGGCGACAGGTTCTCCGGCTTCACGTTCTCCGGCACCAGCTTCGATGGATCATCAACCGCCGGCGCCTTCAGCTCAGGTGCCTTCAGCTCCGGCGCCTTCACCTGCGGCAGCTTCAGCCTGTCCGGGTCCACGCCAAGCACCTTCTTCTTCACCCCGTTCGGCCCGGCCTCGATATTGAGGATGTCGAACTTCCCGCCCACTCCCTCCCCTTCCGGCGTTCCACCGTTCACACCGTTCGAGCGGAGCATTCGCTCCGCTCCATCGCCATGCCGCCCGGCGATCGTGCTCCCGCCATCGCCCGAGCGCGAGACCAGCGGCACATGCCCGTGCGACTCCGCCACCGTCCTGTAGCCGCGCTCCGTCTCCACGATCGCGCGCACCGCCTCCCCCTCCGCGTTGTACTGCGGATAGGTGCCGAAGTGGGTGTCGTCGAAGGAAGCGATCACGCGGAACGTGCGGCCGTCGTACACCTGGCAGCTCGCAACCGCATCGGCCGGCTGCACCTTGATGTCGTCCAGGAACACCACGTTGGTATCGGACGGGCGCTTGAAGGTGATCGTCATCGCCGTGCCGAGCGATATCGTTGTGTCGCGGAAGAACACCTCCATCAATCTCCACTCCCCGGTCCGCGCGATCTGATTGGAGGCCCAGACGTTCGCCGTGATATCGCTCCCGCTCCCCGGCTTGAAGAGTGCCTTGATCGTGGGGGTTCCGCTGGAGGCCAGCGTTGCCTCCGTCTTCATCCAGAACTTCAGCAGCACTCCCTTCGCGCGCGTCTGGCTTGTCATGGTGTAGTGCAGGTTCGGGTCGCGGGCGGTGTTGTTCCGGAGCGCGATCATGTAGCGTCCGGAGTGCGCCTCTCCACGCTCCACGTAGGTGAGCGCCGTATCCGCCTCGAAGCTCTGGAAGCCGAAGGAGCCGTAGCTGGCATTTGCGGCGGCCATCACGGGAAGGCGGTCGCTGTAGCCAAGCTGCACCGCGCCGTAGATCCCCAGCGGCGAGCGGGTCTCGAGGGGGATCCCCGCGAGGCTGTACCGCAGTACAGTATCGGATTTCATCCACGCCACCGTATCGTTCATCCAGGGGCGCGCCCAGTTGAAGAGCCGGAAGCTGGTGAAGACGCCGGCGTTCCGGTAGTTCCGCTCCGTTGTTGCCGTGTCCGAGATGTTGCTCATCGCGCCGCCGGTGATCTCCGTGCGATAGACGTAGCTCTCCGATGCGCGCGGCTTCCCGAGCGTTCCCACATCGTACGCTCCCGCATCCACCGGCAGCGTGTAGGCGCTGCTGGACTGTACGTTCACGCTGTCGTTCACCAGCACGGCGCCGGCGGCGATCACCCTGGAGTGCGTCCGGTAGCGGCGGTCCACGGTGGGGCAGAGCCCGATGCAGGCGGGCACAACGTGGCTGAACCCGCCGCGCAGCGATGGAGCCGTGAAGACCAGCGTGCCGTCATCATCCAGCTCGAAGCGTCCCACGTTCCCCGGCCGGGCAAGCGTGTCGGAGCAGGCGAGATGATTGATCGTGGTGTCGCCGTGGATGAAGCGTATGCCGAACGCGTTCTTCTCCACCGCCGTGCCGAACGCATGCTTGTACGTGAGGTAGCCGCTGTCCGTCTCCCCGAAGAAGCCCATGTACGTGGTGTACGGGAAGCGTGCGTTCAGATCGGCGAGCGTGAACGTGGTGTAGGTATACGTTGTGTCCTGCGTATCGCCATCCAGTTCGTGCGCGTGCCGGAGCGATATCTTCTTCACGTTCCCGCCGGAGTCGCACTCGGAGGCCCAGAGCCGGTTCCGGATGGTGTTGGTGTTCAGCACGCCGTGCAGGTCGATCATTCCCGTGGCGCTGTAGTTCGTATCGGTTCCGCGCCGGAACGCCTCGGTGAGCGTGTCCATCCCCGGCCCCGTCCGCACCAGGTCGCCGATCCAGTAGTTGTCCAGATAGTTCACGGAGTCGAACCGGCGGCTCTCCATGGAGTCCAGCACGGCGCGATAGCTGGCCGGGTCCGTGCTGTAGTGGCGATAGGTGTAGTTGCCGGAATCGCACTGGGAGCGGTACATCGCGGTGGAGGCGATCCTGAATCCCCAGAGCGTATCCAGGTAGTGGTTCAGATGCGTCACCAGTGCGTGCGGCGAGGCGTGCGAGCCGGCGATCGCCTGATGCGGGCGGATGTCGCCGCGGTTCACGATCACCTTGCCGTCGCGCACCGCAAGCCATATCGTGTCCGGAAGCGCGATGCAGGTGTCGTGATCGCTCAGACTCTTCTTGAAGATGGCCCCGCACGACGACACCGTCGCCGGCAGCACAAGCCCGCCGCCGCGCGCCAGCACCGCGTTCAGCGTGTCCGCCAGCTTCTGCCGCTGGTTGAAGCCGGAGGGATTGGTCTTGCCGAAGTTCGCCGCCGTCCTCACGGCCGTCGGCGTCTCGCCGTAGGTCACGATCCCACCCACGGCGCTCCCCTGCATGTCGCCGCGGCCGCTCTCCAGCACCTCCACATTCACCACGCCGTGCGACGTATCCTGCTTCGCGAAGACGGTGCTCACCGGCGTGAGCGAGGCCGTTCCGCTTCCAACACTCGCAACGCGATACCAGCCGCGCGCCGTATCGCCGGTATGGCTCACGAGCCGGATCAGATCCCCCGGCCAGAGCTTCGCCATCGCCGCGTAGGCCGCACTCCCGAACGCCGGCGAGAACGAGAGCGTTGCCGCACCCCCTCCCGCTGCCGTCTTCGTGATGCTCAGCCCTCCGGTGCTCTCGATCACCGCCCGCATGTTCGCCGCCTTGGAGCCCAGCGCCGGGTACTCGTTGGTGGCCATGAAGGAGTAGCTGTTGTAGGCGCCGTTCTGTCCCGATGGCGCGTACTCCAGCGCCAGGCGATCGTAGCTGTCCGTGGTTCGCGAGAGTACCGGCGCGCCGCTTACCGGATCGAACGCCACACTCTCCGCCATGTGATAGATGCCGTCGCCGTAGGTAAGCACCCGCTTCGTGATCGCGGGATAGTGGATCACCTTGTTGATCACATGCGTGCGCCAGTTGTTCTCCAGCAGGTCGAGCGTCCCCCCCACACTCCACTTTGGCGGCGTCCAGGTGCCGTAGGGAACGGTGAATCGCGCCGATACATACCCGTCAACCGAGTGATCCTGGATCGCACGGGAGTCCATCGTCACATCGGTCTGCTTGCCGACATAGTCGTAGCGGATACTGTCTCCCACGCGGTCCAGCAGCGGGATCTTCTCCCCCGGCTGGTAATATTCGTACTGCGTCAGGCCGGAGAGCGCCCACGAGTCGGGATCCTCCAGCTTTCCTCCGTACGCGGCGCTGCTCTTCGGCTGGCCGTTCATGCCGTTCAGGATGAAGCGATATCCCTGCGCCTGGTTCACATCGTTCACCTCCCGCTTGAAACGCCCGTCGATCGGCGGCAGGTCATTGACGAACGATCCACCCAATTTGGATACCTCAGTCTTTAGCCCGCTCGTCCCTGATTCCAGCGACGAGAAGAGTGGATTCTCCGAGACGGTGTCATTCGCGATCGGCGTGTAGTCCACGCTCCTGCCGGTAATCGAGTCGTAGCGGTTCAGCGGATAATCACGCGTGGTGAAGAATTCCTGCACGGAAAATCCGGGATTTGTTTTTCCGGCATGAATATTCCGCGTCACCACGCGGCTGTATCCAACCGATGCTCCCGGCAGCAGCGCCTCACCCACGGGCCCCTCGAATTCCTGGATATCCTCGCCGGCGATGATCTTGTTCGCCCAGTCCGCACGGCCGCGCACAAGGTCCACATTCACCAGCGCGTTCTCCTCGCGGCCGGCGTTCGGCTCGTTCGCCGCAACGCCGCTGGAGATATATTCCTTCCGTTCCGGATCGTATACCTTGTAGATATACTCGGTGCCGTAGAGCATGGAATCCCCCTCGATCCCCGGATCCATTGCCAGCAGCCGCTTCACACGGATCCCGCCCCCAAGCTTCGGCGCAAGCACCGGAATGCGCATATAGGAATGCACATAATCCACCGCGCGGCAATGCGCCGAGTGATCGAACGCCGCTTCGGAATATTTCCAGGTAATTGCGCTCACGGCTGCCATGGCAGAGCCGTCCGGCGAGACCGGATCGTATGGTACAAGCCTGCCGCGCTTCCGCTTCTTCACGAACTCCTCGCACGCCTGCTTCGGCACCGAATAGGCGCCCCCCTGGATATCCACGGCGAGCGCATAATGCATGTGGCCGCCGGATGACATGCTGTCCACCTGAAGGCTGTGCACGCGCGCGTAGGCGCGAACCTGGGCGGAGTTGTACGCCGGATTTGTCCAGTGCGCCGTATCGCCAGCGAGCGCGTAGAGGAATTTCAGATAGATGCGGTCGTTGGTGTCCAGGTAGAGCTTCTTCATCATCGATTGATAGCGGAACACGGTCGCGCGGTCCGTATCGCTCACCCCCAGGTCACCCAGGTTCAGCCAGTATTTCCCCTCGCTCTCGTTGTCCGTGCAGGAGCTGCCGTTGAAGCTCCCCAGCAGGCTCACCATCGAAAGCGCAGGCTTGTCCTGCACGTAGTTGTAATCGTCCTGCTCGTACTGCACCTGCATCTGCCCGCGCGACGGCGTCCGTATCGTCTTCAACTGCCAGGCGGCAGGATCGAAACGGTTCGCATCGGGACGCTGATTGGTCCAGTCCAGCCCCGCCGCGTGGCGCGCCCGGCCGCTGTCCTGGTACATCCCCCACCGGTCGAAATCGTACAGCGAGTAGGGCGGGTTCTGCTCCGATGAGGAGAGCGAATCGGCGAAGTGAACGATCGCCGGATATTTCGTCCGCATCGCCGCCGGATAATCGGTTGCGTGCGGATATTCATAGCCGAATTCGTACGGCGCAATCCGGGCGTTGTACACCCGCTGGTTCTGCCACCACACCCGCTTCAGCGTCAGCATGCCGGCGCGCGCCGTGCTGTCGTGCGCGGCGGTCATGGAATTGATCATGCCCGGCCGCAGCGAATAATCGTAGTCGAAGAAGACGGTGGAGATCAGGCTGTCCGGATTTCCGCTCGCATCCTTGGTGTAGAGCTCGATCCGCTCCAGACGGCGGGATAGATTATACGCCTGCTCGTAGCCGTCATTCACTGAATTCCATTTCGCCGAGCTCGCAGTGCTGTCGCCAGCGGCCTGAGCCGCGCTGATCTTCGAATCCATCTCGTAACCATCGCGGCGTCGCGCGCCGGAACCGTAAATGTTGTGCGTCGGAAACGTGAGCGATGTGAGATTGCTCACGAAGATGGCGATGTGCGTCTTCGTCTCGATCGACCGCAGGTAATACTGCTCCCGCTCGCCCGAGGAATAGGTGCCGATATCGTCCTTCGGGTCCGAAAGGTCGCCGCGATCGTAATTCAGTCCGTTGTACGGCGACCGCCAATGGAACCAGGCCCTCGGGGCAGCCCGGTCGTGCCGCGTATACGCCGAGTCCGGCGGAACCACCTGCTTCCGGTCCGTCCCCGCGCCGTGATCGTACTTGAAGATCACGTAGCCGCCAACGTCATCGGGCGTGGGGCCATCGTGTGAGATATCGATGTAGTTCGGCGTGGTGATCTGCGTGAGAAGATAGGCCGTGGCGTAGGGCGATTCCCGCTCCTCCCCCATGCAGATCCGGGCGCTGCCGGTATCGGCCCAGGAGTAGACCATGGAGTTCGCCTTGGCGCGCGAGGCACTGTCCTCCACCGTCTTCTGCACGCCGAACCCCAGCCGCCGTTCGTTCCGGCTGTAGACCGGGAGGCCGTACACGGAGCGGCTTCCGCCGGCGCCGATCACGGCGATCTCACCGATCTGGTTCCGGATAGCCACCTCGTTCCGGTTGATGTAGTCGCTGCTGTCCGGAAGCTGGCTTACCAGTGTTCCAAATGTCCGGTAGTGCTTCCCCTTGTCCGTGGTATCGCGCAGCTCGCGGTTCAGGTTGAAGCCGATATAGCTGTTGCGCGGAACGCGGTCGCCGTTGTTGAGGGCCGGCATGATATCCGCCGGCACCTTCGGCGCGCCATCCTCGAACGTCGCATTGGCAGGCGCATCGGTGGCGGAGGCAAGCTGGTTGCCGGCGCCATCCCCCATGAAGCGGAAGAAGAAGGGCTCGTCGCCGCTTCCCATCTGCGAAAATTGGTACGCCGCATTCTTCCCCTCATCCTCCCACTGCGATACGTCGAGCGACACATTCCCAAGACCGAACGCGCCGCCAATTCCGATCTCGCTGAGCCCGAAAATCAGGTCGGGTTGAACCTGGGTAACTGCAATGGGATTATCATGTTTGTCGGGATGAAGATTTCCAAGGCCCCGGCTGTAGAGCCGGAACGCGCCGCCGCCGTTCCCGGTGATGTAATAATTATCCGCTCCGGTAAACGGAACCGGGAGCATCCGGTGGTCCGGATGGAAGGGGATCAGCCGTTCCAGCGAATAATCGAGCAGGGCATCATCCGGCGCTCCATGGGTATACATGTATCCACGAATCGGAACACGGTAGGTGTCGGTCAGATTGCGGATGGTAACGTTGCCAACTACGCCGAATTCCGCGCCGGAAATCGTGTACGAGGGAATTCCCAACAGCGTGGTCAGGCCGCAGTTGACCGATGAGCCTGAAAACCGAGGTGCGATGAAGGGCATGGTGGGCTTCTTGAAAAGCCGATTGAAACAGTCGTGGACTCCCAGATCGAAAATGCCCGGCTGAATACGCGGCGTCCAGCTCGTGTAATCCCCGGTCACCTTTGCGGTGACGCCGAATCCTGCAATACCCTTCGTATCCGCATTGTAGTCAATCGTCCGCTCGTACCCATCGTAGTTGTTGTAAATGGTATTGACAGCAACCGAAAGGGATGCACCGTGGAACACCGACGTATCGACCAGGCTGGTGAGAAGATCGTGCGAGTTCACCTCGGCACCCAAACGGCCGATCCCGGAGACCGTCCAGTCGCGATCGCGCTTGTTCCAGATCGTCACGGTGTCGTCCCAGTCATCCGGATATCCCTGCACATTCCGGACGATTGCGCCGGCATTCAGCGACCACCCGTAGCCGACCCACGATACCTCGTGTTCCGGCGAGGCGCCGCTCTGGTACGAGAGGGCAACCGAATATCCGGAGCCGTCCGGCCCGGGAATATTCATCACCGGCAGGCCGAAGGAGAAGCCGCCATTGAACGGATTCACCTGCGGACCCTCCGGCGCCGCGCCACCCTCGTATTCGGGCTGCAACGGACCGCTGGACTGCGCATACAGCGCGCCCGGAATTGCCGTCAGGGCAAGGCATGCCACAAGGCGCGCAACGTGACGCCGGATAATCGTTCTCATCGGAGTTTCGTTTGTCGATGAACGGAGGCGTGGGAATTACGAATTATGAATTACCAATTACCAATTAGGAATCAAGATTCTCGCAATTCTTAATTCCAAATTCTTAATTAATCTCCCCAACTACTTTTCCAACACAAGCTTCCCCGTAACCTCTCCCTGCGATGTCGCGATGCGATAGAGGTACGTTCCCTGTGCCAGACGTTGGGCGGCATCGCCGGATGGAGTCCACGGGATGGTGTGATCGCCGGCCGTCTGGTTCTCGTCCAGAACCAGCGCAGCCATCGTGCCGTGCGCGTCGTACAGCTCGATGCGCACATGCGTTGAGATGCTCAGGTGATATTGAAAGGTCAGTCGTTCCTGAAAGGGGTTCGGAAACGCGGCAGCGTTCGTAATTGCCCGCTCGCCCGCTCCCTCTCTGCCGGAATTGAGCACGTGTACCTTGTTGGCGGCGAGCGAATACTGCGTGGTGGCGCCGCCGTTATCCGGCCAGCGGACAATTACGGAGTCCGCCGCATGTGCGGCGCCGATCCCGAAATGCAATCGCAGCGGATCCTGCACGCCCCGGCCGCGGCCGGAGGTTACTTCGCGGGTCTGCACCGTGCCCTGAGCGTATACCGTCACCAGCGCTCCCACGCCCGCCGTGTTTCTCCCCGCATCGCGCAGCTCCACCGTCACGGAATTCCCCGCATGCTCGGGGAGCTGGTTCTTCAACAGATGGAGCCGTCCCCCTTCGATCATGCATAGATCCAGGCGGCCGTCGTTGTTATAATCCACCCATACCGCATCGGGGCCGCCGGAAACCCGCCACAGGCCGCGCGCCCAGCTATGATTTTCGAAGCGATGCCCCTCCCCCTGCTCGTATAATTGCACGAAGCTGCACGGACAGGCACTCGCCACGATGAAATCGAGAAGCGCGTCGTTGTTCGCGTCTCCCCAGGCTCCGCCTCCCTGCTCCGCCACATACGGGAACCGGGCCGCAGACTGCATCTGCAGTCCGGAAGCCGCGTCCACGCGTTCACCTGCCGGAAGCGAACCGATCGCAAGCGAACTGATCGGCATGGAATGCAAACCGGCAGCGTCCGCGCCCGCGTTTCCCGGCACCAGGAGATCTGGGTGGCCATCGCCGTCGTAATCAGCCCAGGCACAGCCAAGGCTTCCCTCGCGTGTCGATGAATATGTATCCGAAACCCTGCCGGCGCCTTCGCGGGCACGCGGCACGCGCGCTCCGCCGGATCGCTCCGGGAGCGCTCTTGAATCACCGCCGCTTCCAATTGCCATCGGATCGAAATTCCTCCCCTCCCGGTTCAGCCATACGGTCCCGCGTCCCTGCATATCGAGCAGATACAGATCGGGCCATCCGTCGCGGTTGATATCGGACCATTCGCAGGCTGAAATTCCCGTTGAGCCGGATCGCGCTGCGGAGAACAGCGTTGTATCGGCGCTCCACGTCCCATGCCCGCTCCCCAGATAGAGCATGCCGCATCCTCCTGATCCGGACGCGGCCGGCGATCCGATAAAGATGTCCAGCGCGCCGTCGCCGTTCGCATCGGCCACGGAGAAGCAGGAGGGGGCGCCGATTCCGGCAAAATGAACCGGCCGCCGCTCGAAACTTCCATCGCCGGTGTTGCGGTAGAGCGCCGCGGAAATCCCATCGGCTGCCACGCTGTCGAACGTAAGCACGTCAACGTGGCCGTCGTTGTCCGCATCGAGGAATGCCTGGAGAATCGGACGGGCGGTGATGCCGCTCCTGACGGTGACATCCTCGAAACGGTCTCCACCGCGATTTCGGTACAGGCGCCCGCCGGCCAGCACGTCCGGAAGACCATCGTTATCGTAGTCAGCCCAGGCGATGCCGTTGTTCAGCATCAGCGAATCGGGCATTCCACCCAATGAGGCGATGTCCGCAAAGCCGCCTGCGGCCTGGCTTTCAGCATGTTCCACCACCGCCTCGATCGCAAACGCATACTTCCCCCATTCCCAATGTCCGTCGCGATATTTCAGAAGCTGATGGTAGTAACCGTCGTCGTTTCCAACGCAGACGGCCTTCGTGGAGACATGGTCCGAGAGGAGCCGCACGCCCGGATCGATATTGTCCACAACCACGAAAAATTGCTGGTCGCGGAGATGAACGCCATCGGGAAGTGCCACATGCACCTGCTCGATGCCGGCATGCGATTTATGGAGGATAATCGGCGGAATCAGATCCGATTCAGCTCCGGGAGCCTGCAGACCGAATTCGCCGCCGTAAATGTGCAGGCGCACGCCTCCCTTCGCGCCAGGACCGCCGAGCGAAATTCGGAGTTCGCGCAGCACGGCGGGTGCGGACAGGTCGAACCGCGCGGCCTGCGCCACGATATCCCGGCTCTGATAGTATTGAAGTGGACTGCGGGGATTGTAATGCCGGAGAATAATCGATTGGCCGGCACGTACGCACATGGGCGCACAGATCACCGCGAAACATGCCAGAATGGAACGGATCTTCATGGCAATGCCGCAATAATTCCAGGCACGCGGCGAACGCAACGCGTTCAGTCCGTGTTGGAGCGTGAAGGATGAGTTGTTAGGATCAGGTAGCGCAAATACGGTTGCAATAATACAAATAGATCTTTCGAAAATCAAGGGCTCTCAAGACATTTTTTTGAATGTTCATACAGACCGGCAGCACATCGCATCGCGATGGGTACGGGGAAGGTGTGTGGCGCAGATGGGCAGGCGGGGACGCCTGCCGGCACCGCCGATGAACGGCGCCGGCAGGTGCAGACTGAAGACCTGCGGCTACCGGCGTTCATATCTCATATCTCACATTTTTCTACCCTTTCACCGCCCCGGCCGTCATCCCCTGGATGATCTGTTTCTGGAAGACGATGAAGAGGATGATCACCGGCAGCGCGGAGACGCTGGCGCCGGCCATCAGGTGCCCCCAGTCGATGGATTGATTTCCCAGATACGAGGCCAGCCCGACCGTGAGGGTGCGGCGACTATCCTTGTTGGCGAAGAGGAACGGATAGAGGAAGGTATTCCAGGTGGTCATGAATTGATAAACGGCGAGAACGATCAGCATCGGCCGCGAGAGCGGCATGATGATCCGGAACAGGATGCGCCAGTCGCCGGCGCCGTCGATGCGGGCGGCATCCTCGATTTCGGACGGAAGATTTTCGATATACTGCCGCATCAGGAATATTCCGAACGGCGTCACCAGCGATGGAACGATCAGCGCCCAGTAGGTGTCGATCCAGTGGAACGCCACGATCAGCCGGTACAATGGTATCATCACCACCTGCGGGGGAACCATCAGCATGGCGAGAACGGTGAAGGTCCAGAAGCGTTTCATCGGCATCCGGCGCCGCGCGAGCGCGTAGCCCACCATTGTACAGAACACAACGTTCCCAATCGTCACCGCCGCGGCAACGATCATCGAGTTGAGAAAATAGATGCCGAAGGAATTGAGGGAGAGAACGTCCGAATAATTATGCAACGAAAACGGACCGGCGAGGAGGGGCAGAAATGAGGAGAGATCGGGATTCGATTCGCGCAGCGAGATCACGATCATCCAGGCGAGCGGAAAAATCATGCCGAGCAGCACCAGCAGAAGCGCGGCATGCAGCAGCACGCGGGCGGGGCGCACGCGGGCGGGACGCACGGTGGACGTGAACCCCCTGCTTCGGGGAATGCCGGCGCCGAGCGCCCTATCGGTAGATGCCATGCTGGTTGATGTAGTCGATCACGGATTCGGGAAGACGGTAGCGCACGGAACGCCCGCCGGCGATGCGCTCGCGAATATCGGTGCTGGAGATGTCGACGAGCGGCGCTTCCACACATTCGAGCGCAACGCCCGGGATCAGTTCGGCCGGAAGTTCAGCGCCGGGACGCGCCACAACCACAGGACGCGCCAGCCGCGCAATTTCATCCGGCCGATGCCACGTATGGAAATCGCGCGCGGAGTCACCGCCGATCAGCAATACCGGCTCGACATTCGGATATGCGGACCGCATCCACTGTACCGTCTCCACGGTGTAGCTGGCGCCGCCGGCATCGATCTCGCGCGTGGAGACGGCGAAGCGGGGGTTCCCCTGCACCGCACGGAGAAGCATTTCCAGCCGGTGTTCCGCGGGCGTGATGGTGCGGCCGTTCCTCTTGTGCGGCGGGATGTACGCCGGCATGAAGAGCATCAGATCGAGCGCCAGAACCTCCGCCACGCACTCGGCCAGAAGCAGGTGCCCAAGATGAACCGGATCGAAGGTGCCGCCGAAGAGCCCGATGCTCCGCGCCGCGAGCAGCCGCAGATGCGTCGAGTCGCTCATACTCCTCCCGTCATCTGTTTGCTCCTCCAGCACCGGCCGCTTCGCGCAGCGCCGCAAGACGTTCCTCGAGTCCGGCAAGCATTGTCCGCGTCCTGCTCTGTGCCGGCAACAGACCGCGATCGGCCTCCAGCCGGAGAAGCGAGGCAGCATCGTCCACATCGTACCAGGGCGGGAGCTCGAACGGATCCAGCCCGTTGAGACGCGCAGCGGCAGACGTTGCCGCGTAGAGATCGCCGGTGCTGTACGGCATGCCGGCAAAGATCTCCGGATGCGGCGCGCGCATGCCGATCAGATAGTAGCCGCCGTCATCGGCCGGGCCAAGCACCAGATCGTGCGAGCCGAGAGCGGCGAACGCATCGCGAATGTATCCGGATGGCAACGTGGGGTGGTCCGTGCCGATCGCGCAGGCGGCCGGTGCGCCGTCTGCAAACGCTTCGGCGAAGGCAGACGCGAGGCGCTCTCCAAGCCCGGCTCCGCTCTGCGGACGAACCTCGATGGGCGCGGGAGCACTCCCCATCTCCCCCGCACGTCCGTCGCTCCCCTCCACTCCCAATTGATCATTCCTGCTTCCTGCGTCCCCCCTCAGCAGTTCCTTCATCTGCGGGAGATCCGCCGCATCGGCCACGTATACGAATGGCTCGATCGCCGGGCGGAGCAGTACGTACGCATCCAGCGCATCCAGCAGGAACGCACGATAGAGCCGCATCGCCGATTCGGGATCGAGTGATGGCACAAGACGCGTCTTCACCCGGCCGGCGCGCGGATAACGAGCGAACACGAGCAGCCGCGGCGTGGCCATCTACGGTTCAGCCTCCACCGTCTCCCGGCGCTCCGCCAGAAGCATCACCTCATTCAGCGTCAGCGTCTCCCACTCGTTGCTTGCCTCGTGATGGATGTAGAGGATGTCGCGGAACACGTCGATCTTCTGCACGCGGCCAACGCCCTTCGCAGTCTTCAACGTGGACTCCAGCGGCGGAAAGCGCTTCAGGCCGTTGACGTAGGAATCCAGCTCGTACAGCAGGCAGCACTTCAACCGCCCGCACTGCCCGGAGAGCTTGGTGGGATTCAACTGCAGGCTCTGCGCCTTTGCATGGTCCAGCGTGATGTGCTCGTAGCGCCCCAGATGCGTGGTGCAGCAAAGCTCACGTCCGCAGATGCCGGCTCCGCCGATACGTTTGGCCTCGTCGCGCACGGCGATCTGCCGAAGTTCGATGCGGGTGCGGAAGATCGATGCAAGGTCGCGCACCAGTTCGCGGAAGTCCACGCGCCCCTCGGCGGTGAAGAAGAAGGTGATGCGATGATGATCGAACTGCCACTCCGCATCCACAAGCTTCATCGGAAGCGCGAACGATTCCACGCGGCCGCGGCAGACACGCATGGCCTCCAGCTCCGAGGCGCGATTGCGATTATGCCGCTCGGCATCGGCCGGTGCGGCCTTCCGTATGAGCTTCGAGATCGGTTCGCCGCTCAGGTTCTTCGCCTTGCGCTTGGCATGCACAAGCGTACCGGTCATCGAAACGAACCCTGCATCCGTGCCCCGCTCGCTCTCCACCAGCACCAGGTCGTTCACGCGCAGCGGCAGGTCCGTATCGGCAACCTCCACGAACTCACGGCGCGATCCCTTGTACTGCACCTCGATGATGCGGCGCTCGTCCGCATACACGAACTCCGTCACGATCAGGTTCACCAGCGAGCCCACACCGCAGCCGCCCGTTGAACAGGCGCCGCCGGAGCCGCAGCCTCCCTCGGAGCCGCAGCCGTGCGAGCACTTGGACTCGCGGCCGCGCAGCGTTGGCGATACGAGTTGTTCCGCAAGATTGGTTGCAGGCCCGCTCTCGCTCCACGCCTTCTCCACCCGGCGCTGGTGCGCCGCGGTACGGGCGCTGCCGCCATGATGGTGAGTATGATGATCGTGATCGTGCGCGTGATCATGATCGTGGTGATCGTGCGCATGATGATCGTGATCATGATCGCGTGGCGCGCCGCCATTCCGGCTTTTCGGATGATGCTCGCCGCCACGATCGCCCACGCCGCCGCGAGGCTGCGCATTACGACCGCCATCGCCACGCGAACCGCTCCCGTGGCGGTTTCCGGCATGTTGATCCACGGACTGCTGGCGCCTATCCTGATGGCCATCCGCCTGCGGGCGATGGGCGTCTCCGTGTCCGTGCGGAGCGGCATCCCGCCCCGCACCGCGATCTACGTCACGGAGCCCGCCGGGAGCGCCCGGAGTGTTCCGGCCACCCTCGTCCGGGCCCGATTCCTGTACGCGTTCGCTTTCGTTCATTGGACTCTGAGTCGAGTGAGGAGCGCCATGCGGAGCCGGGCCGCGCGGCGGCCGGCATATCCGAATTGTCGTTGCACGTATATCTCGTTGCGATACATGCCGCGTGATGCACGGAGCCGGGCTCCGCTTGCGCCCGCCGGCAATGCACCGGGGTCCGGTTCGCGCGGATGCCGGCAGGTGCAGTCTGCATCTCCGCGCAGCAACCGGACACGAAACGCCGCGAACCACTGTTCGCGGATTCGGCTATGCAACCCGGGCAAGCCCCGGCGTCTGATAGCAGAACTCTTCGAGACGCATCGCCAGCACCGTGAACACGAGGGGAATCTGAGCGTTGCTTCGCACGGCCTGTACGGCCTGCTCGACTGCGGCAATCATCCGATCAACCGGGGTGTGTGCAAATCGGGTGTTGAAGCTTTGAATATCCTTGATCTGATCGTGGTTCACGATCATCGCCTCGCTCCCGGTAAGCCGGTGCACCAGAACGTCGCGCAGCCAGAGGGCAAGCAGCGTAAGCATGCGTTCGATGTGCACGCGATCGACGCTTGCGGTAAGGCGCTCGATCTCGGCGTGAAGCGCAACAGGCGAGCGGCGCAGCGCCGTGCGGAAGAAGGAGACAACGTCGAATCGAAGGCCGTTGAGATCGCCGGACAGCAGTTCCACTGCGCGACTGAAGCTCCCTTCGGCGAGCTTCGAAACCAGCCCGGCCGGCGTGCGCTCGGTGCCCTGCCGGGCAACCAACGCATCGGTGATCTCATCATCGGTCAGAAGATCGAACCGGATCTCCTGGCATCGCGAGAGGATGGTTGGGAGCATCCGTTCGCGGTTGGACGTGGTGAGCATCAGCAGGGTGCGCGGCGACGGCTCCTCCAGCGTCTTCAGAAACGCGTTCGCCGCCTCGTCTCCCATCTGGTGGGCCTCGCTCACGATCACGATGCGCCAGCCGCTCTCGGTTGCAACGAATCCGATGTCGCGCTTCACTTCGCGGATGGAGGAGATCTTGATCTGGTTCGCGCGCGGGATGCTGATGTTGTGATACGGATCGGCAGCCTTCATCGCCACCTGTTCCTGGATCAGTGTGATCTCCGCGTCGCTGAGCTTCATCATCGGCGAATCACCGCGGCTGTCCTCCGACTTGCCGGACGGCAGCGCGAAGACGAAACGAACGTTCGCGTTCTGGAGCGCGGCCGTGGTGGTACATCCGTGGCAGAGGCCACAGGCAACGGTGCCGTTCTCCAGCGGAGCAACGCACCGGAGCACCTTCGCGGTCTCGATCGCCATGGCGTCCTTGCCGATCCCCTCCGGCCCCGTGAAGAGCCATGCGTGCGGCACGCGGCCGGAGCCGAGAGCGGCACGTATCAACCTCTTGGCTCTGCGCTGACCAAGAACCGAATCCCACGACATTCCGGCGCCCCCTGCTGCTGTTCGTATTATTTCGCGTGAACGAAGAACCGACGGGTCGCAATGTATCATCCCGGCGCCCACGTTGCAACGTTGCAGGTTCATGGGCCTCTTCCAGGAACGTTCTTCGTGCGCACGCCAACGCCCGGGGCCGGGGCCTATGCCATGGGGCTGCCCCCTACACCAGGGGCTTGCGCCCCCGGCTAACACCTGTCGCCCCTCCGGGGCATCGATGCTGAGCTTGGGTATCCAAGGAGGAACGCCCCGGCCGATCGGACGATGCAAGGCACGGCTCGCGTTCCGCCGGCGCATGCGGCACGTGCCGGCGATCGATTCTGTAGGATGGCAGCACCCATTCTCTGAAATTGTGGTCCCTGATCCTGGCGCAGACGCTTCGACACGAACGCTCATGACCGACGTTTCCAGAAATTCATCTCCCACCCGCTCATCATGCCGCGCACAATGGCATGGCCTGCCGTTGCTGCTGTTTCTTCTCCTGGCGTTTCATCCGGCTCACTCGCAGCAACCGGAGGATGCGGGCGCACCGGCGGCCCCCGTGAACGCAGGCGCCGCCCGTGTGCGGGCACTGCTCGATGACGCCGCAGCCCGCTTCGGCATACCGAACGCCGTGCTCTACGGCGTGGCATTCACGGAGTCGCGCTGGCACGATGTGGTTGCGCCGCATACAGGTTCCTGCATGGGAATGCCGCCGGCGATCGGCATCATGGGATTGCACGACGATGACTACTTCGGCCACTCCCTTGCCTCCGCCTCACCGATCGGGATAAGCGCGGAGGACGCGCGCCGAGATATGGCGATGAACATCCGGGCCGGTGCATACCGGCTCTCGACGCTCTTCAGCGGAACGGACCGGAGGTCGATCTCGGAATGGATACCGGCCCTCGCCGCCTACTCCGGCATCCCTGCCGGCCAGCCGGCGCTTCGGCTGCTCTATGCGGACGGCGTGATGGAGGCGCTTCGGCGCGGATGGACCGCAGGCGACCAGATCGTTGCACCGGTGGATGCGCCGCGAATGAACCGGAGCGCACTGCTCGGCGGCATGCAGGCCGATGGCATTCTCGCGGACGTTGATTACCCCGGCGCCCAGTGGCAGCCGAGTCCGAACTATTCCTCGCGCGAGGGAACGCCGGTGACGGCGATCACCATCCACGATACCGAGGGGAACTTCGCCGGCTCGCTCTCGTGGCTTACCTCCACGGAGTCGCAGGCGTCGGCGCACTACATGGTCCGCTCGGTTGACGGCTTCATCGTGCAGATGGTGCGGGAGACGGACAAGGCGTGGCACGTTCGGAGCGAGAACCCGTACACGATCGGAATCGAACACGAGGGATATGTGGACCGGCCGGAGTTCTTCACGCCCGCGATGTACAACGCTTCGGCCGATCTGGTTCGCTATCTCACGGCGAAGTATTCGATCGCACTGAACCGGACGCTGGTGAAGGGGCATCTGGACTTCCCCAACAACACGCACACGGACCCGGGCGGATGGTGGGACTGGCCCGGCTACTACAGGAGAATCCTGCGCGATCCCGCCGCGCCGGTTGTGCTGGACATGCTGGAGGATAATGTGGTGGGATGGTGGGCTCCGGCGATGAGCGGCTCCACCGTTGGCGCCGATACGTCGGCGTCCACATTCTCGATCAGCACGAACGCCCGTGCAACCGGGCTCGCCGGTGCGCAGATCACCTACCGGTTCACGAATGCCGCCGGTGGCGTGGTGCGCTGCTTCCGAAGCGGGCACGGCAACACCAGCGACGGGCTGCTCAACGTGGGGACCGCGGACGATATCTCCTTCCTGCTGCGCGGCGATGGCAGCCGCAACATGCTGGAGCTCTGGTACTACGATGTGAACAGAAACAACGTGGTGATGAGCGCTGGAACACTGGAGCGAACGGACTGGCACCGGGTCTCGCTCCCGCTCTCGCTTCTCGGCGATTCTGCACGCGGCCCGTGGCGCTTTCACTCCCTCGTCATCCGGCAGTCATCCGGCGCGGCGCGCAGCGGCGAGGCAGCGATCGACGACATCGGCGTCCGGGAGCACGCCGCCGTCGTGGAGGAGCATCGGGGGGCGCACGGCGGCCTGCCGGGGAGAATGGCACTTCGTGCGGGCGATCCCTTCCCTGCCGGAATGCAGGCCGAGACGCCGTGCACGATCGCTGATATCGACGGCCGCACGGTCGGCGAGTTCGCGAAGCTTCCCGGCGGAGCCGTTGGCAACTGCCTTCATCCAGGCGTCTACGCAGTGCGCGGTCCGCACGGTGTGACCCTTCTGCTGGTAGCACCGTAGCCACACACGTCCACACCTGAACCAGGTTGGCACTTCGTAACGTCGTTCGCCTGCAACGGCGAATGGCCATCCACCCGATGAAGCGTACATTGGGTGTCCGGCCGCGCAACAACCGGTTCGGCCGCCGGATGCATACAGACCAATCCAGCAACCATGCCCTTCTTCCCAACACACCGCGAGCTTCTGGACGTAGCGGTGGACGCCGCCCTCGAGGCAGGCCGCATCACACTTCAGTACTTCCAGACATCCTCGTTCGAAACCGAGATCAAGGCGGACAACTCACCCGTCACCATTGCGGACAGACGCGCCGAGCAGCGCTTGATCGAAGTTGTGCGCCGCTGCTATCCCGAACATGCCATACTTGGCGAGGAGTCCGGCGAGACCAGCGGCTCCGAGCCGGTTACCTGGATCGTGGACCCGATCGACGGCACGAAGACGTTCATCTGCGGCGTCCCGTTCTACGGCGTGCTGATAGGCGTGGAGATCGCCGGCAGCATCGACGTGGGGGTTGCAAACTTTCCGGCGCTCGGTGAGATCTACTATGCGGCGCGGGGCCTTGGCGCATACTGGAACGGCCGGCGGATCCGCGTGTCGCAGACCGGCAGCCTTGCCGATGCGGTGATGCTCACAACGGACATGCAGCGGGTGGATCGCGACCCGGAGAAGCACGAGGCGCATCAACGGTTGATCGGTGCCACGAAGATGTATCGCACGTGGGGCGATTGCTACGGCCACATGCTGGTGGCATCCGGACGCGCTGAGATCATGCTGGACCCCAAGATGAGCGTCTGGGACGCGGCTGCCCTGAAGCCGATCGTGGAGGAGGCCGGCGGCATCTTCACGGACTGGAGCGGCGTGCCAACCGCGCGCGGCGGCAGCGCGATCTCCACCAACGCCGCTCTGCGCGGTGCGGTGCAGGAGCTGCTGCGATGAACGTCCGGCTGCGCCCGGCATCCGGGGCCGATGCGCGCGCGATTGCCGAGGTACAGGTCGCTGCCTGGCGCACCGCGTATCGCGGCATCATCGACACGGCGTACCTGGCTTCGTTGAACGCGGAGGAGCGCGCGGCGCAGTGGGAACGATGGTTTGGCTCGCCGGACCTTGAACGCCGGTCGTTGCTGGTTGCGATGAATGCGGAGCGCGGCGTGATCGGGTTTGCAGCCGCCGGACCGGAACGTGCCTGCAACGATGAACGCGCGGGCGAACTGTACGCGATCTATCTGCTCGCGGAATGGCAACGGCACGGCATCGGCGCGCGGCTGTTCCGTGAATCCGCCGCCGCGCTGCAGTCGATCGGCATGCAGACGATGCTGGTCTGGGTGCTGCGCGATAACCCGGGCCGCAGGTTCTATCATCGCATGAACGGTACGGAAACGCGCGAGCAGAGCATCACGATCGGCAACCGGCCGTACGCCGAGATCGGTTATTCCTGGCGCCTGCCCCTGGCCGATACCTCGGCCGCATAACCAATGCAATGTGACCGGCGCTCACCGGGCAGGCAACTACGTCCCCCAGATCCATTCCACATCTGTTCGCTCCTCCAGTTGGCCCGCGCGATCATGCCCGCTCGAGCCAGCGATCGAGAAGCGCCCGCACCTCTGGTGTCATGTCGCCTCGTTCAACAAGTTCGTAGGTCTCCTTTGCCTCCGGCTGCACCGCGGCATCGTACAGCACTCCTTCGCTTGCAGCGGTGATGCGAACGCTCTGCTGCCACGCGAGGCCGCGCAGCATTGCATTGAACTGCGCATTGCTGGTTACCCGCGTACCGTTCACGGCGATCAGCTCGTCATCAACGCCAAGCCCGGCCCGCTCGGCGGGCGAATCGCGCCAGACCCTGGCCACCTTCAGCCCCGTCCGTATTTCCTCCGTCTGAACGCCGATGCGCCTTGCCGGCGGTGTCGGTTGATACGGCAGGCCCTCACCGAACGTGGAGGCGGCCTCCGCCGTTGCCGGCCGCCATTCCAATCCGATGCGCGCCAGCGTTGCGCCGATCGGCAGCTCACCGGCGGCGTTCAGCCAGTCGCGCAGCGGCGTGCCGATGTCCACACCAACCGCCGCGGAGACGATCTCGATGAATTCCTCCTCGCTCACTCCGCGATCGGGAACCTCGGTATATCGTGCAAACAATGCGCGCATGCCGTCATCCAGCGAACGCCCGCCGGCGGTCTCCGCAATGATCCACACGTCCAGCAGAAGAAAGATCACCCCCCCCTTCAGATAGTAGCTCACGGTACGATTCGTGGAGTCGGGCGTCGGCATGTAGAGCTTCACCCAGCTCAGGAAGCTGCTCTCCCTGACCGGCATGACAAGTCGCCCCGGAACCTCCTGAAGCCGGCCCAGGTGATCCTCCGCGAGCGTCTGCAGATACTCCGTCCTGCTCTGAAAGCCGCATCGATAGGAAATAAGATCATCGTAGTACGATGTAACCCCCTCGGCCAGCCAGAGCATCGGCGTGTAGTTCTCGCCGTTGTAGTCGAACGGCCCAAGCTCCACCGGGCGGATGCGCTTGACATTCCAGAGGTGGAAGTATTCGTGGCACAGCAACGTGAGAAGCTTCACAACGCGACGGCGATCGTTGAAGCACTCCGAATCGTACATGTTGACCGAGGAGCGCGCATGCTCCAACCCGCCGAACTGCCCGGGGAGCAACTGGATGATGAACACGTAGCGATCGTACGGTAGCGAGCCCCACATCCACACCGCGTGATCCACGATGCGCTTCGTCTGCTCGGTAAGCCACTCGGGATCGAAGTCACCCGTTCCCGTGACGGCAACCTCGTGCATCGATCCATGGCGCTCGAACGCGGCCACGTAATGGTTGCCGATCTCGATCGGCGAGTCCACCAGAATATCGTAGTTGAGCGCGCCCCACACACCTTCGCGCACCGGTGAAAGCGCCGTGGAGACGTGCGCCCATCCATGCTCGATCTCCACGTGATGCACCTCGCCCGTTCTCCCTTCCACGTACATGAGACAGTTGGCGGGGTTGATGAAGGCGTGAACGCGATTGACATGCGTCTGGCGCACGGACCGCTCGTTGCCGAAGTAGGAGTAGCGGAGTGTGAAGTCCCTTCCCCCCGCCGCAACACGCAACCGGTTCTTCGCGATCCACTCCGTTGCGAGAACTTCACCGTCGGCCCCATGCGCGGCAACGTCCCCCTGATATGCAATGAAGTCGCGCACCTTGTAGGAGCCGGGTATCCAGCTCGGCATCGCAACCACAGGCCCCCCCTCGCTGTTCGCCACGTTCATCTCCACGTGAGCAAGATGCTGAGCGGCCTGCGGGAAGGTCAGGCGATATCGGATGCGCGCCGTTGTTGCCGGCAGTTGCGCGTCGGTCTGTTCGATTGAATATGGCATAAGGGCTGAAGCCGGAAAAGTAATCGAGGTTGATAGTGGTCAGTGGTCAGTGGTCAGTGGTCAGTGGTCAGTGGTCAGTGGTCAGTGGTCAGTGGTCAGTGGTCAGTGGTCAGTGGTCAGTGGAAAATGCATCAGCAACTGACTACAAACTACTGACAATTGACTA
>JAFDZV010000063.1 GCA_018266795.1 Bacteroidota bacterium | reverse complement strand
TTGCAGGGCTGTATTCCCCACTGACCACTGACCACTGACCACTGACCACTGACCACTGACCACTGACCACCTCACCTCTTACGAGCGGCGTGCGGCTTCTCCTTCTCCACGTAGACGCTGTTGGCAAGCTTGTCGGAGACGACGGATTCCCGCCCATCGGCGATGAGACGCACCGATCCATCGAACGCGATCCGCTCCACGATGCGCACGCCTGCGTTGATGGAAAGACCGAGCGAGGAGGCATATCGAAGCAACTCCGGGAACTCATCGCTTACGCGCGCCACCACGCCCCGCTCCCCCGGCTTCAGACCGGCGAGCAGAACAAGCTCGCGCTCGGCTATCTCCCCCTTCTTGTTCGGGATCGGATCGCCGTGCGGATCGTGCGTTGGATATCCCAGGAACTTCTCCAGCCGGTCTATCAACTCCTCGGAGCCGATATGTTCCAGCTGGTCCGCAAGGTCGTGCACCTCGTCCCACTCGAAGCCGAGATGCTGAATCAGGAATACCTCCCACAGCCGGTGCCTCCGCGTAACGCCAACCGCAACTCCGAGCCCGGTCTTCGTCAGCTTCAACCCCTGATACTTACGATAGGAGACCAGGCCGCCGTCTGCAAGCCGCCGGGCCATCTCCGTGACGGCTGAGGAACTGATCGCCAGTTCCTTCGCCAATGCCGCATTGGAGGCCTTGCCGTCGCGCGACTCGAGACGGTACATCGAGCGGAGATAATCCTCGATGGTCTGGTTTACTTCGATCTTCACCATTGCTGGCCTGCTGCCGGGGTCTGTGAAAGCAACGTCGGGATCCGCGATACGGCGGCCGCGCGGGAGAGCGGCCTGAGCGGGGAGCTGAACGCGTGCGGTGCGCGGAGGGGCGCAGTGCAACGCATGATACTGAAGAGCGACGAGGACCGCAACGATCGCACACAGCCCCGAGCATGCGGCCGTACGTTTTCCGATGTAATCATCCGATCATGCGCTCACGGGCGGTGCATCGCCGGGCTCCGTGCCCTCGCCTCCATGATAGCGCATGCGAACAACGAGCACCGGGATCTCCACCGCATGGCGCACAGTTGTCACGGTCTGCCCGTGAATCACATCGGCAATGCCGCGATGCCCGTGCGAGCCGAGCACCAGCATGTCGAACCGCGCCTCGCGCGCCATGGCGATGATCTGCTCCGCCGGCTCGCCGGAACGCGTGGCCACGTCCACGCTCAATCCATCCGCCACCAGACTCTCCTTCAGCTCCAGCAGATAGGCTTCGTCGGCACTGCGGTGCATGCTGCTGCTGTCGCTTCCGTAGACCATGGTGCCCGGCGTATCGATCACATGCAGGAGCGTGAGATGCGCGCCGAACTGCCGGGCCGTTGTGACGGCAACGGAGAGTACCTCGGCATCGCCGTTGGAGTGCTCCAGCGCCACCCCGATGTGGCGCACCGCAACCGGCTTGATATGCCGGGCAACCGATCGCGCCTGAAAGGCCGTAGCTCGCGACCACAAACCGGAGGAGCGGAGGAGCGGCCGCAGCGTTATCACCGCAAGCACCAGCAGAAGCGCCGCAGCACCGGCATAGGCGGGGATGGCAATCCAGAGCGGCTTCCCTTCGAGCCCGGAGGAGAGGGTATCGTACACCAGCTTCAGGTTCAACCCAACGATCACCGCCGCAACAAGCCACGCGAGCATCTTCACCCAGGCCCGGTTCGCGAACGCTCCCATCTTGCGGGCATCCGACGTGAACTGGATCAGCGGAATGATTGCGAAGGGAAGCTGAAGGCTGAGCACCACCTGCGAGAGAATCAGCAGAGAGTACGCACCTCTGTCGCCCGTGAGAATGATCGCCACCACGGCCGGTACGATTGCAACGCCGCGTGTTACAAGGCGCCGCAGCCATGGACGGAGACGAATATCCAGGAACCCCTCCATCACAACCTGGCCTGCAAGCGTGCCGGTGAGGGTTGAGCTTTGCCCGGCGGCAAGGAGCGCGATCGCGAACGCCACCGGCGCCAGACCTGGCCCCAGCACGCTCTCCAGCAATGCGTGCGCCTGCTGAATCTCCGTAACCACGATCCCGCGGGAGAAGAACGTTGCGGCGGCCGTGATCAGGATTGCCGCGTTCACGAAGAGCGCTGCGTTCAGCGCCACCCCGGAGTCGATCAGATTGAATCGGCACGCCTCCGCCTTCCCCTTGTAGGTGTCCTCGATCTTTCGCGACTGCACCAGCGAGGAATGCAGGTAGAGATTGTGCGGCATCACGGTGGCGCCGATGATGCCGATGGTGATGTAGAGCATGGAGGAGTCGAGATGCGGAACCACGCCGCGGATCACGCCTCCCCAATCCGGCTTCGCCAGGAACACCTCGATCAGAAAGCAGGCGCCGATCGTCCCCACGAGCATGAGGATGAAGGCTTCCATCTTTCGCACGCCCAGACGCTGGATGGCGAGAAGCAGGAACGTATCGAAGAGGGTAACCACGCATCCCCAGAGAAGCGGCAGTCCGAAGAGAAGATTCAGGCCGATGATGGTGCCCAGCACTTCGGCGAGATCGCAGGCGGCGATGGCGATCTCCGCGAGCAGCCAGAGGAAGAAGTTCAACGGCCTGGAGTATTCGCGCCGGCATCCCTGCGCAAGATCGTGGCCGGTGACAATCCCCAGGCGTGCGGATAGCGTCTGCAGAAGGATCGCCATCAGATTGGACATCAGCAGCACCCAGATCAAGGCATAGCCGAAACGCGCTCCCCCCTCGATATCGGTGGCCCAGTTCCCGGGATCCATGTAGCCGACGCTCACCAGATATGCGGGCCCGCTGAACGAGAGCAGGCGCCTGATCCATCCGCGCCTGCCAAGCTCTACCGTGCCGCGCATGTCGGCCAGCGGCACTGCCGCCGTCGTTGTCTTTCTGTTCATTCCGCTCCTCATCGTGTCGCAGACGGCCCCGCCGGGCACATCCGAACCATACGGCAGCATGCCAAGCCACCAGAACTAAAGTGTTTAGTTTACTTAACTCTGAACTTAGTGGTGGCACACCTTCAGTTGCAAGCATTCTTTCGGATGAAGTTTTGCAGCGGCATGCTCCAGCCTGTCTGCAGCTCATGCCCCCTCTCGTGAAATCGAGCTCCCCGCAGGGAGCGGACTCTCCGTTCGCGGCAGAGCATGGCGGCTGCCGTACAGACAGGCCGGCGACAGCGGGAGTGCTCACGGGGGCAATGCTTCATCCGTACGGCACTGATGGCTCCTCGTACGACGCGATCCGCAGCTCGCCGCCTGCTATCCGGGCCGTAACCCGAGCCGTTCGCGTTCGTACCGTCGCACATCCACATGATGCCCAGGGTGGCCATTGCAGCGGAATGCCTTGACGCAGTCGGGGTTGATGCTCTCGTGATGACGGTGAAGTCCGGGCCCATGAAGGAACGGAACGGCCACAACACGCAGGCCCGCGCATGCAACTACATGCGCGGGCCTGCGATTCAAGGTCTTCGATGCGATCCTCTCCGCAACCCGCTACTTCTCCATCACCACCACGTGCGACGTGGCCGATACGCCTCCGATCGTCACACGCACCAGGTACGTGCCGCTCTGCCAGTTCTCCGTGTTCAACGGAACCAGCTGCGCTCCAGTCTGGACAGCGATATCGCTCCGGTATACCTCGCGGCCGCTGATGTCGCTCACCACAACGTGAGCCGTTGCCCCCTTGACCAGATCGAAGCGCAGGTTCAGCACATCGCCGCTGTGAAGCGGGTTCGGATAGGAAGTCATGCTCCCGTCGTTGAAGGCGATCGTGGATGTGTTGTCAACGCCGGCAACACCGTCGTTCCCATTGCCTCCCTGCTCGTGCGCACGCGGCAAGGCATAGCAGAGCTGATTGCCCCACTGCCATGCGAGCTTGCTCAGATTCGGCCTGCACTGCAGGCCGATATTCGGTCCAATCGCCATTCCGCACACTGTGCCGTTCGGGGCAATGCCACGCGGGAATTGGATCACAAGACTGTTGCAGAAGCTGTTGAGCGCGAGGTCCGTCTTGACCAGAAAGAGCTGCTGCGGATCGGCGGCGCCGATCAGGTTCGGGCTCTGCGTGAAGCCGTTGATGATATAGCCCGGGGTCTCGCTTCCTGCCACGTTGTGGAGAGCGTTGGAAACCGACCAGCCTTCATCATTCGCAATGCCTCCGTAGTCCCCTGCGCCGCCAACCAGGCCCATGCCCGGTCCGGTGGCCACGCGCTGCAGGAACACATCCTCACCGCCGAAGCCGCCGGGAAGATTGGTGAAGCCGGTTACCACGACGTCGCTGGCAACGCCCGCCGGCGGGTTGGCGTCCTCAACGAGATCGTAGCCGCGATCCGGGTTCGGACCGTTGTCGCCGAAATAGACGTTGGCCACCTGGTTGCAGGGGTTCGGGCCGAACTCCACAACAAACACCTCGTCGTTCGCGTTGGGCGGCGGCGCGCCGTTCGTGAAACCGGCGACGACGATGTCACCGGCATTCGGGCCGTTGCGCAGCATGATCACCGACCGCGCCTCCTCGTTCGAGTTGAACACCGGGTTCGGGAAGTTGGTCCAGGATTCTCCCTGCGGAGCAGGCCCAATGGCACCGGTATTGCCGTTGACACGCGCCACGAAGATATCCGTGCCGAGTGCGGGAGGAGAGGTGGATCCGCCTGCCGCCACGATGTCGCCGGCCCCGGCGAACGCCGGGGGAACCTCATCGAGACCGTAGAAGTATTCGTCGTTGGCGGCTGTGCCGTACTGCTGGTCCCAGATAAGGCCAAGGGCCGCATTCACGCGAAGCAGATAGGCACCGCGCATGCCCGGCGCATTGGCGTTCGTGCTGGAGCCAGCCACCACATAGTCCCCGGGATTGGTGGTGACGCCATTCCCCACCGTTGCGCGAATAATCTTCCAGGCTTCCTCGTCCGAGGCATTACCTCCGTACGTGTTGAAACCGATGACGCCACCGTTGGCCGCAAGGTGAAGGATGAAGATATCCTTGGAGACCGCCGCGTGACATGGCGGCCCGATCTGCGCATAGCCGCAGACGATCAGATCGCCGTTGATAAGCTCGAGCACATCGGTTGCCCGGGAGTTCACGCCGATCTGATAGGTGATGGTCCACACCGGTATGCCTGCTGCGTTGACCACCGTCACCAGCGCGTCCGACGTGCCGCAGCCTCCCGGCTGTTGGAACGATTCGCCGACGGCCACATAGCCGCCGGCAGCAAGCTGCTTCACGCCATGCAGGCCGCCATCCGCGCAGTTGGGACTGCCGATGACATCCTGGAAGCGCTGTGCAGTCACGCTCCCGTTTCCGAACAGTGTAACGATTGCGGCAGCGGCAAGGAATCCCTGCACGACACGCCAACCGTGTATGCCAAAGCTCATGACTGACCTCCGATCTATCAATGGTAGTTTGTGCTGGTCCGGCCGATGCAATAGGAGGGCGTGCCTATACGAAGGGAGCGACTGAACACCGCCCCGTACGCGCACGTGGCCACCACAGCATGGCCGATCGCAACGCTGCGAACCGCATCGATTGCCGGAGGCGCCTGGACGACACACCGATGCATCGCGATCGATCACCGATCCGCTGCGACGGCACAAACATCGAACAGTCTGCTATCCCGTGACAGTACATGTTGTGGTACCCGAACCATGGGGTACATGTTGTGGCAAGGTTTCCTGATCCGCCGCCAATGGCTATATTTGCGGTCTTTCCGGAGCCACCTCCCCGCGGAGCACCAGGGCGCAGTGGGGAACATCCGGTCTCGTAGTTCAGTTGGATAGAACGCAAGTTTCCTAAACTTGATGTCGCAGGTTCGAGTCCTGCCGAGACCGCTTTCAGTCCTGTCGGGACCGATCGGGGACTACAGCCAATCTGTGGTCCCCTTTGTTTTGCCCGATCCTGAGCGTCCTCTCCTCCTCACCCACGACGAACTTCCAACACGCTGCGGACCATCGCGCCGTACCGGCCGGCTACGGCGGATGGTGCTGCGTCGTCATTCAACGACTTCAGTTTGCGGCCACCTCGGGTGCCGCCATGACCGGGCCAAGACCGTTGAACGTGGCAACTGCCGCGTTGTACAGTGCAAGCTGGTCCGACTCTTCGGCTGCCGTTGCGACTCGTCCGAGCGCGATCGTCGATGTTCCCTTCGTCGCAACGTTCGGCGTACCGGTCAGCAAATCATACAGACCGGAACTGGCCGCGGCATGCGTATATGTGGCGTTCGCGGGCGGGAAGGAGTTGACGCTCGACGTTACCTCCCATGTGGCGCCGCCGTACAGCCACGAATCGCTGCCATCGGGCTGCACAACGTGGAATACCATCACCTGCTGGAAACTGCTGGTTGCCGGAGTGGTAAGATTACCCTGATTGTCCACAGCAAACGTGAGCTGTCCCTGAATAGAAACGCGCGGATCGGTGAATACGGTGACGCTGCCGAGCGGGGTATTGGCACTGCTGAAGATTGCGATGCCGGCCGGTACGGTTCTCACATTCGACTCGCCGCCAAGGCCTGCGGGATTTTTTCCGCCTGCCGGCCCATTGTCGCCCGGTGGAGGCGCAACATCTTCCGGGCAGGAGCGTGCACCGAGAAGCTCCAGCGAATATGTGGTTCCGTTAACAGTAACGGTGGTCGAGAGCGTCGCCAGCAGCGTTGCTCCCGAAAAATCGAATCCTGCGGGAATCGGCATGTGAATCCTCCACTGTAATGTTGGTCCTTGTGATGAATTCGACCAGCCCGCCCAACAGGTGCCAAACGTCCCTCCAACCGGATCGCGGTTGACTGCGCGAATTGGAAATGCATGTGGTAGTGTCGGGTGGTGTACTGCGGGTGAACGTTCACCTCTCATACCAGTCGCGCCGGCCTCCGTGGGCCACACAACTGCATGGTCGCTACAACGTTAGCCAAATCGGAAGCCGCCAACTTCTTCCGGATTGCTATTCTGCGGATCGAACAACTACCACACCGGTACAACGGGAACGATGTTTCGCGGCCCGCACACCGGACGGTACATTGCTGGCCATCACGGACATGGGCCTGTACCGCTCCACGGACGATGGCGCATCATGGGCACGACGCATGACCGGCGAACGCGGTGTCGATTCCGCCTACGCCTACACGGGCAGTGACGCATATCTGTCAGTGACGCAAAGCGGCCGGGTTGTCATCCCCATTCTGACGCACGTGACGGGATCGAGCAAGGCGCTCAGTCTTACGCGGCTCTATTCCGACGATGGCGGCGATCATTGGAACCGGCTGGAGACTCCGCTGGGGATTGTGTCCGGTGTCGACTGCGTGCTCTCGACGCAGGACGGAATAATGTATATCGGAGGAGACGGCATCTTCCGCTCCGATGACGAGGGCGAGCATGTGCGCCAACTCAACGCTTCGTTCCCGGGTTCGATTGAGAATATCGCGATGATCGACGAGCATGGAAGAGTCTTTGCACGCGATCCGTCCGGCCCGGTCAACTCCACCGATCATGGCATCACATGGCAACGCTCCGTTCCTCCAGTCGATGGCATCATTGCAGTCGGCCCCGGAGGGGAGGCGCTCTCCGTGCAGAGTGCAACCAATGGCGGCAACAAACTGCTTCGCTCCACAGACTATGGCGATCATTGGGACGGGGATTCTCTCACGCTCTGGCCCGGCACCAAATCCGCAATCACGTTCACGCACAACGACGCCATCATCGTCGGTACAAGCGACTCAGGGGTCTTCCGGTCATCCGATCATGGCGCCACATGGAAGCGATCTAAATTCGGAGGAGAATGGATCCAGACAGTGAGCGTCGCCCCTTCCGGAACAATATTTCTTGCGAGTTCCTCCGGCGATTCACGTTTCCCAAAACCGAGCACCTATCGTTCAACGGACGACGGCCTGACATGGGAACCGGTGGGTGATTCCAACAATCTTTACGGGTTCGGGGTCAGTCCCAGGGGAGTCCTGTACGAGCGGCACCTCCATAATGCGGAGTTTGCTCTGTTCCGCCCCACGGACCAGGGAGAGACATTTGTGCTTCTGGATCATCCGTATCTGGGGGACTTGGCAGATAGGGACATCGGATTCAACGCAGCGGGCGACGTCTTCATTCCAACCGGGCACGGATTATTTCGCAGCCGGGATGATGGCGATTCCTGGACGGAGGAGGATGACGGCATTCCGCTGCCGGATGTGCACTCGCTGGCCTGCGATCCGGAGGGCTATCTCTATGCCATCGCGAACCGGCGGTTGTACCGCACGGTGGAACCAACGATGGGTGTGAGCGAATCTCACGCTCCTGCCGCGGCATCGGACGTTTCCATCCGTCCGAATCCATCATCAGGTGTCGTAACCATCGCTCTGCACCTTTCGACGCCGGCACGCGTTGTGCTGGAGGCGTACGATGCCGCCGGAGAGCATGTGGCATCGATTGCCGATGGTGAGCTTACCGAGGGGAACCACGCTCTGGCGTGGGATACGGGCGCGCTTCGGTGCGGCGCCTATCTGCTTCGCCTTCGCGCCAACGGGGATATATCCACGGCGCGCATGGTCGTGCTCCGCTGAACCGACGCCGGCCGCCTCGATATCAGACAGGCGGCAGACTCCGGCAATTCGGGACAATGGCTGGATCCTTGACAGATCCATAATCTGCAGCCGGCAATTCTCGGCCTGACTGAACATGCTGTGAATGAAACGCAGACAAGGACCTCGCTACAGCATAGAGTAGCGAGGTCCTTTTATTCTTGAGATGATTATCTCCTCATCTCCAAAGCCGTTACACGGTCCGTATATAACGCAGTTCTACAGCGTGATAAATTTCTCGTTACGGAACAACCAGACTACAGACGGTCTGTCCGTCGTCGGTACCGATGGCAACATCCAGAGATATGAGGTACGTCCCATCGGCCCAGTTATTGGCGCCATTTGGCAGAAGCCTCATGAGATATGCACCGGTAGGACCGCTTGCGGCAACGGAGCTGATGACGACCGATGCGCCGCCGGCGCCGACAATCGGATTGCCGATGGTAAAATTCCCGGCTCCGATTCCGGAAACCCCGTTCCCACTTGTGTCGGTGATCGACAGCAGTACGGCCGCCAGATTTCGGTTGCCGTTGGCAGCAAGTGTCGGTGCCGTAACTGCTTCCACATACAATCGAGCCATAATACCCTCCTTGGTATGAATTGAGTGATGGTGGCAATTCTCCTGCCGCACCCGGGCCCATATGCGGCACGGCAGGCATACGATCAATCTCTTCGCGCAACACCAGACCGGTCTGCCGCACATGCAACAGCACCGATATCGGCGCTCGAATTTTTCAGGGGGGATTTGGGGGGAACCCGACTCGTTTTCGAATCGAATAAATATTTGCGCGTCATGGTGAACCGTCGGTAAATATACGGTGCCGAAACCGGCGGACGCAACAGTTTTCTGGGCCACATGCTCCGCCGGACGTCCTGGTGGAATTGCGTCGTGATGACAATTGCCTGTTACCGATGCGAACGGACCGACCGAATATTATTTATCGGATAATTAACCAGAGCCGGCGCTGCCGAACTCCATCAGGCGGATGCACAGGACGCGATGTGCGATGAGCCCGCAATCTCCGCGCGCTTCGTAGCTTTCGCCGTTCTCGAGAATCTCGCTCAACGCCGAATCTGCCCCGTCATGGTTGGACGCATGGTGTATCCGAAGGAGCTCTTCGACCTGCAGCTATCGTTTGCAGAGAGAGTCTGCATGGTCTCCGGACTGCCGCTGGAATGCGTGCTCCTGGACTACACAAACTTCTACGTTCGGTTCGGTCTTGGCCGCACGTTCGACCCGCAACACCCGACCTGGCAGGCGTATCTGGCCGGGCTTCGAGAGGCGCAGGACGTGCGGGAGTGGACCTATCGCTTCTATCTCAGGGATCCGGAGGCAGCAACTGCACCGCATCTCACGGCAACCTTCGGTTGTTTTTCCTACACCGCGGAAAGCGCGGACCGAATTCGAATGCATTTCCGAAACGCGGAGGCAGAGGGGATCTCTCCTCTGAGCCATGCGCGCATCGAGCGGCGGCGCGCGGAGCTGGCGGCGCTCTTCGGGCGCGTCGGAGAGACCATGGGGAAGAGGGTGCTGGTGGTTGGCGTTTCGTGGCTGTACAATCTCGAGGCATACCGCCGCCTCTTTCCACCGGAGTACGGGCTATCCGCCCGTGTGGCGCGAAACCGCTTCCGCTCGATGCCCCTCTGGGGGCAGTTCGTGGACCATCGCGGCCGGGTCAGGGAATCCAGGGCTCACCCGTTTCTGCGATCGCTTGCCGGGCATTCGAGCCTGACGTCGCTGGGTGAATGCTTCCCCTTTCAGGCGCTCGCGGTCGAGGCTCCGGTGGAACGGTTCTACGGCTTCTACGGTGTATAGGCGGGCACGCACAATTAGCCGACGTGTTGTTCGCTCCGGCTGTATACGTGATTGCGTTCTGCCATGCACCTCCCGGCGTGGCCAATGAGGCTGTTCTTACAGATTCATCACACACCATCGTGGATGCTTTATGCACCACTGGACGACCGACAACCGCCGATCGCCCAGTGCCCATCTCACAGATTATGTTGGTCACATCGCTGCGCCGCTAGCGAACAAGCACCACGCGCCGCATAACCGTACCGTTGATAGTAGGCAATGCAAGCAGATAGACGCCGGCGGGCAATTCGCGAAGGTCCAGCGTCTGCGCCGGCGCCGGCGATGCGGGGACGGACTTCACACGGCTCCCCAATTGATCGTAGACGGAAATTTCCGCATCGGCACTAAGGCTCCCTTCGATCTGCACAAGACCCATGCTCGGGTTCGGCCCAAGGGCAACACTCCCCCTCCCATCGACATGCTGTATTACCAACCCGCCGTTAGTGGTCGTGATGACGGTGTTCGTGACCACGGCGGCGTTGTAGTCGAAGTAGATCGCAGCTCGGTTCGGTATCAGCGTTCCGGACGCGAGGTTCGGCCGCAGGCTGGCGAAGTACTTCAGCATGCCGTGGCTTGCCGTCTCATTGGAAGTGCTATCCGGAAGCATGATGTCCTCGAACGTCCACGTGAGCACACATCCGCCGTTCACCGTGAACGTAAATGGATGGCTCGCAGCGCCCGGACGAACCGTGGCGGGATCGAGGTTAGGTGAAAGTGTGTCCACAACGACAACACGGAACGCCGTGTCCGTGCCGGTGTTCTGGAAATGAATCGTGTATGCAAGTACGGAATCCGATTGCTGAATCGGTCCAGATCGGTCGGTGCCATCAGGCGCCACCTCGATCTCATTCGGATCGCAGGAACTGGTGACGCGCGCACAGACCGAATCTCGATCGTCATCCGGGAAATATGCATCAGGCCCATGGTCAAACTCCACTTCAGCGTCGGCGCAGAGCTGCGCACCCACCGGCATCGTGGTTGGAACGTTCATGGTCACATGATTCGGGCGCCGTTCGTCAACACGCAAGTCCGTGAAATTCCAGACCAGCCTGCCTAGGCCACTACTGTCGGGCAGTGGCTTGCTCCCGGCAATCGGAAGGCGTGTATCGAAGTTCAACGTGAGCGAACCGCTCATAGTAACCGTACCAACGTTTTCATAGGTGATGACATACTCCAACTGCCGCCCGGGCCTGGCGCGTGAAGCAGCGATGCTGACGCGAATATCCTGAACGTTCGGTTGCGGCTTCATCGCGAAGTCGCTACCGGTGTGCTGGTCGCCCGCACCGGCTACAGACACGGTATATGTGCCGGGCGGCTGCGGACAGTTCTGATCCCAGTGAATCAATGGCCACAGGCTGACCGTGTACGATCCGGGCGGAACATACTGCTCGTAGTGCCCGACAGCGTTGGTCGATGTAAACAACGGACCTGGTGTGATCATCACCATCCGATGCGGCAACGCCGAGTCCTCCGCGTTCCATGTGCAATCCGCATCGCGATCCAAATAGACCGTTCCCGATATCACGCCGCAGTCCTTTTCCGTGCACATCCGCGCGATATGCCTGAGCGGTGTTGAGCCGCATTCACTAAACCAGCCGCCGGTAATTAACGATCCGTTATACTCCGCGAGAAAATTCGGATCCTGGTCAAATGCACCGAGCAAGGTCCATGCCTTGCCGTCCCAGCGGCCGATACTATTGTTGAACGTACCCACGCCGCTGGCATAGAGTTCTCCATTGTACACACGCAAATCATGAACATTCCCCCACCAATCATGCTGGCCTACCGGGCTCCATCGCTGACCATTCCACCGTGCAAGATTTACCGTCTCAACGCTACCACACTGCGCGATATATGGACCTTGAACATAGAGCTCATCGTTGTACACCGTCATGTGCTCAGGCTCGCGGTCCGGTCCACCCTGTATGCCTTCCCACTGCTGCCCATTCCACACAGCGAGAAATGGTGAATGAATACTGCCGGCATGCGAAAAATCTCCGCCGACATACAGCCGCCCGCGATACTCCGCGAGATCGAAGACATAGGGAGACGACCCCACGCCGCCAACCATATCGGGGTTGGCGAGCCCGCCCCCGACCGAATGCAGCGCGGCACCATCCCATCGTACGATGCCCGCAGTGCCGGGAACGCCATCGGCGTTCTGGAAACTACCCACGATGTAGAGATCGCCCCTGTACTCCTTCATCCCAAGCACCTCGGCGCCCACGACCAGGCCTCCACCCAGACCATGCCATGCATGCCCATCCCACCGGGCAATACCGGCGGTACCCGGGACGCTGTCGATTGCGTAGAACGCACCTCCAACGTAGAGTTCCTCTCGATACACCGCGAACGAATAGAACGCGCAACGACCACTAAACGTCACCACTCGCTCCCAGGACGTTCCGTTCCACTTTGATATGCCGTTGTTCGCTTCAGACACCGGTGCGGACCAGCTGTGCAACACATAGAGTTCACCGTTCATGACTGTGGCGCACTGCACCATACCTTCCAGGCCATCAGCCATGGGGATCCAATTGACTCCGGACGATAGCATCCCCTCACCTCGATTTTTTCCGCCCAGTGCGTCGAGCGTCAGATATGTCGTGGTGCCATCGGGGTGATGGACAGGATATCCCTGTCTGTTTCGCTGCCCGAATGCGGCTGCAGCACAGAACCAGAACACAAACGCAGTGCATAATATATGCTTCATGTGTGACTCCACTGATTGTGATCAGGAATCAGGATCTGGCCGGAGTGTGTGTGGAGATAGAGCCGTCGGCACCACGATGTCTGCGATCGACACACGTGCGTACCAAACAGTGACCTGCGAAACAGACATGGGATGTTCGAGGCCGGAGCGATAATACGATTGCCCCCGATCACGTTCAAGATGAATCGTGCGAATGGTCCGGTCGGGGATCGTGATGGAGCCTCCGCATCAGGTGACAGACACATTGTCTCCCGTACCTATGGATATCGGCACAGATCGTACCCGGCAGGTGTCACGATCAGCGAACACCGGATTTCCGCCTCGGAAGAAGATGCATCTGTGCCGGCCACCGATGTCCACAATGCCCGGCCCCGTTCCTCTTTCATCGCAGACGGCAGCGGGCGGCCACGTACGGCCCGGCTGCTTCCGCTTCGATGCACAGGCATGCATCGCCCAAGAAACGTCATTTCAACAAGGGAACAGGATCATGACAACAACGCTTCGCAGATCAATTGCAGTGGCAACCGTTGCAGCCTTCGCCTGGCTGACGATGTTCGCAAGCACCGGCACGGCATGTTCGCGCGTCAAGGTTACCAACAACCTCAACTGCGATCTTCTCCTCTGCCTGTACAGCCTTACGGGAGCGGCTCCGCAATGCTGGAGCATTCCGCAGGGCGGCCCAACCACCATCGTCTTCCCGGCAGGCTTTGTCCCGGCAGGCGCCGTGAGTGCTGCGGGCACGTTGTTTCCCTTCGGGGCCGACGGATGCACGGACTGCTTCACGTTCACAACGGCAGGTGTGGTGCCGTGCTGCGGCGTGGTCTGCTACGATCCCACCGCATGCTCCATCACCATCAACCTCTGCACGCAGGCACATTGCAACCCCTGAGCAAAGCGGGCGGCATGAAACTTCAGCGCGGCCGGACTCTCCATGAGCCCGGCCGCGTTGTAACACCGGAAGCGGGTCGCATCACGAGCAGGCAGCGGCCCCTTATGCCGATTGGTGCACCTCGATGATATTGCCTTCCGGATCCTCGAACCTGGCCGCCCGCCCGAACGGGACATCTTCAATCGCCCCCACGTTCACACCTCGCACATGAAGTTCGGCCACTGCATGCTCGATGTCATCAACGTCAACGACAATAAACCAATGGTTCCGATGTTCACCGGGATCGTTCCGCCCACTGTACAGTGCCAGCTGAAAATCGGTATCATCCGCGATGCAGAGGAACGCATGGCTTTCTTCATCCGTGTACAGCAGACGCATGCCCAGCACATCACGATAGAAACGAACCATCGCGTTGAAATCGCATACCGTAACGAACACATGACTGACTCTACCCCTGGATAGGGGACCATTGTTTGTCATGAGCGTACTCCGTTATTGATCAACAATTCCAGATCGAACCGGCGCGAGATGATTTGCCGGGCACTCTGTCTATATCATCGGGCAGAACAGGATTTCCGTACGCAGGCCAATAGGGAATGCCGTATTCAGCCCCATTGTGCCCGATGCGCATCCCGAGAGCACGAACTGGTGATGCGTAACGGTTCCGGATGGCCCGGCACATGGCATCGGACTGAATCCCACTGCGCTTTCGGGACCGGAAAGCAGCGAAAGCCCGAACCTGATCGAACCGATTCGCGCCGATGATGGCACACCTGCCAGCATACCGATATCGTCCGATGGAAAGCTTGCAACCCAGAAGTCATCTTCATTGGCGATGCCGACATTCCAGTATCTATCCGCTTCGACAACGTATCCCCAGTTTTTCGCCGGAGAACCATCCACATTTTCAAGCGTGTATCTGGGCGCCGGTGTGACGAAGCTCACGATGATTGTTCCCTCAGGGATGCTGCTTGCCGGAATCTGCGCTGCGCCATTCGAGACCAACGCAAGGGTATCGCTATAGTCCTGAGGCGATAATGGTTTGAATGTAAAATCAAATCCCGCCTGTGTCTGCGTCTTTGTATCCACCTGGAATGCACGGCAGGCCATCTTCGCCGGCTTGTCGACACCGAACACCCGGCAGGTATCCAGGCCGGGGGGCCGCCCAAGATCCTCGATGATCTGAGTCACGCCAATCCCGATAAGCCGGTCGCCGACGTCAATCCTCATCGCCGGCTCATCTGAATTTTGGGGCCTTCATTTAACCGAGTGGGTTACGCGGTCTGTGCGGTTGCTCTTGGGTAGAGATCGAGGCCGCCGAGGTAGAAGTAAATGGCAGTACGGAAGCGTTTCCGATTGCGGAAGCCGCATGCGTTT
>JAFDZV010000062.1 GCA_018266795.1 Bacteroidota bacterium | reverse complement strand
CGACGATCCCCACTGCACGCCGACGGTGTTCGTTCCCTGGCCGCTCGCGATCGTACCGCTCCCGTTCACCGTCCACTCGTACGTCATCGCGCTCCCGCCGGACCCGCTGCTCTGCGCGGAGTAGCTTGCCAGCGCATCCTTGCAGACACGTACCGGGCCGCCGATCGCAGGACTCGGAAGAGGCTTCACCGCAACGATCACCGTGTCCGACCAGCCGACGCATCCCTTGTCGCTCGTCACCGTCACGAAGTACTTCCCCGGCTGCTTCGCTACGATCTGCGCGTCCTGGCTTCCGTTGGACCATTGATACAGCAGAAACCCGTTCGCCGAGAGGATCACACTGTCTCCCTCGCAGAACGTGAGCGGGCCATTCGCATTGATCTTCAACGTGGGCCGCGGCGTCACCTTCACTCCCATCTGCGCCGTGCCGGTGCAGCCGTTGGAGTCCGTGACCGTCACTGTATAGACACCTTCGGTCTTCACCGTGATCGTCGGCGTCTTCGCGCCGTTGGACCACTGATAGCCCACGTATTTGCTCGGCGTCACCGCCAGGATCGTGCTGTCTCCCTCGCAGAACGTCGTTGGAAGGAGATTCCGGATCGCTGGCGTCGGCAGCGGGAATACGATCACCCGCACGACGTTGCTCTGCGGGCTCCAGCAGCCGAAGCTGTTCTTCACGCGAACCTGATACGTTCCGGGATCGTGCACCATGATCGTCTGCGACGTCTCGCCCGTGCTCCAGCGATACTCGGCGAAGCCGGGCCCGGCATCGAGCACGGCACTGCCGCCGTTGCAGAAGGAGACGGGGCCTGCCGGCGTGATCGCAGTGGAAGGATTGGGCGCAACGGTAACCGTTGCAGTATCGGTATGCGCCGAGCAGCCGTTGGAGTCGATGTAGGCAAGGCTGTAGGCACCGGCCGTACGTACGGTGATCGTTGCAGTGGTATCGCCGGTGCTCCAACGATAGACACGCTGATGGCCGGGGATCTGGAAGGTGATGCTGTCACCGGCGCACAGCTGGATCACATGCGGAATGATTGAGCGCGGGATCACCGAGTCGACCTTCACGAGCACCGGGAACGACGTTGCACTGCATCCGATAATGGAGGCCGTAACGGTATAGCTGCCGGTCTGCTTCACCACGAGCCGGTTTGTTGCCGTTGCGCCGGTGGACCACGTGTACGTATCGTAGCCGAGCGGCACCGTCAATACCACTGAATCACCTGCACAGAAACGGAGCGGTCCCTTCACGTCGACCGTGACGGAAGGATCGCAGAACATGGTGACGTAGGCATCGGAGCCGCCGCGCAGCGTCCCCTGGAGGGCGCCTGCAGTTGTGGGATAGTCGTTGCTGTAGGTCTCACCGGTAACGACGCATCCATACGGATTGGTAGCAATGCCCTCTGCGTAATCCCACTGCGTGCCGCCGATGTAGGTGCTCCAGATTCTGGTGCCGTTCGTGTCCATCTTCACCACAGCGGCATCCTCGATCCCACGCAGATTGGCCTGATATGCATCGCCTGTAACCGGAAAATCCGAGGAGCTGGTATATGCAATGAACCAGATGCGGTCAAGAGGATCCACATCGATACCGGTGCCGTAATCGTAGTCGCTGCCGCCGTAGTATGTGGCCCACTTGTTCGTTCCCGACGAATCGAAACGTGCAATCCAGCAGTCGTAGTTGGTTCCATTCATATGCGATTGGAACGCCGATGCGGAGGTCAGGAGATTCGAACTGAGCGTGGTGCCGATCACGGAGACGTTGCTGTGCGAGTCGACCGCGAGGTCCGACGCGAAGTCATAGTAGTTGCCGCCGTAATAGGTAGCCCATATCCGGTTCCCGGCACTGTCGAACTTGCCGACGAACCCTTCGATGCCACCGCGGTTGGCAGCCTGGAACGCGCCCGGTGTGATCGGGAAGTCCAACGTGCCGGTACTGCCGCAGATGAAGATGTTCGCACCGCGATCCACCGCGAGGCTGGAAAGGACATCGTCGGACGATCCCGGGATCACCTGTTGCGTGCCGCCGAAGTAGGTGGACCAGATCCGTGCAGTTCCACTGCTGTTGAACTTGGTGAGAATGCCGGTGTACTGCGACGACGCCGGCACAGTGGTCTGGAACGCGCCCGGCGTAGCACCGGCCAGGGTGGTTCCGGCTCCCCCCACATATACATTGTTGAGACTGTCCACGGCAATGCCGGACAGGTCCGTCCCATTGTAATACGTCCCCCACGCCAGGCGGCCAAGGCTGTCCAGCTTCACGATCGCACCGTCCCACTGCGAAATGTTGCCCGTGCGCTGATATGCTCCTGCGGTTGTGGGGAAATCGGTGCTGTAGGTGCCGAAGGTAATGTACGCGTTGCGCCGCGCGTCGACGGCAACGCCGCCGGCCCAGTCCCAGCTGTTGCCACCGAAATACGTTGACCAGATGCGCGCGCCACGATGCGAGAGGCGAACGATGTAACCGTCGTACTGATTGACGCCGTTGGCAAGCCCTGTCTGGGCAACACCGGGCGTCACGGGGAAGTCGGTGCTCAGCGTGGAACCCACGAACGTGATCGTGGTATCGCGATCGGTCTTGCAGCCGCCGCCGCCCCAGCCCCAACCGCCCCAGCCTCCGCCGCCCCAACCCCATCCGTACTCGTAGTTGGTTCCGCCGTAGTACGTGCTCCAGAGCAACGTCGGGTCGATCACGAGATCACGCGCGTGGTCGTACGCACCAACATCGAACCGGATCTCCCGGTTCGCCACGGCATACGTCCCGCTCACCATCCGCTTCGACGCCGCGCCCTGATACACCTCCGGACGACCTTCCTCGACCATGCCCAGCGGGTTCGCCGCCGCTACGCTCCCGCTCTCGGTCCGGCGCAACTCCGATGCCCCCGTATATCGCAGAACGATATCACCGACACGGCCGCCGGGGTGCACAACGAAGTCGTACTTCACCGCGCCCCCCGAGCCGTAATACACCAGATCGATCTTCGGATAGATGTCGTGGTAGATCACGCGGTCGTAGGCTCGAACGTTCGTGATCCCGTTGGGGCACTGCGACAGATAGAAGTTCGCATAGTCCTGCGATGGGAACTGCCCCTCCACACGTGCCGCGGCGTTCGCACCTACCAGATCCATGTCCATTCGGTACGTCGTTACGCGAATGCTGCTGTCGAACCGAGGCGTGAACGGTTTGTGCGCGGCAGGATTTGGGTCCGGTGGATGCCCTCCTTCGATCTTCACGAAGACATAGCTGAGCCCCGTTGTTCTCAGATACGCCGCCACGTCGTGCGACTGAGTCAGGTACAGAATGTCCGGGCGCGCGTGCTTCTCCGCGTCCACCATCTGCCCGCGGTTCTCGACATAGCGGACTGCGCCGGCGGCCGATTCGCCGGACCGCATGGCCTGCGCGTGTGCCAAGCCGGAAGCACACGCCAGAAGAAGGCCGGCGTTCAGAAGGGTTGCCGCAATTCGTAGAGGAGAGATCATGAGGCTCAACACGGTTTGTATTCTCTGCAAACGGGTACAGCATCTACAACCGGACGCCGGTGTCCGGCTACGCTGGCCATCGCGGCCTATTGCTCCGTCTCCTTCCCTGCGCCACCATTCTTCTCACCAATGCCCTGCTCGACAACCACTCCTACGCCGCGGGAAAGGATACGTCCTTCGGGGAGGTCGTTCGGGAAGCGCTCCGTCTCGATGCCTCCGCCGGAGACATTCATTGGAACGTCGTGAACGCCGAGTCCATCCAACCTGCCGCGCAGCGCCGACGCAACGCGATCGGCACGCTGTCCGGAGAGCTCCACGTTCCGCTTCTGCTCGCCGATACGGTCGGTATAGCCAACAATCGTAACCTTGGCGCCGGGACGCACCGATTCGGCGATCTCCCGAACGGCGGCCTGGCGCGTATGGTTCAGTTCCGCGCTGTTGTAATCGAATCCAACCAGCGTGTACGAGATCTGCTCACGCTCGCCAGACTGCACCACACGTCCGTCGACGATGCTCACCCGGCGATCCAGCGCCAGCGGCATCCTGTTCTCCGCCTTCACAACGGCACCGGTGCTGTCCTCCACGGTAAGCTGAACCGTGACCGGCGAGAGCGCCGAATCGACCTTCTGTACATCCAGATGCCACGTGCGATCAGATGAGGCAAGTCCCCGGGCATCGGCGCCGGTCTCGTGGGCAACGGTGTTGCTTCCCTGCGTGGCGTTCAGCTCCCATCGCTTCACGCCGGCCTCCGCCTCGAACGTCGGCGTTACCTTGATTGCTGGAGGATTGAATGAACGCGAGGTATGTTCGGTGAACATCGGAGCAAGGATCCCCTCGTGATCCGAGGCGAACTCCACGCGGCGGTTGTCTGCCCGGCCATCGTCCGTCCCTTCGTTGGAACGCTCCATGGCACCATTCCCCTCCGCGATGCTGACCCGCGAGTGGTCGATGCCCCACGTCTGCTCCAGATACCGCTGCACCGCGGCAGCGCGACTGCGGCCAAGGCCGGCCTGTTCATCCCGCGAGACGGAGCCGTACAGCGAGAGCCGGGCCGATGCGTCGTTCTGCATGCGCAGGCCGATCACATCGAGCACTCTGTGCTGAACGCTCAGGAGATCGCTGCCGGCCAGATCGTCCAGCGAGAAGCGTCCCGCAGCATCATGATCCAGCAGTGGATAGCGGTTCGGAAGAAGAGCGGAATCCTTGTCGAAGAAGACCGCCGGTATCAGCGGCGCGTGCGTGCGATTGATCACATCGTTCACGCGCACGCTGGCGATCGGGGAGACGGAACCGTGTTCGTCCACACCGTTGATGGCAACGGTTGCAGAGAGTCGCGGCTTCTCGCGCGCAACCACCACAACCGGTGCAACCGGCGTGTCCGGATGGGTCTCCACGATAACCGGCGGCTCCGGTGCTTTCGGCTTCGGCGTGACATCGAACAGCAACGCAACGCGCGCCTCGGCAGAATAGCGCCGCCATGTAAAGTCCTTTACGGGCGAGAGCAGGTCCATGCGCAGCCCGAGCTGCGGCATCAGCACGGCCGTACGCAGCGGGATCTCGTACGACGCACGCAACGCCGGCCCGAACGACATCGGCGCCGCCGAGAGCGCCTGGGCATTGGGCACCGATCGGTCCGGAACGCCGCCGACGTAGCTGTAGCCCGATGGTCCGTTGAGATGATCGGTGGTGTTGAATGTAGACGCGAAGGCAAGGCCGAACCACGGCCCGCCGCTCAGGGCGAACCGGCCGCCGAGCCGGTATCGCAGCATCGCGTCCACAGCCGCACTCCAGCGGGTGGAGGCGAGACGAAATTCGCGGTCGATGTCGACGAGTGTCCCGTTGTCGTTGACGCGTGTGGGATCAACCGGGGTGGCGCTGAGATGTCCGGAGGTTGCCGTAGCGGAAACGGAGAGCTCTGCACCCAGGCTCTCGCCGAACAACGAGGGAAGAACGAGCGTACCGCCGAGGGATGGAGAGAAGGCAATGCCGCGCTTGAACACACCACAATCCGTGGTGCCGGAAAAGACCGGAACGTAGGAGTCGTCAAGCACCAGGCCAAAACCTGCAACCGGGCCGCCAAGCATGGAAGGCGCCCCCTGCTGCGCCCGGCAAACGGCGAGCATGGAGAGAATGCTGAGAATGACGGCAGCAGGCACGTAGCGATGCTTCATTCTTCTCCTGTAAGGGGTATGTGGAACGGCAGGCCGGTGGAACGCCCTGGCAGGGGCTGCAACCAGGGAACACAATGCATGCAACGGAGCTGCAGTCGCTTGGTCAGCGATCTGGCTCCTTCCCCTTCAAGAACGTTTTTTCCGATGCCCGGTACCGCGACGAGAGGAAGCGGGTTCTTAATGGACGAACGAACAGGCCGATATGTCGCAGATGTGGGAAGGATTTCTGAGGATAGCCGAAGAATGTCGCTCAAACGATACCTCAAAGCCGTCGTTATCGATGTCGAGCAACCTCGTTCCCGCGCCGCGCCCGCTGACCACACGAGAGCATCAGGGTAGTATCCGCACCGAAGCGGAAACAAGAGCCGCGCAGCAGGCAGTTGAGCGTCGGATACGACAACCGGCACATGTGCTGCGCGACGAATGCGGCGCGATCATATACAGAACGGCATACTACATACCCCATAGCATACGCAACTCGTTACGGTCTCCCGGCCTTCGATCTCGCCCAATGGCGTTCGCCGGTTGGCTGCAATCCCATATCTTGAGGGCGGTCGCTTCAATTCGTTCCATCTTCCGAAAAGCTTCCGGGGTCTGAGCGATACCCGGCGGCCGCCTGCGAATTGTGATGGCGTATCGATACGATACCTGCCGATGCGTTCGCAACGTGCGTTGCGGCTGCAATCGGATGTTCGGGTACCGCGGTATCGCCCGGCGCCTGTGATGGAGTATGCCAGTCGTTCAATTCCCAGATCCACGAAAGGCCCAGCATGACGGCGTTGTTGCCGTCGGTGGTGACCTTCATCCGGACACGTTGATGGCCGCCTATCGGCAGGGGATTTTCCCATGGCCGCAGGATGGTCTGCCGTTGATCTGGGCCTGTCCGCGCGAACGCGCCATACTGGAGTTCAGCGCACTCCACGTTCCGCGCAGCCTTGCGCGCGAACGCGAACGCACAACGTTTACCTTCACCATCGATCGTGCATTCAAGGACGTGATCCTCTCCTGCGCCCGCATCGTACGGCCGGACCAGGACGGCACATGGATTATTCCGCAGATGGTGGAGGCGTACATCACGCTTCATGCCCTGGGGCATGCCCACAGCGTGGAAGCCTGGGACGGGAATGAACTGGTAGGCGGCCTCTACGGCGTGGATGTGGACGGAGTCTTCGCCGGCGAGAGCATGTTTCATCGCCGGTCCAATGCATCGAAGCTCGCGCTGCTTCATCTGATCGATTACCTTCGGTGCAGAGGTGCTGAGTGGATCGACATTCAGACCATGACTCCGCACTTCGAACTTCTCGGCGCGCGGCTCATCCAGCGCAACACGTTTCTCAACAAGCTACAGCGGACTCGCCGCCTCGGGCTTCGTCTGTTTCCGTAGCACCATACGCAGGGCCATCCGGTGTCTCCCGCAGATACCGGTGCAGCCGCTCATCGGCACATCACACCGGACAACGTTCCATGTCAGAGTACGAAGCTCGCGTAAGCTGGACCCGCAACGATGCAGCGTTCCTCGATCGGCGCTACAGCCGCGCCCATACCTGGTTCTTCGACGGCGGCGCATCCGTGCCCGCATCAAGCTCGCCCCACTCGGTGCGCCTGCCGATGTCGGATCCGGCAAACGTTGATCCGGAGGAAGCACTGGTGGCATCGGCATCGAGCTGTCACATGCTCTGGTTCCTTTCTCTGGCCGCCGAACACGGATTTGTCGTGGACAGCTACACGGACAGTGCAACCGGATACATGGAGAAGGATGATGACGGCCGTATCGGGATTACCCGGATCGTTCTTCGGCCCGACATTGTTTTCAGCGGGGCGGCGATACCGTCGGCGGAGGAGATCCGCCACCTTCACCACCTTGCGCATGAGAACTGCTACATCGCCAACTCCCTCCGTTCAGAGATAATAGTTGCATCACCGGCATAGCCCTAGATAAATATCAGCATTCGAGAAGAAGGCGCGTACGGCCGGATACGGCATGCGTCGACCGGCGATTCCGGAGTGTTCCGGGCGCTCCGGAACAGCAGATGGAACAAGAGCGTGGAACATGCGTCTCAAGCATTTGGCCGAAGTCGGACGCGGGAAATGGTCCGCCTGCAGGAACCGAATCACACCACATTCTCCGTGTAACAAACCTTGCACATAGCGTGTATGTGCGAGAGTATTGCCTTCCCTCATTTACTCGCCAACCAACATGGAGCCAGGCGAGCTGTTCTCGAATATTGCTACGCGCGAACGCGCAGGGGCAGCTTGCGTCTATCAACGATTGCGGCATTTCAAGCATGATCATCCGCGAACTTCCGGCATTCGCCCTTCCCGAAAGGACTTCCGACGCAACGCAGTCGGCGCAGGGATTTCCCAACGCGCTCGTTCTGTTTGCCGGCCAGGACTATCACTACCCCGAGCACGTGAGCCCGTTATCCATCATGTGTTCGTTCGGCGGCACCAGTGAGTACCGGTTGCGACGGAAGAGATTTCTCATCGACGATTCATCGTATCTGATTCTGAACGAGGGCCAGAGATTTTCCACAACGGTTCACTCGGATGTTCCGGTGGAATCGCTGCAGATCTGGTTTCAACCGGGATTTGCGGCGTACGTGCTGCGAGACATGGTAACGCCGAGCGACCGGCTTCTGGAGCCGGATCAGCCCACGCTGCAGCCGGTGCTCTTTTTCGAACGGACATATCCGCACGATACCATCCTCTCGCCGCATCTGTATCGCATCCGGTCGGTGGTGGCGGCAAACCTTGCGAGCGAGGGATGGGAGGAAGAGCAGTACCACGTGCTTCTGGAGCGCATGCTGTATATGCACAGATCGGTGGCGTCCGAAGTAGAACGGATTCCGGGCGTTCGCCTCTCCACGAAAATCGAAATTTACCGTCGGCTGCATGAAGCCAAGGAATACATCGACGCAAATATCGGCGAACGCCTGTCGCTCGGAAAAATTTCCGGCGTAGCCTTCATGTCGAGCCATCATTTTCTCAGGCTCTTCCGCCAGGCATTCGGCCAGACACCACATCAGTATCTCACACTGCGCAGACTGGAGGAAGCGCGACGGCTTCTTTCGCAGACATCTCTATCCATTGCGGAGATATGCCGCCGCGTCGGCTTCATCAGCCATGGATCGTTCAGCTGGATGTTCCGCCGGCGCATCGGGTCATCTCCGGAGGAATATCGATTTCATTCCCGGCAATAATTTTTCTTCGGAAGAACGGATAAACATATTTTTGGCCGAATTTCACCAATCGCTCAATATCCATTTCGGATAAGCAACTTTTCGGGAACAGCAAAGTATCTCCGGCGACTAAAGGATAGCGCGGAGCAATCGCTTCAGCGCGAACGATACTTGCACACAACCGAATCGAGGTGCCCGAATGACACAGCATACCATTGGCACCGGCTGCCAAGGGATCAAGGCTGCGGCGATATTTGCCGTGATAGTTCTCACCCTGGCCCTCACGGCCCCATGCGGGGCAACGGCGCAGCAGTGGACGCCGCTTCAGCCGCAAGGCTTCAGCATTCCGCTGTATGCAATCGATTTCCCGACGCAGACAACCGGCTATGCAATCGGCTGGAGCCAGGTTGGAAGCACGATCCTCCGCACCACCGATGCCGGAGCAACATGGACCGAGACAGACATCCCCGATGCGCTTTTGTTCGCCGTTCACTTTTTCAACCCCGACACGGGGATTGTTGCCGGCTATGTGGGCTCGTGCAATTGCGGACTCATCATGCAGACGGTGGATGGCGGCGCTACGTGGACCAGCGGGACGTATACCTCCAGCCTCGGGTTCTACGGCTTTTCGTTCCCGACTGCGGACAGCGGATTCATATGCGGCTACAACGGCACAATCCTGAAAACCACGGATCGCGGCCAGTCGTGGCGAAAGACGAAGACCAGCACGAGCGACGTATTTCGCCGCATTCAGATGACGACTCCCGACGTGGGATATGCAGTTGCCGGACATGCACAGGCATTCAACAGACCAACGGAGATATTCAAGACCATCGATGGCGGCGAGCACTGGAACATTCAGCATGATTATTACGAGGACAAGATATTCGGCGATCTCTGGTTCACCGATCCCAACAAGGGCTTCCTGGTAGGGAACGACGGGCACGAATCGATCTACCGCACAACGAACGGCGGCACATCGTGGGAGAACATATACACCGGACCGGACAGTGAAGTGCTGCAGGGAGTCCGCTTCACCGATGCATCAAACGGAGCCGCGGTTGGCTCGAACGGCCGCGTGCTTACCACGAGCGACGGCGGACAGCACTGGACGCTCGGCACGTCCGGGACGATTGCCGCCCTGCTCGGGATCGGCGGCTATGGGAATTCTCTCTTCGCGCTCGGTTCCGATGGAACCATTCTGAAACATTCCGTGGTTCTCTCCGTACCGCTCGCGAACGTTTCCAACAGTGGAAGCACGCTGATCATCGTACCGCATCCGATTGCCACGTCGGCAACGATGCAGATACCGGATGCCCGGGCCGGAGACCGCTACCGGTTCATACTGTTCGACGTTCGAGGGAACAGGGTGCTGGAGTCCTCCAATGTGTTGCATGGCAATGCGTTCGAGTTTCAACGCGGGGATATTCCCTCCGGCTCGTATTACTACATGGTAGTCACGAGCAGCGGCACAACCAGCGGGCACCTGATCCTTCAGTAGAAAATTCGCCCATCATCTCCTATAAGCAGGCAGCGGCGATACGGAGCGCAAGCAACGTGTCGTCGCTGCCTGTTTTTATTCCCTGCGCCGAATCCGGAATAGGAAGTAATTTCGTGATTGCTGCCCGGCGCCCGTTCGCGGCGGGATGAGCTTCGATTCGGCGGCCCGGCCGCACGCGGCATGCCGGAACTGCCATCTCGAGCGGGAGTGGACGAACCCATCTAACGCGAGCATCATGGAACAGGAACATGCCCCGGCTTTGCAGACGGGTGATGCAACCATCACCGGCGTCTCGATCGCATCCGTCTATGTTGACGACTTCGCAAAGGCCTACGAGTTCTACAACGGCCTGCTTGGCCTGAAGAAGAAGTACGACATGGGGGAGCAGGCCTGCTATTTCGAGTTCGAGGGGAAGGAGTGGGGGCTCTATCTGGAGGGGGGAAACACTCCGTCGCAGATTGCGGAGAACTCCGCCCGTGCATCGTTCATGCTGAGCGTTCCCTCCTCTGCTGCCCTCCACACCAGACTCGTCGCGGCCGGCGTGCGCTGCGTGCAGAACCCGCCGCAGCACATGGGAGGCGGAGACTACTGGTTTCAATTCTTCGACCCTGCCGGCAACATCATCGAGGTGCTTGGCGGCGAGTGACGCCCCTGCATTGCGCGCGCCGCTGCGCCGCACGCAATGCGCCGCACACGGCGGCACGTACGCAACACGCGATTGCCCGCACGAGATGACTGCTCGATATTTCACGACAACGGAGATTGATTCATGAGCACCGAGGCAACAACCTCGCCGATTCGCGAGAAGGGCGCCGCACGCATCGCCGCCGCCGCCCCTCATACGCGTGAGGCATGGCAGAAGGCAATGGAAGGGAAGCCGGACTTTGCGTTCACCTGGGGCGACTGCTGGAAGCAGTGCACCGAATACACAGTGAACGACATCGAAGCCGAGATCGGCCTGTTTACAGATGTGCTGGGCCTTTCCCCGATGATCCTGGATTCGGACCGGGGGATGTTCACCACCCCGGACAATGCCTTCTATCTTACCGTTGTCGCGGCCAATGCGGAACGCCCGGCAACGGTTCCCGGCTCGATTGCAATCGAGTTCATGATCAACGATCTTCCGGAGACGACGGCCGAACTGGAGCGCCGCGGGCTGACGTTCGATGAACAGCCCGGGCCGTGCGCTCCCGGCAGCCCCCTCCATACGGCCGTGTTCCGCACACCGCACGGTGTGCGCGTCACACTCTGGGCAATGGCGCCGGTTGCCGAGGAAACCGCAGGCGGCCAGTAACGGGGAGACTGTTTCACACCGGACCGGCGAAGAACGGCGCCGGACACACTTCCCGGCCGCATACCCGGTGGCATCTGCCTCGTGCGGCCACGCTGCCGGCTTTCGATGGCTTCAACGATCATCCGCCGAACATCATGGCCCGAGTTCTCTTCACACGAAACCTTCGCACACTTTTCCCGGGACTCGAGGAGATCGAGGTAAACGGCGCCACGGTTGCCGACGTGGTTGCCGGGCTGGAGAGCCGTCATCCCGGGCTTGCGGCATATATCGTGGACGAACGCGGCGCGCTGCGCAAGCATGTCAACATCTTCGTTGACGAGACCCTGATCGCCGACCGCGTGCGGCTCTCCGATCCGGTTGGCGACGGGGTTCGGATCCACATCATCCAGGCGCTCTCCGGAGGCTGATACCGTGTCGATGTTCGATGAGCGCACCTTTCGCATCGTGTTCCGTGCGGCGGCCGTCTACAACGTCGCATGGGGCATCGCCATCGTTCTCTTTCCAACCCTGCTCTTTCGCCTCGCGCACATCGCGCCGATCAACTATCCGTTTCTGATGAGCGGCATCGGTATGTTCGTGGGTGTGTACGGCTATGGCTACTGGACGGTGGCGAACGATCTCCGTCGATATCCGCAACTCGTTGTGATCGGCCTGCTGGGCAAGGTGTTGGGCCCGATCGGCTGGATATTCACCGTGCTGCGCGGCGATATCCCGGCAATCACTCTCATGGTAAACGTGTTCAACGATCTCATCTGGCTCCCCTTCTTCATCGCCTATCTCGCATGGTATCGCAGGAACGTTGGGGCAATCAACCGGCATGGATGAACCAACGCTCTATCAACGCCTGCTGGGCGACTCCTTTCCCCTTCTTCCGGAACCACTGCAACGCTTCCACTCGCTCGGTGCCGGCGGTACAGCAAAGGGGCTGGTAACGGTGGAGTGGGCAGCCAACCGCCTTGCGCGTCTGTGTGCGCGACTGCTCAAGCTGCCGAAGGCCGGAACCCATGTGCCGGTTTGCGTGGTTGTCGAGCCTGACGGTAACCGCGAAGTGTGGTCGCGCTGGTTCGGAAGGGAGTTGATACGCACTGTGCAGCGCGCGCATCATGGCCTGCTCGCGGAACGGAAGGGTCCCGCCACGGTCTACTTCGTGCTGTGCGCCGATGCCGGCGGCATCACCTTTCAGTATCATTCCACACGGATGTTCGGCATCGCGCTCCCCCGCTTCATTGCTCCATGCATTGCTGCCCGCGCAGCAGGCGATGGGCAGGGATGGAGGATCCACGTTCGCATCTCCGTCCCGATGGTTGGCCCCATCGCCTCGTACTACGGACTTATCCAGCCCGCATCATGATCACGGCCTTGACGTTCCTCATCGCACAGGGCATCCTGGGCGCCCTGGACACGCTGATCTATCACGAACTCCGCGCGCACCTCCCCTCCACTCCGGCGGCACGGCGCGAGCTGCGCCTGCATGCCGCACGTGATTTCGCGTACGCGATCATCTTCGCTCTGCTTGGATGGTTCGAACCGCACGGCACGCTTGCGTGGGCTCTGGCAGCAGTACTCGCGATGGAGATCGTGATCACACTGTATGATTTCGTGGAGGAGGACGCAACCCGCCGGCTTCCTGCAGGGGAGCGCATCATGCACACCATCATGGCGATCATCTACGGCGCGTTCCTGGCGCATCTGGTTCCGCAGATCGTGCTCTGGGGCCGGCTGCCGAACGCGCTCGCGGCAACGGATTACGGCCCGGTGTCGTGGATCATGACTGCATTTGCATGTGGCGTGTTCCTTTCCGGCGTACGCGATCTGGCTGCAAGCATGAAACTGAAGCCCCCCGGGCCCGGCGTCTGATGTCGGGTATCAGGCCGCACCCTCAGCGCGCATCGATCAGCTTCAACGCGGCGCGCACGGTGTCCGGACTCATGCCGAAGGTTCGGGTGATGCGTTCCACGTTCTCATCGAACGATCCCTCCAGCATGTGATCCACACGCATCCGCTCCACGAACGTCTGTAGATGCCATGGGCGTTCCGCGCTCGTGAACCGCCATACGCAGTCGCCGATCACGGTGTTGATCACCACCCGGTCCAGGAACAGACCATCGGGACGATAATCCGCTATGGTCGCGCGGCGATAGTCCGCCTCGCTCACCGGCGCCGCGTGGAGCGTGTAGCAGTAGCGATTCAGAGGAATGTCCCGTTCGATGCGGTAGCGTTCGTCGCCTTCGAAGTGCGCGGAGTATTCCATCACCCGGTTCGCGGCGACGCTGTCGCGCGCCGGTTCCAGCGGAAGCACCACGTGGACCGGGAAGCCCGGGTCCACCAGCAGGCGCATGCCTTCATGATACACGATGAGGGCAGTGTGGCAGCCGACGGTGTTTCCCATGTTGTTGATGGTGAGATCCGCCGTCGTCCCAAGCCGCACCAGCAACGCGTGGACGGCATAGTTCGTTTCGAAGCAGGTTCCTCCGCTCCCTTCGCGCAGCACCGTCTCCCAGAACTCCTCCGGCCACCGCGGACACTCCTCCTCGTGTTCCTTCGCCGCTCTGCGAACGATGCGCGATGCGCTCTCCCACGGCACGCGCTGCGTATACGCATCCAGCATGCGCGCAAGCCATGCCGCGTCCGGCGCGGCATGCGGCAGCTTCAGAAACTCCAGCACGCGATCGAGCAGCGATTGTGAGATCATTGGTCCTGCAGCGAATGGCGACGGCAGCACGATGCGGACAACGAAACGGCTCGTGCGATGCAAACGGTTCGGCGTATGCGCAGAGAGCCACGATGCTTCGTTCAGGCAACCACCGGCTCCTTCGGCGTGCGCCCAACGATCATCTCCGCGAACGCGCACAGAAGGGCGAGCCCGAGCATGTACTTCCAGAGCTCCAGCCCGAATCGCGACTCGACAACGGCCTTGCCGAAGTTCCCGCCGGAGGGACGAAGCACGGAGAATTTGTCCGGCGCCGTCATCGCCGCGGTGATCACTTCACGCAGGCGCTCCTCGCTCATCGGCGCAAGATCGCTCTCCCCGCTCCCCATGTCCGCCGTGAAGATTGCGACATCGGCGCCGCCGGCGCTGACGCGATAGACGCCCGGAACAACGGCACGATCGTACGTGATCGAAGCTCCGGACGGGTACTTCCGCACCACCACGAATTCATCCCTTCCATTCGGGGAGGTCACCTTCACCTGATCCGGGAGCGAGGCGCGGGGCGGCAGCGGAACCGTTGCGCTCTCACCAACAACCACGTGCGGATACGGATCGCCATGCGCGCCAACGTAGAGAAGGGAGCGCGCGGCAATTGGAACGAAGACGCTGCGGGTAACCAGATCGCTCCACGCCTGCGTTGGCGGCACCGCGATGTAGACCACGCGCCCGCGCCCGTGACGGAAGCCGCTCATGAAACCTGCACCGTTGGAGAGCGCGATGATGGTTTCGCCGCCGGAGGCCGGCACGGCCTGCGCGATGTGTGGTGTCTCCACGGTGCCGGGGTTCGCGGGATCGAAGACGCCGTTGAACAACGGATGCTCGCGCTCCACGGCGCCGAACCCGAGCGGCGCATTCGAAGGCGCCGTCACCGGCGCGCCAAGGCCGATGCCGAGCTGCGCGCCCAGACCGGTGTTGAACGCGGCGCGATCCAGCCCGGGTCCGCCGTAGATCACCAGGCCGCCTCCGTCGCGCACATACTGTTCGATCCTCCCGGGATCGACCGGCGATGCATCGGCCAGCACGACGGCGGAGACATCGGCGAGATCAACGGAGGGAAGCCCGGCCGGCGTAACGCGTTGAGCATTGATGCCGCTCCCGGCAACTCCGAGCGCCAGGCCCAGATAATTCAGGCTTTCCGGGGAGCCGGCGATCACCGCATGCATGGTTCCGGCAACGGGGAAGGCAACCCAACGGCGGTTGTCGGCATCGAGGACATCCGCTCCCAGCTCCACACGGCAGGCCTGCGGCCCCGGCCGCTTGGGCGCAGCCGAGAGTTCGATCGATTCCGTTCGTCCGGCAGCAACCGTAACGCTCCCCTGCGCGGTGCGCTCGTCGTTGATGAAGAGCGATACCGGAGCGTTCTCCGCATCGGCGCCGCTGTAGTTGTGCACCCATGCGCGCACGGTTACCGGACGGTTGACTTCGAAGACCGATGAGAGCAGCCGGATCGAGTCGAGCCCGAGGTTGATGCCGGCCGGAGCGCTTCCGCTGCCGATCGGCAGCAGATACACGCGCGTGCTTGCTCCGAGGATTCGAAGGGAGTCGATCCCCGCCGGCGCATTGGCCCGCTGCGCATCGGTGATGATGTAGACTTCCTTGTTCAGGTTGTCCGACTTGTCCAGCAGCGAGGCGGCCATGCGCAGGCTCTCCTCCAGATCGGCGCGCCTGTAGCCCAGGCCGATGCTGTCGATGGCGCCGCGCAGCGTCTCGCGATTGCGCGTCGGCTCCAGGCCGGCGGCACTCTTCACGTCTGCCATCGGCACCAGATAGGCCTCATCACCTTCGCCCAGCAGATCCACGAGATCGTGCGCAGCGCTCTGCGCCTGGCGGAGCCGCGTTCCATTGCCGTCGCGAACCTGCATGGAGTAGGAGTTGTCCAGAAGAATCACCGCTGTGGTGGAGGCGCGTGCGCCCGGCAGGCCCGATGTACCCTGCAGCGCGGGACGCGCGAACGCGAGCACGGCGAACACCACGAGGCCGATTCTCAGAAGCAGCAGGAGCAACTGTCGAAGCTTGAGGCGGCGAATGCGTGTCTTCTGCAACTCCTTCAGGAAACGGAGCGAGGAGAAGTCCACCGTGCGCAGCTTCCGAAGGTTGAGCAGATGCAGCAGCAGCGGAATGGCCGCCGCCGCAAGCGCCACGAGGAGAAAGGGGTTCAGGAACGTCATCTGGGTGCCAATAATACGAACACGCGGCGCAAGATTCGCAGAACGTCCGCGCCCCTACCAACACCGTGTTCATGCACCGGTGCGCGTCATCATGATCGGTGCTGCGACAACAGAAATTGCGGAGCGGAGGAATCGCAACGAATCTTTCCGATCGCAAGCAACATTGGCCACATATCAGATGATCTCGTGTTGTCGAGACCACAAATATCTTGCGCGAACCATCACGCAATTCCTGTCGCCTGCTGTACATTCACTGCACGCCAAACCTGGACTTCGTTCAACGCCCCTGTATTTGTCTTCAGCTCATGTCATCACGATTCTGTTTTCCAATTGCCATCCTCGCAGTGCCACTTGTGGTTGCAGCTACGGCAGCACAAGGCGCAGCCATTCGGAAGTTGATGGAGCGGGTCGATTCCGCCTCCGCAGCACTCGGAACCCTTGCGTACGATGCCCGGTACACGCAGATGCCGCCGGGCCGGAATCGCACGATACGCTATGCGGCCCGCGTGCAGGCGCACCGGATGCCGGAAGCCGTCGACAACATCGGCGCACGGCTGCGGATCGATATGGCGATCGATGGAACGTCATACACCTACGTGTTCGACGGCGCCTCCACCGCGCGCCACAACCACACGCAGAGCGTGAGCATGATCGGCGACTCCGCTTCGCGTGCGTTCATGTTTATCTCCGGCGGCGTCCCCCGAAACGTGCTCTCCGCCACGCTTGTTTCCGGAGCGCCGATGGCGGGCATTGTGGACGTTGCGATCGCATCGGACTACATGGGCCACGTAACGGCAGCCGGCGAACGATGCGTCCGGGTGCGCTTCCGGTACCGGGATGACGAGGCCACCACATCGAACACGCGTATATACGACATCGGCCTTCGCGACTTCCTGCCGCGCCGGGAGATCGAGGAATATGTGTTCGATGGAAGGCGCTGCCGCAACGAGCTGCTGGTCCGCAACCTGCAGGTGAATCCGCCTCTCGCCGACACGCTCTTCGCGGTCCGACCGATGCCGCAGTATAGGGTCGAGTATTATTCCGCTGAAACGCCGGCGCCGCTTCTCGCCGTTGGAAGCGCGGCGCCGGACTGGCAGCTTGTTTCGGGCGATGGCGCAACGCATGCGCTGCACGAGTATCGAGGCAGGATCGTTCTGATGGATTTCTGGTACTCCACGTGCGGGCCGTGCCTGAAGGCGATGCCGCAGGTGGAGCAGACGCACCGGCGCTTTCAGGAGAGCGGTGTGGTGGTGCTCGGGATCAACGCATCCGAACCGGGGAACGATCCGGCCGGCTTCCAGCGGCGGCGCGGCATCACCTATCCAACGATGCTGCACGGCGATTCGGTGGCCGCCGACTATCATGTAGCAGGCTATCCCGTGTTCTATATCATCGGCCGCGACGGCACGGTACTGTATGCAGAGTCCGGCTATCGCGATGATCTGGCCGAACATCTCGCCGATCTGCTGAACGGAATCCGCCACGATTCGAAGTAGCACCGTCCATCCCCCACAGAACACCTGCGACATTCCACCTGCTCCCCGGTCAACATGGCATCCTCCGCGCACTCCTGCTCCGGCATCACCAACAAGCAGGCATATCATGAAGCTTCGAATAGCACTGGTGTTTGCGTTTGCGACAACGCTTGTTGTCCCCGAAGTCCGCTGCGCCTGGCAGCCGGACGCAACCGATATCATCCGGCGATGCGACTCGGCCTGTATGGCCACCGCATCGGTTCAGTACAACGCCACATTCACCTACGTCCGCAGGGACACGCTCCGCTACACCGGCCCAGTATGGGTTGCACGCATGAAGGAGGATACTGCGGTGGGCGCACGAGTCCGATACGTGCTCAACGGCGATATCACCGGATGCGACGGCCACACATTCTACACGCGGTACGACAGGCTGCACCGCCTCTGGATGGACACCAACGCCAACGCGAGCTACAGGTTCAAACGAAACATGTCGGTGGAACTGGTCATGCGCCCCTTCACCGGCAATTGGACCCTGCGGCAGTTGATGGCGCGAATGCTCACCGTGGAACTGGTGGGCCGGGTCAGCGCGGCCGGTATCGACTGCTATCGGCTCCGAGCCGTCGCGCTGGACGACTGCGGCGATCCGACGGACACGAGCTTCTGGGATATCGGCACGCGCGACCTTCTTCCCCGGCACTACCTGGAGACGCTCAGGATCTCCGGGGAGATGCATCGCATGGAACTCACCATCACCGATGTTGCGGCGGATGTGGCCCTCCACCCGGATATCTTCGCGCCTAGTGCACCAGACGGATACGCGATCGCCTACGAGCCCGTTCCCCCGCTGCCGAGCAGCGCACCGGAGCATGAACCGGAACGTGAGCTGCTCCGGGATGGCACCACCGCACCGGAGTGGCTGCTTCCAACGGGTGACGGCCACGTTCACAGCCTGTCGGATATGCGCGGAGGCATCGTGGTGCTGGACTTCTGGTATATCAGGTGCGGCTGGTGTCTGAAGGCAATGCCGGCGCTGGAGCAACTGCACCTGAAGTACGCGGCACGCGGCGTAAGCTTCCTCGGAATGGACCCCGTGGACAAGCCGGGTGAGGATCCGAATGGGTTCCTCCGCAGTCGCGGCGTCACCTATCCCACCATGATCGGAACGCGGCGCGTGGCGGCACAGTACCATATCAGTATGTTCCCGACGCTCTATGTGATTGGCCGCGACGGCACGGTGCTCTATTCCGAAGAAGGCTACACCGAAGGAATGGAGGAGCGCCTGAGCGCACTGCTGGATGAGTATCTACGGAAGAAGCGATAGCCCGGCATCACCGGCAGGCATTGCCACATTGTGTTGGGAACTCGTAGCTCGACGTTGTTCTTCTTCGCTCTGCTCATTCCTGCAATGGACCAAGAGCTACAGCAAGCCGCAGGCACGTGTACAAGGAACCTGGCCCCTGGTTACGAACGGCCATCGATGACGTTCCAGGCCGTCCTGTTGGGAACCTTTATTGACGTTTAACCTGATTACC
>JAFDZV010000061.1:2417-15025 GCA_018266795.1 Bacteroidota bacterium | reverse complement strand
AAGGACTTTGGGGTCTCGAATCCTCCCCGGTCAACACCGTACTCCATTGGTTCGACCGCGTGTCACCTGCACGTGATCCGTGAGACCTGAAGAACGGCGCTGCGAATATACGAATGAAAGGACGCAATGTAAACCATGCCGTACAAGATCCGTACGAGGGCGCCGATACTTTCGGGCGATGCAGGACAACCAACAGCAAGCCGCCGAAGCAGCTGAGAAGAGAGACCGTGCCCCGGACCAGGCGTTTGGCCGGGTCGTGCGGCGCCTGCGGACTGAGCGAAAGTTGACACAGGAGCAGGTGGCGTGGTCGATGGGAATGAGCCGCGTGTACATCTCCGAGATTGAGCGAGGGTACCGCGAACCGGGACTGGGCACAATCCTGAAACTTGCGCGCTCGTTCAACATTTCGGCAGGAGAACTTGTTGATGCGGTTGAAAGGGAACTTGGCGGCAAGTAGCCGTCCTCTGCTCACGTTGATTTCATCACCAGCGCTGTAGCAATAGGATTGTTCGCAATCCCGGCGGTGCTTCGTACAATGCGGGCCAAACGCAATGTCTCGCAGCAGGCACTTGCAACCGAAAGCGGGCTCGGCTGAACCTACATCTCGCTCCTCGAACGCGGCCTTCGCCGCCCATCCCTCACCACCGTCTTTCTGCTCGCCCAGGCCTCTCAACTACACCGATGGAGATCGTTGCGCAGGTCGATGCTGCACTGCGCTCCCGTATGGCTACCACGAAGCGCAGCTCGCAACGTCGGGGATGAATCGGCAGGTGCCGCACAATCGCGTGACCGTCATAGCCAATGCGTCGGCGCCCTACCATCGCAAGAGTACCAGCCATCCACAACTGAAGGCAATAGAGACACCGTCGCAGTGTGCTATCGCTGAATATGTCCCGATCTTCCTCCTGCTTCCAACCCTTGCGCTTTGAACGTAGATTGTCGGTGGCTGCTTGGTTGTTGTTGCGCACTTGTTGCTCGCATGGAGATGAACCGCATAACCATGCGGGTTGCAGGGTGATTTGGATTGAAAGATATGAACGATGAATGATGCAATGAGCCATTCATATTTCCTATCTCTTCGGACTGCCTGCCATCCTGTTCAGGGTGACGTGTGCGCATATTGTGCCGGTGCTGACACAACTGACCACTGGCCACTGGCTCTCCGGATCCGGTTGCGGTAGCGAGGCAGATATGAATGATGCAATGAGCCATTCATATCTCATATCTCTCCGGGCGGCTCGCTACTCCTCCTCCGTCCCCTCGCTGTCATCATCACGCTCGTCATCCTCGTCGCCAACCAGATCGGCAATCGTGTGCTGCAACGAGTGGGCAGTCACCGGATCGGACTCACTGTAGATATCCACCAGGTTCCGCATCATCCGCGCCACGGTTTTTCGGTCGGATACCGGCTCCAGGTACTCCGGCCTGAACTCCACGTTCAGATCGCGAAGCAGACGCCGGCACTCGCTGTAGTTGGTCACCGAGCCGTTCTTGAACGGATCGATGAAGAACTCCTCGCTCGCGGAGCGATACTTCACCAGATAGCGGGCGGGGAAGCCGACTCCCTGAAACGGAAGCCCAAGGCGGCGTGCAACGAGCAGATAGACCGTGGAGAGCGCGATCGGGATGCCGGTTCGCCGGTCCATCACGCGATTCACGTAGGAATTTTCCGGATCGAAGTAGCTCGCCTTGTCCTGGCGGCATCCCTGATAGCCGAGCTGCTCGAACATGTAGAAGTTGAACTCGCGCACAACCATGTAGCCGTTGTCGCAGCCGCGCAGACGGCTCTCGAGAACGGCGGCCATGGTATCCAGCTGCTGGCGGTATTCGCCTACACGCAACTCCGGATAACCGATCAGGGCCACTGCGAACGCCCCGCGCTCCAGGTTGATATCCTCCCCCTCATCGCACGCGGCGATCACCTCGCGCATCTCGGCACGAAACTTCCTGAGCCCGATCTCCTTCAACGTGGACTCCGCGTTGACCCGGGCAAGCTCCTCGTCTCCCTCCCGGCTCACACGCCGAAGCGCCGGCGCGGCAAGATCGCCAAGTTCCAGCAGGCGTGCCCGTATCGATCCCTGTACAATCGGGTCGGGATCGTCCAGCAGCGAAAGAATCGCATCGATCTGCGAAGACGGAGCTATCGCAGAATCTGCAAATTCCAAAGGCGCCAGGTTCATCAACTCGTTCACGCGAATCAATAGTGAATGGATGCGGGAACGCAATGTACGACTTCGCCCGAGAAATCGAAGACGGAGGAGAGTGTTTGTGGCGGATCGGGGGAGAATCAGGTGCCGTACCGGAAAAACGGATCTGTCTGCAGATCGTGCACTCTCGCGCGATCGTGAACTCCGCAGGAAGGTGCCTGTGCTGTCCCGGCCAGAATCGCCCGGAGAGTTCACACACCTCGCACGCGCCGTGGTCGGGGACGCCGCGGCTACGCCTCCAGCCCGTGGAAGCGTGCGAGATGCGTGGTCAGATAGTTGTAGGCATCGTCCACATCGTTCGAGCGATGGAACAGGTTCAGATCCTCCGGCGAGATCACGCCAAGCTCCACCAGCCTCGGCATGTTGATCACCTCGTCCCAGAACTCCGTCCCGTACAGAATCACCGGCAGATCCTTCGTCACCTTCCGCGTCTGCACCAGCGTCAACGCCTCCATCAGCTCGTCGAACGTGCCGAAACCTCCGGGGAAGGCAACCAGGGCGTTGGCAAGCGACATGAAGAAGAGCTTGCGCGTGAAGAAGTAGTGGAACTCGAAGTTGAGCGTGGCCGAGATATACTGGTTCGGCGTCTGCTCGAACGGCAGCGAGATGTTCAGGCCGATGGACTCTCCTCCGGCCTGATGGGCGCCGAGGTTCGCCGCCTCCATGATGCCGGGACCTCCGCCGGTGCAGACAAGGAAGCGCTTCTGCGCTCCGGGGGGCGTATGCTTCATCCCCCAGAGCGTGATCCTGCGGGCGAGCTCCGTTGCCTCCGTGTAGTAGCGGCTCATGCGCCGCCTGTTCAGGAGCAGTTCCAGCGTCCCCATCAGCAGCTCGCGCCGCTCGCCGTCTGCCTGGCCGATCTGCCGCTCGATGGCGGCGATCTCCAGGTCGGCCTTCTCCGGCGGCACGATACGCGCCGATCCGAAGAACACGATCGCCCCCCGCACATTGTGCCGCTCGAACCGCGACTCCGGCTCGAGGTACTCCGCCATGATCCTGATAATCCGCGCCTCCGGACTGTTCAGGAATTCGTTGTTGTTGTATGCCTTCGAGAGCGGTTGCTGGTGCGGATCGGACATGTGCGATACTTCGATTGACGATGAGAAACGTCCGGGGGGCCGGCGGTTCATGATCTGTGCCGCGCTCGCACGATACGGCGAGATGCGCGCCTCACTCCTGCAGCGTCTCCTGAGCGATATTCAGGCCTCCGTCGACAAGCAGGGTCTGCCCGGTAATGTAGGTGGCTTCAACGGCAAAAAACCAGACAGCGCGAAAGATATCATCAACGGAACCATATCGCCGCATCGGAATTCGCATCCGCCCCCCGAGCGCGCCGGGCGAGGGATCGTCCGGCAGCTCGATGGCACCGGGCGCAACGGAGTTGACGCTGATGCGCGGCGCAAGCGCGCGGGCAAGCGCGCGGGTCATCTGCACCACCGCGGCCTTCGAGACATTGTAGGCAACGCGATCCTTCCAGATCTGATAGGCGCCGAGCGAGGAGATGTTCACGATCCGCCCCTCCGCCCCCTCCCGGGCAAGCATCGTCTCCGCCACGGCCTGCGCCGTGAAGAACTCGCCATAGAGATTGGTCTCGATCACACTCCGCCACAGCTCCTCGCTCACATCCACCAGCGGCGTTGCCGGCGGATAGATGCCGGCGTTGTTCACCAGCACGTCGATGGCGCCGAAGTGATCGCGTGCAGCGGCAACGGCGCCGCGAATCTCCTCCCGCCTTCTCACGTCCGCACCCACAACGAACACCGGAACGCCAAGCGCCTCGATCTCCGCTGCCGTCGCGCGGGCCCGCTCCGCCGATGCCCCGTAGTGAAGCGCGATGCTCCAGCCGCGTTCGGCAAAGCGGAGCGCAAGCGCCCGGCCGATGCGCCGCGCGGCGCCGGTAATGAACACCACGTTGCTCATCGGTCGAACGGAAGTTTGGTGAGCGTTGCGGTTCCGATGGCGGACGATCCCTCGACGGCCGGCGCGATGGCAACGCGCGCGCCGGGAACGGCGAAGCTGGTTCGCACGTAGGCCATGCCGATGGTTGCACCTATTGCCGGCGAGAACGCGAGCGAGGTTACCGTGCCGATCTTCTTTCCATCCTCCCGGCTCCGCACCTCCAGCAGCTCGTCCCCCGCGGACTCCACGCCGCCATCGATCACGATGCCGATCAGGTGGCGCTGCACCTTGTCGTACGTATCGAGCCGGGCAATCACCTCCTGCCCGATGTAGCATCCCTTGGTCCAGGAGATGAACTGCGAGAGCCCGGCCTCCAGCGGGTTGTAGCTTTCCGAGAGTTCCCGCCCGACCATTGGAATGCCGGCCTCGGTCCGGAGCACGTCGTACGTGCCGGCGTCGATGCTGCCGGCCCCTTCCGCCTCCAGGCTTGCGGCAACATCCGGTGCCGCGTTCGCGGGAACGATCACGAGGAAGCCGCCGGAACCGGTCAGGCGTGCATCGCGCACCACCACGGAACCGTGCGCTCCGCGCCCGATCGCGCCGGCATCGGGCACGTCCACGGCGAGGGCGCGAGCCACGAGGCCCTTCGCCCGTTCACCGTAAACGCCGAACACGGCGTACTCGCCGGTTGCATCCGCGGTCGTGAAATCATCCATGATGGTGTACTTGTCCAGCCAGGCGCGCACCTGCTCCGTGGCCGTGCCGGAGAGAAGGAGCAGGAGATGATCGTCGAACGCCAGCACGCGAACAACCTCCACCACGCGCCCCTTGTCCGACGTGAGAATCGTCGTGGTCTCCTCTCCGGGAGCGAGATCGCGGGTTGCATTCGTGGAGAGGCGGTGAAGCAGATCCAGCCGGTCCGCACCGGTTGCGCGCACAACGCCGCGCTCGAACCGGGTGAAGACGGTGCCGCGAAGCGCCGCGGCGTAGGCATCGGTATCGGGATGAACTGTGGTCATGGGCTCGGCTCAGTGGATGGAATCAACGCAGCCATCGTTCGAGGTGCAATGCAGATTCACGTCGCAACGGATATCGCGTTGAATATACCCACGCAGGCCGATCCCGGAAAGCTTCGGTGTGTAAGGCCGGCGGGATTGAACGCCGGGCGACAGCGTATGCTCGCGGCATGCATTCAAGGCTTCCCTGCCGAGGTCGGGAACTATGATTCGAAGAAGGCCCGCGTGCCCGTCCGGGCACCGGCACGCAGCAGCTCGCGCGGATAGGGAAGCGTGAGCGGCGGCATTGCATCCACATCGTACCACGCAAGCTCCAGCGTCTCACCATCCTCGCCGCCGGGATCCCCGCCGGTAATCTCACAGCGAAAGAGCACCACGAGATACTCCACCTCATCACCGTTCCCATATACATGACGGAAGCGTTCACCGCCGAATACGCCGAGGATCGAGACCGGCAGGACGTTCAGCCCCGTCTCCTCACGCACCTCGCGAACAACGGCATCGGCGGGCCGCTCGCCGGGATCGATCGCTCCGGCCGGAAGGCTCCAGTTGCCGTCGCTCGCACGCCGCTGCAACAGCAGCCGCCCTGCTGCATCATGTATCACTGCGGCCACCGAAGGGACCTGCACCAGGCGTGTACCGACCAGCGAGCGAAGCTCGCGCATGTGCGAGGAGATGGGCATGGGCTGTGGATATGAATCGAGATCCCTATGGATGCGCCGCCGCGGATGCGTGCACAGTATTGTGCGCCTTACTTCAACGCATTGGTGATGCCGGCACGCACCAGCGAAGGCGCGAATGAGCCGCCGCCGAGAAGAAGCGTGGCAACGTTTCCATCACGATCGATCACAACGTGCGTGGGATGCCCCTCGACACCGTAGAGATCATCGATCGAATCCGCATTCTCCACGATGTGATAGGCAAATGGATGCTTCTTCAGAAATCGGCGAATCGCCTTGCGCCCATCCGAGCAGAGCGCGATGAACACCACATCCCTTCCGGCATTCTCCTGCACAATCGTGTTGAGCCCGGGCATTTCCTCGATGCAGGGAGGACATGTCACGTGCCAGAAGTTCAGCACAATCACCTTCCCGCGAAGATCCGAGAGTTTGAACGTGCTCCCATCCAATGCAGTCACGGAAAAGTCCGGCGCCGGCTTCCCCTGCTCGAGTGCCTGCGAGGCAGCCGGCGACAAGGCTGCAAGCATAAGCGCGAAAGGCAGCAGCGGCCGAAGAATGGAGATGTGTGAAGAGGAACGCGTGTTCATGTTGTTGCCGATCATGAGGGTCCCGGGTCCGATGGCACGATCCACCGAAGCGAGTGGGGCACGCGCCGCTGCGAATGTAGCGACGGAGGTGCATGCGGCGATAATCTCATGTTTATCGGAGGATCAGTTGCAGGCATGTGCGAAGCTGCCGAGTACACAAACATGTACTCCTTCTCCAGCAGCTACCCGAGTACCTTGAGACTATTCGCCACGTCCGCCACATGCGGCGAGCCATCTGACACGTATCTCACTGTTGAAATCCAATCCCCCATTCGACACACACGCCGTTGATACGATGGCGCTCATCGCATCGGACGGCGCACGTCCCTCAATCATCCATTATCACGGAGACCATCATGCGCAGACCGAACGTTTCGAACGTCATCGCGGCGATTGTACTCACGGCCATCATGGTGACAACCACCATCGTAATTACCGGCAGCACCGCAAGCGCGCAGTGCAGCTGCTCGGCTTCATCAACCGACGGACGGCATTCATGCAATGTCACGTGCCCTGCTCCCGGAACGTGCAACTGTGTCTCGGGTGCCGACTGGGCCATGTGCATCTGCGGAACCGGTGCGGGCGGAAGCCCGCTCTCCTGGCCGCTGGTGCCGTTCACAACCAGTGAGTTGCTTTGTGCGCAGGAACTGTCTGCATACATCCGTTCCATCGGTACCCCGCAGGCAATTGCGCTTGCCGACGCATTCGACAACTGCATCAGCGCCAATCAGTCCGGCAATCAGGGCCAATACAGCACGGCGGAAAACAACTTCGTGCAGGTCAATGCCACCACGAGCGCTGAAATTACCGGCTTGATCGCCTCGTGGCACGCAGCGCATCCGGAGTGCAGCCACTAGCGACGATGCACGAGCCATCAACGGCTCCTGCATACGAAGGACTGCGGCGACAGCGATGGGGAGCGAACGGTGGATGCCCAACGTTCGCTCCCCCTGTTCATTCGTGCACGCTTGCAACGACGATGGAACGATGGCCCTGACTGGCCGATCGCCATCCGGTTGCATCGAACAGCGCTGCAACCGGATGGTGCGCACAGGAGCCGGCATTTCAGAGCGCTCCGCCGGCACGGCGGACTGCTCCGGCAGCAGCCGGGCGCACGGCATCCCGCCGGCTGAAGAGCACGGAGCAGACTTCATCGTACGTGCCGTCGCAATCGCTCATGAACTCCGTGGGTGATACCAGCAGCGCACGGAACAGGTGCCGGTGATCCCAGACCACAACGAAGAAGGCGCCGTTGTAGACGGCCCACCACGCAAGCCGCATGAACGGACGGGCGGGCGCGGGCATGGCGGCCATCGCGGCGCGAAGCTGATCGGTCTGGAACGCGACATGCGCCTCCTCATCGGCGATCATCTGCGCGAACATCGTGCGAAGCGCATCGTCATCAACCCCGCGATGCACGGTCCGGAAGAAGTTGCGGCCGACAACCTCCGCCGCCAACAGCACCAGCACCTCGCACGTGAGCCCCATCATGCGGCGCAACCCGATGAAGAGGATATCACTCCAATGTCCCTTCAACCTCGGCGCTCCCAGCAGATCGAGCGCCTGCCCCATGATTGCCGAGTGATACTGCTCCTCCTCGATGAACAGATGTACCGCACGCGCATACTCCGCGTTGCCGGTCTTCGCGGCGCCGCGCTTCATGTGCCGCCCCTCGCCGCTCTCCCCGATCTGAAAGCGCTGCAGCGATCGAACAAGCGGTCCGCGAACATGCGGTTCAACGGTAATCCCGCGCTCCCACGGAATCGTGCGGCGCGTCTCGCGGTTCCTCTCGAAATAATGCACCCAGTTCATTGCCGTTCTCCTGTGCGGTTGTCGTGTTCGGCGGCCCCTCCCGTTCCCGGAAGGCATCATGGGCCGTCGGCTTCGGTTGTGCGCTGATGCGGTGGCAAACATGGCCCTGCGGGGAACCGGCGTGCCACCATCTGCGTCCGGAAGGATGCGCACCTGAGTGCTTGGGAGCCGGGCTGTACGGGAACTATGTTCGCCACGGGTCGCGCGGACTTCGCGGCCGGTGATCGTTCAAACACTCGGGACGCATTCGGTATGTTGGCAATCGTGATGCTGGCGTTTGGTGCAGGCGTTGTGTGTACGTTGGCATTCCTGGCCGGCCGGGAGGCCAACGGGCGCGGACGGGGGAACATTGGGCGCGCCGATGCGCAGCGGCACCCGGCGGGTCGACAGGTCCTCCCGTGTTCGGCGGAGACGAGGTTGCGATGTCTCCTTCCGGTGAAGGGGGATGAGGCCCTGGTCCTGGTGGTGGATCTGGACCTGCAGGAGACGTTGGACCGGATCACGATGAGCGTACGCCCGCGCTCCGCCTGTGAGGCCGGCCTGCAGTACGAGACCGGCGCCTCCCGCAACGCCTGCGGTCCCCCGCCTGCGGTCCCCCGCCTGCGGTCCCCCGCCTGCGGGCTCGCGCCCAAGGCTTCGCGCATGCGGCATCGGCGCATGCAGCCATGCATGCGGTTCAAACCGACGGTTGATTGCCCTATGATCTCACTTCTGCTTGTCGAGGATAATCCGAAGCTGCGTCCGGCGATGGCCGCGGGCCTGGCCGCAACGGGAACGATACAGGTGGTCCACGGCTGCGAGAGCGGCGAGGATGCACTGGAGTACTGTCTGGGAAATCCGCCCCAGGCAATCCTGATGGATGTGCAGCTTGCCGGCGCGATGAACGGCATCGAGGCCGCCATTGCCATTCGCCGGGAGTTTCCGCGCATGCCGGTGGTGTTCTATTCGATTCAGGACGATGACGCCTACTACCGTGCCTTCCGCGGCTCCGGCATCCTGAGCCACTACGCCTACGTGCGGAAGTCCAACTATCTGCTGCCGGAGATGATCGTGCCGCTGGTGAAGGATGCGGTGGCCGGGCGAAGCATCATCGATCCCGACATCGAGTGGCGCGTGCAGGAGGTGCGGCACAAGGATCAGCATGCGCCGATGGCGCTGCTGGAACCGAACGAACGCGAGGTGGCGCGCATGCTGGCGCTCGGCATGAGCAACGAACAGATCGCGGCGCGCGTCGGCTTCCGCGACAAGCGCACCATCAGCAGAACGAACGGACAGATCTATGCCGCATGGGGATTGGTGGAGAACGCTGCCGACGAGAAGATCGCCCGAACGCGCGCCGCCATCATCGTGCAGGCCGGGCGGCTGATCGAGTGGGATGCGGACGGCACGCCGCACGTGGCCAACGAGCGAGGGGAGATGGTGCCGTGGAAGGGATGATCGTTGGCGTACCGTGGCTGGACTGGGCGCTCGTTGCGCTCTCCATCATCAACATCCTCCTCCCGGTCTGGCTTGGCCTTACCATTCTTCTGAACGCGGAACACCGCAGGTTCGGCATCTGGCTTGCGGGGTTCGGCATGCTGGCCGCCGCGTGCTTCTTTCTCTTCCATGCCGTGATGCTGCACGGCGAGTTCCTTGCGCTTCCCGCGCGCCTGCGCGAGTGGTGGTTCGTTGGATGGGCGCCGATCATCGGCCTTCCCTACGGCTGGGCGGTGGCGATGTTCTGGTTCGCGGACTTCTGGCGCGGACGGCCGGGGCGCGGCAGAACCGTGCGCATCGCTGCCCTCCTGGCGCTCGGGCTCCTGGCGCTGGCCGTGGCCTTCATCGTGGTATCGGCCGGCCTGGCCCGTGGTGCCGATGCGGGCGGGCGCGGCGCCTATGCGGAGTTCGACATTCTGCTCCGCACGGGCGAACTGCCATACGTCTACGCGCTCTACATCCTCGCATGCATCGGCGTTGCGCTGGAGTGCGTCCTCTCCATCTCCGCGACATCCGGAACCATCGCGGACATCGCGCGCAGACGGGCGCGGCCGTGGCTGCTCGCCACAACGCTCCTGCAGTTCGGCGTTGCGCTGCTCGCCATCGGCTCCATGTTCTGGCTCTACCGGGCAGTGGAGGGGCAGATCGCCATCACCTCGCTCCGGCTGCCGCTTGCGTGGCTGGACCTGGCCGCGTGCGGATCCATCGCCGTGGCGTTCGTGCTGATCGGCAACGCCGTCGTCTCCTACGAGATCTTCACCGGCAAGACGCTGCCGCGGCAGGGGCTTCGCCGCCACTGGAGGAATGCGCTTCTCCTGGCCGCCGTGTTCGGCGTCGGGACCGGCGCCGCGATCGAGCTGGGCATACCGCGCTACTGGACGCTCCTCGGCACCACCATCCTCGCCGCCGCCTTCTACGCTCTGCTCAACTGGCGCTCCTATATCGGCCGCGAGCGCTACCTGGCCAACCTTCGGCCGTTCGTGGGGAGCGGGAGACTGTACGAACACATGGTGAACGTCTTCGGCGCCCATCGCGAGGATCGGGACGAGGGGGACGCATCGGTTGCGGTCCCGTTCCGCGCGCTCTGCCGCGAGGTGCTCGGTGCGCGGCAGGCATACCTTGCGCCGCTCGGGGCGCTTGCGCCGCTCGCCGGCAAGCCGCTTGCGTGGCCGGAGGGTGGCTCCATGAATCCGGAGTTGATGCCCAGGCTTGCCGCGGTGCTGGACCGGTCGCAGGCGCTCTCCGTGCCGCTCACCCCGGCGGAGTTCGACGGATGCGTCTGGGCGATTCCGCTTCGGAGCGATCGCGGGCTGGTTGGCGCGCTGCTGCTCGGCGAGAAGCTGGATGATGGTCTCTACACGCAGGAGGAGATGGAGATTGCCCGCTCCAGCGGCGAGCGAATGGTGGACATGATGGCCGGCACGGAGATGGCGCGGCGGCTGGTGCTGCTGCAGCGCCAGCGCATGGCGGAGAGCCAGGTGGCCGACGCCCGCACGCGCCGCGTGCTGCACGATGACGTGCTCCCCCGCATCCACGCCACCATGCTCGCCATCAGCGCCTCCGGAGCCGGGAGCGAGGCGCGCGCGGAGGCGATCGCCACCATGACCGATCTGCATCGCGGCATCTCCGGTCTGCTGCGCGACCTCCCGATGCCGGCCGCCGCAACCGTCGCGAAGCTGGGAGTGCTCGGAACGCTCCGGCAGATACTCTCGGGCGAGATGCGAACGGCATTCGAGGAGGTGGTCTGGAACGTGGAGCCCGGCGCCGAGCAGGCCGCCATGCATCTCGCTCCGGCAACGGCGGAGGTGTTCTTCTACGCCGCACGCGAGGTGCTCCGCAACGCCGATCGCCATGCCCGCCGCACGGACGGCACGCCGCTTCGCGTCACCATCACCGCGCGGGGGGGCGACGGCTTCGAGCTTGCGATCGAGGACAACGGCGACGGATCGGTCCGTAACACCCGTACGGCAAACGGAGGAAGCGGCCGGGGTCTTGCCCTGCACGGCACCATGATGGCGGTGGTTGGCGGGAGCCTCGCCGTGGAACGCACCGCCGCCGGCTCCATGCGCGCAACGCTCGCGGCACCGTGAGCGATGAACCGGGGGCGCATGCACTACCGAAGACAGGCATCGATCCGGAGGGAACATGACAGAAGACCATATCAACGGAGAGAATGGAACGAACGATGAACCACCTCCCTATCCTCGCCCCGTACCCACCACATCGCAGTGGTGGTCGGCACACCGGACACGCTACCTGCGGATAGTGATTGCCGGCACACTCGCCGCAATCGTCTTCAACGTCATCATAACCATCGGCATTACCGGCCGCGGGCCCGGCCCTGCGTTCACTCTCTTCACCGTGATTCCAAGCCTGATTGCCTCAGGCGTTCAGTGCATCGTCTGGATCGTGCTGGCAAATCTGATCCACCTGACCGGGTCGCTCGCCGAACGGATGATACCGGCCCGGCATCTCGAGGCGCATCGGCCGATTGCATGGCATGCGCTCACCACGCTTGCAGCGGGCCTGCCCATGATTCTGGTGGCCGCATCGCTGGTGCAGCAGATGCGGGGGTGAGCAGAGGGGGCCTCCTTCCGGAGCTCTTCATCACGGGAGAAGGCGCCGGCTACAGACAGGCCGTAACTCCGGCGCCGGCCGGCCATGACGCGTCGTTGACCGCTCTGCGGTCGCACGCGGTGCCGTTGCCCTGTTTGCTCCGCACCATGATGCCTGTTGCTGAACGACATTCGCACGCCACATCTCCGTAGCGGCATTCCGCCCGTGCACTACTCAAAATCGAATACTGGTTGCACCGCAACGTCAACCGTCCTCTGTCATCTCATCCTGTCTGTAGCTCGCCCCATCCTCTTCGAGGCCAAAGCTCCCCGCAGGGAGCGGCCTCTGCCCTCACGGCGACAGAGTGGTCGCTCC
>JAFDZV010000061.1:0-2363 GCA_018266795.1 Bacteroidota bacterium | reverse complement strand
CGCCGGCCATGACGCGTCGTTGACGGCTTTGTGGTCGCACGCGGTGCCGTTGCGGTGTTTGCATTACCCGGTTGCTCGGTAGCGAGAGACCGAACTCATCTTCTTCCCTCTGCTCCCCCGTCTGATCGGTCAGCCGCACCGGGTTGTTCCGGCAGTAGCTGTACGGGCTCACGTTCGGGAACTTCTCCCACAACCGGTCCGGGCTCACGAACCGCCCGCTCTCCGGGTCCATCTTTCGGTCACTCAGATCATACAGCCCCGTCTCACGGTCCGGCTCCTGGTTGTTGTACGTCTGCCGCTCGCCGCTGCTGAATTGTCAAGGAACATCCGCACCCGGTGACTCCGATTACTCGAAGTCACCGGGCGTTTTCGATCGATTGGGAGGAGCGGGCCTTCATCATATCAGATGGCACAATGCAACTCCACAAATCCGGCTCACGCCGGATGGCTGCACGGGCGCACGCCGGTCCGACCGCCCATTTAGAAAAACGGTGCGGACAACTTTCGCTATCTACTAACTGCCGGCAGAAGACCCGTTGTCAATAAGATCAATCAGTTCGATCATCGATTCACGATACATCCGCTGCCCATCGACATCACGCTCCCGGTCGGGGGTCATGTTATGTGGACCATTTTCCGCTACATCTTGCGCAACGGCACGCATTGCCAACGTTATTCGCGTAGCCATTTCCTCATCCATAGTATCCAGCGCAAGCATTCCGTGCCAACCGCCAACCTGCATTGTATGAACCATGGATGGATCGCTTAGAGCCAGTGCCTCTACATCATCAGTAAGTCATCGGAACACCCAATTGGCCTTGTGCCAATCGACGCCAATGCGAAGTTTTATGATCACCATTGGTCATGCTGACGGAGATGTAGAGAAACTAGCACTGCGCAATTGCTCGGCGGCATCCCAGTCATCCGGTGGATTTACCGAACTGCTATACCACTTGGCTCCTGCAGATATCCAAGCATTCCGTAAGTCTGCATGAGAACGGGTTGCATCGTCATACCCGAACTCTGTACCGCAACAGGGGCAGATATCAAACGACGCACATCCATGCTCATCGTATGGTGGGCTAGATAAACCAGAAAAGCCACATACGGGGCACTCGAAGGTTGTATTATTGTGCATTGAAGTAGTCCAGATTTGTTGGGTAGCCATGTACGGCCGGGTTGGGTCTGTAGTACGTTCTAATCGTCCCATCGGGTTTTGCGACACCGAACTCATCCGTTGACGGGTTGTATCGTACTATATCGCCGTTAGACCGTACTCTTTCTAATGTTTCCGAACCGCGCGGCCCGTTCAGAAATTCAGCAGCTTGTTGCTCATACTCTCCAGCAGTTATTGCACCAAAGTCGCCTCCATGTCGCATGAAGTGGTCCTGTAGCTGCGACTCGGTAGCAAAGTTTCCGCGTGCTGGCGAAGGTACATTTTGCCTTGGAGATGGCGAGGGATCTTCCGGCGGAATCGACGGCTCGTCCTCCAGTCCCGATGCATGCTGGCCAGTTAACGCATTGACCATCTCCTCAATCCCAGGGGTACGCGGCAAATTCTCCGCTGGTGGAACGCCGGACGAGTTCCGGGTCATTTGCTCTCGGAGCTCCCCCTCCGGCGTATTCTGTACCTGCGGATCCCGCATGGTCGGGGGTGTCGGCTCGGGATCATCAAACTCCGTTTCTCCCTCTGGTCCCATCCATTCCCGCACACGTCCGGTCGGCTTCGGTGCGTTGTTCGATGCCTCCGCCGCCCGCGCAGCATCGTCTTCGAGCATCCGGTCCGCCGCCCGCTCACAGTCAAAATCGTCCTCCTCCGTCTGCATCCCCGTCGGGTCCGTCAGCCGCACCGGGTTGTTCCGGCAGTAGCTATACGGGCTCATGTTCGGGAACTTCTCCCACAGCCGGTCCGGGCTCACGAACCGCCCCATCTCCGGGTCCATCTTCCGGTCCGAGAGATCATACAGCCCCGTCTCACGGTCCGGCTCCTGGTTGTTGTACGTCTGCCGCTCGCCGCTGCTGAATTGTCAAGGAACATCCGCGCCCGGTGACTCCGGATTGCTCGAAGTCACCGGGCGTTTTCGATCGATTGGGAGGAGCAGGTGCTCGTTCCGATTCTGATTGTTGAATGCCGAGTTTATCGCATGCGGCATCCAATTCGCCCAAGGTCCGGCAACGCTATTCAGCGATCGCTCACCCAGTTCATGGATGGTTTTAACTCCCCCCTCTCAAAAAACGCTTGTGCTGCCTCTAATACCCATTCGAGCGATACCAGCTTTCTCTCTTCAAAATCTCCATCCTGGCCACCAATGAATAATAAGTGTTTTGAAGTGGAGAGGGATGTGTCCACCAGACTGAAGAAT
>JAFDZV010000060.1 GCA_018266795.1 Bacteroidota bacterium | reverse complement strand
CTACGACTACGGCGCACGAATCTATAACCCACGACTGGGACGGTTCCTCAGCGAAGATCCATTGGCCGGAAGCTATCCGGGCTGGAGCCCGTATGCATACGCGATGGATCGCTGCATCCAGGGTGTGGATCTTGATGGATTGGAGTTCTATCCGACAAATACGGCATTTACCAAGGTCGTCACAGGGGATAAGGTTATCGACGTGTACAATGTCATTCAGAATGGCGGATTTACGCTTGGCGCCAATAACCTGGTGGTTACTGCCGATGAACGGCATTTCACCAAGGAGATGAAGGAGAAACTCGAGGAGGCCGGCGCGGAGCAGCCCGACAATCCGGAGGCTCCGGGTGCCAAGGAGGTTGAAGGAACGTGGCTGGGGAATACCGGCGGAGCGATCTCGCTCTTTCAGGAGGGGAAGAAGTTTATCGAGATGCCGAAAAACGTTGAGGAGTTGTGCAATCCTCTTGCTGAAGCTTGGTACAAGGCTGGGATATCTATCCAGACTGTCAATTCTGCGAGCACTCTCGGAGTTTTGGGTGCGAAGGGGACAACCATGATGCAGAAGCGGGATCTTGCAAACTATGTCCTCGATGGGCGCAAGCCGACATTTGATGATGGTGCCCGGTACACCGTTGGACAATGGGGAGAGATGGCAAGGCTTGGAAAATGGTTGTATGATAACAGAAGTCAGCTGATCGCCGATGCTCCGCTCGTGATCGGCCACAGCAGCGCTCTTCTGAATCGAACCGATCAGGAATATGCGAAGCTGTACACGCCATATCCCGGTATGAACGCGGAGCAGTTTGCATCAATGATGAGACAGAATGTGGCCGCGAAGATGCCGCTTCCCAACGGCGGATCGCGTGGGAGAGACGTTCCGACACCGGCATCTACCCTCTCGATCCCCGCTCGCAGATAAATAACGAGGATTGAACGATGCGCTGCATATGCCTGATAGTTGTTGCAATTGCGTTCCTGAACTCCTGTTCCAAGTTCTCTGGAGAATCCAAGCATGGGAGTGGTCAGGGAGCGGTAGAGCAGAGGAGCTTCGGTGATTCGTTGCAGTATTTCCTGTGCGACACGTCGGCAGCTCCGTTCCATGCCGATCCCGATAGTGTAGTCACGATCGTTCGACACGAAAAAGACGGCGCGCGTGATGTCTACACAGCGCTCCGTCGCGATACGAACATTGCTCATGGGAAATTGGAGAGTTATGACAGCAGCGGCCACATTACGTATGTGGGCTATGCTCTGTACGGCAAGCTTGTTGGACCGGGGCGCACATATTACCCCAACGGGCAGCCGATGACCATTGCCTGCTACCGGGATGGAAAGGCAAATGGGAGGATGACGTATTTCTACGCGAATGGCCAGAAGCGAGAAGATGCAATTATGAAGGATGATCGGCTGTGGGGAATTCTCGGTGAATGGGATTCACTGGGGCATTCGTTCGACTACGGAACCCTTCGTGATGGAAATGGCATGGTGCGATACTGTAAGGCCGATGGCACGCTGCGTGAATATGGCCCATACGCCAACGGCTTGCGTAATGGCGAGTGGCATCAGGTTGTCGGGCCTGGTGATACCGCCATATCGAGCTATGCCGACGGTTGGCTTACGATGAACGGGAAGCGATATTTCTTTGCACAATAGTGCGAACGTTGGCGCTCGTTTTTCACTGCGTATCCGTTCGCGTGTTGATCGTTCAATTGGAGGCGACACCTCAATTTCAACGCATATGATCCGGAATCAACAACATATTCTCCTTCTCTCGATCCTGTTCCTCGCATTCATGTGCTGCACGGCGTGGGCGCAGGGGGGAGACTCCATCCTCATTCTGGATGCCGGCAACGTACAGCATGCCGACTTCACGCGCGACGGACGCTACATGATGACGCAGGCGTCCGACAGCGCCCGAATCTGGGAGTTGAAGACCGGCAGGCGTGTTGGTGCGGCGTTCCCCATGTTCGACTTCAAGACCGACCATCCGATATTCTATGCGTTTGCAGCGGGCGATACATCGGTTGTCAGCATCGCTATCGTACAGGACAGCACCTTCATCGTCAGGGATTGGCGCTCGGGTGCAACGATCGGATCGCTCAAGGTGTTTCGCCAGGTGTATTCCACGAATGTCACGGATTCCGGGCGCGAAATGATTGTCGGCGTTACCGTCCCGAAGCCGCAGTACGAGCGATGGAACATCGCAACCGGGCATTACGATGGCGCGTTGAACGCGATAGACGTCAACCAGTTCGAGATACTTACGGATTATCCCGGGACGTATGCGCTGTTGCGGAACCCCGGGACATACGACATTCTGCGGCTTCGCATCGCCGACAATCATGTCGACACCTTTGTGACGAAGGAAAGCTTCATACGAGAGCTGAGCTATACTTCGGATGGCTCGCGCCTTGCAATTTCCCGCCAGTACGATCCTCCTCTCGTATTCGATGTGGGTGCGAACGACACCCTCTTTGCATTGAAGATGCTCTATAACCCGGATACAATTGCGCTGATGGTGATGGATATCGTGCCGGGGAACCGGTGGTTTGTGTCGTTGACGCGCCGCTACAATCAGACTCCGGCACTCGATCTCTGGAGCGGATTGGACGGCTCCCATATTCGGGAGTTCGCGCGCGATACGTTGCTGCGCGGCTCCACCATCCGTGTGAGTCCGAAGGGAGACTTTGCAGTGATCTACACGACGCCGCGCGGTACCATCCTCTGGCCGCTTTCGCTGGCGGCAACCGCGCCGGCCTCTCCCGGCACCTCCAGCACGGTTGACATCGCAGCATATCCTAACCCGATACGAGGAGAAGTACATGTACGCTGCCACGTTGCGGGTGCGCATTCTGCACGCATGCGTCTTGTCTCCATGCTTGGTGAGACTGTTGATGCACGCACGATGGAACAATCCATGCCGGGCGGTTTCGAAGGTGTGATACCTACCGGGGGACTTGCTGCCGGAGCCTATCTCTGCACCGTTGAAGCGGGTGGCACCAGCGCAAGTATTCCTGTGATCGTTCAGGAATAGGAGAAAATGTCGAACGCTAACTCGAGTCCCTTGGCCTCGTAGCGTGGCCATGACGGCGCAGGACAACGAGCCACGAACCGGCTGAACAGGAATACAATCATGAAGAAGACACTTCGGTTACGCCCCGCGTACGCGTGGGTGATAGGGACCTTATTGCTCTGCCTGACGGCAACCGTTTGCCACGCGCAGACCGATACGATTTCCGGCGTGATCAACCGGTATACGCTCGTAACCTTCTTCGAGTGTACCAACAATGCCGCGTTCAATGTCCAGAACCCTGCCGGATTCAAGGCTGGGGACAAGATCCTGATCCTGCAGTTGCAGGGAGCTGATGTTGAACTCGTGGATACCTCCAGCTTCGGCAGCGTGACCGACCTGCACAACGCCGGCAACTATGAACTCGCGACCATAGACAATGTCAACGGGTATACAATCGAGTTGACGTGCGAACTGGCGCGCACCTACACACTGAGCGATGGCGTTCAGATTGTTCGAGTGCCGCAGTACAACAATGTGGTGATTGCGGACACCATTCGAGCGAAACCATGGGATGGGTATACCGGTGGCGTGGTTGCATTGATTGCCAGCGGAACGATAACCATGAATGCGGATATCACGGCCACCGGAGCCGGGTTCCGAGATGGCCTTGTGTATGGTCCGCTCAATTTCCCTTCCGCGGCGGCATATACGGACTACCGCAATCTCGTTGCAACAGCGTGGCGACCGCTCCTGTACTCCTGCCGGGCAGGAAGTGATTCAGGTGGACTCAAGGGTGAAGGTATTCACAAGGCGGCACCCTCCTACAATGCCGCCAAGGGTGCGCTTGCAAATGCCGGTGGTGGCGGAAACGAATTCTTTGGAAACACTGAGTTTATTGTCGACGACATGACATCGGTCGGAGGGGGCGGCGGAGGTGGTGGAAACTGCGGCCACGGCGGGAATGGTAAGAATACAGTCCCTTCAAACGGAGATAATTATCCGGGCATTGGTGGTTATGCGCTGCATTATGGCAATGACAGCAATCGGATATTTCTCGGAGGCAGTGGAGGATGGGGTGGAATCGATCCATTCCGAAAGCACGCTCCGGGCATGGCCGGCGGCGGCATCGTGTATGTGCAGGCGAATCAGATCTACGGTGGCGGACATAAGATTCTTGCTGAAGGCGGCCCGCAATTGTATGCGGACGTCACGGACCATCGGCCGGGAGGCGGCGGCGGTGCCGGTGGTGTAATTCTGTTGGACGTTGGATCGTTTGCCAGCTCTGTGACAGCAAGTGTGGATGGCGGACATGGGCAGGATGCCGAAGGTTGCCAGGGGACGGGCGGCGGCGGCGGCGGTGGTTGCGTTTGGTTGACCGGCAGCAATGCTTCCCCTTCGAATCTTACCAGACATGCATGGGGCGGTGCGAGCGGAACCTCGCTCGGAACATCCTGCGGCACGCTCACCGCCGGACCCGGTGCCGACGGTGCGATCCTCACCAACCTGCAGGTTCCGCATGGGACGATCGCGAAATAACGGAACACGGTGCTGCCGGTGCCCGCTTCGTTCCGCATCCCCGGATGTGCGGCAATGTGGTTGTCGTTCTGGATGGCTGCGCGAGAGGTAATCGCAACAAACAATTCGCAGATCACAACATCAGCACATTGTAGCCGTGATGAAACGACGTGCGCATCGTATTCGCCATGCCCATCCATTTGCGTGGGTGATCCTCCTGGCCGGCCTGTTGGTATCCTCGTTCGCAGGGAATGCCCTTCACTCTCAGCCTGCCGAGGA
>JAFDZV010000005.1 GCA_018266795.1 Bacteroidota bacterium | reverse complement strand
CGGGCCGTCATGCAACTCCGGGCCACGCCGCCGGAGCGCGCCGGCTAGGATCGCCATCCAGAGCATCGTCCCGTAGATGTTGACGCGTTCCTCCATCCCCATCCACGGCGTCGGCAGATTGGCGGTCATCCGCCCTGCCTGGAGGCTTGTCAGGATGCCGAAGAGGAGGAGCGCGAGGATGGTGGCATGGGTGTAGTACCGGAACCGCCCGCCGATGAGCGTTGCCGCGAAGCCCATCGCCGCAAGCAGCAGGAGCGACATCACCGCCGTCCCGACCGGATGCATGGCATTGCGCAGCCCCGCCTCTCCGGCCGCCAGCGCCTGGCGAGTGTGCATCGGGAACACCAGTCCGGTTACGAGGCCAACAGCGGCATAGCCCAGCAGCAGCATCGCGGTGACGCGGGCAGTACGCTTCGCACTGCGGGCATTCCAGACGCCGGCCGCGAAGGCCATCATCAGCAACGCGTAGGGAGCCGAACTCAGCGCGATCATCGAGGGCCGCACCGGGGAGCCGACCGCCAGCAGTTCGCTGTAGGTGTGATCGGTGTAGCTGTAGGCGGAATACACGAGCGACCCTATGATGTCCGCAACAACGTACAGAATCGATGCCGCGACCCCGCAGCTACACAGCATGCGGTAAAGCCGTGCGTTCGGCCATTGTGGGCCATGGCTCGGCGGCATCTCTCCGGATATCGTTCTGCGTTCTGCTCTATGCGAAACAGGATTCATCCAACGGCTCCTGTGATCTGGAGACAGAGCGTCGATGTCTCCGGGCATACTATCGAATGGGGAGCGCGAAGAAAATGATCCCGATCAGGCCGGCAGCGAAGAACCGGGATGGAGACAACCCGGCCCGCGCGCTCCCGGACGCACCTCCGGTTGCACGTACGTTCGAGCGCGAAGCGGCACCGCATGGGGTAGGCTGCAGTGCAGGAGGATTCGAGCATCGACGTGAAAGCAACGTGCAGCGGTTCATTTCGCAGGCCGACCGCCACCCACCATCCCGATGCGACAACGTTGCAGCATCACACGGCGGCACACACTATTTTCGGCATTGTTGCACTGCCGGGATATATCTGGCGCGGTGTGATTCCCCCACCCAATCCCCCTCCTGCATCGCAAGACTCCGCTCCGTGGCGCGCAGCCCACAGCGGTATACGCCGGTACTGAGATCGGATTTCGTCGTGCCCGGCAGCACGCAGATGTATGAATATCCACCCCGGGCCATTCCAGGAAGAGAATTGTGTGAGAGGCATCGCGGGAATCGCAAGCACCACAACCAGTTTCCCGGCACAACGTTGGCACGTTCAGCTGTTCGCCGTCGGATGCGCCGTGATGCTCGGCACGGACGCACCCCCTGCCCGGATGCAGTTTGCGGGCGATCGGAACAGAGCGGACAACACGATCACCGGCCGGCTCAGTTCGAACGAGCCGCCGAACGCCACGTACAGGATCCACCGGACAACGCCATTCCCACGCTCCGGTACGATTGCCGTGAGAAGATCCGGACAGAGCGGTGTTTATGTTGCGTGATATCGAATAGAGCGAACGCTCCACCGGCAGGATCAATCCTTTCCGGTACCGGAGCCGGCGCAGATGCCGGCCGTGATCTTCCCCCAACCAAACAGCCCCCTGCCATGCCCCGGATCATGCAGCAGATTCGCAAAGCCCAGATGCCGTCGCTCGCTATCGCTCTGGCACTTGCCACGGCATCCTGTTCCAGCAGCAGCAACCAGCCTACCGAGCCGGACACGGCCAACGTTCCCGGCCCCGGCGAATGCGGATTCGTTCCCAGACCCGGCAGCACCTACTACTACCAGATAGAGGGAACATTCCCGGGCTTCGGGCACACAACGTATGTTTTCACGGACTCCGTCGTGTCCGGATCGTCACCCACCGACAGCACGATACACAACGTGCTTCTCCATCACACGCATGGCATGCCGGCGCTGACAGCACCCTACGGCGCCGATGGTGACGAGTGGGCGTACGTGCATTCATCCATCGACGAAGGGGGATGGTATCTGCGCCTGCCGGTCTGCAGCCGCACGCCCACCACGTCGCACTCCACCTATGAGACCATCACCAAGCCGGGCCTCGCCTCCGAAGGAGGTACCACCATGAACTTCTCCAGCAACTGGACGGTGGAGTACCTCGGCGAGGAGCCGATACAGGTGGGCCAGGAGTCGCTTGCGTGCGCGCACATTCGTGTCACACGGGACTCCACGGAGGAGTGGCACAATAACGTGTGGTCCTCCACCAGCTCGGGAACGGTTATCACAAACTACTGGTACGCACGCACGGCAGGCGCGTTCGCGAAGATCCAGAACAACACGTCGTTGCAGCAGCTTCTGGCGTACTCGCTGGTGAAGTGATCATGCCAATCCTGCTCCATCCACGGCGGCCTCATCTCCATGCCGCGCGTTCGGCGGCGAACGGAGCGTTGAGGCCGCGTCGCCGGATCAATCATCGGAGATTCCAACGCGGCCGATACCGGGCGTGCTGATGGAAGGTTGGACTTCCGTGATGAACAATCCCGCCACACCACAGGGAACCGTACCGGCAGGATGATTCTCCCCTCTCTCAATCGTTGACCAGCAAGCCGCCGGCCGGCCCAAACCGGCCGGCAGCTTCGCATCCCAGTCTCTCTACCCCGCCACCACCTTGCGTACGCCCTCGGCCTCCTGCTTGCGCACCATCCCCTCCAACAGTGCCGCGAGCTGCTTCATGGAGCGGGCGTAACCGATGCCGCCGAATGTCTCCAGCGCTGCCGCCGGACTCTTCATGAGCGCTGCGGTCAGCAGGTCGGCCGCGCGTTCGGGTTCCGCCGTGGCAACGGTGAACGTGCGCTCATCCCCACCGAAGACGAGCGCGGCGGCGACGCCATTGCTGAAGAAGTCCTGCGCGAAATATTCCTGCTCGTAGCCGCGCGGCGGCGCAACGCGGATCTCGATGGGATTGGAGATCACGATCTCCTCCTTCAACGCCACGGAAGCGCGCACGGTGTAGAATCCCGGCTCCGCGATGGCCCGGCCTCGTGCGTCGGCGGAGACTGCGACAGGTGACCGCCGAGGACGCCGAGGAACGCAACGGTGAGTCTGTATTGAAGATCGCATGATGGTGCACGCCGATTACACTGCATCCGCTCAGCGATCGCTATCGGCATCCGCTTCGTGCAAGTCCGGGCCGGCCAGGACACTCTGCAGGACATGGTGGGAGGCGGCATCGTAGTAGGGCGCCAGCGCATCAGCCAGCGGTTCGGAGGCACGCCAGAAGGGAAACGCTCCCAGCTGCCTCGGTAGTGCGGCCGGGATGGAGGGAATGCGGAACTCGACGGACTCCTGATAGATATCGATTCCGGCTCCCCAGAAGGCACGTACGTCCGCACGCAGTGCCGTGGTGCCTGCCTGCACAACGGCCTGCGGTGCCTTCGCCGAACGCTGCCGCGCGGCATGGGCCTTGCCGGACGATTTCCCGGGCGGCGGAAGCTGTGCCGGGATGGATTGGACGGCCTTCTTCCCGCGGGCCGGACGCGAAGCGGCTTCGGAGCCCGCAGCCAGTTTCGCGGCCAGTTGTTCCCGTTCCATGCCGCGCAACCGGAAGATCAGGAACGGGTCGCGGTCGAACTCCTCACCCAGAAGGTAGTACACGGCGGCGCTGTGCTTGCACGGGTTGGACCAGTCCGGGCAATTGCATGTGGTATGAAGATCGCCCGCACGGCCGGGGAACAGCGAGAGGCCCGCATCGCGAACGGCATCCTCGATATCCTCCGGCATCTCCCCGGCAAGCAGCCGTGCGGCGAAGATGGTTCGGCGCGCAAGCACCGCAATGAGCGCATTGGACTGCCTCGTTGTGAATTGCGGCAGCTCGATCGTGACCGCATACGGTTCCGCCCGCGAACCCTGAACGTCTGCCGTCACGATACCGGGCTCGATCCTGATACGCAGCACCTGCCCGGACCGCGCGTACGCCCTCCCCCGCGCAAGCCGGTCACGAAAATCGAATCGCTCCAACGCCTCGATCCAGCGCCGGGCCCACCAGCTTTCGCCGAACGTTCCACGCCTGGAGCGGGCCTTGATTCCGCCAACCACCTCGCGAGGTTTCGAGGGCTTGAAATTCCAGTTATCGTCCATCATGTTTCCCATGGGATTACTTCACTCGCCCGATGATGCGGTACGCAGCATGATGATCTTTTTCAGTTCCGCGGTGGAAAGCGCTGCCAGCATCGATTCGCCGCTGCCGACAACCGTTGCGGCAACGCTCTGTTTGCGCTCGATCATCTCGTCGATCTTCTCTTCAACGGTTCCGGCGCAGATGAAACTGTGCACCTGCACATTGCGCCGCTGCCCGATGCGGAACGCGCGATCGGTAGCCTGGCTTTCCACAGCCGGGTTCCACCAGCGATCGAAATGAAATACATGCGACGCCGCCGTCAGGTTCAGGCCGCTGCCGCCCGCCTTCAGTGAAAGAACAAATATCGGGGTGCCTGATTCGCCGGACTGGAAGCGCTGCACCATTGCCTCCCGCTGCTTCACGGGCGTTGCGCCGTGCAGCAGCAACACCTCCACACCGAAGGTCTCCTGAAGATGGTGCTTGAGGATGGCGCCCATCTCCGCGAACTGCGTGAACACCAGCGCGCGATCGCCGGATGCAAGCACCTCCTCGAGCATTTCGGTAAGGCGGTTCAGCTTGCCGGAACGATCGGCGACTGCGGAATTGTCGCCCAGAAACTGCGCGGGGTGATTGCAGACCTGTTTCAACCTCAGCAATCCCGCCAGCACCATCCCCTGGCGCTGAATTCCGTCAACGCTATCCAGTCCGGCCGCCATCTCATCCACCACGGCCTTGTACAACGATGCCTGCTCGCGTGTAAGCGTACAGAACACCTTCATCTCCTGCTTCGCGGGGAGATCGGTGATGATGGATGGATCGGTTTTCATCCGGCGCAGGATGAACGGCCCGGTAAGCTTCTTCAGATGTTCCGCAGCTGCGGCGTCCTGCGCGGCTTGAACCGGCAGAAGGAACTCCCGCCGGAACGCGGCGCGCGAGCCCAGAAATCCCGGGTTGAGAAACTCCATGATGGACCACAGGTCGCCAACATGATTTTCCACTGGAGTGCCCGTAAGGGCGATGCGGTAGCCGGCATGCAGCGCCCGCGCGGCCTGCGCCTGCCGGGTTTCAGGGTTCTTGATGTTCTGCGCCTCGTCCAGGATCACACCTGCCCAGTCCACCGATCGGAGCAGGGCGAGATCACGATGCAGAAGCGCGTAGCTGGTGATTACCAGGGCATTGTGCCCGGCCTCGCGGACGAACGTCGATTCCTTCATGCGCCCTGCACCGTGATGCATCATCACCGGCAGATCGGGCGTGAAGCGCTCCGCCTCCCTGCGCCAGTTCCACATGACGGACGTGGGGCATACCAGCAGGGCAGGCCGTGCCGCGTCCGATACATTGCCTTTCGGATCGCGATCGGCCGCAAGCAGTACAAGGGCCTGGATAGTTTTTCCCAATCCCATGTCGTCGGCAAGGCAGGCGCCGAACCCGAGCGAGCGCAGGAAGTGCAGCCATGCGTATCCACGCTCCTGATATGGACGCAATGTTCCGTGAAAACCCGCGGGCACCGGAAGCTGCTCCGGTGCCGCGGTTCCGCGAAGCCGGTCCAGCATCCGCCCCACGGCACCGCCAGCCTCGATGGCCACCTCCAGACCGCCCGGCGCACGGTCTGCCCCGAGGGCCATGCGGACTACGTCGCGCAGCGGCATGCGGCGGTGTTGTTTCTGCCAGTACCGCAACGCCGCGTCGATCGCCTCCGGGTCCAACTCCACCCATTGGCCACGCATCCGAACCAGCGGCGCCTTCAAGCGCGCAAGCCGGCGCAGTTCATCCTGCGAAATCGGTTCCCCGCCCAAGGCAATCTCCCAGTCGACGGCGGCGATCGCATCGAGCGTCAGGCCGGCACGCACGGCAAACCCGGAGCTCTGCACGATGGCCTTGGCGGTAAGGTGCTTTACGCCCCTGCGTGTCCACCATGCGGGGAGCAACACGGCGAACCCTCCCCTCTCGAGCAACCCGGCATCGTCCTGCAGGAATCGATAGGCGTTCGTGGTATCGAGCGTGTAGCCACCAGGAGCAGGGCCATCCAGGCTGGCCCTTACATCCGGAAGCAATCGCGAGGCACGCCCGAGCGCACCAAGCAGATATTCCCGCAGGTTCACCCCCTCGCTCCCCGGCAACGGGTCGCGATCCGCACGGCCATCCCACACGCGTGCCACATCGATGAGAAGGCTCGGATCGTCCGTGGATTGTAGCAGATAACGTACGTTCCATGCCCCACCATCGTCACGCCGCCGATCGGTTGCAATGCGCCGTTCCATTCCGCTATCCGCGGCATCGTTGCCGGGCTCCTCCAGGCGAAAACACAATCGGAACGGTGTGGATGCGGCAACAAGCAGCGGACGTTTCCACTCGGCCAGGCGTGTGGAGAACTCCTCGAACTCCGCCGGCCTGCAGGAGATCCGCCCCTCGGAATCGCCCAGGGCATGCAGCCACTTTTCATCGAAGCTGCCGGCAGCGTTGCGCGAATGCCGCAGCCGGCGCCCGCGTAATGAATTCGCCGCGCCCAACGGTTGCTGTGCCCCAAGCACCAGGGCATCAACGACGATTGCAAGAAATTCGTCGAGCGCGGCCTGTGGCGTGGCAGGGGCCGAGGCGCCATTCATCGACAGGGCACGGCAGGCATCGGGCATTGCGCCGGCAAGCATGCGTGCGTGGCGTACGGCATCGGCGCCGGGCATCGGTTCCCAGCAGGCCTGAAACCCGGCTCCGTCGTACAGAATGCCCGGCAGAAATTCACCCCGCACAACCAGCCGCGCAGCCAGCCGAAATGCCTGCGCCCAGAACTTCAGCGTAGTCCCGGCAACGATACCCGGAGCCGGCGGATCATGCTCGAGCAGGTGCGCCATCAACCCAGCCACCTCCGCCGGCAAAAGCTCGACGGCCGTGATGCCACACGGACGCAATACCGGTAACGCACGCGAGAGGGGTGGATCGGCAACGAGAGGTGATGAAGGCACCGGCATGCCGGCGAGGAAGGGAAGGCGGATGACGGCATTCACCGTTGAGCGGGCCGCAACCGCATGCAGCGGTTCCATCGCAGCACATGCCGCTCGTATTCCGGCAACGCCGGCATCATATCGATACGGAACAGGCTTTGCACCGCGCCGCCCGCGGGCCCCACCCTCGGATAATTCCGGCGCGGAAATCTCCCCCCACAGATAAAGCGCGCCGCCGGCCAGCCCCGCATGCAGTACAATCATCGAGTACTCCTCATCGGGGCAAATATAGCGGTGAACGATGGGGAGTGTACAGAGGGTTCGACGAAACGAAATGCCGCCGCGTGACGGTGCGGAGGGTGAGGAACTCTTCGCGCCATGCATGGAACCGCTGTTCGCCCATGCTCCTGCGCCAAAGACCGCGCCGCCACCTCGATAATCCCGGCCTTCGTCATCCGGCCGGTTACTCCAGTGTGTGAGGGCACGCGGGCAACGCCCTCTACTCCCCCACCAGCACGAACGGCGCCCAGAATACCGGATCGTCATGCTCCCGGCGTATCACGCGCTGCGCTTCGGCGAAGGCCGCGTGCAGCGGCGCGGAGCTTTCATCATCCCGCCATTTCCCAGCAGCAGGCCGACCGTTTCTCCCTCCACAAGCAAACCCGGCCGGTATGTAGGCCATACGTAGCAGATGGAGGCAGCCATGGCCTCAACTTTGTACGTACCGATATCCGTACGTAATGCGCGCATGGATGCGGTAGCGGCGGCGGCACGAACAGGACGAGGCCGCTGTATCAATCATCCATTCATTCATATCACAATGTCTCCACACTTCCATGATTGCGCACGCCCGTCCCCTGCGGATGCCGTGCATCGGAGCCTTCTTGCGCTCCTGATTATTCTGGGCCACGCAGCAGCCGGCTGCACAACGCTGGTACCGCATAGTTCCGGCACATCGGCCGTTGGCAACGGCATCACGGAATACAGCAATCCCACGTTCGAGAGCCGGACGGCGTGGCCCGGATGGACGTTCATCGGAACCGCCACTGCGTTCGGCGCGTGGAAGGGATATACTTCGAATATCGGATTGCGATGGACAGGGTGGGAGCGCCGGAAGGAGGTCCAGCCGATCGGGAATGCAGCGCTGGGCGGTCTTACAGGACTGGCCTCCAGCATGCTCCTGACGCTGATTACCGGCGGCGATGCTCCGCCGGTTACGTCGGACAATGCCGGGCGGTGGCTCGATGCAATGAACGACCGGCTGATCCTGCTGCCGGTGGACACGCTCCACCCCGGCCTGGTGTTGCCTGGCATCCGGGGAATCGCACGAAATGCCGACGCATCCTTTTTCGTGCATTCGTTGAATGATGTGCGCTTATTCCTTGCCGTATTTCCCACAAGTCCGCATCGCGATTCCGTTCTTTCTTCAGCCATACCGATGCTGGGGCGCGATTCGTTGATCCCGTTCGCATCGCTGGTGCATGGGCTGCCGGCAGAACCCGCCGCGATCGACCGATATATTTCTACCGCAGCAACGTTCGATGAGGCACTCCACCTGGCGGAACGTTTTCCCGAACATCGCGACTCAGCGCAGTGGAAGGCGGCGCAATTGGTCCGGACGCTGGGAGATGCCCGGCAGTTCGCGGCGGCATTTCCGGGCAGCCCCCTGGTTGACGCCGTTGGCCTTCACGTTCGCGACCGTCTACAACACGATGAAATTCCGGAGTTCATGAGGCTGTTTCCCACGGTTGATGGCCAGGCGGAGCTGCGGTATCGCTACATGAATACCTATACCACAGTCCCGGAGGTAATTGCCGCCATGCGCCGGCATCCTGAATTCCGGCAGGAAGCCGAACGCCGCGCGGCGATGCTTGCGGCTTCCACGGCGGATTACCATGCCTATCTCCGCGAATTTCCCGAGGGTGCCGCCGCCCGGGAGATGGAGCGCCGGCTTCGACTTGAATCGAATACCGTCAATTCCGGTGATGATTCCGACGACAGCACCGATCCCGAAACCGGCCAGTAAGACCGCCTGCGGTTCATCAACACATTCATCACGACAATTATTCAACACAATGAATTTCATCATACGCTTCGCCGCGCTGCTCGCATTTTCCGGCGTAATTATCTCTGCGCTGTCGTTGGCAGCACACGCACAGGGAACGCAGACGGAGAGCCATGCTGCTGTGATCTGGATCAACTCACGATACGGGCCGAACAACTCCGGTATCGGCCTGTGCGGACGATATTCCGGGCTGGGCCTCGGTGCAACGGTGTTCGATTTTCCGGGTGATACAACCAGTGGCCTTCCCATACGCCCCGGGATGATCGGCATCAGTGTTGACGTATACGCCGTTGTGGACTTCAACAACTGGCTGGCCATGTATGCAAACACGGGACTGGTTGGCCGGTTGGGAACGTACCGAACGTCGGAGGAAGTACGGCGAAACGCCCAGCCCCACGATATGCTCTCGGTTGGCGGTGGCTTCCAGATATCGCTCGCGGCGCATCTGATGCTGGGTATAGGTTACAACGGGATATTGGATATTCCGGATTACCAGGGCGGCCCCACCTACAACACGATCCACTCCGTGGTTGCACAGGTCGGCTATCGTCTGTAGGACGACCAACTCACCGTTGAGCCCCTACCGGCACGCATGCATACCGGCAGGGGCTCGCGATTGAAATTCACCACACGCCATCCCGAATAGTCAAACTCACATATGAACCGTGACCACCGTCACACGTGCGCCTCCCCGACGAGCGCCCACCTCGCGCGAGATCGCAACACGGTAGCTCCCCGATGGCGCGCGCATGCCGTTCTCCAGCAGGCAGTCCCATATCACACTGACGGTGGTATCGCTCGCGGCCGGCGTGCCGTAGATGGTGCGCACCACGACGCCCGCCCCGGCATTCGCCGGACTGATTCGCGTAACGACCCTGCATCCGCGTTGAACGTGCACACTCCATGGACCGAAGCACCAGGCCGGTGCAGGCGCGCCATCCGAACCGGGAATGCCGTTGGGGCCTCCCCATCCACGGGCCGCCGGCTCCGGCAGGCAATCGACGCCGACATCCAGTACGCCCCCGGTATCCCCGGCAACCACGAATTCGATGTCGGTGCTCGGCGGTTGCGCGGCAGCATATCCATGCATCCCCTCGATTCGAACGGCTGTATACTCCCTGCCGTCGCCGATCAGGCTGCGGCGCTCGAATGCCGCAGCCGGAACCTCGAGCCAGACGGAGTCACGAACCTTGAAGCGAATCGAGAGAAGGCGCGCACTGGTATCGGAGAGCGATATGTAGAGAGAGTCGATACTGCCGATCGGCACGTCGTGTACGAGAACCGTATCGCCGGGAAGCTGCTGGGTTCGGTCCCCGGGTGCGGAGCCGGCAGGCAGGCCACCAGTCCCCTGCCCCGTTCGCGACACGGCACAGGCCCAGAGGAATGCGCCGAGAAGAATCGGCAGATGCGCCGCCGATAGCGGCATGCGTGTCCGGTGCGATATCGGCCCCATCATTGTACGCTCCACGATTGCGATGCATGCTTCAACCAGCGGCGAACTCCGGGCTCGGCGTTTGTGATTGCCGCAGTGGCTGCCAGATCCAGACTGATGACTCTGCGCAGTGCCGCGTTCTGTTCCAGCAACGCGGCGGCACGCCGCAGCTTCGCATCGGCCCCGCGCAGGTTTCCGGTAAGGGCATCCGCAACGGCGTAGGAGCAGAGAACGCATGCAAGCTTCTCCGTGCGCGCAACCACACGCACGAAGTCCCGCTCGCCGAGCACCGCTGACGTATCCGCCGGGACGTAGCCAACCGGCCAGGCCCCTCCGAACTCCTTCGCACTGTCCGGAAGATTCTGCTGAAGCATCCCGATGGATTGGCCCAGGAACGGCTCGGCTCCCATCGGATTGCGATAGAGCATCGCACCGCCGATCAACCAGAGCGAATGCGCGGAGTGGGCGATCGTATCCAGGCGGAGATAGAGCCGGACGGCCTCGGCGAAGTCGTGCTGCAACGCGCACGCATAGGCCATGTTGTTCACGGCGATACCGAAGCCGGAGTCCATGCGGTAGACAATTCGCGAGTGCTGCAGATAGGTGGCATGATCGCCGAGCCGCAATGCTACCGTTCCCAGATTGATGTGTGCGCCGAGGAAGCCGGAGTCCACTGCGATCGCGCGCCGGAAATATTCGGCTGCATCCGCATATCGACGCCTCGCACTGCATGTGATTCCCTGCGCGAACGGAATCGCCGCGTCCCCCGGACGCTCGGCGGCAAGCTGTTCGAGCGCAGCGTCCATTGCCGCCGGCTCCCCGGCCGCAAGCAGTTCCGCCACATACAGATGATAGGACGCCGCCTCGTTCCGCGGGTCGTGCCCCAGCGCTTCGTGGTATGCACCACGGGCGGCATTCCATTCGCCGATCGAGAGCAACCTGTCCCCCATCCTGATGTATGCGTGCGCCAGCCTTCCGGCAAGCGCCGCATCGCGATAGTTCTGGAATGGATTCACGTGATCGACCAGCACGTAGCAGCCGCCCACGATTGCAACAACCAGGAACGTGATGAAGCCATAGTCGCTGCGAAGAACGGCGAAGGCCTTGCAGTACCACTTCCGATTGCCGGCGAGCTGCCTCCGTATCGGTTCCAACTGCTCCTCCACGTTTCGCAATTGAGCACGTAGTGATTCGACGTCGTATGATCCATCGGCCATGATTGCATCTCGCCTCATGATTGTCGTGCGGCCTGATTGTTGTCGCCACGGGCACACAGCAGAAATGGAAACTGCCGCAATGGGTTCTCACCTCCCCCTGCGTTCACTCCCCCACCAGCACGAACGCCGCCCAGTAGTAGGGGTCGCCGTACTTCCCTGCCATCTCCCGCTGCGCAGCCACAAGCGCCGCCGGCTTGGTCATTCCCCTGTCAAGCCAGTTCGCATAGAAGAGTCTCATCAGTTCGGCGGTCTGTTTGTCCGGAACCTTCCACAGGCTCATCATCACCGCGCGGGCACCGGCCGCACGAAACGCACGCTTCAGACCGAACACTCCTTCCCCCACCATGATGTCCCCCAGCCCCGTCTCGCAGGCGGAGAGCACAACCAACTGTGTGCCGGAGAGATTCATGTGTGCAACGTCGTAGGCGGTGACGATGCCGTCGGCGATTCCCTCCGCCGGAGCATGCAGCGTCCAGGCCCGGTCCGCGCCGGCAAAGAGGAGGCCGGAACGGAGGAGCGGGTTCTCGGCATACCGTAGTGCGCTTGCGCCGCCGGCCGATTGCCGGGCGATCAGCTCATCGCGCGGACACATGGGATCGGAGAAGAAGAAGCCGTGCGTGGCGACATGCAGAACGGTTGGGGAACGGAGGCGCTCGAACGCCTCCTCCGTTGCCTCGATGTCCGTTGAACGGTCCACACGGAATGCATGGCGCCGGAGGATGGCGGCGACATCACGCACCTCCTGGGCACTGGCGCTCAGGCGCGGCAACGAGTCGCCCACCCCCGCCTCGCGAGGCAGCTCCAGCTGGGGCTCGCGGCCGGCCCCGCCGCGCCCCGATGAATCCGGCGGTACCGGGCCCACACGCGTGCGCCACAGTTCCAGCGAGTCCGCATCGTAGCGCGGATCGCCGAACACCGCGGCAGTGCCAGGCCCGCGGTGCACCTCGGACGCCAGGCGCGGCGGCGGAACCAGATCATGACTGCTGTAGAGGTAGTGCAGGTGATAGCGACCGAGGAGCAGCTCCCCGTCCGGATTGCGCAGGGCACCGAACGCCACGCGATTCAGCTGCCCGTCCACGCTGAGGAAAATCGAATCGGCACCATGGAGCAGCAAGTCGATCGGCGCCCACACTTGGTTGTACAGCTCCTCTCCGCGCTCCGCATCGTGGATATAGCTCCCCGATTCCTGCCTGGGGTCGCCAACCGGCACCTTCAGCAGGCCGAGCAGCCGCCTCTCATCGCAGAGACCTGCGAAGGCCGGCTCCTTCCGACCCGGAGCAAGCACAAGGGCGCAATAGACCACGGAGTCATCACCGCTGGCCGCGGCTATGTAGGGGAGCCGAAGGAACTCCACCATCCGCTCGCCGTGCCGCAATGCCCGCTGCACGCCTCGCCAGGTGGTCCGCTGCCGGTTGGTACCGAATGCGGAACTGAATCGCGCGAGCGAATCCTCCATTCGTTCAATCATGGCACCCTGCGCCTCGTGCTCGCGATACCATTCGCCGAAGTCGGCGGAGGCCGCAGCGGGAGGTACGGACGCGAAGGCACGGCGCGCCGCCACATAGCGGCGCAACAGATCCGCCGCGGCCGGATCCTTCCCATCCAGTTCCGCAAGCACGCTGTTGCGCCACTGCACGGCAGCCAGCACATGCTCCTTGAAGCCGAGAGCGGCATTGTACAGGCGCTCCGGCCGGCGCGTACGGCCGAGATGGTTCAGGAGATGATTCCAGGTGGAGGCGATGCGCCGGTTGAAGCGCAACTGCCGCGCCTCCCCTTCGAAGAGGCCGGACTCGCGGGCAACACGCGGAAGCAGGCCGAGCACCTCCTCGTACGCCTCCTCCGCACGCTGCTCCATCCCGAGCCGTTCCGCAGCCCGTGCAACATTGTCCATGGCAATCGCAAGTTCCAGATGCCCGAGACGGCGATAGAGCCGGTGGTACATCGCCGCCGCGCTATCGATCTGGCGCGCCGCCTCACTCCGCCCTCCCAGAAGACCGCGGCAGAGCGCGGCGGATAGGATGCAGTTCGCATACTCCGGATGCGGCGCGCCGCCGCACAGGCGGCGATAGAGGCCGGTAGCTTCATCCAGCACCGGCAGAGCGCGCCGCAACTCGCCACGCTCTGCGTAGAGGCGGCCCAGATCGCCGAGCGCACCGGCGAGATCGAACCCCGGCTCGCTCCCGTCCAACGTCCGCAACATCGAGCACGCGGTGGTGTACTGCTCGAGCGCACCGGCGGTGTCGCCGGTTGACTCCACGATGGCCCCGAGCGCCCGCATGGAGGCGGCGAGCTCCCGGTCCGGCAAGCCACCACTGATGTTCCTGCGGACGCTCAACGCCTGCAGAGCGTACGCACGCGCCGCAGCCGGATCGCCCCGCTCGCGCTCGTACGCCGCAAGGCCCTCCAGGCACGCAGCATGGCGCGGATCGGAATTGCAGGTGTCGATACGGCCGAACATGGCAAGCGCCTCCCGAAGCATCGGCTCGGCCGCCTCGTACTCGCCACGCAGCCGATGGAAGTTGCCGTAGGAGGCGATGGCGTCCGCCAGATCAAGGTTGTCCTCCCCCGGGTACAGCCGGCGAAGCATTCCGATCGCCTCTGCAAAAGATCGGGCCGCACCGTTCCAGTCACCACGCGCAACTCGCGCCTGGGCAGAGCCCAGCAGTGCGACAGCATGCGCCTCTCGATTGCGCGGTTTGTACCTGGATCGATAGAGCGCCAGTGATGAGTCGAACACATGCACCGCCTGCACGTAATGCCCCTGCTTCATACACATATAGCCGAACTCGAGGAGGTTGCCTGCAAGGCTTTGCGGAGGGCCGCCGGCGGCGCGAAGGTTCTCCTCGGTGGCTTCCGCGGCGCGCAGGGAATCGGGCGTGACTGCAGCGGCCGGCGCGCTTCGTAGCGACTTCAATCGCTCGGAGTATGCAGCGTCACCGGCAACGGCACGCGCACTCCGGGAGGGCGTGGAATCCGCATTCCGCGAGCATGGAGGGGACGATGTCCGGTTCTCTGCGATCATGGTGTTCTGTTTGGCAACCGGTACGTGTGCGCACGCGGAGGCCGCGGCCGCTGCCATGACGGCAGCGGCCCAGGTAGGGAGGATGGGCATGTTGTACGTGTGTAGTGTGGCGCGCCATCATGGGGGCGCAGGGATCATCCGGGCGGGCAATCGTTGGGGACGATCACTCACCCACCAGCACGAACGCTCCCCAGTAGTAGGGATCGTCGTAGCGTTTCGCCATCTCCCGCTGCGCCGCGTTGAGCGCCTCGGGTTTGGACATGTGCCTGTCCAGCCAGTTCGTGTAGAACAACTCCATCAACTCCTGTGTCTGCTTGTCCGGCACCTTCCACAGACTCATCATCACGGCCCTGGCACCGGCGGCACGGAAGGCGCGCGCCAGACCAAAGACCCCCTCACCGCCGAGGATATCTCCCAGGCCCGTCTCGCACGCAGACAGGGCTACCAACTCGGTGCCGGTAAAATCCATGTGGGCGATGTCGAAGGCGGTGACGATACCGTCACGAATTCCGATATACGGTTGATGTCCCGTCCAGGCATGGTCCGCTCCGGCGAGGAGGATGCCGGTTCGGAGATACGGGTTATCGGCGGCTTGAATTCCATGTGCGCCGCCATGTGAGAGGAGTATCATCCCACCTTCCCGGGAGGTCCGTGGCGGATCGAAGGTGAAGCCGTGCGTGGCGATGTGCAGAATTGCAGGGGATGAAAGCCTGTCGAAGTTTTCCTCGCACGCATGAATTCCGATCCATCGAGTCACGAGGTAGCCGTGCCGCCGGAGCATCCGCGCCACGCTGCCGATCTCATCCATGGTGCCGCCCAACTGTGCCAAGGGTTGACCGACGTTCGCAGAACGATGAGGCAACTCTGTGTCTGTTGATCCCGAATCACGAGCCCGCCGGCTATCGTGGGAGTCGCTCGCCCGGTTGTGTCTCAGCAAAGAAGCAATCGCCGCTGAGTCAGCACTGAATAACGGATTGCCGACCACGGCAGCCGTGCGCCCACGCCCCTGCGCGCCGCTCCGTCCCGGAAGCGGCAGGTCACGGAGGCCGGTCACGTACCGAATCTCGTAACGATCCTGGAGTTTACGGCCGGTTGAATCTCCGAGAATGCCAAACGATACTCTGTTCAGATAATCATCCGGGCTGAGATAAATACGATGAATCCCATGAAGATATGTCTGGATTGGAGTCCAGACGGAGTCGAAGAGCATCCGCTGTGTGCATGCATCATGCACGTAGCTTCCCCCGTCCTCGGATGCCTGGCCCACCGGATACTTCAGGCAATTTGCAACAGCACGGTAATCGCACAGCCGGATTACCACCGGTACGGTGTCCGCATGCCGCAGAATAAGAGCACAGTACATGGCGGAATCACTTCGCGCAACTCTATCGTCGCGCTGTATTCGAGCAATTTCCACGGCAGCTTCATTGCCCTGCAGCGCACGGGCTACATCGGTCCATTGCGTAAAACTTGTGGGTTTGTTCGTTCGGCCCTCATGATCCAGGAACTGCCTCTCCGCCTCGCGCGTCGCATGGTCCAGATAACTCACCCTGCGGGCCCATTGCAGATGCATGATGGAATCCGATGGCACATCCTCGTACTGCAATGCCACGCTGTCCGAAAACCGGCAATAATTCCGCCAAAGATCGACTGCCGCCCCATCATTTCCATCGATGAGCATTCGCCGGCGAGCGGCGTTATCGAGAATCCGACCTTTCGTATTTAACAGGATATTGGCAGCATGCCGATAAAAATCCGAATAATTGTCGCCATACCGAATCGAAAGTTGAATAAGGCCATCGCGCGCCGCAACATTGTCACGCTCAATAGCCATCTGGCCGTCCTCGGATTCGAACAAACCGGAATAATCAACCTTATCAATCAGGCTGTGCTCCAGCTCGGCGCAATAGTTGACCGCCGAGTCCAGATTATTCCGACGGGCCTGTGCAGCCGCGACGTGAAACAGGTTACTCACAATATCAACGTGCCCTTCATTGCGACCAAGCCGCCGGCGAATTGCCAGGCTCTCCTCGAAACGTGATAGCGCCTCATCATAGCGGGCGGTTTCATAGTAGAGTCGGCCGAGGTTATCGATATATGCTGCGATCTCGGGTGAATCTTCTCCCTTGAAGATGCGCCGCCACATTGCAATTGCATCGATGAAGAGTGGTTCTGCCTCCTCGACGCAGCCAAGCTGCGTGTAATTATGTGCCAGATTTCCTGTAGCGTAGGCCAGATCTGGATGATCGCGACCGCCGAACAGGCGGCGATAGATGCCGAGTGCGGCCGCAACGGCCGGCAGCGAATATGCGGGTCCATGCAATCGAAATTCGACCACCGCACAATCACTGAGTATGGACGCCACATCCAAATGATCGCTGTCGCGGTAGATATTTCGCATCATATTCAGCGCACCCGACAACAGGGGTTCCGCCTCCTCGAAACGACCGCGACGGGTGTAATACACTCCGAGATTTGCAATGCCCTGAGCCAGATCCCGCGTGATCTGGCCATGGAGCACCGTTCTGAGCATGCCCACCCCTTCAACCAGATAACGCTCTGCCTCCTGATGTCTCCCAACGCCAGTGTACACCCCGGCGAGGTTCTCATAACATGTGGCAATCTCGATGGTTGCCTTGCCAGCCGCCACTCGCTTATAGATCCGGATGGCCTCGAAATAGAGCTTCTCGGCCCGATCGAATCGGCTCGTGACACTGTAGAGCCCCGCCAGATCGGCAAGGCTGGATGCAACCGCCGAATTCTCCCGCCCGCGCGATACTCTCCTATTCATCTGAATCGCTTCAACCATCAATGGTTCTGCATCTGCATAACATCCGCGGTTCATTTGGAAGGCTGCCGTGGAGCTCAACACGTTAGAAAGATCCGGCGTATCGTCCTCACTGATATGTCTGCAGGCATCCAGCGCGTCCATGTATAATTGTTCTGCCTCATCCCAGCGCGCAAGCCCCTCGGTGCAGCGTGCAAGGTTGAGGATGCTGGTCACAACGTCACGATGGCCCTGCGGATATAGTCGCTTTCTCATCATCAATCCTTCCAGCAACAACGGGAGAGCCTGCGGGCTTCGCCCCGATTGAACAAGGACGTCGCCAAGGCCATCGATACTGGTTGCCAGATCCGGATTATCGGATGAATACAGTTGGCGATAGCTGGCGACCGCCTCCACATACAGCGACTCGGACTGCGGAAGCCTGCCAAGCCGCTCGTACAGCTTGGCAAGGTACGTGGCGCAGTTTGCCGTCTCCCGGCACACTGGTTCATATATCCTGCGGTACATAGCCAGGGCTTCAACCAGCAGGGGTTCCGCATCGTTGTACCGGTCCTGTAGAACATGGTCCGAGGCCAGGGCAACGGCCAGCGATGCAATCGCGGGATGATCCCTGTTGCTGTACATGCGCCGCGCTATTGCCAGCGCATCCTGCAGATAGGGTTCGGCCGCATCGGCGCTATCCATTCTCATCAATAACGTCCCAAGGAGCCCGCAGGCAAAGATCCGATACGGATGGTCGCCACCGCGGATGCCCGCGTGGAGAGCAGCAAGCACTTTACGTGCCGGCGCAAGAGCCGAATCGGGATGCAGCGATTGTGAATACAACAATGCGATCCTGAGATACTTGACACAGCGAAGCGAATCTCTCAGCGATATGAATCGCCCGTGATACACCGGCTCCGGGAGCGCACTCCGTACCGCACAGGTATCCTGAGCGGGAACAGCGCCGAATCCGGCGAGAAGCACGAGAACAATGATCAGATTCCGTCGCATATCGATCAGCGATTGTTCGTTTGTTCCTGAATGGACCCGAACCGCACTTCCACCCGTCTGTTCCGCGCTGCAACCGAGTCCGGTCGCTGGAGAGCAACGGGACGGTCCGGGCCATAGCCCACCGCCTTCAAGCGTTCGGCAGCAATGCCACGGCTTACCAGATACCGCGCAACGGCTCGCGCGCGATCCTGCGAGAGCTTCGTCAATACCGGACGGGGCGTTCCCATGGTATTGCTGGTGTACCCTTCGATTGTGGCATTCAATCCTGTGTTGCCCACCATGTATCTGGCAATCACGTCCAGTTTTTCCGGCGCTCCGGGAAGCCATTGCGCGCTCGCCTTCCGGAACAGAACGTTGTCCAGTACGATCACGGGAGGCAGCTCCGGCCCGGCCTGTGATTTTCGCCCGGGCATCCGAACTGCAATCGGTGGTGGAGCATATGCCGGCGCAGCAACGGCCAGTTCGCGTTCAGACGGACGATTATCAACCAAGGCATGTGCAATCAATGAATCCGGCCGATCGCAGAGACGAAGAGTGATGGTGTGGAGCCCGCGTGCGGCAAGAGGAAGCGCAAAGAGATAGTAGCTTCTGTATCGCTGATAGATATCGCGGAACAGCGGCGCGAATTCACGGCGTCCATAAATCTTGTAATATCTCCCGCCGGTCAGGGTCGCGATGCGATGCAGCCGATCCTCATCCTCCATCCCGATATTCAACCCAAAGCCAACGGTGAATATTTGAATCCCGGCGGAGCGGGCCATGGGAATCAGATCCTCCATACGTACGGTGGAGGAGTTGTCCGACCCATCGGTGAACAGCACAACCGCACGCCGCCGGAAGCTGTTCGCTCCGATCGGAGCAGCCAGCTCGCGGAGACCTTGTTCTACTCCATTCCAGATGGCCGTGGAACCGCCGAACCCGGCCAGGCCGTTCTCAGCGATCGCCGAACGATCCGCACGCAGCGGGCGTTCGGTTTCAACCGCTCCATCGAAGCGTACCACGGCAATGCCGTCATCCGGCCGCTTGTCGCGAAGAAGATCGTTCACGGCACGCTGCAGCATCAATGCACGGTCCGGCCCCATGGAGCCGCTGTGGTCGAGCACCATCGCCAATGCAATGGGTGTGGAGTCGTTCTCCTCGCCAATCTTGAACTCACCGTCGCCAAGCGTTCGAACCTGACCGTTCACGCTGTCGGCAACGAAGCACCAGCGGCCACGCTCTCCCCATCCGGCTCCGGTACGGTGATGGCCGTTGCCGTCGATAAAATGCACGGCGAGTTGCGCGTGTGCGGTATCGACAACGAATACGCTGTTGACTTCCAGACGGGCGGCGCGCACGTCGCCGGTGTCGGGAGCGGTGCCGGAAATGAAGCCCGGATTGTATCCGGCAGGCGGGACGGCATCGGCAACCGATTCCGGCTCCGGTATCGGCGTTGTCTGTCCCTGATTCAAAAACAATTGGAGGATCTTGCAGCCGCCCAGAAGCGAGCAGCCGACGATGAGCAGTAGGAAACGAATACGCATGGCGTTATCCTGAATACGTGAACTGTATAATTGAAGAAGGTCCCGGAATTGCGAACGACGCGTGCACTCCTGCCGCACATCATTTCGACTCCGAATATTCACAGGTATTACCGGATAGCCGGATGGTTTCCCGGAACGAGGCCGGCGGCAGCCGCGGAGGCGAGGGCGCGTGCAGCATCCGCGGCGGTATCGCAAACAGTACCGGGTGATGGAGCCGGGTCGGCATCCTTCACTTTCCGAACGACGATTCCATCAGGCACCCGAACCGCCGTATCCCAACGCCCCGGATTATTGCCGGCGCGTTCGTTCTCGCGCGGAACGGAGTCTGCATCCCGAGTTCGCCGTTGCAGCGGTATCACATGCTCGGAATCACAATGCGGGCAGCAGCACCCAGGTTGCAGCGCCGGAGGATTGAATACAGCGCGGGATGGCGGGCAACGATGTGTCCGGCGGTTCTGCGCCAGGGAAATGATCGGTTGCGCGCACATGAGGGCGGAGGCAATGGCAAGCCCCGCCGTACAGATAATTCTGATCAGCATAAGGATACTCCGAAATACAGTGAACATTGGGATACAGCCGGTGTGGAAAATTCCGGTAGCGAACGGAATTCCGGCCTGCAGTTTTCATTCGTCGGCGACGGCTGGCATCCTACGCACCCACCAGCACGAACGCTCCCCAGTAGTAGGGGTCGTTGTAGCGGCCCGCCATCTCCCGTTGTGCCTCGCGAAGTGCTTCGGGCTTCGACATGTGCTTGTCCAGCCAGTTCGTGTAGAACAACTCCATCAACTCCTGTGTCTGCTTGTCCGGCACCTTCCACAGACTCATCATCACGGCCCTGGCACCGGCGGCGCGGAAGGCACGCGCCAGACCGAAGACACCCTCGCCGGCGAGGATATCACCAAGCCCGCTCTCGCACGATGAAAGCACCACCAACTCGGTGCCGGTGAAATCCATGTGAGAGATGTCGAAGGCGGTGACGATGCCGTCACGAATTCCGGTATACGGTTGATGCCCCGTCCAGGCATGGTCCGCTCCCGCGAGGAGGATGCCGGTTCGGAGATAGGGGTAATTGACGTCCTGCATCCGATACGCACCGCCGCGCAACACCATACTCCCTCCCGAATCGAGCTCCCGTCGTGGCGCATCCAGTGTAAAGCCATGCGTTGCGATGTGGAGAACTGCCGGTGATTGCACTCTTCCGAATGCCTCCTCAGTGGCATGAACGCTATCCAGCAGGTGGACGGCGTAACCATGGCTTCGCAGCACAAGGGCAACTTCGCTCAGTTCTGCCTTCGTTGCCGATAGCGGTGACAGCCGAATGCCAATTTGTGCTGAGCGCACACCATGAAGGTCAGATTCCGGCAGTGCACTGCGGGCTACGCCCGTGTCGCCCAGCAGTTGGGATGGCTCCATGCCACGCGCGATTGCAAGGGCTGCGGAGTCGACAGCGAAATCCGGATTGCCGATCAGGAACGCAACCGGCCGGCCTCGAGCCGGAGCGCTATCCTGCTCGCGCGTCAGGTCGCGGCTGCTGGTGAGGTAGTGCAATTCGTAGCGATCCTGCAGCCTCCGCCCGGTGGAATCCTGGACCAAACCGAAGGTGACGCGGTTCAGCAGGCCGTCCGGGCTGATGTAGACCCGCCGCACGCCGTGGAGCAGGGAATCCACGGGCCGCCATACCAGATCATACAGATCTGCGCAGGAACCTGCGTCGTGAATATAGCTACGGCAATCACTTGTCCATTCACCAACCTCATGCCCAAGGATCTTTGCGATATCCGGTTGATTGCAGAGCCATACCAGCCCCGGTGCCGGACCGCCGCCACGCAACACCGCGGCGCAATACATGGTGGAGTCGCCACCGTACCTCCCATCGTAATACCGATACCGGATGAACTCCACCGCGGCTTCGTCAGGGCGAAGCAGGTTCTGAACCTGGCGTGCATCCGCGGCAACGTCGGCGTGTGGCCTGCCTGCAATGAGACGCTCCATCTCCTTGGAGGCAGCCTCGAGAGCGGCGTTGAGGGAGACGCTCTCGGCACGCCGCTTCGCACGCAACGCCGAATCCAATGCGTTCTCCTCAAACAGTTCCGCAATGCGCTCCTCGCAGGCGTTAATCTGTGTCCATAGATCACGAATAGTGGCATCGGTTGATAACAACCCTGCAATGATTCTGCGCCGCGTGCTCACGCCGGCAAGTGCCCGGCACTTGTTCGCAATTGCAATGCCTGCAACATCGGCCGCTAGGTCCGGACGTTCGCGCGCATGGTTCAAACAAAACGTTATAGTGGATTCGTTCGCGAATCTCCACTGCTCCGCGGCAGTTTCCTGTTCGTACTCCGTCTCGAATGCCTCGGAATATTCCCGCTGGCGATTGGAGCATGTAATGAATTCCCGGCAATAATATGCGGCCGAGTCAATGTTGCCCAACAGCGCATGCATGGTCATCATGTCGTTGATGCTGAAGGCCAGATCGCGATGCCGGCAATCCGGATACAGCCGCCGGCGCATCGCAAGAGCCATGCGGCAGAACTGCAGCGCCTCCTGGTAGTGCCCTTTCGCCTCGTGTATTTCCGCGTTCAACACTTCAATTGAGCGGAGCATTCCCATCTGTTGCAGGCACTCCGCCAGACCGGGCGTATCGCGACCGGACGCAAGGCGCGTGTAGAGGGAGAGCGCTTCAGCGAACAAACGGTCCGCCTCGGCGAAGCACCCGAATACCATATTGCAGTAGGCGGCGTCGTGCACGGCAAACGCAAGTTGCATTGTGCTCTGCGCGCCGTACAACCGCCGGGACATGGCCAGCCCCTCCTCACAGAGCGCCAGTACGCCCCGCATATGCAAAGCGCCGATCCTCGCCGTCACCAGGTTCATCAGTGCAACTGCCAGATCCGGACTGTCATGGCCGTTGCACAATCGGCGATACATTGCAACCGCCTGGGAGAGGCTGGTATCCGCCTCGTCATGCCGGCCACGGTCTCCGTGAAATATTCCAACATGAACCAATATTTGCGCGAGGTCCGGATGGTCAACGCCGCTATGAAGGCGACGCTGCATGGCAAGCGCATCAAGCAACAGGCGTTCCGCCTCCACATGCCGGCCAAGTTGCTCGTATACACTCCCCATGGAACTCATGCAGAGCGAAAGCTCGCGGCTGTCGCTCCCTGCCGAAAGACGTCGCAGCATGGCAATCGCCGTGTCGTAGTACCGCAATGCCTCTTCATGGCGGCCCAGGCTGCCGAGAAGTGCGGCATGATTTTCAAGATTGCATGCCAGCGCCTTGTTATCCCTTCCCCGGGCAAGCCGCCTGCTCATGGCCACCGATTCCATCTGCAGTGATTCCGCAACGGCGTATTGTCCACGCGCCATCTGGAATTGAGCATATGTACCGATGCTCTTCGCAAGTTCCTCAGTCTCATCGTGATCCACAGAACGGAACATTGCCAGCGCTCGGCCAAATAGGGTGTCTGCCTCGTCGAAGCGCGCAAGCGTGTGCCTGCACTTCGCCAACTCCATGATGCTCCCGGCCAGATCGAGCGTCCCCTCGGGAAACAGACGCATGTACATCGCAACGGCCTCGGCAAGCAATGGTTCCGCCTCCTGCGCGCGTCCGGAATTATTCAGGAATTGTCCCAGGCTGTTGATACTGATGGCAAGCTCCTCATGATCCGAAGAAAATATCCGCCGCGACATTCCCAGGGCCTCGACAAGCAATGATTCCGCCTGCTGCGGCCGTGCGGTCACTTCGTACACGCGGCCGAGACGATCGAGGCATCGAGCCAGTGTGACATTATCACGCGAATACAGACGGCGCAGCATTGCGATTGCCTGGTTCAGCAATTCCTCCGCTTCCGCGAATCGATCGCAGCACGATCGCGTCTCCGCCAACAACTGGAGCGCGCCCGCGATTGCCGGATGATCCCGGCCGCAGAAGGTTCGACGGGCCTGCCGCATGTATTCCTCCAAATACGGAGCCGCTGCAGCCATGCTATCGAGTTGATGGTAGACAAATCCGATCAGATAGGTGAGAGCGGCAATGTGCACATGGTCCTGTCCGCGGATTGCGGCCCGTGCCCGTGTCAGCGCATCCTTGAGCAGAGCCATCCCCGAGTCCGGCTTCTCCGGCAACAGACTATCAGCCAGCCGTTCCTCCCTCAGCACCGCAAGCGAGTCCGCTGTTGAAATGTATGCGCCGTCGTACACAGGGCCCGGCAGAGCGAAAATTCCGGTTGTATCGATGGTCTGTGCAAATCCTGCACTCATGGCAAGGGCCACGAACGATGCGGATAGAACCATTCGTATCAACATTCTCATGATTATCTCAATGCTGAACAGTATAATTACCTGGAGCCGATCGGTATTCCGCACAACACTTCCCTGTGGAAGTGGATCGCACGCACTGCTGGGCTATTTCGCCTCACATCACCCCACCGCATACACCCCCCACTTCAGCACCTTCCCGCCCGGGCCGATCAGGAAGATCAGCTTCGAGTAGTCGTAGATGAAGTACACCCCCTGGCGGGCATTCACAAGCCGCGGGCGGTCGCCGTACGCCCCGAGCACATCGTCGGCGGTGCTGCCGATGCGGATGCCCAGCCGCGTGGCGCCGTCGTACTCCGTCCCGGTCCAGATGAACTGTATCCACGATGTATCGCCCTGCATACGAAGCATGGAGTATCCGGACTGCCTGCCGGACAGTATTCTCGCGCGGGGCGTGCCGGCGAGCGTATCATCGAATTCCGGCGGCGTAAGCGCGGATGTGTCGCGGCCTCGAAATCCGCCGATCGTCTCATTCGGGCTGGGCTTCCCGAGCCCACCTGGAACGTGGAGATCCTCCTTGTTGACAACGGCAAGATCCGCATCCACAATGGCACCGAGGTTGTATTGCTGCGCGCTTTCCCGAAGAGCCTGCAGCATGCGGCGCGCCTTATCCGGATCGCCCAAGCGGACATAGGCGATGCTTTGCACGATCGTACCCAGAATGTGTGTCATCGGTCCCCAGTCCGCAGCCATCGCCGCAGCCGCCGTATCGATTGCGCGTTGATACTCGCGCCTGAGCAGGTAGACCGTGGCAAGGTTGACGAGCGCCGGCGCATAGGTCCCATCGCGCTCCTGTGCGCCCCGGAACCGATGTTCGGCGTCATCCAGCAGTTGTACGATGTGTGCGCTATCCTTGGCCGTCGGGCTTCGCGTGCTGCGTTCGATCTGCCCGTTCAAGACATCGGTCCCACGCAGCCGCGAATCGGCATCCAGCTCCACCGGGTAAATGAATCCAACATCTTCGCTGTAAATGATTGGAAGCACCTGCAGCAGGCTGGCCACGCCGGCATTGTTGTAAATCTCCCGGCTGGGAAACCATCGGAGCACGTGATCGTAGCAACGCTGTACCTCTGCATACCTGCGGGCAAGTGACAGAAAGTTGGCCGCGTCGAATATTGGCAGCAGGCGCGAGAGTTGGTTGCCTACGCGCAGAGCAATCGTCTTCCGACCGGACTTCGGTAAATAATCCTGCAGCGTGTCGGGAATATTAAAGGCGTCATATACTTTTTCCAGCAATTCCGGCATCACACGGGTACCATCGTATCCAGCCATGCGGCAGTAGAAGCCGCCAATCAGGTCCGCCTCCGTTTCCTCGCTCACAATCTTCTCCGAGGCCATTCTGTGCAGGTCGTCACGATAAGCCCCATTGCCGAATTCACGCGCAGCTCGAAACCCGCGATAGCAGTGTACCAACTCGTGCCCGAGCACGACGGCAAGAGCATTGTCGGCATCCGTACCGAATGTCCGGCACACTTCGTACAGCCGTGCGTCCACACGCACAACCCGCTCGCCCGGGAAGTATGCCGCAACGGTCACGTTCGAGCCATCGGTCACCTCCAGGCGGGGCGGCAGTGACGTGTCGTGTATGGAACGCACCAGATCGTTGAAGACACGTTCGATTGCTGCGGCCCCGGCCGAGTCCTGCACCGGTCTCACAAGTGGCCCCGCCGGCGTGTTGCCCGAACCGGTTCCTCCTCCTCCCTGCTGCGCACAGACCACGCCAGCGGCGAACGCCAGCACGCATGCAACTGTGCAGATAACCGTCAGCCGTATACGCCGGCCCGGGCACGAGATCAGGGACAGTACACACTTCTGCATGGATATTCTGTTTGATATGTTTCTGCTATTGTAGTTGTACAACCGGAACAATTTCGTCCATTCCGGTTGAGTTGCTCAGAATCTGCATGCGCACATCCGTGCGGGAGATCGACGCGAAACAAGACACGGGCAGAATACATCCCGACACATCGATCCCCGCACGAATAGGCATGTGCGACTATTCGAGGCTGAGCCCCAGATGAAATGGAATACTGGTGCCGTCGAGGCCGGAAGCCGTCACTTTCAACGCGAGTGCGGCGATCCCGGGCGAGGCCCTGCAGACCTGCAGAGCAAAGCGGGCCCTGTATTCATCAGCCACCCCGAAGGATCGCTGGCACACAAGGCTCTTGGTGGGCTCGGCATTGGCTACGATGAAGTAGGGAAGTTCCTCGGCGATCGTGAAGTGAAACGAGATTGGCCCCGGCAGATCTGTGCGTATCGCCACCTCGACGTCGAACGGTTGCTCGAGTGTGATAACCGGGGATCGGCAGGTTGCGTTGAGAATGACCGGCATGATGTTTTCATTTTAGTTACATAGAAAACGATGCACGAATGCGCAGTGGCAACACGCCGGGCAGCCCCCGACATCCGGCCGAAGCGTTCGAATCGGTTCATTGGCGCCTTGCCCGAATGCTGGCTCAGCGACGCATGCAACTACGGTATTTCCCTGGGAGGTGGTGCTACGTATCAGCTACATACGAACGGGATCTTTTTTCGTTTGCGCGCGCAAACCGAATGAGGAGAACATCCCTAACGCGTCAGGAACTCTTAGAGTTCCCAACATTTGGCGCTGCAAGGTCTGAAGGTTCTGAAGTGCAACCCGGTTTGATAGGGACTGTTATAACGATCGTATGAATTCCGTGAAATCCACACTGCCCGGAAGGTCGAACTTCCTGCGGATTTTCAGGCGTTGCGTCTGAACCGTCCGATGCCCGCTCCAGAGGGCTTCAGCAATTTCGTTGGTTGTGCGTTCGAGGCGGGTCAGAACGCAGATCTTGACCTCGGTGCGCGTCAGGTTGTTGCAGGCTTCGCCGAGCCGCTCGATGAATCCGGGATGCAGGCTCTCCATGCGCCGTTCAATCTGCCGCCATTCGTGGTCGGCCTGACGTGGGGAGGGCTTCGTTCGGCCGCTCCGAAGGTCTACGTTCTCATTGAATTGTTCCCCGGCCGGATTCTCTTCCACGTCGGGCTGAATCTGGTCAACTTTCAGTTTCTGTAATGCAGCGCCGGACCGGGCCAGGGTTGCAAGCGCATCGGCCAGCTCCTCGCGCTGCGCATCAACCTGGCCTCGCAACTCCTCCACTTTCTTTTCCGCACGCAGACGCTCCCGCCTGATGGTTTCCCACTCATGCTGCTGCTGTACTGCGGCAACCGCCCGGCGGCTTTCCTCACCGGCAATCTCCTCGCGAAGCCGTGCGTACTCCTTGTATTGTTGAAGTGCGTCGGGGAATTCTCCGAGCATCTCGAGAGCGCCGGACAATGCCTCGTGGAGCTGCGCGGCCATATGGCGATCGCCTATCCTTTCGGCAAGGCCCAATGCCTGAACGAACACGTGCCGTGCCGCATCGGGATCGCCAACGGCCTGATGAATCCCGCCGATGCGATGGTACAGGCCAAGCAACAGCTCGTCGGTCGGGTGGTGCTCCAGCAGTCGGTACGCCTCCAGATAGTGTTGAAGCGCCACGTCACGCTCGCCGAGCTCTCCACGGATATCCCCGATCATCATGCGCAACCAGACTGCAGTGGCGGCATCGCCGTTCAGCATGCAGAGTGCATATGCCCGCTCGATGGTATCAAGGGCCTGAGCCGGCATTCCGCGTTCGCGATCGACCGAGGCAAGGTTTGCCATCGAGCGGATCTGATTCGCGACATCGTTGGCGGCGCAAAACTCCTCGAGGCTCCTGGAATGATGGTCGCGGGCAGCGTCGAGATCCTTCAAGCCTGCAAATGCAATGCCGATGCCGCTGAGCGCGCGCCCCATGCCGGCGTGGTCGCTCTCGGCTTCGCGCAGCGCGAAGGCATCGCGCAGATGGGCCACGGCGGCGGCGTAATCGCTGATCGCCAGGGCATGACGGCCCCGTGCGTCCAGCACATCTGCACGCACGGTCGGCGAAGTTTCCAGTGCCTCGATACAGGCCCGCTCGAGCAGGTCGGAGCAGAGCGGATGCCGCCCCCTCCCCAGCTCGACCGAAGCAAGCAGGACAGACGTGCGGGCCATTCCTGCCCTGTTTTCGAATTCGGCATACTGTCCGTATGCAAGCTGCAGATCGGCCTCTGCCGCGGCGACATTACCGAGACGCAGATGCGCAGCCGCACGATGGCGCCACAGGTCCGGTTCAGTTTCCCACAGGCGAAGGTTCCTCAGAAGCTGCTGCGCTTCGTTGACCATGACAATTGCCTCCGAAGGCGCGGCTTCGACGGCAGCCGGAAGATACTCCAGGTAGAGCGCAAGAGACGCGTCGTTGCCATGGGTAAGCGTCAGGCGCTTGCGGAATTCCTGTACGACAGGGCTTGTGGACATTGCTCCAAAATCCTCCACCATGTTCGATCTCACTGTTCCCGGGCACGAAATTGGCGGCAATCATGATTGTACACAAGGGGCGGGCGGGCAGCGTTTGTATGTAGCGTATACGTAGGCCGGCACCCCGGGGCGGTATCGATATTTGCAGCGCCCGGTACCAGGCATATAGATCACCTGGTTCAACAGACCGGAGAGCGACGGGGGCGCCAACGCGCGCGCTCAATCAAACCGCCCGCGGGACGGCGCCCCAGTCGCACATTACCCATATGCAGTTGAACAGATCATGAGTAAAGGATTCTCGTTTCACATCGGCGTCGATACAATCGACCGCCAATCCTATGGCAGCGCCGGATATCGGCCGCTTTGCTGTTGCGAGCATGATGCCGACGCCATGAGGGAACTCGCCGTTCGAAATGGATTCGAAGTAATGGACGTGCTCATCGACAGCCGCGCCACGTTCGATACGGTGGAATCCGTGTTCCGCTCGGCCGCCGGGAAGATCGATAATGATGGAACATGCATGATCACCTATTCCGGGCACGGCGCCCAGCTGCTTCGCGGCGACACATCACAGGATGGCGGGTACGACGAAGGGCTTGTTCTGTACGACGGGATCATGAAGGACGATTATATCAACACACTGCTGCGCCTGTTCCCGGACAACAGCTATATCATCTTCGTCTGTGATGCATGCCACTCCGAGACAATGTTCGAATACATGCGCGGCTCGCCCGAACGGCCGCGTACCGCTGCTCCGGCAACCAGCCGGCTCGCCCACGGCGATGCCCCGCGATACCGCCTTCTCGACACAGATATCGTGGACAGGCACCAGCACGATCTTCGCATGCTCTACACCGAACGCGACCGGCGTTTTACCGAGGAGCGTCGCGAGAGCCTCTCGGCTCAGATCGTCGCTCTATCAGCCTGCCGTGACAATGAACTGGCGCAGGAAGGACCGGAGTACGGCGTATTCACCGGTGCGATGCTGGCAGTGCTGGCAGGGCATGCCGGCACTGCCGGCCTGAGCTACCAACAGTTGATTCATGAAGTCGAGGCAATAACGAGGCCGGCGCAGCAACCATGCTTCACCCCGCTCGGCCCAGACCCGGACAGTATATTCTTTCAACAATTTCCCTTCACACTCTTCACGGTATCAACATGAAAGGCATTTCATTTCGATCGATCGCAGGCCTGGCCGGATTGGCGCTATACGTTGTTGGATGTACGTCCAATGGCGACACTCCGGCGCCCAACCGCAAGGCAGCGCACGTTGCAAAGAGCGGTTCCGGAATTTCCTTCGTCCAGGGCGCACCGTCACCGCTCGATACGTCGGTGCATATGCAGGTGGATTCTCCTGCTGTTCATGCCACGGTGCAGTTGGTGCGCTCCGGCAACGGGGCATACTTCTGGTTGGAGGCGAACCTGCAGGGATTCGTCCTCGATACGATTACTCAGGGCACTCCTCCGTGCCCTGCAAGCTCGGCGAAGCAGGCCGCGGATTCGGGAAGGGGGAACGGGCAGCATCTCTTCGTTGTGGTTGATGAGGGCCCGCCGCGCAGGATTATCCAGCTCCCTGCTCAAATCCCGATCGAGCATTATTCCGACTCGGGCTCGCATACCATCCGCATTTTCATGAATCGATCGTGGGACGAGGGGCTGCGGCAGACAGGCGCAAGCCGCAGCATGCAGTCGGACCTTTACTGTATCCGGACATTCTATATCGGCGCAAACACCGGCCATGACGAAGTTGATACGGCACAACCGTTGCTGACATTGAACGCACCGCTGGATTCGACAACAACCACATATTCACCGAACAGCGCGCTGATGGATTTTCACCTCATGTTCCGAACGTTCGAAGACGGCTATCGGCTGGAAGCCACGCTGCTCGATTCACTTGGCGAACAACTTGTCTGCGATACGCTGAACGCATTGGGCCCCTACTGCATCAGTGGATTGCCGACCCCTGCAACCGGCCAATGCCACTCCTATCACCTGAAGGTGCGCGTTCTCGACTCGGCCGGTAACCCGGTGAGAAACGGCGCGCGCTACGACATGAACACCGTGGAACGCATCTTCTGTGTGAAGCCCATATAGCACGGGTATCCGCCCACCATACGATGCACGCCCGAGATCGATTGTGTGGGCCATGGGCCATCCTGTCAAACGCCATGCTTCACTGCTTCAAATGACTCTCGATGCTGGCAAGGAGCTTGGCCGTTCTCAGTGTCAGTTCATGACCCGGGCCATAGTAGGCCGCACGGATATTGAATGCCCGGCGGGCAGGTGGTTCCGCGTCCGCCGGGCAGCCCAGTTCCAGAAGGATGGCAGCCATGCTGTCCAATGCCAGGGCAACGTTCGGGTGCATGGAACCGAGCGAGAGCTCCCAACGTTCCAGCGCGATGGTAACCAACGGCAGCGCCTCGGCTGGACGCCTCCTCCAGAGGAGCAGTGAAGCAAGGTTGTTTGCACAGGTTGCGAGATACGGCTGGTCATCCTTCGACCCGAGCAGGCGTTCCAACGTATCACGGAGAATACGTTCCGCCTCATCGAATTTGTCGAGTTGCCGCAGCGCCTGCGCATAGTTGATAGTGAGCCCGGTGGTTGTAGGATGGTCCGGAGCCAGCGTGGCAGCTGCCGCATCGTGTGCACGCGCAAACAGCGCCAGAGCTTCCTCCGGAACGCCACGCAACTGAAGCAGGGATGCAAGGTTCACCAACGTCACAATGGTTTCCGGATGCTCCGGCCCCAATCGCCTCTCGTTGATGGCAAGCGCCCGGCGATACTCGACTTCCGCCGCCTCCAGATTCCTCATGAGGCGATACACACTCCCCAGATTGCTATGCGATGTCGCCACAACAGGATGGTCGTTGCCATACCATGTCTGGCGAATCGAGAGCACGCGCGTGTTGACGGCTGCAGCACCGTCCAGATCCCGAAGGTCGATGTAGACGAGTGCGAGATCGTTCAGTGTTTCCGCCGTCTCCGGATGTCCCGGCCCATAGCCCTTCTCCTTGAGCGCAACTGCCCTCGAGTACAGCGGCAGGGCGGCCTGATACTGTTCACGGAACCGGTACAGCAACGCCAGATCGCTCAGGGCACCGGCCACGCCGGGGTTTTCGGTGCCCAGTTCCCGCTCGCGGATGGAGAGCACCCGACGGTAGTGCACCTCAGCCTCGGCATAACGCCCGAGGCGCCGGAGCAGCTCCGCGAGATCGTGCAGCGTATCAGCCACGTTCATGTGCACGTCGCCATACAATGCCGTATTTGCCTGCAGCGCGGAGCGGAGATACTGCTCGGCATGAGCCAACCATCCGGCAACCATGCAGAATCGCCCGATGCGTTCCAGCACACGCACATGCGCAGACGGCCCGGCGCCCTCCGCCAGCCACTCCGCGAGATGCCGCCCGAGCCGCTCGATCAGTGTATCGGGGTCGGCAACGGCAATGCAGTACTCCAGCAGTTCGTAGGTGCGCTCCGGAGTCGAAAGGGGAAGGAACATCGAAATGGCGGTTATGCACTCCGCCAATCTGTCGCGATCGCCGGCGTGGCGCCAGTGCCACGGCTCCTCATTCACACGGCGTTCATCGACCGGCATCGATGCGAAATAGGCGGCAAGCTCCGCATGAATGCATTGGGCGACCTGCTGGGTGGGAACATACCGGCGTTCCAACGCCCGACGCATCGGATTGTCGGCGCACCGCAGGTACCCATCACGCTCCCCGAAGAACTGCGCGAACTCCTCAAGCATCTTCATGAGCGGAGCGTGTTCGCCGCCGACAAGGGCCGCCAGTTCGGCCCGGGCAAGGCCACGTCGTGCGCAGCACAACAACCCGAGCGTACGGCTCACCAACGATGTGCCATAACGAAGCTCCGCCTGCTCGAGAATGCGCACCATCAGATCCTCGATCGTAGCAGCCTCGTTCAAGCCATCGTTCTGGAGTGTTTTCCCTGCGGCCTGCGCATGCCGAATGATGGTACGAAGGAAGAACGGCGACGGGCGAATCCACGTATCGGAAATACGCCTGAAAAAATCTGGGTCCAGCAGGCTGCCGGACTCCGCAACAAGGCGATCCGTAATTGTCCTGCATTGCGCCAGGGTAAGAGGCTGCATTTGCAACGTCCACCACCGGGGTACGGCCGGAACATCCACGGCCTCGCCCGAAACAACAAACCGGATATGGTCGGGAATATGTCGAGGCAGGCGGCCAAGCTCGGAGTGAATGGCGGCAAGGCGATCGATGCCGTCGAGGACAACAATCACGGTCCGGCTAACCGGGGCGTGGGCAAGCCATAGCATCACCTGCTCCGCGGGCGAAGCCGAGCTGTCGGGGATTTCCTTGACACCGCAATATTCGCGGAGATCGGCAACGAGATATCGAAGCAACGAGGTTACGTCGATATCGCCGGCACCGGGATCGATGAACCGGTGAAATACTACAATGTCCGGATGTGATATACGCAGATGGTCGAGCCAGGCGATCAGCAACGCACTCTTGCCGGTGCCGGATTCCCCCATCACCGCCACCGAGTACCCCTGATTTACCACCGCGTCATCGAGGCGATCGATATACGAACCGATCTCCACATATTCATGCCGGTGCGAATCCGCGAACCGAGCCTGATCGTCGCGATCGCGCTCGGCCGGCAATACCGGACCGCTGCCGGCAAATTGACGCTCGAACGCGGCTCGAAGATCATCGAAGACAAGCCGTGCAAGGTGGTTGGTATCGAGAATACCTTCACGTACTTCGCATCGCGATGCACGTGCATGTTCGAGCAGCCGGTTGATCGCGCGTTCGGTATCGCTCTCCTGAATATTCGTATCCGGACGTTCCAGTACGTAGAGATATACACGGCCGCGCATCAAGCCGATCGAAAGCGCCCGTGCGATGAGGTCGTATGCGATCTCGGCATTGCTCGACATGTCGGACAGCCAGGGGAACCGCGCGCCGGTGCCAACGCTTCCCCCTCCACGTTCCAGTATGCAGATGAGCGCCGGGCGATACCCATAGAGATCGTCCAATGCGGTTTTACGTATTTCGGCGATGCGCTGCGGGGCAAGCGAGGCCTCCCATCGCGGATCGCTTTCACGAAGAAGAACGGCACTTCTTCGCGCCAGCGCGCGCAGCTCCGGAAAAACAACGGCATTCAATGGTGCACGCACGGACTGCATGTCGCGCACCGTATTGGCGATACAGATTCGGAACTCCCTGTAATACACTCCGTACCGAACCTCGCTGTTGCGGCCGACATGCATGGGGGAACCTGATTATTTGATCGAACTCAATCGAGTGGGAAGGGCTGCAATGTACAACACGGGGGGGTGAAATCGCCATTGGAAGCAGAACAGGATAGTACCTCAACGCATACCCCGCCCGCCACTTACGGTGCCCCGCCGGCCTCCCCTCTCAACGCCCGGTACACTCTGTACAGCATGTACTCCAACGCCACGCCGCGGAACTCGGAATCGCTCATCAGCCGTCCGAAGATCTCCTCGTTCCCCTCCATGCGGTCGATCGCCAGCCCCTCGAATGCGCGCATGAACACATAGCGAAAATCCTCCACGGTGTTGGCCGCCGCCGCCTTCCGCAGCGCATCGTTCTCGATCGCCTCCTCCTGGATCTGGTCGAAGAACAACTGGTCCGCCTGCGTGAACTCCGTGCCGAACCGCTCGTTCAGGAGCGTGATCAACTCCGAGAGACGGATCTGCTCATCCTCCCCGCCGGTGCCCACGTCGGATGGCCCCTTCAACGGCCGGCCGTCGCCGGCGGCAAGGTCGATGCGCCCCTCGCTGATCTTCTGCAGCCGATAGTACTGGAGCTCCACCTCGTCCTCCACATGCACCACGCCCCCCTCGCGCCGCGGCAGCTTCAGCAGCAGGAAACGCAGATACGTATAGAGCTGCTCCAGGTCGGAATCCTGATACGGAATCACCTGCGAGAGAAAGCCGTACATGTTGCGGAAGTTCACCAGCAGCGCCTTCGCTTCCTCGCGTTCCTCCTCCCCCAGTTCCTTGAAGCGCTCCACCGCCTGGTCCAGTATACCGTTCATGGCAGCGCTGTCGTGCACCGTCTCCCGGCGGCGCGGCTTGAAATACACCGCGCAGAACGCCCGCACCTCCTCCTCGAATATCAGCCTCGTCTCCTCGATCGCGTGATGCAGCCGGTACAGGTGCTGCGCGTCGATGAGCGGCTCCGCCGGTGTATCCTCGTAGTAGGGCTTGAACGCCTTGAAGATCTCCTCCGGCGTGTTGCGGAAATCCAGGATGAAGGTATCCTCCTTCCCCGGACACGTGCGGTTCAACCGCGAAAGCGTCTGCACCGCCTGCAGCCCGGTCAACTTCCGGTCCACATACATCGTGTGCAGCAGCGGCTGGTCGTACCCGGTCTGGTACTTCTCCGCCACCAGCAGAATCTGGTACTCGTGCCCCTCGAACTTCTCCGGCAGCTCGCTCTCCCTGATGCCGCCGTTCATCCCCACCTCCGTCCAGCTCCTGCCGGGCACGTCCGGATCGTTCACGATGCCGGAGAACGCCACCAGTGTGCGCACGTCCGTGTAGCCCTTCTCCGCGATATACTTGTCGAACGCCAGCTTGTACCGCACCGCGTGCAGACGCCCCTCGGTTACCACCATCGCCTTGGCGCGCCCGCCGATCCTATGCCGCACGTGCGCCCGGAAATGTTCAACCATCACCTCGGTCTTCGTGCGCAGATTCACCTCGTGGAAGGTGAGCGTGCGGGCCAGCGCGCGCGCCGCCTTCTTCCGCTCCACGTGCGGATCGTCATCACCCACCTGCACCAGCCGGAAATAAGCCTCGTAGGTGATATAGTTCCGCAGCACATCCAGGATGAATTTCTCCTCGATGGCCTGCCGCATCGTATACAGATGGAACGGCGCGGTGCCGCCAGGCCCCGGCTCATCGAACACCTTCAGCGTTCTGTACTTCGGCGTGGCGGTGAAGGCGAAGAAGCTCAGGTTGGGCTGCCTGCCGCGCTTCATCATCTCGCGCACCACGCCGGCAAGCTGGTCCGCATCCTCATCCTCATCCAGGCCGCGATCCACCATGTAGGCGGCGGCCTCCTCGCCGATCATCTCCCTGTTCAACACCCCCTTCAGCTCCATCGCCCCCTCGCCCGATTGCGAGCTGTGCGCCTCGTCCACGATCACCGCGAAGCGCCTGTCCCTGGTGGCGATCGCGATATCCGGATCCGATTCCTCCCGCAGCTTATCCAGCGTCTCGTTGATGTACGGAAACTTCTGCAGCGTGGTGATAACGATCGGCGTTCCCCCCGCCAGCGCCGCCACAAGCTGGCGCGTATCCTCGTCGATCTTCTGCACCACCCCCTGCCGGTGGTCGAACTGGTAGATCGTGTTCTGGAGCTGCTGATCCAGGATGCGGCGGTCCGTCACCACGATCACCGAATCGAACACGCGGCGGTCCGCGGCATCGTGCAGGTTGGAAAGCCGGTGCGCCAGCCAGGCGATGCTGTTGGACTTGCCGGAGCCCGCCGAGTGCTGCACCAGATAATTCCGCCCCGCCCCATGCTCCCGCGCGTGCGCCGCCAGCCGCCGCACCACATCCAACTGGTGGTACCGCGGAAAGATCATCGTCTCCCGCGTGATCTTTTTGATCCCCTCATCGGTCAGGATGCGCTTCTCGCTGGTCTCCAGGTGCATGAACCGGCCCAGGATATCCAGCAGGCTCCTGCGCTCCCACACCTCGCGCCACAGATAGGCCGTGCGATAGCCGCCGTCGGCGGCGGGCGGGTTGCCGGCGTGCCCGCCGTTCCCCAGGTTGAACGGCAGGAAATGCGTGCGCTCCCCGCTCAGACGCGTCGTGGTGTACACGGCGTCCTGATCAACGGCGAAATGCACCAGCGCCCGCTTCTTGAACGCGAACAGCAACTCCGCCGGGTCACGATCGCGCCTGTACTGCTGTACAGCGTCATCCACCGTCTGGCCGGAGAGGGGGTTCTTCAGCTCGGCGGTGGCCACCGGCAGACCGTTCAGGAACAGGACAAGATCCAGCGACCTGGAATGCCCCTCACCGTAGTGGAGCTGCCGCGCCACGCTCAGCACGTTCCGTTCGTACATCGCCAGCGTATCCGGGTTCATCCGGTTGCCGGGCGCGAAGGCCGCCACCAGCAGCCTGCGGCCGTAACACTTGAATCCCCGGCGCAGCACCTTCAGCATGCCGCGCGTCTCCAGCTCCTTGGCCAGATGCTCCAGCACCACCCCCCCCGTCTCCTCGCCGTGAATCGCACGCAGGCCGTTCCACGCCTTCTCCTGCGTCTCCCGGATGAACGCCAGCACCAGCTCGGGATCAAGCGCGCGTGCGCGGTCGTACCGCCCGGCCGCCGGCCCGTTGTTGTAATCCACCCCCACATATCCTCCCTCCGCGCACAGATGGTGGACGATGGCATCCTCGAGCCGGGCTTCGGTGTGCTTCCTCATGGCGGACCTATGCCTTGGTGGGAACGGAGATATTCCGCACGTCGATCTTCCCCGTCACCGCAGCAGTGATCAGGGCGGTGCGGTACTCGGTGAGATGGGTGATGGCGGATTCGATTTTGGCAATCATTTGCCGACTCCTCTCACTTTCATCGTCTAAACGTTTTGCAATTTCAATTTGCTCATCTATCGGTGGAAAAGCTAATACCCTATCGGAAGTCAGTGAGAGATTCATTCGAGGGCGAGTAACCCCGGCAGCCAATGCACCTGACAGAACCGTAGCAGTAATGGACATCTGATATGCCATGAACTGCGAATCCGCTTTATCCTCCTCAAATCGATATCGGAAGCAGTCTGCCTTAACCATTGCCGGACCAAGATTATCTGGTGCACGGCAGGCTCTCCCTACCGGATTATTTTTATCTCCAAGTCCCGCAACTAGCAGATCACCCGGATAGACATCATGGTCACCCAATTCACTGTAATACTCTGGATCGATGTACGCTTTGTCCCGGTCGTCGAACTCAGCGAATGCGATATTCTGCAGACGAATTACCCGTACTCCCTCATCCGAGTAATGCTCGGATTTCAAACCACTGCCAAAAGGCCCATCACATCGCGAAGCAGTTACGCGCGACAGTTTCTTCACCTCCCAATGCTCCGGCACCTCTCCAAGCCAGGGAACGCCGGAGTCGCGGAGCGGCGCATCGGGGTTCAGGCCACGGGTCACGGCCTGCGTGATAACCGCCAGACGCTTCTCCTTCAGCTTTTCGATCAACTCCCGCTTCTTCGCGATCAGCGCGTCGATCTGGCCGGTCTTCCAGTCCAGGAATGCGGCGATGTGTTGTTGTTCGCTTTTGGGAGGGATTGGAACTCGAAGGCGCTTCAACTCCTCCTGATTCAAGTTGGGCTGTCCTCCCCCAGAGGAGAGCGAAATTAGAACCGGGCGCCTCATCCACAGCCAATAATAAAAGAAGCGCGGCTCGAACTTTTCTGGAAGTGCGAAAACACAACAGGCTTGATTTACAGTAGCCTCCTTGCCTAAAATCCCAAGACGCCCTATCGTAGCCCCATACATTGCAATCACTACCGCACCCGGCGGATATTTTTTCAGAGCTGAATGTTCATCGAAAGCTTCTTGTGTAACATGATTGGCAGTCTCAAAAATTATCGACTCTCGAAGCTCGGCGGTCGTGACCCAAAGAGTATCACCACCATAGTAAAGACCATTGTCACTTTTTGGGGTGGTACCGCTCCCGATTTGCCCGAAACCATGCCTGGCTTTCCATTCCTCCCAATGGGTGGGGATATAGCCGATCCAATCAGACTTTGCCTTCACGTAGTCGCTGTAGGTTGGATACTTCACTTTCCACTCCCTTCCGGTTGCACTTGATGCTCAAGGGCTTCGACGGCGCAGCGGTTGTCGAAGGTACAGCAGCCGTTATATGTGATTGACTCCATGCATTCGGCTTCACAAGCATGGTTCGATTTGATATTCATCCGATAACGGAAGCACTCGACGTTCATGCAGTCACCCCCCTCAGCATCGCCACGATCTCCCGCTCCAACCCGGCGATATCCGATTCGATCTCCTCCAGCGGGCGCGGCGGCTCGTACTCGTAGAAATGCCGGTTGAAGGGGATCTCGTAGCCCACCTTCGTCTTCATGTGGTCGATCCAGGCATCCGGGCGGTACGGCAGCACCTCGGCCCGCAGGCAGGCTTTACAATGGTTGTATACCAGGTTCAGTAATGCTACCGGTGGTTTTGTTCCGCTCAACCGCCGGCTGGCGACTGGGAAGCCTGCGGCTTCCAACGCACCAATAGCCCTCGTATCATCGGCACGGGCTTCGTTGCATTCGATCATGACCGTTCCCCTTTCGTTGTCCGCTTCCGCTTACCGGCCGGTTCGGACCGCTCTATACCCGGCGGAGCAAGCAGATGATAGAACTCGTGCAGTTTGGCCCGGAGCAGTTTCTTATCCGGAAGCTGTGTTTCATACTCGGCAATCATGGCCGGAGAAAGGGAGCGGCTGAGTGCGTACTCCACCACCTCGCTATCCTTGGTGGCACAGAGAAGCAGGCCGATCGCGGGATTCTCGTGAGGCTTGCGATGGTCGCGATCGAGGGCTTCGAGATAGAAGTTGAGCTGACCGAGGTGGCCCGGCTCGAAGCGGGCGGCCTTGAGTTCGACGGCGACGAGACAGTTCAGCCCGCGATGAAAGAAGAGCAGATCGAGCGCGAAGTCCTGTGATCCGACCTGAAGGGGATACTCCGAGCCGACAAAGCAGAAGTCGCGGCCCAATTCGGTGAGGAAGCGCCCCAGATTGCGGATCAATGCGCCGTGCAGATCGGCTTCGGAATGGTCTGAAGGCAGGCCGAGGAACTCCAGTGCATAGGCGTCCTTGAAGAACCCGGCGGCCCCCGGGTGCAATTCTCTCAACGCCGTTGAGAGTTGCGGCGGATGCAGAACGGTGCGCTCGAAGAGCCCGGCATCCATCTGGCGGGCAAGTTCACGGACGTGCCAGCGATTACTCCCTGCCATACGGAGGTAGAACTCACGTTCCTCCTGTTGCTTCGCCCGGCTGAGGATGTGAAGATTGCAGGACCACGGCACTTCCCTCAGCAGTGCCGAAAGAGTCGGCTGCTCCCGGTAGGTCTCGAAGAACTGGCGCATCCGCCACAGGTTCTGCGGCGAGAACCCCCTGATGCCGGGTTGCGCCTTCTGAATGTAGGCGGAAAGCGATTGTACCGTGCCCTTTCCCCATCCCGCGCTCCGGATGTTGCGCGAGAGGTATTCCCCGATGCTCCAATAGAGATCGATCAGGGAGGTGTTCACCGCCTGCGCCGCCCGTAAACGGGCTCCCTCAATCAGCCGCACGACCTCCTCGAAGGCAGCCCGCTCGGCGGTTTCAACGACACTTCCGGCAGACGACGCGCCGGATACGGCCCTCTTGTTCACGCCGCCACCCCCCTCAGCATCGCCACGATCTCCCGTTCCAACCCGGCGATATCCGATTCGATCTCCTCCAGCGGGCGCGGCGGCTCGTACTCGTAGAAATGCCGGTTGAAGGGGATCTCGTAGCCTACCTTCGTCTTCATGTGGTCGATCCAGGCATCCGGGCGGTACGGCAGCACCTCGGCCGCCAGGTATGCCTCGCAGTGGTCGCGCACCAGCTCCAGCAGCGGCTCGGGGTCCACCTTCCCCTTGTTCTTCTTCCCCTCGTACTCCAGCGGAAGCGGCAACGCGATATCCTCCGGCAGCGGCACATTCTCCGTGTCGCGCAACTCCGGGTCCGGCTCCGGCTTCCCCTTTTTGTCCCGGCAGATCCCTGCCGCGGGGTCCCGCTCCCCCAGGCCCCCCGGCCCAAGCAGGGCATCCTTCAGCTTCGTATCCAGCACGAGGCCGGCGTCATCGAACGCGGCCGCCAGTTCCTTCTCGAACACGGCGCGGTCCATGCGGAGCGCTCCCCCGGCATAGGCTTCGCGCATCCCCTCCAGCACCTCCAGGATGGCGGCCTGCGCGGCCTGCCCCACCAACATCTCCTCCTCGATCTTCGCCCGGTTCTTTCGCTTGCGCGAAAGCGCCAGCCCGATGAAGGCCGTGCTCTCCCGGAACCGTGCGATGCGTTCATCGGTAACGGCAACGTTCAGCCGCAGCGGCCGCTCCACGGTGATCTTCAGGTAGCCGAACTCCCGGTTGCTGAAAATCCTGCTCACCGGCAGACTCTTCTCCCGGTTGCGCCTGGGGTCGATATTCGTGCCGATCTCCCCCAGCGTCATGCGCACGCCGTCCTGGAACTCGCCGTACAGGCGGGTAAGCATGCCGATATGGTCCGGCGCGCCGTCCGTGCCGTCGCCGATGCGCTTGCGCTTGTCGCCCAGACTCTTCTTCATCTTCCAGGCGAAGTCCACAGCGTTGATCAACTGTACCTTCCCCGCGCGCGCCGGGCGCTTGCGGTTGGTGACGATCCACACATACGTGAAGATGCCGGTGTTGTAGAACAACTGGTCCGGCAGGCCGATCACCGCCTCCAGCATGTCGTTCTCGATGATCCACCGGCGGATGTTGCTCTCGCCGCTTCCGGCATCGCCGGTGAAGAGCGGCGAGCCGTTGAACACGATGCCGATGCGCGAGCCCTCCCCTCCTTCCTCCGGGGCAGGCTGCATCTTGTGGATCATGTGGAGCAGAAAGAGCAGTGCGCCGTCGTTGATGCGCGGCAGGCCGGGCCCGAAACGCCCATCGAACCCGAACTCCCTGTGCTCGCGGGTAACGTGGTCCTTCTCCGGCTTCCACTCCACGCCGAACGGCGGGTTGGCGAGCATGTAATGGAAGCGCTCGTCCGGATGGCCGTCGCCGTCGGTGAAGCCCTCCTTGCTCCTGCCGGTGCCCAGCGTATTGCCGAAGGCGATGTTGCTGACATCCTCCCCCTTTATCATCAGGTCGGAGCCGCAGATGGCGTACGATTCCGGGTTGTACTCCTGGCCGAACAACTCCAGGTGCGCGCCGGGATTCAGTCCGGTATCGGGGTCGGCAATCAGCTTCTCCGATTCCGAGAGCATGCCGCCGGTGCCGCATGCCGGATCGTAGATCTTGATCACCTTGCCGTCCTGATACACCAGGTCGTCGTAGGTGAACAGGATGTTCACCATCAGCCCGATCACCTCGCGCGGCGTGAAGTGGTCGCCCGCCTCCTCGTTGGCCTGCTCGTTGAACCGCCGCACCAGGTCCTCGAACATGTATCCCATCGCGATGTTGGAGATCCTCTCCGGGTGCAGGTCCACGGCGGCCACCTGCATCACCACCTCGAACAGGCGGTTGGCCTCATCCAGCTTCTCGATCTCCTCCTCGAACTTGAACTTCTCGATGATCCTGCGCGCCCGCGCCGAGAAGCCCGCCATGAACTGCACCAGGTTCGCGGCCAGCTTGTCGGGATCGCCCAGCAGGTTCGCGAACGTGAACTCGCTGGTGTTGTGGAAGTTCAGATCGAACTTCCGGTTGATCATCTTCTCGATGGTCTCGACATCATACCTGGCGTCGGCCTTCAGCCTGTTGTAATAGGCGATCACCTCCGGTTTCGACTTCTCCAGCACGCAATCCAGGCGCCGCAACACCGTGAGCGGGATCATCACGCGGCGATACTGTGGCGGGCGGTACGGGCCGCGCAGGATGTTGGCGATGTTCCAGATGACATCGCCCTGTTGCCTGATGGAGTCTGTGTACTTCATACGATGAGGAATTCCGGGGTGAGGATGCGGGGTATCGAGAGCATATCCCGGGGCTGTACGGGGAGATATTCGAGCGGACACTGGATGACGGTTCCTATCAAAACCCGGTTGCACCGCAGTGCCTGCAGGCCTACCAGCGCCGAATGTCGGGAACTCTCATGCACTCTTCCCCGCTGCGGGAATCATCGGCCCGCGACCGGTTGGAACGAAACGGACAAGTATACGGCAGGTGGGGGCAATGAGGAAAGAGCACGATGGCAGGTGTTGCCTGCGGCACTACGGACTTCTTCACCGGCCACGTAAGTGTTGGCTCCGCTCCCTGCCGCGTGGATATCTGCGGGCTTCCGGGGCAATGCGCCATCGTGGTTCGCTCCTCGCCGCCGCCGGCATGCCGTCGAGAAAGGCGCTGCTCGCGATCGCGTAGCACCGGCATCAGCGGAATCCAACGCCCACGCCCGAACCACCCGCCACGAAGTACTGGCCAAGCGCCGACATATCATTGATGATCACGTTGTCCTGAATCGATTCAGCAGTTCGTCCACTTCCCGATCGCCCGTGGGGAGTTGAACTGCCGTGACATCCGCACCCGCACGGAGCAATTCGGCAATCGCCTCCAACTGGCCCGGCCCGGCCTGGTGTATCGCGGACCACACCGTCTGTTCGAGCACCGTGCCTCCATACATGTTCTTGGTCTCGAGAGGCACGCGATGCTTCAGGAGCAGCCTGAGCGTCCCCAGTTGCCCCCGGTTCGCCGCCCAGTGAACGGCGTTCATTCCCGTCAGGCTGCCGCCCGAAGGATCCAGGCCCCGCGAAATCAGGTACTCCGCTGTTTCGTATTCCCCAAGGAAGCAGGCGCATGTCAACGCCTCGGCCGCCTCCACCGGGTGGTCCGCGAACAAGCCCCGTTCGTACCAGGCAACGATCCGAGATTGTTCACCCAGATTACCCGCCGAATCGAAGAGCGGTGCGAGGCGCGAGAAGTCACCGTTCCGAAGTCCCGCGAGCGCAGCGTTGAATGCATTATCCCCGGAGTCCATCACATCGATTCTCCTGAACATGGCGAGCAGCCGGGCTTCCGTATCTGCCCGGCAATGACCGTGAAGAATAGACTCACGGGCCAACGGCAATGCGAGTGCGCAAACGTGGTGCATAGCAGCACACCGGCCCGGGAGCACACGCCGCGACATCGGCGCATGCTCCCCGGGTTCGATTACCGCAGAGGGCGCCTTACCCCCCCGTCGCCGTGTTGTAGATGGTCTGCGCGCCGGTGAAGGTTGGATCGACATCCTCCTCGGTCCCCTGCGTACCGTGGTCGTTATCCAGCCGCCAACTGAACATGCCCAGCAGACCGTTATCCATGGAATACTGTGTCCAGCTCTGAGTGTCCGGAAGAGAGGTCTGGTAGTTGCCGTTCTCGGTGCAGGCGCCCCCCATCAGGAGGTTCACGCTGACGCCGGCATCCTTCCAGACCGGTGCATCGTACGGCGTGCCGGAGGAGGAGTAATCCTGCAGCTCGAGGGCGTTGACGTTTTCGTTGAACGCGTCGACGGCCTTCTCACCGTACAGATATGTCGGCCCCGAAGCCGGCCACGGCACGGAGACCGCGATCCCCAGCCCCGCCGCCCTGAAGCTCGGGCCAAGCTGGATCACCAGATCGGGAACGGATTGCATCACACCGAGATCCTCCGCGTCGATCGATATCCCGCTGTAGCCGTTGGTCTGCAGCCAGCCGACGATGTTGGCGGTGGAGCGGTTCTGGTGCTGGCTGTTGTCGCGAACGGTCTCCACGATTCCCGTGCTGCCCAGGCCGGCGTAGACCACCACGCCCGGCGCCTGCGAAAGGATCTGCGCCTTCACATCGTCAGCATACTGCCCGGTCATCTCCACGGTATACCCACCCTGCGTCGCAGCCGAGAGCTGCCCGAACGCAAGGTTGTAGCGGGTAGCGTAGTTGAGCGGAACGATCTTGTTCTGGAGATTCTGCAGCCCCAGCTGGTTCCATGTGTCGTACCAGGTCACAAGCTCGAATGTCGTGTTGCCTGCCATGATCCGTCCTCCTCTCTTGGATAAAAGAATGTATGTACCTCTCTGTTTCCACCATCGGAACGCGTTCGATGGTGCCGATGTTCGACAACTGCGCGCGCATCGCGCGCGTCCGGCAGCCGGGCACGCGCTCGCATGCCCGGCCGCGATGAATTCTTCCGCGACTATCTCACCACCACCATCTTGCCGATGGTGACATCGTTCCGTGTTCGCCACTCGACCAGATACGGTCCGGCGGCCAGGCCGCCGATGTCGATCACGGCACTGCCGTTGAATACCGGAAGCTGCTGCGTGCGGATGCGGCGCCCCTCGATGTCGAAAATGGTCACGGTGCTCGTCCTGGTGGAGTGCCCCATCAGGTATGCAATCCCCTCCGCAGGTCTGGGGACAAGCTCCATCTGCTGCGCACCGCCGCGGGCTTCGGCAACAGAGGACGTGACGGTATCGGCAACCACGAACTGATGCATCATTCCGCCGCCCAGCGAATCCTCGTGCGTGAGGATGTGGCAGTGGTACATGTAGCAGTTCATCGGATCGATCGGGCTCGGGTAATCATCGTACTGCCCAAGGAAGCGCAGCGTCCAGCCGGGAAGGATCAGCACATCGTCCTTCGGCCCGTTCATTCCATAGGTCTCCAGGTTCACATCGTTGCCGAGCGAGTCCTTCACATCGAGCACGCGGAACTGGATCTTGTGGATGTGAAAGGGATGCGCCGTGTTGGACATGTTGTGAATGGCCCAGATCTCCTTGGTGCCGACGTAGACCGTGTCGTTGATCACCTCCATGCTGTACGGCTGGCCATCGATGGTGAAGCCGTGCCCCGGACCGCCCCCCATCAGCTCCTTCAGGCGATGGCGTGCGATGTTGAAGGTGTCCGAAAGTCCGGGAGTCCAGACGGTGGTAAACGGCGCGAACGACGTCACCGGCGTGTAGCCGGGGAAGGCGCTGTCCGGCACGATACGCAACTGAAGAAAGGCCGTGCCCATCGTGGTATCCTGCCCGCCGTTGTTCGGCGCGGTCTGCGGGCTGCCGATCACGTAGTTGGGGAGCGAGTCCTTCAGGTTGCTGAGATAGAGCGTGTCGCCGGGATGATAACCGCTCAGGTCCAGTACGATCTCGTCGCGCGCACCGGGCCCGTTCAGCAGGCTTGTCAATGTGTCGGGCTTCAGCATGTAGCCGCCGTCCGAGGCGATCAGGTAGAAGGGGCTGAGGTTCGGAAAGGGATTCGCATAGGAGTTGGAGACCCCGAAGAGGATCCCCTTGCGGGTGGAGCCGTTCAGGATGCGCAGGCGCACCACGTGGGCCGGTACCTCCACGTAGGGGTTGACCACACCGTTGACAAGGTTGTAGGGGCGCTTGGCCTTGTTGGTGTCGATCACCATTCCGGAGTCCCGACTGGAACCGGTGGTGAAGCCAAGGTCGCCGATGATCACCGGGATATCATCCGCACCATACGTATGCGGCAGCGTGTTTCGGATCGGGTCCCCCGCCTGCTCCGCGAAGATCATGCCGGAGAGCCCCTTCTGGACATGCTGCACGGTGAGGTTGTGATAGTGCGGATGATACCACATCGTGCTGGCGCTGTCCAGCGTCCTGAAATCGACATACCACGTGGAGTCGGGCTCGATTCCCTCGTGCGGCCCGCCATCCATGCTCGCCGGAACCTCGGTGCCGTGCCAATGGGTGGTGGTGGGAACGCCGATCAGGTTCTTCACGGTGATGTGCGTGCTGTCCAGCGTATGCAGCTTGAGCGTGGGCCCGAGCATCGTCATCGTGGAGTCGCCGGCCAGGTTGTAGGCATACGTTGTGATGCCGTTCGGCTGGTTGATGCCGCCGTTGAGCGAGTCGGACGGATTGCCCGGGTTGAACCTGTGCGTGGTGATCCGCATTTCCAGGTGGATGATGCCGTTGGCTGCATCCACCAGCGGCGGAAGCGGGATCCGGTTGATGAATGTGGGCTGGGCGAACGTTCGTGTTGCCAGCAGCAGAAGCAGAACGGCCGCGGCTGAAAGAGTTCGTACAGGATTGTTCATAAGCATGCAGGTACTGGTGTTGTTCCCTCCGGATGCGCGCACCGCAACAGCAACGCCCGCCCGGGCGCGATAGGGCGCGACGAGCCTGGCACACTGCAATTACGCGTGACACGTTGAAGGGGAATGATGTTGGACCTGGCGGGAGGGGACCCGAGGTGGTTGAATAATACGAGGATTGAACGATATCCCGGCAATAAACATCGCATCACGACATGTGCCGCTCCCCCAATCCCCTGCTCCGTTGTGTTGGAGATGCCACTGCACCGGCAACAGTGGCACTACAGCGCCACACCACAAACGAAGTTCCCCGCCGGGCCGTTGCACGGTAACGGATCGGAGTCCGGGGAAGCGCTATGTTTCCCTGATACGCACGCCGGCGAGTGCAAACTGGAATGGAGCGACGGCACAGGAGGATGGTTCACCGGCTGCATGGGCAACGACATCGGACATACTATCAATGGCGCACATGAACATTCATACGAAACGGGTGTACGATCCCCCGGCCACCGAAGACGGCACGCGAGTACTGGTGGACCGCGTGTGGCCGCGCGGCATGACGAAGGAGCACGCTCATGCGGACGTGTGGCTGAAGGATGCTGCGCCGAGCACGCCCCTCCGCACCTGGTTCAACCATGATCCGGACAAGTGGAAGGAGTTCAAGCGGCGATATGCCGTTGAACTGGATGACAACGGCGATGTGGTGGAGCACCTGCTTGCGCTTGCAGCGCATGGGAGAGTGACGCTTCTCTACTCCGCACGCGACACTGAGCACAATCAGGCCGTTGCGCTGCGCGAGTATCTGCTGAGGCACGGGAGAAATAAGCGATCGTGAGTATTACAGCACGCTGGATGATGCGACGTTAGAACAGATCCATCCGCCCATGATCATCGTCCGATAATTTACCTTGCTCTGCAGTTCGAGATCGATCAACGCAGTTGAATAGGATAATTCGAAACGTAGATCATGCAGCGGTGCGCAGGAAGTCACCGCAGAGGACACAACGGACACGGAGTAGGAACAACACTCACCGCACCAGCAGAAACGGCCGAACGACAGGGCCGTCCGGCGCGGCGATCACCAGCATGTACGGTCCGGACGGACACCCACCAAGCAGTGCGCGATAGGTGCAGACGGAGGAACGGACGCCGTCGCGAACCGACGTGGCAGGATGAAGCGTCGCGGCGCTCGATACCGGGCGGCCAAGCATGTCCACCACGTTCACGGTGAGCTCCTCATCGGGAGCTGCGAGCGGAGCGGCGCGCTCGATCACCACGGAGATAGCCGAACCATCAGGCTCGAGGACCGGAGTGCGCACAAGCACTACCGGCTTCGCGGTTCCTGCCGGACGGAATCCGATGGTTGCGTTGCAGTTGCTCCCGGATCCGCTGAAGGCCGGCTGCGACAGGCCCTCGAGAAGGATCGCCATGCTGTCGCACGCCATGTGAAGCACCAGCGTGTCTCCGGCACCAGGCTCTGCATCAATGCCGGGTTGATAGCAGACGATGAGATCGCGCGACTCTCCCGGCGGGATCCAGAGCGGCAACTGTGCGGGAGGGATGGAGAAGGCGATGTTGCGCCGCATCCATGCGGCATCGATCCAGATCCCGGCGCTCTGGCGGTTATGCACAGTGACCGTGCCGCATCCATCGGCGCCGAATGCGGACGCCTGCAGAATGGCCGGTGCCTCCAGGGCCGCGGTGAAATCGATCGTCCCGGACGCAACCTCCACGCCGTTTGCCACCAGCACGTATCGCCCAGGCTTCGCCGGATCCAGCAGGCGCAGGCGCGCCTGTGTTTGCGTAGCTGGCGGCGGCGGATCCGTCTCGATCGCAACGTTGTCGCTGCCGGGGCCGAGCGCAACGGCAGCCAGCCCGCATGTATCGTTCACAGTGAACGTTGGAACGCCGCACGACACCTTCTGCATCGCAACGCGCGGCGTATCCGGCTGCAGGACCGCGGTCAGGTCCACCTGGAACCCCTCGGGACTTGCGTTCGAGACGAGTCTGAGCGTTGCCGCGTACGAGCCGGCCGGACTTACCACCCGCCGCACCACCACGGGAATTGAGTCGCCGGGAGGCACAGTTGCCGGGAGCGCCGGTTCAACAACGGAGAACGCCTGAATGCCGAACGGCCCGCCGCTGCCGGTGATCACCGCACTATCGATCGAGAGCGGCAATACGCCTGTGCTGTGCACCCAGAGCGTGTCATCCACGCCGCCGGCACATGGAGCCGCGTTGAACTGCATGGCGGCAGCAGCCGAGATACCGGGGTGGAAGGCGTGCAGCGTCACCTTCACGTTGTCCACACCCCACGACTCATCGTAGAGTTGCTGCAGCCCGTTGCCGGTGATCTCGAGCGCGAGATTGGGGAAGGCGTGCGGAATCACCAGACGCATATGATAGACGGCGTCGTTGGCGCGATCGAAGTGGTACCCGAGCGTGCCCCGTTCGGAGGCGCCGGTCTCCGCGGGGAAGTTACCGTTGCCGCATGTGCCGGGATAGGCCTGCCGCGCCTGCGGCTCCGGCGGTGTGAGGGCGAAGTTGCTGAACGAGGTGCAGTAGTAATACCCGGCATTCGGCTCAGCGATGGCGAAGCTGTCCGCGTAGAACGAATCCAGACCATCCATCGAACCGATGATGAACCAGTCGAACTCCACGATCACCGTGTCGTGCGGCTGAAGGTTCGGCAGCGAGAGCGTTACGGTCTGCGCGCCGAACTGCCCCAGGAAGCGCCGCGAGCCGTTCGGCGTGCGGTCCGTCCTGATGGGGTTCTGATAGGTGGGATCGGTCGCCACCGTGCTCCATTCCGGGAACGACGTACGCGTCTCGAAATCCTCCCAATACACACCGGTAGTCTGCGCGGCAGCCCTGGCAATCATTCCACACAGCAGAAGAACAGCTGCAGCCGGCATCTGGTAGCGAACGTACATCATGAACGTACCTGAACAGTTGGTCATTACGTGCTGATAACGACACATGGAACGCAGATCCGTATCAGGCCGGTGAACCATGTGGCCATGCACACGGTTCACATCTACCCGCGCACCATGGTCAACGTGATCTCCCCATAGTCACAGCGAGACACTCAACCCCGACAGCATCAATAAGCCATTTGTGGTCTTCCCGTGGCGAGCGAAGCGAAGCCGTGGCGATCTGTGCCGGCCGGCCTCACGCGGCTGGTTTGGATCGGCACGTTGAACGGGAAAGGTCGCCACGCCCCCGGGATGGAGGGTCTCGCGAAGACGATCGATGGACGTGATGCTCAATGCCTGTTGTCATCACCAGACCATCAATCTCGACTGCATCGAGAGGTATCCCTCGGCAATGACCATCCGGTACTCGACGCCTCAGATAGGCTGGTACCATACAGTGGGCATGTCGAGAGGCAGCAGGCATTCGCTCTCCTCCCGGAACAGGCCCGGCCAATCCGCATCAGGCATCCATCGCTATCTCCGCGGCAGGCTTCACGTCGATAACCGGCCCGAAGGTGTTCATGAAGCTCAACGTGCGGTTGTGATGGGCGATGGCCTGCTCCGCAGTGATGACACCGTCGACCGTGGAATGAGCGTCCGAGGCAAGCGCCACCGCGTACCCGAGCGCAAGCGCCTGCCGCACGGTTGTATCGATGCAGCACTCGGTCTGAAGCCCGCAGACGATCAACCTTGTGATGTCGCGCTCCCGCAGGATCGCATCCAGACCGGTCGCGTGAAACGAGTTCGGCGTCCTCTTGCGAACGCGAAGATCCATCCCGCTCGTCCGGAGCCCTTGCACCAGCTGCCATCCGGCACTCTCCGGCACCAACAGCCCTTCATCCTCCTCGTGCTGGATAAGAACCACCGGAAGGCCGGCCTCGCGTGCCCGCCGGCCGAGGTGATTGATCCGATCGAGAACGCCGTCGATACCGAACGCAGCTTCGTCGCCGGAGCAGAGCGCCTGCTGCATGTCGATGATGAGAAGGGCTGTTGGCATTTGGTTCCCCCTGAAGCGTGCCCGGCGGGCGAATTCCCTGCCGCGAAACGCATGCATTACGTGGACAATGTCCGTGCCTACGGGTTCCCACCAGAACGACCTCGAGCACAATCAACGCCTGTCGGCTGCCGCGGGTCCAGTTCTTTGTACGCTCGCCTGCGGCTCCCTGTAGTCCTTGGTCAGTTGCAGGAATATATCGAGCGGATAAGGGCAATCCCCTGCCATGTTGAAAACTCAACGTCGCACATCCGGCGAAACGATCCGGCTGCATCCTGTTCGCAGCCACGAAACGGTTCCGCGTATCATCCCATCACCGAAAGGTATTCGCGCCACGGACCTATCTCGTCGCGATACTGCCGCGCCATGGTGCGTGCTATCTGAACCAGATGGCTCTGGTCGTGCGCCACCCATGTTGCAAGCAACTGGCGCAGCGTTACCGTGCCGAACGCGGGATGCATTCCCTGCCGGTCCAGATCGGCGGCCGTAATGTTCAAGGCGAGGAGCGCACGGATGTTCCCGCCTCGCAACTCGGCGAACGTCTCCAGCAGATCGGCGAGCGTTCGCCCCTGGCTCTCGCGGAACTGGGCGAAGCGGTCGAACGGTGTGAACGTCTGCCGGGTCCCGTGCTCGAGAATGGTCCGGGTTCGCGCGATCCAATCCGAACGCTCGCCATGGATCAGATGACCCAGCACATCGAACGGACTCCATGTCTCGGGGCCGTCCGTGCAGCGGAGCCATTCCTCCGGCAATCCTTCCAACATGGCTCGCAGCACGGCGGGTGTGCGGCCAAGGAGATTCACGGCGTGATCGATACTGTACTGCATTGATGTCTCTGGTATTGGCACGAGCGGAGAGAACGTGCTGTGGGAACTTCAGCAATTCGGATGGGATGGAAAACAGCCATCCGTTATCCTGCATCGGCACGATTCATCCAGGCGACGACGATCGCCCGCATCTCCCGTACTTGCGCCGCATGCAGCGCTCTTCGCTCCGCGTCCGCAATGCCGGCCGCCACCGAATCCGCCTCGGCGAGCGCCTCCAGATCCGCTGCCGGCTGGCCGAGATACCCATGCGGAAGCTCGTGCACGGCATACCCTACCCATCCAAGAATCTTCTCGACAAGACTGCGGCGTGCAATGTCGTCATCCGGATTCAACCGGATCGCCTCGCGAAGATGTTCCGGCGTACCGAGCCAGCGATGCGGCTCCCCATCATCGGGCTCCATCTCGATCCACCTCATCAGCACAGGCATCACGAGCTTCTCGGAAAGCGGGTGCGGAAGCAGCATGTAGGCATCGTCGTGCGACGCAATGAAGTTGTAGAGCCAGCTGACGAACTTCTTCTGCCGGCTGAACGGCCAGCCCGCTCCCTGTTCGATGAAGAGATCGAGGTGAGCGAAGGCCTTCTTTCTCACCCCTTGTTCGAGCGCCTCACAGAATCGAGCGTACTCGCTCCAGGCCGGAACGGCGGCGGCGGTATGCGCGACTTCGGCAAGCAGGTTGAAGGCGTTCTTTCTCCAGTAGTGCATGGGGGATTGCATCGATATCGGACTTGCGGCGCTGCGCCGGCGCGGGATTGCCGGTTGGTTTCACTTCCGGTACGCCCGGCGAGTAGCAATCTACGCAGAGGCGCGCCCGCACGCGCCGCTTCTTTCCCTTGCCCCCCACCGCACCGATGCCGATATTCCGCACCGGAGCGAACCGGCATGCTCCTGAAGATTCCGCGGATGCGATGATGCACGCCCCCGACGCACTGCAGCACGGCACGGATCCGACGGAAACGATCATGTGCCAGTGCTGAGAAGATCTCCGCACTCCAGTGTTCCCATTTCGCATGAACGCTCCCTGCCGCCCCCTCCCGCCAGCCCTGCGCACGTTCGCCCTGCGCACGTTCGCCGTGCTCACGCTTGCCGTGCTCCTGGCACTTGCGATCGTGCCGCTCGTTGCGCAGCCGCTTTCGGCACAGCCGGTGATCGAACGCATGTCGCAGATCCCGGTGCCGAACACCAACATCGCGACGGAATCCCAGATTCAGTCCGCCTCGCTGGCCGGCCACACAACGCTCGTGGCCTGGGGCACATCGGTTACCAACGTCTCCTCGCAGGCCTACTTCCGGCCGGAACTCTGGGCCGCCCTCTTCCGCGACTCCACCCTCCTCGGCCCACCGATACGAATCCACGATGACTCCGCGATGCCGCACGATGTGGTGGCCGTGTTGAACCTTCGCGACCGATTCCTCGTGCTCTGGAACGACCGGCGCGCCGGACCGAGCACCCCGTTGATCGTTGGGCGATTGGTGGACACCACGGGAGCGATTATCGGAACGGAGCAACGGATTGCCCAGGGAACGCTGCTGAGGGCCGACAGCGTCTGGCTGAGCGAAGATGCTGCCGGCTATCGTCTGTCGTGGAAGGAGCAGACCGACAGCACCGAGCATTTCCGGCAGGTTCCGTTGAACCAGGCGGGAGAGACAATCGGCCCGGCCGCCGAGCTGGCCGGCGCCAACTTCGACGACGATCTCACCTACGGCATACTTCCCGGCGCGCACATCCTGCGCGACGCCACGAGGGGGAGCAGCTTCGTGCATGCGGACGGCCATACCGATCCGCGCCCGGTGGTCACGGCGCATCTCGTCGCGCCGCACTATCTCAACGCGGACACATCCATCCTCGTTGCGGAAACGGACGTGGCCGGCGCAACCACGCTCGCGACCTATCCGGACATTTTCACCGCAACGCCATCGCGCACCGTGCCGTTCACCATTCCGGGGCTGCGGCCGTTCCAACCGGGCGATTCCGAGCATGTGGCGCTTGCCGCGATTGCGCGCGACGCAGGCGGGCACGTGATCGCGCTGGTGAATCACGAGAAGGTGGATCCCTCGGACGGCCATCAGGGAACCTATGGCGGCCGCATCGACCGCTGGACAATTCACGACGACGGATCGGTTGGTGACTCCGCGCTGTTGATCGCGACCTATTCATGGATGGACCGCTACATCTACGGGCAGGGGAACGACTCGTACGAGTCCGGCGGCGATCTTGCACATGGCTTCATCTATGGTGACGACAACGCAACGCATTTACGGTACGACTGGGTCCAGTACATCAGCTACCTGAACGGAGGCTCGAGTACATACCAGGTTCACAACCACGTCTTCATCGACGCGTTCGGCAACGTGTACAGGATCGATCCGCGCATCGCCACCGCCATCGGGAAGGACACGCGGCAGCCTGTGGAAGTACGGCGCACATTCCGCGCATCCGATTCCAGTTGCATGGATGTGCATATCGCCGGCAGGACATGGCGCACCATCGCGATACCGCTGATGCCCCGGGTGATGAACAGCGACAACCGCGCCCCGGCCCTCATGCGGATCGGCGATACGCTCCTGGTGGCGTGGTCCAATCAGAGAGTACAGGCGTTGCTGATGGTTCACAAGTGGTCCCAGTCCACGCTCCCGCACGTGCTGCAGGTACAGCCGTTCGCCAGCAACGTCATGTTCGCAACGGACCCGTCCAAGGGGGAATCGTATCTCGAGAGCGCAACCCTGGCGCAACTCCCGGACCGCTTCGTGGCGCAGTTGCGCAACCGGCGGGTGTTCCAGCACGGCACCCGCCTGGACACGTCTTCGGAATTCACGTTGCTTGGCCGCACAATGCTAACCCGCTGGGATTCGCTCCTTCACTGGACGTATCCGGCATCCGACCTCATCGTGCGCGATCTTCCCAGCACACTGGAACCGGACTCCAACACTGTTCACGCCGCGTTCATCGGCCAGAGCAACAAACTCTACCTTGCGGCACTTGGCGGAGCAACGCCGCGCGTGGATACGCTTCCGATCGCCGATCCCGTTGCCGTGCTGCCGCTCGCGGACGGGCGGTGCGTGGTGATCCGCAACGGCTGGGGAATCCACTGTCGCGGCAACGCCGTGCTGGATTCGTTCCGCCTGCCCGGCAACGCCGGCAATATTCACGTACGCTACCAGCGCCTGCGCGGCAACCGCATCCTCTGCTGGTACCCGCTCAATCCCGTGGACACCGCGGGCACGATGCGCGACAGCATCGTGCGCTTCGAGCTTCTCGATGCCAACGGCGCCTCGCTTGCCTCCGCGAGCGTCCATGCGCCGGGCAGCCGGTTCGATGCATTCATCTGGGAACGGGGAGGCGATCGCGCACTCTTCGTTGCGTGGGGGGGCGGACACGGAATGGCGGTGACCATGCTTGCGCCGAACCTGAGTATCCATGCCGATGATACGCTCCTGGCGGCAACGGACTCCGCGATCGCCTCGCCGGTCCTGACCCTTCGGGGAGACACACTCTGGTGTGCGTGGGAGGAGCAGTTGGATGGCTTCTCGATGATACGCGGCACGTTTCTCACGCTCCCGGAACGGATGCGGGTCGGGACGCTTCCCCTGGTTGGAGGCGCAGTCACCATGCGAAGCCTGCATCCCAACCCTGCCACCGATCACGCAACGATCCAGGTGGACGTTGCTTCCGAGGATCTACTCCGCGTGGAGGTGTTCGATGCGCTCGGACGGCGGGTGGCAATGGCCGATGGGCTGCAGGCGGAGGCAGGCCCCTGGCAGTACGACATCGAGACCGCGGAGCTGCATCCAGGCGCCTACGGTATCGTTGTGAGCGGAGTATCCGGTAGCCGCTGTGCGGCCCGCATGATAGTGGTGCATTGACGTGCGCCCCGGGCAAGGCCCGGCAGACATCTTCTGCACTGCGGGCACGGCAAGGCTGGCATGCGCGTGCATCACGTATGCGCCGGACTACGGCGTTGCAGCGTGAGCCGCGGGCATGCTCCCGGGTGCGAGGAGGTAGAAGATATCGGTGCGGATGGCGGAGGGATCGTTGTTCCACTCCTCCTGCCAGTGGCCATACACTTCCCAGCTCGGCCCGGCAAGCCCGTGGCCATGCTCGCGGACCCATTGCAGTATCGCCGCATGCGCGGCATGCATCCCACCGTACGGCCCCAGATACGTGACCGCGGCAACAGGGCCGGCCGGCGTTGACGAACCCACGACCTCGCCATATCCTTCGAACGGAGCAGGAAGCTCCACGCCGATCTCCAGATTGATCTCGCCGTCCAGATAGAGCGCCACATGCCGGCCGGCGCCGGCAACACCTCCCTCCTTCAGCGCCTGCCATACCGTGCCGCATGCCTCCGGCACAACACGCGAAAGCTCCTGCCGGCGTGCGCGACGGCGCACAACGGCAAGCGGAGTGCCCGCCTGATGCTCGAGTCTGATATCGTAGTTCATCGTGCTGATCTCTGCTGCCACTCGGGACAAATCTCCGGGCACCGGCCCTGCAACGCTCCCCTGCCTTGTGCCGAGCACCACAGCGAGGCGCAGCCGAGCGTCCCCGGAACCAAGAACCAGGAACCAAGCGCCAGGAACCACGAGCAAAGGACCACCTTCACCGTTCGCTCCGGGCAGTGCTTACGGGTTGATGATCACGTTGCCCGGCATGCGCGGCGGATCGTCGCGCGGCCGGAGCGGTGCGGGCGGGTTGTTGACGAACGCCGGCGCGAGACCGGAGTTGATCCTCGCCCACTCCGGTGAGTCCGCCGGGGAGGCGACAATGGATCCGACGGGGCACTCGGGAAGGCAGAGAGCGCAGTCGATACAGGCTTCCGGGTCGATCACCATGAACGGTTCGCCCCGGTAATCGCCAGGATAGATGCAATCCACGGGACAGACCGCGGCGCAGGCTGCATATCGTTCTCCGATACATCGGTCCGTGATCACGAAAGCCATGAATTCAACTCCCTGCTGGTTCACGCTGTAGCTGCGCTCAGCCGTCACGACGTGCGGCGGCACCGGCAACCAGCTTCTCCAGGACCTTCAGGTCCACATCACTGAGCTTCCTGATGTAGAGGCAACCCTTCCCCGTCTTGTGCTTGCCGAGTTGTGCCATCAGTTCCTCGTGATTCGGCGCCGACCTCAGACCGTACAGGCTGATATCACCCTTCCGGGAGGAGAAGCCCACGAGGCACATGTCTCCCTCGCGGCCGCTCTCATATTTGTAGTGATAGCTTCCGAAGCCGACGATGCTGCTCCCCCACATCTTCGCGGGATGCCTGGATGCCTTCTTCATCAACGCGGCGAGCGCCTCGCAGTCCTTGCGCCGCGCCTCGTCGTCGATCGCAGCCAGGTAGTCCGCCACGCTTGCGTCCGTTGGCCTAGTCTTGTTCTCTGCCATTACGTCCCTTTCGAATGAGTATGATGCACAGAGTTCCTATCGCACGGCACATCACGTTCTCGATGGCCGTTCACAACCTGGGGCCTGGTTCTTTGTACGCTCGCCTGCGGCTTGCCGTAGTCCCTGGCAAGTTGAAGAAAACCGCCGAACCGAAGGGAACAACGCTCAGGATCGATACGATCCGGCCGGCCTCGGCATCGTAGCCCTTGAGACTCGCATAGATGGTATCGTAGAGATCCGCCGATGCACTGAACATTGCCAAGCCCGCGTTGTTGTTCCAAATAAATTCGCTCTCCACCAGAGGGTGGTCGCGGAATATATGACGAGGAACGCTGCGCAAATCAGTCTGCCTCCGGGTTGTGGTACTGCTCACCGCCGGCGAGTATGTACGTTCATCTTCAGGCACAGAACATGCCATGATGATGAGGTGGTGTAAAATTTCACCAGCCGCCGGTTGCGCCGCTGCAATGCTCTCCTGGAAGCGAGGAACATTCAGAGGATGGCATGCCAGCAGGCGCTCCTCGAGCCAACGTAGTGTCGTCTCACAGCCGAGCAGTTCGCGCGAGCGATCCGCATTGCACCAGACAGGAACGAACGCTTCCTCGGGCGTCCCGAATCCTCCGTGGAGAAAATCGTTGAACGCGTCCAGGTTGCCGTTCCACGGCATCGTAAGCCTGAGGACACCCGTGAACTCGGCGGCGCGTTGGGCCGGCGTCTCGAAGCGGCGGCCGTCAACAATGTATGCCGTTCTGCTCACGATTGCCCGAGAACTGTAGCGCAGCAGGCACACCGCCTTGCAGGGCGGCATCAACAATTCGCATGCCGCCATGATGCGGCTGGAAGATTCTACGCGCGGGCTTCCGTGCCAGCCCGGTACCCGGCAGCACCACGCCAACCGCCAGCACGGCCGCGCCGACATAACCGCGGTTGATGAGGCTGTTCGGTGCAGTTGGATCCGGAATGAGTGCGGAGAGAAAGAAGCCGGCGGGCATCAGGATGGCCGCGCCTGGAACGGCCGGGCGCACGATCGACCTCAGACGAACCGGGAGCGTGGCTTCATCAACATATCGTAATGCGATCAGCAGGAGTGCTCCGGCATGCGCGTGACCGGCACGCCGCAGATTGCCGGCCGGCCGGCGTGAGTGCCGTGCCATGGCAGGGACTTCCATGCCGATAGTGCTGGATGTGTGTGGGGTGATGTTCATGACATCCGGCATGCACGGGAGCGCTGGCGGCGCCATCCCGCGCACGGTCCGCCGGCGGGCAGAGCGCTGGCGCTTCAACGGATGGAGCGCCGGTCCGGCCCTGTACCACACCACATGCCGTGATGTTGAATCGGTCTGCTCCATCGATACAGCACGGGCGTCCGGACGTATGCAGCAGGCGGAACGAACCGCTCATCCGGCCCTTCCGTGGAACTTCCATGGCCGGTTCGTTCCGCCGATGCATTCAGCCTGTCCTATCCGCGCGGCAGCGGCTCGAGCATGCTTGCGCGATTCCCCTCGGTGTCCGTGAAGGCGACGAACTTGCCGACACCGGGGATATCAACCGGCTCGCCGAGCACGGTGCCACCGGCGCCGGCAACCTTGGCCATCGCGTCCTGAAGATTGCCCACCGAGACAACCAGCGAAGGCTGCTGCATGGTGCCGTCCGGACGCTTCGGAAAGAACCCGCCGTTGATGGCACCCGGGCGCTTCGGTCCGTTCTCGTCCGACTCCGTCGTGGTTGCGAGAACATAGTTACCCATCTGTTCGCCAAGCCCCTGCAACTGCCAGCCGAACGCCGCCCCGTAGAACGCTGTCATTCGATCCTGGTTCTCGTACGGCATCTCGAAGTGAATTACGGGATTCATCGTCGCTTCCTCCATTGCTGTTTGCGATTGATTCCCCCAGTGCGGGGTGGCCACGTCGTTACTTCTGTACGTTGCCGCCGCGAACATACGCATTGCCTGAGTCCGGAACCACGCCGTTCGGGCTTGCCGGCGTGAAGGAATCGAAACATCGGCCGCAGGACATGCACAGCCCCCGGACATACGGGCCACTGCATGGAATCGAAGAGCGAACAATCGTACGGCCTGCGGCTCCGCAACCGATGCCGCGGCGATCACTCCTCCACGACTGTCCGGCCACGCACACCGGCCATGAACTCCCCGAGTTGCCGGTCCGCCTCGCTGCCGCCGCTCATCAACGCCGCCGCAACGGAGTCCCGATCGGCCCTGGACCGATTCTGGTTCAGCTTGAATTTCCCCTCGATACGCGTCAACTCTATCTCGAACGCAACGATGCCGGTGATGAGACCGGCGGTCCACTTGTCGGAGGTATCCAGCGTCCACGGCTCCGCGAAGGGAGCCTCGTTCGTCGCCACCAGACGCTCGAGAAGCGCGAGCACGCGGCCGCGATCGTGGAGGATACGGGCTCGGCCGTAGGCGTGCACGGCGGCATAGTTCCAGGTCGGCACACTTGGATGCTCGGTGTACCAGGAGGGCGTGATGTAACGATGCGGCCCCTGGAAGATGACCAGCGCCTCTTCGCCGGCAGCGAGATCGCGCCATTGCGGATTCGCGCGCGCCATGTGCGCAAGCAGCACGCCGTTGGTACCATGATCGCTCTCGAGCAGAAAGGGAAGATGCGTTGCGAACGGCGCGCCGGCGCGGCAGGTCACCAGGGTCGCGAAGGAGAAGGCGCGCATGAACTGATGCAGGACCTGGCGATCCTCCTCCCGAAAATCCTTTGGGATATACATTTGCTACTCCAACACGTAGAGGGAAACGGCATGGTTCGGTATGGCCGGAATGAACCTGGATATTCCCGGGTCGCGATCGCGCGAAGTACTCGACGGCGATTGCGTCGCCATTGAGATTGCTTGCACAGTGGAAGTATATATCCGGATGTGCGCTCGATTATTTATCCGGAATCATCCGTACATCGGAGCCGCACTCCGCATGCACACTGCGCCTGCAGGCGACCGCAGCCATCGGCAGTCCGAATATAGTGCAAAGACATCGGCGATCGCGGGATCGAATGAGTGAGACATTGTCGAAGACGGATAGCCCGCACCGCGCATCGGGACCCCGTTTTTCGTGCGGCGCCGGCACCTCCTCCCCTATTCGCCGAACGGCTACCGAGCGTAGGGGGTGATATCGAATAATTTCGGCACGTTACACCGTTCCCCTTGACATCCCCCCGATCGTTCACGTATGTTTGCATGAAACGAGCGCGAGTTGGTCCACCTCAGACTGAGTGCCGCGCCGATCGAACACCAGCACAATCACGTATTCCCCTCCACTCGCGAGAATCGCGTGTTCGTGTTACGTGCAATCACCTCCCGTTCTGCGGCCGGCGCCGCTGTATGGGCGCTCCGCCATTGTGGAACGCCGGCCACAGCGCGTGGCGGGATCGGGGTTCATGAACCGGAACGCCACCATGCCGAACAACGAAAAGCAGGAGAGCAGCCGCCAGGGGCAGAAGGGCGCGGCAGCTTCGGGCTCACCATCTTCCCAATCGCCATCGCAATCACAGACGAAGCCAAAGGCACCATCACAATCCGAGGGCTCGACGCAGAACGGAACTTTTACAATTCCACCACTCTCTCTTCCGAAGGGAGGAGGCGCAATTCGCGGCATCGGAGAAAAATTCGGCGTCAACGCGGTCACAGGCACTGGCTCGTTGACGGTTCCCCTGGCCACCACACCGGGGCGTTCCAATTTCGGTCCGCAGCTTTCCCTCTCCTACGATTCCGGTTCCGGTAACGGACCGTTCGGCTTCGGATGGAGCCTGGGCCAGCCGGCAATTACGCGAAAGACGGATAAGGGGCTTCCGCGATATGATGATGGTGGAGAGTCCGACGTATTCGTTCTCTCCGGAGCAGAGGATCTGGTACCGGTGCTGGACAATACCGGCGCGCGCACACGAATGGCACGCACGGTGCATGGGGTGGCATATACCGTTGCGATTTATCGCCCGCGCATCGAAGGATTGTTTTCGCGTATCGAACGCTGGACCAGGAACTCGGACGGCGTGAGCCATTGGCGGAGCATTACCCGCGATAATGTCACCACGCTGTACGGCTACGATGCGGGAAGCACGATTGTAGATCCGGATAATCCGCGGAATATTTTCTCCTACCGGATCTGCCGAAGCTTCGACGACAAAGGAAACGTTGTCCGCTATGAATATCTGGCAGAGGATGGGGTTGGCGTCGATCGCTCTCACGCACACGAGGCAAACCGCACCAACGCATCACGCGCCGCTCAGAATTATCTGAAGCGTATTCATTACGGCAATGGGACACCATGGTTTGCGGACTGGTCCAGCGGCGGAAGCGAGCCGGCATTGCCGACGGACTGGCATTTCGAGGTAGTGCTGGATTACGGCGACCACAATACTTCGGTTCCGGTACCTGCGCCGGACCTTGCGTGGCCTGTTCGCCCGGATCCGTTCTCGACGCACCGTGCGGGATTCGAGGTACGGACATACCGCCGCTGCCGGCGCGTGCTGATGTTCCACCACTTCGCTGGGGAGACGAATGTCGGCACAAACTGCCTGGTGCAGAGCACGGACTTCACCTACTCTGACGACGTTGCGCCAGCGGACCCGACCAATCCGATCTACACATTCCTCTCCTCCGTTGTACACACCGGATATCGTCGCGACGGAATGGGCGGCTACATCACGCGCACGATGCCGCCGACGGAATTCGAGTACAGTACGCCGGTGATTCAACCGGATGTACTCACACTCGACCCGGACGGATTCGGCAACCTGCCGGAGGGAATGGATGGCACACACTTTCAGTGGGTTGACCTGAACGGCGAAGGGCTCTCCGGAATCCTCACCGACATGAAGGGAGAATGGGGATATCAACGCAACCTGAGCCCGGTCAACCTGGTTCCCGGCCCCGGCGGCAACCCTGTGATGCGTGCGAAATTCGGTCCGCTGGAGAACATATCCCCTCTCCCCTCCCGCTCCGAGCTCGGCGCGCAGGTGCGCCTGATGGATCTTGCCGGCGACGGCCAGCTGGATGTTGTTCTGCTGGAGGATCCGGCCCCCGGCTTCTTCGAACGCACGGCCGACGATGCATGGGCGCCGCTGCAACGCTTCGCCTCGCTCCCGGCAATCAACTGGTCCGATGCGAACCTTCGTTTCATCGACGTCACCGGCGACGGACTTGCCGACGCGCTGGTCACCGAGGATGGGGTTTTCACATGGCATCAGTCACTTGGCGAGGATGGATATGCAGAGGCGTTGATGGTGCGCACGCCGTGGGACGAGGAGCGTGGGCCAACGGTGGCATTCGCCGACAGCACCGGCGCCGTGTTCCTGGCAGACATGACAGGCGACGGTCTTACGGATGTTGTGCGCGTGCGCAACGGTGAGATCTGCTACTGGCCCAATCGGGGCTACGGCCGCTTCGGCGCGAAGGTGAGCATGGACAACGCGCCGCGCTTCACCGACGACGAACGCTTCGATGCCCATCGCGTGCGCCTGACCGATATCGACGGCTCCGGCAGCACGGATGTGCTCTACCTCGGCAATGACGGAGTCCATGTCTGCTTCAACCGCTCCGGCAACTCCTGGGGGGCGCCGGTGCTCCTGGCCACGTTCCCGGCCGTGGACGCGCTGAACTCCGTTCAGGTGTGCGACCTGCTGGGGAACGGGACGGCATGCCTGGTGTGGTCGTCACCCCTTCCCTCCAGTGCGACGCGACCGCTCCTCTACATCGATCTGATGGGGGGAATCAAGCCGCACCTGATGACCACCTCGCGCAACAATCTCGGCGGCGAGACGCGCGTGCACTACGCCCCCTCCACCAAGTTCTATCTTCAGGACAGGATGGCCGGAACGCCGTGGGTTACGCGGCTGCCGCATCTGGTGTACGTGGTGGAACGGACGGAGACGTTCGACTTCATCGGCCGCAGCCGTTTCGTGACGCGCTACGCCTACCACCATGGCTTCTATGACGGAGTGGAACGGGAGTTCCGCGGATTCGGCATGGTTGAGCAGTGGGATACCGAGGAGCACCGCGACGACACGGCATTCCCGGAAGCGGAAGCAACGAACTGGGATGGGATCTCCTGGGTTCCTCCGGTGCACACGAAAACCTGGTTCCACAACGGTGCATTCGTCGAGTCCGGATCGGTGTCGCAACAGTACGAAGCTGAGTATTGGGCGGAGCCGTCCACCCGCGGCACGTCGCCCGCCGCAGTGGCAGCACGCGAAGCATTGCTGCTCCCCGATACGGTGATGCCTGCCGGACTTACGCCGCAGGAAATGCGCGAGGCATACCGTGCACTCAAGGGTTCGACATTGCGCATCGAGGTGTTCGCCGATGACGGCACGCTCCAGGCGGAACATCCCTACACAGTCACAGAGCAGAACTTCACGGTAGAGTATGTCCAGGGCTTTGGTCCAAACCAGCATGCGGTGTTCCACGTGCATCCGCGCGAGTCGCTGACGTATCACTACGAGCGCAATCCAGCCGATCCCCGCATCATGCACGATATCACGCTCGCGGTGGACAGCTTCGGCAACGTGCTGCAGTCCATATCGATAGGCTATGGGCGCCGCGCCGGGTATGCGGCGCCGGAGCCACTCCTCTCCGGCACGCTCCAGTCCATGCTTGCGCACGACCAGACGAACATGCACATCACAGGCACGGAGCACGTGTTCACGGTTGCGGTTCACCAGCCATGGGATGCAAGCACGTTCGATACATATCGTGCTCCGATGCCGTGCGAGGAGATCGCCGCAGAGCTTACCGGTATTGCCCCTGCGGCTGCCCGCTTCACGTTCGGCGAGATGGCGACGAACTGGGGAACGCTCTGGGGAGGTGCACACGATATTCCATACGAGCAGGTATCCACTCCCGATATCGAAGGGGTTGGCTCCCCCACCGGCCTTGCGCGCCGCATTACGTCGCGCAGCCGGACGCTCTACCGGAGTGACGATCTCACGTCTCTCCTCGCCCTAGGTGTACTGGAGTCACATGCATTGCCGGGCGAGAATTATCGGCTTGCGCTTACGCCGGGCCTGGTAACGCGCGTCTTCGGAACGCTTGTCAACAACACCATCCTCGCCGAGGGAGGCTATGTGCAGCTTGGAGGCGGAACGGATTGGTGGATCCCAACCGGTCGCGTCTACCTGTCGCCGGGGGACAGCGACACGGCGCCGACGGAACTGGCGGAGGCGCGCGGACACTTTTATAGCGTGCGCCGTGCTGTCGATCCGTTCGCGGCAATCACACGCCTCACGAACGACGCATACGATCTTCTCCCGGTAAGCGTGGCGGACCCGCTCGGCAACACAACCACCGCGAGCAATGACTACCGCGTGATGCATCCGTTCCTGCTGACGGACCCGAACGGGAACTTCAACGAGACGGCCTACGACTGCCTCGGGATGGTTGCCGGAACCGCCGTGTACGGCAAGGCCGGGGAGGGAGACTCCCTCACCGGTTTCGATCCCGATCTCACGGACCCCACGATACTCGCCATCCGTGCCAATCCGCTTGCGGCTCCAGGAACGACTCTCGGCAACGCAACATCGCGGGTGGTTCATGACATATTCGCCTACCATCGCACGCGCAATCTTCCCAACCCGGAGGCGCCGCTGACGTATTCGCTCACCAGGGAGACGCACGTCTCGGATATTCCCCCCGGCGGCTCGACGCTGTACCAACACCTGCTTGAATATTCGGACGGCTTCATGCGCGTTGCGCAGAAGAAGGCGCTTGCCGAGCCCGGTCCCGTACCCGGTATGGCGGGAACGATCTCGCCACGTTGGGTTGCCAGCGGCTGGACCATTTTCAACAACAAGGGGAACGCTGTTCGTACATACGAGCCCTTCTTCACGGCGACGCACGAGTTCGAGTTCAACGTGCTGGCCGGCGTCAGCTCCGTAATGTTCTACGATGCCGTGGCACGCGTTGTCGCCACGCTTCATCCGGACAACACGTTCGAGAAGACGATCGAGGATGGATGGCGCCGCGAGACGTGGGACAGGAATGACACGGTGCTCATCTCGGATGCACGCACCGATGCGGATGTGGGCGACTACTTCACGAGGCTGCTGGGAACGGCTCCCGGAGCGTATACATCATGGTACGACCTGCGCATCGGCGGGACATACGGCAGCACCGCGGACGAGCGGAGTGCGAACCAGGATGCAGCCGCCAAGACCGCGGCGCATGCGGCAACCCCTGCAGTGGCACATCTGGACTCGCTTGGCCGAACCTGCTTCAACATCGTGGACAACGGTGTGGTTGCCGGAGTCGACCAACGGTACGCCTCACGCACGGCGCTGGATACCGAGACCCGGCCGCTGGCCGTGATCGACACAACCGAACGCCACGTTGCGGAGTTCTGCCTGCGCGAACCGGTGATCGGAGGCGGAGGTTTCGTATACGTTGCCGGCTACGACATGGCCGGGCATCCCCTGTACGAGAACGGAATGGATGGCGGCGAACGCCGCATCCTGCAGAATGTTCACGGCGATGTGTTCCGGAGCTGGGATGCGCGCGGGTTCGCGTTCCGCGTACTGTACGATGCGTTACGGCGGATCACGCACCGCTATGTAACGCTTTCCGGATTCGGGGAAACCCTGGCCGAACGCCTGGTGTACGGCGACAAACATTCGGATGCCACTCGAAATCTGAAGGGACAATTGTTCCGCCACTACGACAGCGGCGGCATGGCGAGCCATGACCGATACGACTTCAAGGGAAATATTCTGCAGAGCGGACGGCAACTCGCCGTGCACAATCCTGCAACGATATCTCCACCGGCCGTTGATCGCGCGCCTGATTGGACGCCGATCGCAACCATCAACGATGTCCCGACGCTCGACGTTGCGGCAATGGATACGGCCGCTGCGCCGTTACTGGATGCCAACGACGCGTTCACGGCCTCGGGCCTCTTCGACGCGCTCAACCGACCGATTCAGATGGTGACACCATGCGCTGCCGGAGGAAATCCCAACGTAGTGCAGCCGGCATACAACGCAGGCGGGCAGGTGAAGGCGCTCGATGTCTGGGTACGGCAGGGAGGAGCGCCCGGCGGCCTGCTCGTTGCAGGCACGGCAGACATTCATGCCGTTACCGATGTCACCTACGATGCCCACGGAAAACGGATCGACCTCACGTACGGAAATGCCAGCGTCACAAGCTATGTGTACGACCCGGAGACGTTTCGGCTGGCAACGCTCACCACTGTTCGTCCGAATGGGAATCCCAACGCGCAGATCGTGCAGGCACTATCCTACACGTACGATCCCACCGGCAATGTCACGCGCATCCGCGACGACGCGGACACCCAGAACGTGGTGTTCTTCCGCAACCAACGTGTTACGCCAACTGCGGACTACACATACGATCCGCTCTATCGCCTGACGAGTGCGACAGGACGCGAGATGCTTGGGCTCTCCGGCGGCGGCGGACTGAACCCGGCACAGCAGACCACCAATACCGACGGCTCCCGCACGGGCATCGTCTCACCCGGCGACGGCAAGGCCATGGATACGTATCGCGAGTCCTATACGTACGATCCCGCCGGCAACCTTCTGACGATGGTGCACCAGGTGGCGAGCGGCGGCTGGACGAGACGCTACGCGTACAACGAACAGAGCTGCATCACTCCAACGGAAACAGGCAACCGGCTCTCGGCAACGAGCCTGCCCGGCGACCCTGCTGGCGGACCGTACAGCGCTACGTACATCTACGACGCCCACGGCAACATGACGCGGATGCCGCATCTGCCGGCGATGACATGGGACGAATACGGCCGTCTGCAATCGACCACACAGCAGGTTGTGGGCGCAGGGATGCCGGAGACAACCTACTACCAGTATGCCGCCGACGGAGAGCGGCTGCGCAAGGTTACCTATTGGCAGGCAGCTCCCGGCAATACGCCGGGACGCAAGTGCGAGCGTATCTATCTGGGGTCCTTCGAGATCTACCGCGAATACGACAACAGCGGCACGACGGTGATGCGCGAGCGCGAATCATTGCATGCAATGCTGGACAAGCAGCGTGTGCTGATGGTGGAGACACGAACGGTGGACGTGTTGAACAACGATCCCGCCCCGGCGCAAATGATACGATATCAGTACAGCAACCAGCTGGGGAGCGCCATGCTGGAGCTGGACGACAACGCCGACGTGCTCTCCTACGAGGAGTACTTCCCGTACGGTTCCACTTCCTACCAGGGAGTGCGGGCAACAACGGATGTGCCGAAGAGATATCGCTACACCGGCAGAGAGCGGGACGATGAGAGCGATCTGGCCTTTCACGGGGCGCGATACTATGCGCCGTGGCTCGGGCGATGGACGGCAACGGATCCGGCGCTCGTCTCGGCGGCGATCTCATCCTACCACTACGCACGCGGGAACCCGATCGGATACAGCGATCCCTCCGGTCTGTACGAGGAACCGGTGCACGGCGCGCTGACGTATCATCTCGCGCTAGCCGCAGGGTTCAAGGAGAAAGACGCAGCGCGCATCGCGCTTGCAGCCGCCAACGTCGATCACGATCCGAAAACCGAACCGGTTTCCTCCGCGAACATCGAAAGCGGTGCAACGGCTGAGTACCACTTCCCCTCGTTCGCTTCCGCCTCCGCACGCGTGGAGGGGGAGATCGGTAAGGGAACGAAGATGGATTTGAACAACCTCGGCGTAGGGCTCCACTCCCTCGAGGATGTGGGCTTTGCGAACGCCCCCGGCCCTCATCTGCGGAGAACATCGGAGCAGAAGGAGGTGGTATTGTTCGAGGGCCTGGCGCTGCGTGGCACCACACCGGCCGGCGCAATCGATCTCGGTTACATCCCCCGTATATCGTTCAACATTCCGCATCCGGCAACATGGTTTGGTACATCAACGTCCGAGCACCAGAACATCGGCATCGGGCATCCCTTCTACATAACGGAAAACGGCAAATGGAGCACGCCATTCAACCATGTGGCTGACCAGGCATACAACGACCCGGTTGCAAACACCAAGGAGCTCAAACAGATCTACGATCTGTTGAAGAAGGCCGCCAAGGAATACTACGGCCCAAATGCCGACGTGAAGTCGGACGACGCAGCGGCCGACAAGGCCATCGCAGCAGTGACGTCTGCGGACACCGCAACCAAGGTGAAGCAATTCGTGGAGCGAGGCACCACATTCAGCGGCCAGGCGGTCAACTCGTACTCGTACTGGGTAGGCCACAACACCTTCACGTCGACAACGTGGACACCAGCCCAGATCGACAGTTCGATCACCGATCCGAAGCCGGAGCCGAAGTATGATACGTTCCCGGACGGTACGAAGATCGAACGAGCAACGGGCAAGTTCATCTGGGGTCCTGGACCGAAGTTCTGACCGCAGAACTCGCTGAAGCTCTGCACACCGGCGCGCGGGCGTGCCGGTGTGCTGCACGGCAGGATGCACGTGAAGCACCACATTATTTGCGAACCAACCACAACGCACTCGCACATACACAAGGACATCTATTATGGACGCACAGGAAAAGGACATTCAACCGAAGGCCCCGCCGCCACAGGGTCCGCAGGGTTGCGGAACCGTGAACGTGGATACCTATACCGTCAACGGAACGGTCTCCAGCTCTGACCGCGTTGGCGCGGGCGGTCTGCAGGTGCAGATCGTGGACAAGGGTGTTGGAGCGGATTTCCCACTGGTTGAAGCAACCGCCGACGACTGCGGCAACTACAGCGCAACCTTTCCCTCCACGCTGATATCGAGCCGTGGGAAGAAGCGCCCGGACCTGCAGGCCAAGGCGCTCGCCAATGGAGCCGTGATCGCTACGTCGGACGTGCAGTACAACGCCGGCGCGACCACCACGCTCAACATCACCATTCCGGAAGGAGCCGGGGAACTCCCGGCCGAGCACGATACGCTTACCCAGGCACTCGGGAAGTACTACACCGGTCCGCTGGGTGCCCTGCGTGAAGACGATACGCAGAAGGATATCTCCTATCTGGCAAACAAGACCGGATGGGATGCGCGCGCCGTGGCGATGGCGGCACTCGCCGATAACTTCAGCACCACGTACCGCCCACCCGACGGCACGGCCAACATCCCGGCGCTCTTCTACTATGCACTGTTCCGCGGCGGCCTGGATCCGAATCCGGCCACGCTGTTTCACACGGACGAGGATACGCTTACGGCTGTCTGGAATACAGCCGCCCATCAGGGGATCATCGACCCCGCACAGCTGGATCAGGTGCAGGATGTCCTGCGGCGCGTCAAGCTGATCAGCGCGCAGCGTCTTCTGAGCGATCGTGCTGTGATCGGCGCATCTTCCATGAGCGACATGCTGCTGTCATCGGGTTTGAATCCGCAGCAGCAGAGCACGTTCGCCACGAAGTTTTCCGAGAATCGATCGGACCCCGATGCATTCTGGGAACAGATTCAGAGCGCGCTGGGCCAGCCCACCGCGGACCGTCTGAAGCTGGACGGCAAGCTTGCCTTCCTCACGCTGCACAATGCGCCGCTGATGACGGAGATACGCAACAGAATGGGTGGAGCACAGGGATTCACCGACGCCGTACAGCTTGCGCAGAGGGGCTATCACAGCGCGGATATGTGGTCGACAGTGCTGGCGAACGACACCATCCCGATACCGCCGAATATTCCCGGCGACGACCTTCAGCAACAGCGCGCCAACTATGCGGAATATCTCGCGGCGCAGGTCGCGACCAGCTATCCCACCGAGACCATTCTGCAACGTGTGCAGAACGATAATCTGCGGGTGAGCAATCCGACCGGGGTTGCGGACTTCCTCACGCAGCAGAGCGGAAATTTCGACATCGGTGCGAACCCGATCGAGCAGTATCTGGTGGACAATCAACTCAGCCTTGATTCCGGAACGCTGGAAGATATCAAGAGCGTGCAGCGTGTCTATCAGATCACGCGGTCCGACGACGCGATGAACGGCCTGCTGAGCAGCGGCCTGAATTCCGCCACCACGATCGCGCGCTACGACAAGGACTCCTTCGTCAACGCATTCGGCGACAGCGTCGGCGGTGCGGATGCAGCCGGCACGATTCACGAGCGCGCAACACAGATCCACAACGTGACGCTGAACCTTGCACTGAGCTACCTCACTGCAAAGAACGGTCTTGCGATCGGCGCACCTCCGCTGGATCCCGATGCGGACCCCGAGGCATCGCGGCAGATCCTGCAGCCGGCGCCGCAGGGTCCGGTGGATCTTTCGCAGCCGCACGGCATGCGCACGATGGCGAAGCCGGCGGCATTCGGCGGCGACATCCTGGCCTACCAGACGCTGGAGACACTCTTCGGCAGCATGGACTATTGCTCCTGCGATGAGTGCCGCTCCATTCTTTCGCCGGCCGCATACCTGGTGGATCTTCTCCACTTCGTGAATCAGCCTGCGCCGCCGGCCGGCACCTACAATCCGCAGACGGTCCTGTTCCAGCGCCGTCCCGACCTGCAGTATCTCCCGCTTACGTGCGAGAATACCAACACCGCGTTGCCGTATATCGATCTGGTGAACGAGACACTGGAGTATTTCATCGCCAACGGAGTGACGCCACTCTCGCTCAGCGGATATATCGGCCACGACACGGGATCGGCAAGCTCGGACGATCTGCTCGCCAGCCCTGCGTATGTGATGAGCACGGCGTACACTACGCTGAGCAGTTCATACTTCCCGCTGCCGCTGCCGTTCCATCAGCCGCTGGAAAATCACCGGCGTTATTACAAGAAGTGCGGCGCGCCGCTGCAGCTTGTGATGGAGCGCCTGCGCCCGAATGAAAATCTGGACCGCGGATCGGCAGTGTTCGGGTGGCGCGACATTCTGATGGAGGAGCTTGGAATCTCGCGGCAGGAACACGACATCTTCACCAACTCCACCACGATTCCACTCTGGAAGGCGTACGGCTGGGCAAGCTCCACGGCCGATGCAACGGTGATCGCAACGCTCTCCAACGCGAAGGATTTCTGCCGGCGCATGAACATCTCCTACGATGATCTGGTGGAGATTCTGGAGACGCGCTTCGTAAATCCGAACAGCGACCTGATTCCCAAGCTGGAGCGCCTGGGCCTCAACTTCGCGCAGTTGCAGCAGGTGAGCGTTGGAGCACTGTCCGGCGGTGCGTTCGTTGCACTGCTTCCCGTGGGTCCGAACGCCCCGAACCCGGCGGACTACGGCCAGACGACGCTGGCCGGGATCACCACGTGGATCATCGCGAACTACAGCCGCATCCGCGCCATCACCACACTGGTGGATGTCACGGGCGTTGCCGATACATGCAACTTCAGCACGCTGGAACTTCGCTTCTCCTATCCGATGAGCGGCCCGACCGATACGTCCACACGCCTCGGCGCGGCCGAATACTACCGTCTGGTCCGGTTCATCCGGCTGTGGCGGCGACTGGGATGGAGCATCGAGGATACCGACGCCGCGATCTGCGGGCTGTTCACGCTGCACCTGGCAACGATGACGGCAACCGACGTCTCGACGCCGGCCAATCTGGATGCCGGCTTCCTTCGCCTTCTCCCGCGTCTCGGCATCGTGGTGCGGATCATCAAGGCATTGAACCTCACGGTTGCGAACGACCTCCGGGCGCTGCTGGCCTGCTGGTCCGATATCGACACGTACGGCGCAACCTCGCTCTACGCCCGGATGTTCCTGAATGCGACAATCCTGAACCAGGATGCCGCCTATGCTGACAACGGCGTGGGACTGTACCTGCAGGATCCAACGAAGATGGTGTTCGACCATGCGGAGTCGCTGCGGGCCGCGTTCAACCTGACGAGTACGGAGTTCAACCAGATCTACAACGCCCTGGGGTATACAACCTCGACGGTGTTGAACATCGCCAACATCAGCGCCATCTATCGCCGCGGATACATGGCCCGCATTCTCGGCATCAGCGTAAGCGAGCTGATCATGTGGGTAGCTCTCACGGGCATCGATCCGTTCGTGGAGCCAAGCCTCACGGCTCCGGCAACACTGGACCTCATTCATCTGCTTGCGGACTTCAAGGCGCGCGGCCTCTCCTCGGCGGCTGCACTCTACCTTGTCTGGAACCAGGATCTGAGCGGAACGTCCGCTCCGACAACCGCCGCGATCAACGACGTGATCCGTTCGCTCCGCTCGGACTACGCGAAGATCAACGTGGACTTCGCGATCGTGAACGATCCCACGGGGGAGATCGCCCGCTCGCGCATGACGCTCGTGTACGGCACGGACGCCACGGACTTCTTCTTCGGCCTGCTGAACGACACGTTCGCCTCGGACGCGTACTACAGCCATGTGATGTCCTCATTCGGTCCGGTGCTCGCCTCGGCGATCCAGGGGATCGTGGGAACGTACGGACCTTCGTCCGCCTCGCGCGTGAGTTACGATGATTTCCACAAGCGGATTTCGTTCACCGGACGCATGACCACGCTGATGCAGTCGCAGCTGGTTGCGCTTGCCACGAACGGAAGCGTGGTTGCGGAAATCAACTCGCTCGCACCGGGAACGCTGGCAACGTTCCAGACGAATTTCCCGATTGCAATCAACGCGCTGTATGCGGCGAACAGTTCCGCCATCGACCCGTTCTTCACACGCTACCCGGAACTGCTTTCGCTGTTCACCACGTACCTGGCATCGATGGCAACGCCGGAGGTGAAGCGGAGCAATCTGCTCGCAGGATTCCTCCCGACCCTCATCGCCGGACGCAAGACGCAGCAGACCCTGCAGCGCATGGCTGATGCGGCGCAGGTGGACCGTACGTTTGCCGCAACGGTGTTGAACCCGGCGACGGTAGCAAACGGCCTGCATGCTGCGAACCCGGCGAACCCGGCACTCACGGACCTGCTGGCCGTGGAGACGCAGGGGCTCGCCGCGCAGTACTACGATGCCGTCACCGTTGGCCCGTTCCCGCACACGCTGCGCATCGACAGCAATCTCTCGTACGCAGCCTCCACGTCCAACACGCTGCCGCCGAATGCCACCTCTCCGGGAAGTGCGATTTCCGGCGTGTGGACCGGAAGCATCGAGCCGCCCGAGGATAATTTCTACAACTTCATCATCACCGCGGAAAACACCTCCACGGTAACGCTGGTGATCGACGGGGTGAACGTTCCGCTGTCGGTGGCCTCCGCCGTCTGGACGAACACCACGCCGGTGCAGCTCAAGGCCGGAACGCTCTCCACGATCTCGGTCACCATCCTGAACGTGAAGAACACGGTCTCCATCCAGTGGTCCACATCGGGCTACGGCCGTGTGACGATCCCGGCAAAGGCTCTCTACGCCTCGAGCCTCTACAGCGCGGCACGCGACGCCTACCTCCGCTTCCTGAAGGCGGGCGCGCTGGCCAACACGCTGAAGCTGAACGCGGGCGAAGTAAGCCGCCCCGTGCTCTCCGGCAATTCCTGGCTGAACTCCATCCCGGTTATCGGCACGCTCGGCTCGCCGGCAACGCTGCTGCCGGCGCTGCGCGACGTAGTCAACTACGCCGTTGTGAAGGCCGCGATTTCTCCGGGAAGCGACTCGCTGCTCACGGTGGTCAACGATCCGACCACGTCGACGGCAACATCCACCAGTCTTCTCTTCACGCTCACCGGTTGGGACTTTGCTTCGTTCAACGCGCTGGTGACACAGTTCGTGGGCTCGGTCTCCAACATCTCGCAGCCGTTCCTGCTGCGCCGTGTTCTCGATGCCTTTACCGTGGTAAAGGCGATGGGGATCTCCGCGGCAACGCTGATCACCAACACCACCAACGATCCCACGTCCACCATGGCGCGTGATCTGCAGGCGGCGTTGCGCGCCCAGTTCGCCGTCGAGGATTGGCGGCAGATCATTCAGCCGATCAACGACCAGATGCGAAGCCTGCAGCGCGATGCGCTGGTGGCCTACATCCTGCATCAGATGCACCTCTCCCCCAGCACGCAGCACATCGACACGCCCGACAAGCTGTTCGAGTACTTCCTGATGGATGTGCAGATGGAACCGTGCATGCAGACCTCGCGCATCCGGCACGCGCTCTCCGGCGTGCAATTGTTCATCGAACGCTGCATGATGAATCTGGAGCCGCGCTGCTCGCCGGACTCGCTCAACGCAACGCACTGGGAATGGATGAAGCGCTACCGTGTGTGGGAGGCGAACCGCAAGGTGTTCCTCTACCCGGAGAACTGGCTGGAGCCGGAACTGCGCGACGACAAGTCACCGTTCTTCAAGGAGATGGAGAGCGAGCTGCTGCAGAGCGACATCACGGAGGAGACCGCATCGGTGGCGCTGCTGAACTATCTGGCGAAGCTGGAGGAGGTTGCGAAGCTGGAGCCGTGCGGGTTCTATCACGTGGAGGCGAACGCTTCGCTCGGCACGGGGGATGTGGATCACGTGATTGCGCGCACTGCCGGTGCACACCGGAAGTACTACTACCGGCGCCGCGAGTACGGATACTGGACGCCGTGGGAACTTGTGAAGCTGGATATCGAGGACAACCCGATCTCACCGGTCATCTGGAACGATCGCCTGCTCCTGTTCTGGACGCGCATCGTGAAGAAGGGGCCGGATTCCACCGGCGCAAAGCCCACGGGCACGCACCTCGGCGACGATCTGAGCGGGCTGAATCTTCCGCCCGATCCGGACACGAAGCCGTACGTGGTTCTTTACTGGAGTGAATACTACAACGGGAAGTGGCAGGCACCGAAGACGACGGACGTGGAGAATCCGATTCAGCTCGGCACCTATCCGGTGGGAGGCTCGGGCACGTTCGATCGCAACCAGCTCTGGATCGATTCGCGACCGGACGGCACCAGGCTGCGTGTCACGGTCTCCGGATTCGGATACGCCACGTTCCTCTTCTTCAACCTGCACGCGCAGCCGCTCTGCGACAACGGCAGTTTCGCGATCTCCGCGGGCGTTCCGTTCCGCGAGCGGATGTTCAGCGGCGATCTGGCCACCACGTTCGGCTTCGGCTACATACAGAACACCGGCTGGATGTCCATGATCATGTCGCGTACGGTGCTCAAGCCGGACTTCCCGTACAGGATCGTGGAGGCACATCAGCCGTTCAACGACTGGTGGAATGCGCCGCTCTTCTACTACGACAACCAGCACGTCTTCTACGTGTCCAGCAGGTGGGACATCCCGCCGGTTCGCACCTGGTCGACGTACGGAATTCCGATCTCCGGAAGCACCGCCTTCGCCGCACCTGGTACGTTGGTATTCACCGGCACGGCTGCTCCGGCTTCACTCACCACCTGGGCAAGCAGCGGATCGATCACGGGCGGAACAATCGCGCTCAGTGGTTCGGTAACCGGCGCGCGCGCAATGGGCGATCTCGTCGCCACGAGTGGAACGATCCACACCGGCATCGGCTCGACGGCGCTTGTCCCGTACTCGGGTGGATTGATCGGCCCGACCGGATTGACCGGCGTGTAGGTAAACCCACAGTATTCATGACACGGAGAACATACACATGCCAAGTTTCTTAGTCAGCCCCAGTTATCACCTGGGCACATCCTGGCTCACACTGAGCGTGTCGGTTCCAATGCCGACAACAGCGAAGTTCACCTACACGTTCGACAACTTCTTCCATCCGTTCATCGGCGAACTGATCCAGAAGTTGAACCTTGAATCGTTGAAGGGAATGCTGGATCCGAAATGGCAGAAGAGCCTGCAGACGCCGGATCCGGTGGTCTATCCATCGCTGGATTTCTTCAACAACCTCTACCACCCGCAGAACAGCAGCACGGTATCGGTTGTGCACTACGCCAAGCAGATCGACGTATCGGACCATGGTTCGTACTCGAACTACAACTGGGAGATGATGTTCCACGTCCCGCTCACGGTGGCCACGCATCTCAGCAAGATGCAGCGCTTCGCCGAGGCACAGCGGTGGTTCCATCTGATATTCGATCCCACGAGCACGGACATGTCCGTTCCGGCGCCCGATCGCTACTGGAAGTTCCTGGCCTTCCGCCAGGGAACCAGCACGCGGCAGATCGACTATATCCTCACGCTCCTGGCACAGCCGCGTCCTACGCTTGCCGGGCCCGATCAGGACCTGTACGACAGCGCCATCAACGGCTATCAGGCCATTCTGAACAAGCCGTTCCAGCCGCATGCGGTTGCACGCACGCGCCACGTTGCCTATCAGTATTCCGTTGTGATGAAGTACCTGGACAATCTGATCGCATGGGGCGATCAGCTCTTCGCCCAGGACTCGGTGGAATCGATCAACGAGGCAACGCAGCGCTACGTGCTGGCTGCCAACCTGCTGGGCCCGAAGCCGCAGCGCGTGCCGCTGCGCGGAACGGTGAAGGCGAAGAACTTCAACCAGCTTCAGGCACTTTCCGGCACCGATCCGATGGGGAATGCACTGGTGGCGCTGGAGGGGAACTTCCCCTTCAACTTCGCCTCGCCTCCTCCCTCAACGCCCGGCCCCACGCCTCTGTTCGGCCTTGGCCGCACGCTCTACTTCTGCGTTCCGCGCAACGACAAGATGCTCGGATACTGGGATATCGTTGCGGACCGCCTGTTCAAGATCCGCCACTGCATGAACATTCAGGGGATTGTTCGTCCGCTGGCGCTCTTCGATCCGCCGATCGATCCGGGCATGCTGGTGAAGGCGGCCGCAGCCGGGCTGGACGCCGGCAGCATCGTCAACGGACTCAATCAGCCGATCGGCCCGATCCGTTCGCTGGCCCTGATCCAGAAGGCGGTGGAACTCTGCGCCGAGGTGAAGAGCCTGGGCGGCGCGCTGCTGACCGCGGTCGAGAAGGGAGAGGCGGAGCACCTCACGTTGATGCGCCAGCGTCACGAGATTCAGGTGCAGCAGCTCTCGCAGGAAGTGCGGTACCTGCAGTGGCAGAACGCACGCGAGTCCACGCAGTCGCTCCTGACAACGCGCAAGTCGGCGTTGGAGCGGCTCCACTACTACGCACGGCTGCTCGGCATTCCGGCAGATGCGAACGCTCCGGAGACGATCGCCCTGAACCGCAAGGATCTGACCGAGGAGAACTTCGACGAGGCCTATGCGTCGCTGGTGGGACAGTACGACAAGCAGCTCACGCTGCAGAAGCTCTCGGCGCTCTCCATCACTGGAGGAAGCAACCCCTCCAACCAGTCGGGGGCAACGGGATCGGGCTCGCTGTATCTGAACACGAACGAGAATGCGGACCTGAACGTCCACTCGCCGGCGGCGAACGAGTATCACGAGCGGGCCGCGGCAATCAAGGCCACGGCCGGCATCCTGGCGCTCATCCCGCAGTTCCCGATCAAGCTCGCGTTCTGGGGCCTGGGTGCCGAGATCGGCTTCGGCGGCCAGCAGCTCTCGGCAGCTGCGAACTTCGCCGGTGACGTGATCGAGATCCGCTCCAGCCACGAGACCTACAAGGCCTCCACGGCTTCGAAGACGGCAACGTACCAGCGCCGCGCCGACGACTGGATTCTGCAGTACAACCTTGCCGCGCACGAGCTGATGCAGAACGGACGGCAGGTACTCACGTCGCTGATTGCCGAGCAGTCCGCACATCGTGAGTATCTCAACACGAAGCAGCAGATCGTGAACGCGCAGGAGGTGGACGAGTTCCTTCGCGAGAAGTTCACGAACGAGGAGCTCTATCTCTGGCAGCAGGGCGAGGTTTCCCGCCTCTACTACGAATACTACCGCTTCGCGTTCGACACCGCACGCAAGGCGGAGCGGACGATGAAGCAGGAGTTGATGCGGCCGGAGCTGGACGCCCAGGACTTCATCAAGTTCAACTACTGGGACGGCGGCCGCAAGGGCTTCCTCTCCGGCGAGGCGCTCCATCTGGATATCAAGAAGATGGAGATGGCCTATCACGACAACAACAAGCGCGAGCTGGAGATCACGCGGCACGTATCGCTGCGCCAGCTCGATCCGCGTGCGCTGCTCATCCTCCGCGCCACCGGCTCCTGCACGGTGACGATCCCGGAGTGGCTGTACGACCGCGACTGCCCGGGGCACTACATGCGCCGGATCAAGAGCGTGGCGCTCTCCATCCCCTCGGTGGTGGGTCCGTACGCCAGCGTGAACTGCACGCTCTCGCTGATGCGGAGCACCGTGCGCGTCTCCAGCACGGCATCCATCGGCACGTATGCACGCTCGAGCAGCGGCACGGACGACCGGTTCCTCGACTACTCCGGTTCGATCCAGTCCATCGTCACCAGCAGTGCCAGCAACGACAGCGGGATGTTCGAGACCAATCTGCGCGACGACCGCTTCCTTCCCTTCGAGGGAGCCGGCGCGGTCAGCACGTGGAAGCTGGATCTCCCGACGGACTACAAGGCGTTCGATTACAACACCATCTCCGATGTGATCGTCCACATTCGCTACACCGCGCGCCAGGGCATCAGCCCGGATGCGGTGAACGATGCGCTGGATACGTTGTTCAAGCCGACGCCGAGCACCAATCCGGCATCTCTTGCGCTGGTCTTCAGCCTGCGCAACGACTTCCCGACCGAGTGGGCGGCGTTCGTCAACAGCGCCTCCGATCCGTTCTCGGCAACGATCCGCAAGGACTACTTCCCGTACCTTGCGCAGGGGAAGACGATCACGATCCGGAGCATGGAGATCTACTCGCAGGATACTACGAAGCATCACGCCGTCGGCAGCACGACTGCCGCAACCACGGCACTCGCCGGCGGCTCGTTCGGGCTCAGCATGGCGGCTGAAACGGGTCCTGCGGCGATCCTGCTGCGCAACACCACGGAGCAGGTCTACCTGGTGATCCAGTACTCGCTGGGTTAGCCGGGCACCCGGCAACGGACCGCCGGGAGACGTTTGAATGCGAAAGCCGCTCGTGGCGCAAACCACGAGCGGCTTTTCGTTATCGATCCACCAGTCCATCCGGCGGAGTTGCTTTCCATCCGGCTCCGGCATCACGGGCCGTGCAGCAAGCGCCGCACCGGAGCCGAGGGCCCACGCGGCCGCCACGCCCACCTGCTGCCCTGGTACGAAAGCGCATGCACCTCGAATGCACCGCACCGGCCCCGCACGTGCGGAACCGATAGCACGGTTCACTTCGAAGCCCGGCGAACATCTCCCCTACTCACCCAGCAGAACGAATGAACGTGACGTTCGCTGGCTGCCGATCTGGAGGCGACAGAAATACGTGCCCGCCGCAAGGCCGGCCGCATCGATGTTGATGAGATATGTTCCGGGTGTCTGGCGTGCATCCAGAAGGCGGCGTACCTCATGTCCCATTCCGTCGAAGAGGACAACGTTCACACGCGGGTTCGCCTCGCTCTCCGGTACGCTGTAGCGGATGGTTGTTCCGCCGCGGCAGGGATTGGGATATGCGAGCATCGCCGCCGCGCCTGCGGTACCTCCGCCCCGCTCCACTCCGAGCGGCGACGACGTTCGAAAGATTCCGCCGCTGCTTGTGCCGGCGAAGAGCGCGCCACCATGGAAGGCAATGGACTCGACGTCGGACTTGGGAAGGCCTTCGTTGAAGGGCTGCCAGGATGCTCCGTTATCAACGGACCGCAGCACGCCGCCTCCGTAGGTGGAGGCGAACAGTGTGCTGCCGTACGCCGCGAAGGCGCTTATCGAAAGAGTGTCGCCGTTGGGGCAAACCGGCTGCCAGGTGCCGCCGTTATCGGTGGAGCGATAGATGGCGGCGTTGTCCGCGTAGTAGACGGTGCCTGCCAGAATCACGTTGTAGCCGCGGCCGATGGCGGTGATATGCTCGATCCTCTTCCCCAGATTGGCGATGCCGGTGCTTGCGGCGGTCCAGGTAATCCCAGTATCCTGCGAACGATAGACGCCGGTTGGCGTCCCCGCATAGATCGTATTGCCCACGAAGCCGATGTCCGCGACAGACTCGAACGGAAATGTCGTGGTGTTGCGCATCCATGTGGCACCGCCATCGGTGGAGGAGCAGAGAAGCCCGATTCCGCTGGTTCGGTCGGCGGCGATGGTGAAGAGAAAATTGCCGTTCGCAATGATGCGTCCAACACCTCCGAGATCGGGATCCACGCGTGCCCACGATGTGCCGCGATCCGTGGACCGGTAGATGCCGCCACCAACATCGGCGCCCCAGTACTGCATCCCCACGAGTATGGCATTGTACGATGTCACGACGCAGGTTGGATCGTCGAACGCGAGCGAGGGCGCGTTCACGCGCTCCCAGTTCGAACCATTGTTGGTGGATTTGAAGAGCCCTTCGTTGCTTGCGGTTGCATAGAGGTCGCCGTCGAACTCGGCGAAGCTTCCGATGGACCGGCTGGTAAAGCCGTTGTTGATCCGCTTCCAGGTTACGCCGTGATCGACCGACCGATACAACCCGCCATCATGACCATCCCCGCTGCCGGCGAACATGGTGTCCCCCCGCACCCAGATGATGTTGATCTCATCGGTAAAACCACCCTGGATACGCGACCACGTGGAGCCGTCTGTGGACCGGAATACCCCGCCGTGATATCCGCCGCAGGCAAAGAACTCCCGTCCATCCCAGACAATCGATCGAATCCGATCGGCCGTTACGCCGATGCCGGCCGAGAACCAGGTTTTCCCGTTGTTGGTGGATCGGTAGAGACGATCGGAGATGTACGAGGGATCGTCACCGATCGACGCGACGAGTATCGAATCGTGCGCAGCGAAGGCGCGAACGCTCACGCCGGTTGGCGTCACCATCACGCGATCCCACGTGGTGCCGCCATCATGCGAGCTGTACAGGCCGCTGTCCGCACTGAAGTACAACGTTGAGCCGTTGGCCGCAACGATGGATGTCCAGTTGCCGGGAGCGTGCCCTACCATCGCCCAATGCGTGCCGTCGTCTGTAGAGCGATAGACATCACCACCATGCGGCGAGGCGTAGAGCGTGTCGCCGATGAAGCAGGCGTCGGTTTCGAAGAATGCGGACCAGCTTGGGATCTGCTCCCACGTACGCCCGATATCGGTGGAACGATAACTGTCGGAGCCGAACGCAAGAAGTGTGGAGCCGTGAACAAGCAGAAGTTGAATGAAGTCGTTGCGGAACCGATAGCCTACGCGTTCCCAATGATCACCGTGATCCTCGCTGCGGAACAGGCCGTTGTGGTCTGCCGACACAACAACCACATCGCCGATCACCGCGATCGCAACAGCCTGACCGCCGAACGGGCCTACGCAATTCCATGGGCTGGACTGCGCATACAGCCGGGCCGTTGGCGTTGCAGAGAGTGCAAGAAGGAGAAGCGCCGGGATGACGAATGTGATGGCAAACGTTTTCATGAGTACTCTCCAGGATAATAATGGAACCGAACAGACCGGAACTGTGCAGATTGAAATACGACATCCCATGCCGGAGATGTTGGAATGATGGCGTGCGACTTTCGCCGGGATCCATGCAGTGACGCAGGCGCACAATCAAACGAACACGTGCATGCAGAAAATGTTGCCGGAGAGTTCCACCGGAGAGATGTGGATGGTTCGAACGGGAGAAATATATGATCGTAGTGGTGATAATCAAATACTCGGGGAGCTATTGGCTGGGAGTGCGCAGTGTGCATTTCGATGGGAGCAGTCTGTGCCCGCGTGCAGGACACGGGCCGCTCCGCCGGTGCTTGAAGATTCCCTACGCTCCTATCCTACCGAGGGGACACCGCTCCGCGCCTCGATGGCATGACCAGCTGCACCAATGCCGGGTATCGCAAACGCCGCCGGGCGCGAACCATTCGGCGCATGGACTCCGGCAAACTGAGCCACCACCGATTTACTCGATGGCCGCCGTCGCCCGGGCACACTGCTTCAGCACAGGGCAGGCAGGCCGATCAGCCGATTCAATTCCTGGCGGAAGAGCAGGGGCCGGCTCCCTCCGGAACCTGAGGAGAACGCCGGCCCGTATCTCCGGATGCACCGCATTCGCATCGCCGCACGATCATCTCTGCGCTCTACGCAGCGCCTGCGGCCGGCGTCGGAATGTGGGCGTCCAGCCAGGCAAGAATGTCCGCCATCACGACCTCCTTCTCGAGATCATTCAGCAGGTCGTGATAGTGTCCGTCATACAACTTGATCGTCTTGTCCGCGGAGCCGGCCGCATCGTAAAAGTGCTGGCTGCCGCTCGGCTTCGTAGCCTTGTCGTGCGTGCCGTGCAGGATCAGCACGGGAAGTGTGATCAGCGGGAACTCCTTCTTCAGACGCTCATCCGCGCGCACCATCTCGGCAACGGTCTCGATGGGCTGCACCTCGTTCGCAATAAGCGGGTCGTTGTTCATCGTCTCCACCACCTCCGGGTCGCGCGAGAAGTCTTCGTTGTGAAGTTTCAGCACATGCGCGTGCGGTGCAACATGGCTCAACCCCTTGAGCACCGCGAGGGCGAAGTCCGGAGCAGGCACCTCATGCGCGAAGCTCTCGCAGATCAGGCCGGCGATCTCCGCCTGATGCTCGAGTGTGTAGATGCAGGAAACCACCCCGCCTGCGCTGTGCCCCAGCACGAACACCGGCACGCCCGGCACCTCCTGCTTCGCAATCGTCACGAACGTTTCGAGATCGTTGACATAGTCCTCGAACTTATCAACGTAGAAACGTTCGCCTTCGGACTTACCACGGCCGCGGAGATCCAGGGCATATGCCGCAAGCCCATGCGAAACAAACTGCCCGGCAACCCAGTTGTAGTAGCCGCTGTGCGAATTGAACCCGGGCACGATGACTACAATGGCGCGAGGCTTCTCCTCTGTCGGGAGCCAGGAGCGCGTGTAGATTCCGAGTCCGCCAACTCCTTCAAACGATTCATGATCCATGGATTGTCTCCTGACGTGAGAGTGAACGTGTGCCGGCGCGCACACCGTGCGCGAATGCTCCTGCCTCATACAGCGTGCGCTGCATGACGCGGGGCATTGGAGCGCTGCTCAACGAGGCGAACCCGGATGCACGGGACTTCTCCGCCAGCACTGCCGTGATCCGGAACCACGCACCGCTCCCGGCCGGATATTCCGATCAAGATAGCTCTCGCTCTGTCACGATCGCCATTGCGATATCATCATCCTTCGTCGTCATGGGGAACATCCCCGCGCGAAGGAGGCGCTATCGGTCCGGGATCTCCAGATCGAACTCGGCGATCTGCTCCCGATCGCCGATCAGATCGATGGCGAGGATCCTTCCATCCTCGATCGTGAACTCGAATACCACGAGCAGCCGCCCGCCCGGCGCCCACACCAGCCCGGCGGCGCCATCGATGAGCGCAGGCTGCGCTCCCCGTGCGCGACGCATGAACGTGCCCGCTGCAGTCTCGGCGCCACGCAGTTCAGCCTCCGCACCCAGCTTCACCGCAGCACCGTCCGCACGAACCACCACGTCCGGATCCAGCACGGCAAGCAGGGCAGCAAAGTCCCCGCCGCGGGCCGCGGCAAGGAAGGCATCCACAACGGCCTTGCGACGCGAGTGATCCGCATCGGGCACCTCCCGGCTGCCCTGCACGCGCCGCCGGGCGCGGCTTGCAAGCTGGCGCGCCGCAGCCGCCGATCGATCGACGATCGTTGCGATCTCCTCGAAGGGAAGATCGAACATGTCGTGCAGCACGAACGCCACGCGCTCCGCCGGCGGCAGCCTGTTCAGCACAACGAGCATGGCAAGCCCCACGGAATCCGCCAGGAGCGTCTCGTGTTCCGGATCGCTGCCGTCCTCACGTCGTGCAGCAGGCTCCGGAACGTGCTCATCCATGGACTGCTCGCGCCGGGACTTGCGGGAGCGAAGCATGTCCAGGCATACACGCGCCACAACCGTAGTAAGCCATCCGCCAAGATTCTCCACACCGCCCGTATCGGAACGGCTCAGACGCAGCCATGCCTCCTGCACCGCATCCTCCGCCTCGCTCATGGAGCCCAGCATCCGGTAGGCTACCGATATCAAATGCGTTCGCCTGGCTTCGAATCCCCGGGCAAGAATCTCGCGTGTCTCCATCGGTCACATTTCCTGATTGTGTTTCGTCAAGGCCCTGACGAACGAAACCGGGCCGATGTGACAGCATCCGGCTCGCGCTTCAACAGCAACATCAGAAGAACATACAGAGGACAACGATCATGCAAGCACGAATGGCCAATCCGGCACTTGTCATCCCCGATGCACTGCAGGCAATCCTTGCATTGAAGGCCGCATCGGAGCAGGGGGGTGTGCCATCGCTCACCATGGACCTGGCACACCTGCGCGCCAGCCAGATCAACGGATGCAGCGCCTGCGTCGACATCGGGACACGGCGTGCGCAGAAGGCCGGGGAAACGGACAGGCGATTGTTCGCGGTGGCGGCCTGGCGCGAAGCGCCGTACTTCACGGACGCGGAGCGAGCGGCGCTTGCATTGACGGAGGCGGTTACACGGCTCGCCGACCGCTCCGATGCCGTTCCCGATGAGATCTGGGAGGAGGCCCGGAGGCACTATGACGAAAAGGCTCTCGCCGGACTGATCCTCTGGATCGCAACAACCAACGTCTTCAACCGGCTCAACGTCACCGTACGGCAACCCGCCGGTTCGTGGGAAGGATAGTATCCGGAGTGGAGATCGGGACGGGGTTGTTGAGTGCGGATCCGAAACACGAGCGGTGGTGTGCCAACTGCTCCTTCCTTCGCTGCGCCCGGGAGAGGGTTGGAATGAGGGGGAGATGACAACGGGATGGCCGGTTGTGTCTCTCCCCTTCTCACGGGAGCCGGGAAGGGTTCTTCTGCCTGCGCCGATTTATTCCAGTCGTGGACGGAGGGGGCGAATGGATTTGCACCGGCGGGTGTTCGAATGTTCGGAATCACTCGCAACGCGATACAACCGCCTCACGCCTGCGCTGCAGGAAGCGGCGGACGGCAGGGTCACGCTCCAGACCTATCGCCACCTCATATGCATGGCACGCCTCCGGGGTCGCGCCGGTTCGGGCCAGCATCTCCGCGCGCGCGGCCCAGTACGGCTGATACTCCGTAAGCCGCACGTCCGCAGTTGCTGCATACAGTGCCTCGAGCGCAGCGACAGCTCCTTCCACTTCGGCAATCGCCAGCGCGCGATTCACGGCCACCACGGGGGAGGAGGAGAGGGCGTGCAACGCATCGTACAGATGCAGCACCATCGGCCAGTTCCCCTCCCCCGTACGCCGCCGGTGCACATGCGCGGACTGGAGCGCCCCCTCCAACTGGTAGCGGCCGATGCTGCCGAGCGTGCTGGCATGCAGAAGCAGCCGCTCCGCCAATCCGATCATCTGCCAATCCCATCTCGCGGTATCCTGCGCGGCGAACGGAACGTACTCCCCTTCCTCATCGCGCCGCGCCGGCCGCCGTGCCTCCGCATGCAGCATCAACGCAAGCAGGCCCAGCGCCTCCGGCTGATCAGGCAGCAACCCGGCAACCAGCCGGCCGAGGAAGAGCGCCTCCTCCGCCAGATCGCGGCGCGCCAGGTCGGTTCCATCTGGGATGCTCCAGCCTTCGGCGAACGCGGCGTAGATGGCATCCAGCACCGCCCCCAGCCGCACCGCAAGCTCCTCGCGCCCCGGTACGGCGAACGGTATGCCGGCCTGCCGGATCTTGTTCTTGGCGCGCACCAGGCGCTTCCCCATCGCGGCCGGCGAAGTCAGGAAGGCGGACGCGATCATCTTCGCATCGAATCCCAGCACGGTCTGCAGCATCAACGGCGCGCGTATGCCGGCGTCGATCGCGGGGTGCGCACAGACAAACATCAGCGCAAGACGATGATCCGGTATTTCCGCACCGGCACCGGCGGATTCCCCCCGCCCGGCAAGAAGCTGCAGCTCGGCGGCGGCGGCCTCGCCATTGCGTGCGCGTCGCGCCGTGTCGATCATCTTCCGGCGGGCAACCGTGAGCAGCCATGCCTCCGGGTTCGAGGGCACGCCGCTCCGGGGCCAGTGCGAAAGCGCCGCGGCGAACGCATCGCCCAGCGCGTCCTCCGCGGCGGCAACGTCCTGCGTGCGGGCCGCGAGGAAGGCGACCAGCTTTCCGTAGCTGCGGCGAGCAACGGCCTCCGCAGTGCCGTAGGCTGGAGGCCCGCCCATGGCACCCCCATTGGCGGAGATGCCGCCAGCGCCGGAACCGCCTTCCTCGAGCCCGCCGATCATGGCGCAGGGTTGTAGATCAGAAGCACGTTGCCGTTGCGGAACGTCCGCTCCGACACGAGCTTCAGGTGCAGCCGGGTTTCGATGCCTTCGAACATCCGCAGACCGGAACCGAGCACGATCGGGTTCACCACCACCTGATATTCATCGATCAGTCCGGCCTGTGCAAGCTGCGCCACGATGCTCACGCTGCCGAGAATCGCCATGTGCTCGCCGGGCCGGCTCTTCATCGCACGCACCTCCGTTGCAAGATCTCCCTTCACCAGCGTGGTGTTGTTCCACGTTGCCTCATCCAGCGTTCGTGAGAAGACAACCTTGGGGAGCGCGTTCATCCGCTCCGCCACGATGGGATCGCGCTCCATCGCCATCGGCGTCGGCCAGAAGCCGGACATCATCTGATAGGTGCGGCGGCCGAACAGCAGCATGCCGCCGGACCTTGCATTCCCCTGCACGAATTCCTGGAACTCCGGATCGTCGCTGTGAGCCCAACCGAGGTCGCCGCCCGGGCCGGCAACGTAGCCATCCAATGTCGCCTGAAAGAACGCAACAAGATTGCGCATGTAGTAAACTCCCGTTATTGATCTGCCTCTGTTCAGATGCCGATGGACCGCAGCGCAGGTTGAAGGAACATTCGTGCATCGCACCGTCTGCCGTTCACCGAACGCCGACAACTATTCCGGCCGCGCCCGGAGCGGGCGCACCTCAACTACACCATGGCTCGCAGTTGGGCAGCGTGCGGCCCATGAGATGGCCGCATCGAGATCAGGGACCTCGATGATGAAGTAGCCCCCGAGCTGCTCCTTCGTGTCCGCGTACGGACCGTCCAGCACCTCCGGCGCGCCATCGTTGATACGCACGGTTGTTGCGATTGCGCTCGCCTGCAATCGGTTGGTTCCCCTGAAGACGCCCGCGGAATCGAGCGCCTGGATGTAGGCCTCGTAGGCCGCCATCCCCTGCTGCTGCTGCTCCGGCGTGAGGGCCGTCCATCCGGACTCCTGCACGTAGAGCATGAGAATGTACTGCATGTGATATCTCCGTATTGTCGGCGGGCTGAATGCACCACCATCGGAATGACGTTCGGGCTTCCACGGTTTGGACATCGCCACGAAAAAAGTGGAGGCAGGCGCAAGCATACGGAGAGTCGGGCGATTGGAGCATGGGGCACCGGAGGAGTCCTGCCGGCGCGGCGCGAACCCGAAGCATCCTCCGGCCATCGACGAGCCGGGCGCAATACGTGCCCGGTGCAAATACCTGGACGCCGGCGAGCACGGCGCAGAAACCCGGCAATTTACCGGCGCCACGTAGCTCCACGCGTAATCCGGAAATACCCGAAATGCCGGGCGACGGAGAACGCGCTCGATATATCGAACGATATTGTGCGCCAATTGTATAATTCGCATGCAGCAATGCGTCCGAAGCACCCGAAACCGCAACACCGCTCCAATGCCGGGTTCCAGCCGGGCGGAGCTGCCCGCATCCGGACCGCACCGCCTGCAATACCACGCTCGGCGAATCGTGATATCGGAGAAATGGAATAATTCCGACGCGTATGGCCGGGGTCTTGACATCGGGACCTCGTGCATGTATGTTTGCAGCTGTCCCTTGAGCGGGTCAGGTGCCCCCAGCCCGATTGACCCGCAATCAATGAATACCACCACATTCATGTAGTGATCCCGGATGCACATTCTGCATGTGTTCCAATTGCCGTTGTCTGCAATCAACGGCATGGGCGGAGCATGCGGATCGGTCGATGCCAGATCGATCGCATCGGGTTCTCCTGTGCCGGAATGCCACCATGCCGAACAACGAGAATAACCATCAGGGCCGCGCTGCCGGTCGCCATGCAGCCGCGGCCGACCATTCGCATGCGGAATCGAAATCGCCATCCGGAAAAGGTGCGTCGCAACGGAAAGCACCTTTTTCCGTCCCCACAATTTCCCTCCCGAAAGGGGGCGGCGCGATCCGTGGCATCGGCGAAAAATTCGGCGTGAACCCCGCAACCGGCACCGGCTCGCTGACGATCCCGGTGGCTTCGAGCCCCGGACGCTCCGGCTTCGGACCGAAATTCAACATCTCCTACGACTCCGGCGCCGGCAACGGCATCTTCGGCTTCGGATGGAGCATGGGGCTTCCGGCAATTTCCCGCAAGACGGACAAGGGGCTTCCCCGCTATGTGGACGCCGGCGAGTCCGACATCTTCATCATCTCCGGCGCCGAGGATCTGGTGCCGGTGCTGGACAACAACGGCGCACGCGTCGTTCTGAACAGGACGGTGCACGGCCTCGCCTATACGATCACTCCCTACCGGCCGCGCGTCGAGGGCCTGTTCGCGCGGATCGAACGGTGGACCGCCGTCGCCACGGGGCAGAGCCACTTCCGCACGATCACCCGCGACAACATCACAACGCTCTTCGGCTACGATGCGAACAGCCGCATCGCGGACCCGGACGATCCCACGAAGATTTTCTCCTGGCTGATCTGCCGCACGTTCGACGACAAGGGAAACATTGCGGTATACGAATACGCAGCCGAGGATGGCGCCGGCATCAACCATGCGCTTGCACACGAGGCGAACCGTACCAACGCCACGCGCGGGGTGCAGCGTTACCTGAAACACATTCGCTACGGCAACAGTGTTCCCTGGTTTGCGGACTGGGGGGCAGGCGGTTCGGACCCGGCGCTTCCAACGGCCTGGCATTTCGAGGTGGTGCTGGACTATGGCGACCATCCGCTCGCCTCGCCGCTCCCCGCGCCCGATCGCCCATGGACGCTGCGCCCCGATCCGTTCTCCACTTATCGCTCCGGTTTCGAGGTGCGCACCTATCGCCGCTGCCGTCGCGTGTTGATGTTCCATCATTTTGCCGGCGAGCCGAATGTCGGCCTCGACTGCCTGGTGCGCAGCACGGACTTCACCTACTCCGACGAGACGAATCCTTCGGATCCGGCGAATCCGATCTACACGTTCCTCGAGTCCGCCACACAGACCGGATACACGCGCGACGGCTTCGGCGGCTATGTCGCAAGGTCGATGCCGCCGGCGGAGTTCGAATACAGCAGGCCGGTTGTTCAGCCGGATGTATTCACGCTCGATGCGGAGAGCATGGCAAACCTCCCCGAGGGACTGGACGGTTCCCGCTATCAATGGGTGGACCTGGACGGCGAGGGACTCTCCGGCATGCTCACGGACACCGGCGGCGCCTGGGAGTACCACCGCAACCTGAGCCCGATCAACCTGGTGACCCAACCGGACGGCAGCCGGATTGCGCGGGCGAAGTTCGGCGCACAGGAGGGAGTGCCGACACTTCCCTCCCGCTCCGAACTCGGCAGCCACATGCACCTGATGGATCTTGCCGGCGACGGCCAGCTGGATCTGGTACTGCTGGACGATGCAACACCCGGATTCTTCGAACGGACCACGGACGATGCGTGGTCGCCGCTGATGAACTTCCCATCGCTGCCGGAGATCAACTGGTCCGACGCGAACCTCCGCTTCATCGATCTCACCGGCGACGGCCTTGCCGACGCACTGATCACCGAGGAGGGAGTGTTCACGTGGCACCAATCGCTGGGCGAGAGCGGGTTCGGCGAGGCGATGACGGTTCCGACGCCGTGGGACGAGGAGCGCGGGCCTACGGTTGTGATCGCGGACGGAACGCAGACGATATTCCTGGCGGACATGTCGGGCGACGGCCTCACCGATATCGTGCGCGTGCGCAATGGTGAGATATGCTACTGGCCCAACCGCGGCTACGGCCACTTCGGTGCGAAGGTGAGCATGGACAACGCGCCGCGTTTCACAGACGACGAGCGTTTCGATCCGCGCCGGGTGCGCCTCTCGGACATCGACGGCTCCGGAACCACGGACGTGCTCTACATCGGCGAGGATGGCGTGCACGTCTGCTTCAACCGTTCCGGAAATACGTGGGCGGCATCGCAGACGATCGCGGTTCTTCCCACTGCCGATCCACTCAGCTCCGTGCAGGTATTCGATCTGCTCGGCAACGGCACGGCATGCCTGGTCTGGTCCTCACCGCTCCCGGCCAACACGCAGCGGCCGCTGGTGTACGTGGATCTGATGGGCGGGCAGAAGCCGCACCTGATGATCAGCTCACGCAACAACCTCGGCGCCGAGACACGCGTCCACTACGCTCCCTCCACCAAGTTCTATCTGCAGGACAGGATGGCCGGCACGCCGTGGGTTACACGGCTGCCGCACCTGGTGTATGTGGTTGAGCGCGTGGAGACATTCGACTTCGTCGGCCGCAGCCGCTTCGTGACCCGGTATGCATATCACCACGGGCACTACGACGGCTACGAACGAGAGTTCCGCGGCTTCGGAATGGTGGAGCAGTGGGACACCGAGGAGCACCGCGACGACACGGCATTCCCGGAGGCGGAGGCAACGAACTGGGACGATATCTCGTGGGCGCCGCCTGTGCACACGAAGACCTGGTTCCACACCGGCGCGTTCGCAGAGGCCGGGAATGTCTCCCGCCAGTACGAGGACGAGTACTGGGCGGAGCCATCCACGCGCGGAAGCAGCCAGGTGAACATTCTCGCGCGTGAGGCGCTGCTGCTGCCTGACACGGTGATGCCCACGGGGCTTACACCGGATGAGATGCGCGAGGCGTACCGGTCGCTGAAGGGCTCCACGCTTCGTACGGAGGTGTATGCACAGGATGGGGCGCCGCAGTCGGAGCATCCATACACGGTGACCGAGCAGAATCTCTCCGTGCGGCTGGTACAGCCGATGGGAATCAACCAGCACGCGGTGTTCCTCACATACTCGCGCGAGACGATTCACTATCACTACGAGCGGAACCCTGCGGACCCGCGCATCACGCACGACATGGCGCTTGCGGCGGATGACTTCGGCAATGTTCTCCAGTCCGTGTCGATCGGCTACGGCCGCCGCGCCGGCTATTCCGCCCCGGAGCCGCTGCTCAGCAACATGTTCCAGACGATGCTTGCGCACGACCAGGCGCGCATGCACATCGGCGCAACCGAACATGCATTCACCGCGGCGGTGAACCAGCCGTGGGATGCCGTGAACTTCGACGTCTATCGCGCTCCTCTTTCATGCGAGGTGATCACCGCGGAACTGACCGGCATCACACCGATGGCAGCCCGGTTCACGTTCAGCGAGATGGCAACCAACTGGAGCACGCTCTGGAGCGGCGCACACGACATCGCCTACGAGGAGGTTTCCACTCCGGACATCGAGGGTACGGGCACGCCGCCGGGATTGGCGCGCCGCATTGTTGGCCGCTCGCGCACGCTCTACCGCCGCGACGATCTCACGGGGCTCCTTGCGCTGGGCGCACTCGAATCGCACGCGCTGCCGGGAGAATCGTACCAGCTGGCGCTGACCTCCGGGCTGCTCACCCGTGTGTTCGGCACGCGCGTGAACAACGCGATCATGGCGGAAGGAGGCTACGTGCAGCTGGGCGGGAACGACTGGTGGATCCCATCCGGCCGGATCTACCTCTCGCCGGGCGACGCGGACACGGCGGTGCAGGAGCTGGCGGCGGCGCGCGCGCACTTCTACAGCGTACGCCGCGCGATCGATCCGTTCGGGGCCGTCAGCCGGGTGAGTTACGACGCGTACGATATCCTCGCCGCGGTCTCCACGGACGCGCTGGGCAACATCACAACGGGAGACAACGATTACCGCGTGCTTCATCCGTACCGGAGCACCGATCCCAACGGCAACAGCAGTGAGGTGGCATACGACGCTCTGGGCGCCGTTGCCGGAACCGCCGTCTACGGCAAGGCCGGCGAGGGGGACTCGCTCGCCGGCTTCAATCCGGATCTGGATGACACCACCATCCTGGCGATCCGGGCAAACCCGACGAACAATCCTGCGGCAACTCTGGGCAACGCCACAGGCCGTATCGTCACCGATCTCTTCGCCTACTATCGCACGCGCAACCAGCCGTCGCCCGATGCGCCGATGGTCTATACGCTGACACGCGTGGCGCATGTCAACAATCTGGTTGCGCCGGCGGTAACCGGCTTCCATCACGTGTTCTCCTACTCGGATGGGATGGGGCACGAGATCCAGCAGAAGGCAATCGCGGAGCCGGGCCCGGTGCCGAACGTTGGGCCGAACGTCTCGCCGCGATGGGTTGGCAGCGGCTGGACCATCCTGAACAACAAGGGGAACGCCGTGCGGAAGTACGAGCCGTTCTTCTCCGCCACGCACAACTTCGAGTTCGACTCGCAGATCGGCGAGAGCGCGGTGCTCTTCTACGACGCCACCGATCGCGAGGTGGCCACGCTCCATCCGGACAATACGTTTGAGAAGAGGGTGTTCGACGCATGGCGCGAGGCGGAGTGGGACCAGAACGATACCGTGCTCATCAGCGACCCGCGCGCCGACGCGGATGTGGGGAACTACTTCACGCGCCTGCTTGGAAATGCTCCGGGTGCATTCACATCGTGGTACGATACACGAATCGGCGGGGCATACGGTGCAACGGCGGCCGAACAGGCCGCCAACCAGGACGCCGCGCAGAAGGCGGCCGCACATGCAGGCACGCCTCCGGTTTCGCACTTCGATGCGCTGGGCCGCACATGCCTCGGCGTTGCGGACAACGGCGTGGTTGCCGGCACGGACCAGCGCTACGCCACGCGCACTGCATTGGACACGGAGAGCAAGCCGCTCGCGCTCATCGATTCACGGGAACGGCGCGTGGTGGAATACTGCGTGCGTGAGGCGATCATCGGCGGCGGCGGCAGCTTCGTCTATGTGGCCGGCTACGACCTTGCCGGCAATCCACTGTATCACAACAGCATGGATGCGGGCGAGCGCCGCGTGCTCCACAACGTGGAGGGGCACACGTACCGCTCGTGGGATTCCCGCGGCTTCACGTTCCGGACACTGTACGATGCACTGGAGCGCCCAACCCACATCTACGTGGATCGTTCCGGCTTCGGCGAGACGCTGATGGAACGCATGTTCTACGGCGAGAAGCATTCGGACGCAACGCGGAACCTGAAGGGCCGGCTGTTCCGGCACTACGACAGCGCCGGCCGCGCAAGCTTCGACCGGTACGACTTCAAGGGGAACCTTCTGGAGAGCGGCCGCCAGCTTGCGGTACATACCCCCTCCAACGTATCCCCTCCCGATGTGGATCGCGCGCCGGACTGGTCGCCGATTGCAACCATCAACGACGTGCCGAACCTGGATGTCGCCGGGATGGATGCGGCGGCCGCATCGTTGTTGGATCCGATCGACGACTTCAGCGCCTCCACCCTGTTCGATGCGATGAACAGGCCGATCCAGATGGTGACGCCTCACCTGGCGGGCGGCTCGCCGAACGTGCTGCAACCGCTCTACAACGAGGCCAATCTTCTGGAGGCATTGGATGTCTGGATACGCCAGGGGGCTGCGCCCGGCGGGCTGCTGAATCCCGGAACGGCCGACGTCCACGCGGTCACCAATGTGGATTACAACGCTCACGGGCAGCGCATTCAGGTGGACTACGGCAACGGCGCGTCCACGCTCTACACGTTCGATGCCAGGACGCTGCGCGTTGCAACCATCACCACCACGCGGCCGAATGCAAACCCGAACGCGCGGACCGTGCAGGACCTGTACTACACGTACGATCCGATCGGCAACATCACCCGCCTGCGCGACGATGCCGATATCCAGAACGTGGTCTTCTTCCGCAACCAGCGCGTGGACCCGACGGCGAGCTACACGTACGACCCTCTGTATCGTCTCACGGCCGCAACCGGGCGCGAGCATCTGGGGCTCAACGGCGGCGGCGGACTGAACGCGGCGCAGCAGACGAACAACAGCGACGGCTTCCGCATGGGGATCATCTCGCCCGGTGATGGCAACGCCGTCGGTACGTACACGGAACGCTACACCTACGACTCGGTCGGCAACCTGCAGACAATGGTGCACCAGGTGGCCAGCGGCGGATGGACCCGCAGCTACACGTACAACGAGACCAGCCTCGTCACGCCGACGGAGAAGAGCAACCGGCTCTCCACGACGAGTCTGCCGGGGGACCCACCCGGAGGCCCCTACTCCGCAACGTATCGCTACGACGCGCACGGCAACATGACACGCATGCCGCATCTGCCGGAGATGACGTGGGATGTGATGGACCGGCTGCAATCCAGCACGCGGCAGGTTGTCGGCGCGGGGGTTCCCGAGACGACGTACTACAACTACGATGCGGACGGCGAGCGTCTTCGCAAGGTTACCTACTGGCAGGCTGGAGCGGGGAACACACCCGGAAGGAAGTGCGAGCGCATCTACCTGGGGCCGTTCGAGATCTATCGCGAGTACGATGCCACCGGCACCACGGTGATGCGCGAGCGGGAGACGCTGAACGTGATGCTGGATCATCGCCGCGTGCTGATGGTGGAGACGCGCACGGTCGATGTGCTGAACAACGATCCCGCACCCGCGCAGATGATCCGCTACCAGTACGGCAATCATCTGAGCTCGGCGATACTTGAACTGGACGAGAACGCGGACGTGCTTTCGTACGAGGAATACTTCCCGTATGGATCCACCTCGTACCAGGCGGTTCGCGCCGGCACCGATACGCCGAAGCGTTACCGGTATACCGGGAAGGAGCGTGACGAGGAGAACGATCTCTACTACAACGGTGCTCGCTATTATGCGCCGTGGCTTGGGCGATGGACGAGCTGCGACCCGCTGGGTGTGGAGGATGGACCGAACGTCTATCTGTACGTTCATTGCAACCCGGTTGCGATGAGCGATCCTTCCGGCCTGTGGGGGTGGCGCGACGTGGCAGTGGTTGCGGCGGTGGTGGTGGTTGGAACCGTGGTGACGGTTGCGACTGCAGGGCTTGCCGGACCCGTAATCGCGGGCGCGGTTGCAAGCGTTGGCCTGAGCGGCGCCGCGGCAACGGTTGCCACGGGTGTTGCGGTGGGCGCCGTAGCAGGCGCCGCCGGCGGGGCGGCAAGCGAGCTGACGCGGCAGGTGGCGCGTGGCGAGAAGATCAGCGGGCGGGCCATCGCGAAGGCGGCCGTTGTGGGCGCGGCCGTTGGTGTGGTAACCGGCGGTGTAGGCGCGCTTGCATCAACGGCGAAGGGCGCGGCAGCCATAGCCAAGGCTTCAACGGCCGTGAAGAACTCTGCCGTGGGCAAGGTTGCTGCAACGGCCACGAAAGCCGTGACGTCTGCAGCCAAGACGGCTGCGAAGGCCCCTGTCGTGAAGCAGGTCGTGGCAGCCACCCAGACCGTGGCCAAGGTTGGAACGAAAGCGCTGCAGACGGTGGAACAGGCCAGCGCGAAAGCCGGTACGAAGATCGCCCAGAGCGCCTTCAAGGAAGGGACACGCGGAGCGGCGGCGGCCAGCAACGCAACGGCCGCGCGAGCCGCGGCAACCCCGCCCTCCTCGACCAGAGCAATTACCCGAGCGACGCCCGCGCCCAATCCGTCCGGTCTTGTTCAAACCAAGTTCGGCGACCTGAGCGGCAGCGCCAAGCGGATTGTCCGCTCTCTGAACGAATCCGGATCCGTTGGGCTGGGATCCGGTGTGAAGGTAAAGGACCTTCGAGCTGCGTCGGAGTTCATCGGAAAGGAAATCGGTGTTGTGCAGAACACGGAGACCGGATCACTGCGAGGCATTCTGGGTACCGAGGCGAGAGTACCGGGCGGCGCACTCCGTCCAAATGAAGTTCACGTCGCACACACACATCCGGTGTATGTTTCGGAGGAGAGCCATTTCGCGATCGACATCAGAAATGCAACCCATCAAACGGAGGCTGTGGTGGATTGGGGTGGCAATATCACCCACTTCAACAAATCAGGAGTCGTCACGAATCCCGCAAACAGCCCGATCAATGCAAAGGGCTACATCGTAGGACACAGGTAATGGCAACGCCGAAATGTTTCATATGCAGTCAGCAGGTAGTGGGCTTGAACGGCCAGGATACAGTACTCGATACGTTCTTCCTGCACAGTACCCGTGATGACAAACTGGCACTCAGCGAGCAGGCATTTGGCGAGTGTCATCTCCTGTGCCTGACGGAGTCGGCGTGGGGAGTCTTCTGGGGCTCACGGATCGTCGCGAACCTGCGCGATGTGCGAAAGTACCGGGTTCTCTTTGCCGACGATGAGTATCAGATGCTCCGCAACGATATCGCGCACGAAACCAGCATCATACGCTGGGATGGATGGATGGCCTCCGTGCAGGACAGACTCTTCGAGGAACGACGCCCGGTTGCCGATGGTCATCTGCTCCCCGTTCACCATGAGGCACGTACATATCTGAACGGGCACGATGACCTGATAACCGGGCTTCGCGGAGCGCTTCTTGCGGATGGAACCTATCCGTTGAAGCAGCTGATTGCCGCGCTCGGGCTCACCGACCGTCTCCTGTATCCGCAAGCAATCGAGGGCGGAACGCTTCGCCGTTGCACGTACAGCAGTGCACCGAAAAACCCGATCGCCATTGATGACAATGGAACGTTCGTGATGGCGGAGATCTCATATTCACAGTTCATCCCGGATGACGTAGCCCGGATGCTGATCGAGCACGTGGGCAAATCGCCATGAGCTCCTGATCACAGCCGATCCGATCGAGCGTTCCCGATCACCGAAGGCCGAGGCCGAACATGGCAGTCGGGTTGTTCGGGAGCCGCCGCCCTGCCGCCCGGCCCGTCGGCGGAGGCAGGGAACAGAGACGGCCCCGCCGCACACGCTCCGTGCCGACGAAATACCACCATTGCACAACCGACCACACAGCAGTTGCACATAAGCAAGGACTTCCACTATGGATGCAAGCGAACAGAGGTATCTGATCACGGGACGCGTGATCGGTTCAGGGACGCAGCTCGGCATTGCGGGGCTGCATGTCGAGGCCTGGGACAGGGACCACGTTCTCACCGATGCGATCGGAAGCAGTCTCACCGATGCATCCGGCGGGTTCCAGATCGGATTCGCACAGAACCTCTTCGGCGACCGGACTCCCGCGATCTTCTTCAGGGTCTTCTCGCGCGACACGGTTGTCGGCGATACGGAACAGACCACGACCTGGACCGCCGCCGATGGTGATGCTTCCGTGACGATCCCGGTGGCATGGTACGCGCCGCAGGCAAAGGGGCAGTCGAATCCCGGATGCGACCAGGGCAACGAGACCAGCTACACGGTAAGTGGAAGCGTGCTGAGCCCGGACAGCGCAAGCGTCGGCGGGCTGCATGTGCAGATCGTGGACAAGGGAATCGGCGATGACTTCATTCTGGTGGACGTGACAACCGATCCGTGTGGCAACTACACCGGCACGTTCGGAGCCTCCATCATCGCGGCGCGCGGCAAGCAGCGGCCGGACGTTCAGGCACGCGCCTACGCCGACGGAACGTTCATCGGTGCCTCGGAGGTGCGGTACAACGCATCGGGACAGGAGACGCTGAACGTCGTCCTCGAGAAGAACCAGACTGCACTGCCGAGCGAGCATCAGGCGATCACGAACTCGCTGGCGAGGCACTTCGCCGGATCGCTTGCCACGCTTCGCGAGGACGACAACCAGCAGGACATCACCTATCTCGCGAACAAGAGCGGCTGGGATGCGCGTGCGGTTGCCATGGCCGCGCTCGCACAGCAGTTCAGCAACAACTCCGTTGTCAACGCCGGCGATGTACCCATCGATGCGGCATACTTCTACGCGCTCTTCCGCGCCGGGCTGCCGGCGAATGCGAACACGCTTTATCACACGGACGAGGCCACGCTCCGCGCCATCTGGGAACAGGCCCGGGGGCAGGGAGTCATCACGCAGGTTCAGGCGGACACGGTGGATCCGGTGCTGGCGCGCTTCCGCTCTCTCTGTTCATCGAAGCTGCTTACCGCGCCGCCCCTGGCCGGCGTCTCGGCCGTGAACGCCCTGCTCGACGTCTCCGGCCTGACCCAGAACGACAAGAATCGATTTGCCACGATCTATGCCGACAACCGCGACAACATGGACGCGGTCTGGAGCCAGGTTACCTCGCAGCTCGGGCCATCCACCTCCAATCGCATGCAGGTGGACGGAAAGCTCGCGCTGCTTACGATCAACAACGGGCCGCTGATGTCCGCCCTTCACGGCAGGATCAGCGGCGGGATCACCGACCCCATCCAGCTTGCCAGCGCCGGCTACCATCGCTCGCAGACATGGGAAGGCGTGCTCACGCCCGACATGGTTGTTCCGAGCGAGATCCCGGGGGATACCGACAGCGAGCGGCGCGGCAACTACCTTGACTATCTGGCCGCCCAGATCAAGCTGAGCTATCCGACGGCCTGCGTGGCGGAGATGGTGCAGAGCCGGGCGCTCCCGGTAAACTCCGCCGATCAGGTGCATCAGTTCCTGACGGACAATCAGGGAAGTTTCGAGATCGGCGTGAACCCGATCGACCAGTATCTCTCGATCAACAACGTCTCGCTGGACTCCGCCACCACAATGGAGATCAAACGGCTCTCGCGCGTCTACCAGATGACGACGGACGACGACGCGATGGCAACGTTGCTGAGCACCGGACTGGATGCGGCAACGCATGTGGTGCAGTTCGACCGCGACAACTTCGTTGCCACGTACGGCGACGAACTTGGCGGAGCCGATGCCGCGGGAGCGATTCACGATCGCTCCGTGCAGATTCACAACGCCGTGCTGAACATCACGATCAGCTATCTCACGGCGAAGACGGCGATACCCATCGGCAACCCGCCGATGGAGCAGGACGTGCAGGACTCCGATGCGGCGCGCCAGGTTCTGCAGCCGGCGCCGAAGGGGCCGATCGATCTGCCGCAAACGCATGCGATGCATTCCATGAGCAAGGCCGGCGGCAATCCTCCTCCCGCCCTGGCTGCATACGGCACGCTGGAGTCCGTATTCGGCAACATGGATTTCTGCGCGTGCGATCATTGCCGTTCCGTGCTCTCACCGGCGGCGTATCTGGTGGACCTGCTCCACTTTGTCGACAACACGACGCCTCCCGGCGGCAGCGCAAACCCACTCACGGCGCTCCTTGCACGCCGCCCGGACATCGAGTATCTCCCGCTCACCTGCGAGAACACGAACACGGCGCTGCCGTATATCGACGTGGTAAACGAGACGCTTGAATACTACATCACCAACGCAAACCAGTTTTCGCTGCAGAACTACCTGGGGCACGACACCGGCACCAGCCAGTCGGAGGATCTGCTTGCCAGCCCGAAGTTCGTGATCGATGCCGCCTACACGACGCTGTTGAACGAGAACTTCCCCATGCCGCTGCCGTTTCACCAGCCGTTGGAGAATCTGCGGAGGCATTTCGAAAAGTTCGAGGTGACTCTGCCGCAGGCGCTGGAGCGCCTGCGGACCACCAACAATCTGGAGCGCGGCGGCGCCACGTTCGGCTGGCGCGACATCATGATGGAGGAGGTTCGCCTTTCGCGTGCGGAGAACAAGGTGCTCACGGACTCCACAAACGTTCCGCTCTGGAGTCTGTACGGATACGCGAACGGCACCGTGGATGCCGACGTGATTGCCGGCATCCCCAATGTGGTAACCGGCATCGCCAACGCGAAGGCGTTCTGCCGCCGCGTCGGCATCACCTACGAGGAGCTTGCAGCCGTGCTTCGCACGCGCTTCATCAACCCGAACTGCGATCTGATCCCGAAGGTGGAGCGCCTGGGAGTGAGCTTCTCGACGCTCGCACAGTTGAAGAACAACACCATCAACGCCGCACAGTTCAACGCGATGCTCCCCACGGGAGCCGGCACGCTGGACCCCGCGGAGTATGGCGGCAACATCGCCAACTGGGTAACCGACAACACCAACTACAGCCGCATCATGGGGTTGATAACGTTGACGGATACCACCAACAACGCCGAGCCGTGCAGCTTCGACACGATCGAGCTCCGCTTCGCGACCCCGATGGCAAATGTGAACGACACATCCACCCGTCTCACGGCCGTGGAGTACTTCCGCCTGATGCGCTTCATCCGCCTCTGGAAGAAACTCGGCTGGACGATCGAGCAGACCGATGCCGCGATCTGCGCGCTCTTCAATGCAAACCTTGCCTCGCTGCAGTCAACGGACATCGACACCAAGGGGAAGCTGGATACCGGTTTCCTGACGCTGCTTCCGCGGCTCGGCGTGGTGATCCGGATCCTTCGCACGCTGAACCTGACCGTGGATCGCGACCTGACCTCGGTACTGGCCACGTGGTCGGACATCGGCACGCACGGGTCCAACGCCCTCTACCGCCGGATGTTCCTGAATCCAACCATCCTGAATCAGGACGCGGTATATGCGGACAACGGCTTCGGCGAGTTCCTGCAGAACAACTCGATCAAGCTGTTCGACCATGCGGAGTCGCTCCGCGCAGCGTTCAACATCACGGCCGACGAGTACGACCGCATCGTTACCGCACTGGGCTACAACAGCAACACCGTTCTGAACATTGCGAACATCAGCGCGCTCTTCAGGCGCGGCTATCTGGCGCGCGCGCTCCGCATCAGCGTGCAGGAACTGCTTCTGCTTATCAGCCTCACCGGTCTCGATCCGTTTGCCGCACCGGACCCAACCGGCCCGGCGACGCTTCTGCTGGCAGGCCTGATCCAGGACATGCGGGACACCGGCCTGAAGTCAGCCTCCGCACTCTACCTGATCTGGAACCAGGATCTGAACGGGCAGTCCGCTCCGACGCAGGCACAGACAAACGAGTTCGCGCGCGTTCTGCGCGATGACTTCATCAAGATCGGCAACGAGTTCTCCGTTGTGGACGACCCCACCGGCGAGATTGCCCGCTCCCGGATGACGCTGGTGTACGGCACGGAGGCAACGGACTTCTTCTTCGGCCTGCTCAACGACACGTTCGTCTCCAGCGCGGCATACAGCCACTTCGCCTCGACATTCGGTACGGCGCTTGTCTCGGCGTTGGCAGCCGCCGGTGGCACCTACGGATCGCCCGCCGTGGCACGCGTTGGATACGATGACTTCCGCAAGAGCGTAACGTTCACCGGCATCCTGGACTCCATCACGAGCAACGCCATCAAGGCCGTGGTGAATGCGCCGGCGGTGATCGCGGAGGTAAATGCTGCTGCCCCGGGACAGCTTGCCACGTTCCAGGCGCAGTTCCCGCTCTCCATCGATGCGCTCTTCACGGCGAACGACAAGGTGGTGACGCCGTTCTTCACGCGCTACCCGGAGTTGCTTCCGCTCTATCAGGCATTCCTTGCATCGCCGGATCCCGTGGAGACGAAGCGCTCCGCGCTGCTGGCGAACTTCCTTCCGGCGCTCGTGAGCGGGCGGAAGACGCTGCAGGCACTGCAGCGCCTGGCGGATGCGGCGCAGACCGCACGCGCGTTTGCCGAGACGGTTGCCAACCCGACGATTGTGAGCACGGGCTTGAACGCGGTTGCAAACGGATCCGCTCCGGCGGTGAGCGACCTGCTCTCCCTGGAGACTCCGGGCCTGCTTGCGAAGTTCTACGACGGCAACACGGTGGCCGGAGGCGTTCCACACACTCCGATCGTTGCGAGCAACCTGGTTTATGCAGCCGCCACGAGCAACACACTGCCGGCGAACGTGACCAATCCGGGAAGCCCGATCTGCGGAGTCTGGAGCGGATACGTGGAGGCGCCGGAGAACGGACTGTACAACATCTACATCGACGCGGAGGCTCAGTCCACAGTCACCGTCAACGTCGGCGGAAGCAGCATCGCACTTACGCAGAACGGCACCACATGGCGTAACACCAACACCATCACGTTGAAGGCCGGAACGCTCTACGCGATCTCCGTCTCGGTGGAGAAGGTGCAGAACACGGTCCGCATCCAGTGGCAGACATCCGGCCGCGGGCTGGCGCCCATCGCCACGCGCCTGCTTTATCCGGACAACCTGATGAGCGCCGGGCACGACTCCTACGTGCGCTTCCTGAAGGCCGCGATGCTCGCCACCACGTTGAACCTGACGGCGGCCGAGGTTTCGCGCCCGCTGATCTCCAACGTCTGCTGGCTGAACGCGCTTCCGGTAACGGGGAACGCCAACACCCCGTCGGCACTGGTTCCGCCGCTGCACGAAGTACTGGATCATGCCCGGATGAAGGCGGCGATCGCCCCGGACGACGAGTCGCTGCTCGCGATACTGAACAATCCTGCAGCGGCAACGGCGAACGCCAACAGCCTGCTCTACGTGCTGACCGGGTGGGATGCGGCATCGTTCACGGCATTGCAGCCGGTGATATCCGGCGGTGCGCTTACCTCCAGCCCGATATCTCCCGTTCTCTTCCGCAGGTATTACGACGCCATGACCGTTGTACTGAAGATGGGCCTCCCCGCGGCGGCGCTCATAACAGCCACCACGAACGAGCCCACTGCAACCATGGTGCGCGATCTGCAGGCGGCTCTGCGTGCCCGCTACGCAGTGGAGGACTGGCGTGCGCTGGTGCAGCCGATCAGCGACCAGATGCGCTCGCTGCAACGGGATGCGCTGGTGGCCTACATCCTGCACAAGCTGCGCCACAACCCCAGCACCCAGAAGATCGATACGCCGGAGAAGCTGTTCGAGTACTTCCTGATGGATGTCGAGATGGAGCCGTGCATGCAGACCTCGCGCATCCGGCATGCACTCTCCTCGGTACAGCTCTTCGTGGAGCGATGCGTGATGAATCTGGAGCCGACGGTTTCGCCGGCTGCGATCAACGCCACGCAGTGGGAATGGATGAAGCGCTATCGTGTGTGGGAGGCGAACCGCAAGGTGTTCCTCTACCCGGAGAACTGGCTGGAGCCGGAGCTGCGCGACGACAAGTCGCCGTTCTTCAAGGAGATCGAGAGCGAGCTGCTGCAGAGCGACATCACGGAGGAGACCGCGTCCGTTGCACTGCTGAACTACCTGTCGAAGCTGGAGGAGGTTGCGAAGCTGGAGCCGGTGGCGATCTTCCACAAGCCGGACACGCACGTGAGCCCGGGGGAGGTGAACCATGTGATTGCGCGCACCCCGGGCGCGCAGCGCAAGTACTACTATCGCCGTCGCGAGGGAGGATCCTGGACGCCGTGGGAACAGATCAAGCTGGATATCGAGGACAATCCCGTGGTGCCGGTTGTCTGGAAGGACAGGCTTCTCCTGTTCTGGCTCCGGATCCTGAAGCGCGGAAACGTGGACCCCGCGTCCATCCCGACATCGAGCAACACCTCGACGGTCGGCAACATGTCCATGAGCCAGATCACGAGCGAGGCCAAGACAAGCGCCAAGGCGAACGGGAAGATGACGGTGCAGGCGTTGCTCTGCTGGAGCGAATATCACAACGGGAAGTGGCAGCAGACGAAGACATCCGATCCGGACAATCCCGTCACGGTGGGCACGCACGACTCCGGCGGCACATATGCCTTCCGTCGCTCGGACCTGGACATTTCGGCCCGCGAGGAGAACGACACGCTGCGCGTGGAGATCACCAATGCCGGTGCCTCCATCAGTTGTGATGGCTGGGTGAGCTGGATCTTCTACAACACGCACAGTCTCCCGCAGATGGATACGAACTTCTCCCCGGTCTGTCATGTCAACCTGCGCGACCGCTGGTTCACCGGCAATCTGGGGAACGACTTCTCGCTCACGTATTCCTCGGCCGGCGGTTCACCATCGATAACGCGGCAGATTCTCTCGCCCGATCTCGAGTATAGATACGTTTGGCCGATGCATCCGGTCTCCGACGTGTGGGAGTCACCGATGTTCTACTACGACGGCCGCCACGCGTTCTATGTCACCACCACGGACCGGCAGGTGCCGATACCGGTCTATACCGGCTACGTGAACGGCACGGCTACCTCTCGCTGGTCCGGCGGCTCGCTGCCGCCGATCGTCCTGGCCGGCAACCCGGGCCCTGCAATTCAGGTGAACCCATGGGTCAACGGCGGCGGTGTGTCCATGGGAACCCCCGCGGGGGCACTGAACGCGGTGCAGCAGTTCGTCACGGAGGATGCCAACATCAACCAGGGGATCGGCTCCACCGTTCAGGTAACGTTCGGAAGTCGAACCATCGGTGCGGCAGGATCGATGCAGCACTTCTAGGATTCAGCGCAGCCATCACAATACGGAGACTCAACACATGTCAGGTATAACAGTCCCAGTGGGCTATCACAATACCGCAACCGCATCAAATGCGAACCTGGTGGCGCTGGTCCGGACCGACACGGCGTTCACGTACGACTTCGCGAACTTCTTTCACCCGTTCGTCGGCGAGCTGATCGCCAGGCTGAACACATCCACACTGCGTGCGACGATGGATCCGGTATGGCAGGCCTCGCTGAAGACCGCCGACCCGATCACGAATCCGGCGCAGGACTTCTTCAACAATCTGTACCACCCGCAGGCGACCAGTCTCGTTTCGGTGGTTCACTATGCGAAGGAGATCGACACGTCCGATCACGGCCCGTATGCCAACTACAACTGGGAGATGTTCTTCCATGCCCCGTTTACCATCGCCGTGCATCTGAGCAAGACGCAGAGGTTCGCCGAGGCGCAGCGATGGTTTCACTACATCTTCGATCCCACATCCACCGAGAACATCGCTGTTCCGGATCGCTTCTGGAAGTTCATCGGCTTCCGCAACGGTCTGGACTCCAAGGGGATCGACTATCTGCTCGCACTCCTGAGCGCACCCGGGCCGCTCTCCAATGCCGACCTGGCGCGGCGCCAGAGTGTGATCGACGGATACACGGCCATTCTCAACAAGCCGTTCCAACCGCACGCGGTTGCACGCACGCGTCACGTTGCCTATCAGTACTCCGTTATCATGAAGTACCTGGACAACCTGATCGCATGGGGCGATCAGTTGTTCGCGCAGGATACGGTGGAGGCGATCAACGAGGCAACGCAGCGCTACGTGCTCGCCGCCAACCTGCTCGGCCCCAAGCCGCAGCAGGTACCGATGCGGGGATCGGTGCGCCCGAAGACGTTCCATGAACTGAAGAACAGTCTGGACGTGATGGGGAATGCGCTGGTGGACCTGGAGGGGCAGTTCCCGTTCAACCTTGCGCCTGCGCCGGCGAACGGCGGCGGGAGCCCGCTCTTCGGGCTGGGGAAGACCCTCTACTTCTGCATCCCGCGCAACGACAAGATGCTCGGATACTGGGATATCGTTGCGGACCGCCTGTTCAAGATCCGCCATTGCATGAACATCAAGGGGATCGTGCGTCCGCTGGCGCTCTTCGATCCGCCGATCGATCCGGGCATGCTGGTGAAGGCGGCCGCGGCCGGCATCGATATCGGCAGCATCGTCACCGGGCTCAGCCAGCCTGCTAGCCCGGTGCGCTGCATGACGCTGATCCAGAAGGCGCTCGAGCTCTGCGGCGAGGTGAAATCACTGGGCGGTGCGCTTCTCTCAGCGATCGAGAAGGGAGATGCGGAGCATCTCTCCCAGATGCGCCAGCGTCACGAGATCCACGTGCAGCAGCTCTCGCAGGAGGTGCGCTACCTGCAGTGGCAGAATGCACGCGAGGCAACAACGTCGCTCCTCACCTCGCGCCGCACGGCGCTGGAGCGGCTGCATTACTACCAGCGCGTGCTTGGCCTTCCGGCCGATCCCAACGCGCCCGATTCACTGGGGCTGGATCGCCGCACACTCACCGAGGAGAACTTCGACGAGGCATACGCGGCGCTCGTTGGGGAGTACGACAAGCAGCTCACGCTGCAGCACCTTCCGCAGCTGAACATCGTTGGCAGCGGCAATCCCTCCAACCAGTCCGGGGCATCCGGTTCCGGCGCGCTGTATCTGAACACGAACGAGAACGCCGATCTCAACATCCACTCACCGGCCGCGATGGGGCTGCATGTGGGATCGTCCGTTGCGAAGACCATCGCGCCGATCCTCGGGTTGATCCCGCAGTTCCCGATCCATATCGCATTCTGGGGGTTGGGCGCGGAGATACAGTTCGGCGGCGAACAGCTCTCGAAGGCCGCATCGTACGCCGGCGACATTCTGGAGATCCTCTCCGCGGTGGAGAACCACAAGGCGGCCACTGCCTCGAAGACGGGATCGTTCCAGCGCCGCGCTGACGACTGGATGCTGCAGTACAACCTTGCCGCTCACGAGCTGATGCAGAACGGGCGCCAGGTGCTTACATCGCTCATCGGGGAACAGATCGCCTACCGCGAGTATCTGAACACGAAGCAGCAGATCGAGAACTCGCAGGAGGTGGACCAGTTCCTGCACGAGAAGTTCTCCAACGAGGAACTCTATCTCTGGATGCAGGGGGAGGTGTCGCGCCTCTACTACGAGTACTATCGCTTCGCGTTCGACACCGCACGCAAGGCGGAGCGCACGATGAAGCAGGAGCTGATGCGGCCGGAACTGGACTCGCAGGACTTCGTGAAGTTCAACTACTGGGACGGCGGGCGCAAGGGCCTCCTCTCCGGCGAGGCTCTGCATCTGGACGTGAAGCGGATGGAGATGGCGTATCACGACAACAACAAGCGCGAGCTGGAACTGACGCGGCATATCTCGCTGCGTCAGCTGGATCCGTTCGCGCTCACAATGCTGCGCGGCACCGGCACCTGCCAGGTGACGATCCCGGAATGGCTGTACGACCGCGACTGCCCGGGGCACTACATGCGCCGCATCAAGAGCGTGGCAGTCTCGATCCCCTCCGTGGCCGGCCCGTACGCCAGCGTGAACTGTACGCTCTCGCTGCTCCGGAGCAGCATCCGGACTTCGACCATCGCGAATTCCGGCTACGCGCGTACCGGCGCGGACGACAGCCGCTTCACCGATTACAGCGGCGGGATGCAATCCATCGTCACCAGCACCGGCAGCAACGACAGCGGCATGTTCGAGACCAATCTGCGTGACGATCGCTACCTCCCGTTCGAGGGTGCGGGCGCGATCAGCTCGTGGAAGCTGGATCTTCCGAAGGACTACAAGGCCTTCGACTACGGAACCATCTCCGACGTGATCATCCACGTGCGCTACACGGCACGGCAGGGGGTGGAGCCGGGACAGGTGAAGACGGCCTTGCAGACCCTGTTCGCCAGCACCACTCCCTCCACGTTCGCGCTCGCCTTCAGCCTGCGGAACGACTTCCCGACCGAATGGGCGGCGTACGTAAACGGCGGCCCGTTCGCGGCGACGATCAAGCCGGACTACTTCCCCTACTTCGCGCAGGGACGGACGATCACGATCGACAAGGTCGAGATCTATTCGGCCGATGCTACGAAGCATCACACCGTAACGTATGCCAACCCGAGCAACGGCACGGTGACGCTCTCGCTCGCAACGGATACGTCCGGGCAGATCGTGCTGACGCCGAACGCCTCGCAGGTATACCTGATTGTGCGCTACGCGATCAGTTGAGCAGGCGGCGCGATACGATGCATGCAGGCGCCCCGGAGCAATCCGGGGCGCTGGCGTTTTACGGTAGTCCGGCAGGAATCAACCGGGCAGTGCGCAATCCATGAGAGCACTCCCCATGCAGCCCTTCACCGACCTCCCTCCCCTTGCCCCCTCTTCACCCCGCCGTATCTTCGCGGCTTCAACAATGCAACCTCGGAATCCCTCCGGAGCCCATCATGCAGATCAGAGTGGAACAACTCGGCGAGAACAACTTCACGGACTACGAGACGATCACTGCGAAGCAGAGCGAGGGGGGATGCTACTGCGCCTTCTGGCATCAGAAGTGGACGAACATGGCCGATTGGATTCAGTGCCAGAAGGAGACTCCGGAGCGGAACCGCGCCATCGTGTACGAGAAGATGCGCTCCGGCTTCCATGTGGGAGTGCTGGCCTATCTGGAGAACAAGCTCGTGGCGTGGATCTCGGTTGGCCCGCTCACCGATTACTACTGGACATGGAAGCGGGTTGCGCAGGTTGGTGCGGACGCAAAGACCATTGCCGGCATCACCTGCTTCACGATCGTGCCGGAGTTTCGCGGGCAGGGAATGCAGGCACGGATTCTCGAGGCGCTGAAGGAGTACGGGCGCACGCACGGATGGGCGGCCATCGAGGGATACCCGTTCGACGAGAGCGCCGTGGAGAAGTACGCGAGTGAGGTGATCTGGCCGGGGATGGCGAACGGATACGCAGCCGCAGGCTTCACGCGACTGGAGGAGCACTGGCTCAGCAACCCGGAGGCGGAACGCTCTGTGTACCGCTGCGAGCTGGCCACGGCGCCGGCTGCGCAGGTAGGTTGAATGGCGGAGCGCCGGCCGTGCCACGGCCGCGGGCCGAGACCTTGACGGCCGGTAGCGGCAGGATGTAGCGCAGGCTGCAGGCCCGGCCCACATGATTCGCACATTCATGTCGATCATAACTCATATTTCAATGCAATTGACCTGTAACCCTATTGGTTACGCACTTTCGGCAACCTTGGGTAACAAATAGGCCACGGAGATGCGTTTCATGGGTCAACTGTTCAGCACAATCTAGCCCTCTTACATGAAAGGCCGGATTGTGCGAGCCGCTCATCTCACCTTCACGAATCCCCCGCCGGAAAGAAGTGCCCGAGCACTCGAACATCGTTGCACGCGATTACTCACGGAGCACTGCGGGTATGGCGAGCAATGGTATTGTGGCTCTGTGCCGGTGATGAATTCAGTGTGAGCAGAGGATGGCTACTTGCCGTCAAGTTCCCTTTCCACCGCATCAACAAGTTCTCCTGCCGAGATGTTGAACGAGCGCGCAAGTTTCAGGATTGTGCCCAGTCCCGGTTCGCGGTACCCTCGCTCAATCTCGGAGATGTACACGCGGCTCATTCCCATCGACCACGCCACCTGCTCCTGTGTCAACTTTCGCTCAGT
>JAFDZV010000059.1 GCA_018266795.1 Bacteroidota bacterium | reverse complement strand
CGCCTGATAGATCGGCACCGTGCCGATGGGGACCGGCGAATTGCGGATGATCCACTCGCGCGTCTCGTGAATGTTCTTGCCGGTGGAGAGATCCATCACCGTGTCGCCGCCCCAGCGAATGCCCCATGTCATCTTCTCCACCTCCTCCTCGATCGAGGAGGTGACGGCGGAGTTGCCGAGGTTGCAGTTGATCTTCACCAGGAAGTTGCGGCCGATGATCATCGGCTCCAGCTCCACATGATTGATGTTGGCCGGGATGATCGCGCGCCCGCGCGCCACCTCGCTCCGCACGAACTCCGCGGTGATCTGCTCCGGGATCGCTGCGCCGAACGATTCGCCCGGATGATGCTTCACCAGCCCCAGCGCGCGCGCCTCCTCCAGCTTCATGTTCTCGCGGAGTGCAACGTACTCCATCTCCGGCGTGATGATCCCGCGCTTTGCGTAATGCATCTGCGACACATTCATCCCGCTGCGCGCGCGTCGCGGGCTGCGGATGTGCTCGAACCGGAGATGGTCCAGCGTGGTGTCCGCAGCGCGCCCGCGGCCGTACTCCGACGTCGGCTCCGGCAGCAACTCCGTATCGTTTCGCTCCTCGATCCAGCGCGTACGAACAGCCGGGAGCCCCCTGCGAAGATCGACCGTCACATCGGGATCGGTGTACGGTCCTGAGGTATCGTACACCACAACCGGTCCGTTCCTCTCCGCTCCGAACGAGGCCGGAGTGTCGTCCAGCGTTATCTCGCGCATCGGCACGCGGACGTCGGGGCGGCTTCCCTGGACATAGATCTTCCGAGAGCGGGGGAACGGCTGTACGGTCGACGCATCAAGCGACGTCTGCCCGTTGGCGGTTGGGTTGGTTCGAGATGTGCCCATCGTTCTATCGTTTGAATGAATGTTGACGAACGGAATGCGTCTCTGCGATGCGTGCGGCATTGCCGGGAGTATCGGGATAGCAGCAGAAGAAGGGAGGGCGAGGAACGGGCGATTGTGCGGACGATCGCTTCCCTGCGCCGGTGCTAACCGTATCAGGTTCAAAGGGTATGATCTCAGTCCCGCGTGAACGGGACACCCCCAGCGTGCTATGCATGTAAACGAGACCCCCGCAATATCGTGAATCGCGCGGGACATACAATTGACGTGTTCTCCGACCAGGAACTCTCGGCGGGCCGCAGGCCAGCGTACCAAGAACCAGGCTTCGGTTGCGGCAGGCCGCGGATTACGCGATCGGCCGTTTGGTGGGAAGCCAAAAGAGAAGCCACCGCTCCGGAAGGGCGGTGGCTTCATGGTAGTTCAACTTCACAGGCGATCCTGCAAGGGGCGCCCGTTCGTGTGCATGCCTACGGGTGCGGGCAGTGGAGCGTGGTATCCTCCGGCACGGTGTTGCTCACCGCCGGGATGCCGCGCAGATACGCCACGATGGCGGCGCGATCCGTCGAGGTCATTCCGTTGAACGCCTCCCACGGCATCGGCGGGCAGAGCGCGCGGTGCTGGTCGTCCCAGCCGAATGCGAAGGCGGAGTCGATCTGCGACGACGTCCAGCTGCCGATGCCGGTTGCAACATCCGGCGTGATGTTCTTGGACATGATCAGCTTCCCCGGTTCGATCGTCTCGAACGGACGGCCGCCGGCGAGGAAGAGGCTCATGTTCACACCGGACGCGAACGGATTGGTGGTGGTGGCAGCAGGAATCGTGTGGCAGTCGATACATGCGGCGACCGTCACCAGGTACTTGCCACGCTGCGTGGTTGCATCGTTCGTGGTTGCATCCGGAATGCCGGCCTGCTTGGGCCACGTAACGCGCGCAGCCGCCGGGATGGTATCCATCGGCGGATCGTAGCTGACCGCCTTGAGCGTGCGCAGGTAGGCCACGATATCCTTCGCGTCGCTATCGGTCAGATATCCATACAGCCAGTACGGCATTACCGGGAAGAGCACGGAGTCCATCGCGACGCCGTTGTGCATGTGCATCGGTGCAATGCCGGTACGGAAGGCCGTGATGATCTGCTGATCGGTCCAGGCTCCGATGCCGTGCGTGGAGTCCGACGTGAGATTGCGCGAATAGACCGTCCCGAGGTTCGGGATTGAGAACGCAACGCCGCCGGCCATGTTGAGCGAGTCGATGGGAAGTCCGGTCACGCCGCGCTGTGTGTGGCAGTCGCCGCAGACCGCAACGTTCTTGACCAGATACTCACCGTGAGTCTTGTCGCCGGTGGTCGTTGGAGGGTTCGTGCCTGAGTCGCTCTTGCACGCTGCAAGCGCACAAAGCGCAACCGCGCATGCCGCTATGGCGTACGAGGTCAATGTTCGACGCATTGTTGGGCTCCTTGTTGAGACAGAATGACTGAATACACTGCTTATGCGGGACCGTACTTGCGCCCGCATGGGGTGAAGCGCGTAGATGGATGAGTGTGAGGACGCGCAAAAGTAGCGCAGCGTGGGGGGAATGTCAACAGTTCATCACACTGCGATATCAATCGAATCACTACTGCAATACGGGGCTCTGCACGAAACGGATTGCCGGAAGGTTTGTGGATGGGATGTACTATGCGATTCTATGAGTCTCCTCCATTAGGCTTCTCACGACGAATATCACATCCGGATGCGATTGCCAATTCGATGGATCGATCCTAACATGCGCTGCGGTTTGCGTTGTAAGCTGCCTCGATGAGTCTTGTTGTTTTGCACATGTTCTGATTGAGGCTGAGGTGACTCCTGCCTCAATGTTTGTGGGGCCGAGGGGTGATCCGCTTTCGTTGCAAGGCGTACTTGGGTAATGTTCTGTCATATATGTTGGAGGACGCAATGATGTCATATCCGCCTGTATTCCGTTCGCACTGGTGCCGGACATGGCGCGGTGCGCTGCTACTGCTTCTCACCTTCGTGCTCTTGCATGTGGTCGCAATGGAGCGGCTCCTATCGCAGGGCACGCCGTTCGATCCAGCATTGAAGGTCTGTATTCAGGACACCGTCTGCTTTCTTCGGATCAACTCCTACTACGTTGGTGGTGATACGCTTCACCCGCATGTGGATACCATTCCAGAACGCTGCTATGCCCCCAGCCATGAGTTCACGATGAACTACGACTCCACCTGCGCCATCACCTACATGTTTACCGAGTGCAGGCTGGATGACCGGCTCTGGACGTTGGCCCGATGGTGGAGGAACCGGCAGATCAACGCGGACGCCGGCGTGCTCGGATTCAACAGCCGCACAATCCCCGCAACGCTCCATGCCGGGGATAGCATCACCTTCTTCCGTTATCTCCGCTGGCGCGATCCCCGCGATCAGCTCCAGGACACCAGCAGCTACTACGCTCTCGATGCGCTCGATTTCTCCGTGGAACTTGTTCGCACCAGCGACTCCATGCGGATTGTTCTGTTGGATTCCGTCGGCATCGAGGCATGCTCAAGCCCCGGCCGGCCGTTGATTCATGGGATGCGCGGACTCCTTTCTACTGTCAACTACCGGGTTCCATCACAACTCGACGGAGTGGAGGCGTTCCTGAGGGTTCGTCCCTGGCACAACGGGAGCGGCCCGTACTGGTTCACCAGAGCCGACGGTGTTACACTGTGCGTATCCAACTGGTTGAATGATACCAGCTTCACCCGCTACAACCGGCTCTTCGATCCCCCGAGCGCAAAGTATGCCGTGGGTGAACTGCAGGCGCGGGTTACGGATGATCCGGTGTTGAGTGTAGTTGGCGATCGTGCCGATCCATCAAACATGGCCATCGTGTTCAACTGCTCGCCGGACGATCGTGCCACGGCCGTTGCCATCTATGACATCGAGGGGAACCTGCTCTTCGCACCATACATCACGGCCGGGTCACATGGGCGCGGCATGGTGCACTATCGCTTCCCTCGCAGCGGTGTCTACTTCGTTGCTCTTCTGCACGATGGGCGTCTGGTTGCAACGCGAAGCGTCACCATTATCAATTAGTCTTAAGAGGATAGTACTTATGTATCAACAGTGGATGTGTCGTTTCAGAAGCATTCCAAATGGACTGACGGCGTTGGCGTTATCTGCTTTGATATGCACCAACGCATTCGCACGTGGCGAAACACCACCATGGCCTGACCCCGCTACAGTGGAC
>JAFDZV010000058.1:21023-21148 GCA_018266795.1 Bacteroidota bacterium | reverse complement strand
GCAACACCCTCGTCACGAAGGACTACCTGACGGCCGGCAACCTTGCCGTGACCACGGACGCAACGCTGACCGGTGACGGAACGACGGCTACTCCGCTGGGTCTGAACCTGGCCAATGCCAACACC
>JAFDZV010000058.1:0-20914 GCA_018266795.1 Bacteroidota bacterium | reverse complement strand
GGTGGTACGGTTGATGCAACACCGATCGGCGCTACGACGGAGAGCACGGGCCGGTTCACGACCTCGGAGGCGACGACGGTACTTGGTGCCGCTTCCACGCCGAACGCCGGAACGGTTTACCGTGACAATGTGGTGATCGCATGGGGCGACATCGCCGCAGCAGGCACCGTCAATGATCAGTTCGGAAACGTTGTAGTGGTACATACCCCCGGAACAGGCGTGTACACGGTGACGCTCCCGAATGCCCCAACGGCAGCATCGACCATCATCACGCTGCAGTCGCTGGGACTGACGACCGTAACACGTGCCGGAGCGGTGTTGACAGTGACCACATACGACACCACTGGTACCCCGACCGATCTGGACTTCTACTTCCAGACGGTAGGACGGCCGTAGGATCGACACGTGATCGCGCGATCACGATAGCGGGCCCTCGGGTTGTGAGAACCGGGGGCCCGCTGCTTTTCGACCCGCTTTCGGGGTGAACGCGAAGCGGCTCCCCGGTAAGCGATCGGCGCCTCCACCGATTCAGCGGTGACAATACATTCCCCACCGTGGTATTAACGGTGATCCGCGCGATCACGGTTACGGGCTCCCGAGTGTGAGGGTCGGGAGCCCTATGTATTTCGAACAGCTCTCACCGAAAACGGCGAGGAAGGATACCCGGGCGAAGGAAAGTCCGGGTTGTGCCAATTGCGTTGCACCGGCCTTCGTCCAAACAATCCACCACACCATCATTGGGTTTGTCACCTAATCCTTCTGGTTGCGAACAATCGTGTATCGAGCGTATACTACAAGTGCACATGGGATCTGACCGTTTCATGTGCAAACAAGGACACAAAGGCGCTCCCACTCACTGCCGATGGGGCGCCTTTTTGATACCCGCAAGAGTAGATTCCATTGGATATCCGCAACGATGGGTTCGTTGCTTCAGCCACCACATCGTATTACGATATGTGCCGGCAATCCCGGCGTCGGACCGTCGCCATAGCCGCCGGGCTCTGCCTGTGCGATCCGTTGAAGCAATGCCGAGAGCCGGATTTTTCGAAGGGCGCTCATCTATTCGACGCCCATAGTCAACGTGATCACCCCACAGTCCTCGCGAGAACCTCAAACCCGGACAGTGTCAGGATATTCCTCCGCAGTGACCACCGGTGGTCTTCGCCGGCGAGCGGAGCGAAGCCGTGGCGACCTCTCCCGCACGGCGCATCGTTCGGTAGCGTCTCAGCTTGCCGGAGCAGGTGCGCCGAATGGTTCGCTACGGTGCCTGCTCACGGTGGGCGTGTGCATGCCACCAACGTTTCGCGCCTGACGGCGCTTGCGATGGCTGGAAATGGGAGAGCCGGTCATCCTCTCGAGCCGCGTCGCGGCCTCCCATCCGTTGCATAGGGTCATTGTCATGCGCAGAAACTCAGCCCCGACAGTGTCGGGATATTCCTCTGCAGTGACTACCGGTGGTCTTCGCCGGCGAGCGGAGCGAAGCCATGGCGATCTGTGCGGGCTGGCTCTCGCGTGACCGGTTCGGTACGTTAAGCGGGAGAGGTCGCGTCGCCGCGGCTTCGCCTCTGCTGTGCGGAGACACGCGAAGACAATCGGTGTACGTGGTGCCCGGCGACCGTTGTCATGAGCAGAACATCAACCTCGACTGCGCCAGGGTATTCCTCCGCAATGACCCACCGGTGGTCTTCGCCGGCGAGCGCAACGAAGCCGTGCGATCCCTTGCGGGCTGGGCCGCGCGTGGCGGATCTGGTTCGGTACATCGAGCGGGAGAGGCCGCCGATCCAACGAATCATCGCAACAACGTGATGCTCGGCAGATGCAAAATCGGGGCAGCCACTCTGGGCATCCCCTCCCCTGCGCGGTACGAGAAGACGGCACCACCGCATGCCTGCCGGGCGAAAGGTCCCGGAAGTGAAGCCCAGGCCGGCAAGCGTGCATGGCACGAACCGGACCAAGGGTTTGTCACGAACGGAGAAGAAACATACCGGCACGGGTCAGGTTCCTGTTGCGCCGGCGAAATGCTCGCCGCCGATTCTCTTCATCGAACTATCTCGTCAACAGGACTCGCCGATGACATCGATCCACGACATCATACGCACGCTGCCGATCGCTGCGGCCATCACGATGCTCCTGACGGCATTCGGAGCAAAGGAGCTACGTGCACAGCAGAACTGGGCCGAGGTACAGGCCGCGGGCAGCAAGCTGCAGGGCATCTGCTTTGCCACAGCAACGAACGCCTATGCCGTGGGGGAGAACGGCGCCATTGTCGCGAGCACGGACGGCGGAACCACCTGGACCGCACTCAACAGCGGCGTCATCAACAATCTCTGGACCGTCAGGTTTTCCTCCGCAACAATGGGAGTGGCAGCCGGCGACTCCGGCACCGTGCTCACCACCGCCGACGGCGGCATCACCTGGACGCGCAGGAATTCCGGGCTTCAACGCGGCGCGTTCGACAGCTTCGTCTTCGGGCTCTACACGCGCGATGGCCGTACATGGTATGCGGCCGGCGGCGACGGCCAGGCTGGAGCCGGTGTGATACTCAGAAGCGCGGATGGCGGTATCACCTGGGGCAAGACGCCGATTACGGGATCGTTCTTCATGGACCGTTGCGACTTCGCCGATGAGGCCACCGGATTCGCCGTTGGCCTTTCCGCAACGGGCGGAGGCCTGATCATGCGTACCACCGACGGCGGCACCACATGGAAGCCCAATCATGCATCCTCCGCGCTCGTTGCAGGGCTCCATGTGGTCGATGCCGCCACCGTTGTTGCCGTTGGAAGCAACGGCATGTTCTACCGGACCACTGATGGCGGCACTACGTGGAGCGAGAGCAGTCCGGGGAGCTCCAACCTGGTGGACGTCGAATTCATGGATGCAATGAACGGCATCGCAACCGGCGACAACGGAACGGTGATTGCCACGAACGACGGCGGTGCGCACTGGCACGATCTATCCCCGGGGAACACGCAGTTGCTGAGCGACGCCGCGATAGCACCGGGAAGCGGCACCGTTCTCGTAACCGGTGATCACGGCAGCATCTTCCGGCACGCATCCATCGCCGCATCGGTGGAACAGTCCGCAATCGCGGCACAGGTATTCCTTGCGCCCAATCCGATGACAACCTCCGCTACGCTGCGCACCAGCGCCGCGGCCCGCATAACCTTCTTCGACATGATGGGGCGCACCGTGCTTTCGCGAGAGACAGCAGCGGGCGGGCTGCTGACGCTCGATCGCACGGTGCTCACGGCGGGCCGATATCTGTACGTTGTCGTTCCCGAACAAGGCGGCGTGATGCATGGAACGCTGGTCGTCCAGTAACAGGAACAACGCCGTACGGCACCGTACCTGCACCAGCCCGAATTCTGCGAACGCCCGCGGTGACACATTCATCGCGGGCGTTTCGTTGTTGGAACGGCAATCATCTCGATATGAAAATTCCTCACCGAACCCCTTGACTCTCCCCCAACGTCAGGCCCTAGATTGCACATCCGTTCGAACAGGATGGCTCGATGACAGCAACGCACGCCGTACAGCAGGTATCACAACTCTATCAGATCGGTGAGTTCGCGCAGCGCACCGGTGTCACGATCCGGACGCTGCATCACTATGATCGCATCGGACTGCTGAAGCCGAGTGTGGTGGCGGAGAGCGGATACCGGCTGTATACCGATCGCGACATTGTCCGATTGCAGCAGATCGTGACGTTGAAGTTCATCGGGCTCTCATTGAAACAGATCAGGGAGATGTTTGCCACGGAAGCGTACGATCTCGCGGCGATGCTCCGGCTTCAATGCGACATCCTGGAAGAGAAGCGCCGCGGGCTCGATCGCGCGATCCAGGCGCTCCGCACCGCGGAGCACCGGGCGGCGATCCACGGCGATGCGGACTGGGAGTCGTTCCAACAGATTATCGAGGTGCTGATCATGGCAAGCAACAAGGATGTATTCGCCAACTACTTCACTCCCGAACAGTTGGCCGAGTTCGAGCGCCGCTCCGCGGCAGATCCCGACGCCGTGCGCCAGGGAGAGAACGACTGGTCGGAACTGATACGCGAAGTGGAGGCATCTGTGGGTGAGGACCCGGCAGGCGAGCACGCGCAGGCGCTGGCCGCACGATGGGCCGAGCTCGTGAACCGCTTCACGCTCGGCGATCCGGACGTGGAGGCACGATTGAAACAGCTTCATACGGACAACGCCCTCTGGCAGACGATGCCGAAGCCGTACAGTGATGAGGCGCTCGCGTTCATCGTGAAGGCGCAGTCCATCCGGCGGGAGCAATCGCCCGGATGAACGCACGAGGCATGGCCTCCGAGGCCGGCACACACGGTCGCGGAGCCAAGGTTCGCGACAACCCTGTGCGGTTGAAGTGATCGCGGCGGGAAGAGGCTCACTCTTCCCGCCACATGCCCGCTCGGCAATGCAGCCTCAATCCTCCGATTGCTCGGTTGCGACGCGCGACACCGGCTCCGGCGGATTCTCGCCGAACTCGGCGCGGTAGGCTCGCGCATATTCCTCGCTGAAACGCTGCGCCTCCGCCGTGCGACCAAGTTCCTCCAACGCCTGTACAATGACGTCGTACCCGGTCTCGTTGAGCGGATCTTCCGCAACGATGCGGCGCGCCCGCTCCACCGCATCCGTGGTTGCACCGCTGCGCAGGCTTTCGCGTGCGAGGAACTCCAGCGATTCCAGCAGTCCATCACGCAGGATCTCGCGTTCGTGCCCGCTCCAGTCGGCGAACCGTTCCTGCGGCAGGAACTCTCCCTGGTACATGCTCACCGCCGTCCCATAATGCTGCTCCCGCTCCCAGGCGGATGTGGAACGTCGCGCCTTCACCACTTCCTCCTTGAACGCCAGGAAGTCGATCCATGCATGTTCGCCGAGGTCGAGCATGTAGGAACCGTTGTCGTGCCGAATGGAGACGCCGAGGTCGTTGCTGATCCCGCCCAGAGCCTTGCGCAGATTGGAGACGGTCTTCATCACCACCATCTCGATCTGCTGCCCGGCATGATCGCCCCACAGCTGCTCGAAGATCTCGTCGATGGTAAGCCACTGCCGATGACGCGCCGCAAGGAGTTTGAACAGCTCTCTGGCACGCTTGCGCCCCCATGCAGAATCCTCCAGCTCACGGCCATCGATCGTGACCGTGAACGTGCCGAGCATTCTCACCTGGATGCGCCGAAGCGGCAGGTGTTCCGATGCAGCAACGATCGGCGCCGCGGCTCCGCCTCCCGGTTCGTTCTGCGGAAGCGCCGCAAGGCGCGCCAGATCCTCCTGCCGCAATCCCGCTCGGCGTGCCTCGCGTTCGATCGCCGCATCGCGATACTGCGCGATGATCGTGCGGACACGTTCGCGGGAGTCGTTGTCGAAGGCGCGGCGCAGAGCCTCATCTGCGGCGTGCACGTATTGATTCGCGCGGTCGGCCTGGCCGGAGCCGCGGCTGGTTTCAACAAGCGCTTCCAACGCCGCATGCACCAGCACGGGATTGTCGTTGGCGCGGGCGATCGCCAGCCCCTGCTCCAGCAGCTCCAGCGCCCGAGGCCCGTTTCCGCGCCGGGCCTCAAGCCGGCCGCGCGCGGTGAGAAGCGTTGCCTCCTCCGATCGCAACCCCAGGCTGCGCACCAGGCTCAGCCCGCGCTCCAGGAAGGACTCCGCCTCCTCGTACTCATCCAGCATCGTGTAGAGCTGGCCGATCCCCAGACAGTCCTCGGACTCTGCGCGCAGATCGCCCGACTCCTGGCAGAGACGAAGGGATTGGAGATAGTAGAGCAGCCCCTGGCGCGGCAGTCCGAGCCGTTCGTTCACCTTCCCGAGCACCATGAGTGCATAGGCCTCGCACGGACGATTGCCCGATATCCGCGCCATGGCAAGGCTTCGGTGAAGCGCCTCGCCTGCATGCACGTAGTCGCCGATCACCAGATAGAGGACGCCCAGATTGCCGAGCACGATGGACTGGGCGGTCTTCTCGCCGAGGCGTTCGAAGATTTCGAGCGCCTGGCTGAACGATGCAAAGGCGCGGGTATAGTCGCCGATCTCCTGATACCGCGTGCCGATGTTCCCAAGCCGCTCGGCCGTGCCGAGTGAGTCGTTCATCTCGCGATGTATGGCCAGCGCCTCGAGATCGTACCTGCGGGCTCGGCTCCGATTGCCGAGATGGGCATGAACCGGAGCGAGGTTTCCGATCGTCTGCGCCTCCAGCCGCCGGTGACCGATTGCGCGGGTCATCTCCAGAGCGCGTGTAAACGTTGCAAGCGCCTCCGTATACCGGCCGCCCTGGGCTTCGAGCGTTCCGACAAGCTGCAACACATCGATCTGTTCCTCCACGCATCCGGCGGCCTCCGCAACGCGCCCTGCCTCCTCCGCATAGTGCCGGGCCGCGGCAACATTGCCGGTCATCATCTCACACGTCCCAATCCCGCGGAGTGCAATCGATGTTTCACGCGCGCTCTCCGCGCGCCGCGCGTACTCGATCGCATCGGTGTGGCAGCGCGCCGCGCGGGCGATGTCTCCCGTACGGCGGGCAAGGCTCCCCAGAAGGTTCAGCGCCCCGGCAACTCCCTCGTTGTCGCCGAGCGCGCGCAACTCGTGCAGCGCTCTCTCGGCGGCGCCTGCGGCCTCGATCAGGCGGCGATCGGCCCATTCCGCCCACGCGGTGAGCAGGCCGGCACGCGCGGAGCCGAGACGGTATCCGACATCTTCGGAGCGCCTGAGGAGCATCGCCGCCATGAGCCGCAGCGGCTCGGCATGGTGAGTGCGCAGAAGCGCCGCCTCGATGTATGCGGCATCGATCTCCCCATGCACGCTCACCGGGCCGGCAACTCCATGGTTGCGAATTGTTTCCGCTCCTGGTTTTCTGCGATTCTCCGCCATGTTCAATCAACCATGTTCAATGGATGGTCAACGGTCTGTTCTACGTTGCGTCCGGATGCCCCACCCGGCTACCCAGCGCCGCGCAGACGGCCTGTGAACGCGAGCGCAGCAGGATGCGTGCCCGGATTGTTTGGGAATACCGGATTGAAACGGATAAACAGAACGAGAGATATGAACCGAATTCTGATGCTTGGAATCATGTGCATAATGGTCGCCACGACTGCCTACGCACAGTGGAGGCGCACGAACGGACCGCCCGGCGGACGCCTGACGACGATCGTTGCGAACGACTCCATGATCATCGCCTCATCGATCAACGGCGGCATCGCCCGATACCATGCCGGTATCTGGAGCGAGCCGAGCGAGCGCGGCATGACGAGCCTGATTCTCAACGGAGCAACGTTGATCGGCCGAAGCCGCGACGGCTACTATCGCTCCACCAACTACGGCGACACCTGGCAGCCGCTTGCGGTGGATGGTGCACTCTTCCCCATCGGGCAAAGCCTGGCACGCATCTTCCAGGACTCGCTCTCCATCTCCGCCGATGGCGGAACGGGCTGGGTTGTGCGCGGCCGCCTGCCGCGGTATGCATCGCGCCCCGTGCTGCATCGCGGCGACCTGTACGTGCTCGCGGGATTTGCCAATGACTCCCTCTACCGCTCCACCGACGCAGGAGCACACTGGACGCTGGCTGCAGGGGACCTGAAGGCCTACGGCGGACAGCCCACACAGATTGCGGACGGACGTGACCGGCTTCTGATGGTGATCGGCCGCACACTTCTCCTTGCAAGCACCGATCAGGGCGAACATTTCACCGATGCACGCGCCGGGCTGGACAGCACGGCCGCGATGGACTGGATAACCTCGTCCGACTCGGCGGTATGGGCGGGAAGTTACAATCAGATCTGGCGACTCGATGGGGCCCAATGGATACGGATGGAAGCCACGGATCTGACGGCGCCTCCCGCTCCGCATCAGTTCGGACTGGCGGTGGCAACCAAGCATGGTCCCGCCCTTCTGCCGACCAGGGGAACGAAACTCGTTCCCCTGAACGGGCTCAACCGTTCGTCCGTGCAGGACATGGCTGCGTTGGAGAACGCGGTGCTTGCATCAACCGGCGACCGTCTGTTCCGCAGCGAGGATCATGGCACTACGTGGGAGGAGTGCGGTTCGTTCCCTGCATTCAGTCTGTTCACGTACGGCACTGCCGCCTATGCCATCGGCGGCGAGCTGCGTGTGACGCATGACGCCGGAAGGACGTGGCATCCGGTGACGCCGCTTGCGAACGATGCCAACGCGGAGTTCCACGCGATGGCCGCGGAGGGCACAACGCTCTACCTCGGGCATGGCGCCGCATCGCGCACGGACGATGGCAGCACGCACTGGAGCGATGGTGGAATGCTCCGGTCCACCGACGGCGGCGCGACGTGGCTCGAGGCCAATGTCGGGTTGCCGATGCAGGATTCGACGTACGCTCCGGTGACCTGGCTGGCCGCAGGCAACGGCTGGGTGATCGCGAGCACCGCGGCCGGCCTCTACCGTTCGTCCGACCACGGCCTGACATGGCAGGCCTCCTGGACAGGCATTCCGAACGACGATCTGATTCCCGGCGGCGGCCCGCTCTACAATGTCGACGACCATCCCGTGGTGCTCGCCGGCAGCGGCCTGTATCGATCCGCTGATGGCGGAGGAAGCTGGTCGCGCCTGACGCCGGAGACGCCGCGCGGCAAGGAGTCGGACATGTTCCCCGGTGTGCTGGACGGTGTTCTGTATCTGCAGACGTACGACGATCTCGGCGACCGTCTGAACGTGTTCACGTATGCGTACGACGGCCATGGCTGGTACGACATCACCGACTCGATGCCGCCGGGAATTCAGGTCTACACGCTCGCCCGCAGCGGCGACACCTACTATGCCGGCACACGCAATCACGGTGTGTGGCGCCGTGACGACGATGCTGCACATGCGCCCGAGGACGCGAAGGCGGAAATGACGCTGACCGCTGCGCCGAATCCTGCATCGGATGTGATGACGGTTACCTTCACACTCCGCTCACCAGGTGCGGTTCATCTCAGTCTGCGAAATACGATCGGCGAGATTGCCAGCCAGATATTCGCGGAGACGCTGGCGGCCGGAACGTACAGCCGGAGGGTGAGCCTGCGGGGATTGCCGCGCGGAGTGTACTTCGTGCATCTTCAACTGGGCAGCAGTTCCACGGTGCAGCGAGTTGCCGTTCAATAGCGACACGCGAACCTTCCAAACGAAGTCGATGGCCGTTGTCGCGGGGTGCGGCAGCGGCCATCGTTCATATCGAGCCGCACGGCAACCGGCTCATCGATCCGGGGCGATCGTAAGAAGCTCCGCCTGTGTGCCGAACGAAGTGATGCATCGCACGATGATCCTGCCGGCAGGATATGCATGCACGGAAATCGGGAAGCGATGCGCGCCGGCATCCAGATCACCGTCGAACGCCGTTGCGAGAAGCGCTCCGCGAAGGTCGAAAACTTCCAGACGTACGTGTGATGCGCGATCCAGCGCGAACGTTGCCGTTACGGACTCCGACGCCGGGTTGGGAAGCACGCGCATTGCGGCACCGCTCGGCGCGCGCCCCTTCCCGCTCACCTCCAACGCGCCGGCAATCGAAAACCGGGAGAAGAATTCCCAGATCACATCGGTGGCATTGAAGGCGGTGCTCGGATTCCCCACCGGCGAGCCGGGCCATGAGTGGCCGCCATCGCTCGTTGCATAAAGCTGTACCTCGCCGCCCGGCGTGCACCGGCTCCACCGGCGGGCAAGCAGATTGGCAGTTGCGTGAAGCGTGTCCGCAATGGATGCGCATCCGCATACGTGCAGCCATGTTGCGATGGCGGAGTCCACCGAAGGGAACGGGAAGTTCGGACTCAGCACGCCCGTGCCGCCGTTGTACGGCAAAGCCGGGTCCTGCAGCGAGTGAATGTGCAGCGCCGGCACCGGACGCGTGACAATGCAATCCCCCTGCACCATGTAGGCCGCAGCAACGGGAGCGATGGCGGCAATGCGGTGGCTCAGCTCGCATGCAAGGCGATAGCTCATGATGCCGCCGTTGGAAATGCCAGTGGCATATACACGGCTCCGGTCCACACGATACCTCGCGGCAAGCGTGTCGATCAAATCGGCGATGAAGGCCACGTCGTCCACGTTGAGCGCCGAGGCTGGAGGGCAGCAGCCGCCGCCGTTCCACGTCAGCTCCTTCCCGTTCCGGCTGCCCCTTCCTTCCGGATAGACAACGATGAATCCGTTCGCATCTGCCTTGGCATTGAAGCCGGTGAGTCTGCTGAATGAGGCAACGCCGTCCACCGGTTCCTGGTTCGCACCATGCAGACCGATCACCAGCGGAAGCAGCGCGCCGCTCGCATCGTACGTTGCCGGAAGGTGCAGATAGAAGACGCGGCTCATCCCACCAACGACGATGGAATCGGGAGTCTGCGCAACCGCGGCGGGCGCCGTGGAGAACACGGCCAGCAGTAGCAGGAAGAATCGGTTCATATGCCCTCGGACTGATATGAGCCTGACGCATGCCGCGATCGTATTCCCGCTCTACAGCGTTCGCCGCGGCGACACGACGACGTTGGCCAGCAGCAATCCAATCACAAGCCCGACTGCGACGATCGTCACCTCGAACGCCGCCTCCACACCGGACATCACATCGCGCTGAATGAACTTGGCGAGGCTCCCAAGGCCGATGCTGCCGGGCACGAGAAGAATGAGTCCGGGAAGAAGGGGCACTGCGGCCGGCCGCTTCACCACGCGTGCGAACAGGTTTCCGGCGATGCCGAGCGCGCAGGCTCCCATGAACGCCCCAAGCTCCGGGCCGAGCAGCCAGGTTCCAAACCGCGCTCCTCCGAACCCGACTGCGCAGGCGGCCATGATCCAGCCAACATCGCGCGGCCGCGCACGCATCAACACGGTGAACGCAAGCGGAGCGGCGACGAGGGCAATCCAGATGGACCAGCGCACCATCGGCTCCGGAGCGGCATGGTGCACGCCGGAGACAGCGGCCTGCGCCAGCCGTTCCCCGAGCGCAACGCCGAAGCCGAGTTCCAGAAACGTGAGCGCGGCGCCGGTAAGCCGGGCGGTTCCGCTCACCAGATTGCCGGTGGCGATCTCCGTCATCGCCGTGGTAAGCGTGAGCCCGGGGATCAACGCGATCAATCCGGCGAGCGTGGTAACGTAGCTGGAGAGAGGTGCGACAGCTGCCGTTGCGGCCGTCGCAATGAAGCCGGCAAGAACGGCAGCGGCGAGCTCGAACAGACGGCGAAGGTTCTCGCTCGAGCGCAACATCAGCGCCGTGCAGCCGATCGCCAGCCCGATCGCCGCAGCGCAGAGGATCTCGCGCCACCCTCCGCCGAAGAAGCGCGCGGCCGCCCCGGAGGAGATTGAATAGCAGATGATGTCGAGAAGCACCGGATAGCGGGATGGCGCCGCAACGATCTGCTCCACGCGATAGGCCCCCTCCTCGGCCGTCACACGCCCGCGTATCACCTCCTCCGCAAGCTCGTCAAGCCGGCTCAGCTTCTCCAGGTTGGTTTCGGGCGTGCTTGTGCGGATCAGACTGGTCTTGTGCGCCTCCGGCGGACCGAACGATGCAAAGATGCCGGTGGGGATCGCGAAGAGCGATCCTATCAATCCCAATCGCTCGAACAACCGGTGCATCGTCTCCTCCAGACGATGCGTCGGCGTGCCGAAGCGATGCAGCGCGCGCGCGAGTGTGATCGTAAAGGAAACACGGGGGTCGTACGCCGTTGCTGCCGCAAGCTCCTCGGGGCCACCGGGAATCCCGTCCAAATCGATATCGATGTCTCTCTGCATCGCAGCCAAGATAGCCTATAGGGGTGAACGCGTTCGTTACGCTCTGATCCATTCCGCATGCTTCGCGCGAAGCTTCGCAAGCTTCGGAGCGATCACGGCGCGGCAATAGGGCTGGCCGGAATTGCGCCGGTAGTATTCGGCATGATACGCCCCGGCCGGAAAGAACTCCGTGAAGGGAACCACCTGCGTCACGATGGGGTCCGGCCAGATCTTCCCGGCATCGAACCGCGCAATCGTCGCCTGCGCGGCTGCCTGCTGCTCCGGCGAATGATAGAAGATCGCGGAACGATACTGCGTTCCGACATCTGCTCCCTGCCGATTGAGCGTGGTGGGATCGTGAATGGTGAAGAACACCTCCAACAGATCATCGAACGTGATGACCGAAGGACCGAAGAGGATGTCCACCACCTCGGCATGCCCGGTTGTTCCGGTGCAGACGGCCTGATAGTCCGGATTGGCGACATGGCCGCCGGCGTAGCCGGACTGTACGCTCACCACACCGCGAAGTTGTTCGAATGCCGCTTCCAGACACCAGAAGCAGCCACCGGCCAGCGTTGCTCTTGCTTGCATCGATCGAATGGGATTATCCAGAGTTGATATCGTACGAGATGTGATTCCCCGAGCCCGATGTCGGAGCCCGATATCGGAATGCGACATGCCGGGCCGGCATCGGCCGGGCCGGAACCGCCGCACAGCGACCTCCGCGCAACATACCGCCTGCGAACGGCGGGGCCAACAACACCGCCCCCATGCACGCAACCGGCCTGGAAGCCGAAGGCTGCGGTGGCTGCCGAAGCGGCCAATATTGCCCGTTTCGGTGACTGTGCGGCGTTCTGCATCGGGATCGGCGCCAGAGACGGAGGCGCCGGCAAAAAATTTGGAAGCCCTTTAGGAAGCCTTTAAGACTCTCCGATAGCATGAACAGCGTGATTCAGAACAAGAAACATTCACACAATCATTCGGAGAGAACAATGACTACCAGAACCAACACCCTATGGAACAGCGGCACCAACCGCACAACAACGGGAGCACGTACAATTCGTACTTCGATGCTCGCCCTTGTCGCCTTCTTCCTCCTCGCACTTCCGGTGCTCGCCGGCCCGATCATCAAGATTCGGACCGGGCGCCCGGCACACGACTGCACCGGCTTCGGCATCTGCAGCATCACGATCGGCAACCTTGATCCCACGGCGGCGTTCGTGCCGGCGGAGGGAACGCTGAACGGTAACCAACTGACCCTGGCGTTCCACGAGCGCCCACAGAATGCGGGCGAGATTCTGCCGGTGGACCAGCCGATCACGCTGGACGCCCAGACCGCCGCCGCCCTGGGATCCTCCAACGTCACGGTGCTTCCGGGACAGTACACGATGGACTATCGAACAAACCCGTTCGGCACGGTGACGCTGCCGGTGCAGCCGCAGGGGCTCGTGATCAACATTCGGATCGGTCGCCGAAGCATGGATTGCCAGGGCTTCGGCATCTGCAGCATCACGATCGGCCGCGATCCGCTTGCCAATGCTCTCGGCGCGGCAAAGCTCAACGGCAACACGCTCCATGTGGACTTTACCTCGAAGCTTCCGCAGCAGGGGAGCGCGCTCGTGATCGATCAGCCGATCACTGTCGACTCCGCCTTCGCGCTGGGCGCCGCAAGCCTCGTGATACCGGCCGGCACCTATCCCGTGGACTACACGAACAACCCGAACGGATCCGTGGACCTTCCGGTGCAGCGGATCGGCATCACGATCGAAGTGGAGATCGGACGCAAGAGCAGGGACTGCCGTGGCTTCGGCATCTGCAGCATCTCGGTGAGCCTGGATATCGATCTCTCGCTGAAGACCTCCTCGGTTGCGACGCTCAACGGCAACACGCTTCATCTGGACTTCACATCGAAGCTCCCGGAACAGGGTGATGCGCTGGTGATCGACGAGCCGATCACCGTGGACTCCGCAACCGCAACGGCGCTGGGCGCGGCGAGCGTGGTTGTGCTCCCGGGTACGTACGCCGTGGACTACACGAAGAATCCGAACGGATCCGTGGACATTCCGGTGCAGCGGATCGGCATCACGATCAACGTCGACATCGGACGCAAGAGCAGGGACTGCAAGGGCTTCGGCATCTGCAGCATCACGATTGAAATCGACATCGACCTTTCATCGCGAGTCCCGGCTGTGAGCACGCTCAACGGCAACACGCTTCATCTGGACTTCGCATCGAAGCTCCCCGAGCAGGGTGACGCGCTGGTGATCGACGAGCCGATCACCGTGGACTCCGCAACCGCAAGGGCGCTGGGTGCAGCGGGCCTGGTGGTGCTCCCAGGAACGTATCGCGTGGACTACACGAGGAATCCGAACGGCTCCGTGGATATTCCGGTGCAGCGGATCGGCATCACGATCGAGGTGGAGATCGGACGCAGGAGCAAGGGATGCACCGGCTTCGGTATCTGCAGCATCACGATCGGCCTGGACATCGACCTGGCATCCAGAGTCCCGGCCATCGCGACGCTCAACGGCAACATGCTTCACCTGGACTTCGCATCGAAGCTCCCCGAGCAGGGTGACGCACTGGTGATCGACGAGCCGATCACCGTGGACTCTGCAGCCGCACTGGGTCTTGGCGCATCGAGCTTCGTGATTCCGGCCGGCACGTACCGCGTGGACTATACGAGGAATCCGAACGGCTCCGTGGATATTCCGGTGCAGCGGATCGGCATCACGATCGAGGTGGAGATCGGACGCAAGAGCAAGGGATGCACCGGCTTCGGTATCTGCAGCGTCACCATTGGCCTGGATCTGGACCTCGCGTTGAAGACGCCGGCAGCAGGGTCGCTCAACGGCAACACGCTTCATCTGGACTTCGCATCGAAGCTCCCCGAGCAGGGTGATGCGCTGGTGATCGACGAGCCGATCACCGTGGACTCCGCAACCGCAAAGGCACTGGGCGCAACCAGCCTCGTGATCCCGGCCGGCACGTACCGCGTGGACTACACGAAGAACCCGAACGGATCGGTGGACCTTCCGGTGCAGCGGATCGGCATCACGATCAACGTCGAGATCGGACGCAGGAGCAAGGGATGCACCGGCTTCGGTATCTGCAGCATCACGATCGGCCTGGACATCGACCTGGCATCCAGAGTCCCGGCGGTAAGCACAGTCAACGGCAACATGCTTCATCTCGAGTTCGCATCGAAGCTTCCGGTACAGGGTGATGCGCTGGTGATCGACGAACCGATCACCGTGGACTCCGCGACCGCAAAGGCGCTGGGCGCCGCCAGCCTCGTGATCCCGGCCGGCACGTATCGCGTGAACTACACGAAGAACCCGAACGGATCGGTTGATCTTCCGATGCAGCGGTTCGGTATCGACATCAACATCCGGATCGGCCGTCCCAACCAGAACTGCAGGGGCTTCGGCATCTGCAGCATCACGATCGGATTCACGGCCGACGATCAGACCGCAGCAAGCGCCCGGCTGAAGGGGAACGTGCTTCATCTGGACCTGAAGTCGATGCCGGCAGAGCATGGCGACGTGCTGATGATCGACGAGCCGCTTGAGCTGGATCCGAACGTGGCGCGGGCACTCGGAGCGAAGAGTCTGGTGGTTCGTCCTGGCGCCTACACGGTGGACTACACGAAGAACCCGTACGGATCGGTCGATCTCACGGTACAGCGTCTCGGCTTCACGGTGGAGGTTACTGTCGGCCGCCCAAGCCAGAACTGCGCAGGCTTCGGCATCTGCCGCGTCCGCATCCTGCTCGACGCCACGGCAAAGCACGGCACGGGCAGCACCGTGCTGAGCGCGGAGAACGATGCCCCGGCACTGATGAGCGCGGAGAACGGCATGATCACGATGGAACTCGAGAGCGTACCGGCCTCCTCCGATTCCGTACTGCACATCGACGCGCCGCTCACGCTGGACTCCTCGGTGGCCGCAGTGCTGGGTTACAACACCATCGTGCCGGGCGAGTATGCGGTGGACTACAGCAGCAACCCGAACGGCACCGTGCAGATGTTCGCACGCAATGCGGAGATCAGCGGGGTCGAAGAGGCACAGACCGGCGGAAGCGTCGAGCACTCGATGGTGGCTCCCAATCCGTCCCATGGTACAACCACGATCCGCTTCTCGCTCGCCAAGCCGCAGGCGGTGACGGTAACCCTGACGGACGCTCGCGGCAACGTCGTTGCAACGCTTGCCAACGGAACGATGATGAACGCCGGCGACGCATCGGTTGAGTTCGATGCAGCCGCGCTGCCGAACGGCATCTACTTCTACGCAATCCGCAGCGGCTCCAGCCTCGAGACCGGCCGCCTGGTTGTGGCGAAGTAACCGGACGGAACCCTCACTCCGTCGATTCGCCTCCAACGCCGTCCGTACCGATCACCGGTGCGGGCGGCGTTCGGCGTTACAGGGCGGGGAAGCACCGCAAAGGGCACGAAGGAACGCGGAGCTGCCCACCACCACGCCGGGGACTATCGCAGCGCATCGATCAGCGCAAGCATGTCCGCAGGGAGTTCGGACTCGAACTCCATCCACTCGCGCGTGCGGGGCTGTGTGATGCCGAGCGTCCTGGCATGCAGTGCCTGGCGCCCGATGATGTTCAGCAGATTCGCAACGCGCTGCCGGTGCTTGCCGCCGGGTCCGGGATAGACAACTACACGGCCGCCGTATGTGGGATCGCCGAAGAGCGGATGGCCGATATGTGCCATGTGTACGCGAATCTGGTGCGTGCGTCCCGTGGCAAGGCGGAGCGCAACCAGCGTTGCAAACTCGAATCGCTCGATCACCCGATACCGGGTCAGCGCGTATTTGCCGCCGCGGCGCACAACGGCGAAGCGCTTGCGATCGCGCGTGTCGCGGCCAAGACTGGCCTCGATCTCCCCTTCGTCGTTCTCGAGCACGCCCCACGCAACAGCCCAGTATTCGCGCTTGGCCGTCCGCTCGGCGAACTGGCGAGCGAGATCAACCTGCGCATCGGCATTCTTCGCAACCACCATCAACCCGCTCGTCTCCTTGTCCAGCCGATGAACGATCCCGGGACGTGGCCCCTCCGCGCCAATCTCCTCCGCATCATCGTCCTCAGAACCGTCGGCATCCCCCACACTCGATGCATACTCTGCATCTGCGCCTTCATCCTCCTGCTCCCCCGCATCATCATCATCTTCAACCATGAGATCCGGCGCAGCCTCCGGCAGCGAGCCGACATGACCGAGCACGGCATTGACAAGAGTCCCGTCGCGATTGCCGTAGCCGGGATGGGTTACCATGCCGGCCGGCTTGTTCACCACGAGCAGATCCGCATCCTCGTAGACGATATCGAGCGGGATGTTCTGCGGTACGAGGGTGATGGGAGGCGGCTTCATGAGCGTGATCTCGATCTCATCGCCCGGCCTCACCCGGTAGTTCGCCTTGGTGGGGCGTCCGTTCACCAGCACCGCGCCGGCATCGATGGCGCTCTGCACCTTGTTGCGCGTTGCTCGCAACACGGCGTGCGTGATGAAGCGATCGATCCGCTCCGGCATCTGTCCCGCGGTAACCACGATGCTCCGCGTCACGGGAACGCGCTCGTAGGAGGCATCGTGCGGTGCGTCGGGATCGGTCATTGCCGTTCATCGAAATATGGTGCAAGCATTTCATGCATCGCGGCCAGGGCCCGCCCGCGATGGCTCATGGCATTCTTCTCCGCCGGATCCATCTCCGCGAAGGTGCGGCTCGTCCCCTCCGGCTGAAAGAGCGGATCGTAGCCGAACCCGCCGGCGCCGCGCGGCTTTGGAAGGATCGTCCCGCGCACGCTCCCCTCCGCCAGCAACGTCCGATCGCCATCGGTATAACAGATCACCGTGCGGAACAGCGCGGAGCGATCGTCCGCACGAACGTGCTCGAGTTCGGCGATCAGCTTCCGGCAGTTGTCGGCGTAGGTCACTCCCTCTCCGGCATAGCGGGCAGAATAGACGCCGGGCGCCCCGGCGAGCGCCTTCACCTCCAGCCCGGTATCGTCGGCAATGGTGGGGATGCCGGTTGCGGCGAATATCTCCGCCGCCTTGATGTAGGCATTGGCCTCCAGCGTTGCGCCGTCCTCCACTGGCTCAACCGGACGCGACGGGAGATCATCCAGCGTGAGAATGGTGACGGACTGAAGTGTTCCGAGAATGGACCGGAGTTCATCCGCCTTGTGCGGGTTATGTGTTGCCAGCAGAATGCGCATGCGGAGAAGTTACGAAGCTGCCAGCCCCGCGCGCGCGCGCCACGAAAACTGGGAACTCATGGCGATGCCGTCCGTCCCGTGGGCGGTAACGGCCGCCGTGCCCGGACCCGCAAGGATTGGCCGGTCCGAGGAAGGAGCGACGAGAATTTTCCTTCCAGAGCCGTTGCAAATTGCTTTACTTTCGGGTTCATGCGGACAATTGCGGGCATCACCGGCAATTCTGCCCCAATGCCGCGTGAATACCAGATTCAGACCGCCCCCGGTCGTGGCTCTTCGGTCGATGCCTGCCAGCATGCATCCGGAACCAGCGATCGCCGGTTCCGGCTCATGCAATCGCTGCAGCGGAATCGATCGGCCCGGCAACGGCGCCAGTCAGTCCGCACCCTCGCATTATTCACCTAACAGCAGGTTGTTACGATGAAGCATCGTTACCCACATGTTCTTGCCATCCTTGCGTTGCTCTGCCTGATCCCGATGGCCGGTGCGCAGGCACAATGGGTTCACTGGTCCAATTATCTCGATGGAAGCGTCGTTGGTGTACTTCTGAACGACGGCGGTTTCGTCTGGGCGGGATCGCTCGGCGGTGGACTCGTGAAGATCGAGAAGATATCCGGCAACAAGACCTACTACGATCGTGCAACCTCCGGCTTGCGCAACATGACGATCAATGCCATGCTCTCCGACGGCAACGGCAATATCTGGATCGGCACGGACGGCGGTTTGATGAAGTTCGACAAGGGGACCAGCTGGACATCGTACAACATGAACAATTCCCCGCTCCCCTCGAACGCTATCAACGCGCTGGCCTATCACAACGGCACGCTCTGGGTGGCGACATTGGCAGGGCTCGCGAAGCTGGATGGTTCCGGCGGATGGGAGACCTATTCCACGGACAACACGAACATGATCGACAACAAGCTCACCTCCGTCTCGGTGACGAGCAGCGGAACGGTGTGGGTCGGTACCGTGTCCAAGGGTCTCATGAAGTACAACGGCAGCGACTTCACCAGTATCCGCAAGGGGGCGACATCCACCTCGAGCGACAGCATCACCACGATCAATGCCGACCTGAACGGCGAGATCTGGGTTGGCGAGGCAACGGGCCATGTAACGCAGATCGATGCGGACGGCAAGCGCGTGAACGACATGGATGTCGGCCTGCCGAATCAGCCGAACTTCGAGGTGACGGTGCGGCCGATCCACGAGATCCGTCCGGGACCGAGCAATTCCGTTCTCTTCAGCACCTATACGGGGCTCGCGATGTGGGACCGCGCAACCACCATCACGCGCTATCCCACCTCCACCACCAGCAACCAGGCCAACGAGGTGTTCTCTGCATTCGGTGATGCCGACAACTCCATCTGGGCCGGAACCCAGACGGGTATTGCGGAGAATCGGACCGGCAGCTATGTGAAGACCAGCATCACCCGCAGCGGCATGTACGGCAACAACGTCGGCAGCGTGATGGTGGACAAGTCCGACAACGTCTGGCTGGGCTCGAAGAGCGCCGCCATGGAATACGACGGCGCAACAAAGTGGACGGTTGCCGGCCCGATGTCCTTCGGCTTCGCGGCCGTTATCAACATCGCTCTCGACAGCTCCGGCAACTACTGGGTTACCAAGGCAAACGGTATTGCCAAGAAGAACGGGAATGCCTATCAGTCGCAGACCGTACCGGGAGGCGGCCGCAAGTACGGGCCGATCGTGGTGGATCGTTCGGGCGTGATCTGGATCGGCTCCGATGCCGGCCTCCTGAAGTACGACGGCACCAACTGGACCGCATACAACTCGTCGAACTCCGACCTTGGAAGCGCAACGGTAACGGCCCTCGCGCTGGACAAGAACAGCAGCGCAATCTGGATCGGCACAGGGTTCAACGGCATCTTCAAGTACGACGGTTCAACCTGGACGCATTACTCGAACAACGACAATCCGGATATCGGCAGCGATATCATCACGTCGCTCGCCGTTGATCGTACGGATGGTTCGCTCTGGGCCGGCACGGCCGACGCAGGCTTCACGCATTACGACGGCAGCAAGTGGAAGAATTACTCCAGTTCCAACTCGCAGGTCCCGAGTGATGCCGTTACCGGCATCTCCTCCGACAAGTACGGTGCCGTCTGGGTCTCCACCGGAGCAACCGGTCTGGTGAAGTTCAAGAACAACAACTGGAACATCTTCAGCAACGAGAACTCCGGCCTCACGGAGGACCGCCTCACCTCTGTCTTCGTAGACAACAGCCAGCGCGTCTGGGTGGGAACGGTGGACGGCGGTCTGGTGATGTACGACGAGCAGGCGGTTCTCGGCGTGGAGAACGGAGCAGGCGCCGGCGCATCCAACGGCATGAGCATCGCGAACGTTCCGAATCCGTTTGCAACCTCCACGATGCTGCACGTGACGCTTCCGGAGCGCACGCAGGCGCGCGTAAGCGTGATGGATGCTCGCGGCCAGGAGGTGGCACTGCTGCATGAAGGGATCATGGACGCCGGCGAGCATATGCTGCCGTTCCAGGCAGCCGACCTTCCCTCCGGCGCCTACTTCGTGCGGATCGTCGCCAACGGCACGGCCGTCTCGCATCCGATGATCGTGGCGCACTGATACTCCGGGTACCGGGCAACGTTTGCGGCCGCATCGCACTCGCACGCGATGCGGCCGCGCTGTTTTCGGGGCGATACAGCGGCGCGAATCCGTACGCGGATGGCGGCGGTTTCCGGCAGAGTGCCGTGGGCGCGTTCACGAGACGAACCACCGGAGACGTACAGCGCAGCGCTGCACCGATGAACCACCAACGGCGTGCAGCACGGCGTTGCACCGATGAATCACTCTGTCTGTGGCGATGTACCCCATTGTTGCATTCCAGGCTCCGCAAAGGAGCGACCTATCTGTCCCTGCGTGACGCGCGCTCATCCATGAACACATGGGCCGCTCCCTGCCGGAAGCTCGAGATCGGAAACGACAGGCACCTGCTACAGAGCGGACGAACGTGCGATGAACGCAGG
>JAFDZV010000057.1:9444-10410 GCA_018266795.1 Bacteroidota bacterium | reverse complement strand
AGCGGCTGCTGGGTGATGAGGGAGTACGGTCCGATGGAACGGGCATGGATCTTGTCCTCCACGAGGTGGGAGAGCTTCATCATGTAGATAACGCCCACGGTCACCCGCTGATCGAACTTGTCGCCGGTCTTTCCGTCGGACAGATCCGTCTTGGCGTCCGGGTTCAGGTCGGCCTTCTCCAGCCAGACGCGGACATCGTCCCAGCGCGCGCCGTCGAAGATCGGGGTTGCAAACCGGATGCCGAGGCGCTTGCCCGCCCAGCCGAGAGCAGTCTCGTACAGCTGGCCGAGGTTCATACGCGACGGCACGCCGAGCGGGTTGAGCACGATATCCACCGGGGTTCCATCCGGAAGGAACGGCATGTCCTCCACCGCGACGATCTTCGCCACAACGCCCTTGTTGCCGTGGCGGCCGGCCATCTTGTCACCCACCTGAAGCTTGCGCTTCTTTGCGATGTAGACCTTCGCCATCTGCATGATGCCGGGCTGAAGCTCGTCGCCCTGCGCCACCTTGTTCTTCTCGATGCGGATATCGTCCTGCACCAGCGCAACCACCTTGTTGAAGTTCTGATAGCACTTCTTCACCAGGGCGCTCTTGCGCTTGTTGTCCACCCACTGTTCCTCGTAGTTGAGCGCGGCGAGATCGGTGCCGTCGTTCAGCTTCGCCACGAAGGTGTCGGCCTTCATCGTGGTGCCGGAGCGGACGATCGTGGTGCCGGAGAGATCGCGGATGCCGAGCGAGGTCTCCCCTTCGAGCAGGTTGCCGAGCTTGTCGGCGAGATCGCGGTTGTACTTGTCCAGCATGGAACTGAGCTGGCGATCCAGCATCTCCTGGCGGCGCTTCTCGTCCTTGCGAACGTCGGCGTCCTTCTTCACCGTACGGCGGCTGAACAGCTGCGCGCCGATCACCACCCCCTTCATGCCGGGAGGCGCCTTCAGCGATGCGTCCTTCACGTCGCCGGCCTTG
>JAFDZV010000057.1:8414-9414 GCA_018266795.1 Bacteroidota bacterium | reverse complement strand
CTCGCCCTTCGGCGTGATCTTGCCCACGAGGATGTCGTTCTCGCGCACCTCGGAGCCCACACGGATGATGCCGTTCTCGTCCAGATCCTTCACCGCCTCCTCGGAGACGTTCGGGATTTCACGAGTCAGCTCCTCTTCGCCGCGCTTCGTGTCGCGCACATGGATCGAGAACTCCTCGATGTGCACCGAGGTGTAGACGTCCTCGCTCACCACACGCTCCGAGATCACGATGGCGTCCTCGAAGTTGTAGCCGCGCCACGGCATGAACGCCACGATCAGGTTGCGGCCAAGCGCCAGCGCGCCGTGCTGCGTGGAGCATCCGTCCGCCAGCACATCGCCCGTCTTCACGCGCTGCCCCGCACGCACCGTCGGGTTCTGGTTGATGCAGGTATCCTGGTTCGTGCGGAAGAACTTCGTGAGCTCGTACTCCTTGACGCGGTCGTCGGCGAACGCAACAAGCTGCTCCTCCTTGGTGAGCGTGGCATCGTATTCCACCACGATCTTGCGGGAGTCCACATACTTCACCACGCCGTCGCGCTCCGCCAGAATCAGCGTGCGGGAGTCGCGCGCGATCTTCTCCTCCATGCCCGTGCCGACAATCGGCTGCTCCGGACGTAGAAGCGGAACGCCCTGGCGCTGCATGTTGGAACCCATCAGCGCGCGGTTGGCGTCATCATGCTCCAGGAACGGGATCAGCGCGGCGGCCGCGGAGACGATCTGGTTGGGAGCAACGTCGATCCATTCCACCTGGCTCGGCTCCACCATCACGAAGTCGCCGCTCTGGCGTGCGCGCACGCGGCTGTCCTTGATGTTTCCCTTCTCGTCCACCTCGACCGTTGCCGGAGCGATGATCAGCCCCTCCTCCTTGTCTGCCGGCAGGTAATCGATCTCGTCGGTCACCATGCCGTTCCGCACGCGACGATACGGCGTCTCGATGAAGCCGAAATCGTTCACGCGCGCGTGAATGCAGAGCGATGAGATCAGACCGATGTTCGGACCT
>JAFDZV010000057.1:0-8320 GCA_018266795.1 Bacteroidota bacterium | reverse complement strand
GGGTTGGTCTGGTCCATGAACTGCGAGAGCTGGTTCGTGCCGAAGAAGGTGTTGATCACGGAGGTGATCGTACGGGCATTCACCAGTTCCGCCGGCGTGAACGTCTCGACGTCGTGGATGTTCATCCGCTCCTTGATGGTGCGCGCCATGCGGGCCATGCCCACATTGAACTGGCCGCCCAACTGCTCGCCAACGGTGCGAACACGGCGATTCCCCAGGTGGTCGATATCGTCCACCTGCTTCTTTCCCTGCTGCAGATCGATCAGATACTTGATGATCGCAACGATGTCGTCGCGTGTCAGCGTGGTCTGGTCGTGCGGGATCTCCAGGCCGAGCTTGTCGTTGATGCGATAGCGGCCAACCTCGCCGAGATCGTAGCGCTTCGGGTTGAAGAACAACTTGTCGATCAGGCCGCGGGCGGTCTCCAGATCCGGCGCCTCACCGGAACGGAGCTGGCGGTAGATCGCCTCCAGGGCGTCCTCCTCGCTGCGGGCGGCATCCTTCTGAATCGTCTTGACGATGATGGAGTCCGCCTGCGAGGCCTCCTCGGTGAACAGGCGCACGGTGTCGGCGCCGGAGTTGCGGATCATCGTCATCATGTCCGCGTTCATGCGGACATCCTTGCTCGAGATGATCTCACCGGTGTTCATGTCGATGATATCACCGGCGATGATGCGGTCCAGATGCTTGTCCGTGAGGCTGCTCACCGGCACCTCCTCGGTAAGCGTGAAGAGCTCCAGCAGGTCCTCGTCGGAGGAGAAGCCGAGCGCACGGAGCAGCGTGGTAACAGGGAACTTCTTCTTGCGATCGATGTAGGCGTACATCACGTTCTGGATGTCGGTGGTGAACTCCACCCACGACCCGCGGAACGGAATGATGCGCGCAGAGAAGATGCGTGTGCCGTTCGGGTGAACGGCGTCCGAGAAGAACACGCCCGGGGAACGGTGGAGCTGCGAGACAACCACGCGCTCGGCGCCGTTGATGATGAACGTTCCGCGGTCCGTCATCATCGGGATATTGCCCAGATACACTTCCTGCTCGATCGTCTCGATGAAGTCATCGGACTCCTTGTCGGCCTTGGAGCTCAGGCGCAGACGAGCCTTCAGGGGCACGGCATAGGTAAGCTCGCGGTCACGACACTCGGTAACGCTGTACTTCGGACGCTCGACACGATAATCGATGTACTCGAGCGTGAAGATCTCGCGTGCATCGTTGATCGGGAAGTTGGCGATGAAGCCGGCCTGCAAACCAACCGGCTTACGCTCCTCGGGCTCGAGATCGGCCTGAAGGAAGTCCGTATAGGCGGCAAGCTGCACATCGAGGAGATCGGGCATGTCGATCACCTGATCCACCCGGGCGAACGTAACGCGCTCGCCTCCCCTCTGCTTGGTAGCATTCATCGAAACTCCGTTGTTGGATCGGTTCGTACTCACGTGGTTACCTCCGGTCAGAAAGGAAGGTTCGCATCTACTCTGAACTGCACCTCAATCAGCTTCGATCGGAACCGGCTGCCGGCCTCGGCAGGCAGCGTCCGATAAACGAAGCGTTATATCAAGAGACGACAATGGATTCTTGACGATCGTTCGGGGCGGAACAACCGTCAAGAATCCACAAAGTGTCGCAGCGGACGCGTTTGATAGACGTAGATGAGCAGATTGGAAGAAATGGAGCGATTCGTCTCCGGCGTCACAGAGATTGAGACTGCGTTTGCTGTCGGTCTGAGAACGAACATACGCACGCCGTACGATACTCCAGATGATTCAGCGTAACGACGAAGCGACGAGGGAGGTTATTGCCCGGACAATCTACCCCCAACGTAGCTGGCGAAAATAGCGATATTCTCCCCGACGTCCACCATTTTTCCGAAAATCGGCTATGGGAACCGTCGGGGAGATCGTTTTTTCGCCGAAACCGCCGCCGAAACGGCGGATTCGAGAATGCGCCACTGCACGAGCGGAACTTCCGAACGATTCGGCAAGCCGCATGGGCAAGGCCGCGCGGCGCCGAACATCGCGGCGTTCCTACTTCAACGAGACCTTGGCGCCGGCCTCTTCGAGCTTCTTCTTCAGGCTCTCGGCCTCTTCCTTCGAGACGCTCTCCTTCACCGGCTTCGGTGCGCCCTCAACCAGGTCCTTCGCCTCCTTCAGGCCAAGGCCGGTGATCTCGCGAACCACCTTGATCACGTTGATCTTCGAGGCACCACCGTCGGTGAGCTCGACCGTGAACTCGGTCTGCTCCTCAACGGCTGCTGCGGCCGGAGCGGCGGCAACCGGGCCACCCATCATCATCGGGGCGGCGGCCGTGACACCGAACTTGTCCTCCAGAGCCTTCTTCAGCTCCGAAGCTTCGATAAGGGTAAGATTGCCGATCGTCTCGACCAGTTCTTCGATGTTAGCCATTGTTGATTCTTTCCTGATTTAGCGTGTTCGATGTTGCTGTTATTCAATGTTCGCGTGCACGCGGCGCGGGAATGGCGGCATGATGCCGTAACCATATCCCCTCGGGAAATCCCTGCGGGATTATCCCTGCGGGATCACCCCGCCGCGCTATCCGTCTCCGGCTGCGCTCAGGCGGCGGCGCCGCTCTTCTGCTTGGCCACTTCCTCGATCACCGAGGCGAGGTCGCGCATCACGGCGTTGATTGCGCCAACGATGCCCGAAGCAGGAGCGTTCAACGCGCCGACGATCGAGCCAAGGATTTCCTTGCGCGACGGCATCGCGGCAATCTCCTTGAGTCTCGATCCTTCCATCAATTCCTTCTCGATCAGCACGAAGTTGAGCTTCGGGATGTCGACCTTCGGATCGATGAACGTGTTCAGCACGCGAGCCGGAGCGGCCGGATCGTCGTAGCCGACTGCGATGCCGGTCTGGCCAACGAAACGGTCGAGCACGTGATCATAGCCGCCCACCTGTTCGAGGGCACGCTTGATCAGCGTATTCTTGGCAACCTTGTAGGCAACACCCGCCTGCTTGAACTCACGGCGAAGCCGGATCGCATTGGCAACGGTCAGTCCAGTGAAGTCGATCGAATAGACGCCGGAAGCTCCGTCGAGCAACTCGGCGACATTTGCAACCACTTCTTCCTTCTTGGCTTTGGTCATGTTCTTGAGAGACTAGGATCTCTTCAGATCCATGGTTAATCGTGTCCTATCCTACACTGTTCATCCGCACGGATCGGCTGGTTGACGTTGAAGCTCCCTCGAATGCACGAGGGACGTCGCCGAACGCGATACGAACTTCCGGTGCCGATAGTCGGCTGCGCATATGAAGCAGGAGCACAGCCGAGGCGAGTGCGTAAGTTTTCGGTTATGGGTTATGGGTTATGGGTTGCGCGGATCAATCGCGCCCACACATCATACCTCCTGCCCCATCACTCATAACTCTGGTTAGTGCTTCTCGGCACCCTGGGTCATGACGGCCTCCACGATCGGAACGCCGGGACCCATGGTGGAGCTGATCGTGATGCCGCGCACGTACTTCCCCTTGGAGGACTGCGGCTTGTTGCGCATCACGCTTCCCATGAACATGTGGATGTTGTCGATCAGCTTGTCGGCCGGGAACGATGCCTTGCCGATCGATGCATGAACGATGCCGGAGCGGTCCACACGGTACTCGATCTTGCCCGCCTTCACCTCGCGAACGGCGGTGGCGACATCCATGGTCACCGTGCCGGACTTCGGGTTCGGCATGAGGCCGCGGGGTCCGAGGATCTTGCCCAGCTTGCCGAGCTCGCCCATCACATCGGGGGTGGCGATCACGACGTCGACGTCGGTCCAGCCTCCCTTGATCTTCTCGAGGATATCCTCGAAGCCCACGTGATCGGCACCGGCCTCGCGGGCCTCGGCCTGCTTGGCGTCGCGGGTGACAACAAGCACGCGCACCGTCTTGCCGATGCCGTGCGGCAGCGACACCGTGCCACGCACGAGCTGGTCGGCCTTACGTGGGTCCACACCGAGACGGATGGCAATATCGACGGACTCGTCGAACTTCGCCGTCGCGTTCTCCTTGACGAGCTGGACCGCATCGGGAAGCGAATACTGCTTCGTGCTGTCGACCTTCTTGGTCAGGCTCGTGTACCGCTTGCTACGCTGTGCCATAGTTCTGAGATATGAGATATGAAATGGAAGAGAGCCGGGCGCACATGATGCCGGCGCCGATCCCGACCACTTCTTCTGCCAAAGTTCTTGTTCTGCGTTCCTGTTATCGAGACGATCCGTCGCTGCCGCGGGACGCGTTATCCCTCAACCGTGACGCCCATGGAGCGGGCGGTGCCGGCGAGCATCGAGATGGCGCTCTCCATTGTATCGCAATTGAGATCCCCCATCTTCACCTTGGCGATCTCCTCCAGCTGAGCGCGGCTCACCGTTCCAACCTTGTTGCGGTTCGGCTCGGCGGAGCCCTTCGGGATGGAGATTGCCTTGATGATGAGCACCGCGGCGGGAGGACTCTTCACCACGAACGTGAAGGTCTTGTCCGAATAGAAGCTCACCAGCACCGGCGTCAGAATGCCGCCGTCCTTCTGGGTCTTCGCGTTGAACTGCTTCACGAACTCCATGCCGTTGAGGCCGCGCTGGCCGAAGGCCGGGCCGACAGGAGGCGCCATCGTGGCCTGGCCTGCCGAGATCTGAAGCTTGAAGGTGCCGAGGAGTTTTTTAGCCATGGTATATACTGGAGCTGTTACGTTCTCTTTGCGACGTATCGTTCACGGAAGTCAGTAGTTGGTAGTACGCTCGGCTTCGCCTCGCTGTAGTCAGTAGGAATTACTTGGCAACTGACTACTGACCGCCGACTACCTCTATCGTTCTATCTCCACCTGTGAGAAGTCGAGTTCCACCGGCGTCTTGCGACCGAAGATGGAGACCTCCACCTTCAGCTTCTGCTTGCTCATGTTCACTTCGCGGACAAAGCCGGAGAAGTTGTTGAACGGGCCGTCGATCACCTTCACCGGATCGCCCTCGCGGAACGACTCGACGATCGTCTCCACGTGCTTGCGCTCCTCGATGCGATCGAGAATCTTGCTGATCTCGTCAGGCTGAAGCGGAGCAGGCTCCGTCTTCGTGCCGACGAAGTTGATCACCGACGGCGTATTCTGAATCAGATCCTTCACACGCTTGTTGAGCACGGCCTCCACAAGAACGTACCCGGGAAGAAAGTTCTTCTGCCGGGTGCGCTTCTTGCCGTCGCGCACCTCGTAGACCTTCTCGAGCGGGATCAGAACGGTGGGAACGTATTCCGTAAGCTGCAGACGCGCCACCTCGCTTTCCAGAAGCTGCTTGACGCGAGCCTCATGTCCCGAGTAGGTACGGATGGCGTACCAACGCTTCTGGATTGTATTCTCGCTTGTTGACATGCTCATTCACTCGGGTTACTGCGCACCATCGACGGCAACATTGGGAGGAGGGACAAATCTAGAATACCAGACCGAAGAGGCCGGTGAAGATGAGATCGATCGCATAGACGAAGATTGCAATGATGAGACAGACGACGATCGTGACGATCGTGGACTCCCACAACTGCTCCTTCTTCGGCCAGGAAACCTTCTTCATTTCGTTCCCGACCTCACGCACGAAACCGCCGATATTCTGATTCATATGGCTCGCCGAGAATAAACTGCGTCCGATCGGAACGCATACGCGATACATGATCTCCGATGGCTACCGGAGCGCTCTGCCCCTCAGAGCATTCACTGTTTCTTCGCACGGGCGGCAGGAATCGAACCCGCAACCTACGGTTTTGGAGACCGTCGCTCTGCCAATTGAGCTACGCCCGTATGCTAGAGAAGGTCCTGGTGCTTTGAACTTAGGTCTTAGCAACAACGAGATAATCTCTACCGGCTCGATCTGCTAAGCACCAAGCCCCAAGACCTACGCCCTCTTACTTGGTTTCCTTGTGGACCGTACGCTTGTTGTCCCACTTGCAGAACTTCAGGTACTCCACGCGACCTGACTGCTTCTTCTTGTTCTTGGTCGCCGTATAGTTGCGACGCTTGCACTCCGTGCACTCGAGTGTGATAATGTCGCGCATGACCTTCTCTCGTATTCTTGTGAGTGACTGAATTCAACGATCCCGGCGGGAGGTTCCACAACCGGGATCGTATCGGGCTACAATCGAACGTGAGCGGGAGACGGGACTCGAACCCGCGACCAACAGCTTGGAAGGCTGTGACTCTACCAACTGAGTTACTCCCGCGGCAGAGATTCTCGACAACCGGAAGGCCGGAAACCGGGGATATCACAGTCCAACCCGGAAATCGGGCGGACGGCAATGGAGCTCACGACCGGGATTGAACCGGTGACCTCATCCTTACCAAGGATGTGCTCTACCAACTGAGCTACGTGAGCCTGTAACGTGAAATGTGCGGAACGTCTTCGGGTGCGGTGAGTAGGCACGGACAGCACCTGGCCCCCGAGCCGATGGCAATGCCATCCGCCAGGCCTTTGAAGGCACCATCCGAAGAGCTACTCCCGCGGTAAGTGTATCGCGTGCATCGTCACCAGCGGTGCGATGCTGAGCGGTAGCGCCCGATGAAGATTCCGGACGACGTAACGTGGCTCTGTCTGAACGATCGACTATGAGAAAGAGCTTCCTCCTGAACCGCAGAGCTGCGGCTGGGGTGGGCAGAGAAGGATTCGAACCTCCGAACTCGTGAGAGAACAGATTTACAGTCTGTCGCCTTTAACCACTCGGCCATCTGCCCATGACCTTCGTCCTAGGGGGGTACCTCAACGAAGAGCTTGCAAATATACGCGATCGCTCAATCCGTGCAAAGCGCCTATAATTTTTCACAATCGGCAATCCGGTTTCCACTCTTCCCCTCCCTATCATGCGACCGCGTCATGCGGCAAGGGCCCATGCGACGCCGGAACGCAGTGTTGCCTCTCCCCGGAGCGCGGTGCGGCCGGCCTGCAGCGGGAACGTGCGCCGCGCAAACCTTGCCGGGACGGCATGCCGGCAATGTAATCCCATTTCAACAGGTGAACCTGCTATGCATCTGACTGCACGCGTTCCGAACTTCGATGAGCCGATCGATGCGCTCGAGATCTGCCACGAGAATATCATGAAACGCATGGCCACACTGGAAACCCTTGCTGCAAACCTTCGCGAGCGCGGGATTGCCGCACTTCGCGAACAGGCAGAGGTATGGCGCGAAGTACTGGCCTTCATCGACCACAGCGTTCGGAATCATACGCTGGACGAGGAGCACGATCTCTTCCCCATGCTTCGCCGGCACGGCGTCCCCGATCTGGAGCAGCTTCATCTGGATCATTCCTGGAGCCAGGAGACCGAGGCGTTCATCGAGGCGGAGTTCAGCCGGGCCATGGAGTCAGAGGAGGTTTCCGCGGAACGCCTCGAACGGCTGGCCGAGCGAACTCTGGAACTGGTGCGCTTCTATCGCGACCACATCGCGCGCGAGAATGGAACCGTCTTCCCCCACGCCCGCACGGTGCTGAGCACGGAGGAGATTGCGCGGCTCGGCGCAGCGATGCGTTCGCGTCGTGGCGTCACAGAGTCCAGGTAACACAGCCCTCCACCGGAGACGCATCGATCAGCACTCGCTCCAATGCAGTGCGGACTGCCGCGAACCCACCCCTGTATCTGCGGCAGGTCTTCTTCATCTGCTCTGCTCCATCGTACAGTCCGTCGCGGTATCGTACAGTCCTTCGCGGTGCGGTCCGCCCGTGCCGGTGCATACGTGCGAGGGGCAGCGAACCACGGCCGGCATTCATTATGTTTGCACGCTATCCCCTTTCAACTTCATCTATTTGTATTCGAGAGACCATGCAACGTATCCATCACACGTTCGGTGCAGCGCTATTGCTGCTCATCATCGCACTCCCTGCATTCGCAGCCGACACCGTCACCGTAAAGAAAGTCACCTCCGGCAACACATTCCTCACCGGCACCGGCGAGAGAATTTCTCTCCTCGGCCTTGCCGCAGCCCGGTCACCGGCCCTCTCCCAGAGCGACGCGCGAGCAACGCTGGCCGCAATGATCGAGGGGCAGCGCGTGATCGTGGTAGCTGATACCGGCGCCGGCGGCGCAACGGCTGCGGCCGAAGGGCGCTATGTCTACATCGGCGATCGATTCGTGAATCTGGAGATGATCGCAACCGGCCACGCGTTGGCGGCCCTCACGATCAGGCATTCGCACCTGACGGAATTCAAGGCCGCAGAACGGGCGGCGCGAGCCGCTCACACCGGAGCCTTCTCCGTTGTGCGAGCAACCGCGGTGCAATGCTCTGCGATCACCAGAAAGGGCACCCGTTGCTCCCGCATGACGACAAATCTGAACGGGAGATGCTGGCAGCATCAGTAGGCATG
>JAFDZV010000056.1 GCA_018266795.1 Bacteroidota bacterium | reverse complement strand
CACCGCATAATGCGTTTGCCCTGGCCGGTTACAAGGCAACGAGTACCCATTTGGGGTATCATGTCCGAACGAGGGGGGATCGGAAGCCCGCTGTGCCCCGACCCCCAGAAACGGCCTGTGGCCTCGAACGACGACCATGCAGGGGGATTCCATACCGGGATTGTATCGTCGGCCAGCAGGCCGCCGTCGTACCGAAATACCTGCCATCCGACTGTGCCGGTGCCGAGCGTGGCCCACGCTCCGTGCCCCGTACCGAAGAGATCGTCCAGGCTTGCGCTGTAATAGGAGGGAAGGGCCATGTGCCAGATCGGGCGCAATGGCTTTGCGTTCGGATCGGCTGTGATCGTTCCCCCCTGCGCCAAGGCGCGGGGGCCGATCGCTGCAAGCAGCATAACCCAGACAGGCAGATAGCTCAGCGGCTTCACGATACGGCCTCCAGACCATGGGTATATATGACGCCATAACATGCCGGACGCCGATTGTTCTCACTCGCAACTGTGGGCGAGGCGATGCCGACGCTCTGCGTGCAAGATCCGTAGTTGAACGGAACGCTCACATGCAACATGGTCCTGGGGTCGCAACGCATTTTGAATCGTGCTCTTGCCAAGGCCCTGGTGTACCGGCCCTCCCGGCGTTTCGCGCCGCCTGCCTCGGCGTTCGTCCGGTGAGTGACTGGCGTCTGCCGGCGAGCGAAAAAACAGTCCCCGCCATCCGTCCTCAACGTTTGCACAATCAGATCGGGTTGAGCTAGATTGCGCGCCGGATACGTATGGCGGGCTTGAACGGCAGACCCCGGCCGCTCTCCATCGAAATGCGCGATGGCCTTCCGCCCGATGCTGCTCACACACGACAATCTTCAGGTCCCGGGATCGGATCCAGTCAAGGCTGTCCGTTCCCTTTCAGACGTAAACACGAGGTCCAACCCGCCGGGTGCCGGTATAGCCCGTTGTCAGTTCCTAACAACATCGTGATGCGTTTCAGAGCCCGCGGGCCAGCAGCGCCGAATGTGGGGAACTGCGTGGCGTTTGCAGCTGTCTGCCAGCCGGCCTTCGGCATTTCCGTTCTTCCCGATGCACACACCCCAGCATCTGACGCCCGTCATTGTTCGTTCGCAGCCGATGCCGTTCCTTGCGGCATTACCGGAGAATTATATGTCATCGATTCAATCCCGTACTGTTGCTGCCTGCATCCACCAGACCATGATCATCAATCCGGGAGGTCGTGATGCGAAGTGAGGTTGCTCCGGATCCGATGCGGATCCTTCTGATCTCGGTCATATGCGTTGCACTTGTCGTGATATTGCTGGAGTTCGTGGCAGGCTGATTGCACTCTGCAGGTATCGCTCCCGGCTGAAGCGGACGGCGCACGACGTGCCGGGTTCAACGGCGGCAGCCGGGTGCAGGCAATGGCCGGCCGCGGAGCGGTGCGATACGTTCCACGGCCGCAGCGTGCGCGGGCAGCGACGTTCCCGGCGTCGGTTCCGGCATCCCCCGGGACATGTGCTGGTGTGGATGCGTTGGCGCGGAACGGGATGGCGGCGTAGGAAGGAGCGTACGTTCTGCGTCGCGCCGTACAGCTTCGTGCTCGTGCCGGCAGAGCGGCCATCGGAGTGCATTGCGCTGCCGCACTGCCGGCTGCTTCGGCAACCGGCAGTCATTCAGAGACCGATCTGCGCGATATAGGGTTCGCCGCTCGCACTGTGTCCCCAGATCAATATCGGCCTGCCGTTCAGGAGCTCCACCTTCAGCCACCAGTCGTTGCCGTCCACGCTTACGCCGCGATCGATCAGATCGTACGGAGCCAGCGGCAACCCGGTGATTCTTCCCAACGGCACGTAGCGATAGTATTGATCGTTGCAGTCAACGCCCCACACTTCGAGAACGCAGCCCGTGCCTCCATCGATCACATTCACCTCGAACGCGTTCGTGCAGCCGTTGGGACAGTCGATGCGGTGAATGAAGACAAGTTGATTCCCGGCGTTTGCGCGAGCGGTAAGAACTGCGAAGGCGATCGCGCATAGAAACACCCTTGCGAATCGTGGCATTGTTGCTCTCCAGGTTGGTGGTGTGTTCTAGGCAATCGAAATATGTTGGGCCGTCCAGTAGGCTCCGCTCGCATCGCGGCCCCACATCTCGGATGGATGCCCATCGGCAGTGACATTGAACGTTACCCATGCATCGTGCGGCAACGCCTCCATGTACTGCGCGGGCTTCGCGGGCGGCGTTGGAAGCTCGGCGATATCACAGTGTCCCGCCCATGTGCGCCCATTGCAGTCCGTACCGTACACATCCACAACGCGTCCGGAATTGTCGTCATACACAACCACCACGATCCATTGATCGGACGTTCCCGGGCAGCCGCCCGTCTCGTAAATCACCCCGGCCATTGCCGTCGTACAGCAGCTTGCCGCCAGCATCACGAGCGCGATCCGTGCCGCAGCCGCAATCGTTCCTCCATACCTCATCGGCTCCTCCTCCATAATCGAATGAACCATGAATTCTCCACAGGGCCGGTACCTGCCATTGCGCTCACCGCCATTCCACCATCCGGCAGGAACCGGGGCCGGCCCGATGCAGCGTTGTCCGGTGGCGCGGAGTCCGCAACGGTGCGGGCCTTGAAACATCAACGGCAGGAGTATACAGAAACACCCCGCTTCACCACCAGTACATCAAATGGTACCCCTTCGCGAGGGGCACCGTTCATCGCACATCACGCGGGCACTCCGCATGCATCCGGCTGAGCATTCGGCCGATTCTCCAGGCCCGACGAAATGTGGCGGCATTACTGCAACCGGGACGGCGTTGATCATCCTCTCCCGGAAGCCTTTCCTGCAGGCTCTCCAGCCCCGTGCCGGTACATGCTAGGGGGCCGCCGCAACCGTGAACTGAATCTCCCAGCGGACGATGCGGCCATCCGCGATCCGGGCATGAATCACTCCGGCAACCGTCTGCGGCGCCGAACGCCATCCATAGCTCGCGTGAACCGCCCCTTCATACTCCTGTATATCAAGCAGCGTGAGCTCCTCGATCGGCGGGTGTACGGCGTATTCCTCGGCGATAGCGTCCCGGCCGATGAACGGACCGAACGGGATATCAGCGAAGTGTACTTCGGCGGTGGGGGCGAACAGCTGAAGCATCGGGCCGAAGTCGCCCGTGGCCACACCATGGTTGTGCCGGGCAACATAGGTTCGCAACAGATCATGCGTTCTCGTCTGCATGAGATGTCACTGTGATGAGTCCATGAATGGCGCAACACCATTGGCGGCCAGGGAGCGTGTGAAGTGCCGGGCATTGTGCGATGCGAGCCGAACAACTTCGGGCCTGCTGCACCTCGGTGCACGCCGGGGAGTGGGAGATGTTATGCACAGGGAAACATTGCGATGGTAGGAAGGGGCCCGGTGAAAAACTTCTTCCGCGTTGCCTTTCTGTACGTGGCGATCTATCGATGATGTCACCGCATGCCGAGGCGCCGCGGACAGAACACAACGGCGCTTACGGCATGGCGTGGCGATGCCACAATGCTTTGCCACGACGGCCTGTCTGTGACGATGAAAGCACGGGGCGCTCCCCGCGGGGAGCTTGCGATCACGATGCGCTGCATGTGCTACAGATAGAACGCTCTGAACCAGCTCCACCGCTTCGCACCACTTCGCCGCCGGGGTTGTCCGATCCCGGAACATTCATCCCCTTCGCATTGCGCAGCCGCAGACGGTACCGGTGACCGCCGTGGAACGCAGGCCATCCCATCTGCAGCAGCCATGTCCGCGATCTTTATTCTCTGCTCCGCCGTGAGCGAGGTCTCGCTGTCATCGTGAAGCACAGGGCGCTCCCTGCGGGGAGCGGAATGAAGGTGGGGAGGTGGTGCAGGCTACAGATAGAGTGGAGTGAACTGCTCCTGCCGGCATCGAGATGCCATCGTGCACTGCTGCCGCCCGGGAGAACGTACGAACAGTTGGTGAGCGAAACCTCGCGAAGTCCACCGCCGGGTCATCGCCGTGGGATCCCTTGACGCAGCCGACGTTGATGTTCTCGCAACGGCCCGGGAACGGGATTGCAGTCCGTCATCACCCGCGACCGCTCAGGAACTTCTGCGCAGAAACTCCTCCAGCGTCTCGAGAACATTGCGCCATCCTTCGCGATGCCCGTCCGCGGAGCGCTGATCGGGCAGGCCGGTGTGGGTAAGCTCCAGCGTGGAGCCGGACGCATCATCGGCGATGGCGATCTCCAGGTGCTCCGGCACCGCCGGGTAGCCCATCGGCGCATGCCAGACAAGCGTATGAGCGATGCGGGCCTCCGGTTCGATTGCCGTGTACGTTCCCTCGAAGCTCCACACCGCACCGTCCGGACGTGTTGTCTCGGCCAGGAACGAGCCGCCCACTCTGAAGTCGGCCTCGGCACGCTGCAGGCGGCCAAGGCTTCCCCACGCCCATTGTGCAAGCTGTGCCGGATCGGAACATGCGGCAAAGATGCGCGATGCAGGAGCATCGAAATGATGTTCCACGCAAACGATATGATCCATGCTGGTTGATGCCATCGATCTGCTCCCGAACGTTCAGTGAGGAAGCCCGCACATCGGCCGCGCCGATTGATGAACGGGCATGCGGGGTGCAATGTACGGCGCTCATCCAACTGACGCACCAACGCCAACGTGATTCCCCCGCGGCCATCGCGAGAACATCACCCGCGACCTGCTCAGGATATCCCTCGGCGATGACCCACCGGTGGTCTTCGCGAACCCACGCGAAGCGGGGGCGTGGCGATCCGTTCCGTGCAGCACATCGTTGCGGACCGTGATGCCGGCCGGCACAGGTTGCCACGTCGGCATCCGCTCCGCGGCTGCCTCCACCCAACGATCCCTGGCGGACGTTCACATCGATTGTCATGAGCAGACCATCACCCTTGGCGCACACGAGGTTGATGGTCTCCGGATGACACTGCCGTGGTGGCACTCAACCTGAGACAATGCTTCCGTGGCGGCTGGCCGGTGACGGCTTCCGGTATGGTGGTATATTCGGCGTTCATTCCGAAGTGCCGGTCACAGTCACATTCGGGAATCAATGCATCGCAAGGATCAACGCGCCATGATGAATCGCAGCCTGCTTGTTGCCGTTGTACTCTCCGTTGTTGTCGCGGGATGCGGAGGAAAGGAGAAGACCCCGGGCACGCCCTCCGCCGGCGGGAACTCCGAATCGAAGTCAGGCTCACCGGCCGCGTCCGGCCCGGGCTTCAAGGCGAAGCTGCTGGTGGACAAGACGTGGAAGGTGACGGAGGCCAGCAGCGATCCCGCCGTGGATCTCAACGGCGACGGGAAGGCCAGCACCGATCTGATTGCCTCGGGCGAGATACCCGAGTGCCAGTTGGACGATACCGACATGTTTCACTCGGACGGGACATTCGAAGCCGATCACGGCGCGCTGAAGTGCAGCCCCCAGGAGCGTGCGAAGGATGTGGGACGTTGGTCCTTCAATGCGGACTCCACGGTCATCAGCACGTCGCTGGGCGGGCATGAGAGTGGGTTGCACGTTCTGGAGCTGACCGAGACGAAGCTGAAGGAATCGGTGAACATCACCAGGGGCAACAAGAACTACACCTTCGTGGTGACGTTCGCCGTGAAGTAGCGATACGGTTGCCGATGCGATGGCGGATTGCATGAAGCGGTCCGGAGCAGAACTCCGGACCGATGCTTCGGCCGGCGTGTGCGGCATCGCGCGAACACCAGGCTGCTTCCGCCGCATGGCAGGACGCCGGCCATGAATACCACAACATCATGTCCAATCCAGTGGGTCTTGTTCCTCTTTTACGGATCGGGGGCGGGGAGCTGCCTTCCGAGTAACCCGCCGCCGGTTCTTACACCTGCATCGGAGCCGCTGAAGGCCGATGTACGTTCCTCATCCTACTTCCCGCCTCGAATCATTCCCACGGATGGCGATGCGGAGGTGGAGCGCCGTGCCGGCCCTTGCAATCAGGAGAGAGATCATGACAACAACCATTCGCTCATTCGCCGCTGCGATGCTTCTCACGGCAATGATGCTCTTTACGGCCAACGCCGCCACTGCAGCGTGCACGGCGGTGAAGGTGACGAACAATCTGAACTGCGACGTCCAACTGTGTCTGTTCGATGCGGCCGCGGTCGCCACGGTATGCGCGAACATCCCGGCCGGGGCCACTGTTATCGTCAATATCCCCGCAGGTTTCACGATCAGCGGTGGCGTAAGTGCCGGTCACAACCGGTACCGCTTTGGTGCAAACGGCTGCACGGTATGCTATGCGCAGATCGGCCCCGTGGCTCTCTGTTGCGGTGAGGTGTGTTACGATCCCACTACATGCCACATCACGATCGGTGTGTGCACGCAGGCAATCTGCAATCCGTGAGCAGTACAGGCGTGTTCGTTTCGAGATGATAACGGCAACGGCCCTTCACACTGTGTGGGGCCGTTGTTGTTCCGGTTCATGATTGATGATGTCCAATCCAACGCCGCCGATCGCTCTTTAACCGGAGGCGGGAAGTCCACATCCGAAAACCGCCGCCGGTCCTCATATCAACATCGATTCCCTTCCATGGCCCGTTGCAGGCGCCGTGCAGGGCGATGCCCATTCCCATCGAACTCCCGCCTGGAATTGTTCACCGGATGACGGTGTGGAATCTGAGGGCCACCGCGGCTCCGTCACAATCAGGAGAGATGGATCATGAGATCAACAACCATGCGCACGTTCCCCGCGTTTGCCGCGGCCATGCTGCTTGCAATCGCCGGACTCTTCGTCTCCAGCGCCGCCAATGCACAGTGCACAAGCCTGACCGTTTCGAACAACGTCAGCTGCGACCTGCGGCTCTGCCTGTTTCGCAGCAATACCGTCGCAACGGTCTGCGTGGATGTTCCTGCAGGCGGCACGGTCGTGCTCGCGCTTCCGCCGGGATTCGTTCCGGACGGTGGTGTAAGCCGCGGGGGAAACCGCTATCGTTTCACGGCCACCGGCTGCACCCTCTGCTACGAGCAGATCACCTCCACCGTGGTGCCCTGTTGCGCCGAGGTCTGCTACGATCCGGTTGCGTGTACCATCAACATCAATCCATGCACCTCCGCCGTGTGCGGAAAGTAGGCGCCGCACGGAACGCCATTGCATGACTCTGCCCGCGGATCCGGGCGCGACCTTCCGTGCCCGGACCCGCGATCGGCAGGGTGGAGGCTGTTGATGGCCAATGCATCGCCGCATTCCTGTGGATCGCCCGGCCGGCCGGAGCATCCGGCCGCGTTCTTCCTGTCACATCACCGGCAGGCTGCGTCTTCGGTGAACATGGGCGCGCCGCGCCCGCCATTCTAACAGTTCCCGCCAAAATCCGGATGCGCTCGAGAGCCTGCGGGCCCTGCAGCGCCGGATGCCGGGAACTCGAGGCACGCAGGCCGGTTTCAACAGGAAGCAACAGTCATGAAGAAGCCCAACGTTATTCTCAAGGCCGCCGCGCTCACCAGTTCGCTTCTGCTTACATCCGCATTGGTGCTGTACCGCGGCGGCGCGGTGAACTGGTTCGTGCAGCCCGCCGCCCCGGCGCACGTTGCAGTTGCCCGGAGCGGTGCACCGCTGCCGCTTCGGCGGGAGCATGCGGACACGCCGGAGGTGGCGGCATCGGATTCGGCGGGGCGCCGGCCGGCCTCCGTGCAGGGGATGGGGCGCCCATCGCATGCAGCCTCCACCGGAGCCGCGAGCCGATCCGGCGGAACGGAGGACACCGCGCAGGGCTTGCGGACCGGGCAGCTTCAGAATGACCCCACCTTCATGACCAGTTCCAAGTCGATGGTGCCGTTGGTTGCGGTCCCGAGGTCCGGGGCCACGCCCGAGGCCCATGCGGATAGCTCCGGCGGGGCGAAGCCTGTTGCCAGGGACCGGGTTTTCATGGGGAGTTCCAAGTCCCTTGCGCCGCTGATCGAGCCGGCGGCGGTTGCCCAGCCCGATACATCGCGGCGCGATACATCCACGCCTTCGAAGCACGTTCCATGAATTCGCAGGGGAGGAATGGATCATGAACATCTTCGCGCTTGCCGAATCGATCGGCATCAGCTTCGTCTTCCTCGTGCTCGTGTTTCGTCCGCTGGAGATTCTCTTTCCGGCGAAACCGGGGCAGCGATTCCTGCGCCCGGCATGGCTGCTCGATCTCTGTTTCTTTCTCGGCCAGTATCTGATCTGGACCAGCCTGGTGCTCTGGGCGCTGTCACTGGTGGAAGGGTGGATGATCGGCGTGATGCCGGCCGGGTTTCGTGCGGCTGTTGCGGCGCAGCCGTGGTGGCTTCAGGTTGTGGAGGTGGTGCTGCTGAGCGATATCCTTATCTACTGGGGGCATCGCATTCAGCACCAGGTTGGGTTCCTCTGGCGGTTCCATTCCGTTCATCACAGCGCCGAGCATCTGGACTGGCTGGCCGCGCATCGCGAGCATCCGCTGGATACGCTGTACACCGTCGGACTTATCAACCTTCCGGCCGTGATCCTCGGCTTTCCGCTGGAGACGATTGCGGGCTTCATCGCCTTCCGCGGCATCTGGGCCATCTATCTCCACTCGAACGCCCGCATCAACCTCGGGCCGCTGCATCTGCTGCTCGGCTCCCCGCAGATCCATCACTGGCATCACGATCGCGACCGCGATGCCGGGAACTATGCCAATCTCTCGCCGCTCATGGACCTCCTGTTCGGCACGTACTACTGTCCGGATCACGAGCCGGAGAGGTTCGGCATCATGGAGCCTACTCCGCGCACCTACCTGGGCTACATGATTCGTCCGCTGCTTCCGCGAAGGCGCGGTGTACAACGGGCAACGACTGCATCCACGCGCGTGAATGCAGCCGCTGAATCGGCGGAGCCGATGCGGTGAGATATCGGGTCGGGACTCTCAACGCTTGCCGGGGCCGGCTGCGTCCATCGCTGCGGACCCGTAGATCAGGCAGGCCAGTTTTTCCGCTTCGCGGATCCCGGAAAGGAACGCGCCGAGCACCGTGCCGTTGAACTCGGCGTGCGTGGAATCGCCGGCGAACCGAACCGGCCCAACCGGCCGCGCCAGCACATTGTATGCCTCGCCGGTTGAGCCCGGCGGCACGTGCGGCAGTGTTCCCTGCGCGAACGGATCGGCGTGCCACTTCGAGCGCTGCATCCTGATCGGCCGCGGCGTCCGCGGACCGTACTCGGCATGGAGAACCGCCATCGCCTCGTCGATCACTTCCGCATCGGTCATCCCCTCCAGAGCGATCGCATGCTCCGTGCGATTGAAGCACATCAGGATCGGCAGCTTCGTGTATCGATGGAAGTTGACCCAGGTGCTCCAGCGGCCGTTCTCCCGCTCGTCAACACGGCCAAGAATGTCGCGGTTGGACTTCCAGAAGACCTTCGGGAAAAGGAAGTAGAACTTGTCGGAGAGGCCGGTATGGATCTGCGCGATGGCCTCGCGTTTCCATTCCGGCAGCTTCGGCGAGAAGAGCTTCGCATGGGTGTTGGCAAGAACGCCGTGCGGAAGCGTTACCACCACATGGGGCGCGCTGAACGTACCCTGATCTGTTGTCACGGTTACTCCGCTGCCGGAGTGCGCGATACGGCTCACGACATGCCCGCGGCGGATGTCCAGTTTCTTCGCCAGCACCTCCACGATCCTCGCATAGCCCGAAGGGACCACTGCTGCGGCGAGCATCATCTGCACATAGTCCTCGTCCCAATGGTAGAGCGAGAGATCGTTCAGGTCTGCTGCATTGGGCTCTGTCACCTGAAGGTTCAGAAAGAATTCCACATTGCGTCGCGTCCGATCGTCCAGCTTCATCCCCTTCAGCACGCGCCCGAATTCCCGGGAAGCCGGAATGTCCGGCTTCCCCTGCTGTGCGCGACGCGCGGCGTTCAACTTTACCTGGCCGAGAAGTGCAAAGTAGAGCGCCAGTGTTTCGGCGGCCTCCTGATCGGAGAGCCGTTCACCGTTCGCCTCCGTGAGTGTGATATTCAGAAGGTCCGAATCGGCGAGCTTGATGTTGTGAGCACGCGCGATCTCCACGAGCGGATTGATCGTCATGTGCGTCACCCACGATGCGCCGAGGTCGACGTGCGTCTCCTTCCACGCCGGGCTGCTCCAGATGCGCCCGCCGATGCGGTCCGGCCGCGCTTCGAGCACGATGGATGCTATCCCCATTCGGCGCAGCGCCCATGCCGTTGCGACGCCCGACATTCCGGCACCGATCACAATAACCTGAACATCGTTGTCCGCAGCGGACGTCGGGGATTTCGATTTCGCTGGTGTGGATTTTCTGGCTGAAGGCATGTGAGTCTCCAATGAGTGTAGATGAAGCTACATCGCGGTCAATGGCTGGTACGGGGGAAGGGGGAATGAAAGGACGCGGCAAGATAGCGGCGGCGGCTATGATTTCATCAGGCACCAGGTGGACATCGAACGCAAGTTCGCGACAACAACGGTCTTGAGCGGCTCCAGCCATGTGCCGCGGAGCGATTCGGTGGCGGCGCGCAGCATAACTTCGTCCACGAGAAAACGGTCGCTCCCATCCGGAAGATGATAGCGCCGTCCTTCGATACGTTGGGCCAGCGCCTCGATGCCGATGGTGGATGCAAGACGTGCGAAGAAAACTCCACCCGGCTTCAGCACCCGCCACATCTCACGCACCATCGCATGCCACTCCTCCTCCCCGGCGGCGAAATGGAGCACCGCGCTGCAGATCACCGCGTCGAAGTAGTCATCGTTGAACGGCATGCGCTCCACCGGCTCAAGGCGGAAGTTCGTTGCCGGCAGGTCCGGCGCAAGCCTTGCGGCAAGTGCGCGAACGGATGCGATCGAAGTGCCGGATGTATCCACGCCGTGAACGTTGAACCCGTTCTGCAGCATGTACACAAGGTTGCGCCCGCCGCCGCAGCCGGCATCGAGTATTCGCATGCCGGGCGCCAGACGTCCCTTCAGAAGTTGATCGAAGAGATAGATGTCGATGTCGCCGAACGTTTCGTTCAGGCTGGAGGCTGAGGGCATCTGCGGGAGTCTCCATTGGTCTCGATGGCAGGCGGAGCTGCCTGTTGAGCGTTGCACGGCCGTGGGAGTTCCAGACGGGAACCGGGGCGGGAACGGCCTGCCTGCCGGCCCTGAAGCGACTGAAGATAGAAACGCCGGGCGGCATCGGTGCGGACCGGCATCCAGACCGGTGGCGGTGGTGCGTCACGGCAGCAGCTGAATCGGGGACCGGGGGGCACGTGCTCGATCTCCTGCACCAGTGCGTGGCGGTGCGAAGCACCGATCGGTTCCCTACAACTCCGCGAGCATCGCCTCCAGACGTTCCTCCTGCTCCATGCCGAGGCGTTTGCGCAGGCGCTTGCGCAACGCCTTCAGCCCTTCGGGCTCCAGGCCCAGCACCGGGCCGATCTCCTTGGAACTCAGACCGCTCCTGATCAGTCCGCAGAGCCGTTCCTGCTTGCGCGTCAGGTCCGGAAAGCGCTGGCGAAGGCGCACGTAGAACTCCTCGTCCACCACGGAGAGATGGTGATGCAATGTTTCGTGCGGTTCACGCTCCGAGCGGAGCGAGCCGATTGCATCGTGCAATGCCTTGGTAACAACGCGCTCGGCCTGACTCGTGCTCTGTGAAAGCACGGAGCGGAGATGCCTCTCCACGGCAACCGCCTGCCGCTTTCGATCGCCAAGAGCAACCACAACATCGGCGAGTTCGCGCTCAACGCGGCGGCGGCGTTCGCGCTCAAGTTCCGCCTCGCGTTCCAGGAGATCGGTCTGCGCCATCACGCGCGCATTGCGAAGCGATTGATCCGCCTCGCGCTCCAGCAGCTGCTGTTCGATCGTTACGGCCTGGCGCTCGAGGTCGATAACCGCGCGCAGATCGCCGCGCGATTCCGCGAGGGCAGCCCGCAGACGGAACGCCTTCGCCTCGTAGGAGGGGTGGAGCCCCACAATACCGGTGACCTCGTTCAGCACGGCCGTCATATCATCGTACCGCTCCAACTTGTGCAACACGCCCGCGAGCGCAAGCTGTGCGGCCGCAATCCGCCCCGGCATTTCACGTGCGGCAAGAGCAATGGCCTCACGAAAGTGCTCCGAGGCCCGATCCAATCGGGAGCACTCCTCGTCTATCCGCCCAAGCATCAGCATCGCGGAGAGCGCGCGAATCTTGAGCGGCGTATCCTTCACATCCCTGACGATCTCCTGGCAGATGCGTTCCGCCTCCTCCGGGTGGTTCATGGCCAGTTGCACCTCGGCGCGTTTCTGCGCCACGGACAGAACCAGATCCGGCGGGCCGTTCGGCGCACATTCATGCGCCTGGTTCAGCAGCTCGATCGCGCGATCGTACTCCTTCAACCAGATATTTGCCTGGGCGAGGCGAAGGCAGCCCCACCCCTTGATCATGTCCGAGCGCAGCGCCTCCGCAAGCTGCACCATCTCGTGCTGGCATTCGATGCACTGGCGGTATTGCGCGAGGTCCAGGTAGAGCACGCCGAGGTGGTTCAGGATGATGCAGCGCGTCACCGCGAAGCGATCGGCATCCGCCCATCGCAATGCCTCGCGCAGGCCCTGGATTCCCTCGGAGAGTTTGTCGCGCAGCACCGCGATGCGAGCCCGATGCGCAAGCGCCGCGGCATACTGTGGATGCCGTGCCTCCTCCGGGAGATCGTTCCGAATGATCGCGAGCACCTGATCGTTGACCCGCTCCGCCTCGTCTGCCCGCCAACTGCGAAGCAGATCGCCGACATGTTGCGCAAGTGCAAGCACGAGCTGCTGCGGCGATTTCGATGCGCGTGCAACCTGGATATGCGTTTGAACCGCGGCCGCGCTCTCCTCGAACCGGCCGGTACGATCCAGCGCCGCCACGATTGTCTGCCACAGTATCGACTGTTGTTCCAGGTTGTTGGCGGTACGGCTCCAGGCCACTCCCTCGTATCCGGCTGCGAGCGCCTCCTCCGGCCGTTCGGCAACTGTCAGCGCCATCGAATGCATGGCCAGGAGCATCGCCAGATTCGAGACGCTCTCTCGTTCCCGCTTCGGGAGCCGGGTAGGCGTTCCCTTCTCGTTGTACAGCGGCTCGATATCCGCACGGAGAATCCGTTCGCGTGCGGCCTCCACCAGCCCGCGGACCAACTCGGCGATCTCCGCTGCGTCCGCCTCGATCGGTTCCAGGTACACGTGGCGAAGGGAACGGGCCACGTGATCCGGAGCGGATGTGCCATGAGCGTCGCGAATCATTTCGCGAATGCCCTGAGCAGTAATCAGGGACTCGTCATGGAACGTTGTCGACGTCGAAGCCATTTCGATAGCGGGGATGATGCGTGCCTGCCCGAGCTGCCTATCTGGCCCTCACATCCCGAAGCGGCACGCACAATATGCAACTGCGGCCTCGATCGACCTATACATCGCGGTTCCCGCGTCATCCCGGCCGCAACTGCCCATGCAGGTGCGATTACCGTCCGGCGGATGCCCGGCAGGGACCTTCGTGGCGCTGGTGTGCCCCAAATCCCATACGCCATTCTCCATTCCAAATTCTATATCGCCGCGATCGCCTGCTCCAGGCGTTCCTGTTGAGGCAGGCCCAGTTTCTTCCGCAACCGCTTGCGCTGGGCCTTCAGGCCTTCCGGCTCCAGGCCAAGCAGTGCCGAGATCTCGTGCGTGCGAAGGCCCGCGCGCAGAAGGCCGCACAGGCGCTCCTGCTTCGGAGTCAGATCCGGCCATCGTTCGCGAAGGCGCAGGTAGAACTCCGCCTCCACGCCATTCGTGAATCGCGGCCGCGCCTCGGCTTCGCTCTGCGTTCCTTCGGTACGCATCGACGTGAGCGCCTGATGAAGGCTTTGAACGATCGCCTTCCCCTGATCGGGGACGGTGCGAGTGAGGGCTTTGCGCAGACGTTCCTCCACCATGATGGCGGCGCGCTCCCGCTCGTCGCCGGTCGTTGCGGCCTGCTCCCGTTCGGCACGGTAACGCCGTTCGAGCTCCAGGTCGGCAGTACACCGTTGAAGATCCGTTCGGGCAATCACCTGCGCGCTGCGCAGCGAGCGTTCCGATTGTTCCTCGATGACCTGCCGTCCCAGTGCGAACGCCGCGCGTTCCAGTTCGATCACCGTGTGCAGATCGCCGCGGCGCTCCGCGATGGCAGCGCGCAGACGCGTTGCTGCAGCGCGCTCCGCGACGCCGGACGCTGCCGATTCCACAATCTCCGCGAGCAGTGCAGTTGCCTCCGTATCGCGGCCGAGATTGTGCAGGGCCTCCGCCAGCCGAAGCGTGAACGACCTGGCACGCTGCCGCAACGGCGCGGGAGCGCTCTCGATTGCCAGGCGATAGTGATCCGCGGCGGCGGCGTGATTGCCCATCTGCGCCTCGATCGTGCCAAGCGTTGCATGGACGTGCGCACGCAGTTCCGGCTGGCGCCGAACCTCCGGAAGCTCCGGAAGTGGGGCGGCGATCGCCATCCCTTCCGCGTTGCGGCCGATGGCTGCGTACAGCCCTGCACACCGGGCAATGGTGCGGGCCGGCAAACTGTGCGATCGCGGTATCAGCAGTTCCCGCGCCAGCCCCAGCGCCTCCGCCGCACGGTCCGGTGCGCCAAGGGCGATATGCGATTCGGCAAGGTCGCAATATCCGTCGGCGGCGGCCGCGCGCGCGCCTGCGGCGCCGGCAAGCTGAACCAGATTCTCGCTCAGGTCAATTACCGTGCGATGAGAATCCAGGCGCCGGTATGCCTCCGCGAGGCGCGAGAGAACCGCCAGGCGTCCAAGCGGATCGCTTATTGCGTCGCAGCAGCGTTCCGCCTCCAGAAGCATCTGCAGACATTCGGCGTCCTCCCCGCGATGAGCGGCGATGCGTGCCCTGTCCATCAGCAGAAGTCCGCGCAACGGTCCCAGCGCAACGGAATGCGCGCCATTCCCGGCAAGCGCAAGGCCTTCATCGGCCGCCTGCTCCGCTTCGTTCATCCGTCCGCGATTCACCATCAGCCGTGCAAGGTGGTGCAGGGCCATGAGCATCGCGCCGATGTTCGCGGACATGCGCGCCGCTTCCAGTTCGCAGCGGCAGGCGCTCTCCTCTGCTTCCGGCTCCACCATCCGGCCATGGATGGCGCTCATCACGCCCCATGCAATCGAGTACTGGAACCGGTTACCGGAGAGGCGGCCCCATGCAATGCCTTCGGCGGCGGTGCGCCGTGCGGCCGCCTCCTTCCCGCAGAGTGCGAGCGAGCATGCCAGATGTGTCAGGAGTGCGCACAGACGTTCGGCCCCTTCCCGTTCGCGCCGCGCGACCTTCACCCTCTCCGGCCGCTGGCGCAGCGGCACTCCGATGCCTGCATCCGCCAGGTGCCGCCGGGCTGCATCAACAAGCTGTTCGAGGAGTTCCGCCGTCTGCTGCGCGTCCTCCTGGCGGATTGCCGGATGCCGGTGGAGTAAGGCGCGGGCAACCCGGTCCGGTACGAAACTGCGTGCGGTGCGCATCAGCTCGCGCAGTTGGCCGGCGCTCAGGAGTACGTCGCGATGGGGGGGAGCATGCTCTGGTGTCATTGGCCCGTTCGAGGTTGATAGGATCTTCCACATGGGATTGCTCGTCGTGGCCAATTTGAATCATCGTTGCAACGCAGCATGAAATGCACCCCGAGTGCCCCCTCGTGGCGTCGAAAAACGGACTGTCGATTACCGGTGAGCGTTGGTGTGGCTTGCAACAGGGCACGGGGCAGTGCTGCGGAGCGCCCGGATTCCTGCAGTGCAGTCTCCGGGATTCATGACAGTACGCCCGCCGTGCACCGGCAGGCGTCGAGCGCAAACGTTCACGCTGCCGAGTGCCCGGTGTCGTCGCTCTCGCGGGCGGCTGCGGCGCGAAGGGAGGAGACCGCCCATGTTGCATCGGGGTCATCCATCTGCAACTGCTTCACGCCGCCGGGGAATCGGGAGAGCAGCTTCTCGTACTCAGCCTGCACCTTGGAGTCCGGGAAGGCCCAGGGATGGAGGTAGTACACGGCGTCGATGCCGACCTGCAGCATCTCCTTCGCGCAGCCGAAGCAGGGCTGCATGGTGGTGTAGACGATGCCGGACTCGAGCGCGATGCCGAAGCGCGCGGCGGAGAGGATCACGTTCTGCTCCGCGTGCACGCAGATGCAGAGATCGTATCCCGTTCCCGATTGATACCGTTCGCGATTGTTGCAGCGATCGCAGCCGCCGTCCAGACAGTTCACCATGTTCTGCGGTGTGCCGTTGTAGCCGGTGGAGACGATGCGATTGCCGACAACAACCAGCGCGCCAACCCGGTTCCCCTTGCAGTTGGCCCGCCGCCGTACCGCCATCGCGATTCCCATGTAGTACTCGTTCCTCTCCGGTCTCGATATATCACGTGTCATGAACGCTGCGGATTCCATGTTCGATGTACGATGGAGCATTACGCTCCGTTCAAACCGTTCAGTCTACGAAAACCGTTCGAGAGTTCATAAGAAGCCAACCGCGGAGCGTGCCGGCACGCAGAGATGCACGCCCTCTCCGCGCTCCATCGCGTCCTTTGCGGTTGAACCCTTCCACACCAATCACCAATTGGAGCTGCCGGCACGCCGCAGTAGATTCCCGCGCGAACGGGGCGCACTCACAATCCGGACTCCACATGACCAAGGGAAGACTCGAAGCGTTCAGCGACGGCGTGATCGCGATCATCATCACCATCATGGTATTGGAACTGAAGGTACCGCACGGCGCGGATCTGGAGGCGCTGCGCCCGCTGCTGCCGGAGTTCCTGAGCTATGTGCTGAGCTTCGTGTATGTGGGGATCTACTGGAACAACCATCATCATCTGATGCACGTTGTTCAGCACGTGAACGGGAGCATCCTCTGGGCGAATCTCCATCTACTCTTCTGGCTCTCGCTGGTTCCCTTCGTCACCGGCTGGGTTGGCGAGAATCACGCGGCTGCGCTTCCGGTGGCCGCATACGGCGGCGTGCTGCTGATGGCTGCCATCGCCTACTTCATTCTCACGCGCGTGCTGCTGGCTCGTCATGGCAGGGAGTCAACCCTGGCCGCGGCTCTGGGGAACGATTTCAAGGGGAAGATCTCCGTGGTGATCTACGCCGCCGCGATTCCGCTCACATGGGTGAACACCTGGGTCGCGCTCGCTGCCTACATATCGGTGGCCATCATCTGGCTGGTGCCGGACCGGAGGATCGAACGGGTGGTGGGGGAGTGAGCGTATCGCCGGCGTTCCCGCATCGCCACTCGGAGCGCTCGGCATACCGGCATATAGTTGCTCCACGCTTCTCCCAATTCGATTTGCCGGCGAGCGCTACGATTTGATTGCATGGGCGGTGATGCCGGATCACGTGCACGTGCTGATGCGTACGTATGCGGGAGTGGCGCTTGCGACGATCGTGCGATTGTGGAAGGGATATACCGGCAGGCGGATCGAGAGATTGCCGGAGGAAGAGCGCCGCCTGTCACATCGGGCGCCGTGGCCGTTCAAGGGTGTGTGGATGCGGGACTACTGGGATCGATTCGCTGGTATGCTGATCCCGTCAGGGCTGGTTGCAGTAAACACGGAGGTCGGTACATTGAGCAGCGAGGAGCGTATCGGTAGATTCCCCACTACTACCATGTCCTGCTTAAACGGGAAAGACTGTAATTCCATCATCCGTTGGGCCGAATCCCTGGATCGTTGCACCTACGAGAAATGTTATCGGCTGGTGAGTCGAGTCCGTTTCAATCTCCAGTAGTTCCGCACCGCGTTCGAAGGTTGTATTCATGCCGTTGCCCCGTTGAAGTGAATTGGTTGAACGTTTGTGGGCTCGAGCCGCCCTGCCCGCAGCGTCCGGATATCGCGAACGGCGGTGCCGCTGTAGTTGCCGTGCAACCACGATGCCGGGGGCTCGGCAACGCAGCATCGGCCGCTCGGGTATGAACATGGCACCCCTTCTGTGACATGCGTCACTGCACCGTTCGTGAATGTGGCCGAGGGATGGGTACCAGACCCATCCCTCGATCAATTGCGCCGGCGATTGGGGGGCCTCCGTCGGTTTTATCGTGACCGGCTCCAGCGACCGATCTCTGCCCGCGCAGGTAATGCCTGCGTTCGATCCCGTTCCGATCGGGATCAGCCGGCGGATGCATTGCTGTCGCGAGCACTCGGCCAGTGGCCCAGCGTTTCCGCTGGTCCGGGCTGAGCATGCAACAGCCGTGGACCGGATCGTGGAGCGAGCATACGGTCCGTACCGCGGCATACGTCGAGCGCATTCGGCAGCACTTCATCATCAGCCCCTGACTCTTGCGAGCGCATGGATCCGAGAATGCGACTGATATCGTAAGACGATGTTCCGCTGAGTCATGCATGCGTTGGCCTGCTTCCGCCGGAACAGTACGGAAGACCGGACGGTTGTACACCCGGCCTTCAGTCTCCGGCCTGTATCCGCGGTCCGGCTCACGTCGTTGTCGGAATCGTCACCGCCGTAACCGCGAAGTTCACCGGCGCGTTCGTTGATGGGCCGCCGTACGGCCACAGGTTCAGATAGAGCGTCAGCGTCGGCGTTGGCGATGGAATGCTCCCCTGCACCGATGCAGGCGTCTGCCACGTTATCGTATTCGGGCCGGTGAAGGGGAACGTGGAATCGGTATAGGTGCCGTATGCCGCGAAGAACTGCAGCGGCTGGCCCTGCAGCCACCGAAGCACGAACGTGATCTCGCCTCCAGCCGGAATGCTGTTGTAGTCCAGATTGATGCGGTGCACATAATTCCAATTGGCCTGCCCCGGCGTTCCGGAATCCCACGGCTGCAGCACGAACTGCGCATCGTTCGGCACCGGGCCACCCGGCTGCTGGTTGATCCACGCCCCCGATTGATTCTGGTTCTGGTAGCCGATCTCCACGATATCCATCTCGTTGTACGGAGGCGCTGCCTGCGGATCGAAGAGAAACGTGCCGAAGATCGTGCTCGTGTTCGCGCCCGAAGCCGTGTTGCTCCCCGTGAAGGGTGCCCAGTCGCTCTGCCCGCCCGAGGCCGCCGTCCCCGCCTTCACCGTCACCAGATAATCACCGTACGTGAGCTGCGTCCCCGACGGCAACTGCAGCACCGCCTGCGCCGCCGCCCATATCTGGTCCGGCCCGCTGGAGGGCTGCAGGCTGTTCGTGTTCGAATCCCAGATATAGCCGGAGTTGCGGGCAAGCGTCAACTGCAGGCAGTTGCTCTGCACCGACACATTCTGCGCCTGCCACATATTCGAATTATAGTACGGAAGATTCGGATCGGGGGGCGCCGCAACCGCCGGCGGCGCCGGCTGCGTTCCCGTATTCCATGTGTAGCCACCCCAGGTAATTGTTCCCATGCTGCTCTCCTTCGAAGTGTGTTGTGATTGATGGACATTCGCGCACCACCTTCACCCATGGGGAGGGGCGTGCCTGGACTAATGAAGAGGGAGGAGGAATACTGGCCGTTCGCACAATGCACGCGGTAACCACTGCATCGAACCGCTCATGCCCGCGATCGAAGCAGCGCGTTGCCCTGTATACATCGTGATATACAGGCGGCCGCTGCGCAGCCCGGGTGAACGGCCGGCAAATATAGCATGGGGGTGGGGGCATGGCGTAGCCGGTCATCTCCGCTTGACTGGTACGATCTACGACGCTACATTTGCCGCGCTCCCGATTTTCTCACCCCTGCATTACCCATTGAGTTCCTGTACGCTGAGTGCAGTGCGCATTCCCTGTGCTGCCCGGTTTTTCATTCAATATCCAATCGTGAGTGCGTTGGATGATAAAGATTCATACCGCCCGCATCATCGCATTCGTTCTTGTCCTGCTCTTCGTGAACAATGTCTCTCATGCCCAGACGATTTCCGCATCACTCGGGTGGGGGACGTTTGTTCAGGGGATGAGTGAAGTCAAAAATGACTTCGTCATGACCGGCGCACCTACCGGTACTGTGGGCGTCTTCTTCTACTTCTTCCATGACGCGCCATCGCAACCTCTCTGGACACAGCCGGATTTTGTTCCGTCGAACGGATGGATTCAGGGGTATGATATGGGGAGTCTTGTTCCGGGCGCAAAACTGAAAGCATACTGTGTTAATCTGGCCGGGGACACGATCGCACAGACACCCGTGTACGACATCACCGTACTCCCGGAGCCCTCATGGCTGCACGATGCCAGTCTCTCCGGTGTGAACGTCGCCGGCACGAACGTTGCGCTGCACGCCGATTACGCGATCCCGACTGGACTGGAGAGCACGGTGCCGGAAACGATGACGGGCATCGGCGGGAGGACGTATCGGCTGGTGAAGCCTTCTGTGGGAATCGATCTTACGTATCACATCGATACTCGTGCAACAACCGTCGGCACTGGTTCGCTCGCGTTCGGCGTGGATTTGTTCGGACAGCGTGCAACGCGCCGTGGCATTCCGCTTCCCACGGCCAACGTCACGCTCGATCAGGATTTCAATCTTCGTCTCAAGGTTGCCGACTCGATCTATCAGCATCTCTTTTCGGCAGACATTCCTCTTTTCACGATTCCACTTCCTGCATTCTGCGATATCTCGTTCGATGCCGGTATTTCCGTTGAAGGGATGTTGAAGGGAGAGGCCGTCGTCGGCAATGATGGGGACCAATGGGGCTTTGTTCGTGATGGTTCCGACGCCACGAGCCTTGCGGCAAAGCTGGTGGCGATCGGCTTTGTTCGCGGCTCGTTCAATGTACTCGGCGGGCTTCTGGTCAAAGTCGAGGGGAAGCTCAGCGTCGTTGCCGAGTTGGGTGGCGGCCTGGAGTATGTAAGCGTGCCAGCAAGCCAGACCACGACAACGTTCGGAGGCAATCTCTCTGTCTATGGTGAGACCGGAGCACGCATGCTCTGGTTGTTCGAAGTCTGGCATGTGGGGCCCAAGGAGTTGTACCGGAAGAGTTTCGGTCGCATGCCCGGGCGGATTGTCGCAACGAACGATGGTCCGTTGCTGAAGGCGAGTACATCACTTGTCGATTCAACACCGCCGATGCCGCAGTACGCGCCGCAGCCGGCAATTGCCGCGCATGCTGGCCGTATCGGTGTTGCCTGGATCGACAGCCTGAGCCGTCGCACGGGGCTTTGGATCGCCACGATGGATAGCGGCACCTCCGCGTTCAATGCGCCGGTGCTTGTCGCCGGCAACGAGCACGGTGTCGGCGCGCCCTCGATTGCCACTCTGCCGGACGGCTCCGCCTTCGTTGCATGGACGCAGAACAGGTACACGCCCGCGACCCTGCCGGACAGCATCAATCTGCAGCGCCTTCTCGCAGCGCAGGATGTGTACGTCGCCTTCCGTGACAATGCCGCGGGCACGGTATCGGTGCCGATGATGATGGCTGATGATGCCACCACGCCCGAGAGCGGCCGGGCAGAAGCCGAGCCGCACATCTGTGCGCTGGGCGAGGAGAATGCGATGCTGGCCTGGCTTGCGCAGGAGCAGGCAGGTACAAGCAGCCTCTATTACGCGCAACTACAACATACCGGCGGGGCGCCGCAGAGTCGGACGCCGAAACCGATTCCCGGCGTGACGGGGATGAACCGGAATCTGCAGGTTGGTGCGCTGGGGAGCGGCCGGGCGCTTGCCGTCTGGACCAACGATCCGGACGGTATCGACAGTACATACGATGGCCGTGTGCTCTCATCGGTGTGGGACGGTTCGGCCTGGAGTACACCGGCCGAGGTTGCACGTGCCGTTGGCCGGCAGACATTCAACAGCACGGCATTGGCGACGAATGGGAATCGTGCCGTGCTTGGTTGGACATCTATTGCCAGCGATACGAACGGTGCCTTCACCAGCGGCCTCGACGTGCGCGTATGGGATAGTGCCAGCGCGGGTTGGGCCGCGGCTGACGGATATGCCGTGCGCGATTCGGCGATGTATATCCAGAACGCCGCTGCCTCCATCGGTGATGGCGATCGCGCCGTGATCTCCTACCAGCGCGTGCCGCGGGGCGATAGCATGCCGGTTGGCGAAGGCGCTCGTGCGATGCTGATGCGCAATCTCGGCGACGCCGGCTCCTGGAAACACATGGACAACCTTCCATTTCTCAGCGACACTACCGCCTATGTGTGGAGCGCGCTCACGGCGTTCGGCGCCGGTGATGGCTTCTACGCACTCACCGAGGAACAGCCACGCGATGGCTCGGCAACCGTGGGTGGCGGCGGTGTGCGCTTCGGTTCGAATGAACGGGGGCTCGTGTGGCGCAGCCTGAACGTGGCTCCGGATCTCACCGTGAGCGACCGGCCCGAACCGGGAACACCGGTGAGCGCTGTGTCATCATCGCACCGACCGCTCCTTGCAGGGCTGCAGGTATGGCCCAACCCGACTCGTGACGATTTCACGCTCACCTACAGCCTGCGCGAGGCATCGCCTGTGACCATTGAGATTGTGGATGTGATGGGGGGCACAGTAGGGCGCATACTCGCCGAGCAGATGCTTGGAGTGGGAACGTACCAGACGCACGTCACTACAGAAGGGCTTGCGAGCGGGATGTACTGGGTCGTAGTGCGGAGCCAAGGGCAGGTGTGGCGGGAGGAAGTGGGGGTGTGGAGGTGAGGTGCGGCAACTCGAGGAACCTATCTCGGACACGGCCATCGATGTTAATCGCATGCTTTCATAGGTGGTTGGTCGGGTATCCGTGCCTACTCTCCTGATCACCTTTACTGCTGGGTTGGACGGCATTCACGGTCGAACGTTGATCAACGAACGGGCAATAAAGTTAAGAGCGATTGCGCGCGCATTCTTAGGCCACTTTGGTTAACGCACGGAGAGAAACTGTGATATAAAAGTGGCATTGAATCGTGATGATGAAACGTTGCGACCTATTTAATTACGTGCCGGTTCCGCAATTCAATAGAAAGGAGATTCAATATGCCGAAGGTTGACACGAAAGTCAGTGAACTTGTCGATATGGTAACGCGCGGGGAATTACGTCTCCCGGAAATGCAGCGTGGATATGTCTGGACCGCCACACGTGTACGTGATTTACTGGATTCGCTTTATCGAGGCTACCCATCGGGTACGGTTCTCGTCTGGGAGACTGATCAGGATTCCCCGACCCGCGACCTCGCGATCGAACAGGAGAAGAATATATTCGCGACACAGAAGCTATTACTGGATGGCCAGCAACGAATAACCTCGCTGGTATCGGTGATTCGAGGAGAGCCCGTCACCGTTCGCAACCGCAAACGACCGATCGAGATTCTTTTCAATGTTGCGCATCCCGATGGCCCGCCGCTTGATGTCACAGAGGTCGATGATGATGTGGAAACGCCGACGATCGATCACGATGACGAGGATACGGAAGACGAGGCATCTGGCAGCGCGGAAAGTCTTCAGCAGAGGTTGGGGCGCCGTACGTTCGTTGTGTCGTCAAGGCAGCTGTTGTCGATTCCAACATGGATCCGTGTGACCGACGTGTTCAGCGGCAAAAGTGACTGGACGATTCTGAAACCGCTCGGGCTTCAACCGGATGATCCCGAATATGAGAAATTCTCGCAACGACTTCAGAAGCTGCGTTCCATACGGGACTACCCATACGTTATGCAGGTTCTTGAGCGAGGGATGGCCTATGAAGAAGTCGCGGAAATTTTCGTTCGTGTGAACTCCTTAGGCATGAAGTTGCGTGGCTCCGATCTGGCACTCGCGCAGGTGACGGCCCGTTGGAAGAACTCTCTGAAGCTGTTCGAGGAGTTTGCGGACGAGATCGAGGAGGCTTGGTTTACGCTGGATATCGGCTTGCTGGTTCGCAGTATGGTGGTGTTTGCAACGCGTCAGAGTCGATTCAAGACCGTCCAGAATATTTCAACCCAACAGATGCAGGATGCTTGGGGCAAGGCCAAGGACGGGATACGCTTCGCCGTCAATTTCCTTCGGACGAACGCAGCTATCGAGGACGAGTCGCTGTTGAGCAGTCCTTTTCTGATTATCGCACTTGCGGCATTCGGAGCGAACCGTGGATTCCAGTTATCAAGGGATGAGGAGCGGGGCCTGTTGCGATGGCTGCTGATTGCCAATGCCTTCGGCCGCTTCAGTCGTGGATCTACCGAAACGATCCTCGATCAGGATCTCAGCCTTATATTTCGGAATGCCTCCGTTGATGAATTGCACGTACCATTGTATCAGCAGTTTGGCCGGACGACCGTGGATGCGCAGGATTTCATTGGGCGCAGTACGCGGAGCCCGTTATTTGCTACGACATATCTCGCACTGAAGGCGCTTGGCGCACGCGATTGGCGAAGCGGTCTTGGACTCTCACTGACGCATCAGGGGAAATTGCACTATATCGAGTTCCATCATATCTTCCCGAAATCCCTGCTGGCGCGTCATGGCTACGAGAAGAGTAAGATCAACGAGATCGCAAACCTTGCCTTTATCAGCGGCCGAGCTAATCGCGCTATTCTGAGCACGGAACCGAAAAAATATGGCGCTTCATTTAATCAAGTGGGT
>JAFDZV010000055.1 GCA_018266795.1 Bacteroidota bacterium | reverse complement strand
CAACTGAGATCGGGACATACCCGTTGCTAATTACACTACGCGATACAGCTCTAATTATTTGGGCGGGGAGTATGCATATGTAGTGGCTCTTGGAGTCACAATGGTCATCTCCTTAGCAGACTCTTTGTTCTTTGATGGATATGCCTTTCGTATTGCTTTTGATCATGATTACGACGTCGAACCCATTCTTGCGGAAGATTTTTTTCAAAATTTAGCAGACCTTGTCGCTAGGAAGCTGGTGCTTGCTAACTTCAATGTAGCCAGAGAGTCTCTTGTGAGAGGTGTGAGTCAAAGAAAAATGATGTATGTATTGGGGGGTAGTCAAGAGCCTGGTGCGGTCGCCCCCATCAACATTATTATGGTTGAAGATCGTCTTGGCCTGTAGTGATTGTAAGCGGTTATTGAAAAAAGGAGCTTTATGAATCTTGTCACGGGAATTCCAATAAGTTTGACGCTTTTGTTCGGCTTGTGTAGCCCGCTGTCTGCGCAATGGCGTCCTATCCAGGGAACTGCTCGTACAAACTTTGTCATTTTATCCGTTGACGGTCGGTACATCTATGCCGGTACTCAGATCGGCGAGATGCGTCGTACATCGGATAATGGGCAAACATGGGATGTTAAGAATAAAGGATTGCCGGATTCCTCTATCTTCATTACCCTCTACAACGAACCCGGATTGCTGCTTCTCGGCACGGGTCGCGGAGCCTTCCGTTCAACCGACAATGGGGATAGTTGGTATGCTGTAGGCGCAGAGTTTGCAGCGGGACATGTCGTGCATCGATTTGAACGCCTCGGGTCAAATTTGTATATGGCGGCGGATAGTGGTTTGGCTCAGTCTACTGACAATGGAGCTACATGGGCTCGTTCGGAAAATGGTTTGTTGCCAGTTCGATCATTTCAGACTGTTGCAAAGTATGGGGGTAAGCTTCTATGTGCTATTCGCTTGCATGGGATTTATGCTTCCGTTGATTCAGGGAAAGCGTGGTCTCCTTATTCAGATGGGATGCCGCCTAGAACGGTTTATAGTATCGCGTCTGGATCAGATTTTGTATTAGCAAGTATCGTGACAGGAGGAGCTTATCGATCTCAAGGAACTGACGCTAATTGGATTAACATTGCCGATAAATTCCCGCAATATGTCCGTTATTTGTCAAATTTTTCTGTTTATCAAAATTCTATAGTCTTTGCTGCAAGTGACTACGGCTTCCTCGCTTCATATGACTCGGCTCAAACATGGCGATTAGATAACGATGGCCTGAACGCAAGCCGTTCAGTAATGGTTAACGATTTGTACTTGTACAATGGTGAATTGTTCATCGCTACTGCGCTTGATGGCTGTTACCGCCGCCCCCTCTCCGAACTCCTCACGCCACCCTCCGGCGTCGAGGATGCAACTGCTGGTGCTGCCGCAACCCGCCTCGGCCAGAGCATACCCAACCCAACGAGCGGCGAAGTGATTATCCCCTACAGCCTTGCAGCGAGCGGGCATGTGACCATCGCCCTCTACAACAGCCTCCTCCAGCAGGTCGCAACCGTCGTTGATGGGGAGGAACCGTCCGGCCCACACACCGCGCGGCTCGATGCCAGCGCGCTTCCTCCCGGCGCCTACTACTACCGGTTGCATGCCGGCACTGTCAACCTCACCAGGCAGATGGTCATCGTGCGATAGCGCATCGGAATAACAGGAACAATTTCGCGCCCGACTTTGTGCATTCACAAAGCCGGGCGTTGTTATTTCTCCCTCGCCGACACCCTCTGCGAGACCACGAGCTGCCACGATGCCTCCTGAGGAACGAAGGATCCAAGTGGGTGTCGAAGCCGGCCGACACCGCGGCCTGGGATACCATCCGTCCGGTGCGCTGCCGCGAGAGCGTGATCGCACGCATCCGGGAGGGGATCGAGAGGGGCATCAATGTCTGCATGGAGGATGCGCGCGTTCCGGCAACGATCAATCGCGCGAGGCGCGGAAGTTGAGCACCGCGATAACGGAAAGCGAATCGTTCAGGTTCATTCCAAGCACAACGGTGCCGAGGATGGAGGGATCCGCTCCGGCCGTATAGCGAAGAGCGGCGTTTGCGTTTGCCGTTGCGTTCGTTGTGAACTCAACACCTCGCGAGACGAACCGGGTAACGGCTCCGCTGCCGCGATCGGGATCGCTCCCAAGGGGGCCGGTGGAATCGGCCCGCATGCCGTCGATGCGCACGCGAAGCTCCTTCAATGTGGTTGCCTGAGCGCCGTTTCCCGGCGCGGCTACAAGGCGGTAGTTCAGCCAGAGACGGGGCGGCGTTGCCGATGTGTCCACACGAAAGCTGCCGTCGGCAACCGTGAACAGCCAGTTGCTGGCAACTGCCGAGTCGGGGGGATGAATGATCCGCATGCTCGCGGTCATCTCCTGCAGCTTCACATAGTTGGTGAGCCGCGTGTCGATGCGCTTGGTATCGATATCGATCGGCGAGCTGCACGAAGCAAGCACGCCGAACAGCAGGAGCGATATGATGCGTTGCCCTGTGTGCACGGGAGTGAGCAAGATCGGAAATCAACAGTTCGTTGTCGGCGCCCGGCGGGCGCGTTGGAGCTCACGATGGAGCGCGGGTGCCGCCCGCAACTGCGAACGGGCCGCCTGCTAGAACCGTAGCGACAGCCCGTAGTTCACGCCGTACTTCGGTGCGGTGTACCAGGCGCCGTCGAAACGGTAGGCAAGCATTCCCGCCTCGAGGCCGGCGAACAGCCGCAGCTCCGGCACGATGGTAAAGTAGGTCCCCACTGTCGCGCGACCAAGCGGTCCGATGCGCGTTCCACCCAGTGTGGCCTGAACATACGGCTCCAGTCCCGGACCAACCCGCAGCAACTGTTTGAAGCTTGCGCCTCCCCAGATCAGCAGCGGGTTCTCTTCATGCTGTACCAGGTCGCCGTTCGGCAGTCTGGAGCGATATCGAAGGTAGAATTCCTCGGCTCCAACCTCCGCGCCTACCCATTGCGGATCGTCGAGTTTGTAGTAGATCCCGACACCCCGGTTCCTCAGAAGCGATGTCGACGTGGAGCCGAGCGCGGCCGGCGGCGGGACGGCGTTCCGGTCGGTGACTGCACGAAACTCCGTGATCACCGGCGTCTGCGTGCGCGGATCGTCTCCCACCGGCAACGGAGCGGTTGCGGCAATGCGTCCGTGCGACTCCTGCAGCGCCGCATCACCGTTCGGACCGCTGCGAAGGATGGATCCATCAGGTCCGGCAAACGAACGCGGCGCGATAGCACCAACGCGATTCTGCTCGACGCCGAACGTTGCCGGCCGGATGTCCGGTGCGTTCGCGGCGCGCCGATCGTTCCCCTCCGTGCTCTCGAACGTCGCAGCATGGCCGCCGCGCCGCCGCTCTGCCGTTGCGAACATCCTGCCGGATGCTTCCGGGTTGAACGGAGCTGCCGCGGAGAGAACGTGGACGGCATCGTCACCGGAGCGATAGGTCTCCGCAACGGCATCCATCAACAGGCGCCCCGGGGCAGGCCGGTTGCCATCGAGCTGCGCGGCATCTGCCGTCGCGGTGCGGTTCGTGCCGCCGTGTTCGGCTGAAGCGGGGAGCCGGCGATCGCCGCTCATCAGAAACAGAAGCATGACGAACGCGCCGATGATGCCGCCGATGATTCCCTGATACGAGCCGCCGGGGAACCTGCCTGCGGCAGCCGGCGCCGGAGCCTGCTCCAGGACTGGTTCCGGGGGAGCAGTGGACGCGCCGGTGAATCCAAGGCGCGAGAAGATCGCCTCCTGCGACTGCGGTGCCGGTGTGTATGCGCGCGAGTCGTGTGCAACCGCCTGGCGCATCAACAGAAGCATCTTCAGCTCGCGACGCAACTCCTCGTTGGCGTTGAGCGCGGAGAAGAGGGCTACCTCATCGCCGTACTCGAGCGAACCATCGATCAGATCGTGCAGTTGTTGTTCGTGTACCATGATCTCGAGCGTTCTTGGCGTCGGGTTTTCAGCGCAGTTCTCTGATATTGGGTGCGAGCAGCTTCTTGATCTTCTGGCGCGCCCTGAAGACGCGCGACTTCGCATTGGAGACCGAGATGTCCAGCAGATCCGCAATCTCCTCGTACGGCATGTTCTCGTATTCGCGCAGCACGAACGCCTCGCGAAACTCCAGGTCCAGCAACTCCACGGCCGATGCAATCAGCCCCAGCAGTTCGCTGTTCTCGAGCGAGCGGTCCGGCGTCCCGGCGATCTCGATCCCTTCAAGCGTATCCAGGTCCGAGCGGTCGCGAATCCGGTTCAGCGAGAGATTGCGTGCGATGCGGAACAGATAGCCTGCAACGTTCGTCATCTCCCGCTCCTGCTGTGCACTTGTGTAGAACTTCACGAACGTCTCCTGGAATACGTCCTCCGCCTCCTCCTTATTCGAAAGGATCTTGTAGCAGTAGGCATGAATCCTGGACGCGTAGCGCCGGTAAAGTTCCTTGAACGCCCGCTCCGCCGCATCCCGCTCGCCGCGCAGCATCGCGCAGAGGTCCGCGTCGCTGCGTTGGGGAAGGCCGGGGTTCGGGATGCGGAAGTTCATGGAACGTGTATAGGGGCTACGAAACGTTGTTCAATCAGGCTGATATCACAAGGACACGGAAAGTGCCAAAGCGATGCACGTTGCCGCATCGTTGCGGGAGAATAAACGCATTGCCCGGCATCTCACCGGCTGCGCCGCAATTTGCGATTGAGGGCCGGGAATGAATCTGCGTTCTGGACCTGCCCCCCTGAGCGGGGGAGGATGACGATTGGCAGGGCACAGGCACGCTGCCGATCGCGCCGGACAGCGGAGCGTCGCCGGGGTGGCATGCTGCTGCACCATTGCCGGAACGCATCGCGGGTAATGCTCTCCGTAAAAGCTGTTGCGACCTTCCCATTCATCACCGGTCTTGTTCGCCGAATGAGCCGAGTCGTGCGCAGACTGCCAGCATCGGCACGTCGGCGCCGGCGAGAGAAGAACCTGCAACGTAACTAGAGCTTTGGTGTTTCTCTTTGCAGAGGCGATGGCCGCACCGGCATATGAGCCAATGCCTGAAGAAGCGCGTGCATACCGAGCATGGTTGGCTGCTGATACCCGCAGATCACTCTCCGGGAATCCGTCGGCAGGCGGTCGGGGGGGGCCGCCGATCCGGCTGCAGGGGGGTAACCGAGCCCCGCACGATCAGCAATGTGCACTTGGATGGAGTGTGCACGGCGCCTGTACTCTCAATTGTTCCGGCCTCAATGATTACGAGACTATCATGACAACACGATCGCACTCTCTTCTCGCGACGTTGATTTTGCTGGCATTGCTTCCTCTTCGAATCGTGGCGCAGCCGCATCCCGACGAATGTTCCGACACCGAGGCATGGGTACCAGTGGATCAGGGAATACCGGAAAGCACGTATCGTTCTGCAGTGATGAACGGCGAACTGTATGTCGTGAGCCGAAGCGATGACTCCACCTACGGATTGAGAGCATGGAACGGTGTCCGATGGCGAACCGTCTCCACGTTCAGGGCAGTTTCCGGGTATCGTGCCAACGAGGATTTCTGCGCTCTTCAGGCCTATCAGGGCGATCTCTATCTGACAGGTGGATTCAGTCGATTAAACAATATTCCCGGCACCAACGGTCTGGCGCGATGGAATGGATCGTCCTGGGAAGCGGTTCCCGGCAACAGGATGGCAAACAGCTCGAGCTTTCTGTCCTCCACCTACTTATCCTCGATCTTCCCAATGACGGTCTACAAGGGAGAGCTCTTCGTGGCAGGGATCTTCTTTGTGATCGACAGCAACGACATTCACGCCGGTATCGTTGCGTTCAACGGCTCCACGTGGCGTGCCATCGTAGACCATTCCAGTACCGACTTCTACAAGGATAGTATTATGATAACCTCCTTTGCAGAGTGGCGGGGGGATCTCTATGTCGGTGGATATTTCTCGCGCATCGGCGGAACCAATGCGCATGGCCTTGCAAGGTGGGATGGAACCACGTGGTCAACCCTCGGGACGCGCGACATGCGCGCGATCGCCGGGCTGTTCGTTCTGGATGATCGGCTGTATGCGATCCGCAACGAGCTCGGGCGGGTGGGTGCACCAGCTGCCGACCAGCACCTCACCTGGTGGGACGGGATATCGTGGCACGACATATCGGGGCGGCCTCTGCTGGACCCGCTGGGCGACTTCTACTTACATGTTTCGCTGGCCCCGATCGGTGGTTCGGAATACTTTACGGCCCAGCAGCTGGGACCACCGACCATCCTTTTCCGTGTTGATACAGGCGGCATTCATCGCGTTGCGCACCCCGGCGGCCTCACGCGGTTCCTTGCGGCATACAACGGCGATCTCTACTGCGGCGGCGATTTCTCCACGGCCTGCAGCATCCAGACAAAGAACGTGGCGAGGCTCTGCACATCGTTCAACTGCGCCGGCATCACGGGCAGAGTGATGCCTGGTGGCCGGAATGATTGCGGAAACGACAGCGCGAAGACCGGGGTTCCGCTGCGGATTATCGAACTGGAGCCCGGGGCGCGCTATGCGATCACCGGCGCGGACGGCTTCTATCGTCATTTCGCCGAGCCCGGGGCGTACATGCTTGGCCTTGCACCGAAGCGACACTGGATACAGAACTGTCCGGATGTACCGCCGACGTATGCGATCACCGTGAATGCACCGCAGGATGCGTTGGGCGGAAACAACTTTGCCGTTACTCCGGTCCCCGGCGTGCAGGATCTCGGCGTGAGCATCGCAGCCGGCCGGCCGCGGCCGGGGGAAGGGATCGAGTACACCATTTCCTGTACCAATATGGGAACGGTGACAAGCCATGGGGTCGTGAGCCTGCGATTCGATCCCATGCTCACGCTCGAATCCAGCAGCGTCACGCCGAGCAGTTCAACGCCGATGGAGTACGATTGGCGGATCGACGATATGGCGCCGGATGAAGTCAGAACAATCCTGGTTTGGATGGCGGTTCCAACAACTGCGACACGGGGAGCACTGCTCTGCGCGGATGCACAGATTGTGTGCGACGGCGATGCCTATCCGGAGGATAACGCGAGCCGTACGTGCAGCCAGATCCGCGCAAGCTACGATCCCAACGACATCGCCGTGCAACCTGCCGGTACCGGGGACATCGGCCAGCTTGCGCCTACGGATTCCGTGCTGACCTACACCGTGCATTTTCAGAATACCGGGAACGACACGGCACGCAGCATCATCGTTGTAGACGACGTGAGTTCCAACCTGGACCTGGCTTCGCTTGTGCTCGGTGCCTCCAGCCATCCCTACTCACTCTCCATGATCGGTGCGCGGTCGCTTGTGTGGCGATTCGATGGAATCAATCTTCCTGACAGTGCGCATACCGGCAGTGCAAGCGAAGGGTATCTCAGCTTTGCCGTCCGCCTGAACAGAGGCATTGCCCCCAATACGCAGATTCAGAATTATGCAACGATCTACTTCGACTACAACCACCCCCTGGTTACAAACACGGTGATTTCCACAGTGCCAGCCCCTTCGGGCGTGGAGCCGGATGCCGCGGTATCCACCGGCGTGGCACTGTATCCCAACCCCACGCGCGGCGTGGTGCACATCCGCGGGCCGCTTGCACCGCAGAGCCGTGTGAACGTACGTGACCTGATGGGGAGATCCGTGCGGGAATACCGGTATGATGGAAGCGGGGAGGTAATGCTCGACCTGAGCGGTCTTGCGGGCGGCGTCTACATCGTCCTCATGCAGACGCCGTACGGCATGCACGCCGAGCGTGTGGTGCTGGAGAGGTGAGGGGGAGTGCTTGGATCTTTGATCGCTCGGCTGCGCCGAGCTGTTGATCCTGGTGCTTTGTACTTGCTTCTTCGGCCTTGGCACACCAAGCACCACGGGCGCATCCGTTCAAGCACCAAGCACCAAGAACTAATCTCACCTCTTCTCAATGCGCCTCGAACCAGTTGGCGCCGATGCCGGTATCAACCACCACCGGAACCTCGCCGAGCGGGAATGCCGTCTCCATCTGTTCCTTCACGAACGCTGCAAGCGGCTCGGACTCCTCGCGCGGCACTTCGAACACCAGTTCGTCGTGTACCTGCAGAAGCATGTTCGCCTTCGGGAATACTCCATGCAGCTTCGCATGGATGTTGATCATCGCGAGCTTGATGATATCGCTTGCGGTTCCCTGAATCGGCATGTTGATCGCGGCGCGTTCATCGCCGGCGCGCACCGCCTGATTGGCCGCCTTGATGTTCGGGAAGTACCGCCGGCGTCCGCTCAGCGTCTCCGCATAGCCCAGCTCACGAGCGCTCTCCACCGTCCGGTTGATGTACTCCTGCACGCCGGGATAGTTCTGGAAGTAGGCCGTGATCAGATCCTTCGCCTCCTTCTGCCCGATCTTCAGCCGCCGTGCAAGCCCGAAGGCGCCGATGCCGTACATGATGCCGAAGTTCACCTCCTTCGCCTTGCGCCGCATGTTCGCGGTCACCTGCTCCTTCGGAAGGTTGAACACCTTCATCGCCGTAGCCATGTGGATGTCTGCATTCTCGCGGAACGCACGCACCATCGCCTCGTCGCCGCATACGTGGGCCATGATGCGGAGCTCGATCTGCGAGTAGTCCGCCGAAACGATCACGCCGTCGGGAAAGCCGGCGCTGAACGCCTTGCGGATCTCGCGTCCCATCTCGCTGCGGATGGGGATGTTCTGCAGGTTCGGGTTGTTGGATGAGAGGCGGCCCGTTGCCGCCACCGCCTGGTTGTAGCTGGTGTGAACGCGTCCGGTCTTTGGATTGATCAGACTCGGGATCGCATCCACGTACGTTCCCTTCAGCTTCATCGCCTGCCGGTATTCCAGAATCTTCTCCGGCAGCGGATGCAGTGCCGCAAGCTCCTCCATCACGAACTGATCGGTGCTGTAGCCGGTCTTCGTCTTCTTCTTCGTGGGAAGTTTCAGCTTCTCGAAGAGGATCTCGGCAAGCTGCTTCGGCGAGCCGATGTTGAACGGCTCGCCGGCAAGCTCGTGAATCTCCTCCTCGAGACTCGCGGCCGTCTGCTCCAGGCTCTTCGAGATCTCCTTCAACGAGGGTTCGTCGATGTAGATGCCGCAATGTTCCATCGAGGCAAGTACTTCCACCAGCGGGAACTCGAAGCGTTCGGCCACGCGTGTCAGGTTCTGCTCGTCCAGCGCGGCCTTCATCTTCCGATACAGTTGCAGCGTGATGTCAGCATCCTCGGCCGCGTACTCGCCGACGCGCTCCACCGGGATGTCACGCATGTTCAACTGCCCCTTTCCCCGCTCTCCGATCAGTTCCGTGATCGATACCGGGCGGTAGTTCAGATAGCGCTCCGAAAGGTCGTCCATGTTGTGCTCGCCTGAGGAATCGAGCACGTAGCTCGCGAGCATGGAATCGAACGCCAGCGGTGCAACGTGAATCCCCTGCTCCAGCAGAAGCAGCATGTCGAACTTCCCGTTCTGTCCCGTCTTCGGAAGCGACGGATTCTCGAGAAGGGGAGCCAGATGCCTCAGCGCAACGTCCAGCGGAAGCCCCTCCGTGGCCGCGTGCACCTTCTCCTCGCCGAACAGCGTGTCGTTCTCCTCGAGAGTCTTCGTGGCCGCGTTCATCACCGGCACATAGAACGCCTCCCCCGGCTGGGTTGCAAACGAGAAGCCGATGATGTTCGCGCGCTGCCAGTCCAGCCCGTCGGTCTCGAGATCGAAGGAGAGGACCGGCCCCGCGAGCAGATGCTTCACCATGGCGGCGAGCTCATCCTCCGTTCGGATAATCGAATAGCTGTGCGGAACGTCCGCGATCGTCCTGATCTCCTCGAGATGGAAGGTGATGGAGGGCGTTTCAGCCGCCGGTGCCCCGGCTGGCGAAGCCTGCTCACCGCCATGGGCCGCCCGCTCCGCGCCGTCAACCGCGGGAACTCCGTTGCCGGACTCAGGTGTGCCTCCGTCGGCGGCCTCCTCGCCATTGCGCGCCTGCGCGCCATCCTCCAGTATCCCCTTGTAGCGCGTCACGAGCGACTTGAAGCCAAGCTCGTCGTACATGCGGATCAGCGCCGGAAGATTTGGCGGGTCCAGATGGAGCTCCTCGAACGTGACCTCCACCGGAACCTCCGTATGAATCGTCACCAGCTCCTTCGAAAGGAATGCGTTGTCGCGCCCCTCCTCCAGCTTCTTCTTCACGCCTGCCTTCGGCACACTCTCCAATCCCTCGTAGAGCGCCTCCACCGTGCCGAACTCCTGAATCAGCGGGATGGCCGTCTTCTCGCCGATCCCCTTCACGCCGGGAACGTTATCCGAGGAGTCGCCCATCAGGGCCAGCACGTCGATCACCCGGTCCGGCGTGACGCCGAACTTCCTGGCAACGCCCTCGATGTCCACGATCTCCTCCGGAACGCCAGGCTTCGACGGGCGGTAGATCTTGATGTTGTCCGTCACGAGCTGGAAATAATCCTTGTCCGGCGTTACGCAGAATACCTCGTATCCCTCGCGCTCCGCGCGCCGCGCGAGCGTACCGATGATATCGTCCGCCTCGAAGCCGGGCATCTCGAGCGACGGGATGTGATAGAGCTTCACGATATCCTTCACACGCGCAAGCTGCGGCGCGAGATCCTCCGGGAACTCGTCGCGATTCGCCTTGTAGTCCGTGAACTGTTCGTGGCGGAACGTGGGCTCCTTGCTGTCCCAGGCTACGGCGATGAGATCGGGCTTGTGCTGCTCCAGCAGCCGCACAAGCGCGGTGCAGAATGCGAACGTGCCGCCGGTCGGCTCGCCGTTCCTTCCGGTGAGATGTGTGGTGATCAGTGCGAAGTATCCCCGGAAGAGGATTGCCATGCCATCGAGAAGGAAGAGACGTTTCGGCTGCGACATTGCAGAGAATGATAGAAGAAGAGGTCGGGAAGGGTTTCGAGTCTCGATATCGTGCCGGTTCGCGGCCGGCGATGCGGGGCCTGCTCACGCGACCCGAGAAGACCATCGGCGGGTTATTGCCGATGGATACTTCGACATCGTCGAGGTTGCGGGCCTCGCAACGGGGGAGAGGTCGGCCCGGTTCGGACACGAGCCCAAACATATGAAGCTTGCGCGACGTGGAGTTGTGGTCGCAGGTCCGGTCTGTGGCCTACTGCATCGTGGCGCGCCGCGCAAGCCACGCGTTCAGTCCCCAGCCGGCAATCACCGAAAGCCCGATCGCCTCGATGCCGATGGAGAACAGGATTGCCAGCCACACGAGCGCGATGGTGCCGGCATCGAACGGCCTGACGGTGACCGCAAGGAATGCTGCATTGATTGCGGCCACCCAGAGCGCGATCGAGACGCCCACCGACACGCTCAGCTTGATTGCTTCCAGGGGCCGCATCGGCGCCGCTGCAACCAGGCGTGCGCCGCGACGGCTGCCGACCCCTGCCGCCACAACGATGAACTGGAGCATCGTTGCCGCCTCGAGCAACACGTTCCGGTGCGAGCTCTCCCGGTCGGTAAACGGAACAACGGCGGCAAGGAGCAGGCCGACTGCGCCGAACCAGAGTGCACCGGTGGCGCGTTGCCGCGCTGAGATCGTGAATTCTGCCATCGATGGATTCAATGAAGTGTTTCGGCAAATGCCGTACGAGCTGGCTGCGTCCGCTGCGTGGGGTGCGATAGCCGGCTATGGGCCGGCCGCTCCACGCGGAACCTGGGATGAGAAATGGAAACGATCTCTACAGATAGGTTGCCGTCGCGGAGCATGATGGCGCCGCATCGTCAAGCTGAATGCGTGATTGCATCCTCTCTGTAGCTCCATATGCCTCGTCCGATCTTACGCTCCCCGCAGGGAGCGCCTGCCGGGCAACGGAACCGCGAAGCGTCGTCGCGGGTGCTTCCAATCTTCGTGGCAGTCAGGATGGATTGTTTCGCTGCGTCGCAAGGATACGGACGCTGCGCGGTTCGTACGCACGCTCTACCTGCGAATGTTTGCATCGAGCACGGAGCCGAGACTCTGTTCCAGGTCCTCGGAGTATCCCACCTCCGCACAGAGCACGTTGCCGTCGGCGCCGATCACCACCGTTGTCGGATAGCCCTCCACCAGATAGGCCTTTGCGACATTGTCGCCATGCAGCACCGTCTGGTAGGTAACGCCGCGGCGGCGAAGGAACGCGGCCGGGCCGTCCGCGTCCTTGTCGAAACAGTTGACGCCGATCACCTCCACGCCCCTGCTCGCGTACCGCTGGTGAATCCGTTCCATGATGGGATAGGACCTCATGCACCAGCCGCAGTTGATGTACCAGAAGTCCATCACCACAACCTTGCCTCGCAGCGATTCGAGGGAACGGAGCGTTCCATTCTCCGTCGGGAGCGACCACGCCGGCGCCGGGGCTCCGCTCGTCAGCGCCGGTGCCGGAGCGCTGGGGGCGGCCGGCCTGATGTACTCCGCGGTGTAATCCTTCGGCAGCGCCGGGGCGAAGACGGCCTCAGGGATCGGCACGTTGGCTTGGAGATCGGTGATCGTCATCTCCCGAACATGGCGGGTGATATCGTACATCAGCGTCTTGAGGTAGTGGCGCGGCAGATAGTCCTTCACGCCGATATCCCAGATGGCCGTGTCGTTGCTTGTCACGCCGTCGCTGCGAAGAATCAACTGCACGCTGTAGCAATCCACGCCGCCGATCGTCCTGTGCTCGGTCAACCGGGCGGAGATCGCATCGGAGTCCAGCATCTCCCTGAACGAGCCAAGCGTGGTGAACATCGGGAGCACCAGCCGCCCGGCAATGTTGCCCGTGATCTTCTCCGTGGCGGTTGCGCCCGTATCCAGCCACACCATCTTCTTCGCATCCGAAACGGCCATGCAGGTATGCCCGTCGTACGCGACCAGCCCGCCGGTGATGTCGTAGCGTGCGCGGGCGCCCAACGGCCCGCCGGACTCCAGGCGTGCGATCGCAACCGGCCCGGCCCAGTGCGTGGTGTCGGAGCGGGCATAGGTGTAGGAGCCGTAGTAGCGAACAGTTCTCACAGCGGCGCAGGCGGAGTCCGAACGTTTCAGGATGGAAGCGGCATCGGGCTCCTCCGCACGCAGGAGCGGGGCGGCAGCCAGCAGCGCGGCAATCGCGCAAAGCAGCCGGGCGGGTTGCATGATTCGCATGATGAAGTCCTCGGCAGAAGAGCGTAATACCTGTTCGACGATCGATGCCGCCTGGATCGTGCCGCAACGTACTATTGACATGTAACCTACTTGCGT
>JAFDZV010000054.1 GCA_018266795.1 Bacteroidota bacterium | reverse complement strand
TTCAACTGTCGGCGGGACAAGCCCCGAGCCCCGGCATCGAGCAGATGAGAAATTCCCACTGCAGCATACGGGCTACTTTAAGCTGTATGCTGTTAAGGTTTCTACACTGCCACTCGTCGTGGTCAAGGGAATGGAGGGAACGTTACTCACCACCTGCGTTTGGTTCTTGCCGACATATCCGATCTTCGGGACGAACCAGACGGTCTGGGTTGCTGTTATGAATGTGGTGAGGCCGGCGAACGGGATCGTTGCAGTTATGACCATAGTTCCCTTGAGGGCATTGAAGGTACCCGCACCTGTAGTGAGGCTCTCTGCGCCGGTGCCGTTTGTTACGATGGACATCGAGGCCGCAGCAGGGCCGGTGGGGCCAGCAATAATGGTATCAAGAAGCTTTACACTTTGCTGGGTCTTGCTGATAAACGGGAGGATGATCCACTTGTGCGTACCCGTGGGATCGAGAGCGTTGCCGTACCAGAGCGACACGTCGCCGTTCGACTCGTAATGGATGTAGGTAGAATCGCCCTGGTCCGACGTGAGGAATGTGACGTCGCTCTTGCCGCCAACGGTCAGGCCGGTTGCCTTCACCGTCGTAACCGTAACGGAGTCGCTTCCCGGCACCTTGGCGCCCGTGGAGTCCGTTTCGTAGGCCGTTGTCGTGTACGTGGTGCCAGTGCCCGGCTTGGTGAGGGGATCGGTTCCGTCCGGTCCGGTTGAGTTGTTCTTGCAGCCGGCCAGTGAGGCGAAGCCTGCCGCGCAGACTGCGAGAGCCAGCGTGAACGTTTTGATGCTCTTCATGGTGCGTTGCTAGTTGATGGAACGTTTGAGTTGATCGAGGCTTTATGTCTTCCATGCCGTGTCATGCCGGCGAACACACGTGCGTTGCGCATGAAACCCGAACCGCGGGCTGTCAGGGCATAGGTGCCGGGCGGGTGCAACGGATGAGGGGGTGAGATGTTTCGGGAGGGCTGGCCGGAACTCTGTAATCAAACAATACAGCGCGAACAGGGACGGAAGCGCTCGTGCTCTGCCTGTTCCAAAGTGTCCGGTTCAAAACGAACTCCTCGGCTCTCATCAAGGATTTCGTCAATTTCGCACGAACCCTTCGCACGCTCCAGGTCGTGAACGATCATGTTGTTGTCGTCTCCCAGGTAGCGCTGGCCACGTCGAGTCTGGGTTGGTTTGGACATCGGTTCATTGCCTCCCTGGTTCAACAACGTTTACTTCGCTCCGTAAAGTTAAGCTCTTCACACCGATCTCCAGCACATATGCCGCCGATTGTACCCTTTGCGCCGTACCGCTACAACCTCTCCAGCGTGAACGATCCGGGCGCCGTGATTGCACCACCGTACGACGTGATCTCGCCCGCACGCCGAGCTGCGCTGCTCGAGGGTGATCCTCACAACGTTATTCAATTGATTCTCCCCGAAGGAGATTCATCGACCCGCTACCGGCATGCGGCCGAACTGCTGCAGTCGTGGATCGCGTCCGGGGTGCTGGAACGGGAGGAGCGTGCGGCGTTTTTTCCGTACGCGCAGATCTTCACCCATCCGATCTCGGGCGAACGAATCGAGCGGCGCGGCTTCGTTTCGCTGCTCCGGCTCTCTCCGTTCAGCGCCGGGGAAGTTCTTCCACACGAACGCACGCTGAGCGGACCAAAGGCGGACCGCCTGGAGTTGATGCGTTCCACCGCAGCGAACCTCGAGGCAATCTTCGGCGTCTATCGCGATCCATCGGGCGCCTCGTCCGCGCGCCTCGCCGCAATCTGTTCCGGCCAGGAGCCGATCATCGCTGCCGTGGATGGCGACGAGGTGGAACACCGGATGTGGCGCGTGTCGGAGCCGCAGGTTGTCCGCGATCTCACCGAAGATCTTGCCAGCCACAGGGTCTTCATCGTGGATGGCCACCATCGATACGAGACCGCGCTCGACTATCAACGTATCCGGCGCAGCGAGGTTGGTGAGGGGAGCGGGGAGCAGCCGTTCGATTGGATGATGATCTTTCTTGCGCCTACCAGCGATCCGGGCCTCGTGATCCTCCCGACGCATCGGGTTGTTCGCGGGCTTGCGGACTTCCGGTCCAGTACTCTGATCACGGAACTGCGTCCCCATTTCCAACTGGAGCCGCACAGTTCGCGAGCCGAGGCCCTTGCAGCGCTCCAGGCGAGCCGCGGCTGCCCATCGTTTCTCCTTGCCACCGATGGCGGGATGATGCTTGCGCGCCTTCGTAGCGATGCGGATACCGGCAAGCTTGTCGATGTCGACAGACCGGCTGCTCTCGCGCGTCTCGACGTTACCATTCTGCACGACCATATCCTGAATGGTCTTCTGGGCATAACGCCGCAGATGCAGGTTGAGCAGCGCAATCTCTCCTACGTGAAGAATGCAGGGGAGGCGTTGGATGCCGTCTCGGAGGGGGATGCGCAGCTTGCCGTGCTGATGAACGAGCCTACGCTCGAACAGGTGGAGGCTGTGGCAGAGTCCGGTGCGGTGATGCCGCAGAAGAGCACGTACTTCTATCCCAAGCTCGCATCGGGAATGTTGTTCAATCCTCTGTGGTAACCTCCGCTGGATTTCCTGTGGTGGTGGACGCAGCACGCCGGTCTGTTTGCGCAACTGCTCGCCATGCCGTGACGATACACCACACCGATGCGTGGTAAATGAGTAGTGCCGCTGCCGGGTTCCCACAATACCTTTGTGGCATAGGGCTCCTCTGATTGAACTGCCACCGGTTTCCGAGCCTGAGCGTTGAACAACATATATATTGGGGTAAACGTTCTGAGCAAGCGCTCGCGTAAGGAAACTATCGTGGTTCCTCCGAGGCCCGCTGTCTGACTTCGACAGCGGGCCTCGCTGTTCCGTTCACCATCACACCGTTGCGTTGAGCAGCCTGCATGGTTATGATTGCCGGCTCATCCGCGTCTGCGCGAACCGCCGATCGCAGCGTACCCTTCCGCTGCACGTTCCGGATTCCCCGCGTAACCTTTCCCCGACCTGTGCCTCCTACCTTCTGTATGCACGCAATGAGAACGAATCCACGTTGATGCCAGACTCCTCCGATCACATACAGCACGATGCACATGCGATGCGCCGTGAGCACTTCCTCCGGCTTCTCGCGGCATGCCGGAAGCCTCTGGAGAACTTTGCGTTCGCCATGACTCGCGACAGCGACGAGGCATGCGATCTGGTTGCGGAGACCGTACTGCTGGCATTCGAAGGGTTCGAGACCTTGCGCGACGATCAGGCATTTCTCGCCTACCTGTTCACGATCGCAAGTCGTGAGCACAGCCGCCGGCGGCGGCGCGCAAGATGGTTCGGTGCGTTCGATCAGGAGAAGGCGGAGAACATCCGTTTTGCCGGTGCCATGCCCGATGTAGCGGCCGACGTGCGCCTGCTGTACGGTGCCATCGAGAAGCTTCCGGCACGGCAGCGTGAGGCACTGGTCCTCTTCGAGATCTCGGGACTATCGCTCGATGAGATACAGAAGATCCAGGGCGGCTCCATCGGCAGCATCAAGGTGCGGCTGCACCGCGCGCGCAAACATCTGGCCCTGCTACTCGGCGTTGACGATCCGCCGCAGGAGAACCAGGTTCGGTCGCAGCTCATCGGTGCTTCGCACCGCCGACGCGATCTCAGGATCACGCTCGACCTGCCGGTGAATGATTGACGGGCTTTCCCGATTGCCGGCTGGTGAGACGAATCGTCCGGCTCGATGACAGGATGTTGAAGACCTCAAAGCAATGAAGACACTTCAGGAAATCCTTGCCGAGGCGCGCAATCGCCCGGCAACCATATCAGAGGAGCACCTTCGGGCGCTCATAGATTCGGCGTACGCCGATGGAAATCATCCCGTGGGCCCGCGGCGATCGATGACCAATCGTTCATCATTCTTTACGGTGAAGACAATGACAACAGCATCGATTGCCGTGATCGCCTCCGGTATTGGGCTGTGGCTCGCTTCGGGCCACGACGCTGGCGACCCGCGACCCGCCGCCCTGCATCCGGGGCCTATCCGGACCTCCACGTGCATGGTTGCACCAACCGGCCTGCCGCCTGCGTTGCAGCCTGCCGTCGCTCAACAACATGCAGCCGGATCGCCATCCGCGGCGATCCGCACGGTACCGGGCATCTCACGGTACGTAGCTCCGCTCCGCGACTTCGGCCGCAGCCGTGATGCTGCTCACGCGGCGTTCACTGACGATGCAGGCCCGGCCGGCAGCATCGCCGGCGTCCGTTCCGTTGAGCTGTCTGCGACGGAACTTGCCCGCATCGGTGTCTTCGTGGATTCAAAAGGGGTATGGATGGCATGGCGTCCGGCCGGTGAGGAGCTCAGTGTGGTGGGCCTTGCGACGGATGGAGCGATGTTCGAAACGGATAACCCGGTTATTCGCAACATCGACATTCCTCCGTTTGCACCACGTCTTGTTACCGACGACCTCGGCGCCCGGCGCATTCTGGTAACGCAGGCTGATTCGGTGGAGCAGCAACTGAGGCATCAGCTGGATGCTGCGATGCGTAGCGGCGGCGGCGACTCAACTGTCGCGGCGATCAACAGGCAAATCGATGAGCATGCGAAGGCGAAGGATGATGCGCTGATGGCATCGGTTCACGCGAACAGGCTGGTTGCGATTCTGGTGCATGGGCCGGCTGGGAAGGGGACGCCTGATTCCAATGCATGGAGGCCCGATTGCATCCTCTGGTTCGATCCCTCGCCGGAGTTGCTGAGCCGGTTGCCGGCACGAATCCGTGGCCGTCTCGAAGTGGAAATTCAATCCGCCGATGCACTCGCACAACATCGCAACAGCGACGACTCTGCCGCGGCCGCGCCCGTGCGAGAGAGAGTGGCAGGCGAGCGTCCCTACCTCGACGAGTTGCGGAACAACGCCGGTGCTGTTGTGGAGACCACCGTGCTTCCGAATCCCACGCACGAGTATGCAGCGATCTCCTACCGTCTGTTGCAGCCGCGCGTGGTGGAGATCTCGCTTCACGATGTGGCCGGCCGTCGGCTTCGGCAGGTCACGGCCCCCACACAGCAGCAGGCAGGACGCATCGATGTGCCGATCGATGTGAGCGGATTGAGTCCCGGTATGTACTTCGTGGCAATCCGCACGGACGGTAATGAGCGTGCCGTGCAGCGACTGATCGTCGCTCCGTAGCAGAGCGCTCGAAACGGACATGCGACCGCGCACGGAATATCGTTTCGTGTGTGGTCGCACTGTTTCGTGACGGCAGGTCGTTCTACCGAAGCAGTTCCACCAGGTCAGCAAGCTCGCGATTGATCTCGGAACGCTTCTCCCACGTCTCCCGCATCGGCGTCAGGACAATCCTGTTGTCGATCTCGCCCGCCATCATGGACTTCTCTCCATCCAGCAATCCCTGAACCGCGGCGACGCCCAGCCTGGTTGCAAGCACGCGATCGCGAACAGTCGGCGACCCGCCGCGTTGCATGTGGCCCAGAATCGATACGCGCGTGTCGATATCGAACCGTGCCTTGAAGTCCTCTGCAAACTTCATTGCATTCCCGTATTCATCCCCTTCGCTGATGATGAAGATGTGGCGCTTGGGACGATCGTACTTCTCCACGTACGCGCACAACGCTTCGAAGTTCGTCGGCGTCTCGGGGATTGCCACATACTCGGCCCCGGTTGCAACGCCAACATCGACGGCGATGAAGCCGGCGTGCCGCCCCATCACCTCAATGAAGAACGTCCGGTCGTGACTCTCCGCCGTGTCGCGAATCTTGTCCACGGCTCGCATTGCCGTGTTGATGGCCGTATCGTAGCCGATGGTGAAGTCCGTTCCGTAGAGATCGTTGTCGATGGTGCCCGGAGTGCCGATCATCGGAATGCCATACTCCTCGTAGAAGATGGAGCCGCCTTGGAATGTGCCGTTGCCGCCGCATGCAACAAGCCCTTCGATGCCGAACCGCTGAAGATTCTCGAACGCGCGCCGGCGTCCCTCCGGCGTAAGGAAGTCCTTGGATCGTGCCGTTCCAAGAATCGTGCCGCCGCGTCCGATGATGCCGCTCACCGAGCGGCCGTCCATCGGCACGATCTCTCCATCGATCATTCCTTGATAGCCGTGGCGGATGCCGAAAACCTCGAGCCCTTTTACCAGAGCGTAACGCACGCCGGCGCGGACGTTTGCGTTCATGCCCGGGGCGTCGCCGCCGCTGGTGAAGATGCCGATCCGTTTCATGCGGTTCCCGAACTGATTGTTGATCTGTGCGTGTTCGTTCGTCCGTTGCTATCCGGTAGGCGATGGGGTTCGCCGGACAGGAGATGAGCGGAAAAGGAATTTACAACCGCGCATAGCAACCGCGTGCTTCTTCGGCGCACGGCATCTGCACGCTGCATCCGTGCGGCCGGTCGTGCATGGATGTATCAATCGGTTGTACGATGGGGGGCGGGGGCGATCGAGATCAGTATCTTAGCGTTCCTAACATGACTGGACGTTCTCCTCGTTCGCTCGGAGTCTGTATGCAACCGACGAAGAACTACAGCGAGCCGCGGGCGAGCGTCCAAAGAACCAGGCCCCTGGTTGCCAACGGCCGTTGATGATGTTCGAGGCCGTTGTGTCAGGAACTCTTAACAGCCTGCCTGATCCTCACAGAATAACAGAACATCAATGCGCGGATACAACTCGACGTGGGACCTCATCGACGCTCTGGAGCGTGCCGGCGAACTGGTGCGCATTACCGCGGAGGTTGATCCCGAGCTGGAGATCACGGAGATCGCCACGCGCGTCATGCGCGCATACGGGCCGGCGCTTCTCTTCGAAAACGTTCGCGGCTCGAAGGTGCCGCTGCTGATCAACGCCTATGGATCGAATCGGCGGATGTGCATGGCGTTGGGGGCCGCATCGTTCGATGAGATATCCGAGCGCATCACATCGCTGATCGATATCAAGCCGCCGGCCTCGTTCAAGGACGCGCTGAAGATGTTGCCGCACGTGGCGCAGGTCCGGAAGTTCCCGCCCCGCACGGCGCGCACCGCCGCGTGCCAGGAGGTGGTGTACCGCGGCCCGGATGTGGATCTCGCAATGTTCCCGATCATCAAGTGCTGGCCGGAGGATGGAGGCCGCTTCATCACGCTGCCGCAGGTGATCACGAGGAACCCCGATACCGGTGCGCAGAACCTCGGCATGTACAGGATGCAGGTGATCGATCGCAACACGACCTTTCTGCATTCGCAGACGCATCACGATACGGCGCGGCACCTCAGGATGTACCGCGAACGCGGCGTCACCAGGGTGCCCTGTGCAGTTGCAATCGGCGGCGCATCCGTAGCAACGTATGCGGCCACCGCGCCGATGCCCCCCGAGCTGGACGAGTGGATCCTCGCCGGCTTTCTCCGCGAGGAACCGGTGGAGCTTGTCAAGGCGATCGAAAGTGACCTTCGCGTCCCCGCTGAGGCGGATATCGTGCTGGAAGGCTACATCGATCTCGATGACTATCGTCTGGAAGGGCCCTTCGGCGACCATACCGGCTTCTACACGCTGAAGGACGACTACCCTACCTTCCACATCACCGCCATCACCACGCGGCGCAGGCCGGTGTACTGTACAACGATCGTGGGACAGCCACCGAAGGAGGATTACTTCCTCGGCAAGGCCACGGAGCGCATCTTCCTCAACATTCTGAAGAAGACGGTGCCGGAGATTGTGGACATGAACCTTCCGATCTTCGGCGTGTTCCATAACTTCTGCTTCGTCTCCATCCGCAAGGAGTATCCGTTCCACGCGCGCAAGGTGATGTATGCGCTCTGGGGGCTGGGGCAGATGTCGCTCACCAAGTATATCGTTGTGGTGGACTCCGATGTGGACGTGCAGAACACGGACACCGTGTTGTTTCACGTGGGCGCAAACGTGGATCCCGAGCGCGACATGCAGTTCGTGTACGGGCCTATCGATGTGCTGGATCATGCCTCCACGATGTCCGGTCATGGAAGCAAGGTGGGGATCGATGCCACGCGGAAGTGGAAGAGCGAGGGCTTCGCGCGCGAGTGGCCGAAGGAACTGGAGATGACTCCCGGGATGATCGACAAGGTCTCCTCGCGATGGGCCGAGTATGGCCTGCCGCCGGAGTTGAAGGGCCAGGCCGATGCGGCACGTCGCGGCGTTCTTCTGGAGCGTGATGCCAATTCCGGCGGCGGCAGAATTGGAAGCATCGCGTCCGGCGATGCACAGATCGGCTCGTAGCCGCCGGAACACGGGGCGATTGTCGAGGCAACAGAGCACGGGCTTGTTCGCCGTGGAGCGAGGCCGTGACGATGGAGATCGATCCATAAACGAAGCCAACTCATAAACGAGATTGACGTGTCCGAAGAGATTCGTTCGATGTTTGCAGATATCTCCGATCGGTACGATGCCGGCAACGACATCCTTTCGTTCGGGACGCATCGCCTCTGGAAGCAGAGGATGGTGCGCATGGCCCGCGCCCCGAAGGGGGGGAGCGTGCTCGATCTCGCGACCGGAACCGGTGACATCGCCCTTCTGTTCAGCAACTCCGTGGGGGGGAGCGGACATGTGCTCGGTGTGGACTTCTGTGCCAGCATGATCGACCATGCACGCGCGCGCGTGAACAATCAGCGTCCCAATCTCGCCTTCGAGGTCGGCGACGCGATGAATCTCCGTTTCAACGACGACTCGTACGACGTCACAACCATCTCGTTCGGCATCCGCAACGTGGACGATCCCGTGCGTGCCCTCTCGGAGATGCACCGCGTGACGCGGCCCGGCGGGCGGGTTGTGGTGATGGAGTTCGGTCAGCCGCGCGGCGTGTTCGGCTCGCTCTATCGCTTCTATTCCTCGAAGATCCTTCCGTTCATCGGCGGTCTGGTGCTGCGCAATCGCTCCGCGTACGACTACCTGAATCGCACGGCGGCAGCATTTCCATGCCGCGACGAGTTTACCGCGCTGATGCATGCGGCCGGATTCCGGCATGCACGCTGGACCAGTCTGTTCGGCGGCATAGCGTTCATCTATGTTGGAGATGTGGAATGAGCGCTGACCAGGTTGCGCAGCCATTGCGCCGGGCGGCGATTACCGTCGGCATCTCCGGCGGCAGCGGCGCGGTCTATGCCGTGCGTCTGCTGCAATTGCTGCCGCGATACTACAACCGCGTGAACGTCGTTCTCTCGAACGCCTCGCGCCAGGTGATCGCCCAGGAGCTGGCAGTCGATGTTCCCGGCCCGGGCGCCTGGCGTCTTCCCGATGCCTCGGAAGAGGAAGGGGAGCGTGTGGTGATCTGGAACAATCAGGATTACAGTGCGCCGTTTGCATCGGGAAGCAATGCCCCGGAGCAGATGGTGATCGTTCCCTGTTCCATGAGCACGGCAGCGTCCATCGCTCATGGAGTAGATCAGAACCTGATGCATCATGCCGCCGGTGTGATCATCAAGGAGAAGCGCGAACTGATCATCGTTCCGCGCGAGACGCCCCTCTCCGCCATCCATCTCCGCAACCTGCTCACCCTTGCGGAACTGGGCGTGACCGTGATCCCGGCGATGCCGGGCTTCTACGGCGGGCAGAGCACGTTCGATGATTTGATTACCTTCGTTCTGCAGAAGATCCTGAATCACCTGAAGATCGATGCGCGGCTCGCACGAAAGTGGGGCGAGTAGGCCCCAATGTCTGCCATCATTCAATAACCGTATTTCAACATGCTGACGCGACTGAAAGTCAAAGGATTCAAGAGTCTCGCGGATGTGGATGTACGGTTTGGACCGTTTACCTGTATTGCAGGAGCCAATGCAGTTGGCAAGTCGAACCTCTTTGATGCCATTCGCTTTCTCAGCGCTCTTGCCGATCGCTCGCTCATCGAGGCTGCACGTTCCGTTCGCAGCGCCAGCGGACGCGGTGGCGATATCCAGGGACTTTTTCAGCGCCGTGGCACATCATACGGTAGCCAGATGTCGTTTGAAGCTGATATGATCGTTCCCCGGGAGGGCGAGGATGATCTGGGGCAGCGCGCCGAGGCGGCATCGATGTTCTTGCGTTATACCTTGAAGCTTGAATACCGTACGAATGGCCACTATCAGGACAAGCTCGAGATACTTGAAGAAAGTCTCACCCATATCAAACGGCGGGAGGTGGAAGGTGCTCTAGGATTCTATGCGGCGACATCGTGGCTCAAGTCATTGAAACTCAGCACGCGTAAATCGCCATTCATCACCACGGAAGGTGATGGAACGCACCGAGAAATATGGATACATCAGGATGGCCGGCAGGGACGCACGTTTCGCTACAAGGCTGCCGAGTTGCCGCGTACCGTTTTGTCGACGGCCGACGCGACCGAACGCCCGACAATGTTGCTGGCGCGACTTGAGATGCGTTCGTGGAGATTGCTGCAGCTGGAACCATCGGCGATGCGCGAGCCTGATTCCTTCATTTCAGATCGGCGCCTTGGTGCGGATGGGTCACACTTGGCCGCTACGTTCCAGCGATTAGCGGGATCCAATCTGCCTGGCGATGTTCACGTTCAGGTTGCGAACCGGGTTTCGGAACTCATAGGAGATATCAGCTCTGTCGATGTCGATGTCGATAATTCGCGGCAGAGTTTATCGCTTATAGTACGTGATCGTTCAGGGGTTGCATATCATGCACGATCGTTGTCTGATGGTACGCTTCGTTTCATTGCCCTCGTGATCTTGGAGCTTGATCCCGAAGAGGATGGGGTCATCTGTCTTGAAGAGCCTGAAAATGGTATCCATCCGGCACGCATTCCGGCCATGCTCAAGCTGCTCAATGATATCGCACTTTACTTGATCGAACCTATCGGGCCTGACAATCCGTTGCGGCAGATTATTATCAACACGCATTCTCCTTCGATTGTTGCGCAGGTTTTTGATCGTGACCTGTTGGTGACAGAACTGAAGGATGCCTTCGACGGAACAAATCGTTATAAGCAAACCGTATTCAGTTGCCTTCCGAATACATGGCGCGCTAAGGGGGCGATGCCGATGCCGCTGGTGCCACGTGGGCAGTTGCTGGCATATTTGAACCCTACTGGCTATTCGATACAGGAGGATGATGACGAACTGGTCGACAGCACGAGTGCACCCCTAGGCGAACCAGCTGTTCGGGTCGTGGATCGCGCGGACCTGCAGATGTTTGTCGCTGTTCCGAGGACAGAGGCATGAAATCGCTACGATTCACATTGATCGCCGAAGGAAGCTCCGATCAGGCGCTGATAGCCGTGCTCAAATGGTTGCTCAGCGACTGCGGCGTGACGTCCGTTGTGCAGCCGCAATGGGCTGATCTGTATCATCTCCCGCGTAAGCCCAGAGGGCTTGTCGAACGTATTCGCACTGCACTTGCAGAGTTCGAATGCGAGTTGCTATTCGTTCATCGTGATGCGGATCGAGATGGATACAATAAACGTAAACTGGAGATCGAATCGGCTATTGAAACTCTTGCGCGTACTGATGGAATTGTTCCGCCCGTTGTTTGCGTGATTCCTATTCGCATGAGCGAAGCGTGGCTTCTGTTTGATGAGAAGGCCATACGTACCGCCTCCGGCAACCCTCACGGGAATGTTCCATTATCCCTTCCGAGCATGGCAACTATCGAGGCTGTCCCGGATCCGAAAAAACTGCTCGCCGAACTGATTCGTCGCGCAAGCGGATTGACCGGACGTCGCCTGAAACGATTAAGAGCAAGCAGTCGACTGGTTGCCGAGAACATCTCGGACTTTGGTCCGCTGTCGAGACTTACGGCGTTCCAAACACTGCGGGATGACCTTGCCAAAATCGTAAAACGCGAGGCTTGGGGAGTTGGTAATTCGGGATGATCGAATAAACCCGGTTAGGAGCTGTGGGAGACTTCCCTCCCCAACAATTGGCGCTACACTGAGCAGGTTTCCCGGTATCTGCAAATCACTGAAGGCACATTGATGGATTTTACATCCGGTTCCGTTCACCGCTGGCCCTTGCCTAGCATCTGTATGTGCACAGCTCTGCTCTGCAGTGCAACGCTTCTGTGCAGCATCTCTGCCACAGCCCAGACATCGATCGGCAGCGTCTACTACGGCACGATCGGCGATTCCACTCGCATTGTGATCGTGCTTGGGAACGGCAGCCCTGAAGGCGTGAGCTCCTATTACTACTACTGCAACTATGCGCGGCAGATAGCCCTGAGCGGCCGCGTGGAGGCTGGGCAGCACTTCGCGTTCGAGGAGCAGTCCGGTGACAACGGCCAGGTGACCGGACAGTTGCTCGGTACGATCGACGATGGAGGAAGGAAACTGAGCGGCGAGTGGATGGACGCGAAGGGACACAGGCATCTGAACCTTTCGGCAGAGCATATTGCGGACCTGATTACCGTGGACACATCGTGGAAACATGCGAACATCCATGGTGCGTTCAGCGCAACCTATCCGCACTTTCTCGGCGGCATGGGGAAGGGGTACCTGCTGCTGAACGATACGCTGGATGCATTGATTGCGGAGGAGCGGAAGGGGCTGTACGACTGGTTCGTGGAGGAGAGCCGGAACACCGGAGCGGAAGGTGACTCGAGCGAGTATGGCATCGAGCTTGCCACCACCATGGACCTCGATGTGGCAATGATCACCAAGGACTTCGTGACGTTTGCCGGCCACGAGGAATTCGATGGCGGTGCGCATCCCTCCTACTCGATGCCGCACTACAACTATGCTGTTACCGGTAATCGGGTGCAGCCGGTGGATCGGGCAAAGATCTTCAGAAAGGGGAGCGGGTTTCGTGCGAAGCTTGGAAAGGTGCTCCGCGCGGAATTGACGCGAACCGAATATCCGTGCATGGAGAGCCTGGAGCAGTCCACGCTCGAGGACGACGAGAACGTCCTCTCGTTCGCGATAGCCGGGCGCGGCCTGCTGTTCCGCCTCTGGCCCGGGCCGCATGCGTGCGGTCCGGCGGAGGATATCTTCATTCCGTACTCCAAGATTCGCGACCTGATCGATCCTTCGGGGCCGCTTGCTCCACTGGTTGGCGATCGCTGAGGGGCTTCTATCAAAAGCCGTTTCCTCTGCGTTGCCCAGATGTCTCCCCACTCTTCGGTTGGGGACCGTGCGGGCGATCGCCGAATGCACGCCGTGGCCCTGTGATGCCGGAGAGGGGGTGCCCATATCGAGGTGTGTCATGGAGCGACTGGTCCGCAACGTAATCCTGCCAGCCGTACTTCTGCTGCTGGCCGCTGCCGCACTCGGTGCGGAGCCGTTCCCTCGCGCCGTCTTCGAGGGTACCATTGGCGGCTCGCGCCGCATCATCCTGGAGTTCGATGGGCTCGATTCGGACCGCGTTGGAATCTGCCTTCATGATGACGGTGCCCGGCATACCGAACTGGATGGCACACTCCTGGCTGGTGGAGTTGTTCACCTGAACGAGTACGACGCACGGACCGGCGATACCAGCGGCTGGTTCGACGGGGCATTCGATGCGGGGAGCAGTTCTCTGGCCGGGGAGTGGGGCCGGGCCGGGAGCGCGCGAAAGCTGCCATTCAAGGCGGAGCGCGTTGCGGACTTCGACAGCCTTGGCGACGAATGGACCACCGGCGGCGTTCGCTGCACCTTCTCGATCGTCTACCCGCAGTTCCTTCCGGCCATGGGGCCGGCCTATGCCGCGCTCAACGATTCGCTCGATCGGATCGCCGAGTCCTATCGTGGCCAGGCACAGGCCTGGTGTACGCAGATGGCCGGCGGCGTGACGCATCGGGCCGCGAATGAGGAACAGGTTGTGGATGTTGGCTCCGATGTGCTGCTGAGCGTTGTCTTCCTGCGGCCCGGACTGGTTTCCATTGCCGGCCGGGCCGGGCACGACGGCCCGATGCAGCCGTGGACCGATTTCCAATCGTTTAACTTCAGGATGCTCGATTGCGAGGCCCAGCCGATTGCACCTGCGCTGATGTTTCGATCCGGTTCGGGGTATCGTTCAAGGCTGGCGCGCCTGCTTGTCGGCGCACTGCGCAGGAGCGGCTATTCGTGCATGGATGGAATCTCGCCGGCCGTGCTCGAGCGGAGCGGCGACGCCGTTCGATTCTCGATCGTCTCGCGCGGGCTGCGTTTCACGCTCTGGCCGCGGGGGGGAGCGTGCGGCCCCGCGGACGATCTCCTGATTCCCTATTCGGCAATCCGAACCATGATCGATCCGCATGGCCCGCTCTGGGAGCTCGCTCGCTGACCCGGCCCGGAAGTTCCGATGGACACCGCTGCCCTCACGTAAGAGACTGTTTTTCGTTTCGCCGGCGAATGCTCTGAGTGCCCGCCAACGTGTATTTTACGGGGCCGATCCGGCTCCCAACGTTGGGGACCGTTCCTGAGCGGGCGATGTTGGATGTGTCGCCTCGCGATTACCAGTCGAGAGTGTTGCAATGGCAGATACCACGACAAAGCTGACTACCCGCGTGCGAGCGCTGCTCGAACGCGGTGAGCGTATACATGCGGCGGACTGCCGCGACCTGTTCGAGGTGCGCGATATCACGAAGCTTGCCAAACTGGCTCGTGTGCCGCACGAGCGCCGGTTCGGACGCCGTGCCTACTATCGCGATGCCTACGTTGCGGAGTATCGCGGCGAAGATCCCGAGATGTTTCTCTCGGAGATCGAAACGGTCGCGCCGGCCGATGCGGCCGAACTGCTTCTTCGTTGCCGATGGCGCGGCGGCGAAGCGCTCTCGGTATGGAAGGAGCGGCTTGCGCTCTTCGGCTCCGGACGTCTTCGGGGGGTAGCCGCGATCGCTCCCGGCTTCATTGTTCGCCTCGCCGCATTCGAGGGGATAAGGCCCGCGCAGGCATTGGAGGAACTGGCCGCTGCCATGCCGTTGCTGATCACTGCGGAGGAAGCGGAGCTTTTCGACGATCAGTTCCGTGCCGATCGCGCACCGGGCGTGATCTCCGTGGATGAATGGATCGGCGTTCACCGCGCCGCGCATGCGCTTGGGATGAAGACCGTTGCCGGCATGACCTATTCCACTGTTGACCATTCTTCGGAGTACGCCGCCCATCTCGATGCGATCCGTGCACTTCAGGACGAGACCGGAGGCTTCGCAGCCTTCGTGCCGATGGCACTGCACAACCGTGGCGTAGCGGACTTCTATCTCGCGGCTCCCACCGCCGCCCAGACCCTGCGGGCAGTTGCCGTCGCGCGCATCTTCCTGGACAACATCCATCACATCGCCATCGCCCCGTCGCATGTTACCACGGAGGTGGCCGTTGTCGCGCTGAGCTACGGAGCCAACCTCGTGGACACCGGCATCGCCGTGGACGACGTGCATGCCGAGGAGCATTCGGGCGAGCCGATCGGTGCTCTTCCAATCCTCGATGAGTCGATCACCGTTAGCTACATTGCGCCGCCGATGGCAACCGTGCGTGACCGGCTTGCCGAGGCGCGCTGGACTCCCGTGGGTCTGGGCGCTCTGTTCCAGGAACATGTGTCGACAATCGCAGCCTAGGCCTCCCGTACGCCGCTGAAATTGGATCTCTACCAGAACAGGCATTGCTCTTCTCTTCCGCTCGACTTGTTCCTGCAACTGACCAGGCACTCTCAGCGAGCCGCAGGCGAGCGTACAAAGAGCCAGACCCCTGGTTGCAAAAGGTCGCCGATAACGTAATCGGCATTTTGGTAGGGACCCTTAGTTGCATTCAATCGCGATCAAGGAGAGATAGATATGAGCACGATGGCTCCATCCCGCAAGAAGCTTCGCGTTGTGGCCGCGGATTTCCTGAACTCGCTTCCGCTTACGGTGGAGATTGCCGAGGATGACCATTTCGATTTCGAGTATGTGCTTCCGAGCGAGGGCGCGCGCCGCATGATGGAGCAGGAGGCCGAGATCGCCCTCCTCCCGGTTGCTGCGCTTGCCGAGATCGGCGGACTCGAGGTTGTTCCCGGTCCCTGCATCGGGGCAAATGGTCGCGTTGAGTCGGTCGTGATCGTAAGCGAGTCGCCGCTGGACCGTCTGGAGCGTCTGTACGTCGATCAGGCCAGCCGCACGTCGGTGATTCTCGCGAAGGTATTTCTGGACTCGATCGGCAAGGGGCACATTCCGTTCGTTCGTCTCTCCGGTGCGGAGATCCCACCTCACGTGAAGGGAACCGATGCCGGCCTGATCATTGCAGACATCGCGTTCAAGGAATCCAAGCGGTTCAAGTACCGGCATGACCTGGCCGATGCGTGGAAGCGTCTGACCGGCGAGCCGTTCGTGTTCGCCGTCTGGGCTGCGCAGCCCGGTGTGCTGACGCCGGAGTTGGTGGAGCGAATCAATCGTCGATTCTGGGATGGGTTGGCGCGCAAACACGGCATCATCGAGGAGTGGGCGGCGCAGCACGAGATGCCCAAGGCCGAGGTTGCCGACTATCTGGATGAGCGCATTCAGTACCATCTCAACAAGGCGGCGTGGTACGGAATGCAGGAGTTCTTCAGGCTTGCCGGCAACATGCGGCTGCTTCCCGATGCGCGTGTGGAGTTTGCCGGGCGCGATGCCGCGGGCGGCGGTGCGCTCCCGAGTTCGTTCGGCCTCTTCATGCCGGAGGTTGTTCCGTACAGCAAGACCTACGGGATCGATCGCATCCTGGCGCGTGCCGAGGCGGGGCGCCGTATATCGTTGTACGATGCGGAACGTCTGTACGATGAGGCCGATCTCATCGAGCTCGGCGAGGTGGCGCACAACATCCGCAATCGGATGAACCCGGGAAGCCGGGTCTCCTACATCATCGCCCGCAACATCAACTACACCAACGTCTGCAACGTTGACTGCAACTTCTGCGGCTTCTATCGGAGCAACGATCCCAAGCGGAAGGGACACGACGAAGGCTACGTGCTGACACGCGAGCAGATCCGCCAGAAGATGAATGAGCTTGCCGATGCAGGCGGTGTGCAGGTGCTGTTGCAGGGCGGAGTGAATCCCGATCTGCCGCTGGAATATTTCACCAGCCTCTTCCGCTGGATGAAGAGCGAATGGCCGCAGATTCAGCTCAACAATCTTTCGGCCGATGAAGTGCTTGGCCTCTGCCCGAACAAGTCGGCCGACGAGATCGAGCACGTGCTCCGCTCGCTCCGCGAGGCTGGATTGGATACGCTTGCCGGCGCCGGCGCGGAGATCCTTGTGGACCGCGTTCGCAAGCGCGTCTCCTACAAGAAGAGCCGCTCCGCGATCTGGCTCGAGGTAATGCGGCAGGTGGGCAAGATCGGCATGAAGGCATCGGTGACCATGCTCTACGGAATGGGGGAGACCACGCGCGACAAGTTCGCCCACATGGCGAAGATCCGTCTGCTGCAGGATGAGGTGAATCCGTTCATGGTCTTCATCACATGGCCGTATCAGAAGGGAGACGATCAGAAGCTGAAGTCGTTCGATCAGGCGGGTGCAACGTATCTCCGGATTCAGGCGATCTCCCGGATCTTCTTCGACAATATCCAGCACATCATGTGCTCCTGGGTGACCCAGGGGCCGGACATCGGCCAGACTGCGCTCTACTATGGCGCGGATGATTACGGCTCTGTGATGTTCGAGGAGAACGTAGTCTCCGCAAGCGGCACCACGTATCGCATGAACGCCGATTCGATGGAGCACAACATCCGCGAGGCCGGCTTCATTCCATTCCGTCGGAAGGGTGACTTCAGCGACTGGAATCAGGAGGAGCATGAACTGCTGAAGTCCAAGGGGATCATTGCCGAGCTGACCCCGGGCATGATCTGAGCCGCGATCGCTCCATGGGGTGCTGGCTGCGGCTCGCTGAGAGTGCCTGGCCGGTCGCAGGAGAGAGTCCGGCGGAAGAGAACGGTGCCCTGTTTGTTTGGAACTCGACCGGCAGGGGGCCATGACGTTATGAAGCCGATACGGTGTTGAAGCCGTATCGGCTTCTTCGTATGCGGTCCGTTCGTCACCATTCGGTACTGCTCCGGACGAATAGCGGCCTGCCGGGCCTGTGCGCGGCAGGCCGCTCCGCTCGTTCGTATTCTCCAACCTCTGCACGGATATCATGGGAACGCGCACACTTATTGCTCCAGCTGCACACTTGCTCGACGTTGCTATCGTGAGGCACGGGCGTTCTGTATGTTCACACCGTTATCTTGCTGCCGTTGCTTCCTTCCACCTCAGACAGATTGTTCGAGCGAACGAATCGGGTTCACGGGGAGCAGTGTTCGGCGTTCTGTACGAATGCCGCCGCGCGGCCCGTCCGTCATGTTTCGCCATGATGGTTCCGCTCGCGTCTGCGTTCGTCTCTTGCACCGCTTTGCCTGGCTCCCCCGGCAAGCGGTGCACTGTTATGATGAACCACCATGTGCCCACCTGATCGTTCAGCAACCGTGCTCAGACTTCCCGTCGCGTGGCCGGTCACATCGTTGCGATGATGACAGCGACGGCGCCGGGTGAGTCCGCGATGGCATCTGCGCCTGCGCCCACCAACTCCTCGCGCGTGCCGAAGCCATAGGTCACGCCGATCGATCCGAGGCCGTGCGCACGGGCTGCGACGATGTCGTGCAATCGATCTCCGATCATCACAGACGCATCGGCGGGGAGCGATTCACTGATCAGCATGTGATTCAGCAGCGCTCGCTTGTCGTCCAGGCGACCTTCGGGATCGGATCCATATATGCCTGAAAAGAAACCGCTGAGGCCGAAGTGCTCCACGATGCGCTCCGCGTAGTACGTCATCTTGGAGGTCGCAACGAACAGCCGTGCCCCATCGGCGCGGAGGCATTCCAGCAACTCGGGGATGCCGGGGTAGAGAATGTTCTCGAACATCCCGCACTCCGTGTAGCGTTCGCGATAGAGCCGAACGGCCTCCTCGATCAATGCGCGGTTGTCGGTTCCCAGGAGCCGCGCCAGCGTTGAACGGAGCGGTGGACCGATGTAGCGTTCCAGATCGCCGGGTGGAGGAGCCGGCCTGCCGAGTGCCATGAGCGCGTGGGCAATGCTGCGCGTGATGCCCTCGCTTGGATTGCTGAGAGTGCCGTCCAGATCGAAGAGTAGTGCGGTAGGGGGCATTGGGCTGATGCAACTGGTTGAATGTTGTCACGGAACACGTGCTGAAGATACAGGGAGCAGGCAGTGCGCGGACAGGCCTGGGGGAAATTTGTTGCGATGGCCAACGGCACTTCTCCGTACCTTGCCGCGCGTCTCCGTTCCCTGTCTCATACCGGATAGGCCGGACGTTGAAGTGGTGCGAGATACGAACGGAACAGGCGATTACTATTCACCATAAGGATTGAGGAACATGCCACAGGCAAAGAATGGCGACGTTGTGAAGATTCACTATACCGGCACGCTGAGCGATGGGTCGGTGTTCGATTCCTCGGAAGGACGTGAACCGCTCGAGTTTACTCTCGGCGCCGGTCAGGTGATCCCGGGATTCGAGGAGATGGTTCTCGGCATGGAACCAGGCGCACGCAGGAAGAACACGATCCCTGTGGATCAGGCCTACGGTCACCACGATGATGGCCTTGTGCAGAGTGTCGATCGCTCCTATCTGCCTGACGGCATGCAGCCCCAGGTTGGAGACGTTCTCTACATGCAGTCACAGGATGGCGCCCCTATTCCCGTTACGGTTACCGAAACCGACGAGAGCACCATCACGATCGATGCAAACCATCCGTTGGCAGGCCAGGATCTCACGTTCGAAGTGGTTCTGGTGTCGATCGATGCACCCTCGTCGGGCATCGAGATCATATCGTCGTGATACGGAAGAAGCTGTGTGCCGCATGCCGCAATGAATGCGCTGTCGGCAGGTGCAGGGCCCGGTTGATGCCGGGCCCTGCCGTTTGCAGCCGATTGTTGCGCGCCTGGTGATTGCGCTGCCATGCGGATCGAATGCCAGTTCGGAACGCGACGTTATCTTTGCCCCGCTTGGGACGCTGCTCCACGGTCACGGTTGATGTAGAATCGCCGGATCGGTTTCTCGGCGGGCCTGCGGCGGAACAGGCCGAGGGCGTTCGTTCACTCATCGCGATGCCGATAATAATGCCGGACTACACGATCGACGACTATCGGCGTCAGTACGACGAGGTACGTGAGGATGCCGCCAAGCTTCTGGAAGGACTCGGACCGGAACAGTTCAACTGGCGGCCGCAGCCTCATCGGTGGTCCATCGGCGATTGCATCAACCATCTCAACATCGTGGGCCGCTTCTACATCCCTCTGCTGGAGAAGGCGATCGCAGAGGGGCGCGCCGCGGGGTGCACGGCAAGCAGTCCGTTTCAACATGGCTGGTTGGGCAATCTGTTCGTTGGAACGATGGAGCCACCGGTCCGCATGAGGTTTCGTTCGCCCAAGATGATGCGCGTGCTCACCGCGCACCATGATCTCGAGGCCGAGGAGAGAGAGTTCATGCGGCAACAGGATGAATTCTGCAGGCTGGTTGGCGAGGCGGAGGGGCTGGACCTTGGAAGGATTCGCATCCCCTCCGTGGTGACGCGCCTGCTGCGCCTCTCGCTTGGGCAGTGGTTCTGGTTCGTCGTGGCTCACGAACGGCGCCACCTGTGGCAGGCATGGAACGTTCGGAACAGCGATGCCTTTCCAGCCGCCTGACGAATGCGGCGGGCCTCTCACATCCAGGTGCTTGATCGCTCCTGGCGGACGTATCGCAACGCGATTCAATTCCTCACGCCATAACTGATCCGCGCAGACAGCTACGATGAAGATCTATTGTCCGAAATGTACGTGGGAGCCGCATGCGCACAGCCGCTGGCGATGCACCTGCCGGCATGTATGGAACACGTTCGACACGTTCGGGCGCTGCCCCGCGTGCGGATATGTCTGGCGCGAGACGAAGTGCCCCGGATGCAAGCATTGGAGCGCGCATCACGACTGGTACCACGATCTGCCGCCGGTTGATGCGGAGCGCATTCTGGACTCCGAGCCGGCGCATCCCTGAGCCGGCGCGATCCGCCATGCTTGCGTTGCCGAACGGCTTCGGCATGCGAATTGGGAGGCGCCGGTCTCGCGCGGAGTCCGCAGATCGATGGTTCGAACAGGCACTGCCCGCTTCGGGCGGGCAGTGAAGAGCAGGAACGCGGTTGGTCGTTCTTCGGCGCAATAATCTTTCGGATCTTGGAGTGCTCACCATGCGCAATGGAATCTGCCCGAAGTGTGCATCGGAAACCGTACATCTGGTTGAGGCCTACCGCCTTGCCGATCACAACATTCCGATCACGACGTGGAGCTCTGCAGGGCTCGATTACTACATCTGCGTGACATGCGGCTTCGTGGAAAGCTATGTGCACGACAGCACGGAGCTGGCCGCGCTCGCCGCCAAGCGTCCGCGTGTGATGCCCGGTTGATTGGCTCAACTATAAGGCGCCGACAGTGCTCGCGGCTCGGTGTGTCCGGCGGTGCGCCGTTGCGCGCAGTCCTGTTCGACCCGCCGTTCCCCGGCCGCTGCGCACGAGCCGTGCGCAGAGTTCACGACCTTCCACCCACGCCCTCCGGCACGAACACTATCTGGCGATCACGAGCCGAGTTGTCCGAGTCTGTGCGCCGGACTCGAGATGCATGAGATAGACGCCGCTCACGAGTCCGGCAACGGAGAACGTGCGTACCGTGCCGCCGGCGATGGTTCCCATGGACGCGACGTTATGCCCCAGCAGATCGCTGATGGAGATCCGCCAGTCGCCATCGGTTGACGGAGCCTGTACGGTCGCGATATCGGTTGCCGGGTTCGGATAGATATTCAGGTTCCGTGCATCCGCCGGAGCCTCGACATCGGATGTACCGGTGTAGGTGGTAACCGGCTCCGCCGGCGTGTTGTGGCCGGACTGCGGGCCTGTGTTGCCCTGGGGGACCACGCCATAATAGGTGGGACCGAGGATGTAGGGGTACGCGGCATTTCCATCCACATCGAGCGTCACGAAGTATGCGTACGTTCCGTTCGGATACTCCGGGGTTACGCAGAAGCGTCCGTTGTGCACGTCCAGGTCTCCAATGCTCTGCACGAATTCGAAGTCTTCGATGTAGAACCCGAGCGGATATTGAGGCGATACATCGGGTCCGTATTGCGACTGTTGTAACGTGCCGCCGTCGGGGAGCGAATTGCGCTGGGTAAGCGAGCGCAGCCGGTAGCTGCTTCGCATGCGGGTTACGCCTCCCGAACCGTCCGCGTTCCTGTAGCCGTATGCGCCGTAGATCGGATATCCGTCGAACGCAAAGCCGATGATCGGCGAATGGTGCGAGCTGTCCTGGTCGTCGTACAGGCAGCGCGGGTTCAGGTGATGATGGTACTCACCGTTCGGCGCCGGGTGTCCGAGGCAGGCATCGAACGAGGAACCTTCCACGATGATCGCATTCTGATTCCAGACGTTCTGGTTGTTATAGGAGTGAGCATCCTTAGCGTTGAATATGCTGACACCGTTCGTCCAGACGCCGATGTGTCCCAATGGCGTCGCCGTTGCAGTGCCGGTATTCTGCGCGGGGTGTCGCGTGATCTTGAACACGAAGTTCTGGTTCATCGGAGTATTCGGATTGCCCGCCCACGGACCGATGTCGTAACCGGGAATGCAGGTGCAGCTTACGTAGACATTGTCCGTTGAATAGCGTACCTGCTGTACGTTCGAGGAGATGCCGTGATAGCCGGTCTTCCCGGTAAGATTCAATATCCACGACGTAACCTCCGGTCCGGTGCGCTGTGCATAAGCCGCCGCCGAGACTGTTGCGAACAGCAGGAAGGTTGCGAGAAACTTCATGAGGAACTCCTCTCTAGCAGATGATCTGAGTGTTCCCTGCAGATCGGCCGTTCAGTACTTGGCAGGCACGGTGCTGCGGGGCATGGGCGTTGGTATGCCCGGTCCGAATATATTCCCGGGCGAAGTCGGGGTGTGTGCGAGACGGCTCGCGGTTCGGATGCGTCTCGGCCTGATGGTCACGGTACACGAGGAACGCCCCCGGTTCCCGTCCCGTGGCCTGCCGGTTCGTCCACATGTTTCGTTGGGCACGTCTCCCGAGCGGGCGGCACCTCGACAATTGTACGATGCTCGAGTCCGGATCGCGCGCTGCGTGCGCCGCATGTTCGGGGCTCAATTGCCGTGCACAACCAGAGGGCGAACTGTGATACCATGATCCGTGCGAACGTGCACCAGATACAGACCGTTGGGGGAGTGAGAGGGAAGGGGGAGATCGATGTCCGTTGCGCGGCCTTCCGGATTCAGACGAAGGATCGATCGCCCGTCCACACTCCATAGTGATACTTCCCGAATGCCTGAGGTAACAGTGTGGAGCGTGATGCGGTCGATACATGGGTTCGGAGCGATCGTGAGCTCATCGGCCTCATCACGTTCACCAACCCCGGCCGCCGCCAGACTGCAGGCCGAGGGGAGCGGATTCAATTCCAGCGGTGCGCCCGGAACCAGCGTGCGTGAGGCGAATGCTCCATAGTTGTCCGGATACAGCGTGCACCGGAAGACGAGGTTCTGCGCCGGAGCGGTCCCTTGCGCAACAGGTCCGTTCGCTCCAACCGGATTGATATATCGCCATACGATATTCTTCATGCTGTCGATTTCGAAAAACGTCCCTGCGGGTCCGTTGCAGATCAGCACGCCGCCGTTCGGCAATTCCTGTGCGCCGGAGATGTTGCTCGCCGAGAAACGCGCGGTGGTGTCGTCGCCGTACGTCCATGTGAAGCCCGTCGGTTCGAACGCAGTACCCGGAGTCGACCGGTAGCTTCCGTCGGCAAGCTGCGGCGGAGCGACAACGTTCACCGTTGAGTAACCATCCGAGGCGCCTCCCTGGCCGTTGTTGAACACCATGATATCACCGGCATACGGGCCGGCTGTGATCCAGTGAACATTGTGCTGGCCGAACAGGCGGCGCGCGGCCGGCACGCCTGCCCGATAGGTTGCCGGATTGCCCCAGCGGTAGAGGAGGTCGCCGCCATGCCCGCGGCGGCCGCCTGTGTGCGACGCCGCCTGCTCGGTTGTGGTGCCGTGATCGATGATCCAGAACTCGCTCATGTTGTGACTGCTTACCACGATCTGATCCAGTTCCGCATTGTAGTCGATGGCGTTGAGATGTATCCAGTCGGGATTGGCGGCACTCCCGCCGCCTCCAACATAGTTCAGGTCCATCAACTCCGGATGCTGTGCCACGACCCCGAAGTTCGCCCTTGCCGAATCGTTGTCCTGCACGAGATGGTCCCACAGCCTCCATTCCCACACGACCGAGGCATCACCGCTCCCCGATGGGGCAAGCTCCACGATCTTCTCGCTCCAGAAATCCGTTCCAATCAGCGTCGGCTTCCGGCCTGCAGCAAGCACCTCTGCGGGCGTCCTCCGCTCCCAAGCAATCGCCAGGATGTTCCCGTTCGGCAGAGCGCGAACGTCGTGGTGCTGCCAGGCCGAATCGGTCGCAAGAGCGTGGCTCCAGATCACCGTGCCGTCCCAGGCGATCTTCTCGATGATCCCGCCGCGGCCGCCCGCATCGAAATCCGCGCCTCCAACATTGCCCGGGCGAAGCAGGCTGCCGTCGGCAAGCAGATAGCACGATTGCCCCGGGCGGTATGCGCTGGGCCAGCTATGGAGAAGCCTTCCACATTTGTCGATGAGATAGGTCTGCGCCGATTGAATCGGCGCGAACAGAACGTATCCGCCATCGAAGGAACCCGCGTCGTGCAGTATCAGGCCAACGGTCTGTTGGGCATCCGTCTGTGATATCGTCGCCAGCGCGAGTATGGCAGTGTATACCATCCGGGCAGGCCGGCAACGAGAGAAGAAGTGCATCATGATGTTCGTGCTGCAAAGTATGCTGCCGGTTCGATGGATCTGTTCATCGGCGGCCGCATCCGGCTGCCGAAAACTCCGCCAGCTTCTTCAGGCATGGCGCAGCGAGCGGCCGGTGCATCGATATTCAGGATGATCATTCCCGACCCGGAAGGGTAACGGTGGCCGCAACTACCCGAATCCTTGCGCCACTTGTCGGCCGATCGCTGCCGCCTGCTCGATCAGATCCGTCAACCGCTCGATGGAGGCGCGAAGCGCCGAAACGAAGAGGTATGTTCGTCCTGTCGGTCATCATCCCCTTTCTATCCCGCCACCTCTCGCGGACTGTTCCGCGTTCCGGCTATTTCATTGAGTCGATCATGCGTCTGTCCGGACATCCGCCCGGAGCGGGTGCAGGCGGATGCATTGCGTCCGGCCGCATCTGCTGCGACATCCCCGAATGCATCGTCCGGTTACTCGCTCCGGTTCCATCAATGCCGGAACGCGAGCCGTTGACGACAGCGCATCCGGCATGGCCGCCGTGACTCCCAAACAGCAATTTCAGAACGTTCGTAGCCCAAGCTACAAAGATGGAGAACATCACGGGCGCTGATGGGCCTGCCATTGCTGGGTTTCGGTTTCTGAGCAATAGTGCCGGCAAACCGGGTGCGTCCGGGGGTGCCGGCATCGAATATGCCGGCGATCGGAATCGCGCGTGCGCGTATTGAATGCTGTTTGCATTTCCGTTTGTTCGTGCGCTCAAGGATGCCGGATGAATATTTGCTGCTCGGAAAATGAAGGGGCATGAAAATGCGCCGGTGCGGCGTATTGCCCAGGGCGAGCGTAGGGAGTGGCCGATTCCTGAAGTTGCACCATGCGGGCTCTGCCGGCTATATGCGGATATGCGCTGATTGAAAATGTCGAATGAGCGATGCGGCTGCGAGCGATTATCGGGAATGTCCTTCGTCTGTCCGTTGCCGGAGAGTTGGTGTTCTCATGGTCGGAAGATGATTTCAACGTGCTGAGAATCGATTGGCGATCGGAGAATTCATTGAATAGTATCGCGGAACGTATTGTGGTTGAACAAATTAATTTCTGACTCGAAATATTCTCGACGTGCGGATATTGCCGAATAATCCTGCCAGTTATCACGAAAGTATTGCCGAATGCTCGGCCATATCCGCCGGCCGCTCGTCGGGGGATGATTTTACCCGAATGGATTCGCATGTTCGCATCGGTTCCAACAACCATATCCCTTTTCTATCCCTGAATTACCTGCGGATTTTCCGCGCAAACCTACTCACTTTTGGAGGTCACATGACCACGTTCAAGAATATCTGGATGACGGCAATTGCAATCTCCGCAATTACCGCGGCGCCCGCCTTCGCGCAGGGCTGGCAGGCTGGATCGCCAACGACCACGGATCTGGTAACCACCGGAACAACCACGAACGTCGGCATCGGCATCAATGCTCCAGCCGTGAAGCTGCATGTGGACGCGGCCGGCTCATCGATTCGCGCGTCGTCCACAACGGATGTGAATCACTCGATCCAGCTTCAATACAACGGCGTCAACAGCACCAGGGCGTGGAACCTGCATCAGCTCTCGAGCGCCGGCTTCAGCGGGGTCAACGCCCATGGCTTCCTGATCGAACACTACAAC
>JAFDZV010000053.1:46412-46539 GCA_018266795.1 Bacteroidota bacterium | reverse complement strand
GAAGCAGCGGCTGCCCCGGCGCGTCGGGCCCGGGTTGCACGCAGGCCCTTCCCCGGCCGGAGACGGCGAAGCCGGACTGCGCCATGATGCAGAGCCCTGGAAAGGCGACGGTAGGCCTGGCACCGCC
>JAFDZV010000053.1:0-46306 GCA_018266795.1 Bacteroidota bacterium | reverse complement strand
TTCCCCGGCCGGAGACGGCGAAGCTGTCGAAAACCGCGACAGGAGCCGGAATTCATGTACATTCGCCGTTGCCGTGCGTGCGCCCCCGCGAGCGCCCCGGCGGCCGGCGGCATACCGCCGGTATGCAATCGCTCCCCGGCATGAGCCGATGCCGGGCGGCCCCCATCCACACACATAACCCACAACCGCCGTGAGCCTTGCCGGACCGGAACGGGAAACACAGCAACGGATCATCGCGCTCCTTACCACGGAGCTGGGCTACCGCTATCTGGGGAACTGGACGGACCGCCCGGACAACAGCAACATCGAGCCGGAACTCCTCGCGGCGTATCTGCGCCGTGCGGGCTACACGGAGGATGCCATCGGCCGCGCGCTGCATCTGCTCCGCACGGAGGCCGATAACCCCGCCCGCTCCCTGTACGACAACAACCACGCGGTGTACAATCTGCTCCGCTACGGCGTTCCCGTGAAGCTGGAGGCCGGCGCCAACACGGAGCCGGTGCACCTGATAGACTGGGAGCACCCGGAGCGGAACGATCTGGCGGTGGCGGAGGAGGTAACCCTGCGCGGGCTGCGGGAGCGCCGGCCGGACCTGGTGCTCTACCTGAACGGGATCGCCGTTGGGGTGATCGAGCTGAAGAACGGCCGCACGGATGTGCGCGCCGCCATCCGCCAGCTTCTCTCCAACCAGCAGCCGGAGTACAACGCCTGGTTCTTCAGCACCGTGCAGGTGGTGTTCGCCGGCAACGATGCGGAGGGGCTGCGCTACGCCGCGATCAACACGCCGGAGAAATACTTCCTGAACTGGAAGGAGGATGAGGCGGAGAACGCGCGCCTGAAGGTGGACAAGTACCTCCTGAAGCTCTGCGCCCGCGAGCGCCTGCTGGAGCTGATGCACGACTTCGTGGTGTTCGACGGCGGCGTGAAGAAACTGCCGCGCCCGCACCAGTACTTCGGCGTGAAGGAGGCGCAGCGGTTCGTACGGGAGTATCGCGGCGGGATTATCTGGCACACCCAGGGGAGCGGCAAGAGCATCGTGATGGTGCTGCTGGCCCGGTGGATCCTGGAGAACCGGCCCAACGCGCGCGTGCTGATCGTGACGGACCGCGACGAGCTGGACAAGCAGATCGAGCGGGTGTTCACCGCCGGCGGCACGGAGATCCACCGCACCGGCAGCGGCGCGGACCTGATGGCGCAGCTTGCGCAGGCGAAGCCGCGGCTGCTCTGCTCCCTGGTGCACAAGTTCGGGCAGCGGGGCGTGAAGGATTTCGAGGCCTTCATCGCCGAGCTTGGGACGCGCCCCTCCCCGGCCGTTGGGGAGCTCTTCGTCTTCGTGGATGAATGCCACCGCACCCAGGCCGGCAAACTGCATCGCACCATGAAGGCGCTCCTGCCGGGTGCCGTCTTCATCGGATTCACCGGTACCCCTCTCCTGAAGGCGGACCGCGCCACCAGCAGCGAGACGTTCGGCGCCTACATCCACACCTACAAGTTCAACGAGGCCGTCGCGGACAGGGTGGTGCTGGACCTCGTGTACGAGGCGCGCGACGTGGAGCAGAGCCTGGGCTCCCCGGAGCGGATCGACGCCTGGTTCGACGCCAAGACCCGCGGCCTGAACAGCTGGCAGAAGGCGGCGCTCCGCGAGAAGTGGGGAACCATGCAGAACGTGCTCAGCTCCCGCTCCCGCATGGAGCGCGTGGTGGAGGATATCGTTCTGGACTTCGCCAGCCGGCCCCGGCTGGACCAGGGGACCGGCAACGCGATGCTGGTGGCCTCCAGCATCTACGAGGCCTGCCGCTACTACGAGCTCTTCGGGAAGACCGAACTGAAGGGGCACTGCGGGCTCGTCACCTCCTACAACCCGGCCGCGCAGAACCTGACGCTGGAGGAGACGGGCGCCAACACCGAGACGGACCGCCAGGCGGTCTACAACACGTACACCGAACTGCTGCGCGGCGTGACTCCGGCGCCGGGGAAGTCCGCCGCCGAAACCTACGAGGACAACGCCCGGGATCTCTTCGTCACCCAACCCGCCACGATGAAGCTGCTGATCGTGGTGGACAAGCTTCTCACCGGCTTCGACGCTCCGGGCTGCACCTATCTCTACATCGACAAGAGCATGCAGGATCACGGCCTGTTCCAGGCCATCTGCCGCACCAACCGGCTGGATGGCGAGAGCAAGCTCTTCGGCTTCATCGTGGATTACAAGGACCTGTTCCGGAAGCTGGTGAACGAGCGCGGCACCGGTGCTCTCCAGGTGTACACCTCCGAGCTTGACACCTCCGCCGGCGGAAGCTCGCCGGATGTGCTGATGCAGGACCGTCTGGCGAAGGGGCGCGCGCGTCTGGATGAGGCGCTGGAGGCCGCGGCGCATCTCTGCGAGCCGGTGCCGCCCCCGCGCGATGACCTGCAGTTCATCCGGTACTTCTGCGGCAACACGGAGCTGCCGGGCCACCTTGCGGAGCGCGAGCCGCTGCGCGCTGCGTTGTACAAGGCGATAGCCGCCGTGGTGCGTGCCTACGCCAACATTGCCGATGACCTTGCCGCCGCCGGCTACACCGCCGCGCAGGCCGCGGATATCCGGCGCCAGGTTGCCGAGTACGCGAAGGTGCGGGAGATGATCCGCGGCGCGAGCGGGGAGACGATCGACCTGAAGGCCTACGAGGCGGATATGCGCTACCTGATCGATACCTACATCGAGGCGAAGCACCCGCAGGCGATCTCCGGGTTCGGCGAGACGGGGCTGCTGGAGCTGATCCGGCGGAGCGGCGTGGATGCTGCGGTGGCCGGAATGCCGGAATCGATCCGCTCCAACCCGGACGCCGTTGCCGAGGTGATGGCCAACAACGTGAGCAGCAGGATAAGCCGGGAGCACCTGAACGACCCCGCCTATTTCGACCGCATGTCAGCGCTGCTGAAGGAGATCCTGGAGGATCTGCGCGCGCGGCGCATCGACTACCAGGACTTCCTCAGGCGCATGGCGGATCTGGCCGGCGACGTGCTGCGCGGCCACGCCGGCGATGCCCCCGCGGCCCTGGATACACCCGGCCGGCGGGCGATCTACAATCATATCCTGCGCGAACTGGAGAGCGGTGAGGCCGGCGCCGGTGAAGCCAGCGCCGGTGAAGCCGGCACCGGCCGGATGGTTTCCGAACCGCCATCCCCTTATGCCGCCGGTGCGGCGGAGGATGAGGAGTCCGATGCGGATTCCGGCGCGGCCTCCAACGCCGCATCGGGCGCGGCCGTGGAGCTTGCGCTCCGCATCGACGGGGCCGTAAAGAAGGGGCGGCCCGACTCCTGGCGCGGCTCCATCGCGAAGGAGCGCGTGGTGAAGAGTATTGTGTACGAGATCCTGAAGGATGCCGCCGGTGTGGAGAGGCTGTTTCCGATCATCTTCGCGCAGGGGGAATACTGATGGCGGAGCGGGTACAGGTGGGGGAGATCGCCGTGGACGTGGTTCGCAAGGATGTGCGCCGCGTGCACCTGAGCGTGCATCCACCCACGGGGGCCGTGCGCATCGCCGCCCCGGTGCGCATGAGCCTGGAGACCATCCGCGCCTTCGCCGTTGCGCGCCTGCCGTGGATACGCCTGCAGCGGCGCCGGCTGGGAGCGCAGGAGCGCGAGACCCCGCGCGACTTCCTTTTCCGCGAGAGCCACTACCTGTGGGGCCGGCGCTATCTGCTCCGGATTGTGGAGTCCGGCGCGCCCCCCGGCGTGCAGGAGGAACACAGCACCCTTGTGCTGAACGTTCGGCCCGGCGCAGGGCGCGAGCAGCGGGAGGATGTCATGGAAACGTGGTACCGCGGGCTGCTGCGCGCCGCCGTGCTGGAAGTGATCGCCCGCCGGGAGCCGCAGATGGGGGTGCGCGTGGAGCGCCTCTACGTGCAGCGCATGAAGACCCGCTGGGGAAGCTGCAACCCGGCCGCGCGAAGCATCCGCCTGAACACGGAGCTGGCCCGGAAGCCGCTCGAGTGCCTGGAGTATATCGTGGTGCACGAGATGGCGCACCTCCTGGAGCCCCGGCACAACGCCCGGTTCACGGCGTTGATGGACCTCTACCTTCCCACCTGGCGCCGCGCCCGCGAGGCGCTGAACCGGCTCCCCGTGCGGCATGAGACGTGGGGGTATTAGCGCTGCGGCGGGTAACCTTCCGGTCCGTGAGGAGCGGGCCAGGTTGCATTGGTGACGGCGGCCGCAGCGATCCCCGGCGGGTCATCCTGAGCCGAAGGCGAAGGATCTCGCAGTACCAGTTGGTATTGCGAACTGCACTTCGCAGCACCTTCGGGTTTTCCGCTTCGCGGAGTCTACCCTGAGTTCGACGAAGGGCTCGGCATCGGAATGACATCGGCCAGTTGTGCCTGAGTTGTACTCAGTCTCCGTTCTCCGGGTGGATACTCCGAAGTCCTCTCCGCAATCTCCGTCCGGGGGAAATATCGGGGGGCAATACCTCTCGGTATGCAAATGGCAGTCGATAGTGTCATCGAAAGCCGGCACGGTATCCGCGGTTATCTGGCGATACTGAGGTCGCCCGGCGCATCACTGATGCGTTTGCCGCTACAGAGCAATTGTTCCTGACATCACAATTATCTGAACATCATGAACCTCCACATCATTCTGCAATTTGCTACGCTTCTCAGCGTTGTGATCGGCTTTGCAAGTCTTCTGAACTCGTTGCACGCACAACGAAGGCAGGCGAACGCGCAGATCTTTCTTGCATATACGAAACGGTTCGATGAGATCATGAGCGATTTTCGCGAGGAGGAATTTCAGGCACACTTGGACACCGTGGCGCCGGCCGGGGAAATTCCATCCGAACTGCGCAACGTGGCGGGTCGGTATCTCAACCTTTGCTGCGAGGAATATTTCCTGTGTTCGGCCGGATACCTTGCGAAGAAGATTTGGCGCGCCTGGGAACCCGATATCATACGCGCGTTGCGCCGGCCTCTGTACCGAACGCTTTGGCCGCATCTCAGGAACGAATATCAATCATACAATAATGAGTTCGTGGCATATGTCGAGGCTGTGCAAGCTGGGCACCACGCCCGCAAATGGCGGAGAACCCGCACCACCCGGCCCCGCTCAGAGCCTGGAACAACAGAGCAGACGGCGATATAGCCTTGCCGTATTTTCGTGAAATACCGTACCCATCGCCATCATATTCGAGGAGGCAGCCGTGGCATGGACATCGATCGATGAGATCATCAATACGTACGAGCTTGAATACGATACCTCCGACCTTGTGGGTATCATGGAGGCGCTTGCATAGCTACGAGCCAGACTTCATCCGGACCATACAGGCGGAGAATTTGAATCGGATGAGAAGCGGGAGGAGTTCGCACGCGTCGACGAGGCCATTGCCTACGTCCGTGAATCCAGCAGGAAGAACCGTGGCCTTATGCATACTTCGGACACGGGCGCATTGACGGCGGCACCAACCGCTGCCTTGATGCGCGAACCTGCGCCGGATGATCTTGAGCTCCGCCGGCCACGCGCTCCGGAACCGTACGTCACGCCATCTCCTCCGCAGTATATCCCGTCGTCTCCGCCAAAAGAGCCTGCAAGCAAATCCCCGCATTGGGACCCGCGTCCCGGCTACGACTACTTCTGCGGCCCGATTGCGGCTGCCCATCCGCGCACGGTGACGCCGAAGGTCACTGCAACGGCGTTCTGTATTGTGTTCACCAGTGTGTACGTGTTTATCAATCAGCTCGAATCAAGCAAGGCCTATCAGCAGGCGCTGGGTATTGTGGCGCGCTGGCAGATGGGAGAGTATCAGGAACGGCACCAGCCGGAGACCGCACGGCTGGCGGCGTTGTACAGCAAGCTGGTGGCGTTGAACGATCTGTATCGCTATGGGATGGATTTTCCTCGGATCGCACCGGTGCGCAACGACTCTGCCGACATGAGCTTTGCCGACGATGAACCCACGACGCTGCAGGGTGTCGTGCAGAACCGCGGCAACGGCGCCATCCTCACGGGCATAGCTGATGAACAGGTATGGTTTCCGAATAATAGAGGGTATGGGCCAATAGGAGAGCGGAGTGTGGTATGATGTATAGTGAACTCTTCCGGCGGAAGCGCATGCGCCGGCAGCCGGTACGTGCGCCGGGCGTGGAACAACGGAGCGGTTTCCGCCGCGCACCGGACCGCTGCCGCATCATCATCACGGCCGGCATCTGGCGGAATCACCCCCAGCCAGGCCGCGTGCTGTCCGTGGCCGCACCGTCTTCTTCGGGACGCCAGGCCGCGTAGCAGCGAACCCCTCCGCCAGGGTATGCTCTCCGGCCGGCCGGTGCCCCGCCACGCGGGGCCATGCCTGGCATGCCGGCGCCTTCCGTGTAGTACCGCCTCCGTTGCGCATACGGCCGGTTAGTGAGGAATGGCCAGGGGCCCAGTGTGCTGCGTGGTATATATCACATACAGCATCAGCCCGATGTATAGCGCCATGTATATCCACGGCACCACCTTCTCCACCTCCGTGAACGGCTTGTACAAATGCGGATTCAGCCCACCGCCAACCGCCTCCCATTCGGCATCGAACGGGCGGAGCGGCAGCAGCCGCTCGATCTGGTGTACCACCTTGAACTTTGCAGAATTCAGGTCGCGATAGGAGCGGATCAGCCGGTACCACGTGTAACACACCGGCAATGCGGCCAGGCAGGCCAGAATGATGAACGCGCTCGATACCTCATGCGCCGTGAACTTGGCGAACCCGAGCGCCCCGAGCAGTCCGGAGTTTACCGTCAGGAAGAACGTGTTCGCCGTAGAACGCCGGTCGCTGATCTTGTCCGCCATCGCCAGATAGGTCTTGTACTGCTCCAGAAGATGGGCCTGGTACAACGCCGTCTCTTGTGAAGCGTTGTTGTATTTCCAAGCGGGAACACCCATCAACTTTTTCTGAATAAGCTCTTCCTGCTCGTCCATGTGTTCATCCTGCATGATGTTGGCAACCTGGCTGGATATGAGGTGCTTCCGGAGCCCCCGGTGGCATGATGCCACGCGCGAAGGTAGTGGATACGAGCGCCGGTGAACGCCTAACATCGGCTGAATCCGGAAGCTTTCAAAGAACAGTTTGCCTGGATTCAGCATGCCTGATATTGAAATCAGCCGCGGAAAGTTCGGGCGGAGGACCTGCCGGCGTTCGTGAAGTATTCTGTGGCTCGCATCATTTCCGGTTGCGTGTACCGGCTGCCTGTTTCTTCTCGGCCGGCAGCTCCGATTCCGATATGATATGAACCCTCCTCTTGAAGCCTGCTGCATCAGCATTCTCCAGCAACGTCAGCAACGTCGACTCAAAATTCCGGGTCTCGCGCTCTTCGAGCATGGCCTGTTCCTCATCGCTGAGGTTGTTCCCCCCTGCAATTGCAACCGCGTCGTATGCGGCCCTGAGCGTTGTGGGATAATCGAACATCTGAAGCCGCCCCTCCTCAACAATCGTGCTCACGAAGAAGGGGAATGGCCGTGCCTGATCGTCCCCCACAATCGCAACCTCCACCAGGCCGCGCGACCTCGCGAACTCATGATAGCCGGCATGAGAGGCCTTGTTCACGGCATCAGGCAGGACGATCCAGAAATCGTACGCGCCCGTGGTCAGGTCGAACTCCTGATTGCCCACCGTGAATCGTGACGTGCGGGCGAACGCCTTGCACACTTGCATGACGAAGTTCCTGAAATAGCCGATTGCGAGCGATGTCGACGGCAGCACGCTCAACTCCAGGTTCCTCGATTTGCGCTCGATTGCGGCCTTCAGCGCCGCGCATTGTGCCTGGAGTTCGGCATCATGGTTGCCCTCCCTGATCTCCAGGCCCAAACGGGTGATACCGTCGAGATCCGACAGTATCAGCACCTCGCGTGAATCACCCTTCCGCTTGTCGGTAACCACCAGATAGAAGCACTTCTTTGGGCCGAGCGCGCCCATGAACAATCCCAGTTCAAACAGGACATTGTCGCGCGGGCTGTACCCCTGCTCGCCACGTTTCGATATGGGGTCATCGGGCGTGACGATCAGGAGCGCGAAGTCGGCGAGGAGCACCTGGCGGCGCAGCGAGTCCAGCGTGCTGTCGCCGAGGTTGAATGTCCGGTTCCAGATATGGCATTCAACGTCGTTGCCGAGCAGCTCCCGAATCTTCCCGGCAATGGGGAGTGCTTCGGAGCTCGAGCCGATGAAGAGGCGGGGTTTCATGATGAATCAAATCTCCAATTGATCGACGGTTTGAGGCAGCACGGCTATTGTAAGATTACTATGTCGTTCGTGTTAGACCGATGATAGAGACCATGGTCGGTAGGAGGCGTCACCTTGATTGGAGAGTCTGTTTCATCGGGATCAGGCATCCGTATAAAACAGCAGTGTCGTGCCGGGAGTTTCTCGCCTACATGGCTGGCGAGCGGATGAGCGTGCGTAGGTCAATGACAAACATTCATTGGGCGTATATTGCCCACACCTGAGAGTGCCCATTCTGCTATGGAGATGCCGTACCTCAGACGCTGGCAGGCCGTAAGCATCAAATCGTTGGGTCGCCAAGGCCACTGCGCCAGGAACGCCGATTCCATGCCACCCGCCGCAATGTAACGTCCATCTGGGCTGAATGCTATCGCGGTCAGACTCCCAAACTCACCATCATTGATGCGGGCTATTTCAACCGGCTTCGCAGTTCTCCATTTGTCCCAGATACGAACAATGTGATCACCATAACCACTCGTTGTTGCCAAGTATATTCCGTCTGGGTCTAGCTTCAGATCTCCATCGCTACATGCAATCGGGATCGTCACAACGGAGTCCGCTGATTCTGCGCCGATATGCCATACCCGAATGCCATCTCCGCGGCCGCCGATAACAAGGTGATGTCCGTCATTGCTGAATAGCATCGAAGTCGGCGCCGCGCTGTGTGGTATCGAGCAGCAATGCACGGGCATATTGTCGATAATGCGATACACGAGGATTCGGTTGGCGCTCGATCCAATTGCAAGCATTCCTCCTTGCTTACTGAACGCGAGTGCGGTAACTCGTTCACCCGGGTCTAGGCAAATTGTCTCTTGCAATTCCATGCCGCCAGATTGTGATTCAGACCAAAGCTTGACACTCCCGACATATCCGGTCGCAAGAAAATGGCCGTGCAGGTCAAGATCCGCAGTAGTAATGTTTGAGTCCGAAATGAGTCGCTGAACAGTTAATGGATAGTTATACAAACCCGAAATTGCCGCAACGCCGTTGACACCCGTAACGACTAGTGCGCCGGTTCTTCGATTCGCAGATATGCTGAGCGCGCGACCGAGCTCCGGGAGCATTAACTGTTGCGAGCGGGTGCCGGCTGTATCGACAATGATCAGCGCCGTCCCCAATATGCTGTTTGTAAGCAATGCAACGTGTGAGCCGTTCTGGCTGTATGCCAGTGATTGGAAACCTGGGCAGAAAAGTCGAGTAATCGGCAAGGCCCCTTGTGCACTCCAGGATGTAGCTCCGTAATAGTCCGCAATAACAACTGTATTGCCATTGTCTGCGAACTGAATTGTTTCCGGCGAAGACAATCTCTCGAAAACTGTGGAGATCGTTTCGGTTGTAAGATCCAGCATCCATGCAACGTGAGACGAATTGCTTGCCATTGCTAACAGGTTGTTGTTGTCGCTGAATGCCATGCTTGTGATTGCCTCCTCAGTTCGAATTTCCTTCACCGGCTGACTTCTCCCGTTTCGCCATATTCGCACAATTCGATCATCTCCCGAGGTTGCCAATTCGAATCCGTTTATAAATCTTGACGTATTCTTAAACGCCATCGATCTGATCTGGTCCCCCTGTTGAAATATGGCCGGTGTGGATTGGTTCTCCACTGAGTCTAGGTCCCACACGTAAACGCGGGTGTCAGTGCGAGCGGCCAAGTGTCGGCCACTGGTATCGAACTGAAGAGAATGGAACGTCTCATCTGGTGACTTTAGGAGAATCTCGTATGCTTGCGTTTCTCCCGGATGCCACAGGATTACATAACCGTTGAGCAGGCTGATTGCTACTCCCCGGCGTGATGGACTGGGAGGAAATTGAATGCATCCTACAGGCGCCGGGAGGCTGTCGATGTCCATATGCTGCCGAATATTCCGTGCATGCAGAAAATATTTAGGATATGTGCCGAAGGAATAGGCGACGGTGTCACCTGTTGTGGATATGTCGGCAGTGCCGAATGAGCTGGACCGGTTAACGCTATCGAGGAGAGTGCCGTTTCTAGAGTCGAATACTGAAAAGCCTGAGCTGTGCGTTACGAGTATACGCCCACCGTCTGAGCTCAGCCGAATGCCTTTGATCCGTGTTCTGACGGTTATTTTTGTAGTGATCTTCTTTTGTCGGTTGATGATGAGAACGGTGTCGTCTCCTGACAGAGCAATCACATTGCCATGATCCGCAATATCGTGGGATGAGGCTAACCACGCCCTGGGGCGAGCGAGACTGTCATATCGAAGAGGCATGGTTGCAAGGCTATTCCTCAATGCTGTGTACGCTGTTACATTTGAAACGCCCAAAGAGTCGTACCGCGCCATCGATTGAATTCCGAAGAAAACACTACGTTCCACGTTATTGGGACTTTCATTGAAAATCGAGATTGCTTCATTTGCTAACATTGCTGCTGCAGTGATCTGCTCCTGCCGATCCATTGCTGCAGCTGCAATCCGTTGTTGCTCGGAGGCGCTATCTGCCCTCGTGATCGCTAGCAGTTCTCGATCACTAGCACCTTGCGCCTCAACGTTTGCCTCCTTCTCGCGTTGCTTTGCCGCTTTTGCGGTTAGTTCGTTTCGTCTTGCCACTGCATCTGACCGTTTAGCTATGGAATCAGCATCCCTCGATCGCCTTTCGGCCCACCTCAACTGCTTCTCCGCATCCTGCGTTCTTGCTTCAGCTTGGTTTGTCTTGCGCGTTGCATCGGCTAACCGAGATGCAGCTTCGGCGACTTCTTTCTGAGCGTTGGCAACCACGACCGAAGTGATACCGACAGCTGCGGCTATCAGCAGCAAAACCGCCCCCGCCGTTCTCCGAACCGACCGCTTCAGCCGCTCATCCTGCCGCGTAAATGTCAGCGACTTGAGTATCTGATCCATCACTATCGGCGAAGGACTTGCCGCCGCAACTGCCTCCGCCGGTTCCCGCAATTCACGGTTGGCGCCGCTGATATCGTACCACGGGCGTTTGTCCCAATCTACACGGTCGAGCGAGCCGGCAACGTTGATGAGAACCGCGTGTCGCCTGGATCTGGAGAACTCCCGGATTTCTTTTTCTACCGATTCCGATGTCGTCGCGCCTTGCGTACCCACAAGAACGAACACACCGCTGCGTCGCGCAAGGCGGAGCAGTGCACCCGGTGGCTTGCGTGTGGGCGATGCCAGCCATTGGTCGAGGTAGCAGGATGTTTTCGGAGGCGCCTGCTTCAGGAGCTCATCGGCGAGGTTGCGGGCGTACTCCTGCGCATCGTCCCGCCGGTATGAGATGAACACATCCCGCCCGAACAGATACCGGAACGGCCAGTCCCAGAGCAGCAGCAGCCGGTTCGAGATGCGTTCATGGAGCCGTGGTTCCGCAGGATGCCGGGCTGGCGGCTGGTGGGATGGCTCTTGGCTAACTGCCATGGTTGTGCCCCTTCTTACATAATATTCGGTTTAATACATGGTGCCGGCCGTGAAAGAGAGCATGAGCGGCACGAGCAATGATCGTGTAGGTGTTTTGGGGAGTGCGCTGAACTTAGCCGATACGGTTCACCGAACCAAATCCGAATCTGCCGGGTGCAAACTGCCACGGCCCCACGTCACTATCGTTGTTCCTCATCGCATGGGTTGCGTATGTTGTGCCGCCCGCATGACCGTTCGAGTACTCTCTTTTCTTCGCGTCATTCAACAGCATTCTTCATTCCAGCCTTGGCTTTGCATGCGATGAAAACCTCCGAACTCCATAACTCCCACGGCCATCGCTCCAGGCTGCGGGCGCGCTTCCTGAAGGCGGGCGCGCAGGGGCTTGCGGACTATGAGTTGGTGGAACTGCTGCTTACGCTGGCGATTCCGCGCGGCGACGTGAAGGGGCCGGCCAAGGCGCTGATCGCTCGGTTCGGCAACCTGCGCGGCATCCTGGACGCTCCACTCGAGGACCTTGCCGCGGTGAAGGGGCTGGGCACGGTTGCTCCGGTTGCGCTGCGTATAGTGCGCGAAGCAGCGGCGCTCTACCTGCAGGGGAGGGCCGAAGCGCAGGAGTCGTTGGCCGATCCCGATGCGCTTGCTGCATTCTGGCGCATGCGCATCGGCGCGCTGCGCGATGAAGTCTTCGAGGTGGCCTATCTGGACTCCACGCTGCGCCTTCTGCGCGACGGTGTGGAACGCCTGGAGGAGGGGACGGTGGATCGCGCGGCGGTCTACCCGCGCCGCGTGGTGGAGGCGGCGTTGAAACGCGGAGCGGCGGCGTTGGTGGTGGCGCACAACCATCCGGCCGGCGACGTTGTGCCCAGCGAACACGACAAGCTGCTGACCCGCGCTCTGGTGCTGGCGGCGGAGACCGTGCATCTGAAGATCGTGGATCACCTGATCGTCTCATCCGATGCCGCATTCAGCTTTCGCGCGGCGGGCCTTCTATGAACATCGCTCCTGCCATTCTCGATGCCTATCCCGATCTGAACAGCGCGCAGCGCGATATCGTTGCTCATACCGAAGGGCCGTTGCTCGTGGTGGCCGGGCCCGGATCGGGCAAGACCTATTGCATCGTGCTGCGAGCGCTCAACCTTCTGTTGCTTGGAAAGGCACCGCCGGCGGAAGTGGTGCTCTGCACCTTCACCGAAAAGGCTGCGTTCGAGATGCGCGATCGCATCGCCGCCGCCGCGCGCATCCTCCGGTACACGGGCGATCTCTCGGAGCTTCGGGTATCCACCATTCACGGGCTGTGCAATCGTATCCTCACGCAGCAACGCCATCGCACCACGCTCGGCAACGGCTTCGAGACGCTGGATGACCTGACCCAATTGCTCTTCATCCTGGAGCATTTCGAGGAGATCGTGGGTCCGGAGGATGGAGCAGGGCTCTATTGCGGCCGTTGGAAAACGCGTTGGTCAGCCATCGAGAGTCTGCGCGCCTACTTCGACAAGATCACGGAGGAGTTGGTGGCTCCCGCGCGCCTTGCCGCTTCGGCCGATCCGTTCCTCTGCGCGCTTGCCCGCGCATACGTTGCCTACGAGCAGGCGCTGGCGGTGGCCAACCGTACGGACTTCGCGCATCTGCAAAGCCATGTGCATGCGCTCCTTGCCGGTCCGGATTCGCTCCCCACGCTTGCGGGCACCGTTCGATATCTTCTGGTGGACGAATACCAGGACACCAACTACGTGCAGGAACAACTTCTGCTGAGGCTGGCCGGCGCGGCCGGCAACCTCTGTGTGGTGGGGGATGAGGACCAGAGCCTGTATCGCTTTCGAGGCGCTACCGTTCGCAATATCCTGGAGTTCCCGCAGCGCTTCACCGCATGCCGTGTGATTCACCTTACCACGAACTACCGATCGCATCGTGATATCGTGGCGCGATACGATCGCTGGATGGCCTCGGCGGACTGGTCCAACCCCGGCGGCACGCCCTTCCGTTTCGGGAAGACCATCACGCCCGATCCCGCGGCGGAGCACCCCGAGTACCCGGCAGTGATCGCCGTCTGGGGGCGCGGCGAGCGCGATGAGGCGGAGCGTTTCGCGGATCTTGTGGCGTTCCTGAAATCGAACAGCGTGATCGAGGACTACAGCCAGGTTGCATTGCTGCTGCGCAGCGTGCGCGATGAGCATAGCGGCCGCTACATTGCCGCGCTCCGCGAGCATGGTATTCCTGCATTCTGCCCGCGTGCGCGTGCCTACTTCGAGAATACCGAGATACGCCTCTTGGTTGCCTGCTTCGCCGTGATCTTCGGATGGCATGGTGGGGGGGCGTGGTGAACTTTCCGGTGCGGCCGCGGACCTTGCAGCCTATGTGGATGCCGGGCTCGTGGAGCTGGCCCGCGGGTACGCCCCGCCGCATCCGTTGGCGCTTGCATTGCGGGGTTGGGTGGAGCGCATCGCCGCGCTCGCCGAGGACGAAACCCTGGACATGCGCCCGGCCGACTACTTCTACCGCCTGCTGGCGTTGGAGCCATTCTCCGATGCCGCGCGCAGCGAGGCCCCGGCGCGGAACCTCGCCATCTTCTCGCAATTGCTCAACGTCTTCCAGAACTATTATCACTATACCGTCGTCACCGGTGCCAACCACGAGGCCCTGCGGCGGCATCTGTTCAACAGCTTCCTGCGATTGCTGCATGATGGCGGCATCAACGAGTACGAGGATCCGGACCAGCCGTTCCCACGGGGGCATGTGCAGGTGATGACCATCCATCAGGCGAAGGGGCTGGAGTTTCCCGTGGTGGTTGTGGGGAGCTTGAGCGTGCGGATTGCGACCCAGAAGCAGATCGACCGCGAACTGGGAGCGTTCTACCATCGCCCTCCGTTCGAGCCGGAGAAACGCATCACCGCGTTCGACCGCATGCGCCTGCACTACGTGGCGTTCTCTCGGCCGCAGAACCTTCTGGTACTCACCGCGCACGAGCCGCCGAAGGATCACTTCGCGCCGGTATGGCAGGGATTGCCGCAGTGGCCGTATGCCGGGCGGGAGCAACTGGCACGGCAGCGCTTCATCTCGCGTCCGCGCATGCCGGCGAAGAAGAGCTTCTCCTTCACCGGCGACGTGAACGTGTATGAAACCTGCCCGCGCCAGTTCCAGTTCTTCCGCGAGTACGATTTTACCCCCTCGCGATCGGCCGTGATCTTCTTCGGGCTGCTGGTGCATCAGGCGATCGAGGAGATCCATCGCATCGTGCTGGACGGGGCGCTCGATGCGCTTACGGAATTCCGCATTCGCGAGCTGTTCGACCGCACCTTCCGCTTTCTCAGCCTCAGCGATGTGCGCCCGATCGGCGATGCCGCGCGTGAGTCCGCATTCCGCCAGGTGATGAACTACTTCCGGCAGAACATGGAGCAGATGCGGCGGGTGATCCAGACTGAGGTGGACGTCTCCTTCGAGAAGGAGGGCTACATCCTTACCGGACGGGTGGACCTGCTCCTCGGCGCGGACGGCCGCCTGGAGCTGATGGACTTCAAGACCTCAGAGCGGAGCACGGACCCACGGCTGCTGGAGTCCTGCCGCGACCAGCTCTGTACCTACGCGCACATCCTGGAACGGCGCCACGGCAAACGTCCGGAGCGCCTGTACATTTACTGGACCGCGGAAGCCGATCGCGCCGATGCCCTGATGGAAATCCCGTATACGCCGGAACATGTTGAAGCGGCGGGCCGGCGGTTCGATGCCGTGGTGGCGCGAATCCAGAGCGGCCACTTCGCCGTTGAACGGTCGCCGGAACGAAAGGTCTGCAAGGAGTGCGACCTGAAGGGCTTGTGCGCCGCGGAGGGGGTGATCAGGGGGTTCAGGGAGTGAGGGGGGTGATTTGTACGCGGTTGATTGTGAGCTCGACAATCGAGTGCGGCTGCCTATCTGCGGGGTTGAGCGATGGCATGGTGATCAGTGTATTCTACTCGGGAGCTTACCAGGACCTTCGCTCTTCCAGTGTCACGCGACGGGAGAGGCGCGATTCCACGTCGGCAATCATGTCCGTAGGGCGCCAATACCATCTCTTTAGACTGTGTCCATTAATGGGCACCAACCCGATCGTTCGACTGTCGCTGGAAAACAGAATTTGGCGTACCGGTGCGTCAACACGCATCTGACCGCAAACACGAGAGCGGGGGGTGTTCCAATTGCTGACGATGGTGATTTGCTTTCCGCTGGGTTCCGATGTGAGCGCCAGAAATCGACCTGTGGGATCGAGTGCAAATGCTGCCGCTATGCTTACCACTGGATACGTGTATGTACAGTGAAGTCTGTGGTTCCTGACGTCAAAGGCACATACATTGCCGGCCGTATCCACACACACCATGGAGCTGCCGTCGGGGCTCATCATCGGAGGTGATGCTGCAGGAGATATCGCTGTCGAATCGAGAACTTTGATCTGATCGACGCCATCGTAGGCGCAGAGATACACGTACCCGTTGCGGCACTGGACGGCAAGGCGAGATCCATCCGAAGACGAAATAATCCGGGCGATTGGAGACAAGAATCGATGGAGTACTCGATCGAATCTAATCGCAGTGGACAATTGCCAGTTGCCGACCACAATCAACATGCAGTCGCTAGCGCAGAATAGTATGCCTCGCGTACGGCCAAACGCCAGTGCGCACGTAGGCGGACCGGTGAAGTGTCGGACCGTTGTGCGCTCGACAGGAGTTGCGTACTGCAAGATGTCGAGACCGTGTTGCCCCGCAAGAACGATATATGAGCCGGTGCTATCGATGGCGATGTCGCGATAGACTCCTGTCGAGTCAGTCATCGTCCATACCTGTCCAAGATTGTGTGCAGGTTGCAATATCTGGAACGCCCCGACCGAGTCTTGCGGATTGTAGAGTGTTCCAACCGCGTCGCCTTGCCGACCGATGAGCGTCGTTTGCTTGTCGGCCAAGGATCTCAATAGTTGTTCTTCAATTCCCGGTGCTTCGTATTTGGACAGCGCGCCATCGGAGCAAAGTACGGCAAGCGTGTCGCCATCGGGTGTGAATGCGGCGCATATGACTCTGGATTTCACCGCCATGCGTGCGTACTGTTGCTTGTCATAGAGCCCCCAAACGCCTGCAATCGAGCCGTCGCCGCCAGCAAAGAACAAACTATTGCTGGGGTTCAGGGCGATAGCTCGAACGCTCCCAGGTAACCTGTAGGTGGTTCCCATTGCACCAAACCTTGACGTCCACCAGTTTACAATCTCTCCACCCTGTGTTCCAATTATTGCACTGTTGCCGTGTTTCTCGGCGGCCATGGATGTGATTATCGTTGATGTCGATGGGCTGGTATCAAACCATGATGTTGTGTCGGCCTTGCCCAAGCCCAATGAAACGACCCGATTGTCGACTGCGAACAATATGAAATCGGTTCCAATATCCTGCACGTGCTTGACGAATCGAACATACGAGATGTCTGTATTGTTCCGGAACCTAATGCGCTTGTAGATCGAATGCGTTGCCACATCCAGCAGTAGTATCTCGGCAGAGTCTGTTACGACGACAAGGAATAGACTCGATCGCATCGAAATGAAGCTCATGGCGACTTGATTCGCTGGGATGCGTATCGATTGAGGTGATATACTGTCCGAGGTAGAATGGATGGTGATGATGTGAGATTCTTTCTGGAATATTGCCACGATTCGTCCCGAGTCGTCCACCGCCCAGTTATTTGAATACTTGTCGGATATTTCATGATCAATCGACACGATGCGGCCGATTCGCTGGCAGTTTCGTGTGTTCACGACCGAAATCGTTGTGCGCATATGGCTTCGAGCGAGAATGGTAAGTCGTAAGCCGTCGTCGGAGAGACGTACGGTAGAGATCTTCATGTTACGGTCAGTTGGCAGCACCACCCCTCTGGCTAATGAATCACATCGAAGGATGACGATGCTGTCTCGCGTTGCAATTGCCGTGGTTCGTCCGTCGATGGAAATATCGGAGGCGAGAACTCTATCTCCGTCTACGCCCCGTACCTCATAGATGGGCTTCGCAAGCATTGAGGTAACGTTACGCATTGCATTATCGGCGGATTCGATGGCCGTATCCAGCTGTGCCGCATACCGCATCGACTCAATCGCCAGCAATGACGCTTTCTCGATACTATCCGGCGACTGCTGCATCATCGCAATCGACTCACTCGCCAACCGATTCGACAGCGCCAGCAGCCCCTGCTTCCTTGCCTCCGCACTGGCCGCCTTCTCTCGCTCACCCGCCTCGGCTGCTCTGGCGTTTGCCGCGTTCTCTCGCCTCGTTGCCGCGGCGGCCTTCCGGTCGCTCTGTCGCGCGTTGGAATCGGAGCGGCGCGCACCGGCCTCGGAACGCTGTGCATTGGAATCGGCGTGCATCGCTCGCCCGTCCGCTGCCTGCGCGCGCTGGTTGGCCTGCTGTTCCTTTGCCTCGGCAACGTGCATGCGGCCTTCTGCAACGTCAGCCTTTGCATTGGCTTCCAGCACGATAACCGATCCGGAAAGGGCTGCCACGAGCATCAACGCCACCGTTCCCCACACCGCCAGCAGCAACCGCTCCCGCTGGCGGGTGAACTTCAACGAGTCCACCACGCGCTTCACCACGGCTTCGGAGGGGGTCCCGGCCGTTACGGCGGTGCGCTCCTCATCCTCACGCGCCGCGCCTCGGATGCTGTGCCACGGCTCGGTGTTCCAGTCCAGTGCATGGAGCGTTCCCGCCACATCGATCGGTATCACATGCCGCCCCGTGCGCGAGAAGATTTCGATCTCCTCCTTCACGGATCCGGACTTCACGGCATGTTCATCGCCGATGATCACCAATACGCTGCTCCAACGCGCGTGGCGCTTCAGCGAGCGCGGCAGCCTGCCGCCGGGGGGTGCCAGCCAGCGATCCAGGTAGAACGATGCCTTCGGCAGCTGCTCGATCACTGCGTTCGCCAGGTTGGGGGCATAACGCGCGGCCTCGCGGCGGGAGTAGGAGATGAAGACGTCGCGGCCGAAGAGGAAGCGGAAGGGTGCGTCGCGGAGCAACTGCATGCGGCGCAGGAAGCGGGCACCGGTGCCTGGACCGGAGGGGGAATTGTTGGGTGTTTCTGTGCCGTATGGGCCGGGCGATGCTGTCTGTGATGCAATCATGAATGCTCCCTCTGGAATCGCCGGCGAATGCAATGCGTGCCGGCATGACGATACCGTTGTGAATGTGAATACAGGGGAGAAGAACGCCGGGGTGTGTTGCAAGATAGAGGCGCCCCGGCGAGCGGCGCAAGGGGGTGGCGATGGGGCAGGCCCGAGCACAATCCCGCCCGGCAGTTTCTCGCCGCTGGGCGGGATGCGTTTCTCAATTGAAGAGCTTTCCCAACTCCCCAACCACATCCTCGAACGCCTTCTTGTTGATGCCGAAACTGACGTAGGGCTTCACGGTGCCGCCGGCGAAGTTTGCGCCCACTCCCAGGCTGCCGTAGGAGTTGAAATCGTACGTCAGCGCAAGCGCGCGGATCCTTGCGGAGTCCGAGAACAGATCGTTGGTGATTACGAACGCCACGCCCAGGCGCTCCGGGGCGAAGGTTGGCACCACGAAGTCATCGCCGGCAACCACGGCGTTGCCGAACGTCAGGCCCACCTCGAACACAATCTTGGCGTTGGAGTCGAACGGAGTATACAGATGCCCCCCCACCACCGCGAAGGGCACGAAACGCGCGCGGAAGATGCCGAGCTGCTCCGCCGGGTCCAATGCCGGGATGCGCCGGAGTGACGTCTTGTAGTTGCGGTAGAGGATGCGGGCCGCTGTCAGGGAATCGTTGACGGAGATATCCGAGCGACGAACGCTCAACCCTGTATAGTTCGAGTCGATCAACTCATGCTCCAGCCGCGTGCGTTGTGCGTCGCGCAATGAATCCACCAGTGCTTTTCGTTTCAGTTCGGCAGTTTGAAGTTTGGCGAACGAAATCGATGCTTTGGATGCAAGATCATCGATGTGCGTGGCAATCTTTTCCTCCGGGGTGCCTGGCGCCACGGTCTTCGCAGTCGTTACCACGGTGTCCACCCCACCGCGTAATTCATTCAGCAGCAGGTTCTGGTGTTCGAGGAGCTTGCCGTTTGCGTGGACAACCGCTGGCGACTCCTCAACGTGTTGTGCGTAGCTGCTGCTGTACTGATTGAGTAACGCCGCGCTCTGTTTTAGGCGGTTCGGTAATGCAATCAACTGTTGTTGCCGTGCCTGAAATTCAGGGTCCGAGCTTTCCCGTGATGCCTCGGACGGAGTTATCGGGTGCCTGGGGGACACTATCGAGGTGAACGACGATACGGACGCGAGCAATTGACTGTTGAGATTTGTCGCGTCGGCGGCGTAGGTTCTGCCTGCATTCTCCACCTCGGCGACGGCGCTGGCATACTGGGCCGAATAAATCCCATTCACACGAAACCCCACCTCCACCTCAAGCCGCTGAATCGCCTCACCAAGTTCGAACTTCGGCAGCAGCACCTGCCAGTACTGCTTCCCCTCCATGCTGTCGGCCAGCCGCGTGTAGACGTGCGGGCCGTAGTAGACCGTCACCTTCACGCTTGTCACGCTGTTGCGAAACGCGAACACCGGGTAGAAGCGGAGCACGTTCACCTTGTCGATCATCGGTTGCCCATCCAGCGAATTACCGACGGCGTAGTAGCTCAACACGTTCACGTCGTTCTCCGCCTGTGCAAGCCCGACCGTACAGGAAAGGGCAAGGAGCGCAAGCCCACATAGGAATGGTTTCATGGCGTACGTTCCTTACGGGTTCGATTGAATGGGGAAGGCCACCTGCACGATCGGCAGTCCGTTGTTCTGCAGCAGTCCGTCGTTCCAGTTCCAGGCGAACGTGAACGCGGGGAGGCCGGCACCAGGCAGCCGGATTTGCAGGCCGGCCGATATCCACATCTGCGTTGCATTGGTGCCGAGCGGGTGGCGCTCGAGAGCGGTTACAACGCCGGCGATGATGGCCGAGCCGGTGTTGTATGAAATGCCGGCACCCCCTTCATAGCTGTTTGCCACGCCGGCATTGGCCGAGTCGCGAAATGTGATGCCGCCCATCAGATCCAGTTGGCCTTTCGATGCAGTGAATCGGAATTGCACCCCGAGCATCAACGGACCCGTTTGTTTCTTCGTGGGGGCGTCCAGCTGCAGATTGGTGAACACGCCGGCCTGGAACAGATCGCTCGGGCGCCAGGTGAACGTGATCCCCGCCTGCGTATCGCCGCCGGAATCGCTGACCGCAAGGCCCGCATGGCCGGCCACGAGAGCCTTGTTGAGTTTCTCCGATGCGCTCGCGATGGTGCTCTCCAGTTTGTCGAACTGGTCGATGGCCGCCTGTGCCACCACCTCCACTCGGCTGCTGAACTGTTCCTCGCAGTACTGCTTGAATCGGGTCTTCGTTGAGATCAACGCGTTGGAGATGGTCATGCCGTCGGCCAGCGAGAGCCCCGCCTGGTCGGAGAGGGCTTCGGCAAGCCTGCTGCTGAAGCGTTCCACCACAATGGAGGCGAACATGTCCGCAAATTTCTCGGCCTCCGTGGCGCCCTCCGGGTCGCGATCCGGCACCAGCCCGACACCATTCATAGCAGTTCTGAGGCTGGCGAAGAACCAATTCTGAACATCTGCATTGGCGACATCGGAAAATGATTTACTCGATACGGCTTTGTTCAGCAGTTCAGTGGTACGTGATTTGATCTCGGTGCGAATCGCTTCCTTCAGATTCTTCCACGTTATCGTGACGCCCGGTGTGGTAACGGCGAACAGCTCCTTGGACTCCGTTTCGACTGGGCCTGTCAGGTTTGCCAGCTTCGGGAACACGATGCTGATCGCTTCCTTCCCGGCCGTGTCATCAACCACCAATTTGATCGCCCGAATCCGTCCGATCACCGCCGTGCGAAACTCCTTGAACTTCTCGTACACTGCACCAATGCGCAGCCCCGCCGGCTGGTTTTTCAATGCATCGGCGATAGCATCCTGCATCTTCCGGAATTCCGGATCCTTGTCGATCAGCGAATTTGCCCCCGGGATGTTGAACAAGGGTGAGAGACGTTGCGCGAGAAGCGGCGGCGAAAGCATGAGGCAGAGGAACAACAGCAATAACACGATGCGCATTGTGCATCTCCGGATAGAATGAATGAATAAACGCCCGGCTGGGAACCGTGCCGCTGCCGGGTGATGGAAGCATGGCGCGGCCATTCCGCGTGGCGCGGTATGGATGCTGAAGATTGTGGCAGGGAGAATTGCGTGCGCGAGCGAATGGACGGGCGGGATGATAATCGTACGGCCGCAAACGTAATTCCGCTAGGGCATACCGGCAAGAAAAATCTGTGGATGCCCGGCGCGCTCTTGCCCCGTATGCCGCCGGGCTCCGTATATTCCGCGCCATATGACCGCCGCCGGCGGCTCTCTTCCAATCCCATGCATCGTTCCCCCGCGCGCACGCGTGGCCCCCGCGCGGCAACGCCGCGCTTCCCCAACCGCACACGCATGAAACTGAAGCACGCCATTCTGGAGATCATGGACCGCGATACGCTCAAGGCCATGGTGGATGAGTTGGAGATCGAGGACCTGGACCGCCGCAGCCGCGAGGATATGGCCGCCGGGCTATCGCGCAGCCGGCGCGCCACCGCGGAGCTGCTGCTGGAGTATCTCACCGTGGAGGGGATGAAGGCCGTCTGTGATATGATGGGCCTCCCCGTAAGCGGCCGCCGCGCCGAGCTTGCCCTCCGTCTGCTGCAGGCCGAGGCGCCCCCGCCGGCGCCGCGGCGCCGGGCCCAAGCCGGTAGCGGCACGGCCTCCACGCCGCCCGCGTCCCGGCCTCGTGCCGGCGCGGTTCCCCCGCCTGTTGCGGAATCGCCCTCCGCTCCCGGGGATGCCGGCGACGAGCCGGACCCGGAGCCGATCCGCCTCCCCGCGCCGCCGCCGGGAATGATGCGCGTAACCCGCACGGAGCTGGTGTGGCCGGGGAAGTACAACGATGACGGCACCCGCCGTGAGGTCCCCCGCACCAGCCTTCCTTTCCAGGTAATCGAACGGGTGAACGAGAGCCGCGCCACCCGCGAGGCGCAGAAGACCAAGGGGCTGGGCCTCTTCGATATCTACGACGGCCGCGAGGGGGAGAGCTTCGAGGAGGGGTGGCGCAACAAGCTGATCTGGGGGGATAACCTGTTGGTGATGGGTTCGCTCCTGGAGAAGTTCGCCGGCAAGATCGACCTCATCTATATCGATCCGCCATTTGCGACCGGGGCGGATTTTTCGTTCCGGACTTCCATAGGCGACGGCGACATCAGTCTGACGAAGCAACAATCGATCATTGAAGAAAAAGCGTACCGCGATACATGGGCCCAGGGATTCGACTCGTATTTGTCTATGCTTCATTCTCGATTAATATCAGCTCGAAATTTATTAAGTGATGCTGGTAGTATTTTTGTGCATTTAGATGATAATATGGGGCCGTATGTTCGAGTACTTATGGATGAGGTGTTTGGCGCTCAAAATTTCATCAACTCTATTACATGGCAGAGATCCGATGCACATAGTGACGTCGGGCAAGGAGCTAAACATCTTGGTCGAATATGTGATTGCATTCTCTATTATTGCCGGATTTCCGACCAGCAGATTCTCAACATGGAATTTACCCCTCTTCCGCAAACGACAATCGACCGGTGGTACAGGCACGTTGAAGAGGGTACTGGGCGTAGATATAACAAAGCCGATATTACAGGCCCGGGAGGGGCGATCAAGGGGAATCCGGTTTACGAATGGAACGGAATTACGCGAGCATGGCGATTTAGCAGGCAGCGGATGCAAGAGCTTGATGCTCAGGGTAAAGTCGTTTATTCCGCATCCGGGCAACCATATCTGAAGCGATATCTTGACGAAAGCAAAGGAGTTCCATTACAGGACCTTTGGGATGATATTAAAATGATTCGTGGGATTCATGCGAATTCCGAGTCGCTTGGCTATGCAACTCAGAAGCCCGAAGCGTTGCTAGAACGCATCATCAACCTCGCCTCCAATCCCGGCGACCTCGTCGCCGACTTCTTCTGCGGCTCCGGAACCACACTGGCGGTGGCGGAGAAGCTTGGGCGGCGCTGGATCGGCTGCGACCTTGGGCGCTGGGGCGTGCATGTGACCCGCAAGCGGCTGCTGGGGATCGAGAACGCCCGGCCGTTCGAGGTGCTGAACCTTGGGAAGTATGAGCGCAAGTACTGGCAGGGGGCCACCTTCGGGGAGAGCAGCGAGCAGCCCCTCACCGAGCGTGCGCTCTATGAATATCTCGCCTTCATCCTGAAGCTCTACGGCGCAGCGCCCCTTCCGGGGATGGCCGGCATCCACGGCCGCAGGGGGCGGGCGATGGTGCATATCGGCGCGGTGGATGCGCCGGTGACGATCGCGGAGATCGAGGCGGCGGTGGAGGAGTGCGCGGGGCTGCGCCAGCCGGAGCTGCACGTGCTGGGCTGGGAGTGGGAGATGGGGCTGTACGATCTCGTCACCGTTGCGGCGAAGCGGCACGGCGTGAAGCTGCTCCTGCTGCAGATCCCCCGCGAGGTGATGGAGCAGCAGGCGGTGGAGAAGGGTGACGTGCAGTTCTTCGAGCTGGCCTACATGGAGGCGCAGGTGAAGAACATCCGCAGGCTCACCGTGCAGGCCACGCTCCGCGACTTCGTGATCCCCAACACCGAGCTGATCCCGGAGGAGGTGCGCGGCAGAGTGCGCGCCTGGTCCGACTACATCGACTACTGGGCGGTGGATTGGGACTTCCGCGATGATACCTTCATGCAGGGATGGGTGGCCTACCGCACCCGCCGCGACCGGAAGCTGCCGCTGGCAACGGACCCGCATCTCTACGAGAAGCCGGGGACCTATCGGGTGCTGATCAAGGCGATCGACATCTTTGGCAATGACACCTCGCAGGTATACGAGGTGGATGTGCGGTAAGAGGAGCAGCGTCTGCGTGCCGTATGCGGAATGCAGCCCGCCGCGCTGGCGGTATACTTGAAGTATACTGCTCGCTCCCTGCCTGTATCCGGGAGATGGCGAAGGATGGTGTATACCTTTGAGTATACTGCGCCGCGCTGAACCCTTTGCAGCATTCCAATTCCAAATTATTCATTCCTCATTCGTAATTCCCATCCCCTCCCGCCATGGCCAGAGCCCTGATCAACTACAACAACCCGCTGCCGGAGATCCCGGGCCGCCGCCCGTGGGAACGCCCCTCCTCCTTCCTGGTGAAGGATCCGGCGGACCCCACCGGCTGGCGGGAGGATACCTCCGGCCGCCGCGCGAGCAGGCTGCTGCTGGTTCCCAGGATCCGCGCGGCGGTTGATGCCTGGCGCGATGCGGGATATCCGGGCGCCACCGAGGTTACGCGGCGGCTCTTCGCGCACTGGTTCGATGAGGATCACGAGGTGCCGGGATTCGGCTCCCCATTCCGCTTCCACTTCTGCCAGCGGGAGGCGATCGAGACGCTTGCGTGGCTGGTGGAGGTGGCGGGCCGGCGCGACGCGGTGGAGCTGATCCGTTCCTACGCGGAGGTGTACCGGACCGATCTCTTCCAGGATAACATCGTCTTCCAGACCACGATGGAGGGGCGGCGGCAGATCCGCCGCTACGTGCCGGAGTTGAACGCGCCGGGCCTGCAGGAGCTGCCGCCGGAGAATCTGCGCCGCTACGCGTTCAAGATGGCGACCGGCTCCGGCAAGACCTGGGTGATGGCGATGACCGTGGTCTGGTGCTATTTCAACCGGCGCATGACCCCCGGGTGCGACCTCTCCGCGAACTTCCTGATCGTGGCGCCGAACGTGATCGTGTACCAGCGGCTGGAGAAGGATTTCGCCGCCAACCGGATCTTCCACGAGCTGCCGCTGATCCCGCCGGAGTGGCGCTCCATGTTTGCGCTGAAGACCATTCTGCGCGGCGAGGCCACGGAGCCGGATGCCTCCGGCAATCTCTTCCTGACGAACATCCACCAGTTGTACGAGTCGCGCGGTGCGGCCGCCGCGCCGCTGAATCCGGTGGATCTGCTTCTGGGAGCGGTGCCTCCCAAGGATCTCGCGGCCGGCCGCTCCATGCTGGACCGCGTGAAGTCGCTGCCGGATCTGGTGGTGCTGAACGATGAGGCGCACCACGTGCACGATCCGGATCTGGCCTGGAGCCGTTCTCTGCTGGCCGCTCACCGCGCGCTGCCGGCAGGGCTGGCGCTCTGGCTGGACTTCTCCGCTACACCCAAGGACCAGAACGGCATGTATTTCCCATGGACGGTCTGCGACTACCCGCTCGCGCAGGCGGTGGAGGACCGTATCGTGAAGGCGCCGTTGATCGTCACCAAGGAGGACGATCCCCGGCAGCCGAAGGAGGACCCGGATGGCGTTACGCGCGACAACGTGGCCGAGAAGTATGGCTACTGGCTGCGTGCGGCGGTGGAGCGCTGGAAGGAACATTGGGCCGCCTATCGCACGCTGGGGACGAAGCCGGTGTTGTTTCTGATGACGGAGAAGAATGCCTATGCCGATGCGCTGGGGGAGTGCCTGTGGCGTACGAGGGAGTTCGGGTTCAAGGAGCGGGAGGTGCTGGTGATCCATACCGATGCGGAGGGGGAGATCACCAAGGCGGATCTGGAGAAGGCGCGCGAGGCCGCACGGGATATCGATACCAACGGCATCAAGGCGATCGTGAGCGTGATGATGCTGCGCGAAGGATGGGATGTGCGCAACGTGACCGTGGTGCTTGGCCTGCGTCCGTTCACTGCGAAGGCGGAGATCCTTCCGGAGCAGGTGATAGGGCGCGGCCTGCGCCTGATGCAGGGGATCAGCCCGGACCGCACGCAGACGCTGGAGGTGCTGGGGACGCGCAACCTGCTGAAGGTGCTGCGCGAGCAGCTCGAAGCCGAAGGAGTGGGGACCGGGAGCACGCGAACGGACCCGCCGAAGCCGGTGATCATTGCGCCGGTGCAGGAGCGCCTGGCATACGATATCGGTATTCCGATCACCAAGCCGCGCCTGGTGCACGATGTTCGCAGGCTGGCGGAGTTGAATCCGGATATGCTGGATCCGATCTACGAGCAGGAGGAGCTGGGCGAGGTGTTTCGCGTGCGGCTCCGCCTGGAGTTCGCCACCACGGAGACGGAGGTGCACAGCACGGAGGTTGCCGCCGGCCGCACCGCTACCCCGCAGGAACTGCTGGGTTCGATTACGATGAAGACCATCGAGCGGGCAAAGCTCCCGAACCGGTTCGCTGAACTCTATCCGGTGGTGCGGCGGTACGTAACCGCCCGCTGCTTCGGGCGCGAGGTTGATCTGGAGAGCGAGGCCATTCGTTCCCATCTGGCGCGCCTGGACATTCAGGAGGGGATAGCGGCCTATCTGGCGCGCATCGTCGCGGAGCTGACTATCAGCCGCCGCCCGATCGAATTCGCGCACGAGAACTTCCGGCTCTCGGAGACGAAGCCATTCGCATGGCGGCGCGATCTGCCGCCGCTGGTGGCCGCGAAGACTGTGTTCAACTACGTGGCCACGTACAACAGCTTCGAGCGGCGCTTCGCGATGCTGCTGGATGCCGCGCCCGATGTGCTCCGCTTTGCCGCGCTGGGCACCACGGAGCAGGGGGATTCCGGCGCGCAGTTCCGGGTGGACTATCTGAAGGAGAGCGGCGCCATCGGCCTCTATCATCCGGACTGGGTTGTTGTGCAACGAAATGCCGGCGGAGGCGAGACGCACTGGATTATCGAAACCAAGGGACGTGTCTGGGAGGGAACGGAGCGGAAGGACGCGGCGATGCAGGAGTGGTGCGAGCGCATCACCGAGCAGAGCGGTGCCGCCTGGCGGTATCACCGCGTGAACCAGACCGATTTCGACGGACGCGGGTTCAAGGAGTTTGGAGAGGTGGTACGGGGCGATATGCCGTAGCGTGGTGAGGCTCTGACAGCGAGGCGGCGCGGTGCCCGTATCCAGAAGGAATCGATCGGGACACCCGGCTACCGCAGGTGCCTCCTGTCTGTAGTTGAACAGTGCCACCATACGGTGTTCAGCTCATCGGAGCGCACCGTTCCCAGAATTCGGATCGGAGGGGCTTGTGATTCGCGCGGGCGTTGACTGGTTCCTACAATTGGTCCGTGCAACGGAGCGTATCCCGGAGGTGCGTACCGTACAGCATGTATATCACAACTATCTACTAATGATACGCATCGCATTGCTTCCGGAGATAGTGAACGTGTTCCAACGAATCGAAATTGAAGGCACTCCCCAGGCGTTATCACGTAATAGAAAAACACGTACCTTTGGTCTGTTTGTGATACGGCACGCCACGACCGCTCCCTGTACTTCCGTGCCGCTGCAACCGGCCCCCTGATTGCGAACACCCCATCGCATCGTTTTCATTCCCCAATTACGATCGCACCCTGCGCCGAATGTATTTCATCGGTGTGCCATCGGCATATTTCCATATAGTGAGGCTGACAATGAAGTACTCATTCTTCTTCAGTTATGCATCATCCAACGACGATCCATATCTGGACCGCTTCTACAAGGACGTATCGGATAGCCTGAGACTGTTCGGGCTCTCCGACGGCTACCGCGACAAGGTTTCGATGGAAGGGGGGACCCGCTGGCGTCCAGAGCTGGTCGAAGCCTTGCAGACGGCCGGTGCGTTTGTTCCCATTCTCACGCCGGCGTATTTCACCAGCGGATACTGCGGCAAGGAATGGTACGTGTTTGACCGGAGGTTGCGTGCCGCATCGGCGGACGCGGACCAATTGCCGCCGCTGATTCATCCTGTGCTCTGGATTGCGCCGGGGATGCTGCCGCAGCCGCTTCCACGGACCGTGTCCGACATTCAGTATCTGCACGAAGACTACGGCGAGCCGTATGCACGGTATGGAGTGCGAAGCTTGGTCAAGAACCAGCGCTTCGAAGGTGCGTATCAGGAGTTCATCGATGCGTTCGCGCAACGGCTTACTACTGTCATACGAAGTCACGCGATCGGGCCGGTTCAGCTGGATGGAGAACTGGAATCGATACCCTCGATTTTCATGGAACCGGGGGCCGAGAATTCCCCCTGCCGGAAGGAGGCGGACGTTGGGGGGCCGAATTCAGTACAATTGATATTTGTTGCCGGAAGCCGCCCCGAACTTCAACATGTTCGCAATCGTCTGGACAGCTATGAGGAGCAAGGGGGATACGCCTGGCGGCCGTTTCTTCCGGAGAATGAGAGCATGGTGGGCATCCTTGCACAAGGTGTGTGTGTAGGTGCGGGAATGCTCTCAGACATCACCGCCGTGGATTCGGAAGAGCACCTGATTGCCGTTCTCGAGGAAGCCGCCGGGATAAACAAGGTGGTGGCGATTGTCGTCGACACATGGACATTACTTCTCGAGCCATATCATGCCTCCATGCGGCGATTCGACGATCGTGATTTCTGGAACAGCGTTGTAGTGATTCCATGGAATATGCTGGATGAGGAGACCAACACAGCCAGGGATTCTCTCGAGGATTGCCTGCGTTATACCTTCCTCAACAAATTCAACCCCAAGGACCCAAACTGTATTCACGACGCGATTGCGTCCGTTCAGGATTTTCAGCGCGAGTTGGGCATTGCCATTGCCAAGGCAAGGATGCGGATCATAAATATTTCGGAGGTGAAGAAGCGCGTTGAAAGCGGCATCGTCATCGCAAAACCCACCATATCCGGTGTTGGAGGCGGCACATGAACGAACCTCGCACACGAGCGCCGGGCAAGATCATCACCTTCTACTCATACAAGGGGGGAACAGGGCGTTCCATGGCGCTCGCCAACGTTGCCTGGATTCTGGCATGCAGCGGCAGACGCGTCCTCATGGTGGATTGGGACCTTGAGGCGCCCGGTCTGCATCGCTACTTCCGTCCGTTTCTCGTTGACCCGGATCTATGCGCTTCGGAAGGAGTTATCGATTGCATGCTCGATTTCGCGATCGAAGCATTGACTCCCGCGACCGGCAGCAAACATGAAGTTGACTGGGTCAGTCAGCACTTCGATATGTATCGGTACGTGGTTTCGTTGGAGTGGGATTTTCCCGAAGGTGCGACGCTCGACATCTTTCCCGCTGGTAAGCAGAGCCCGATGTATTCCACGAATGTCAATTCGTTCGACTGGCGAAACTTCTATGACCGACTGGGGGGAGGAGCCTTTCTTGAGAAGGTGTGCGAACAGATGCGCGCAGAGTACGACTTCGTGCTCATAGACAGCCGCACCGGTGTAAGCGATACGGCAGGTATCTGTACGGTGCAAATGCCGGATGCATTGGTGGCATGCTTCACGGTAAACAATCAAGGTGTTGACGGAACGGCCGCTGTTGTGGCGGACGTCTTTCGCCAACGAATAAACCGGCCGATAGCCATCTACCCTGTGCCGATGCGGCTCGAAAATGCAGAGAACGACAAGCTGGTTTCCAGAATAGCCTACGCGATGGATCAGTTTGGGCAATTCCCACTGAAGCAGCATATCGGCTCGCTGTCGCGCCAGCAATATTGGCGGAATGTTGCGGTTCCCTATGTACCGTTCTACGCCTACGAGGAAGTGCTTGCAGCGTTCGTGGACCTTCCGGGCGATGGACGCTCAGTATTTGCATCGATGTTTGAATGTGCGAGTGTCCTCGCGGGCAGTTCGTTGCCGGATCCTGCTCTTCCGGATACAGACGTACGTAGCCGTGTCCGCGCCCTGTATTCCGGTACCCCAACCCCGGTTGCCACCCTTCCCATCACAATTGTACAATTGGATCGGATCTATCGCGCCCTCCCGGAGCAGGACAAGCATGTGGCACGGCAGATCTGCGTTCGGTTGGTGCGTGTGGGGAGTGCGGTGGTGGGTGGGGCTGACACACTTGGGCAGATAATGCTGAGCGAGCTTGGGGAGAATGAAGCCCGGGTTCTTGCGGATCTCTCCGCCTCGGGAGCAATTGCTCTCGAGACAAACCGTGTGCTTGGCCAGGATGTGGCTGAATTTACCGATGAGCGCATTCTGCGTGACTGGGCACTGCTGGGGGAATGGATTGCCCAGGATCGCGCGTTCCTGGAATTGTTGGAGCCGATCCGCCTGCTCCATCGTCGCTGGATTGAGGGAGGCGAGGGTGATGAGATATTATTCGGCCGCAATCTGATTCGATTGATCGGGGGAAGGATGGAGGGCCTGCGCAACAATCTGACTCTCCGGGAAAATCAGTTTATCGAGCGATGCATATCGCGCGCCCGAGTTAAAGCCCATGGGCGGCGATTGAGAATCGCCATCGCGAGTGCTGCGACTGTTCTGTTCATGGTGATGGTTGTGTTGGTGGTGTATCTGATCGGGGAACGCACCGTACGTAGCTGGAACGCTCTGCTCTCAGCAGGAAGTTTGGCTATTGACGATGGGCGATACCGGGATGCGCTGATGGTTTCGGACACGATCCTGCGCAACGAGTCCGATTCTGGAATCGCATTTCTGCTACGCGGCCGGGCATATGCCGGCTTGGGAATGTTCGATAGCGCGCTGGTCGTGTATACCGAGGCAGTCAGACTGATGCCGGACTCCGCCCGTGCCTATGCCGGCCGCGGAATCGCCAGATTCACTCTGTACATGAAGGATGACAGCATCCGGCTTCTGCAATCCGCAAATCTGGATCTGCTTACTGCGATCCGGCTGGATACCGGCAGCCGGGTGGCCCATCTCTATCATGCAATGTGCCAGATCTGGTTGGACTCTGCGCTCAACGCCAGAGTCGAGCTAGAGGATCTGCGTCAGCGGCCGCAGTCTAGTGCCGTGGATACGATTGTTACGTTGCGTGCGCAGAGGCTGCTATGCGGCCTCGATTCGGCGCAAGGTAAACAGCTCCAACCATTCCAGGCCTTCAGATTTCTTCCAACGGTGGTGAAGGTTCGCACGTTCGGTACAAACGTCGCGGAGATGTTGAATCGTGTGCGGGCAATTCTGCCTCGCATGCAAGTGGTTGTTCTGGAACGGGATTCGGGCCAGGTACGGAAACGGAGCATCCAGGGCATTGTACCGGAAGGAAATACTTCGTTGTCCGATCGCTCGGTGGAGATGGGAGACAGCGTTGTGCGTTGTTACCATCCCGAGGATCTGCCGCAGGCAAAATGGATATGCTGGCAATTCAACAGAGTACTTAAGGTCCCGGGAACGATGTTGACGACCCCGTTCGAGTATTTGGGTCAGGTAAATCCCGGTTTGATTGATGTGTGGCTTCCGCAGATTTCCAAGATTCCCAGACAGAACAAGGTGCCGAATCGCCACACCCCTTCCTCGAGTGGAAGGGTGATCACACATCGGGATGCCGCGTATTGAAGCTGCTACATTTGGCTGATACGATGGATGCGTGAGAAGTCCCGAGGTGTTGATTCGAGACTCACCAATCGAAATTCGTCGCCGTTTCTATCTGCGTCTGACATATAACCATGCATTGGTGGCCCTCAAGCCCAACGTCCCGGTCACAAGGAATTCAGCTCCATCGGAGCGCACCGTTCCCGGTTCCGGAGCGGTGCGCCCCTGCCTGGGCTTGAGGTTGGCGTGCGCTGGCTGGTTGCTACAGACGGTGCGCGTTTCCGGCGCTGAAGATCGGTGTCGAGATTCGTTGTCATCGCATGCATGGGACCATCATATGCGATGCCTGTCTGCAACACGAGTCTGTCACGTTTATGCTACTGCCATGTGCGGCACCCGTCTGTAGCATGCGTTCATCGCAACGTGCATGGCCGCCGCAGGCGCACCCGTCTGTAGCCGAACGTCCCGGTCACACGGTATTCAGCTCCATTGAGCGTACCGTTCCCCGGTTTCGGAGCGGCATGCTACGGCGCCTGTGCCCATGGAGCGTGCCGTATAATCTGTATATCGCCTCCATCTACTCATGATATATCCCACGCTGCTTCGGGAGATATTGACCGTGTTTTAAGGAGTCGAACTTGCCCTGCCCGAGCGTTACACGTAATGAAAAAACACGTAGCTTTGGTCTGTTTGTGATACGGCACGACAGCTCCCTGTACTTCCGTGCCGCTGCAACCAGTCCCCTGATTGCGAACACCCCATCGCATCGCGGTTATTCCTCCAGTTACGATTGCGCCATGCGCCGAATGTATTTCATCGGTGCAGCTATCTGCATATCTCCATACAATGAGGCCGATAATGAAGTACTCATTCTTCGTCAGCTATGCATCATCCAACGACGATCCATACCTGGACCGCTTTTACAAGGACTTGTCGAATAGCCTGAGGCTGTTCGGGCTCGCTGATGGCTACCGCGACAAGACATCCATGGAGGGAGGCGCGCGCTGGCGTCCAGAGCTGGTCGAAGCCTTGCAGACGGCCGGTGCGTTTGTTCCCATTCTCACGCCGGCCTATTTCGCCAGCGGGTACTGCGGCAAGCAATGGCATGTGTTCGACCGAAGGCTGCGTGCCGCATCGGCGGACACGGGCCAATTGCCGCCGCTGATTCATCCCGTGCTCTGGATTGCGCCGGAGATGCTGCCGCAGCCGCTTCCGCGGGCCGTGTCCGACATTCAGTATCTGCACGAGGACTATGGTGAGCCGTACGCAAAGTATGGAGCGTGGCGCCTGATCAAGAACCAGCGCTTCGAAGGTGCGTATCAGGAGTTCATCGATGCGTTCGCGCAACGGCTTACTACTGTCATACGAAGTCACGCGATCGGGCCGGCCGAACTGGAAGGGGATCTGGAATCGATACCCTCGATTTTCATGGAACCGGGGGCCGAGAATTCCCCCAGCCGGAAGGAGGCGGAGGTTGGCGGACCGAACTCCGTACAATGGATATTTGTTGCCGGTAACCGCCCCGAGCTTCAACATGTTCGCAATCGTCTGGACAGCTATGAGGAGCGGGTGGGATACGCCCGGCGGCCGTTTGTTCCGGAGAATGAGAGCGTGCCATCCGTCCCCAAAGTCACACCACATATCGGTGGCGGACCAGCCGGCACCGATACGTCGCATCATTTTCAAGCTGATATGTGTACGGCCTTTATCTCGTATTGCCGTAGCGATGCGGCACTGCTGAATAATCTTCTGCTTCCTCGCTGCACGCGGTTGAGGTTTCAGCGCGGACGGACAAGGATCAGCCTCCCGGCGAAAACTGGATGGACTGGGTGACCGATCGTGCAGCCCAGGATGATTGGCTCGTGGTATTGTATACGGAGTCCTTCGAGGAGCAACTGCGCGAGCGTCGCGGCGCATGCTACACGGAGCTGAACTGGATCCAGGAGACTATCGTGAGCCAGCGAGACCCGGCCGCTCTCGTGATCGTCTGGCATTCCGGCGAGCTGATCGCGCGGTTGAATCCGACTCAGGCGATCGATCTCCGTACGGTGCCTTCGGACCAGCAACCATCGGTACTCATCGATCACCTGAGGCTGATCCGTGAACGCGATTCGAAACGGACGGGATACCGTGCAGAGCGGCTTCCCGATCCAATCCAGAAACCCGCCATCAATTCGGCATCCGATGTTGTCGACTTCGCCCGCTACAATTTCGATGTCGGCATCGAGCAATACGATGCATCGCTGAAGTTCGGCAACTCGATGCAGCGAAACAACGCGACGCGGCTCCTCGATATGCTGTGCGAGCATTACTGTGAGAACGATATCGCCACGTTGCACGGGTGGGTGGACGCGGGATGCGGCAGCGGGCTTGTTGGCAGCATTATCAAATACAAGGCCGATAGTCATTGCCCCAGATCATACGAACCACTGCAGAAGGCGAGGATCCGGGCCGGATTCGATTACTCTCCGCGCACGGTTGCATATGCCAGACGGAATAACGATTCGCGAGCCTACACCGACATTTTTCGTGCAGATCTCCGCAACATCGAACCAGGATACTTGCAGAAGAAGACGGGGACTTCGTGGGTTGACCTGGTTATTGCCAACGACGTGCTGCACTGGCTCTTCACTCCTGATGCGATTGCGCGAGCGATGAGAAATTGCCGGAACATGCTGCGCGATCAGGGCCTCCTTGCCATGACGATTGCGTCGAGCGGAACGGGACGCATTTTCTTCGAAGCTTACCATAAAGTTCTCTCTGGAGTAGTTGAGGCGGATGCGGCCATGAACGAATGCGTGCGTGGCGTCTGGTCCGCATACACGCGAAATCCAATCGGAATGCAGAGCCTGAGCAACGTGGTGCGGTGCGCTCAAGTGAGTGGGTTGCGGGTGGTAGAAGCAATTGTTCGCTATGAACCCGTGACCTACTCCTCAACAGAGGGTTATGTAAATGACGTCATCAGTTACGGTGACCAGATCCTCATGGCTCCACTTGCTGATTGCGATGAAAAGCATCGGCACGATGTCTGGCGTCGGATTGGATCCGAGTTCAAAGCCGCACATGAGTCGGAGATCGGCCCGGGAAAGTACGTGCACGACCAGTTCGTTATCTATCTGATTGCCCAACGGGTACAGGACCGGCGGAACGCCTGAGCCGATTGGCGCCGCGCGGTTGGCATCATGGGCGATAGTCGGACTACCGTTCACCAGAAATTCATCACTATTATTTTCAGGAGACAGGTATGTTTCATGGAGCAGAATTACGCGTATTGGAAACCGGAATCAAGGCGCCACCGGGATTGATGGAAACCATCGGCATTTATCATGAGTCGCGATGCTGGGGGGTCTTGGTTGCCGACCCGCCGGACGATTCAGCGCCAAACAGCCATAGAGAAACAGGCCGGCGGAAGGGCAGAAACAGGCTGACCTATCGTTCGCCTGATGGAGAGTCGCGCCAGCATCTGTTCATTTCGCCGATTCATCCCGAGTCGTGGGCTACGCTGCTGCGTGTTGAATTGAAATTGCTGGATCATATTGGCGCGATGCGAGACGCGGCCGCTGTTCTACAGGAGGTACAGGCAAATATTCTCTTTGCCGAGTGTACCTACTCGGGATTCCATCACGCCACCTGGAACCTGATCGCGGAATCGCTGAAGGATCGGCCCCACACCGAATTGATCCGAAAAAAGCTTGAGGCTGGCCGTTCGAGCATGCGCGGTGGAAATGCGCCCGATTCGAAGTCTATCGCCGAGCTTCAGGGTGAACAAATACGGAGTATCTATGCCCGCATGCTGATACGCGCGGAGCGTTTGAGACACATTATTAGAATGAAAGGGCATTTGCTGAAGGAGGCCGATCCGGAGAAGAGCCCATTCGAACCATTTCTTCATGATAGCCAGCGGGCTCATGAACGCCTCTCTCCCATTTGGAAAGTTGAAGAGGATGTCGAGAAGGGACTTGACAAATCTCCGTTCAAGGAAGTCATTGCCGATGAGCAGGAACCGCCCATTGTTCCCAAGAAGCTCTTCCTCCTCTATCAGTCGCAACGATTTCAGGCGGTCCGTGTTCATTTGCTTCCGCAGTTGATGCGCGCCTGGATGTACGGCATCAATTGCGGCGCCCCGTACCAGTTTACCTATGATGCCCGGCATTCCGAGCTGAAACCGAATGACCCCCGGCTCTACAAACAGTGGTTGAGTGAATTTGGTTCGCCCACGGTGGCCATTGCCTCCTTCGATACGCGCGAGAACTATGTACGCCTGCGGCTGTTCGAGAAGGCCCGGGTAGGCGAGAACATCATCGATGTGCGGATCTCGTACGAGGCGGATCTGGCGAGGACCAGCATGGAACCTTCGGCATCGAAGGGAGGCGATGGTGCGTCGCCCGCCGATGTTGGCGCGATTGGCCGGATTCCAGGCTCCTCGAAGGGATTGCTGGTGAAGGTGTGCGATGTCCTGAGCGAGAATGATGTCAATCTTATCCAACTTACGGATCTCACGCGTGAATCGCATCCACAGACCGAGATCGGTACGATCAAGATGGTTGGTAGAATTGAGGGGGCATATACGGAGGAGGCGCGGAAGAGAACAACCGAGAGAATCAGGCAGAGTTTGCTCGCGCTTCGCCTTGACGATGCCCGGATAGTTGTATCGCATGTCGATGCCGGGAAGCATAAAATGTGGAAGCTGTTCCTTTCGACGCATTTCGCGTGGGAGCGGTTCGAGGACGTTAAGAAGATGGTGGATGAATGTGCAAAGCGGCATGGATTCAGCGACATCGTGTTGCCGAGAACGCACATCGAGGGAGCAACCGATACAGTGGTGTATACCCTCTCCGAATGTGACGCCATGCTGCAGATGGTTGCTCCGCGTGCCGGCAATGCCGGGGAGAGCCTGGCATGGCTGATCTTCGAATATGGACTTGCGCGCGGCAAGGGAATTCCCAGCATCCGCATGGCTGACACGGGCCATCCGGATGATGATACCCTTTCATGGAGAAGCCGATTCGGTGTGGATCAGGATCGCTACATCCGAACCTTCGATTCGCGGTGGGATGCGCAGACTCTCGAGAAGGCGATCGACGAGGCTGTTGGGGAACTGGCGGATGCCCTGGATACGCGGTTTCGGCGTGGAAGTGAAGGATAGGCAACGTGTGAAGCAGGTGTGCCGCCGTAGCTGTTCAAAGACGATTCAAGTGAGGAATACACGGTGTTATTTCGCACCATGTATTCCTCACTCGTTGGAATTCCGGGCTTCTGCACCCAATCGTGTTCCCGGACTGACCTTCCGCTGAGTGGTCCACCCCGAAACTTTTGTCGCCCATAATGGGCAGGGGGCACATCATCATGTACTGGCCAATCGGCAAAATTGTCTTTACAATGGGCCGCCGGATTTAATATCTCCGTACACCCCGCTCTTCCCCTTCCATGCATTGCAGCATGACGCAGGTTACGCGAATTCCCACAGTTGCACGGCTGCCTACGTAATGAATACGTAGTGACGGGATTTCGACGGGACCCGATATTGCAGAATCGCACTCCCCTCTTGCCCTCGTTGACCGATACGGTCGTACACACGCGATACGGCACGCTTCGGTTAATCGTGCTGACGCGGCGGTTGATCCCGGTGTGTGGTGGTTTACGGAGATGTGCCGGGAAGCTGTCGCGCGGTTGCCTCATTGTTGCAACACAGAAACATCCTACTGTAATTCTCTGGAAGCATCATGCGGATTTTCGCCGAATTCCTGCAGCCGCGCAGCAACTTCCATTCGGACGCAACAGTGCCTCCCGTGGGGCAATGTTCGCCGCGGTGCCTGCCCGGATATCCGTCAACGTCGTTCCGGCGCACACACCGGTGGATTCTGTTGGCAGTGATTTCGCTTCTCGGGTTGCTATGCAGTTCTCCCAGGCTCGATTCTGGAATCCCCAGCGTTACGTATCGCGTCGCACCGCGCATGTCGCTCCAATCCGATGGATTCATCGTACTGGTTGATAGTATTCCCGTAATCATTGTGCGCGACAGGGGGATGTACGCATCGAATGAGGATCGCGCCCGCGAAGTACAGCGCAAGCTCGCGATCGGGTTGGGGCTGATTGATTTGGCTCTGAAAGCCAATCCGCATGGGCCGGTGCAGTACACGCTGGAACGTCGTCATGGCGCCTGGACCATAATGTTGCTCGATATCCCGATTATAGATGTTCGTGAGGCCGACGCCGACCAATATGGATTCACCCGGAAAGTCTGGGGTGTACGGATTGTTCGGGCCAGGAGAAATCACTGGCCGTGGGGCTTTGAGAAGCGTTCGGTGCCGATTCTCATGGGCGGTCACAGGTTGGTGAACCCTTACACCGTTGCCCTGTATTGGCGGGCGTTGCTCGAGGATGCCACGCTGATTGCGCGAGGCGGCCGCCCACGTGCACTGATCGATCTGAAGGAAACCGGCGTACTGAGCTATATATCGGATTTGAACGCCATAGGGCGACGGGGCGGGGACGCGACCTTCGCGGTCGCGGATGTTTGGCAGTCGTTGGTGAGGCTGGTCATGGAAATTCCGCCGGGATTTCGGGAGAAGCGAAGGCCGGTAACCCCCATCGATTTTCCCGCCAGTCCGGTCGCTGCTCTTTCGAGCGGAGCATCCGTATACGGAGGGCACCCTGACCCGCCTGAACCTCCTCCGCCGCATGATACATCGCAGTCTTCCTCCCGGCTTCATGGAGCCGCCGTGCAGATGTGCGGAGACTTGGTGATAGGCTCTGTGTCCGGGTTTGATTATTCGGCACTTCTTGCTGTGGTACTGCCAATCGCGATCGGCGGAATTGGTGTGTGGTTGTGGCGGCGAAGCAAAAATCGCAAAAAATACTACACGTTTCAACTGAGAGCCGTGCCGGGGAGCACGACAAGCGAAGTACTCTATCTGCCGCCGGGCGGGGTTGTCTATCTGAACGGCGATCATGCCGATCTGGTGTTCAATATCGGTTCAACATGGCGTATATGTAATACTGCCGGTGCGTTGAAGCTGATGGATGATCGTGGAGGCCGGGCGCAGGAGTTATCCGTTGGTCGGACATTTCCCGTGGATACTGCCGGCGGCATTGTTGGGTTGGAAATTGTCTATCTTTCAGCGAGCACTGCGAGGCACGATCATGTTTAATAATCTGCTTGAAATTGTCAAGGATCTTGGGCCTGTTCTGGTGAGTATTTCGCAAGGGAAGGTCCCCCTGCAGAATTCGATACTCGTGGGGTACTTGCTTGCATACGCCATGGCGTTTCTGCTTGCACGGGCCTGGTCGCGCGAGGACTCTGCGCAGGGAATGCATGTGGACGAAGCCGTCTATGCCGCCTGGGCAACTGCGTTTGTTGCTCATATCGTATTCTCCGTGGCGTGCGCATTCATTTGGGGCTCCCAAAACGTGGAGAGCACGCCCGCGGCGAACTACTCCATTTTCAGTTTATTCATCACTATCGACCTCATCCTTGCATACATGGCTTGGAAACACCGGGTTGCAGCCCGGCAGGAATGGCATACCCTGATATCGTAAACGGGAGTAAACACCATGGCGCTCCGTCCAACAATATTTATCGGCATCGGAACCACGGGGCTTGAGATGTTGAGGGCCTTCCGGCGGTTCGTATACGAGACTTACGAAATTCCGCAACTGCCGATTTTCAAGCAGCTCGTGATTGAAACGCGCGAAGGCATCATCGACACTGATTCCTGGTTCCCCGTGCTGCATCCTTCCGAACGCATCGAGATCGTGCCGGCGGTGATCCGGAATTTGAACGCGGTACGTGACCGCATCGATCGGCAACACCAGAATTATGACCAGGCACTCGCGGATTGGCTGCCGGAGGATCTGCTGAACATTCAGGGGAATCAATTCGTCAACGGCGCCTCCAACATACGTGCGGCCGGCCGGTTGTGCCTGTGGATGAACTGGCGCGAAATCGATCAGGCGATCGAGAGCGCATTGAATACCGTGATCGCCAAGGACAATCGTGATGCGACTGTCGATCTGCTGCTGAAATTCTACGAACAGCACAACATGGCGCCCCCCTATCCGCTGGTGGACGATCGGCCGATGGTATATCTGGTCGGTTCACTCTGCGGCGGTACGTGCAGCGGCATGGCGGTTGATATCGCCAACAATCTGCGTGCCGTACAGCGCGTTCCAAGCATCTACGGGATCTTCAGCACCGTGGATGCCCAGACTGCCATCGGCATGAATCCGGACAACGCTCGGCAGACGAACGAGCGCGCCAATCACGTGGCCAATACCTGGGCCGCGCTGACCGAACTGGACTTCGTATTGAACTCGCAAACGAAGGATGTCCCGGGTGCGCGCGTCTCGCCAGTTGGCGAAATCGGAATCGACGATGCGCCGTTCGACTACGTTCAACTCGTGTCGCCCAGTGCGTCCGGTACCATCCGCTTCGTGGATGGTACCGGCTATGTCGATCTGGACCAGTTGAACAACATGGTTGCCTTGAGCCTGTTCATGGAGGCCATCGGCGAGGTGCACGACGGCAAGGAGGCAATACGGACGGACTACAGGCAGATCGCGCGCTTCAACCAGAACAACGAGCGCGGCCACGTGCAACAGCTTTCCTCCTTTGGATTGGCGGCTGTTCTGTATCCCCGGACCCGGATCGCTGCTGCGGCTGCCTGCCTTCAGACCGCAAAGCTCTGCGAGCGTTGGATTGGCGATGCCGCGCGCGCGAACCGAAATGCCATCAGTGCCTATGCGGAAGAGGATTGGAATGCGAACATCGCGCGCATCGAGGGCAAGCTCATCGTGGACAGCCATCGCGGGCGGAGTATCCGCGATGAGATTCGGAACGCGATCCAGGATCAACGCAATCAGCTTCTGGCGCTCCCGTTCGCCGAACTCTGGTCGGCGATGCAGACATTCCCCACGATAAGCCGGCCGCTTGTGCGCCGCTTGGAATTGAACGGCGAATATTCAACCGTCATCGCGAACAATCTCGCCACGCCGTTCACGGCGGACTTGATGGAAGTGTTTCTGGGCGAACTTGCCGGAACCATTCTTGGGGCGGTCGATCAGCGGCTCACGAATGGTGACCTGACATCGGTTACCGACGCCCAGATCTATATCGAGCAGCTCAAGAATCATATCCGCGGGCGCATAGCCGCCTGCCCCGTCGATCCGCCGCCGGTGAACATTCAGTTGCTCCGGAGTATCCAGAATCTCGGGGGCGACAGCAACGTCTGGGCCGCAGTGATAGGGCTGAAGGACCGTGCCACCGAGCAGAAGAAGGCGGCGGCGATTGCGCGATTCGAATGCTATTTGCTGGATCGCCTGGAATCGCTGAAGCTGTTCTACATGCGGGGACCGCTCAAGGAACTCATCCAGGCGCTCGACCGGAGAAAGCGCGAACTGGACGAAGTGCTCAAGGTTGTGCAGGAAGTCCGGAACGATGCTCTGGAGCTTGCCGACGAGCTTCGTACGGTTCCGAACTGGATGAACGTTGGATTCGTGTTCCGGACGGGATCGATCGACAAAGACATTGCTGCGGCTGAAAATATGGTTACCGGCAGAATGCCCGAAGTCATGGCGCGCATCGTGCCCAGCAACATCGGGTTGCTGCGATTTCTCCGGGATGACTCGAGCGCCGTATTTGCGGGCATGAAGTCCGCCTTCCAGGCGCTCATTCTGAATGAACTTCGCACCGACGATGCCACCAAGCTCACTGTGGACCTGGGCAATGAAGCGTTGGGGAGCCTCTTCAGTCGGGCCGTTCCGTACGAGGATCTGGATCTGAGACGGATACAGGAGGTACGCGGGACGCGTATGGTGGAGATGACAATCGGCGGGGGCAACGAGGCGTTGCTGGAACGGCTGGTCCGCAGGATGTCCGAATTGCGTTTGATTCGCGGCGATGCCAGGGTGGTGCACTCGCCGCTGGCCGATCATCTCGTGGTGGTTTATCGCGAACAGGGAGCCCTGGCGATCGACGACTTGGCGATGGCCAACAAGGCTGCCGCCATTCTCGCCAGCCGGCCGGGACAGTTCGGGCATGCGACACACAGGAAGGAGGACTTCTATGATGTGGAGCGCGGGATGGCGGAAAAGGAGCGTCAGCACGATCGCGTCAGGCGGATCGACTGCCTTTCCGAGTGGCTGCTGGCCGCCGAAGTGTTGTGTCCGGAGATCTTCATGCTTACCGGTGATCGGCGCAACCCCCGGCGTGTGATAGTCATCAAGGGGAAGGGCGGGATCGATCGGAGCTACCCGGTGGACCAACCGGCGGATCGCGCGGAGATCGTGAACGAGGATAGCGACAGTAAGGTTATTGACCGCATCGTCGGCACGTTGTTCGGCATTCGTGAAAATGCGGATCGTGCGCAGCCCGAGCCGCTGCAGGCGATCGCGAATGCCGAGATCAACAGGCGCCGCAATAAAGGGGAGAATGTCGCGGCTCTGGAAAAAATCCTGGAGAAAAAACTGCAAATTCTCGACGCGATGTTCGATGCACCGGGAGATGCCAACGAAACCGCCCCCTCATAGGGTCGATAGCTGCTGTGCCGAACCCTCTCGGCGATCCGATCTCGTACGATGGCTGCAGTTCCGTACGCAGTTTACGGGACATGGTATCCAACCTGTCATCCGGATCGATCGTAGCCCGAACGACATAAGCGGGCCTGACAACCCGAAACCGGCGGCCGTTCACTTCTGCATTGCCGGGGTGAGAATGGCTTGCAGACGATTGGCTCGATTAACCCATGATCATTCAATAGCCATGCCAGAATTGAATACGAACGCCGGCTATAATTACGAGGTATTCGTCAGCTATCGCAAGTGGAAGATCGAAAAGTGGGATGGTTGGATGCAGATGTTTGTCACGATGCTGACAACCTACCTCGCTCCATGTATAGGGTCCGGCGCCGTCTATGTTGACTATGAGCGCGCCGAAGGTGGCGTGGACTGGCCCGAGCATCTGGCGGCAAGTCTGGCTCGATCCAAGGTTATGCTTGCCGTACTCAGCAAGGACTACTTCCGCAGTGACTGGTGTAAGCTCGAGCTTGAATTGATGCTGCGCCGGCAGGAGCTGATGAAGGGGGCCGGCGGCCAGGGTGACGCGATCCGCCTTGTAATTCCTGTCGTTATTCACGACGGCGATTCGTTTCCCGAGGAAGTTCGAAGAATCCAACAAATCAAGTTTCACGACCACGCTGACCCGAATATGAGGCGCCCCTCGAAGGAGTACAGAGACTTTTGCGCGCAGGTGAGGAATGTTGTGTGTCCGGCAATCGAGGAAGCGTTGACGGGTGCTCCACACTTTGATCCTGCATGGGTCGAGATGGCGAGGGTGAAATTTGATTCCAGATTCCGATGTGGCGACGGATCGCAATCGATCAATACCAGCATTTAGTGGCATCAATGAGCCAGATAATAACATTCTACTCGTATAAAGGGGGTGTTGGACGCACGTTCGCGCTTGCCAATATCGGCGTGCTTATGGCGCAGCGTGGGAAGCGCGTTCTTCTCATGGACTGGGATCTCGAGGCACCAGGCCTGCATCGATACTTCAAACAATTACTGGGTGGCGCCTTGCCGACACAGGAGGGGCTTGTCCATTTGCTGAATTGTGCTGCCGGTGATTCTGATACGGATTGGAAGAACTATCGGACGAGTATCGATGTACCTGGTAACGATGCGGGAGGGGAACTGCACGCCATCTTCAGCGGCGATACGGCGGCCGACTATGCCCGCCAGGTTGCATCGCTTTCATGGGCGGACTTCTTCGCGAAGCATCAGGGCGGCGATGTGCTGGAACGATGGAGTCGGGAGTGGAGAGATACGTACGACTTTGTTCTGATCGACAGCCGTACCGGGATTACCGATTCAGGAGGCGTCTGTACGGTGTTCCTTCCGGATATCCTCGTGTTCGTGTTTACGGCCAACGAGCAAAGCTTCGATCGCGGCGTAGAAGTTGTGAAGCGTATTCAGCAGGCACGCCGAAAACTCGAAATCTATCGGCCGCCTGCCGGAATCCTTCCACTCCCCGGACGTTTTGACGGACTTGTCGAGACCAATGACGCTCAGGCATGGTTGGAGCGATTTGCCGAAGGGCTGCAGCCCTTCTACGACGTGTGGCTCCCGGAATGGATTCCACCGTTGAGCATGCTCATGGCCACGAAAATCCAGTACGTGCCGAAGTTCAGCTTCGGGGAACCACTGCCGGTGATTACACATGGACTGACGGATACGGCCATGCCGGGCTTCAACCTCCTGAATACAGTCCGTCTGCTGGAGACGGATTTTGCCGCGGCGCGCGCGATCGTAGAGCAGCGGCAGGATGATGGAACTGAGAGTCTTGCCCGATTGCAGATGCTGCTTGCGCAGGTGCCGATTGTCGAGCATGCTGTGTTGCAGGCATTGGAGGATATTCGCATCGACCACGGCGACGGCCCGATGCTAGCGGCGTTGCTGGATGCGGCCGGCGTTGCCTTGATGCGTGGCCGGTGTTTCACCGGCGCCGAACGCTGCTTCCGTGAGGCCGCATTCGGTGCGGCCGTGGAAACATCGTCGACCGTCGACATACTGAATCATCTCGCCGAGTTGATGCAGACTATCGGTCGGCCGCTGGATGCAGAAGCGATGTACCGACGCAGCCTTGAAATTCTTGAAGCGGCCGAAGTGCCGTTGGGCGAGCGTGCCGCACGGGTGTATGCACGCCTGTCGCGACTCCTTCGCGACATTGGCCGTCCTGCCGAAGCGGAAGATGCCTATCGCCGGTGCCTTTCGGTGGTTGAACGTGCGGCGCTGCTTTCCGATTCGACATGGGTGGAAACCTACATGGATTTTGCCGCGATGCTCCACAACGCCGGCCGTATCTCCGATGCAGAGGGCATCTATCGCCGCGCCGTTGCCGCGCTCGTCGCAGCTGCGCCGAATGCTCCCGCGCTCACGACGGTTAACAAGGTGTTGGGCGATATGATGGCCGGTGCCGGGCGTCTCAGCGCTGCCGTTGATGCCTACCGACAATCGCTGGAGAGTATGGCGATATCCGCGGAGGTAGATGGAATAGAAACGATTGATCTGTATACCGGTCTTGCCGCAGCACTGCACAGTCTCGGGCGCATGAAGGAGTTCGAACACATCAGCAGAGAGGGGGCGCGACTGGTGGAAACGATGGTGCCGGCGGCCGATCCGGCGCTCCTTGCACCCTACATCCGATTCGGCGACATGCTGCGGCAATCCGGCCGTGCCGCCGATGCCGTAGCGGTATTTCGCAACACGCTGGTGCGGTCCAAGGCTGCTCCCACTTATCCCGATCACATCGCGATGGAGCTGTTTGAGCGGTTGAGCACCACATTGCACGAACTTGGCCGTGATGCGGCGGCAGACATTGTGCTCACACAGGCGCGTACTGCTATTGTGGGGCTCCGGCTCACTGATGATACCGATCTTGTCGCAAAGTATCGGTACCTCGCAGCCATATTCAATGACGTCGGCCGTATGGAAGAGGCGGAGGAATTGTATCGGGAATGCATCCTGATGCTGGAACGTTCGCCGAACGCTGACGAGGCGGAGCTGGGGATTACCCTGAGCCGTCTTGGCGAAATGCTTATGGAGCAGCGCCGTGCACCGGAAGCGGAGATGATTCTCAAGAGAGCTCTGGAATTGCTGGAGAAGCATTCCGGGCGCGATAACCCAGCCACGTTGAGCACTCTGAACCTCCTTGTTGCGGCTTTGGAAACCCAGGGAGCCGAGAACAAGGCACGCGAAGCAAAAAGTATACGGGCTCGTATACGATACGACGCATTTATGTCCTACCAGATGCGGGATATGCGTGCCGTTCGGTTGCTGGCGAAAGAACTGGCTGAGCGTGGAGTACGCGTATGGTTGGATGAGTGGGAACTGGAGCCGGGCGCGCTCAAGCCTCGTGCCGAGCTGAATGCCGTTGAGGCAGCGGCAGCGGTGATCGTGTGCATCGGCCAGCGCGGGGTCATTGCGTGGGAGCCTCGCCTGGCGAAAGCGATCGTGGGCCGGCTCCGTCAGGCTTACCGGCCCGTTATTCCGGTCTTCCTTCCCGATGCTCCCGAACAGGTTGAGCTTCCGGACGCTCTGGCCGAACTGGTTGCAGTTGATATGCGACAGGGCATGACCGATCAATTGCTGGCGAAACTTGTGCATGCAGTCGGCGAGGCACGCGCCGCCGCGCCGCCGCTGTAATTGGCGGCTGGCCGGCCCTCTCCGTAAGGGAGTTTTAGACCAAGCCACTCCAGCACCCTGTTAATCCGGGCAGTGGGGACAGGCGATACATGATCCGATAGACGATCAAGGCCGAAGCGAGATCAACCAGGCAAAGGTAATTACGCGCTTTCTTTTCGTAGCGTGTCCTGATCTTTCGGAAGCGATTGTACTACGCTTGCGCGCGATCCTTGATCTTGCCCTGT
>JAFDZV010000052.1 GCA_018266795.1 Bacteroidota bacterium | reverse complement strand
TAATCAGGTTAAACGTCAATAGTATTGCAAATGCGAACTTCATCGTCGCACCTGTTGAAGGCACCGCCCTCCGCTACCTTTGGCGTGCACGGCAGTTCGCCATCGAGGACTTCTGGCTTGCGCCGCCGCCCCAGATTGACTGCGATATCGACCCCGGCGACAGCTCCCATTTCAATCAGGGATTTCCTCTCGTCAGCTCGCCAAGCATTACCTTTCCCGGCATCCCCAACTCCGAATCCGCATATCATGAGTACGGCCACTATGCGCACTTCCTCTGGGCTGGGGCCGGACGTTTCCCCGAAACACCGGACTGCGATCATCATAACATGCAGATGATCACGAACGACGCCTGCGCCATGGTGGAGGGGTGGGCGGAGTTCTTCTCCGCCGCTACGCACATGTACTGGTACGCCCGCGAACAGCCGGCTCTGCGAGAGGTTGATGCGCATGGTGATCCGCGTGAGCAATTCCTGGACCGGCTCTTGAGCGAGGTGCCGGTGAACCACGGCGACTGCGAGGGGGCCGTTGCGCGATTCCTCTTCAACCTCTGGGACGGCACGGAGCTTCGTGCCCCAAGCACCCCCGCCTTCACCGGCGACAACGACGATCTCTACACCATGCCGCGCGGCGGTCATCCGCATCCCTGGCTGCTCTACACCCTGAAGGATATCTATCAGTACGATCGCGTCGTCACCCTTCATGAAACCACGATGGTTCGGCGCGCTCCCTTCGTTGATGTCTACCGGCGCAGATATCTGGAGTGGGTGGACTCATGGTACCCGTTCACCAATTACTACCACCGCCAGTCCATCGATTCCCTGTACGATCATCTCACCGCACGCACGGAGAAGATGCGCTCGGCAACGCCCACGGTGCTGAATGTTTCCGGCAACGAGTTCCAGCGCACGCTTACCTGGAACGACAACCGGGAACCCTCGGCGATTCAATATCGGCAGGAGGGGAGCGGCGCGGACACGGCGACCTTCGCCCTGGACTCCAACGGCGAACGGGGGTTCGTGATCTGGCGGAAGACACTTCAGTTCGTGCCGCGCCCGCTCTTCGCGCCGCACGATCCTGCCATCCTGGACGGCCGGCTGGATGCCGGCTTCCAGTTGATCGCGGTTGTGCCGCCGCGTACGTTCAGCTATGTGGACCATCAGTACCTCGGTGCCGGCGATCACTACTATGTGGTGGTGGCATGCCGCCGCCTTGCAGCCGTGCCGGAGCAGCTTTCGATCCCGCTCGCGCAGGCATCGATCCGCCTGCGCGGCGTGGACATCCGCGGCGGCGGCGGCGATCCGATCCATCCGATCATCCTTCCCTCGCATCACGATGATCTCACCGCCGAGAGCACGACGCGCGTGAACCCGACGTATCAATGGATCGCGAACAACACGCCGCCCTCCATCACGCTGAGCGGCGCTGGCACGAAGACGCTCACGATCACGAACGGCTATCAACCGGGGGCGGGATATGTACCGGGGGAGATGCATCCCTTCAGCGTGCGCTGCATCGTGAACGATGCCTCGGGAGCGGATACCAGCCTGCCGTACTATCCGGCCTACACGCCGCTGGACTCGGCGTCGTCCTTCGTGCGCGTGCGCTGGGCGTCCGGCCTGATTCCGGACGGGGATCTCGAACGCGGAATGGACTTCGTCACGCAGCCGATGGGGGACGTGACGAGCGTGCATCTGTTGAGCAACCACCCGGTGAAGGACAGCGCCGGGCATTACGTGATCGAGCTGGATGGCGTGGCGCACGGGACGCTCGCGTTCAACCATGTGCGGTTGCTTGCGCTGCCGCACCCCGGCGATGCGCGGATCGGCGGGACGGCGTGGAGCGGATATCATGTAGAGCGCCAGGTTGGAGGCGTGTGGACGGAGGACACAACGCGTCCGTACGGTGCGGAGGAACTGCCGCTGGTCTCGGCGGAGCACTCGCGTCTGGGGGATGCGGCCGCCGCGGTTCAGGATCACGACTCGCTGGCTGCGGTGATCGCGGGCGGTGAATCGCTTACGCTCCGGTTCGGCGATCCGGTCTGGTTCGGCGATCCGGTCTGGTTCGGCGATCCGGTCTGGTTCGGCGATCCGGTCTGGTTCGGTGATCCGGTCTGGTTCGGTGATCCGGTCTGGTTCGGTGATCCGGTCTGGTTCGGTGATCCGGTCTGGTTCGGTGATCCGGTCTGGAGCGGTGACACGGTTGGCGTTGCGGACTCCTCGGTGATTGCCGACAGCACGGAGGCAGGATGGCCGCGGGAGTATGTGCTGGAGTTGCGCGGCGTGTACGCGCCGAACGCGGCGGTGGGGTCTCGCGCGTCCGGCGTTGATGGTGTCGCGAGCGTTGCGGGGTACGCGCTGGAGGCTCCTCAGCCGAACCCGGCCAGCGGACAGGTGCTGCTGCGGTACCGTCTGGGCGCCGAGGGAGCAACGCGCATCGATCTGCTCGACGGCCGCGGTGAGACCGTGCGGCAGCAGGCCGTGAAGCCGGAGAGCGCGGGCGGCCACGAGGTGTGGGCGGACCTGAACGGGCTTCCCTCCGGCGTGTACTTCTGCCGGGTGACCTCCGGCCGGTGGAGCGGTGTTCAGGCGATCACGGTGGTGCGGTGAACATCTGCGCGGGCCACGGCGCTGCGTACGTCGCTGCCGGCGGGAGCGTTCTGCGGCCTGCCGGCGGCACGTTCCGGACCGTGCGCTGACGGTGTGTCCGCCGCGAATTGTTTGTTTGGCACGCGTCTCTTCTCTATGTTCATTGCTCGATGACCGTTCGTCGCATCATATCGCTCCTCACAATCGTGGCGCTGGTGGTATCCACCGCCGCACCGCTCGTGGCGCATGAACGCCATTGCGCGGGGGAGGACGGGGTGCGGCGGGCGATCATGCACAACGCTCTGCACGAGGAGCACTGCGAGGCCTGCGAGCATAATTGCGATGCGGACGCCGAGGATCGCGAGTGCGGCGCCTGCGGCATTTCCCATGCACAGGCCCCTGACTTGGGAGGGGATCGCCTGCAGGCTGCGTCCTCACCGGCGACGTATCACACCGAATGGACGTTCTGCTGCTGCGACCATGCAACCGTTCCGTTGCTCGATCGTGTTGCAGCCGCCGGCGTGCCCACCTCGCACATCAAGTTCCTCGCCAAGGCCTCGATCCAGATCCCTTCGGAACATGCAGGCCGCCTGATATCGTTCGTACCATACGGTGCGTACAAGATCGGCGCATCTCCGCCGTTCCTCGCCTCCAGTTCACCTCCTCTCCATCTCCGTCTCGGCATTTTCCTGATTTGAGAAAGTCCCGCGGGCAGCGCCATGGCTGCACGTGGTGTTTCCGTGCGTGATGATCGATCGCATTGATCGCTCTTGCGGTTCACTGAAACACTGCCTGCATACACCTGGTCGCAATGCGATTCGCCATTCGGGCCCGCGCCACCATCACTCCGCTTCCCACGGAATCAATCCGGGCTGCATGCTGCCGCGCCCACCCCATCGGACGCACGGCGGCGGTTCGGAGGAGCGATCCGGTGCTCCTTCCGATCAAGCCGATGTTGTGAACCTCTCACGATCGATCAGGAACCGACAATGAAGACATTCTACTTCGCACCCCGAGGCCTCGCACTTCGGGCCATGTGCACCGGAAACAAATTGCGGGCCTTCGTGCCGTGCATGCTCGTCATGCTTCTGCCGATCATGGCCGCCATGCCTCTTCACTCGCAGAGCATCGGATGGGAGCAGGCCTCCGGTCCGTTCGGCGGCGATATCCATGCGCTCGCGGTGGATCGCACCAGCGGTACGATCTATGCCGCAACCCGCGGCGGTGTGTTCCGGAGCGACGATCGGGCCGCTCACTGGCTGCGCAAGAGCGTCGGGCTTGCCGACCCCTCGGTTACCGCCCTGACGGTGGACGCAACCGGGACAGTCTGGGCCGGCACATCGAGCGGCGTGCTCTACCGGAGCGGCGACCACGGCGACACGTGGAGTCAGCGCGGCTCCGGCGTCTCGTCGATTGCAGCGGTAACCGATGTCATGGCGGCACCGAACGGAACGCTCTTCGTCGCCTACTACGCCAGCGGCGTCTACAGCTCAGCGGACGGCGGCGCCAACTGGACCAAGGTGGACAACGGACTGTTGAGCCCATCGGTGAACACCTTCCTTGCCGGGCCGGACGGCATTCTGTATGCGGGGGCCAATGCCGGCAAGGTGTATCAGTCGCTGGACAGCGGCGCCACGTGGACGGAGTACACCGATGGCCTCTCGCGCAACGCCCCCGTCTCCGATCTGGCGTTCGGCGCGGACGGTGCGCTCTACGCTGCCTCCAACGGACGTGGCGTCTACCGGTCCGTTGACAGCGGCGCCACATGGACCCGCCTGGTGGACGGCCTTACCAGCACGAGCGCGGTGGCCGTGGCGGTGCTTGGAACGGACACGGTGTTCGTTGCCACCGGCGGCGGCGTGTATCGAAGCATCAACCGGGGCGATCACTGGGATCCCGAAGTAACGGCCGGCATGACCAATCCGCAGGTGCAGGCGCTCGTGCTGGACAATACACACGGTCTGATTGCCGGCACCGCCATCAGCGGCATCTATCGTTCCGCGGACTTCGGAGCAAGCTGGAATCAGTTGAACGACGGGCTTGCAGCAACGGAGATACGTGCCCTGCACGTTGCCCGCAACGGTGTGCTCTTCGCGGCTACGCCGGGCGTCACAACCGATCCCGCATCCGGCATCCGCCGCTCGAAGGATGGCGGCACAAGCTGGACCACCGTCAACAGCACAATCGTCAACAACACTGCGCGTGCGTTCGCATCCCTTGCGAATGGACAGGTGTTCGTGGCCACCTATGGCTACGGCATCTATCGCAGCACGGACGATGGTGACCTGTGGACGCCCGCCAGCAACGGCCTCGGCGCGCAACTCGGTGCGGAAGTGAATGTGTTCGCGGTGGATTCCGCACAGGGGCTGTATGCCGGCACGGAGGGAGGCGTCTACAAGTACGATCCGGTCGGCAACCTGTGGAATGCCATGAACAACGGCCTTCTGGATACCAACATCCATGCGATGGCGATCAATCCGGCCGGCCACATCTTCGGCGGAACGCTTGGCGGTGTCGCGCGTTCCACAGACGGCGGTGCCAGCTGGCAGCGCCTGACGTCGTTCCAGAGCGGCGGCGTGTTCGCCATCATGGTTGCCACCAATGGCCATCTGTTCGTTGGCACGTTCGGCGCCGGAGTCTTCCGCTCCGAGGACAACGGCGATACCTGGAAGGCCGTCAACGCTGGTCTTATGGATACCAATGTCTACGCGCTCGAGCATAACGCACGCGGCGACCTGTTCGCCGGAACGGGAGGGGACGGAGTCTATCGTTCCACGGACGACGGCGCAACGTGGACCCGCGTGAATGACGGCCTGGGCGTTCTCGCGCTGAACGCACTCGCAATGGACGCCGGCGGCACGCTCTACGCCGGGACCATCGGTGGCGGCGTATATCGCACATCCGGTTCCACGCAGGGAGTGGAGAATCCGGTATCAACCGAAGCCGCGGCCGGCCTGCACGTCTATCCCAACCCCGCGCTCGATCGCATCCTTGTCGATCTCGGCCCGGACGTGGAACCGACTGCGGCTCTGGAACTGGTCGACGAGCTCGGCAGAATCGTGTGGCAATCGGGAACGCTGCTGCATCCGGGCCGCATGGTTCCGGTGGATGCATCCGGCCTTGCGTCCGGCTTCTACCTGGTTCGCTCGCGCATGCATGCGGGCGTGCGTACAGCGGCCGTTCGAATTGTCCGGTAGAGGCTGCTGCCTCTCGAACCGTGATATCGTCGCGCAGCATTCATCGCATGGTTGCCCGTGCGGCCATGCCGGACGCTCATCGGCAACTGGTGACCGCGGCCGCGTGCGGCGAGCGCACGAACCGCGATTCGTTCCATGACGGGCGGCGCACAACCGGCGTGTGCAGTCCAAATGCCGCAATGCCGGCTTCAGCATCTCAACCGGGAGAATACATGAACCGAGTCTACCTCTGCACGATGGTGCTTCTTCTCGCGCTCGTTTCCGATGCAGGCGCCCAGGCCTGGGTGAAGGTTTACGGCACGCCAGGCTTCGAGTACGGTTATCGCATCGAACGCACAAGCGACGGCGGCTTCTACACGGCCGGAAGCCAGGTTCCGGACGGTTCCCAGATCGAGCATCTGTGGGTTGTGCGTCTGGACAGCAACGGCGGGCGCAAGTGGGACTCCAGTTACGGGCCGGACGGCGTTACCGAGACCATGTTCACATTCAGCAGAACTCATGATGACGGCTTCATTGTTGGAGGCTTCACAGGCCAGCAGTTCTCGGGGACCGAATCCGCCATCCTGTATCGCGGCGACAGCAACAGGCACGTTGTATGGCAGTTCGATGTGAACTATGCGCTGAGCGATCACTTCCACTTCGCGTTCGAGCGGCGTGAAGGGGGGTACTACTTCGGCGGCCATACCGATTCCAAGGGGGATGCGAGCGGTGACATGTGGTTGATGAAGTGCGACTCCAGCCGGAACAAGCTGTGGGACAGCGTCTACGACGGCCAGTCCAGCGAGCATGCGCACGACGGCGTTGAGACACCGGATGGCGGCTGCCTTCTTCTGGGGCATACCGATGTTGCCGATCACGAGAAGTTCTGGCTGGTGCGCGTGGACTCCAGCGGGCGGCGCCTGTGGCAGAAGACCTACAGCAGCACGGACGACAATCACGATTCACCCTACAGGATTCTCGCCACGCGCGAAGGGAACTATGCGTTGATCGGTGGATCGTCCAGCGCTTCGCGCCAGAACATCGGCACCATGTGGCTCCTCGTGGTCGATACGCTGGGCAGGGTGCTGGTTGACCGGCACTTCGGCGATCCGAACTCGGACTCGTTTGCATGGTCCGGCCGGCAGACCGCTGACGGCGGCTTCATTCTCGCGGGCTATACAACGTACAGGACCAAGGGGCAGGAGGATATCTACGTTGTGAAGACTACTGCGGACGGGACGCTGCAGTGGCAGAAGACATTCGGTGGAAGCGGATCGGACTACGGATACGATGCGCTGGAGGTTGCCGACGGCTTCGTGGTTTGCGGCTCCACGGCCTCGCAGGGATTGATGACCGGCGGCGGCGGCGACCTGATCGTGCTGAAGATCGCGAAGCCCACGCAGGCCCCTGCGGCCGTGACACTTATCGCTCCGGCCGATGGAAGCGGGAACGTCCCCCTTGCGCCGTCGCTTCAATGGAACACCTCCGCGGGCACCGATCTGTATCGGGTGCAATTGTCGGCCGACTCGAGCTTCGCCGGTCCGTTCCTCGTGGATTCGTTGACGGCATCCACAACGCTGCGCGCTTCCGGGCTTGCGAACAACGGCCGCTACTGGTGGCGCGTCTCCGCATTGAACGACGCCGGCTGGTCTCCGTGGTCATCGGTCTGGACGTTCGCAACGCCGGTGGTTGCATCGGTCGAGGATGAATCGGCCGGAGCGGCCGGGCTGAGCGCGGTTGCGGCGCTTCCGAATCCGTGCGGCAATCAGACGGCGCTCGGCTTCATGCTTGCCCGCCCGGCCCGCGTTGCTGTTGCGCTCTACGACATGCTCGGCGTGCAGACAATGGTGCTGCCGGATCGCGACGCCGCTGCCGGGGCCAATGTGCTGCAACTGGACACGCAGGCGCTTGCCGCGGGTACCTATATCTGCCGGATCGTCTCCCGTGCAGCGGATGGCACAACCTTCCAGGGTGCGGTTCGCCTCTCCGTGATTCACTGAGTAAAGAGGGGATCGATCCCGTCGAAAAAAGGGTCTGAGCAACACTCAGGCCCGGCGTATCGCCGAACGTAATTCAGATTGCTTCCTCGCACGTACGGAGCCCCTACCAGATAGCGAGCAACCGGAGAAGAGCCTGGCGAGGGGCGTACAGTTCGAGAGATGATGATGGATGAACGCGTGAGCGGAAACAAAGAGCAAGCCGAAGTGGACATGAACCGGAGTCCGGATGCAGGCGGTGCTGAGCATGCCATGCATGGGCACCATCGTCAGGGGCATGGAGCACATGGCCATGCCGGCCACGACCATATACACATGGCGGAGGACTTCCGCAGGCGCTTCTGGGTTTCGCTTCTGCTGACGGTTCCAATCGTAGTGCTCTCGCCGATGCTGCAGATGTGGGCGGGGCTCGGGGAGCGGTTGCGCTTTCCGGGCGATGCCTATCTCCTGCTTGCGTTCTCTACACTGCTGTTCGGATACGGCGGCTACCCGTTCCTGAAGGGGCTGGTGGACGAACTGCGCGATCGCAAGCCTGGAATGATGACGCTCGTTGCCGTTGCCATCACCGTGGCCTACGTCTACAGCTCCGCCGTGGTCTTCGGTCTGAAGGGCGAGGGATTCTTCTGGGAGCTGGCCACGCTTGCGGATCTGATGCTGCTCGGGCACTGGATCGAGATGCGTTCCGTGATGGGAGCGTCGCGGGCGCTGGAGGCGCTCGCTCGGCTGATGCCGCAGGATGCCCACCGCGTAGGTGCCGATGGCTCGGTGCACGATGTTCCGCTGGACCGGCTTGCTGCGGGGGATCGTGTGCTTGTGAAGCCGGGGGAGAAGCTCCCTGCCGATGGCGTGGTGGTGGACGGCACAACCTCCGTGAACGAGGCGATGCTGACCGGCGAATCGAGGCCCGTGAGCAAGGCTGCCGGGGCGACGGTGATCGGCGGATCGATCAACGGCGAGGGGGCCATCACGGTGGAGGTGCAGAAGACCGGAAGCGAGTCCTTCCTCGCCCAGGTGATAGACCTCGTGCGGCAGGCGCAGCAGAGCCAGTCCAGGACGCAGGACGTTGCCAACCGTGCGGCACTCTGGCTTACGGTGATTGCGATCGGTGGCGGGATCGTCACGTTCCTTGCGTGGTGGCTGCAGCGGGATGTTCCCCTGGCATTTGCAATCGAACGCGCGGTAACGGTGATGGTGATCTCCTGTCCGCATGCTCTCGGCCTTGCAGTGCCGCTGGTGGTGGCCGTCTCCACCGGCATCGCCGCCGGCAGCGGCCTCCTGATTCGCGATCGCGCGGCGTTCGAACGAGCGCGCTCGCTGGATGCGATCATCTTCGACAAGACCGGTACACTCACCGAAGGAACGTTCGGCGTAACGGACGTGGAGTTGTTCGGCGAAGGTCTCTCGCGCGAGGAATTGCTCCGGCTTGCGGCTGCGGTCGAGGGGAGTTCGCAGCACCCCATTGCAACCGGCATCGTTGCCGCCGCGGGAGCCGCAGGCGCCGTTCGGGACTTCGTGTCGATCACGGGGAAGGGGGTGCAGGGCGTGGTTGAAGGAAGGCAGGTTGTTGTTGCAAGTCCGAGGTATGTGAGCGAGTTGAAGATCGACGTGCCCGGCACGCGGGCTGCGGAGCTGCGCGAGCAGGGGAAGACCGTGGTGTTCGTGCTTGTCGATGGCACGCTGCGCGGGGCGATTGCACTGGCGGATACCATCCGGGCGGAGTCGCGCGAGGCGGTTGCGGCGTTGAAGGGAATGGGCATCGGAACGATGATGCTCACCGGCGACAACCGCCACGTGGCGGCGTGGGTGGCCGGCGAGGTTGGCGTGGATGAGTTCTTCGCCGAAGTGCTCCCGGGTGACAAGGCGGCGGCGGTGGAGAATGTCCAGGCGCGAGGGCTGCTTGTTGCGATGACCGGCGACGGCGTGAACGACGCACCGGCGCTTGCGCGGGCCGATGTCGGGATCGCCATCGGGGCCGGGACGGATGTTGCAATCGAGACTGCGGATGTGATTCTGGTGCGGAGCAATCCGCTGGACGTGGTGGCCATCGTGGAACTTGCCCGGTCCACGTATCGCAAGATGGTGCAGAACCTGTGGTGGGCAGCCGGATACAACGCCGTGGCAATCCCGCTTGCAGCGGGCGTGCTCTCGAGCGCCGGTATCGTTCTCAGCCCCGCGATCGGCGCGGTGCTGATGTCGCTCAGCACCATCATCGTTGCAGTCAACGCCCGCACATTGCGACTGCGTCATGATGCGGCGCATCGATGACGAGGCTGCGTTCCCCGGAATGCCCTCGCTCCGACGCTGCGGCTGCGTTCACGAAGCCGAACAGAGAACAATGAACCGTGAATGCCATATCGCGATCCGACCGCGCATGCCGGTTGATGCGAATCGGGCTGCAGGCCTTATTCGACGCGTACGTCGTGTTCTGCTGTACGCTGCGCCGGCCTTTCTGCTCGCACACGTGTTTGCCGCCGCACAGGGCGCGGACACGCTTCGTCTCGGGGAAGCCGATGCGGTTGCCCGCGCCACGGCTTCCGCGCCTGCGCTCGCGCGGGGCGAGGCAGCCCTGCGTCGCGCCAGGGCGGGGCATACGAAGGCCGGTACGATTCTTCCGGCGCCGGCGGAACTGGAGTATTCAACCACCAGCGATGCCCCGTTCGAGGCACGCGGTGACGGCGGATGGGAACTGTCGTTGACACAGGAATTCGAGATCGGCGGGCAGCGGTCGCTGCGGCGTGCCGCCGCCGACGCGGACATCGGGCGGGCGGAGCAGGAGCGGCTTGGAGCGATTGCCGAGTTGCGGCTGGAGACTCGCACGGCCTTTGCACGCCTGATCGAGGCGGAGGACCGGCTGGCGCTTGCCGACACGATGCTGCTTCTTGCGACGGCGATGGAAGATGCTGCCGAGCGGCTCTACGCAGCTGGGGAACGCTCGGAACTTGACAGGAACACGGTGCGGATCGATCGCGCCCAGACGGCCTCCCGTCGGCTGATGGCGGAGGCCGATCGCCTGCAGGCGCAGGCGGAGCTGAAGCGATTGATCGGTGCGCCGCCGGCGACCGCAATCGTCACGATTCGCGGCGGCGAGCTGGATGCCGCTGCCATGGACAGTGTGAGCCGGCGCGTTCGCGAAGCGCTTGCGCCCTCTACCGCCGGGGACGATGCTCCGTTCGCCGCACGGCCCGATCTGCTTGCACTGCGGAGCGATTCCGCGAGAGCCGCGGCGGAGCTCGCGCTTGGAGGGCGGCGTTGGGTTCCCAACCTGCGTCTCGGGGCATTGCTGCGCGGCGATCGTGTGAGCTTCGTGGAAGGCGACATCAGCCCGGCCGATGCCGGGCCGAGCCCGATCAGCCGCATCTCGAGCAGCGACAAATCGTTCGGTGTTCGCGTCGGACTCTCACTGCCGATTCCGATCGCCGGCCTGTACGATCTCGGCTCCGGCGACATCGAACGTGCGGAGGCGGACCTGGCGGGCGTCGCCGCCGAACGGCTGGTCCTTCGCTCGGCTGCGTTCGCGGAACTCTCCGCGGTTGCTGCGCGGCTGCGCGCATCGGCCGATGCAGTGCGCCTCTACCGTGACGATGTGGAGCCGCTGGCCAGACGCAACCGGGAATTGCTGGAGCGTGGATATCGCGAGGGAGAGCTTGCCGCGGTGCAGGTGATTACGCAGAAACAACAACTGGCCCAGGCCATGGAGACTTCGATCGCCGCCGAACGGGAGTATCGTGAGGCATGTGCAACGTTCGATCGGATACTCGGCCGCTGAATGAGAATGATGTCAACACCCAGGTCATACGGACTTCATGGGACGCCGGCACGTATCGCCGCGACGGCCTGTGTGATGCTCGCCCTCTGCCTCCGGCCGGCATCCCTTGCTGCGCACGGGGGGGAAGACCATGCGGAGCCTGCCGGGCAGGCAGCGCCGCCGCCCGCGGCGGATGCGGGTCTGCTGATTGCCGGCGCGCAGAACGATCAGTTCGAACTGGTGGCAAAGTATCCGCTGCCGGAGGAAGACGGCACGGCGCACCTGCGGCTCTACCTCGCGGACTACGCCACCAATCGCCCGCTCGCCGGTGCGGCGTTCGCCTTCTCCTTCAAACCGGGGGATGCAGTGCTGAAGGAACCTCCGCGCATGGTGGCACCCGGTGTCTACGACGCAACCGTTCTGATGCATCGCGATACGATCTATGGCGCCGTTGTTACCGTGAGGGTTGGCGACCGCACGGACTTCCTGGAACTGCGGAGCCTGTACGGGCACGCCCATGCCGAGGCGTTTCTGGACCGCGCGCATGCGGCGGGAGAGCCGGCTGCTCCGGCGCGGGCGGGCTCCGTCATTCCCTGGATTGCTGTTGCCGCAGGTGGTGTGTTGCTGCTGCTCGGTGGCATGCTGTTCGGCCGTCGCGCTGCGCGTGTGCGGGCGGCGGGCGTTGGCGCGAAGGATGGAGGAACCGGGAAGGAGAACGGTTCGGGTGGAACAAGCCAGACGGAGAGATGATGACTCGATCAACGAACACGTGGACGCGCGCGCGCGCGCGTGGCGCGCATGCACGGCCGGCGATGATTGCATTGTCGCTGCTGGTTGCGGCCCTGCTCGCGGGACGCCTGCTGGCGCATGGCGGCGATGACGATGAACCCTCTGCCCGGCCGGCCCCGGCTCCGGCTGGGGGCGGCGTACATGTGCGTGTGGAGCAGCAGTTCGCGCTCGGTATCCTCACGGAGCCGGTCGATACGCGCACCCTGGCGAACGGCCTTCAGGCAACCGGACGCATCGTGCCACGCACGGATGCCGTGGCCGATGTGATGCCTCCGATTGCAGGGCGCGTGGTTGGCTCCGCCCTTCCGCGCCTTGGTGATCACGTGCGGCGCGGACAGGTGCTTTTCCGAATTGCGCAGGTGCTTACGCCCGCGGAGCGGACTGCCCTCCGCACTGAACTGATCAGGGCGAAATCGGAGCTTTCCCTGCTGGAACGCGAGAGCCAGCGCCTGGACCGCCTGGAAGGCGTGGTGGCCTCGCGCGAGACGGCGGAGGCGCACATCCGGCTGGAAGCCGCACGCGGACAGGTAGCTGCGCTCGATGCGCAGCTCTCGGGGAACGGCACAACGGTGCCGGTGTCCGCGCCGATCTCCGGCGTGATCACTGCCGCGGAGATCGTTGCCGGCGAGAGCGTGGATGGTTCGCGCCTCGCGTATCGCATCGCCGATCTCTCGAGCGTCTGGGTCGAGGTGGACTTCTTCGAGCGGGACCTTCCGCTGGTCCGGAGCGTGGCCCCGGTACAGGTCCGCGTGCCGTCTCTTCCCGGGCAGACCTTTACGGCCACGCTTCACAGCATGGGGAGCGGCATGGACTCCGCAACGAGAACGCTGCACGCCCTCTTCGCGCTCGCAAATCCGGGCGAACGCCTGAAGCTGAACATGAGTGTCGCGGTCTCAGTCGCCTCCGACACCGGCACCACGGCGCCGGCGATTCCGCGCGCGGCGATTGTTCGAAGCGGCTCGCGGGCCGTTGTGTTCGTGCACACGCTGCCGGAGGAGTTTCAGGTTCGCGATGTGGCGGTGGGCCCGCGCGGCGATGCGGACTACGTGGAGATCGTCTCCGGGCTCGAGCCGGGCGATCGTGTGGTCACTGTTGGAAACTATCAGCTCAAATCGATGGCGGGACTGTAGCCGCCCGCCGCGGGCTCTCGCGCCGCGGCACTTCGCGTTATCATGCTCGACAGAATCATTCGCTTCTCCCTGAACAACAGGCTGTTCGTGGTTGCCGCCGCGGCGCTGTTGCTGGTGTACGGGACCTACGTTCTCGTGCACCTGCCGGTGGACGTGCTCCCCGATCTGAACCGTCCAACGGTGACGATCATGACGGAGGCGGAGGGGCTTGCCCCGGAGGAAGTGGAGACCGTGGTGTCGCGTCCGCTGGAGACCGCGATGAACGGCGCGCCGAATGTGCAGCGCGTTCGCTCGGTATCGGGGATCGGCCTCTCCATCGTGTATGTGGAGTTCGAATGGGGGAGCGATATCTATCTGGACCGCCAGCTTGTCAATGAACGCCTGCAGGCCGCGTCCAGCCAGCTGCCGCGCGGCATCGTTCCGCAGCTCGGCCCCATCACCTCCGTGATGGGGCAGATCATGCTGGTTGGGATGTCCGGCGAAAGCACGGCTCCCATGGAACTGCGCCGGCTGGCCGATGTGGTTGTCCGGCAGCGACTGCTGACGATTCCCGGCGTCGCGCAGGTGATACCGATCGGCGGTGACGTAAAGCAGTATCAGGTACGCGTTGATCCGTCCCGGCTGAAGGCCTTCGGCATAACGATGCGCGACGTGGAGGAGGCGCTTGGCGATGCGAGCGTCAACACTACCGGAGGCTATCTGGAGAAGGGGCCGCGCGAATTCCTGATCCGGAATATTGCGCGCGCCGATGGCGCGGCGGACATTGCTGCCACGGTTATCCGCGAGGTCAATGGGGTGCCGGTGACCATTGGCGCCGTGGCAGATGTGGCTCCGGGAGCAGGCGCGAAGCGCGGCGACGCATCGGTGAACGGAAGGCCTGCGGTGATTCTCGCCATCGAGAAGCAGCCCGGCGCCAACACGGTGGATCTCACGGGGCAGGTGGATTCCGCACTTCACGAGCTGCGCGGCGCGCTGCCGCGGGACGTGAAGGTCAACGCCGATCTGTTCCGGCAGGCGAACTTCATCACCGCCGCCGTCGGCAATGTGGAAGGCGCACTCCGCGATGGGGCGATCCTCGTCACCATCGTCCTCCTTCTCTTCCTGCTGAATTTCCGCACCACGGCAATCACGCTCACGGCGATTCCTCTCTCGCTCGTCATCACGGCGCTCGTCTTCAAGCTGTTCGGCATCTCCATCAACACCATGACGCTCGGCGGTCTTGCCGTTGCGATCGGCGAGCTGGTGGATGATGCGGTGGTGGATGTGGAGAATGTGTTCCGCCGGCTTCGCGAGAACCGCGCACAGGCAGATCCGCGTCCGGCGCTGCAGGTGATACTCGCCGCCTCCAGCGAGGTGCGCAACTCCATCGTGTTCGCCACGATCCTCGTGGTGCTCGTCTTCATACCTCTCTTCGCGATGGGAGGAATCGAGGGAAGGATCTTCGCACCGCTCGGGATCGCCTACATCACCTCGATCGTTGCGTCGCTTGCCGTATCGCTTACCGTAACGCCGGCGCTTGCCATGTATCTGCTGCCGCGATCGCGCGGCATCGAACGGAACCACCGCGAGTCCTGGCTGGTGCGGCGTCTGAAGGCCATGGACGCACGGGTGCTGAGTCGCACGCTCGGAAGGCCGGAGGGGGCGATCATCGGCGCGGTTCTCCTCTTCGTCTGTGCCGCGGCCGCCGTCCCGCTCTTCGATTCGGAGTTCCTGCCGCAGTTCAACGAGGGTTCGCTTACGATCAATCTGCTGGAGGAGCCGGGCACCTCGCTGACGGAGTCCAACCGAATCGGCACGGTGGCCGAACGCCTGCTGCTGAAGGTGCCGGAGGTTGCGTCCGTCGGGCGGCGCACCGGGCGGGCAGAACTGGACGAACATGCCGAGGGGGTGCACTCAAGCGAGATCGACGTCGTGCTGAAGAGGTCCAGCCGCTCGCGCGACATCGTGCTTGCCGACATCCGTGAACAACTGGCGCTGCTTCCCGGCGTCGTGGTGAATATCGGCCAGCCGATCTCGCACAGGCTGGATCATCTCCTCTCCGGTGTTCGCGCGCAGATCGCGGTGAAGCTCTTCGGTTCGGACCTCGCCACACTTCGCGCGAAGGCGGAGGAGATTCGCGCCGCCATGGCCGGTGTACCCGGCGTGGTGGACCTCTCCGTGGAGAAGCAGACACTGATACCGCAGCTTCCGATCGTGGTGGATCGCGCTGCCGCAGCGCGCTACGGTCTGACGCCGGGCGCCGTGGCGCACCAGTTGGAGACCGCGCTCAACGGACGCATCGCGGGCGACGTGCTGGAAGGGCAGAGCACGTATCCGATCGTGCTGCGTACCGATTCCGCATCGCGCGCATCCGGCGGAGATATCGCGCGCATCTTCGTGCAGGCGCCGTCCGGCGTGCAGTTGCCGCTCGGTGAGGTGGCACGCGTGGACGAGGGTGTTGGCCCCAATCAGATCGTGCACGAGAACGGCCAGCGGCGCATCGTTGTTCAGGCGAATGTCTCCGGACGCGGTCTTGGCGACGTCGTGCAGGAGATACGCAGCCGGATCGGCCGGGATGTACGGCTTCCGGAGGGATACTATGTCTCGTATGGCGGCCAGTTCGAATCGCAGCAGGATGCGGAGCAGTTGTTGATCGTTCTCGCGCTCGCTGCACTGGCCGGGATGATCCTGGTGCTCTACGCACACTTCCGTTCCGGTGTCATCGTTGCACAGATTCTGCTGAACATTCCGCTGGCGCTGATCGGCTCGGTTGCCGCCGTTGCGCTTACCGATCGCACCGTCTCCATCGCCACCATCGTCGGCTTCATCACACTCACCGGCATCGCCTCCCGCAACGGGATCATGATGATCTCCCACTATCTCCATCTGATTCGCGAGGAGGGGGAGAGCTTCAGCCGCGAGATGATTGTTCGCGGATCGCTGGAGCGGCTGGTGCCGGTGTTGATGACCGCCCTTACCGCGGCGCTGGCTCTGGTTCCGCTGGTGCTGGCGCGAAGCGAGCCCGGGAAGGAGATACTGTATCCGGTTGCGGTGGTGATCCTGGGCGGCCTTATCTCCTCCACGCTTCTGGATATCGTGGTGACGCCGGCAGTGTTCTGGCGTTTCGGACGCCGGGCGGTTCAACGGTATCTGGTGAACAACGGTCCGGGCGGGGAAGGGAACGCCTCCCGTTGACGGGTGGTGCGGTGAGAAGACGATGCATGCGGACAGCCGCCGCGCGGAACGTCCGGTTCGCGGCGTGAACAAACACATGGAGATGGAGATATGAACCCAGGAAGAGTGAATGGAGAACGATCGGTCATCGCCGCGGCGCTCCTTGCCGCGGCCTTGATCGGGGCCTGCTCCGGGGGGACTCGGGAGAAGCCGGCGCAGCAGGATTCCACCGGAAGCCGCGCCGCTGCCGCTCCGGCACATCCTGCGCCGCAGGATACGCCGCAGGGGGAAGTGAAGACCTTTCTGTTCCACGCCACGCCGACGGCAATCGATCCCGATGCCCGCACGCTGACCGTGAAGCACGAGCAGATCGGCGACTATCGTCCGGCCGGCACCTCCACGTTCACTGTTGCGGACCCGGCCATCCTGAACCAGGTTGCCGTTGGGAAGGAAACGCATGTGACGCTTCGCGTTGCGGGCGAGCGGGCGCTGGTGGTGAAGGTGAACGCGGGACACGAGAAGGGGCAGGAACACTAAAGGCTGCTGCCGGAACGGTCTCGAACGCCATCGCTGGCCGTTCATGACCAGGAGCCCGGTTCTTTGTACGCGCGCTTTCGGCTCGCCGAGAGTTCCCGGCCAGTTGCGATAACAAGCCGAACCCGGGAGAACAACATCCCGTTCCGAGTCTTGCGAGGACGCAGGAAGTATCGAGGATCGATTCCCTCTGTACGTGGCTCATCGTGATGGACGAGGTGCCGTCGCGGGTTCCCGCGTCGTTTCGTTGCTACGATGTAGTCGGACAATGACAACTGCAGAGTGATTGCTGATTCGTCCCGAAGGAGACGAACGGTAGCAGCCGGTGGCGCAGGCCCGCAAGGGGCCGGCGGCCGGCCTGGTTCAATCAATGATATCGGAGGAACTGTTCAATGAATGCATTCGATGGAAGAATCCGGAGAGCCATGGGCCGCGCGTTGCTGGCGGCATGCGCCTGCATCGCGATCGTGGTATCCGGATGCGGGCGCGGCGACAGAGCGCAGGAGAATTCGGGGGAGACGGGAGATACGCTCCGGCCCGCTCCCGCCGCGCACGAACATGCCGAAGCAGGGGCGCCGGGGCGTACCGTACTCGAGTTCCGAAGCGCTCCGGCCGCCATTCCTGTCGGCACGCCGGCCGAGTGGACGCTCACGATTCGCGACCGTGCAACCGGCGCGCCGGTGAAGGACTTCGATACGGTGCATGGCAAGCTGCTGCATCTCATCGTTGTCTCGAGCGATCTCGCGTGGTTCAATCACGTTCATCCGGCGTACAAGGGGGACGGCGTGTTCACGGTGCAGACGGCGCTTCCGCGTGCCGGCTCCTACAAGCTCTATGCCGACTATACGCTCGCCGGTGGTGTACACGACGTTGAGCAGTACGAGCTGGCAACCGGCGGCGGAAGCTATCACCAGGCGCCGGCGGGCCTTGCCGCGGACACGATCGGCGAGGGAGGATGGATGGTTCGCGGAGTGGCCTCCAAGCCGGAGGGAATGCCGGATGAGAAGGGGGGCGCCGAGTACAGGGTGGCGCTGATGCCGATGCCGATGAAGCTGGTTGCCGGCAAGGATGCGATGTTGCACTTCCAGATCCGTGATGCCCAGGGGAAGCCGGTGAAGGGGCTCGAGCCGTACCTTGGCGCCATGGGGCATGCGGTGCTCCTCTCCGCCGATACGAGGACGTATCTTCATACGCATCCAATGGAGCCCGGCGCGGATCACGGAGGAATGCATCACGAAGGGGAGGAGCATGCTGCGGTGCGGAATGGTATGACGCCAGGGCACGGGCATGGCGCGGCCACGATGGACGAAGACGAGGCGCCGAAGACGCCGGTCTCCGAGGTGATCTTCCACACGAACTTTCCGAGCCCCGGGCTCTACAAGGTCTGGGGGCAGTTCCAGCACATGGGCCGCATCATCACGGCTTCGTTCGTGTTGAACGTGGAAGCGTAGGCGTGGTGCGGCGATGGTTCGGTGATTCGCCGCGCGATGGTGAGGCGCCGTGCGAGCGGTAAGAGCTCCCAACCAGACCGTGCGGCAACAGCCTGCCTTCCCGCCCTGCAGCGACGATGGACATGAACTCCAAGCAGGAGACATCTCATATGGCATCGATCGATCAGCAGCAGATCAGCGCCGGTATGCGTGTGGGCGTGGAGGTGCGCAGGAGCAGCATCGACGGGTTGGGGCTCTTTGCAACGGAGCCGATCCGCGGGCGCACGAAGCTGGGCGACTTCGTTGGGGAACGGATCAGCGAGCGCACGGCGCGAAAGCGTGCGAAGGGAGCTCGCCGCATTGCCATTGTCGAGTTGGGAAACGGCACCGCCATCGATGCCTCCGTTGGCGGCAACGGCTTTCGCTACATCAATCACTCGTGCGCGCCCAACTCGTACATGCGCATCATCCGCAACAACGTGGAGTTCTATGCGCTGCGCGATATCGCCCCGGGTGAGGAGCTGACATGCAACTACGGCGAGACCCATCACGAAGGAACGCTTGGATGCAGATGCGGCAGTGCGGAGTGCCGCGGCATGATCTGAGACATCTTTCATTCGATTCTCGCCGTCATATTTCATCGTTCACGTCTCATATTTTCCTCCCCCGGTTATTTCATCTGCGGAGCCGCACCGTTGCGATACCGGTTCGCCGGTACGATGCGATTCTGTAGATTCCGCACCATCCTTGCCACCCCGATGGCAGGGGACCCGAACGATGCCCCAGCCGTGCTGCCGGCACGTACGTTCTTCATCCGGCACACTTCCACTTCATTCCATTATTCTGAGAGGTTTGTATGGCTACGAGAAAGAAGTCGGCAGAGACCGCACCGGAACCCGATCACGCCGTTCACATCTGCTTCGAACGAATCATCCCCGATGAACTCGATCCGGAGAAGTCCGTGCGCAGGACATTGCGCGAGGCTCTGGCGGCCGGGAAGCGCGGTACGCTGAACGCGGAGCAGATGGGGCAGGTTGCGAGGATGGCGGTGATCACTTCCAAGAAGTGGCTGGCCGGTTCCACGCTGCGCTGCAGATTCCTCGACGGCAGCGCGAAGATGCAGAGCAAGGTGCAGGCATTTGCACATCAGTGGGAGAAGTATGCGAACATCAAGTTCAAGTTCGTAACCTCGGGCGCGGCGGAGATCAGAATCTCCTTCTATGCGGATGCGGGCTCCTGGTCCGCCGTGGGGCGCGATGCTCTCAACACATCCTACTTCCCGCTGCATCAGCCCACGATGAACTTCGGCTGGCTGCGCGACGACACGCCGGACAGCGAATACTCGCGTGTGGTGCTGCACGAGTTCGGGCATGCGCTCGGCTGCATCCACGAGCACCAGTCGCCAACCTTCTCCCGCGTGTGGAACAAGGCAGCCGTACTCAAGTACTTTCAGGGACCTCCCAACTACTGGAGCCCGGCGGACATTCAACAGAATGTGCTCGGGAAGTATTCGCCGCAGGGAATCAAGGCCACACAGTTCGACCCCAAGTCCATCATGCTCTATGCGTTCGATGGGGCGTTGTTCTCCGACGGGCTCGGGCCAACCAACTCGAATACGACGCCGTCGGACAAGGACATTGCGATGATCAAGTCGCTCTATCCGTAGCGGGGTATCGTGCCGCGATACGAACCGCACTTCGAAAACCAGAGCGGCCGCGCATCACAATGATGCGCGGCCGCTCTGGTTGTTACTACCCGGCTGCATTCCAACCATCTCCATCAAAACCGGGTTGCATCGTTTGCCTGCAGGCCTTCCGTGTTATCGCGGAGGTTGACTCCGCGATTTCCATCCGGAGGAAGGGATCCGAGTAAAACTCAGGCCCAACGTGCGAGGGGCCGCAGATTGCGCGATCGGTCTGTTGTCGGGAACGATCAGACCTTCACTTCTCAGAACTTCACTTCCTTGACAACGGTGTTGCCGTTGTATACGGTCATGGACTCGAAGGAGGGGGTCACGATAAGCGTCGGCGAGCTCTGCGTCAGATAGCCGCTGCCGGTCTGGAACTCGAAGCGCCGCTTCCGCCCGTCCTTCAAGGTGATGATGGCATGCGTGGCATGCATGCCGCGGTCCAGCGTCCAGAGCTTGCCTTTGTTCGCCGCCACGTCCACCTGGAATGCCTGCAGCGGGCCGGAGTTGTTCACCACCATCGCGCACAGCCTGGTGCTCACTCCCTTGCCGAGACGCAGCAGGCCGACACCGCGCGAGTCGCCGTTGACGACCATGCCGCTCTGCTCCAGCGAGAGGGGCGTGAAGTTCCCCTTGCCGTCTCCTTTCAACACAAGACCCCAGCTCGCATCGTAGCGCACCACGGTGGGCTCCGGACCGTCGAAGAAATTGCCGGTGAGAATCGCGTCCAGGTTGCCGTCGCCGTCGTAGTCCTCCACGGCGATGCCGAACACCGGAGAGATCTGCGCGATCTGCGGAAGCAGATGCATGGCAAACTTGCCGTTGCCCAGATTCTCCAGATAGCAGCTTCGGAATTCCGTGGCGGACAACGTGTAGGCCGTGTCCAGCTTGGCCCGCGGGATGATGTCGTTGATCGTGGCCGATGCGAACTGCGAGAACGTCTTGAACATTCCCTGGATCTTCGGCATGTGCGAGTTCAACCGCAGGCGGTCGAACATCGGGAACTCCTTCTTGTAGGCCCGGTCGTAGTAGGTAATGAGGGGATCGATGGAGCCGTTGCCGTCGAAGTCCGCTGCATACAGCTTCAGCGGCGCATCCTGCGACGGCTTGTAGCGCCAGTTGTCGCCCACGTTGCCGATGATGTAGTCCATGTCGCCATCGTTGTCGAAATCGCCGGCCGCGATGCTGTTCCACCATCCGCGAATGGAGTCCACACCGGTGTTGTGCAGCTCGGTGAAGTGATCACCGTCGTTGTGGAAGAAGCGTACCGGCATCCACTCACCGGTGGTTATCAGATCCAGTTTGCCGTCGTTGTCGAAGTCTGTCCAGATGGTGGAGCATACAAGGCCGAGCTTGCTCAGCGCCGGGCATACCTGCGACGTAACGTCGGTGAACTTGCCGCCGTCGTTGCGCAGGATTGCGCTGGCTGCCGGCAGCGGATAGTGCCCCGGCACCAGACGGCCGCCAACGAACAGATCCAGATCGCCATCGCCGTCGTAGTCCGCCGCAACAACGCAGGAGCCGCTCGTGGTCTCCGCAGGGATTGCGCCGGACGACTTGGTGAAGTGGCCCTTTCCGTCGTTGATGTAGAGGCGGTCCTGGAGATCGGGGGAGTAGTTGTCGAACTCGCTTCCGCCCGAGACCACGTACAGATCCAGATCGCCGTCGCCGTCGGCATCGAAGAAGAGAGCTCCCATATCCTCCGATGCGGAGTCCCTGCCGATCACGGCGCTGTCCGCGGAGAGCGTGAACTTTCCGTTCGGGTTCTGCAGCAGGATGTGCCCCTTGTAATCGGCGGCGCCGCCAACGTAGATATCTTCGAGGCCGTCGCCGTTAACATCTCCAACAGCCATGCCCGGTCCGTTCTCCGACATGCGGCGCGGCAGCAGGCGCTCCCGCTTCAGATCGTCGTACAGATTCTCCTGATGCGAGTAGGCCACGCACTTGGAGGGATCCAGCATGGTGAAGATGGGCGTGGGAGGAGACACGGGTTTCGCCGTATCGGCAACCGCATCGCGTGCATGGAGTGTGATCACCTGATCGGCGTGCACGTTGTACAGGCGCTGCACCTTGCCTCCGGGCCATCTGACCTTCAGCTCGCCGACAACCGTGTCCGCGCCCAGGCCGAAGTGAAGCCTCGGCTCCACGCAGCCAAGGTAGCCGCGTACCGGCGACTGCTCCAGCATCTGATACTTCCCATCGGTTCGCAGCTCGACACGCGCACCCAGGCCGAACCGGTTCTTTCCGGTGCCGTCCAGCTGAATCTGGAGATAGTGTCCGCGATGCTGCTCCACCGCGTTGTTGCGGTAGACAAGGGCCGTGGTATCCTCCGTGTTGACCACCAGATCCAGATCGCCGTCGTTGTCAAGATCGGCGTATACCGCGCCGAAGGAGAAGTACTTGCCGCCGAATCCCCATGCACTCGAACTGTCGCTGAATGTCAGATCGTGATTGTTCCGGAAACAGAAACTCGAAAGCGGGTTCTGTGGGAACAGTTTGATCAGGTCCATCTTCGTGGTTCCCGGCACCACGCGATAGGATGCATCGCGATCGGTCATGTCGCGCTTCATCCCGTTGCCGATGAACAGATCCTTGTAGCCATCCAGATCGTAGTCGGCGAAGAGCGCGGGCCAGCTCCAGTCCGTAGCGTCCACGCCGGCAATGCCGGCGATGTCGCTGAACAACCCGTTGCCGCGATTCAACTGCAGTGTATTGCGCGGCACCTGAGCGGAGTCGAAGATGGGGCTCAACACCGAAAGCGTCGCCGAGAGCTTCATCTCGCGCGTGTGATCGCGCGCCAGCATGTCCAGAGTCACGATGTCGATGTGGCCGTCGTTGTTGAAGTCCGCTGCGTCGCATCCCATGGAGGAATGGCTCATGTGCCGGATCACACGGCCGCGAATGTTGGTGAACGTGCCGTTCCTGTTGTTGAGGTAGACCTTGTCCTGTTCCTCGAAGTCGTTCGAAACATAGATGTCCGGCCATCCATCGTCGTTGATGTCCGTTGCCAGCACATTCATGCCGTAGCCCTGGTCAACGATGCCGGCCTCCTTGGTCACATCGGTGAACGTGCCGTCTCCGTTGTTTCGGAACAGGCGGTCGTTCTGGCCGTAGCGTGCGTAGTACTCGCCAAGGCCGGCGCCGGTAAGCGTCAGGTACATGTCCAGATCGCCGTCGCCATCATAGTCGAGAAAAGCCGCCTGCACACTGTGACCGCTGAAGTCCAGGCCGTACTCCTTGGCGCGATCGGTGAACGTACCGTCGCCATTGTTGATGTAGAGACGGTTGGGATGGCTGATGCGGCAGACGTAGATATCCAGATCGCCATCGCCGTCGATATCCACCATTACCGCGCCCCGCCCCACGCCGGCCGAATCCGCAACGCCGGCCTTCACGGTGACATCCTCGAACTGCCAGTTCCCCTTGTTGATGTAGAGCCGGTTTGTGACCTGGGTTCCGGTGAAGAACAGGTCCACAAGCCCGTCGCCATTTACGTCTCCGGCTGCAACGCCGCTGCCGTTGTACGCGTTGGTGTAGCTGACACCGTTGTACTGTTCGGACTCGGTGATGTTGTTTGCGAAGTGAATGCCGGTCTTCGACGGCGGAAGGAGCTCGAAGAGTTTCTGGGCCGGCTGCGCGGCAACCGTGCCGAGGCACACTGCCGAGACAGGGATCAGAGCGAGAGCGAGACGGAGGTACTTGCGCATGACTGAGAGTCCAGAGATGATCGGAGAGTACTTGAACAACAGGAAACCGGGAGCGAGCCCATGTACGGGGTGCGGAAGGGGCCGTGAGGTTGCGAGCAGAGTTTCACCAACGGTTCGCGCCGTACTGGCGTGATGCGTTGGTGAAGGGAATCGTCGAACCCGCACATGCTACTGCTCCGTCGGCATTTTGCCAAGAACGAATCCCGGCATCAGCAACAAACCATCCGGCGCACATTAGTTGCAGCGCCGAAGAAAAATCATCGTACCGGTGGGCAGGTACATCGTACGGGCGAACGAATGAGTGAGCGGGCTCAGGCATTTGCGAGTGAATCCGGCCCAGGAGGCGCGCGGCCAGTTGCCGGTTCAATGCCGCCTGCCGGTTCAATACAGCAGTTCCACATTCACAGGGCTTCCGGCATCCAGCGAACCTGTCTGTTCATCCAGCACGATCAGGCAGTTTGCCAGGCTCATGGAGCTGATGGCGCCGCTCGATTGCTGGCCGGTCGCTGAAACGGTGAGCGTGCCGTCGGGCGAGGTCTGCAGAACGCCCCGCAGGAAGTGGCGTTTGGAATCGTTCTTCCGGATCGGCCCGGCAAGCGTGGCGCGCACGCGGCGCGGCCGATCGCTTCTTCCCAGCATACTCGCGATTGCCGGCATCACGAACTGCTCGAATGTGACCAGCGTGGAGACCGGATTGCCGGGAAGCCCGAACACGAGCGTTCTGTTCGCGGCGTCGCCGTAGCGTCCGAAGAGGATCGGACGGCCCGGGCGGATGTTCACCCGGTGAAACAGAATCTCCACACCCATCGCGGGCAGAAGGGTCTGCACCAGATCGTAGAGACCGGCGGAGACGCCGCCGGTGGTGAGGAGGATGTCGTAGCGCAGGCCCTCCTCCAGTTTCTCCTCGATCTCGCCGCTCGCATCGCGCGCGATCCCGAGATCGATCGGCTCCGCGCCGGCCCGGGCGCATGCCGCATAGAGCGCGGGACCGGTGCTGTTGCGTACCTGGCCGGGGCCGGGCGCGCGAAAGGCTTCCACGATCTCGTTGCCGGTGGAGAGAATCGCCACCTTCGGCGTAACGCGCACCGGAACGTTCACCATTCCAACGGCTGCCAGCAGCCCGATGTCGCCGCTGTGAAGATTCTTCCCCGGTTCGATAACCGTTGCTCCGGCGCGCACATCCTCGCCTGCCTGGCGTATCGATTCGCCCTGCCGTACCTCGCGGCGAATCTCCACGATCTCATCGGCCTCATCGGTTACCTCCACCTCCACAACCGCATCGGCTCCCGCCGGAATCACCGCGCCGGTCATGATGCGCACCGCCTCTCCCTCGCCTACGGTGCCGGTGTACACGGTTCCGGCGGCGGCTTCGCCGATCACGCGCAGTTTCCGGGGGAGGCCGACCTGTGCGCCGGCGACGTCCGCGGCGCGCACCGCATAGCCGTCCATCGCGGAGTTTGCCTGGGCCGGAACATCGTCGGCTGCAACAACCGGCCGGGCAAGCACGCGATCGGCAGCAAGCACCAGCGGCACGGTTTCCTCCGGCATCCGGCGGATTGCGTTCTCGAGAACGATGCGAAGCGCGTCGGCGTACGAGATCATCGGTGGAATCGGATTGAATCGGCCGGCGCCATCCAGGTCGCGTGGCGCCGCTGCCGCGTGGGAATGCTGTACAACCGACCCCGGCCATACAACGACAATCGAAGCGCCCGTGCTGTGACCCGAATGCAGCGCTTCCGATCGTAGCAGAATGTCATCCCCGCTCCACACGGAACAGGTTCGCCGTCCCCACCAGCAGGAAGAGAACGTTCACCAGCCAGGCCACGGCGATCGGCGGCACGGCGTCGCCGTAACTGAGCGTCTTGCTGATCTCGGTAAGCACCAGATAGATTGCGCTCACAAGAGCGGTGATCGCAATCTGAACGGCCGCACCGCTCTTGCGCTGCCCGCTGGAGAAGGGGATGCCGAAGAAGATCACGATCATCGCGGAGAAGGGGAAGGAGAACTTTGCGTAGTAATCCACCCATAGATGGTTCACGTCGCGCCCGCCAAGCTCCTCCTGTTCGATCCGCTCGCGGAACTCCTCCACGCTCAGCTCGTTGATGTTTTCCTGCGAGAGGTTCAGCTCCTGCGGCGTGATCGGAAGCGACGGAAGTTCCCGGCGATCGAAGCTCGTGGCCACCACCTTGTCCGGATCCTGCAGGTTGCGGCTGATGCCGCCTATCAGCACCCAGATCTTCTTTACCGAGTCGTAGTGCATCACCGATGCGTCGATGCGCTCCGTGATCTTCATCGTGGTTGCCGTATCAACCTTGAAGTTGTATGCGGAGGGGGAGGTGCGCTGTAGCTTCGAGATCGGAATGCGCGACGCAGTATCGAACCGTTCGATGCTGACAAGGTGCGCATCGGCCTTTGCCGGATCGAAGTAATCCATCAGAAGGTTCACGTTGGCGGAGATGCGCAGGAAGACGTTCCGCTGGCCGGTGATCAGATCCTGCCCCAGATACTGGCGGTTGATCGCATAGTGCCGCTTGTTCGAGATCGGAACCAGCCATCCGTCGAAGTAGACCATGCCGCCGCTTATCAACAGGCCGCAGAGCAGAAGCGGCAGCGCAACACGGCGCATGCTGCGCCCGCTCGCACGCATTGCCGTAAGCTCGTGCGTGGTGTCCAGGCGGCCGATGGTGAAGAGGCTTCCGAGCAGCGTGCTGATCGGGACAATCAGATGAATGATGTCCGGGACCTGGTAGAGATAGAATTGCACGATCACCATGGTGGGCACCTTGTGATCGAAGAAATCTCCGAGGTGCTCCATCAGATCAACCGCCACATAGATCACGATGAACGCCAGCATCCCGAAGAGAAACGTCAGGATGAACTGGCGAACGATATAGCGATCCAGTCTGTCGAACATTGCACGAAGCCTGAAGTGTGCGCAGTCTGAAGATGATTACCGGTTGGCCTGCGCCGGGCCGGTGGCAGAGAGGGAGCCGAGCAGTCCGTTCTCCGATTCGATTCCCCAGCCGCGCATTGTCGCGAGCATCGGCTCCTCGGTGAGACGGTAGTGCACCGGAGTCAGGGTCACATAGCCATCGGAGAGCAGGCCGTCGTCGCTCTCCTTCGGGCCAACCAGCACATGCTCGCCGCTCAGCCAGTAGTACGGCCGGCCCATCGGATCCAGCCGCCGTTCGTAGATATCGTTCCAATACGATTCCCCCTGCGGCGCAACGCGGATGCCGCGGATCTCCGAGGCCGGCAGCCTGGGGACGTTGACATTCAGAAGAACGCCGCGCGGCAGGCCGCGTTCGGCAACGATGGGCGTGATCCATTGCGCCACCAGCGCCGCGGCGGAGAAGTCGGCCTCATCGGAGACGTCGTCCAGCGAGATCGCAATGGAGGGGATGCCGAGTACCGCTGCCTCCGTGGCGGCCGAGACCGTGCCGGAGTAGATCAGCGACACCGCGGTGTTGCGTCCGTGGTTGATGCCGCTGACAACGAGATCCGGCTGCGCATCCAGCAGATGCTGCGTTCCCAGTTTGATGCAGTCCGCCGGCGTGCCGCTCACTCCCCAGCCGAACGGCAGGCCCTGGCGTTCGCGGCGAATCGCACGCAGCGGAAGCGCAACCGTGAGCGCATGCCCAACGGCGGATTGCTGCGTCATCGGGGCAACGACGTCCACGTGCCCAACCGAACGGAGCGCCGTGACCAGTGCGAAGATACCGGGTGCGTCGATGCCGTCGTCGTTCGAAACAAGGATGCGGAGATTCGGATTCACAGGCTGAAGGAGGAAGGGGAATGCGCGCGCGGCCGCGTGCGGATGTTGCCGTAACGGAGAAGCGCGGCCATCAACCGCGCTTCACTGCGATAGCGTTGCACCCACAGTGCACCGCTCCGATGGGGTTCCGCCATGATCAACCGATATCGTTGACGAGAACGAAGACCATGAAGATCAGAAGCAGTACGAATCCTGCCTGCTGCACGGCCATGCGAAGCTTCATGGGCACTTCGCGACGGATGATTCCTTCAACCAGGATGAACACCAGATGGCCGCCGTCGAGAGCGGGGATGGGGAGGATGTTCATGCATGCGAGCGTCATCGAGAGGAGCGCCATCAGCTTGATGAACTCCGGGAAACCTTCGCTCGCCGCGCGCTGCGCGTAGACGGCGATCTTCAGCGGGCCGCCAACCGAATCCTTCAGCCTGGCGCGTCCGGTAAGCAGCTTGCCGATCATCTCGAACGTTCCACCGGCGAACGACCATGCATCGTTCCATCCGGCGGAGATGGATTCGGTGAACGAGTAGCTCCGGTGATACATCGTGCCGAGATACTTCTGGTCAAGCTCGATGTTGAGCAGGCCGTCCTTCCCGGGGTGTGCGGTGATCGGCGTTACGGTGCCGCCGCGAATCACCGTGAGCTGCACGTCGCGATCCTTGTGCGACTTGATCAGTTCCGTTGCGCGAACCACGGAGGCAACGGGGAGCCCGTCGATCGTGGCGATCTTGTCGCCGGCCTTGATGCCGGCGGCCGCGCCTGGTGAACCGGCATTCACCTTTACGATGTCTATCTCGGACTTCTCCGGCACCAGATCGAGCGCGGCGGCCCCGGTATCGGCGCCTGTGCGTACGGAGAGCGGCACGGACGTACCGTTGCGCTCAACCACCACGGTTGCCTCGTTCCCTCCTGCGAGAATCAGGCGGGGCACTTCATCGAAGTACTGTACAGCCGTTCCGTTCACCGACACGATGCGGTCGCCGGTCCTGAAGCCGACGCGATCGGCCAGCCCGTTCGGTGTCACTACGCCGATGCGGGTGGTGTTCTGATAGTCCTTGCCGCCGAAATAGTTCAGGCAGAACATCAGCACGATGGCGAGGAGAATGTTCTGAATCACGCCGGCCGAAATCACAAACGTCTTCGCAAGCGTTCCCTTGGATCGGAACTCCCACGGCTGCGGTGGCCGGGTGGCGAAATCGGTGTCCATGCTCTCGTCCACCATCCCGAGAATCTTCACGTACCCGCCGATGGGAAAGGCCGAGATGCGATAGTCCGTATGCCCCTCGAGCTCCAGGTTTGCCGGAAGCTTGCCGAACGTGAAGCCGGTTTTCTTGTTCCATCCAACAAGGCGCGGGCCCATGCCAACGGCGAACACGTCGGCGCGCATGCCTGTCCATCGCGCCGCGAGGAAATGGCCCAGCTCGTGTATGAACACGAGGATGCCAACCAGGACGATGAACGACAGGATCTGTTCAATCAAAACCATGATGAATGCAATTGCTGCTGCGAAGCGTTCTCGGGGTGAGGCCCGATCGAGGTGATGCGGCCGCGAGGCCGGATACCGATCGCCGGTAAAAATAGTGGAAGAGCCGTAATGCCACAGGGTAAAATGTTGCTGCGCCCGCCGCCTGCTTCCGTTTCATTGATTTTGTGCGAACGGGCGCCGGCTTTGGACTTGGTTCTTGGCGACCTGTGACTTTTCGCCTCCTTATTGCCAAGCACTACAGCTCGCCGCAGCCGAGCGTCCCAAGAACCAGACGCATTGTCGTACCGTTCGAATAGCGGTACGGTATGCCGTCCGGCAGGGATCAACAACCCGTATATGAACGAACAGTCCTTCGGGTTGTTGTATCCGCTTCCAGGATATCGTCAAGTGTCGGGGCGTCGCGCACCGGGATCTCCGCGAGCGCTCGCTCGATCAGGCGGGGGATGTCGGTAAACGTGATGGTTCCGTCCAGGAAGGCGGCAACGGCAACTTCGTTGGCTGCGTTGAGTATCGCCGGAGCGGTTCCCATTCGTTCAAGCGCCTCGTAGGCCAGGCGCAGGGCGGGGAAGCGGCCGGTGTCCGGTTCGAAGAATGTCAGCGTCCCGAGAGCGGAAAGCGATAGGCGCGGGTGCGCGTTGGCGATCCGTTCGGGATAGGCGAGCGCATACTGGATCGGCAGGCGCATGTCCGGCAGCCCCAGCTGCGCCTTCACGGATCCGTCGATGAACTCCACCATGGAGTGAATGATCGACTGCGGATGCACAACCACGGAAAGCTGGCCGGGGAGCGTGTCGAACAGCCATCGCGCCTCGATCACCTCCAGCCCCTTGTTCATGAGGGTTGCGGAGTCGATGGTGATCTTCGGCCCCATGCTCCAGTTGGGGTGCTTCAGTGCACGTTCCGGCGTGATTCGTGCGAACTCCTCCGCGGGGAGTTCCCGGAACGGGCCGCCGGACGCGGTGAGAATGATCCGTTCGATCTCCGACGGCGATTCGCCCGCCAGACATTGGAAGATTGCGCTGTGCTCGCTGTCCACCGGGATCAGCGAGCCGCCGAGATCCTTCAGCAGGCAGTTGATCAGCTCGCCGGCAACAACCAGCGTCTCCTTGTTCGCAAGCGCGATGCGTTTGCCGGCGCGAATGGCGGCGATGGTCGGCACAAGGCCGGCGAACCCCACCATGGCGCTCATCACCACCTCGACATCCGGGTATGTCGCCGCCCGGAGGAGACCTTCGTCTCCCACAAGGATCTCCACATCGCCGGGATTCCGGCGGCGCAGTTCCTCGGCGGCACGCACCTCGCGCACCACCACCAGATCGGGATGGAACTCGGCGATCTGATCGGCCAGGAGTTCGATGTTCCGATTGGTGGTAAGACATGCGGCTCGATACCGGTCAGGGTTGGCCCTGACCACATCCAGCGTCTGCGTTCCGATCGAACCGGTTGCGCCGAGAATCGTAATGGACTGCACGCGGGATCCGAATTCGGAAGGATGAGAGATGCTCAACGACGCGAGCGTTTGTTGAAGGGGGGGCGCCGCGATCGGAGGCCGATCGCGGCGCCATCGATATCCGAGAGTTCCTGGCAACAGGCTGAACTCGTAACCTGCGGCCTCTCACAACCAAAGGTCCGGTTCTTTGTACACTCGCCTGCTGCTTGCCGTGAGTTCCTGGTCGGTTGCAGGAACAAGCCGAGTGGAGGAGAACAACATCCTGTTTTGCCGGGAACTCTAAACCGCAAGGGATGCCGTGCCGTCGGCTACTCGCTGCCGGCGCCATCTCCTGATGGCTTGCTTCGGCGCGGCGCACGCGCCTTTCGAGTCTTCGGTTCCGCTTCGCCGCCGGCTGCGGGCTCCGGAGCGGTTCCTTCCGGTGCCGCCGTGCGGCGCGGTTGCCGCTTCGGACGCGGTGCCGGCTCTGCCTGCGGTTCCACGGCGGCGCCCTCGGCCGGCATGGGCTTCGTGCGGCCTGCCGATGCGGTTGAAGCAGTCCGTCCCTTTCGCGGAGCGCGAGTTGCCGGTGCCTGCTCATCCGAAGCTGCGGCCGCCGTACCGTCGTGGGCCGGTGCAATCAGCGGCAGCACCTGCTGCGCCTCGTGACTGCCCTTGCGGGGTGCCGGCGTACGTCGCGTGCTCTTCCGCGTCGCCGGTGCGGCTGCCTGCTCCGTCTGTGCCGGTTCTACCGCCGGTACGCTGCGTTCCGGCCGCTCAGGCGTCCGGCGCGGACCGCCATCGCCGCGGGCCGCGGGCTGATCGGCGCCATGCGCCGCCGTTTCCTGCCCTTCGTGCCGCCGTTCCGGTCGCCGGCCTTCGTTGCGCCGCTCCTCCGGTCGTCCCTCCGGACGCCGACTGTCCCGTTGGTCATTCCGTGCCGCATCCTCCCGTCGCTCGCCGGCATTCGGTCCCCCCGCGCGGCGGGCATCACCGTGGTGCTGGCCGCTTCTCCGTTCATCGGAGCGCCGTTCACCGCCTCGTCTCTCATCGCCGCGCCGTTCGCCCCGCGGCTCGTCACTTCTCGGCCCGGCGCCGCGTGGTTCGGCCGCGCGCGGTTCAGAGCCGCGCCTCCCGTCGCCTCGGCGCTCGTCGGTTCTGCGTTGTTCGTCGGTTCTGCGTTCGCCCGCATGCGCATCGTCGTGCGTGCGCTTCTCACCTCGATGCTCGTCATGCCTGCGGCCGTCGCTTCGACGGTCATCACCGCGGCCCTCGTCGCGGCGGCTCTCGTTCCTCCGTTCATCGCCTCGGCGCTCGTCGGCCCGGCGCTCGACCTTCTGCGGCGGCTCGCCGTGGCGATGCTGGCCCTTCTGCCGGTCGCCGCGCTCGCCGTGCGCATTCGGCTCGTGGCCGCCGCTCCGTTCACCGTCCCGTTTGTTCCGGTCGCGGCGTTCGGTATCACGACGTTCACCTTCGCGAGCGGTTCCGGTCTGCGGAGCGCGATCCTTTCTGTTGTCGCGCTGCTCGTGTCCATTGCGCTCATCGCGCAGGGAACGTTCGCCGCGCTCCTTCCGGTCGCCATGGCCGCGCTTCTCCCGCGCTTCACCGCGCTCATCGCCTTCGCGACCCGACGCCTCGCGTCGTTCCTCCTCCTTGCGCGCCTCCTCCTTCTTGGCTTCCAGCTTGCGCGCCTTCTCCTCCTTCTTGCGGGCATTCGGATCCTCGGCGAACTTCTCCGTGATATCGGCCTGAAGCCTGGTGGAGAAGAAACGGAAGTCCGATACCGGAAGCGACTCGTCGGGCACCACCTTGATGCGTACGAAGTACTTCAGCATCATCCGCGTAAGCCGGCTCATCTCTCCCTCTGTGAGGTAGTTGATGATCATCGGATTTGCGGTGAGGGTGAGCCGGAACTCGCGCGAGCCTTCCTTGAAGCGCTGCAGCCAGCGTTCGATGTTGCGTGCAACCGTGCTCTTGGACTGTACGAGTCCGCTGCCGGAGCAGATCGGGCACGGCTCCGACATCGTCTGCACAACCTGCTGGCGGATGCGCTGGCGTGTCATCTGCACCAGGCCGAACTGCGTCATCGGCAGCACCACGGACTTCGCGCGGTCGCGGCGCATTTCCTTTTTCAGCTCGTCGTAGACCTTCTTTCGGTTCTTCTCGTCGTACAGATCGATGAAGTCGATCACCAGCAGCCCGCCGATATCACGCAGCCTGATCTGCCGGGCAATCTCCCGGGCTGACTCCAGGTTGGTGCGAAGCGAATTCAGCTCCTGATCCTTCTTGCCCGCGTAGCGGCCGGAGTTCACGTCGATCACCATCATCGCCTCGGTCTGGTCCAGGATCACGTAGCCGCCGGAAGGAATGTACACGCGGCGATCGGCGATCTTCTGGATCTCGCGCTCGATGTTGAACTCGTCGAAGATGGGCCGCGATCCGGTGTACAGCTCAACCTTGTCCGCAAGCCCGGGCGCCGCCCACTCCACGTAGTCGCGGATCTCCTTGTAGAGCGCCTTGTTGTCGATCACCACCCGGTTGGTATCCGGTGTGAACAGATCGCGCATCACTGTGTTGGCGATGGACTGATCCTTGTAGAGGAGGGTAGGCTTTTCGTTCACCTTCAGCTTCTGTTCGATCTCGCGCCAGGTCTCGATCAGCTTCATGAGATCCTGCTTGATCACCTCCTCATCCTTGTCCTGCGCAACCGTGCGGATGATGCATCCATGCCCCTCGGGAAGAATGCTCTTGGCGATCCGGCGCAGGCGCCGGCGTTCCTTCATGTTCTGAACCTTGCGCGAGATGCCGATTGCGGGATCGAGCGGGAGCAACACCAGGAATCGGCCGGGGAGGCTCACCTTCGTGGTGACGCGCACGCCCTTCGATGCGTACGACTCACGCGTCACCTGTACGATGACATCCTGTCCCTTCTCCAGAGCGATGGTAACCTCGCCGGAACGCTTCGTCTGAAACGTCGGAAGCTTGGCATCAACCGTGGAGCCCTTCACGTCGTCGTCTCCGGCCCGGCCGCGCTTGGCGCGCGGCGCCGCCGCCTTCTTCGCGGACCGGCTCGCAGTCTTCTTCGGCGCAGATTCCTTCCCGGCGCCGGCCTCGTCCGCAGCCGGACCGCTCTCGCCTGGTACGGGTGCTTCCTTGCGTCGCGATCCGCCGCGCTTCTTCGGTGCGGCCGCATCCCCTTCGGGGCTCTCCGCCGCCTGCCTGCCGCGGTGCGGTGCGCGGGCGGGGATCTGTTCAGCCTCGGCGCCCTGCGGTGTCTCTGTACGATCGTGCTCGCGGCGTTCGCCGCCGGTGCGGCTCGTCTCCTGCGTGCGGTGCTCGGCTCGTTCCGTTCCACGGCTCTCGGCGGATTCGTGCCCGCGATCGGCAACCTCGCGCCGCGGGGTGCTGTGCCGTTCGTCCGAATGCGGGCGAGACTCCGGTGCCGGGCGCCCTTCCCGATCGGGTCCGCTGCTGCGAGCGCCATCGCGAGCGCCGCCCTCGTGGCGGCGTCCGGAATCATTGCGCTGATCGCGGTCGGAGGGATGCCGTCTGTCATCCGTGCGCCGTTCCTCACCGGATCGTCCGCTCCCTGCGGCCTGCTGCTGTGGAGCGTCCGTCGCTATCTGCTGCGTGCCGTCCTGCCGTTCGTTTTCGCCTCCGCGTTTGCGGCGATTCCTGCCCCCCCTGCGTCCACGCCGCCGGCGGCGGCCTTCGCGTCCCTGCTCGCTGTTATCCTGACGATCGTCGTCGCCGTCGGCATGCCCTGCGCCATCTTCCCGATCGTCATCGTCATCCTGCTCGCGATCATCATCGTCATCGTCTCCGGCGTCGGCACGTTCGTGCCGGGGAGGTTCATTACGGTGCCCGCGCCCGCGGTCGTTGTCACCGCGCCCGCCTTCGGCTGCCGGTTGTCGGCGCGCGGCGGCGTCATCATCGCCATCGGCTTCGCCTTCGCGCTCCTCTCCCTCCGGCTCCTCGTGCGACCCCTCGGCCGGAGTCTCCGAGTCGCGACGGCGATTGCGCCCGCGGCCGCCACGGCGTCCGCGCTTGCGTTTGCGCCGCTTGGGTTCCTCCGATCCGTCCTCGCCGCCCGTCTGCGTGGGGTCAGCACCCTCGATCAATTCGCCATCGGTCTCGTCCGGCTCCTCATGTTCATCGTGCCGGCGGCTCTCGCCAACGCGCATATCGCGCCCGGCGGGTCTGCGACCGTCCGGTGCGGTGTCGGGGCGGCGTGAGCCCTCGGCATCGTCCGCATCTCCAGTGCGGCGTCCATCGCTTCGCCGCTCGTCCGTTCGGCGTTCGTCGCCTCTGCGCCCGTCGCGTCCGGGTTCGGGTTTACCACTGCGGCGTGCGGACTTGTCGAGCGGCTCGGCATGTCCGGACTGCTGCGTTCCGTGCGCAACCTCATCGGTGCGCTCGCCTGTGCTTTCGGTATCGTGCGGCTCGCGGCCGCGACGGTCGTGGCGGTTGGAATCTTTCTTTCTGGCGTCGCCGCCGGACTTCTTATCGCCCGGAGGTACGGCCTTTCCGTTCTTTCGCGGGGCGGCCTTCTCGTCGGCCGCATCCTGATCATCCTCGTCATCCTCATCGCGCTCGTCCAGCAGATCCTTGAACTCATCGAGCGCCGATCCGACATCCGAGAAATGGAGAAACGCATCCTGCGGCTCACCGATATCGATGAACGCGGCATTCATTCCCTGCACCACGCGTTCGACGCGTCCAAGGTAGATGGAGCCTACATGGCGCTCTTTGTCGGGAACTTCGAGGAAAATTTCTGCAAGACGATCGTCCTCGGTAATGGCAACGCGGATCTCGCTCGAGGTCGCGTTAATAACTATCTCTTTCTTCATGGAAGGGTACGAAAGGCCGTGGGCAACCAGCGGGATGGTGTTGGAGCGAGAGAGGAGGGAACGCGGCGAGGAGAGCGATGGGAATGGGTTGCTGGCGACCGTACGATCGAGGGCGAGGGGGCTGTATATCGACGCGACATACCCCGGGGGAGGAGAATCGCGATGGATTCAGTGATCGGCAACGCAAAGCAACAACCTTTCTCCTGGCAGCGGTGACGCTGTCGCGCGGCGAGATGGGGCGCGATGCGAATCGATGTTCATTGCTGAACCCGGCGCGCGCACGTCCAACTCGGCACCCGGCGCGGCGTCAACCAATCTGCGCCAAGACGTGCCACGGTTAGTGGACTGAGTGAACAAATAAAAAGAGGTCAAGCTGAACTGTGTCGCACCTGCCAATACTGACCGCTGCTTCCTTCCGGACCTGACGGGATTGGGTACGACATGGTCGCACAGGACTTGACCTCAAGATTTTCAAGTTGGTCCAATATACACCCGCCGCCTCACGTGACCAAACAAAGTTGCCGCAGCCGCGCATCTCTTCGTTGAATCGTACCCCGCACATGCGGAGGTATCGAGCATGCAGCGGCGTGCGGCGCCATGTCCAATTTCCAACCGGCCGACCCTCTTAGTTCAACGACGAGCTTCCGCCGAACGCGCCCGCCGATCTCTGCGTGCCGCGTCCGCCGAAACGCCGTCGTTCCCCTCGCCCGGCTCCTCTCGAGCGGAGGACATCGGGGTCTTCCCCAACACCGCTTCGTTCCGTCAGGGCGGATCGCCGCCCGATTCCCTCCCGCATCCGTATCGGCCGGCGCCGTTGCGCGCACAGGCATCGGGCCATGAAACAGCCGGTGCGGGCCTGCGCGGCACCGATACGCCCGGCCGATGAATCCAGCAAGCCTGCCAGCAGGAACTGCATCTGTTGCGCAGCTCCGGCAGGCACGTTCCACACATCATTCATTCAATCATCGAGGAGGCTCAGATCATGACTCGCACTTCACACTCTCGCCTCGCAGTGGCCGCGGCATTGTTGCTGGCCGCAGCTGCCTTCATGGCCGCACCGCGTGCGCATGCGCAGATTACCTGCAACGGCTGCCGCTGGGTTACAGTCGTGGTTGATCCGGATGTCTGCACTGCGGACTTCTGCATGCGCACGGCCGACTGCGAAATCTGCTATCAGGTTGATCCGGGCAACAGCTATCGGATCGAATGCATCGACGGCGCCACCTTCAAGATGCTGGTCTGCATCCGCAACGGCGTGCCCACGTACGCCACAATTCCGGTGAACGGATGTACCATCAACTACTCGGTGCCCAGCGGCTGTTGTATGCGTGCATGCCTCACGCTCGTGAACGGTTGCTACGAACTGCACTTCAGCCACGGACCCGGCCCATGCGCGGCCTGCATACAGGATCAGCAGGAGGTGAACTGAGGGTTCACCGCACGGTGCAACGCGGCTCCGGTGCATGACGGCGGCGCCGTACTATCGTATTGCGATCCGTTCAAGTCCGGTTCGCAACGCTATGCAAACGGTGCCCGATGATGCAGGGCGTTGCGGCGCTGCATCATCGGGCCGCACTATGCTTCCGCGGACGGCTGGCTCCACGCCGCTTCGATCGCCTCCCGGAACAGCGCGTTCAGGTCATCGTTGTCTCGCTCCGGCGTCCGCGTCACGCGAAGGCCGTTGGCATGGCGGGCAAGCTCGCTCTCGATGAAGCTGCTGATGGCTGGAATGCGCGGGCCCGTTCCCAGCTCGACATCCACGAGTTTCTTCTGCCGAAGCTGTTCGATCGCGTCGCGCAGCTCACCCGGCTCCAGCATCGTCTCCACCAGGCGCTGAGACTCGATCGGCGCAACGCCCCGGTCCTCCTCGATCCACCGAATCGCAAGCAACGGACGCAGCACGTAGAAGTACTTCTTCAGCGATACCGTCCTTCCCTGCAGATAGGCACGGGAGTTTCCCTCGGCCATATGGAGATAGTGGTATGCGCAGGCCCTGGGGGAATAATAGGCGGGCACCATGGCGCGCAGCCGTTCCACCAGCGGGCCATGCGTCCGGTAGACGATCGGCGAACAGAGCCATTCCAGCAGCGGAGGGTTGGACTTGCGGAGCAGGCGCAGCGCCTTCGGGAGATCCCAGCCGTTGATATCCAGAATGTCGTCGATCGGCAGCTCGATCACGTCGCGCGCAACGGCCGCATCGATCGAGAGGTACCAGTCGCGCCCGCGCACGTAGATGAATCGCACATCGTAGTCGCTGTCGCGCGAGGGAAACCCCCATGCCCTGCTCCCGGACTCGCATGCATGAATGATGCGAACCTGTTCCTCATGTTCCAGGCGCAGGAGGCGTTCCCGTATTCGTTCTCTCCGCTCGTTCTCCATTGTTCGTTCCCTCGCCGATATGAATGCCGGCGCCGTCGGTTGGCACCGGCCGATCAGGCTGCACACGCTGCGATGCCCGGGGCGTTACGCGTGCGGATGGCCCTCCGCTGCCTGCATGCGTACAACGTCGGGCTTCCGGAGGCGGGCCGGGTGCCGTACGTTTGCCCTGTCAACCCGTCGATTGCAGGGACATTGCACGAACAACGTTCACAGTCATCTCCATGCAGAACCTTTCAGGCCGCGTTTCGCGAGGGGAGGAAGCCGCGGACTCTTCTCGCCGTTTCATTCCCCGCAGGCACGCCTCGCGCACAGGGTCACCGCCGGACCTCGTTGAACGGCCTGCACATACGCATCGTGGGCCGGGATGGGTGAAAGCGAAACGCCCCGGCAACGATACAGCGTTGCCGGGGCGTTCTACAGATAATGGGGATGGATGGGGTCAGCCTGCGGCGCTCTTCCGCTTGGCGTCATCGAACACGAAGTGCGCGTCCCCTTCGCGGCGGATCACCTCCGGCGTGATCACCACCTTCTTCAATCCTTCCTGATCGGGGAGTGCGTACATCACATCCAGCATCGCCTCCTCCATCACGCCGCGCAGCGCGCGGGCACCGGTCTTGCGAATCTTCGCGCGCGCAATGATCTCGCTCATCGCCTCGTCGTTGAACTCCAGATCCACTCCTTCCATTGCGAGGAGCTTGCGATACTGTTTCACGAGCGAGTTCTTCGGCGACGTCAGGATTTCGCGCATCGCCTCGTCGGTAAGCGGTTCCAGCGGCGCGATAACCGGAAGGCGGCCGATCAGTTCGGGGATCAATCCGAACTTGATCAGATCCTCCGGGGCAACATGGCGGAAGAGCTCGGAGCGCTCCTCGATGCGATCCTGTACCTCGCTTCCGAAGCCCATGGTGGTTTTGCGCATGCGGAGCGCGATGATCTTCTCCAGCCCTTCGAATGCGCCGCCGCAGATGAAGAGAATGTTGCGCGTGTTGATCTGGATCAACGGCTGTTCCGGATGCTTGCGCCCTCCCTTCGGCGGTACGTTCGCGCGCGTTCCCTCGAGGATCTTCAACAGGCCCTGCTGCACTCCTTCGCCGGAGACATCGCGCGTGATGGAGGCGGAGTCGCTCTTGCGCGTGATCTTGTCCACCTCGTCGATGTAGATGATGCCACGTTCAGCGCGCTCCACATTGTAGTCCGCATTCTGCAGAAGCGATACGAGTATCGTCTCCACGTCATCGCCAACGTAGCCCGCCTCGGTAAGCGTTGTGGCGTCGGCAATTGCGAACGGCACGTCCAGAAGCCGCGCGAGCGTCTGCGCCAGGAGCGTCTTGCCAACGCCGGTGGGGCCGATCATCAGGATGTTGGACTTCTCGATCTCAACATCGTCGAAGCCGGCAAGCGTCTCCTGCGATTCGATGCGCTTGTAGTGATTGTACACCGCAACGGCCAGCACCTTCTTGGCATACTCCTGCCCGATCACGTACTCATCCAGTGCGGCCCGGATGCTGCTCGGCGACAGGCGCCGCTCCGGCTGTGCGGGACGGAACAGCCGTGCGTTCTGGCGGAGCAGCTCCACGGAGTTCTGAATGCAGATGTCGCAGATGTAGACGTTCGGACCGGCGATGATCGAGGTTACTTCGTCCGACGTGCGGCCGCAGAAGGAGCAGCGCACCATGTCCGACGGCATCGAGTGAATATCATTGGCCATGCGGCAAAGATAGCGTTATAGTGGCGAGGGGAGAAATTTGTTGGCCGGTCGATAGTCAGTTGTCATTCGTCAGTGGGAATGCGCGACTGACTACTAACGACTGACAACCGACGGCCCTTCGACAAACCGGCCCGGCATCACAAATGCTGATGCCGGGCCGTGTGCGCGTCCGGGTTCAAGCGCGACGAGCGCATCTGGCGCTCATCGGCGAAGCCTGCGGCACTCATCGGCGAAGCCTATCGGGGGGATGTTGCCCGATCGGCGGAATCGTTCTCGATCTGCAGGCGCTGATCTCCCGTCGTGGAAGGGATCTGCGGCAGCATCTGGCTGATCTCCTTGCGGCTGTTGAGCACGCGATCGATCAGGCCGTAGTCCACGGCATCCTGCGGCGACATCCAGTAGTCGCGATCTGCGTCGCGGCGGATCTTCTCCACATCCTGTCCGGAGTGCACGGAGATGATGTTGTAGAGCTGTTCGCGCATGCGAATCATCTCCTTGAGGTAGATCTCGATCTCCGTGGTCTGTCCCTGCGAGCCGCCGGATGGCTGATGCATCATGATGCGGCTGTTGGGGAGCGCCATCCGCTTCCCCTTGGCGCCGGCGCAGAGAAGCACCTGCGACATCGAGGCCGCCATGCCGATGCAGATCGTGGAGACATCCGGGCGGATGTATTGCATGGTATCGTAGATCGCCATGCCCGCGCTCACCGAGCCTCCCGGAGAGTTGACGTACATGATGATATCCTTCGCGGGATCTTCGGACTCGAGGAAGATGAGCGAAGAGATGACGATGCTGGAGACCTCGTCGGAGACCGGAGCGTCAAGAAAGATGATGCGCTCCTTCAGGAGCCTGCTGAATGGATCCCAGACTTCCTCACCGCGAGCGGTGCGTTCTACAATGCGTGGAATGATCATGGTACGTCCGTAAAAGATATCGGGATTGTCCTGGCATCGTGCCGCGACTTCCGCCGGGGGGTGGCCCTCTCGCGTTCGATCGCGGCGTGCAGGCGCAGACGCACATGCAGGCTCGATCGGGCGGCAACTTCAGGAAAGACGAACAAGGCGGGCCCTTAGTTCCCGTTGTACAAACTTATCTGCAACGCCCGGCCGGGGTGCGGGTTATCCACATGCCGGCCGCCGGGCGCAAGAAGTATCTCTCGCCACGGCTTCGCTACGCCCGCCTCGCGAGGACGATCGTGGGGCATTGCCAACGGATACCTCAATGTGGCTGTTGTCTTCGCGAGGAGCGCCTCCGAAGGAGACGCGACGTGGCGATCTCTTCGAAATGGAAGTACGAGCCTGCCTGGCAGCGCTCATCATCACAACCCTCCTCTGCGGATCGGTCAGAGCCTATTGGTCATGCTCGTGATCATGCTCATGCGTGTGATCGTGCTCATGCCCGTGATCGTGCTCATGCGCGTGATCGTGCTCATGCGCGTGATCGTGCTCATGCGCGTGATCGTGGTCATGCCCGTGATCGTGCTCATGCGTGTGGACATGCGGTTCCGGGGCAGGGATGGAGCGATCCTCGACATCCTCGATCACGGCATAGTCCTCCAGGAACTGGATTGCCTTCTCGGCGAGGATGCGGTCTCGGATCTTGTCCGACTTGCGGAAGTAGTTCAGGAGGGTCTCGGTATCGATGCCGGTGCGCTGCGACTCGATCTCCGCAAGGCCTTCGTAATCGCTGTCGTCCGCCTCGAGATCCTCCTTCTCGATAACCATGTCGCGGAGCAGCGCCCACTTCGCCGTGTGTTCGGCCATCGGGCGTGTCTCGGTGATGAACTTGGCCATGTCGAAGTCCGGCGGGAGTTCCTTCTTCGGCCCGCGTTTCATATCCTCGATGAAGGAGCGAAGAACCTCGCCCACGAATGCGTCCGGCACCTCGAACGGATTGCGCTCGATGAGGGCATTGATCAGCGCGTCGCGGAAGTAGCCGTTGTAGCGCTTCTCGTACTCGGCGTTGATCCCCTGGCGCACGGCGTTGCGAAGGTCCTCCGCGGTAGCGTCGTCCTTGCCGAGAAGCTGCACGGCGAACGAGTCGTCGACTTCCGGCACCGTCATCCGGTTGATCGAGAGGACGGTAACCTCGTAGTTGTTCAGGGCACCGTCATCGCCGGTCGGCAGGTCGATGCGGAACGAATCGCCCACTCTGGTATTGAGCAGCGAGGCCTTCAGCTCCGGGTTGATGTCATGGCGGGCAAGGAACACCGGAACGTCGTTCATCACGTTCCCCTCAACCGGCTCGCCGTTTTCCAGCTTCTGCATCGTGAGCTTCACGGAGTGATTCTCGTCCGCAACGGACTCGGCCGGCTCCTCGCTTTGCTGAGCGTGGCTCTCGCGAATGCGCTGCAGTTCGGTATCGATCTCCTCGTCGCCTACCACATGATAGACGCGGCGCGCCGGCAGCCCCTTGTAGTCGGTCACCTCGATCGAAGGAAGCACCTCATAGCTCACCGTGAAGGTGAGGCCGCCATCGTCCGTACGGTCCAGCTTCGTGATTGCCGGCTGCCCCACCGGGCGGATCTCCTTCTCCTCCATCAGCTTCGCGAACTCCTTCTGCACCGCCTCCTCCTGTGCCTCCTTATCCAGCGAGGCACCATACAACTGCTTGATGAGCGGCAGGGGGACATGTCCCTTGCGGAAGCCCGGGCGATTGGCATGCTTCTGCGCTTCGCGATATGCGCTCTGGAGATACGGGTTGAGCTCGTCCTTCGTGAGAGCCACATCGAGCTCGAACTTGACCGAATTGGTCTGGCGGATCGTTGATTCCATTATCCTTGCTGACTACGTTCTATGTGTTGAATCGTTTGTACCGGTTGTTCCAGGTGGTGGAGGTGCGGCGTACATGCCGGGCAGGGCAATGCCGTCGCGCCCGTGCCACCGTTCCCTGCCTCGATGTTCCGAGCCTGTCCGTGTAGCCCCGCGCCCTGCCGGACGTTCGAGTACGGTTGGGGCTCGCCGTATCCTGACCGGGGCCGTATCCGTCCCGAGGCATCATGCGACTCGAAGCGCTGTCCGATCCGGCTGGTGCGGATGGAGGGACTCGAACCCACACGCCTTGCGGCACCAGATCCTAAGTCTGGCGTGTCTGCCAATTTCACCACATCCGCGTGGTTCAAGACGTCCAATATACAACAGGGTAGTGGTTCTCAGCGCCCGGAAGCGCCCGGCAAACATACGAAACATTATGATAAAGATATGGAACGGATATGCGGTCGGGGCGATGATTCCGCAGATCCGACATCATGCCGGGCGCGCCGGAGCCGGGGTGATTCCGGATCGGTATCTCTGCGCGGAAGCGATGCCGCCCGCGCGGGCCCTCATGCGGCAGGGCCTCCGGTTCCCGACCGGCCGCGTTCTCAATTCCTCACCATCATCCGGCACGATTCGGAATGCCGGTGCCCCGGCGCTCCCTATATTTGCAGGCTGCAAGGCGCGGTAGGAGCCTTTCCCGTTCCGCGCACCTCTTCACGATCCTCGAACCGTTGAACCGATGACCGTTCCCTTACTCGACCTGAAAGCACAATACGCCTCGCTCAAGGAGGAACTGGACGATGCCGTTCTTCGCGTTTCCGCCAGCCAGTATTTCATTCTCGGCCCGGAGGTAACGGCGATGGAGCGCGCCATGGAGGAGTACCTGGAGGTGCGCCACGCGCTCGGCGTCAGCTCCGGCACCGATGCGCTGCTGCTTGCACTGATGGCGCTGGGCGTTGGTGCTGGCGACGAGGTGATCGTCCCAACCTTCAGCTTCTTTGCCACGGCCGGTGTGGTGGCGCGTCTCGGTGCGAAGCCGGTGCTTGTCGATGTGGAGCCGGATACGCTCAACATCGATCCGGCGGCCGTTGCCCGCGCCATCACGGCGCGCACCCGTGCCATCGTGCCGGTGCATCTGTACGGCCAGAGTGCGGACATGGATCCCTTGATGGCGCTGGGCGCGGAGCATGGGGTGCCGGTGATCGAGGATGCGGCGCAGGCAATCGGCGTGCGGTATCGCGATGGAAGGCGCGTAGGAAGCATCGGCACCGTCGGCTGCTTCAGCTTCTTCCCCTCGAAGAACCTGGGCGCATTCGGCGACGGAGGTCTGGTAACCACGAACGATACGGCACTGTACGAGCGGATGAAGATCATGCGCGTGCACGGCGGCGAACGCCGCTACTACCATTCCGTGATCGGCGGCAATTTCCGTCTGGACGAAATCCAGGCTGCTGTGTTGAACGTGAAGCTTCCGTATCTGGATGGCTGGAGCGCGGCGCGTCGGGCCAACGCAGCACGCTACAACGCTCTCTTCACGGAGATGGGGTTGAACGATGGGACCCCGTCATCGGATCTGGGCGCGCACGGCATTGTGCTGGCACCGGTGGAACGATATGCAGCCAGCGGCGTGGAGCATCATCACATCTTCAATCAGTACGTGATCAGGGCGGAGCGTCGCGACGACCTGCGCGGCTGGCTCACATCGCGGAGCATCGGCAACGAGGTGTACTATCCCGTGCCGTTCCATCTCCAGGAATGCTTTGCCGGTCTCGGCTACAAGCATGGTGATTTCCCGGTTGCGGAGAAGGCCGCCGCCGAAGTGCTTGCCTTGCCGGTGTACCCGGAACTGACGGTTGGGCAGATAGAGTACGTCGCCTCATCCATCGCTGAGTTCTGTCGCGAGGAAGTGGTGAAGGGGTAGTCAGTAGGTAGTGGTCAGTGGGGTTGGAGCTTGGAGCTTGGACAGTCGAAGGCCCAAGACCCAAGAACGAAGTACCAAGAACGAAGCCCGTTGTCAGTACCTGCCCAACTGACTACCGACAACTAACCATCTCGCCATTATTCGTGTAAATTGTGTCCGGTCCGGATACATCTACCCTTTGGAAGTTGAACATGCAGATCCCATTTGTCGACCTCAAGGCACAGTATCAGCGTATCAAACCCGAGATCGACGCGGCGATCGAGGAGATCATCACCAACACGGCGTTCATCGGCGGAAAGGCCGTTGCCGGTTTCGAGGCTGCGTTTGCCGCGTATACCGGCGCGCCGCATTGCGTGGGCGTGGGCAACGGCACGGATGCAATCGAGATTGCGCTGCGGGCACTGGGTGTGGGGCCTGGGGATGAGGTGATCGTTCCGGCCAACACCTTCATTGCCACCTCCGAGGGCGTTACGTGGTCCGGTGCGCGGGTTGTGTTTGCGGACTGCGAGCCGAGTCATTACGGGCTGGACCCGGCGGACTTCGAACGCCGGATCACTCCGCGTACGAAGGCGGTAATGCCGGTGCATCTGTATGGTCATCCTGCGGAGATGGACGCAATCATGGCGATTGCGCGGGCGCACAATCTGCTGGTGATCGAGGATACCTCGCAGGCCCATGGCGCTCTCTACAAGGGAAGGATGGTTGGCAGCTTCGGCGATGCGGCCACCTACAGTTTCTATCCCGGCAAGAACCTCGGCGCATACGGCGATGCGGGCGCCATCACGTTTCGCGATGCGAAGGCGGCCGAATGGGCGCGCGCGTTTCGCGATCACGGAAGCCTGGTGAAGTATCAGCACATCATGGAGGGGCGCAACAGCCGGCTGGATGGGATCCAGGCCGCCGTGCTCTCGGTGAAGCTGCGCCATCTGGAGAGCTGGAGCTCGGAGCGCCGGCGCGTTGCCGCTGCGTACGACAGCCTGCTTGCCGGCATCGACGGTGTTGCCACGCCGGCCGTTGCGGAGCATGCCGTGCCGGTGTATCATCTCTACGTTGTGCGGGTTGCCGATCGCGAGAATCTGCAGAAGGAGCTGGCGGCGCGCGGCGTTGCCACCTCCATTCACTATCCAACAGCGCTGCCGTTCACCGAGGCGTACAGCTATCTGGGAGATGCGCAGTGCGGCGACTTCCCGGTTGCATGTGCTCAGATGGGGACGCTTCTCTCGCTCCCGATGTATCCCGAGCTCACCCGGGAGATGATCGCCCACGTGGCGGATTCGCTCCGCGAGGCGATTGCCGCAACCGCCACGATTCAGTAACGAACCAGGGAACCGGCATATGGAATGTCTCGTCACCGGCGGCGCTGGATTCATCGGCACCAACCTCGTGCGCGCTCTGCTCGATCGCGGCGATCGTGTGCGCGTCCTGGATAATTTCTCCACCGGCAAGCGCGAGAACCTTCGCGACATCGATCATCGGCTGGAACTGATCGAAGGGGACGTGCGTTCCTATCATCTGGTGCGCGAGGCGGTGGAAGGGATGGATGTGATCTTTCACCAGGCAGCGCTCCCTTCGGTGCCGCGATCGATTCGCGATCCCATTACGACGCACGAGGTCGGGGTGAACGGAACGCTCAACGTTCTGCAGGCCGCACGCGACTGCAAGGTGGGGCGCGTGATCTTCGCCTCCAGTTCCTCGGTGTACGGCAATACGGAGGAGCTGCCGAAGCATGAGAAGATGACTCCGACGCCTCTTTCTCCCTACGCCGTCTCCAAGCTTTCCGGCGAACATTACTGCCAGGTCTTTTTCCGGCTGTACGGGCTCGAGACCGTTGCGCTCCGCTACTTCAACATCTTCGGACCCCGCCAGGACCCGAACAGTCTCTACTCCGCGGTGATCCCGCGCTTCATCGAAACGATCAGCCGAGGCGACAGCCCCACGATATTCGGAGACGGCGAGCAATCGCGCGACTTCACGTACGTGGAGAACGTGGTACGCGCCAACTTCCTTGCAGCCCGGGCTGAGAGCGGCGTTGCGGGTGAGGTGTTCAACGTTGCCTGCCACGATCGCATCACATTGAACCGTCTGGTGCAGGCGCTGAACGAGGGGCTGGGTACATCCGTTGCGGCGCTGCATGCGGAGCCGCGTCTCGGTGATGTTCGCCATTCGTTTGCCTCCATCGAAAAGTTCCGCGCCGCAACCGGCTACGAGCCGGCGGTGACGTTTAAAGAGGGGATAGGCCGGACCATCGAATGGTTCCGCGCCAACTTCCTGGAAGCGTTCACTCCGAACGCGACTCATGCTGCAGGGCGAACGGATGGATAGCACCACGGGCGGCGAGTCGCTGCGCATCATCGTGACCGGAGGCTACGGCTTCATCGGCTCCAATCTCATCCTCGCGCTGCTGGAGCGCCATCCCTCGTGGAGCATCGTCAACGTGGACGCGGTTACCTATGCGGCCGATCCGGCGAACCTTGCGTCGCTGGAGGCCGATCCACGCTACGAGTTCCGGCAGATCGACATCGTGAACCGCGACGCCGTGCGCGCCCTGGTGCAGGAGGTTCGTCCGGACGGGATATTCCATCTGGCCGCGGAGTCGCACGTGGACAACAGCATCCGTGGCCCGGAGCAGTTCATCCTGACGAACGTTCTCGGAACGTTCAATCTCCTCGAGGAGGCGCGGCAGGCCTGGGGAGGGGATGCATCGAAGCGATTCCTCCACATCTCCACCGATGAGGTCTATGGTTCGCTGGGAGATGCCGGAGCGTTCACCGAGGAGAGCCGTTACGAACCGAACAGTCCGTATTCGGCATCGAAGGCGGGAAGCGATCACCTTGTGCGGGCGTGGCATCACACGTACGGCATGAACGTGGTCACCACGAACTGCTCCAACAACTACGGGCCGCGCCAGCATCGCGAGAAGCTGATACCGACGGTGATCGCCACGGCGCTCGCGCATCGGCCGATCCCGGTCTACGGCCGGGGGCTGAACGTTCGGGACTGGCTGTACGTTGCGGACCATTGCGCCGCGCTGGATCTGGCGTTCACGAACGGCCGAGCCGGTGAGACATACGTTGTCGGCGGCCGCAACGAGTGGCGCAACATCGATCTTGTCCGCATGCTCTGCCGTCTGCTGGATGAAGAGGTCGGCGCCGGACCCGATGGCGGCTACGAGAGCCTGATTACCTTCGTGATCGATCGGCCGGGGCACGACGCCCGCTATGCGATCGATCCATCGAAGATCGAATCGGAACTGGGATGGCGCGGCGCCACGTCCTTCGAGGACGGCCTGCGCGCCACCGTGCGCTGGTATGCCGGGACTGCTCACTGATCAAGCCGTACAGTTCCTGTCATAACCGGGTTGCACCTGTTCGCCTGCGGGTCGCGCAGCGCCAGATGCCTGGATCTCTTGGAGTTCCTGACACACCGGGATGTTGTTCTGATCTGCTCAACGTGTTCCGGCAACTGGCCAGGAACTCTCGCGAGCCGAAGGCGAGCGTACAAAGAACCAGGCCCCTGTTCTGAATGGCCGCTGATGGTGTTCGAGGCCGTTTTGTCGGGAACTCTTAGTGATTCAACAATGAAGAAGGCACTCGTTACCGGTATCACGGGCCAGGATGGTTCCTACCTCGCGGAGTTTCTCCTTGCGAAGGGGTACGAGGTGCATGGAATCATCCGGCGCTCCAGCTCGTTCAACACCGGGCGCATCGATCACATCTATCAGGACCCGCACGAGGGGGGGCGCCTGAAGCTGATCCACGGCGACCTGAACGATCCCTCCGCGCTGAACCGCATCCTTCGCGATGTGGAGCCGGACGAGATCTACAACCTTGGCGCGCAGAGCCACGTGCGTGTTTCGTTCGACATCCCGGAGTACACGGGGGATGTCACCGGGCTGGGCGTTGTGCGGCTGCTGGAGGCGATCCGCGAAACGGGGATCGAGACGAAGCTCTACCAGGCCTCGTCCAGCGAGATGTACGGCAAGGTGATGGCGGTGCCGCAGGACGAGGAGACGCCGTTCTATCCGCGCTCGCCGTATGGATGTGCGAAGGTGTACGGCTACTGGATCACGCGCAACTATCGCGAGAGCTACGGGATGTTCGCATGCAACGGCATCCTCTTCAATCACGAGAGCCCGCGGCGCGGCGAGACGTTCGTGACCCGCAAGATCACGCGGGCCGTTGCGCGCATTCGCGCCGGCCTGCAGGAGAAGCTCTATCTGGGCAATCTGGATGCCAAGCGCGACTGGGGCTATGCGCCGGACTACGTGGAGGCGATGTGGCTGATGATGCAGCACGAGCAGGCCGATGACTTCGTGATTGCAACCGGCGAGACCCACAGTGTGCGCGAATTTCTTGTGGAGGCGTTCTCGCTGGCGGGGCTGAACTGGGAGAAGTATGTGGAGATCGATCCGAAGTACTTCCGGCCCGCCGAGGTGGATCTGCTGATCGGCGATGCATCGAAGGCACGGCGCCTGCTTGGATGGGCGCCGCGCGTGGGGTTCAGGGAGCTGGTGAAGATCATGGTGGAGGCGGATATCGAGCTGCTTGACCGCCGCCTCTCGGGAAGGATCGCGAGCGAGCGGGAGCACTGATCCAGTCCCGCCGGGTACACCGTTCCGCCGGGCGGACCGTGATGCCGGCCTGTACAGGTTGCCACGTCGGCATCCGCTCCGCGGCTGCCTCCCCTCGCAACGACCCATGCCGGCCGTTCATATCCATTGTTCATTACGCATTCGTGCCATGCGGCGGCCAATCCGCACATTGTGCGGAATCGTATGCCTCGCCGTTCGTATCCTTCGTTCCTCACGTCTCTCACATCGATCTGCATGCCCGGGAAACTTCGCACGATAGCGCGACGACTGGTGAAAGGGAAGCGCCCCGCGGCCGCGCTGGATGTGGAGCGTGCGGAGCAGACATTCTACATCGAGTATCTGCGCGATGGGATGGTGGTATTCGATGTTGGGGCGAATGTGGGGGAGCTTACGCTTCTCTTCTCGCGCTTTGCCGGGAGCAACGGAGTGGTGCACGCGTTCGAGGCCAGCCGCCGGGTGTTCGAGCGTCTGAGCCGGATCTGCGAGCTTGCCGGCTGCACGCGCGCGGTGCTGAACCATTGCGCCGTGGCGGACACGGTCGGTACGTTGAAGCTGCACGTCTACAGCGACGAGTTCTCCGGATGGAACACGCTTGCCGATCGTCCTCTGGCGAACTACAACATCAGCGCCGCTCCTGTTGCGATCGAGGATGTTCCGTCCACAACGGTGGACGCATACTGTTCAGAGCACGGGATCGAGCGGATCGACCTGTTGAAGATCGATGTGGAAGGCGCCGAGTATCAGGTGCTGCTGGGCGCGCGCAGGATGCTCGCGGAGCGGCGCATCGCCTGCTGTGTCTTCGAGTTCGGCCAGACCACGTTCGACATGGGAAACCGTCCGTCGGAGATCCGTCGCTATCTCGAGGGGTGCGGCTACTCGATCCGGAATGTCGTGAAGGGCGATCCGGTATTCCCGGGGGGCGACAATGTCGACGATGCGCGGTTCTCTCTGCACGTCGCCGTGCCGCGATAGGCGGTATCTGTTGCCGTTCGTCGCTGCATCCCATCCGCGTAACAACAGCAAGCCCCGATGCAGAGTCGGGGCGAGCGCTCCAGGAACCATACTGAAGGCTTCGTGACGCAATCCTCCAAGATCTATGTTGCCGGCCATCGCGGCATGGTGGGATCGTCGATCCATCGCGCTCTGGTTGCCAGGGGCTTCACGAACATCGTGATGCGCGGGAGCGACGAGCTGGACCTGCGCCGTCAGGATCAGACGGAGGGCTTTTTCTCGAAGGAGCGCCCGGAGTACGTGTTCCTTGCAGCGGCGCGGGTGGGGGGGATTCTGGCCAACAACACCTACCGCGCCGATTTCATCGGCGACAATCTCGCCATCGCGCTCAATGTGATCCAGTGCGCGCATCGGTTCGGTGTGAAGAAGCTGCTGAACCTGGGATCATCCTGCATCTATCCGAAGCATGCTCCGCAGCCGATGCGCGAGGAGCATCTGCTGGCCGGCCCGCTGGAGCCCACCAACGAGCCGTACGCGATCGCCAAGATCGCGGCCATCAAGCTCTGCGGTGCGTTCAACGACCAGCACGGCACGGACTTCATCTCCTTGATGCCGACCAATCTCTACGGCGAGAACGACAATTTCAATCTCGAGACGGCGCACGTGCTCCCGGCACTCATCCGCAAGTTCGAGCTTGCCCGCCTGCTGCGTGCCGGGGATGCCGGGGCGTTGCGCGCGGACATTCGCGCCATGCCGATCGGGTTCGGCCGCACGGAAAACCTGCATGCCGCGAGCGAGGCGGAGATTGCCGATGCGCTTGCCGCGCGCGGCGTCACGCCCGATGAGGTGGTGCTCTGGGGAACCGGCACGCCGCATCGCGAGTTTCTCCATGCGGACGATCTTGCCGCAGCGTCGCTCTTCATGATGGAGCGCCACACACATCGCGAGATCGGTGAGTTCGTGAACGTGGGTGTTGGCAACGATCTGCCGATCGGCGAGCTGGCGTCGCTGATCGGGGATGTCGTGGGTTATCGTGGCGCCATTCGCTACGATGCGTCGAAGCCGGACGGCACGCCACGCAAGCTGCTGGATGTGACGCGCCTGCACGATCTGGGCTGGCGCGCATCGATCGATCTCCGCACCGGCCTGGAGCGCACCGTTGCGTGGTACCGGGCGCATGTGCGCGCGCGTTCGCGCCAGGAGGGAGCAGGATGAATCAGACTCCGGATCCGGCACAGACAGGGCCTCCGTCGCCTGCAGCGCATCCATCCGTGCCGGGACATCCGGCGGAGCATGGGCATTCGGCGGAGCATGAGCATTCGGCGGAGCACGGGCATGCAGCGGAGCATGGGCATGCAGCGGAGCATGGGCGCCGCGCCGCGCATCGTCTGCCGCATACCGTGATCCAGCCCTCGCAGGGATGGGCCTCGCTCCGCCTGCGGGAACTGTGGGACTATCGCGACCTGCTCTACTTCCTCGTGTGGCGCGACATCAAGGTGCGCTACAAGCAGACCTTCCTCGGCGCAGGCTGGGCGATCATCCAGCCGTTCGCCACGATGGTGGTCTTCAGCCTCTTCTTCGGGAAGCTTGCCAGGATTTCCTCCGACGGGCTTCCCTATCCGGTCTTCACGTTCTGCGCGCTCATCCCGTGGCAGCTCTTCGCGTTCGCGCTGAACGAGGCAAGCAACAGCCTGGTTGCGAACGAGCGCCTTGTCACCAAGGTCTACTTCCCGCGCCTCGCCATACCGATCGCCGGCGTGCTGGCCGGCCTCGTGGACTTCTCCATAGCATTCGTGGTGCTTCTCTGCATGATGCTGTTCTACGGCATCATACCAACCATTGCCGTTGTGACGCTGCCGCTCTTCGTACTGCTGGCCGTTGCAACGGCGCTCGCGGTTGGGCTCTGGCTCTCCGCGTTGAACGTTCAGTATCGCGACGTGCGGTATACGATACCGTTCATTACGCAGTTCTGGCTCTTCATCACGCCGATCGCCTATCCAAGCAGTCTGGTGCCGGAGAAGTGGCGCGCACTGTATGGTCTGAATCCCATGGCAGGTGTTGTTGAAGGATTCCGCTGGGCCCTTCTCGGCAGGGGAGGAAGCCCGGGGCCGATGGTGTTCGTCTCCGCCGCTGTGGTGGCCGTTCTCCTCTTCGGAGGACTGGCCTACTTCCGGCGCATGGAACGTACGTTTGCGGATGTAGTGTAGATAGTCAGTAGTCAGTCGTTGGTAGTCAGTAGACAGTCGGTGGTAGTCAGTAGTCAGTCGTTGGTAGTCAGTAGTGAGTCGTTGGTAG
>JAFDZV010000051.1 GCA_018266795.1 Bacteroidota bacterium | reverse complement strand
TCAACTGTCGGCGGGACAAGCCCTGCAATCGGCCTCGCATTACCCCTCGGAGAACGCGGACACTTTTGGTCTGGAAGTCATCGTCAGTTCGGTGTATACTTCCTGCAAATTCAGGCGATGATGATCGGGCGCGCACTCATACGGATACTTCTGCCGGCAATGCTGGCCGCGGCAATGCTTCCGCTTCTGCCGGGGGCAACGGCGGCGCAGGTGACCGGTGCGCCGCACGGGAATCCCGCGGAGCTTCCGGAGGAGCCGCCCGGCGTTCCCGCCGATACACTCTTCCTCTTCACGGCCGCACGTCCGCTCATCGACAGCACAGGCGTGCTCACGCAGCCGAGGGATCTCTACGGCGCCGATCTGCTCTTCAGCAACAGCGGCTTCGGCGCCGGCGTGTTCTACCAGCACAACTACTCGCAGGCCTTCGCCGGCTTCGTGAATCTTGGCGTCACCGGCTCGCGGGATCGGGACGAGTTCGAGCAGTACGACTATCAACTGCAGGACTGGCGGGTGCCCGGGAAGGTGAACCGGCTGTATACGCTTCCGCTCACCGTCGGTGTTCGCTATCGTGTGTTCGACGAGGTTCTGGTGGACAACTTCCGTCCGTACGTCAATGCGGGGGTAGGGCCCAGCCTGATCGTTGCGCTCCCATACGACCACGAATTCTTCAGCAGCTTCTCGCATGCGCGCACCTACGCCACGTTCGGCGGGTTCGTGGGCGCCGGAGCGGAAGTCGGCAGCGGGCATCCAACGCTTGGCGTCAACGTCCGATATTTCTTCATCCCGATCCACCCAGGGGTCGAGAGCCTGCAGAACGATCCCATCACCGATTTCGGCGGACTATTCCTGACGATGAATATCGGGTTCAACTGATTACCATGTCCGGACTATTTCACGTCGAACAAAAGCACCCTAAATGGGTAATTGCGCCGGCGGCTTCCACGCCATAATTTGCGTCCGCTTTCCCCCGCACACACACCATTTCAGAGATACCCCGCAATTGAGAGAAGGGCGATACCCGGTTTCGGTCTTCGATTTCATTGCGCGCTATTATTCGCGACGGCACCGCGATGCAGCCATCACAATATTCGGTATGACCACCGGATGAAACCGTTCATGGGCCGATATGGCAGCCCATGAGCAACAGGCGATGGTACTGCGACGCATTGAACTGAACTCCATCACATTCCGGAATTCGACATCGCGCGGCGCACGAATGCACATTCGTTGGTGCCTGCCAGTACGGGAACAGACGGCCGCCGGGATCCAGGCGACTGTCCGGAAGCAAACACCACTACGTCAAGAACAATCCACTTGGAGACAATCATGGACGACGCCAAGGCAGGTACCTCGTGTCAGGACCTGACTCCGCTGGAGAGGACCCAGTTCCTCAACACCACTCTGGATCTCATCGCACAGGCGAAGGAACAATTTCCACCGACCACCAAGGATCTGTTCAGTTCGCTCAGCGAGGATGAAATACGTACGCTGTTGAATAATGCCAACACGCCGTACATCTACTTCCAGTCCTGGTCTGCCAATGCACCTGCAGGCGGGACGATCAGCTACAACTGCGGAATATTCAATCCGGATCCGGTGAACCGCATCTGGATGTACGCACATGTATTCGTCGGCCCGGCCAACCCTGTTCCGGATACGGGAATTGCGCTGTTGAATGTCGACACGCGGTTCCCACGGATGACGGAGCCAAGCTTCACCGGCCTGACGCTGGCACCCGGCGGGTCCGCAACGCTCAGTTTCCAGTACCCAATCCCGCTGGGGATTCAGAACAGTAATTACCTCGGCAACAATTTCCTCTTCCATGGGGAATACCACGGCATCGGCACATACTACTTCCGGTGCCTCTTCCCGTTCCACGTACCGTAACCGGAGACGTGCGGGCGTATGCAACAATGCCGGCGGAGAGCATCATCGCTCCGCCGGCATTGCGTGTCTTCCTGTGCGCACGAAGAGGGCTACCCTCCGTAAAAATATTCCCGCATTTGGCGCTCCCATCTGGCGAAACGAAGTGAGGATTCGGCCGCGAACTCCTTCCGAATTCTTGCTGCGGCATCGCAAAGATTGTTGCGGTCCATATGCTCCAAGGTTGCAGCAACACCGGCGCCGAGCAGGTTCTCGATATCAAGCATCGTTCCAACATCCATGTTCAGACACTTGGCACGCCACATCAACTCCACATCTTCCAGATCATGAATGTGATAGAGGAGAAATGCCGCATGATAGATGTTGTCGTCGCAATCAATACCGTCCTCGTCGAAGAAGGCCTGCTCTTCCACGCCACCCTCCCACTCACGCTTGCGCAGGTCGTACTCGAGCATGAAGATTTCACGCAGCAGCGCGTGGTGCTCGTGCGCACGCTCCGGCAGAATACTCTTGAGCAGATGTTTCCGGTGCACGGGGCTCCGGACATCGAGCATCATACCGTCTCCCCTCCCAGCACACGATCCTTGATCTCGAGAAGATATTCGCGTGCGGCCTCGTACTCGTTCGGGATGCGGCCATCCAGGATCGCGTCCTCGATCGCGCTCTTCAGGATTCCGACGGTCTTCGAAGGCGGGATGCCGCAGATCTCCATGATCTCCTCGCCGCGCACCGGCGACTGGAAGGCGCGCAGGGCATCCTTCTCGCGCACCTCAAGAATGCGCTCGATCACGCGGTCGTAATTCTCCAGATAGCGCTGCACCTTGCGCGGGTCCCGGCTGGTGATGTCCGCACGGCAGAGCGTGAAGAGATCGTCCAGATCGTCGCCGGCGTCAACAACCAGCCGGCGAATGGCGGAATCGGTCACCCCCTCCTCCACCAGCACCATCGGCCGATGATGCAGCCGCACCATGCGGGCAACATACTCCGCCTCCTTCATCGGCAGCTTCATCCGCCGGAAGATTCGATCCTGCCAGCGCGCTCCCATCTCCTCGTGGCCGTGAAATGTCCAGCCGGATCCCTCGCGGAAACGCTTCGTGCGCGGCTTGGCGATATCGTGCATCAACGCCGCAAAGCGAAGCCAGACATTCTCCGTCATGAGGGCGATGTTGTCCACCACCTTCAGCGTATGCCAGAAGACATCCTTGTGTGCGTACGCCGTGTCGCCGGCTTTCACCAGGTCCACACCTTCAAGGCGCCAGACCTCCGGGAAGATCAGCTCCATCAACCCGCTCTGGAAAAGAAGCGCGAGGCCGATGCTGGGTTTCGGCGCCGCGAGGATCTTCAGGAACTCCTCGCTGACCCGCTCCTGCGAGATGATGCGAATGCGCTCGCGCAGATCGCGAATGGCCTTGAACGAGGCCAGGTCCAGATCGAACCCGAGCTGCGCCGAGAACCGCGCCGCACGCATCATGCGGAGAGGATCCTCCGAATAGGTCGTGTGCGGCTCCAGAGGCGTGCGCAGCAGGCGCCGCTCCAGATCGCCGTAGCCGTCGAACAGGTCGATCAATTCCCCCGCACCGCCGTCGATCCGCACCGCCATCGCGTTCACGGTGAAGTCCCGGCGGCGAAGATCGTCCTCCAATGTGCCGTCGGTAACGATCGGCTTGCGCGAGTCCTCGGCGTATTCCTCCTTCCGTGTCCCCACGAACTCCAGCTTGTAATCGCCAATCGGAACCATCGCCGTGCCGAACCGCTCGAAGACCACGGCGCGCGTTCTGAACTCGCGAGCAACAATGCGCGCGAAGTCCACACCGCTCCCCTCGATCGTGAAATCGATGTCGTTGCCGGCGCGCCCCATGAGGAGATCGCGTACGTAGCCGCCAACCAGGTAGAGGCTTGTTCCCTCCTGGCGGGCGATGTCGCCAACGGCATGAATGAGCGGGATCTGTATCTCTATGGTTCGTCTGGTCGATTCCACGGGAATGCAATTCAATGGGGTCTCGAAGTCGGTCATTCGGCAGGCTCACGCAACCACTGCTCGCCGTTCGATCTCGCGCATGATCTCCTCGGCAACGCGAAGCGCCTCGGCGCCGGAACGCCCGGTAACCCGGGGCTGTGAGCCGGTGCGCACCGCGTTGGCAAACTCCGCCAGCTCCTCCGCAAGCGCGTTGGTATCGGGTGTGGGAAGCTTCTCGAACGTGATCACGCGCTGCTTCGTTCCCTGTTCGATTGCCCCGAGCAGCATCGTGGATTCATGTGCGCCGCTCATGTCGTCGCGGATCTGGAACATCTCCACCGATGGCTGCGCGAAGTCGATGGAGATATATGCGTCGCGCTGGAACAGCCGCATCTTCCGCATCTGCCGCTGCGAGATGCGGCTCGCCGTGAGGTTGGCCACGCATCCGCTCGCGAACTCCAGGCGTGCATTGGCGATATCGATGGTGTCGCTCACTACGGAGACGCCGGAGGCACGGAGCTCCGTCACCTCGCTGCGCGTCAGTGCAAGGATGAGATCGATGTCGTGGATCATCAGATCCAGCACCACCGCAACGTCTGTCGCACGCGGACGGAACTGCGCCAGCCGATGCGACTCGATGAACATCGGCTCCAGCGAATGCCCGCGCAGCGCCTCGAAGGCCGGATTGAAGCGCTCGATATGCCCCACCTGAAGGACAAGACCGGCTTCATCCGCCATGGAGATGATCCGCTCCGCCTCCGCGTAACGCGCGGTGATCGGCTTCTCGATGAAGACATGGCGGCCGGCCTGCAGAGCCTGCTCCGCAACGGCGGCGTGCACGGATGTCGGCGTGACGATGCTGACGGCATCCACGGCCGCAAGCAACTCGCCGATACCCGCGAAGGCCTGCGTGTCGTGCTCGGCAGCGATCTTCTTCGCACGCTCGGGATCGCTGTCCACAACGCCCGCAAGCGCTGCGCCGGCAACTCCCTTCCACAGCTTCGCATGAATCGCGCCAAGATGTCCCACGCCGATAACGCCCACGCGCAGGGGTGAATCGCTCCGTTCCAAGTGCTCCATCGAGAGAGTCCTATCGAATATTGGTGGACAGCCCGTACGCAACGCCTACGATCTTGTCGAAGCCGCCGGCCGTGTTGTCGTGATAGTAGAGGAAGGCATAGTACGCCTGTGAGGCATCGCGCGGATTTCCCTCCAGCAGCGTAGCGTCCGCCTCGCGCAGCACGTTGTGGTCGGCGTCCCACTTCCCGGCAACGTACTGGTACTCATGCCGGGCGCGGCGCAGCAGTCCGCGCACCATATAGAAGCCGGTGATCTTGTCGTACTGCAACTGCCACTCCGGCGAAGGGATCCAGTTGTTGAACGTTCCCACAACGAAGATGTCGGAACTGGTGCGCTTCCCCTGCAGGTCCAGCCTGAACTGGAACTCCACATAGTCCGCATCGCTCAATGCCACCAGCCGGTCCGGCGGGATGCCGTTGTTGTCGTACTCCACGAAGCGCATCCGTGGGATGTCGCTGAGCCCGGTTGTGAGTACGTTTCCGGTTGTAGGATACTGGCCCACGTCCGTCAGGTCCAGCAGCCGGTGCTCGTTGCCGCCGGCAAGGTTGCCGAACACCGCAGTGGTCTTTCCGAGGATGGTGGGCGACCACGTGACCCACGGAGCCCCCTTCTCCTCCCCCTCGCTCTGATGCTCCTGATCGGCGATCAACGGTGCGTACCACTGCCCGGACTGGTAGAGGTGTGTGCCAAGAATCGTCCCGCCGAACAGCGTGTTCTCCGGTACCGCGTCCACGCGGATCTTCCATCCGTTCTGCAGCACCTTGGTCTGCGCACTCTCGTAGAAGTCCGAATAGATCTGCATACCCATGGAGGCACGCGTCTCCACGGCGAAGAAGCGGCACTCGGCGAGGACATGATGAAGGTTGTAGTAGTCGACGACGCGGGCGATGTAATTGCCCGCATACTGCACCTGCGGCCTGTAGCCGGAGCGCGGGAACGTGGTGCTGAGCATGTAGTCGTAATGCGTCACGCCCACCGGAGCACGGGCCACGGTGAAGTCGTTGCCGCGAAGCACCGTGGGGTCCTGAACGAAGACATTCTCCGTCGGCACCCAGTTCTGATCGCAGTGGATAAGCTCGAGCGTCACGTTGGGAATGCCGTCGCACTGCATCTCGAACTCGAGCGTCAGCGCGTCGTCGCCGATGCCGGTGCCGGGCCTGTTATCCACGGGCAGGCGCAGGATCGGCGGGGATGCAACGTCGCTGGCACCGTGGATCCGAATGTCCGTGACGCGCAGGATCGAGGCGCGGACCGAATCGGCACGGCGCCGCTCCGGCGTGATGTTCTGCGGCGGGAAGCAGGAGGCCTGGAGCAGCGCGAGCGTGACGAGCGCGGCAACGAATATCGATCCACGAAGCCTGCAATTACGGACGCGCATTCACCCACTCCGAGCCATCGTTGAATACTTCCTTCTTCCAGATCGGCACGCGTTTCTTCAACTCTTCGATCACGAATCGGCAGGAGTCGAAGGCCGCCGCCCGGTGCGGCGCAGCCACAACCACAACAACTGCGGCCTCACCGATGGGGAGCACACCGATGCGGTGATGCAGGCGGACGCTCAGAACGGAATACCGCTCAACCGCCTCCCGCGCAATCGTCTCCATCTCCGCACACGCCATCGGCTCGTAGGCTTCGTACTCCAGACGGATCACCTCCGTGCCGGGCTTCGAGGAACTGGAGTTGCGGGCCGTTCCGACAAACGCTGCCGTTGCACCGGATTCGTCCAGACCGGACGCGGCAATCAGCGCACCGGCATCGAGCGGCGTGTCGGTTATCAGACAGTCTATCACGGCTATCCTCCGGCAACTGGTGGAATGATGGCTACCTCGGCGCCCTGCGGCACCAGATCGTTCTCGCCGGCATAATGCATGTCCACCGCCACACGCGAAAGCGAGCGGCAGGCCGCAAGCGCAGGACGCCGCTCAACGAGCAGGTCCCATAGCTGCGTTACGGTCACATCGCGATCAAGGGAAATCGTTTCCCCCGAAACGCCGGCGCAGTCGCGCGCGATACCGAAGTACAGAAGCGTCATGAAGTCGTGTAGAAGCAATCGTTGCCGAATCGCCGGGAAAGATACGCACAATGAAATCGTGAAGATGTGGCGGGAATCGCTTCAACTGGAAACGGGGTCGCACGGGAACGGTGGGTCGTGCGGCAATCGGTAGTTCGTGGCCCGACGGAACGCGGCGAGCGGAATGCGGCGAGCCACGAACTACCTGCAATCGGTCATTCAGGAGCGGACGAGATTGGGAAGCGTTCGCTTCTCGGAAAGGTCGGCAAAGTACACGTCCCACAGAAAGATCTCGGTGTGGCCGATCTCGTTCATCGGGCTTCCGGCGGAGAGCTCGATTGCCTGCTCGTGGCTTCCGGCACGGATCAGCGTAAGGCCGCCCATGTGGTTCTCGAAGCCGCCTCCGCCGCATGCCACGAGATGTCCTCCGGCATGGAGGCCGCGCAGCCATTCCATCAGCCGCGGGATGCGTTCCTGGAACCTGGCGTCGTCGAACACATCGTCCGGCTCTCCGGCCCGCCAGATCAATGCATATACCTCCTGCAGCCTGTCACCTGCCGGCTCCGCCTGCGGCGTGGGTTCGGTCTCTTCCATGCTACTCTCCCGTTGATGTACTTCCTGACGTCTCCGCGCTCAGGCGCTTCAAGGACGATGGCCAAGATACATCACGGCGCAAACACGGCTATCGTGCCGGCTCCGAGCTCTGGACGGGATGATTGCCGAGAAACGACTTCATTCCATCCGCCCCCATGTAGCGAGCCAGCAGCGCCGGCTCCGCCCGGGCAAGATCCACATAGATAAGCGCATCCAGCACATTGCTGAACTCAGCATCCCGGTTGAGCCCGAGCAGCTTCCCGCCGAGCTTCAGATAGTGGCGAAGAAGCACCGGCACACCGCAATCGCTCTGCTCCACCTCGCTCACCAACGCGGCAACGTCGTCGATGGAGGTGGCAAGGAGCGCCAGCCGGTCCTCGATGGCGCGGTCGCGGCGGCGCGAGCGGGGCGGGTTCCGGGGCTGTACCAGCGAGACGCGCTCGCGATCTGAAAGATGAGCGCGGAGGAAGGCGGTCATGATCCGCTGCGACATGGTGCTGTATTCGTCGCTGATGCTGACCGGCCCGAACAGAACACGATAGCGCGGGTGCCGCACGATGTAGGCGCCAATCCCCTTCCAGAGGAGCATGAGCGGCGCAAACGAGCGCTGATAGGCAGGCTGGACGAACGAACGGCCAAGCTCCAACGACGGCCCCAGGCTTTCGATCAACTCCGCATCGAAGTTGAAGAGCGTGCGCGTGTAGAGCCCCTGCGTTCCCTGCCACCGCGTGATCTGATCAACCTGCCCGATTCGATACGCGCCCGCGACCTCCGATTTCGTCCGATGCCAGAGAACGAGATGATGATAGTGCGCATCGAAGCGATCGATATCGCAGGCACGCCCGGTTCCCTCACCCGCGTCGCGAAAGGTCTGTTCGCGCAGGCGGCCGACCTCCCGGAGTATGCCGGGCATCTGCGACGCTTCACCGTACACAACGCGGTACTCCGCCGTCTCGAGCAGAATCTGACAGACGGGAATTCCCTCCAGTTCGGCGCGCATGAGCTGCGGATCCACCGGCCCGATCAGCTCCTCGCGGCGCGAAGGCGCGGCAATCGGCCGGGCGTTCTGGCTGACGGGTTTGATGCGGCTTGCAAGCAGATAGGTCCGCTCGCGGAGATAACGCATCATGGCTGCGTCCTCATCGAACGCACGCAGGCGCTCATGAGCAATCGGGGTGCCGATCTCCATGCGCAGGCGCATCCCCTGCTTGTTGACAAGCTGGCGCGGCAGGAGCGCCGTGCGCAGTCGCGGGTGTACCATGCCGGCGATCTGGAACCCCAGCCGATTGTGTCCGTGCACGTACACCGGCATCACCGGGGCACCGCCGCGGCGAACCAGCCTGGCAATGGAACTGCTCCACTCGGGATCCACGACGCTCCGCTGTGCCATGTCGAAGTGCGACACTTCGCCCGCGGGGAATACGAGGAGCACGCCGCCGGACTGCACCCAGCGCAGCGCGCCGGCCATGCCGCGGATGTTGGCCCGAGCGGAATCGTGAGTGCCGAACGGGTCCACGAAAAAGGAAACGTCACGCAATTCCGGGATATGATGCAGAAGGTGGTTGGCAAGCACGCGAACATCCGGACGCAGCGATGTCAGGAACGCCAGAAGCGCCAGCCCCTCCACCGCGCCGTACGGATGGTTGGCCACCACGACAACGCCTCCTTCGGCTGGAAGCAGGCGGCATGCGTCACGATCCACATCGAGCTCTACTCCCAGCGCATCGAGAGCACGGTGACTGAACGAGCGGCCGCAGTCACGTGATATCGCACTGCGATAGACCTGGTTGAGGCGGTTGAACGAGAAGAGACGCCCTGCAATCCCATGAGCCATCGCATGAAGCGATCGCCCGATTGGATTTGAACGTGAGATCGGCAGATCGAGCGGCAGAGAGAGTGAGGACTCTGTTGTCATGGTTGGGAGAGTTGGTGGAACGAACTACGGTTCCTGATCGCTCTCGGCAACCTATCCAGCACGCATTTCCGCAGTGTTATCTGCGCGTAGCCATTCGTTAATCAGACCCCGCAGGCCTTATCAGGCACCGTGCGGAGCGCATTACCTCAACGAAACAACGCCGGCGTACGGCATCATCCTGCCATGCGCCGGAGCTGCGGCAAACCGTTCCGTCCTGTTCCGGCACCGGAATCCGGAGCGGGGCGCGCTGCAACGTGCCGCCGTGCACGGCACTCACGTGTCAGTGGACAAGCTTCTGGTTGAATGTGCCGGTCAGTGTCTGTAACGTCGAGTCCGGTCCCACTGAGCCGAGCGAGATGTTGAACGAGCCGTCGATATGCGTGGCATCGATCTCCTTCAACTGTACGCTGCCCCGGCCACGGATTGCCGAGTTGAACATCCTGTCCCCCTGCTCCCACCGGGCTTCCAGCCTGCGTACTCCCGACTCGCCCGTGCTCTCGATTGCATACGTGCCGGCATTGACCGCCCCTCCGGTGCGAACAAGCCGCAGACGAAAGTGCATGTTGCGGCCGCCGTCGTGCGCCTCCAACGTGAGCACGGAACGCGTTTCGCCGGCGTTCGCATGCTCTTCCACGTATGCCGTGACATCGGCGAACTTCCAGGTATTCTTTATCAAACCGCTGCCGACAACCGTCAGCGTCCCATCGGTCGAGTCGATTCCGGAATGCGGCATCGCACCGCTCTGCCCGCCGGCATCGGGCGCGGGAGCGGGCTTGAACGCCGGGGCCGCCGCAGGCGGCTGTGCAGCAGGGGCCTTGCCATCGCCGGATGCCGGTTCCTTCCTGTCACCGCAAGCGGCAAGCGTCAGGGCCACTGAAAGCACGATTGCCAAAGGAAGAATGCCGGAAGAACTGCGCGCTATCATCATTGCCGTTCCGATTGAGGTTGAACATCCCGGTCGCGGTTCGCACTGGTGTACGCACTCCCACCGGCAACCGGCCGTTGCTTACCGGGCATAGTGTTTTATGAAGTCCACCATCGCTCCGCACGTGGCATCATCCGAAGGGCCGAAGCGCCGGACGATGGAGAAGTGATCGCGCCCCTTCACGCTCATGAAGCGAACGTCGTTGCCGGCATCGCGAAGGCTGTCGGCGAAGCGGCGCCCCTGCTCGCGAAGGCCGGGAGGATCGAGCTCCGCCACAATCACGAGGAACGGCGGCAGACCGCTGCGAACGTATGCGATCGGCGACGCTGCGGCAAGCTCCTCCTGTGTTGATCCGAAGGCCTGCTCGATATACTCCTTCGCAGTGTACACCGTGGTTTCGCTGTGCAGCCGCAGGTCCGTTGCGCCGCTGATGATCACGCAGCCGCGCACAACCCCGGGAGCGAGCCCCACTTCCGCCAGGTATCGTTCATCCATCGTGACCAGCGCGCCGAGATGCCCGCCTGCCGAATGCCCGCTCAGGAAGATCGCCTCCGGGTTGCCTCCGTAGCCCGCAATCGAGCTGTACGCCCACTGCAGCGCAGCAGCACAATCCTGCGTGTGCGCCGGGCTTCGCACTGCCGGCGTAAGACGATAGTTGACAGTGACGGCAATGATGCCGCGGGCGGCAAACGCCCTGCCGAGGTGCTCGAAGAGGCGCTTGTCGCCGCTCCGCCAGCCTCCGCCGTAGAAGAAGAGTACCACGGGGAGACCGGCCGCATTGCGCGGAGCATAGACGTCCAGCAGATGGCGCGCATTCTCACCGGGCAGATACCGGATGTCGCGCTCGATCGCGATGTCGAGTTTGAACAGATCGTGAAAGGTCATCGGGTTTTCATTGCGAGCCGAAACGGCCCGGAGTTGCATCACACATCGGGATGCGTTCAATCACATCATTCCTGCCCGAGCGCCGCGCTGCGGCCGGCAACGTATCCGGTAGAGAAGGCGGCCTGAAGATTATACCCGCCCACGCATCCGGCGATGTCCAGCGCCTCGCCGGCGATGTACAGGCCGTGTACTCCGCGTGCGGCCATCGTCGTGGGCTTCACCGCTTCGAGCGCCACGCCGCCGGCCGTCACCTCGCCGCGATCAACCGGAACCTCCCCAACGGTTCCAACCCGCCAGCGCCTGAGTACGCCGAGCACAGCGGCCCGCTCATCGCGCGTCACGTCGCTCATCTTCGTGCCGGGCTGCACGCCGCATGATTCCAGCAGATAGGGCACCAGCGCGTTCGGCGCGTACTCGCCAACGAACGTCTGCACCTCGCTTCGCCCTGAAACGGCAACACGGCTATCCCACTCTTTCCGAAGCTCATCCGCGCCGGTATCCGGAATCAGATCAACCAGAAGCTGAACGCTTCCCGGGCGATCCCCGAGCACCGCAGCAGCACGGCTTACCTCCAGCGCGGCAGGGCCGCTTACGCCACGATGCGTCAGAAGAAGATCGCCCCGCCACTCGACCGGATATGCGGACGCTCGTTCGAAGCGCGGCCGCGTACCGTTGGAGCGCTCTATCCAGAACAGGACATCGCGCAATGCAACTCCCTGCCACCCGGCCGGCGGCGGCGCAGGAAAGTAGATGGGCGCAAGCGCGGCGGTTACCGGCACAACGGAAAGGCCCATCACACCCGCGAAACGAATGCCGTCGCCGGTGGTGCCAACCTTGCGATACGACATGCCTCCCGTGGCGATCACAACGGCATCGAACTGCCGCGCCACATCGTTCACACGAACGCCACAGACACGGTCTCCGTCGAGAACGATCTCCTGCACCGGGAACCCGGTCTCGACATCAACGCCTGCGTGTGCAAGCATTCGCTCGAACGCGGAGAGGACATCGTCCGCCCGGCCGCTGAGCGGGAACACGCGGCCGTTGGGTCTCGTCACGGTCTGGAGCCCTTCGGCATGCAGATCCCGCAACAATCGCGAGGGAGGGAACTCGTGGAAGGCATAGCGGAGGAATCGTCCCTCGCGCAGAATGAAGCCACGCTCCAGCTCCGTGGGCCCGGCATCGTGCGTGATGTTGCACTTGCCTCCTCCGGAGATAAGGATCTTGATCCCAAGCCGGCGGTTGCGCTCCAGGATCGTAGCGCGGGCGCCGGCCTCGCGCGCACCCAGAGCGGCGTAGATCCCCGCGGCACCGCCTCCGACAACTGCAACGTGGCGCATCATGGTAGAGTTCCTAATCTATAGTCGCTGCAAGGCCCGCAGGCGGGCTATTGCCACCCGGATTTGTTAGGGAACTCCTATTCGAGGTTCACCATGCGCCGAAGCATGGATATCTCGCGCCGATCAAGCCTGCGCCACTCGCCGCGTGCAAGCCCGCGCGCGGTGAGGCCGGCGTACTGCTTCCTGTCCAGCCGCGTCACCTCGTAACCGAAGTGTTCGAAGATGCGGCGCACCTCGCGGTTCTTCCCCTCATGCAGCAGGATCGCCAGGCTGTGGCGGTCGCGAGCGTCGACATCCAGTTCGCACGGCTGCGTCTGCTCCCCTCCTTCCAGCATCACACCCTGCACGATCTCCTTAGCATGATGAAGATCCAGCGGCCTGTCCAGCATCACCTCGTAGAGCCGCGGCACACCATAACGGGGATGCATCAGACGATTTGCCAGGTCACCATCGTTCGTGAGGATCAGGACTCCGGTCGTATTCCGATCCAGCCGTCCCACCGGATAGATCCGTTCGTGCGTGTGCACCAGGTCGAGCACGGTGCGCCGGCCGCGTTCGTCGCTCGTGGTGGTAATCGTATCCTTCGGCTTGTTGAGGATGTAATAGACAAGGCGCTCCGGATCGCCGATCAGTTGGCCGTCCAGCATCACCCTGTCGCGCGGGTCCACCCGCAGCCCCAGTTCCGTCACCACCTTGCCGTTCACCTTCACGCGCCCGGCAGCGATCAGTTCATCGGCCGCACGGCGTGAGGCAACGCCCGCATCGGCCAACACCTTGTTCAGCCGCATGCCATCCGATGCATCCCGCACCGGCGTTGGCGCGGTTCTCCGCGTCGACGAGGTGTGCGGCCGAGGCGATGCATGGCCGGCGCCGGATCGACCGCTTTCCGAAGAGCGACCGCCCGGGGAGCGAGCCCCCGGCCTGCGACTACCCGGCGCAGGGCCGCCCGTAGTACGAGCGCTCGTACTACGACTGCCCGCAGTGCGATTGCTCGTGGTTCGGCCGCCCGATGTAGGAGCGCCCGCAGTGCGAGTGCCGCGCGGCTCAGGAGATGCGGAAGCGTTTCCTTCGGCGCGCGAACGCGAAGCAGGCTTGCGAGGGCCGGCGCTCTGCGGACGAGAGCCCGAAGCCTTCGGCGCCGCCGATCCCGCGCTCCCGGCCCGCGTACGGGACGCACCGGCGCCGGACGTACCGCTGCTTGCGGCACGTTTGCTCTGCGGACGGGGAGCGCTTCCCACAGCCCCATCCGTGCGGCGAGTGCCGGTACGGCCGCCGGAAGTACGGCCGCCGGAAGTACGGCCGCCGGAAGTACGGTTGCTCGCGGAGCGGATGCCATCCGCGGACGAACCGCCGGTACGCGCACGCCGCGCCCCCGGCGCATCCGATCCGGAGCCGCCGTTACGAGTGCCGTGCGATGCTGCACCGCTGCGTGCGGTGGTACGGCCGGCACCACCGGGTCTGCGTTGAGTTGGCATAGTTGTACGTCCAGGCTCGTGTTCGGGATCGGCAGGGTCCTGCCAATCCTTTTCAATCTCTTCGGCGAATGATATACTGCGTGATCATGAACCAGCGAAGCGCCTACATCGCTCTCCTTCTTCTCCTCGCGGCAACGCAGCGAAGCACTGCCCAGAGGATTCACCTCCGGGGCATCGAAGGGCGATACGATGCGGTTGTGCTCGTGGCGGACGCCAACAGCGGGAAGATACTTGGAGGCGCACATGCAGGCGAGGCGCGCGATCGGAGCTATCATCCGGGATCGCTCTTCAAGCTTGCGATTGCCGTCGCGGCTCTGCGCTCGGGCGGGTTCGATCGATCGTACACGTACAGATGTGTCGGCAAAGATACGATTGCCGGAACGGTGCGACGGTGCTGGGATCACCGCGGTCATGCAACGATAGGTTTCAGCCGGGCGATTGCGCTCTCGTGCAATCTCTATTTCAGACACGTTGCCCACATGGTTCCGATGCGAGAGATCGTACAGGCGGCGCGCTCCATCGGCATGACGCCCTCCCCCACGGACGATCCGCTTCCGCTTGAAGCACTGGACGACGAGTCCATTCTCGGCGCCGCGTATACGGTCTCGCCGGCACAGATGATCACCGTTGCGCTCGCGCTCGCGTCGCGGGGACGGCTGGCCCCCGGAGGGGGCGACCTGTACAGCGCGGCATACAAACCACTCTACGACGGACTGCGCGATTGCGTGCTGAGCGGTACGGCCAAGGCGGCATGGTCACCACGCTACACGCTTGGAGGAAAGACCGGTACGTCGGAGATTCGCGGACATGCGGACCAGACTGTGGGGTGGTTCATCGGGTTTGCCCCGTTCACCCATCCGAGGTATGCGATCGTGGTGATGTACCGGCATGCGCGCGGCTTCGAGGCTGCCGCCGTGGCACGCAAGGTGCTGGAGCAACTTCTATGATCCGAATGCCGACCGCCCTGATGGCATGTGCCGTGGCGCTTGGTGTGATGCTGCCGTCGCGCGCAACATCTGGCGATTCGCTCCGCCAGCCGCGGCATCGCACATCCCCTCCTGCCGGCATGCCTGCGCTTGCCGGTTCCCGCGACTCCGTCTCCGTCCTGATGTTTGCCTCGTTCGATGTGGCCAGAGTTCGGTTGAGCACGGAATGCACCTGGCTGGTGAACGGCGTGGAGGCTCGCGAGCGCGTACTGACGATCGCGGCAACACCAGATGGACTGACCGTGAACGGCCGGCACGTTGCCGTATGCGAAGCCCGCCCGGCGGCATCCCGGATCATTCGCATAAGCGGAGCCGATCGCGAGAAGTCCATCCGCGGCCGGGTCACGATCACCGAGGAGCGGGGGCGTCTGAAGTTGATCGGCCACATGGCGGAGCGTGATTATCTGGCTGCAACACTCACGTCCGAAGCGATGCCGAGCGACCCGATGGAATACCTCACGGCGCTCTCCGTACTGCAACGCAACTACCTCAGATTTCATCGTCCCCGACATCTTCCGGATGCCGAGATGTGCGACAACACGCACTGCCAACTGGTGAATCTGAAGGAGGGATGGGAGCGCGTGTACATCGCGGTGGACAGAGCCGCGCGCCTGGACCTGACGGCCGCCGGCGGCCTTCCCTGCTACTACTCGGTTGCGTGCGGCGGGTCCACGCTGACGCCGGCGCAGATATGGAACCGGAGCGAGGCAGGGTACAGCAACGTGGCCTGTACGTATTGCAGAAGGTGTTCGCGCTACCGCTGGACGCGTTCGTTCAAGGCCACGCGCGAGATTAACGCCATACTCCGGGCCGCGCCCGCAGCGCCGTGCGTTGACGACGATCTCCGGATCAATCTCGGCAGGGCGGCAGGCTTCAACAATGTTCTGAGCAATACATTCGAGCGCATCGAACGGCACGGCACGATGTACGTGATTGCCGGCCGCGGGTTCGGGCACCGCATCGGCCTCTGCCAGGAAGGCGCCCGGGAGCTTGCGAGACATGGATGGAACGCCCAGCGTATTCTTGCCTATTACTTCCCTGCCGCGCAGCTCCGATTCAATGGCCGGGCAACCGCGCGCGCATCGCGCGACTCGCGCTAGGCTCCTCTCCGGCAATCGCGTCTGAGCCGGATCGTGGCGCCTGAGGCGCCCCTGGCAACGTTGCACTCGCTCGACGTAGCGAACTCATCCTCCAACTCGAACAACTGAACGACGTGCCGGGAGCTGCACCTGCGACCGGGCCGCACTCGTTGCCTGCATGCGGGCAGTGCCCGATGCCAAACGCTCTCAACAGCATCTTCCGGATCACTCCATGCTTCAACCCCATTCAACCCCGCGTATCATGGGGATTGTCAACGTCACACCGGACAGCTTCTCCGACGGCGGGCGTTATCTGGATCACGATCGCGCCATCGCTCACGCTCTTCGGCTCTGCGACGAGGGGGCGGACATTATCGACGTCGGCGGCGAATCGACGCGTCCTGCCGGCAAGGACTACGGCAGCGGCGCGCTGCGAATCACGGCTCAGGAGGAGCTGACGCGCGTACTTCCGGTCATCGCCGGCATCAATGCGGCGCGGCCGGACATCGCGATCTCGATCGACACGATGAAGGCAGCGGTCGCCCGCGAGGCGCTGGCCGCGGGCGCTCGCATCGTCAACGACGTGAGCGCTGGCCGCTTCGATCCGGTTATCATGGATGTTGCAGCCGAGCATGGCGCCACCTACGTACTGATGCATGGGTACGATCCACTGGATGCCCGCGATCTGGATGACATTCACTACAACAATGTAGTGGAAGAGGTCTTCGGGTTCCTTGCGAATCGCATCCAACGCGCCCGCGAGTACGGTGTTCAGTCCGTTGTTGCCGACGTCGGAATCGGTTTCGCCAAGGCGGCCGCACAGAGCGAGCAGCTGCTGCGCGAGCATGCGCGCTTCCTGGATCTCGGAGTTCCGCTGCTCGTGGGGGCGTCACGCAAGAGTTTCATCGGGCGTGCGCTGGGGGGCCTCCCACCGGACGAACGGCTGTACGGAACGCTTGCCGCTCATGCCGTTGCCGCGGCGAACGGCGCTTCGATCGTACGGGTTCACGACGTTCGGCCCGCACGGGAGTTCTTCACCGTATTCAGCAGGCTCCGGTCGGTCTGGTAGTATACTGCCGGGCGGTTTGCTTCTGTGCACGCGTCCTCCTCCCGGACACGGAGCAGGTGTAACGCGTCGTAGCACGGAGTTTGCACGCGATCGCGTATGTTTGTCACCGCCGTACTGATGGCTGTGCAGTGGCAACAACTGCCGGCCGATCGGATGCTCCGCATGGCATCCTTCGCTTCGCATCAACCGACTCCACGTCCGGTATCCATGAGAACCGCTGCCCTGTTTGAAATGCTCTTCGGTCTCGTCGCCATCATCGGCGGCTGCCTCGGGTTCGACGCGCCCCTGCCTGCCGTTGCAACGATTGTTGCCGGTCTCGTGTTGATCGCCGGCGGGCTTGCGATTCAGAAGAAGTCGCGCCGCGCGTTGATGATCGGGCTTGCGATATCCCTGCTGCTGGCCGCGTGGCACGGATATGCCTGGCTCGGCAAAGGCCACGGGATTTTGCCTGCCGGGCTGGTCGCCATCTTCGCGGCCCTGTCGCTCATCGTCATTGTGCTGGTACTTGTGCAGCCGCAGGAGCGGAAGCGCATCTTCTGATTCCAGCGTGCATCCAACCGAAATATATCAGCCGTTGCCGTCCGTTCTGGCCATCACGTGGCAGGACGGCAGCGAGTCGCGCATCGCGACGCAGGCGTTGCGAACGAAGTGCCCCTGCAGCGCCTGCCAGACGCGTACGCGTTCGGCATCGGCCACCTACCTTCCCCTGCTTTCCCCCCCGGCAACGACAATTCGTGAAGTGAATCTGGTTGGCAGCTCGGCCATTCAAATCATCTGGGAGGATGGTCACGCAAACAGCATCTTCTCATACGCGCTGATCAGGGAGCTCGCTCCCCCGCGGGAGGCCGCGACTCGATGACTCGTCCCACGCGTGCGCTTATCGACACCGAGGCGCTTCGGAACAACGTCGGCATTCTGCGAAGCCGGATTCCGGCAACCACGAGAATCATGGGGATTGCCAAGGCCGACTGTTACGGTCACGGCGCGGCGATCTGCATTCCGGTGCTGCAGGAGTGCGGCATCGACACGTTCGGCGTGGCAACGATTCAGGAAGCGATCGGCCTGCGCGAAATCGGTGTCACCGACACCGTGGCGGTGCTCCCTCCTCCGCTCGAAGGGGAGTATCATCTGTTTCCGGAGCACGATATCGAGACGGTGCTCTCCACGCCGGAGATGGCGCGCCGGATGGCTGCGGCGGCCGATGTCTGCGGCCGCCGGGTTCGTGTGCACCTGTTCGTGGATACCGGCATGGGACGCAACGGTGTTCGCCCGGCCGACGCGTTGAGCGTACTCGAGTTCTGCTCCACGTTCGACTCCCTGGAGATCGTCGGCATCGCATCCCATTTCGCGACCAGTGACGAACCGGAGAATCCGTTCACGATGGAACAGATCGGGATCTTCGATCGCACCCTGCGCCTGGCTCTCGATGCCGGCTTCCGATTCCGAGACATTCATATCGCAAATAGCGGCGGCCTCCTTAACTTTTCCGCCTCGCACTACACACTCGTACGGCCGGGGCTTGCCCTGTACGGCTATCATCCCACGCCCGAGCTCCAGAGTACGTCTGGGCTGGCGCCGGTGATGTCCCTCCGTTCGGTGATCGGCAACATAACGCGCATGCCGGCCGGCACCTCCATCAGCTATGGACGCCGATATTTCACGCCATGCGAGACGCTGGTGGCAACCGTTCCGATCGGCTATGCCGATGGTGTGATGCGCATCCTCACGAACAACCTTGCCGCCATCGTACGCGGACGCCGCGTTCCGGTGGTTGGTACGATCTGCATGGACGAAGTTATGCTTGACCTTGGCCCCGTGGATGACTCCCAACCAGGGGATGAAGTGATACTGATCGGGAGCTCGGACGGTGATGAGATCAACGCCTGGGATATCGCCGCGCGCGCCGGCACCATCCCTTACGAGATCTGCACGGGCATCTCGCGGCGCGTGCCGCGCATCGAGGCCCGGCAGATAGCCGGCGACGGGACGCAGAATGGGGAACGAACGTAACGCTGCATGGGCAGGATACGGCGCAGAACGCGTGCGCAATCAAACTGACGAACTACTCAACTCCTATGAATATTTACGCCGTCATCATGGCGGGCGGTGTCGGCTCCCGGCTCTGGCCGAAGAGCCGAGAGAAATCGCCGAAGCAGCTTCTGCACATCCTCGGCGAAGGGACGATGATCCAGAATACGATCTCGCGCCTGCAGCCGATGATTCCGTACGAGAACATCTTCATCGTTACCAACAAGGCCCAGATCGAGGGCTTCCGGGAGCAGGCGCCTCAGATCCCCGTGGGGAATCTGATTGCGGAGCCGTTCGGTCGCAACACGGCCCCCTGCATTGCGCTGGCGGCATCGCGGCTGCGCGATCTGGACCCTGAAGGAATCATGGTTGTTCTGCCTGCCGATCATTTCATCCAGAACGTTGGCGAGTTCCAGCTCAAGCTGCGCCTGGCCTGCGATGCCGCGTATGAAATGCGATGCCTGGTGACGATGGGAATCATGCCCACACGGCCCGAGACCGGATTCGGCTACATCCAGCACGGCGAAAAGCCGGGCCAGGAGAATCGGTTCCATGCCGATGGGCTGCGCCCCGTGTTGACGTTCGCGGAGAAGCCGGATCTGCCCACGGCCGAACGTTTCCTGGCCAGCGGCGACTTCCTCTGGAACAGCGGAATGTTCGTATGGCGCGTGGATACGATCGAGCGGGCCGTCGAACGCTATCTCCCCGATCTCTACGAACAGATCGAGGCCATCCATGCCGCCCGGGAAACCGATGATTACCAGGATCGGCTGGAAAGCATCTACAGCCAGATTCATCCGATATCGATCGACTACGGTGTGATGGAGAAGGCGGACAACGTATATGTGACGCAGTGCGAATTCGGCTGGAGCGATGTTGGAAGCTGGGACGAGACCTATCGCCTCTCCCGAAAGGACGACAATGCGAACTCCATCGTTGGCGATGTGGTCACTATCGATACGCATCGGACATTTGTCAGGACAGCCGGCAAGATGGTTGCGACGGTTGGTGTTGAGGATCTGATCATCGTTGATACTCCGGATGCGTTGCTGATCTGCAAACGTGGCCAGTCGCAGCGGGTTCAGGCTGTCGTGGACTATCTTCGAAGGAAGAAGATCAACGGGTTGCTCTGAGGGGTTTTTCTTCGGTGCACCCGACAGGCCGGCACCGGCCCGCATGCACAACAGAACGTTTCCGCACACTGGCGACGAGGTTGATTCGTGAGCAGACTCGCCCTGAGAACACTTGCCGTCACCCTATCGATTCTGTTCCTGGGATGCCTGCCGGCAAGCCGGGCCGCTGTTGCCTCGCGGCCCGGGATGCTGCTTGTCCAGGAGGGGGACGCCTCCTACTATGCGGACGCATTCGAGGGACGGCGTACGGCAAGCGGTGAGACATTCTCGCAGACTGAACGTACGGCGGCCCATCGTACATACCCGTTCGGTACCATCCTGCGGGTTACCAACCTCAAAAGCGGCCAAAGCACCGAAGTGCGGGTAAACGATCGCGGCCCGTTCAAGGAGACGCGGGTGCTGGATCTCTCCCGGCGCGCCGCCGAGGAGATCGGGCTGACGCGGGATGGTGTGGCGAGGGTGCGCATAGAGGTGCTTGCCTGGGGCGATCCCGGCAGTTGAACCACCATATCATGTAGCTCTTGATTCGATATCGGCGTTCCTGTTGCAGAACATGTGCTTGCGGGTCATGCGGGCACGATCTGGTTGTCGTAAAAGGATCGGGGTAAACCAGGAAAAAAACTGACCTCGGATCATGGCGTTTTTTGTATCATTGAGTTCGTGACGGACCTCATATCCTTGCATTTCGACCCAGGATGCGCGGTTTGTCCGTTCTTCATGCAGGCAGACCGGTTCCTGCAATCGGCCCTCACCCCTTTCGACGCGGCTCCCTTCAGGCCCGGCCGCTCCACTCGCCGATGTCAGCGCCCCCATACGGCATCACAATCGCCGCATGACGCGGGCGTCACTTCATAACAGCCGGGTATCGTCCGTGCGCCAGGCACTCGATGCAGCGGCGATTCCCTCGGCAACCCTGACGCTGATTTGTGCGAAAAAAATGTCGCGTTGCCCGCGACATATCGGCTCCTATAGGGTCTTCCTTCTAGTCACGCTATAGCCCCTGTAACAGTCTTTGTGTTATCGGGACGTATCTCGACTCTCAGGAATGGCCCACGAGACAGTTGACACGCATACTCGGATTCGAAGCAGGAATTACGGCTAACCCAACCTTCATACAAGCACGTTACGCATCATGAAGCTACGCAAGCACCATCTCACGTTGGCGATCTCCGGATTGCTGGGTCTCTCGCTTCTGACAACCGGCTGCAAAAAGAGCGACAACAACGTTGTTACTCCCCCGCCCACCTCGACGTGGGATCAGACAACGTCGGATGTACTGAAGGATCTGACGAACAACGTCATCATTCCAACCTTCCGGGACTTCGATACCCGGGTTGGGGAGCTCCAGACGGCGATCAACACGTTGAAGGATCAGCCGAACGAGCAGAACCTTCAGGCTGCCCGCGATGCTTGGAAGCGCGCGCGTCATCCGTGGGAGATCGGCGAGGCATACATCTTCGGCCCGGCCAGCAGCATGGGGATCGACCCCGCAGTTGACAGCTGGCCGCTTGATGAGAACAAGCTCCAGAGCACTCTGGATTCCAATGAGGTGTTGGACAAGGCTTTCTTCGACAACTCCGAAGGGACGGTGAAGGGCGCGCATGCCGTCGAGTTCCTGCTCTGGGGCAACGATGGCAACAAGACTGCGTCGGCAATCACACCGCGAGAGCTGGATTACATGGTCGGCTGCATGCTGAGCTTCAAGGGCGCCACCGAGACCCTCCTGAAGGCATGGGTCCCTGCCTCCGAGGGTGGAAGCGACTTCGGCTACAAGTTCTACATGGCCGGCAAGGAAGGAAGCAGCTACTCCACACAGGTGGCCGCCGTTGGTGATGCGCTTCGCGGCATGGCCCGATTGATGGACGAGCTCAACAATTCGAAGATGGGCATCCCGTTCACCAATCAAAATCTGGACTTCGAGGAGGCCCGGTTCAGCAGCAACTCCAAGGCGGACTTCATCGACAACGTCCTGGGCGTTCAGAGCATGTACCTCGGCACCTACAGCACCTTCTCCGGAAAGGGCTTCACGACGCTCGTGCATGCCAAGGATATACCGTTGGACAGCTCCGTCACGGCTCAGCTGACCGATGCGTTGACGAAGATTCAGAACATCAACCCGACCTTCGGCGATGCCGTTACCAACAGCCGCAACAGCATCCAGACGGCTCGCTTCTCGGTTTCGGAGGTCAATCGCCTGGTTGGCACGAACGTTATCGAGGCCCTGGGCATCCCGAAGCAGTAACCTGTAGGGGCAGAAGAAGGGGAGCCTGTTTTCTCGAACAGGCTCCCGAATCGTTTCCCGGCAGAACATTCGCACGCCGAAAGTGAAGTAGCAACCTATTCATGAGACAGCATTACGATGACACGCAACGCTACTGGATTATCGTTCGGGCTGATTCCGATTCTCGCCATTGCACTCGGTGCCTGCACCAGTACATCCGAACCATCGACGCCTGATGATCTGCGTCTCTCCGGCGGCTCTACAACCATCATGGACGCCTCGAGCGACGCGTTTTCTCAGCCCGCCCCGAACCTTACCGCCGACCATCTCACCTTTCACAAGGATGGCGATGCGGCATTCGAGGCATTCTTCGTCTCGGGCGGACCGGTTCAGGGAGGATTGGGACCCGTGTACAACAACACGAGCTGCCGTGGCTGCCATGTAGCCGATGGGCGTGGTACCCCTCCGGAACCGGGCGAACAGCTCGCCTCGATGTTGTTCCGGCTCAGCATTCCGAGCAGCGAGCCGAACAGTGCCCCCAACCCGGTTCCGGGTTTCGGCGGCCAGCTTCAGCAGCGCTCCATTGCAGGCGTTGCTCCGGAAGGGAATGTGCAGATCAGCTACGCAGAGCGTCCCGGGCAGTTTGCCGACGGCACTACCTACAGCCTGCGCGTGCCGACGTACGTTATCACGAACACGTACATACCTCTCCCCCCGAACGTCATGCTCTCTCCGCGCGTCGCGCCGGTTGTTTTCGGTCTTGGCCTGCTTGAAGCTGTGCCGGAATCAACCATTCTGAGCTTCGCCGACGAGAACGATGCCAACGGCGACGGAATCTCCGGGCGCCCCAACTACGTGACCGATGTCATCAAGGGGGGCAGATCGCTGGGCAGGTTCGGCCACAAGGCCAACACGCCTTCGCTGCTGCAGCAGTCCGCCGGCGCCTACAACCAGGACATGGGAATCACCAGCTACCTCTTCCCCGAGGAATCATGCTATGGGCAGCCGCAGGCGGCGAAGAGCTCGGGCACGTTGGAGGTGGATTCGGTTACGCTCAACGCGGCGGCATTCTACTGCCAGACCCTCGGGGTTCCGGCCCGCCGTAATGTGAACGATCCCACGGTGCTTCAGGGTGAGCAGGTGTTCAAGGATGCCAAGTGTGCCTCCTGCCACATCCCGTCGATGCGGACCGGCACGCACCCGATCGCAGAACTCTCCAACCAGTTGATCCATCCCTACACGGACCTGCTCATCCACGACATGGGCCAGGATCTTGCCGACGGCCGCCCGGACTTCTATGCTTCCGGAAGCGAGTGGCGTACGGCTCCGCTGTGGGGCATCGGACTGACCGCGCTTGCCAGCGGCCACACCAACTTCCTGCACGACGGCCGTGCGCGCAACCTGATCGAAGCGATCATGTGGCACGGAGGTGAGGCGCAGCAGTCGCGCGAATACGTACGGCAGCTCGACAAGAGCAAGCGTGACGCTCTCATCAAGTTTCTCGAATCGCTCTAAAGATGCGACTAGGCAAAAAATCTGAAGATTTTTTACCTCAAAGTGGAACTTGACGGCGCTTCACTTGTTTCTATAGAAATGGAGTCCTTGCGTTCCGGCAGCTGGATCCTGCAAGGGTACATTTCTCCGGCATCGTACCAAAAACATGTTGTATATAAACTCTCTACTCCTAACCCAACACGAGGTTGTCTCTATGCAAAGGGCATCTGCGTACGCTTGGAGAGGCATAGGACTGGTGGCAGTCTCCCTCTTCACCCTTGTCTGCGCGCTGCTGCTCCCAACCGGGGCACACGCACAGGGAAGCGATCCGCAGCTCGATGACAATGCTGCGGGAACCTACTATCTGATCGCCTATCCCGACACGACGACCAACCAGCTCGACAGCCGGTATCCAAACAATCGCGTTCGCCCCGAGGCGTCGCTCTGGATCTTCTCGGCCGTCAAGAACAAGGTCAAGATCACGGGCAACGGCGGTGCTAGCGCGGTTCTCAATCTGGAAGCCGGCAAGTTCAAAACCTACTCCCTGGCCGCCGGTGCCGTTGTGGATGTCAGTAATTCGGTGTCGCGCAACACCTTCAAGGTGGAATCCGACTATCCGATTATCCTCTACTGCTACTTCGCCCACATTCAGGCCGTTGAGGCCTGGACGCCGATCCCGGTGGAAGAATGGGGCACCAACTACGTTGTGGCCGGTATCCCGGGCGAAATCGTGAACGAGATCGGTATCGCCGGTGAGACGGAAGTTCCCAGCACGCCGAAGCCGGGCGCCGGCGAGGCTCTGGTGATCGCCGCTTACGACAACACGCATGTAAGCTTCATTCCTGGTAACGGAATTCTCCGCGGCTTCGAGGGAGGTACCCCCTCCACCGTCACCCTCAACGAGGGCGAGGCCTACCAGGTACAGACCAAGGTGGATACCAGCTCCGAGGCCGACAAGCAGGACGATATCGGTGGTACCCTGATCCTCGCCGACAAGCCCGTTGGCGTCATCAGCGGCAACACGCGCGTGCAGGTGGTGTACGACAACGTGGGCCTCAAGAACAACGCCTACAAGAACTCGATCATAGAATGGCTTCCTCCGGCAGAGCAGTTCGGCAAGGAGTTCGAATTCATGCCGACGTGGGATAACCATCGACCGGGTATCGGTTCGGATGCAGAGCGCCTGCGTGAGTTTGTTCGCGTGTACAATGCGAGCGGCAAGGCGATCAAGGGCTACTACTACTCACCGGGTGGTACAACCCAGGTCAAGGTCAATGTAAAGCCATCGGACTTCCAGGAAATTGCACTGGGCCAGCCTCAGGCGGTTTCCTTTCACATGGAGCAGCCGGCGATGGCGATGATGCACTCATCGGCAATCGTGAAGTTCGAGGGTTCCTCCCCCTGCTTCCGCGGCATTCCCTGCACGGACTGGTCCGCATGGGCACCGTACATGACGGAAATGACCCCGCGCGAGCAGTGGCCGTCATTCGCACCGTACTATGCCCCGACCAACCCGGGGAACATGTCGCACTACATCAACGTGGTCACCGACACCCTTTCGGCTCAGAACATCATTCGTGAGAATGGGGCTACCTTCCCGTTCACGCGCCGCATTCCGGGCACGGACCTGGTGTGGGGCTCGATGGCGGTATCGCCGGGTGAGGACCACTGGCTGATGGGCAAGAACGGCGCGAAGTTCGCCGGCCATGTCTACGGCCTGATGCAGGGCGCCGAGGCCTACCGCCCGGGACTCATCAAGAAGAAGGATGATGGCGGCAGTGTTATTCTGGGTGGCGGCAGCAAGGATCCGATCATCCAGCACCCGTGCGAATACGAAGAGTACAACGCAGTGTCGTACGGCTATCCGCTGGCTCCGACACGCCGCGTGCTGCTTCCGCCGGATACGCTGAAGATCGACACCACGATGGATTGCTTCAAGCTGACGATCAAGATCGCGGCGATCAACCAGAACCCGGTTGGCCTCCGTTCGATCACGCTCGATCCGTCCACGGTGAAGAATGCCAAGCTGAACCCGGTTGACCCGGTTCGCCTCTCCGACATTCTTGGCCGCTCGGCCTGCACTATCGAGGTGGAAGCGATCGACCCGCTCCAGGATGCCGACGCCGTTGTGATTATCAAGGATCGTACCGGCAAGATCTGGCGCGTTGTGTTCCACTACGAGGCGGAGCACCTCACGGTAAACCCGTCCGGCCTTCTGGACTTCGGAACCGTGAACCTTGGCGGCACGCTGAGCAAGACCATCACGATCACGAACCCGCTGACCCGTGATATCCAGGTGAAGGATATCCGTCTTGCGCTCGGCCTGCGCCAGTACAAGATCCTCAGCACCACTCCGGGCCCGGTTCCCGGCGTGCTGAAGCCGGGCGATACATGGACGATCACCGTTCAGGTAAGCCCCGACGAGGACAACCAGGAGTATGACGACACCGTCAAGTGCATCCTTGGCTGCGTTACCGTGCCGGTGCCGTTGAAGACCCAGACCTCGAAGCCGTGCATCTACGTTGGCGACCTGAACTTCGGACAGTTCATCGTCAACAACACGCCGGCCTCCACCCTTCCGTTGAAGATTACCAACAACGGAAGCGGCCCGCTGGTCTTCAAGGATCCGGTGGTGACCTTTGCCGACACTCACTTCTCGGTTGCGCAGACCGAAAAGGACAAGCTGAAGGCCAGTCCGCTGCTCCCGAACCAGAGCATCACCATCTCGGTGACGTTCACGCCGGGTATCGATGTTGCTCAGTATCGTACCGTGGCAACATTCTACACGAATGCAAGCTGCGATCGCGACACCTCGGTCTGGACGGCAAACGTCGTGAAGCCGGGCGTGCTGATGCCCGATCACTCGTGGATCGAATGGGTGACAACCCTGAACAGCTGCACGAAGAACAGCGTTGCCTCCTACCAGTTCGACATCCCGGTTACCAACGCGGGTAATGTCGATGCAACGGTGAAGTCCATCCAGCTGCTCGACGATCCGGGTTCGACCGATGCCACGGACAAGTACTTCACGCTGGAGACTGCGGACCAGACAGTCATGGTTCGCCCGGGCGATCTGATTCTTCAGGGCGGCACCGTCCAGAAGGTTCAGCGCGTCTACTTCAGCCCGAAGGACGAGCGGAACTACTCCTGCCGCATGCTTCTCACAACCGAGACCGGTGACTCGATCTACTCGCAGTTGAACGGTACCGGCATCGAGTCGCATGGCAAGATTACCGGCTGGAACTTCGATACGACGCTGTACAAGGGGCCGTACCCGGCAACTCCGTCGCAGCGTACCACCATCATGCTGCATGCGCTTCCGACACGCCCGCTGACCGTCAACGACGTTCAGATCACGGGTGTCGATGCCGGCAACTACTGGATCGATCGTTCGATCGCTCCGGTCAGTGGAATGCCCGGTACGCCGGTTACGGTGCAGCCGGGTGACAGCATACCGGTGACGGTGGAGTATCGTCCGGTTCAGGCCGGCAGCCGCAAGGCTGATCTGGTCTTCATCGGCGATCAATCGCGCTGCGACGGCAAGGATACCGTTGGCCCGCTTGCGGCATACTCCTTCACGCGTGGTGTGATGGTGACCGATCTCAACTTCGGAAACGTGTTGAGCTCCTGCCAGCATCCGGATTCCTCGGTAACGATCACGAACACCGGTACAGAGGCCGTCGTTGTCGTCAGCGCCACGCTGGACGATACCGACAAGTCCGGATTCTTCAGCGCGGACTTCTCCAACGTTCTCGACACGCTCTATCCTGGACAGACCAAGACGGTGAAGGTGAACTTCTCACCGCGTCGTGTTGGCACATTCCACGCACAGATCGTCTACGAAGTGGTCAGTGCAAAGGATGGCCAGCCTGTCCCGTCCGTTCCGTCGCAGCTCGTGGGCACCGGTTACATCGTGACCGTGCACGCGAAGGTGCAGGATACGCCGGCACTGCATGGTGCTCCGGGCTCGTTCCTCGACGCCCCGATCATTCTGCAGGATCCGTTGGATGATGCCGGTATCACCAGCTTCATCATCGGCGTGTATTACAACAACAAGATCGAGAAGCTGACCAACGGTACGAACGATCCGCGTGATCTCGCATCGATGCTCAACGGAACGATCGTCAGCGGCTGGACGATCACGATCATCGAGTCCGACTTCGCCGAAGGGTACTACATCGCGGCGCTTACCGCGCCTCCTGGCAGGCACCTGACCGGCACCGGAAAGCTGTTAAATCCGAACTTCCAGCTCTTCCTCGGCACGGACCGTCAGTCCAAGATCACGTTCTATGTCCTGCCTCCGTCGACGCAGCAGTGCGCACGCATTCTCCCGACGCCGGGACTTATCACGGTCGATTCGGTCTGCGGTCTGAACCTCCGCCTTATCGAGTCCACGGGCTTCGGCTACTCTCTCAACCAGAACAAGCCGAATCCGTTCAACCCGTCAACCGATATCACCTTCTCGCTCGGCCTGGACGGGCCGACCAAGCTGACCGTCTATGACGCCAGCGGCAAGAAGGTTGCCACATTGGTCGACGGCATGATGCAGCCGGGTCTGTATCAGGTTACGTGGGATGCCACCGGCTTCCCGTCGGGCCTGTACTACTACCGACTGGAATCGGGTGACTGGACTCATACGTCGACGATGATCATGCGGAAGTAATTCCGCCTTAGTCAGCACCTTACTCTCCTATCGGTGAGACAGAGGTGATGGATTGAACCAACCGGGCATCCTGCACATGCGGGATGCCCGGTTTATTTTTACTCCCCTCCCGCTCATGGCAGCAGATATTGTGTGTCGAATACATCAATCGTCTTCGCGAGACCACGCGAAGCGGAGGCGTGGCGACCTTTCCCGCTCAACGTACCGAACCATGCCAGCCACGTGAGGCACGTCCGCAACGGATCGCCGCAGATTCACTGCTTGAAGCGTGCTAATGACATTCCGGGGGCCGCACCCAACTGTTCGTGCACTCTTCCGATCGGCTGCAGTGCACGATGACACTGCAGTGGACGTTGACATCGAAAGGTCGGCGAGAGCAGTTCCTTCCACTCTCTCTGTAGCCCCGCACCATCTCTCCCACCTTCATTCAGCTCCCCGCAGGGAGCGACCTGTGCCTTCATGGTGACGGAGAGGCCGCTCCTGGCGGAGCTCGGAAGAAGAGAAGAACGCGCTTCTACAGAGAGGAGGTTCCGTTGGTGCATCGCGGCATTGGTACGCCGCTGCGTGAGGATAGCTCCGCATCGCCGAAGCCGGGCGTGTGCTACCCACAACAGGTTGCGGGCGCCGCGTACCACGACTTCCGGTTGGCCCATGCTGCATCATCCGCGGCCGTTGCCGAGGAATGCCCTGACGCAGTGGGAGAGGAATGCCCTGACTTGATGTTCTCGTACCGGTGCGCATGGAATACAGGCCGGGCATTCCGGCATTCACGTGCGCAGAGCGGTCGGCTCCTCCTTCGCCGACAATCCGTCACGTTGTATATTCATCGGGCAGATGCAGCCATTATCCTCCATCGACTCATCGTATACCTCACGCGAGCGCGTTGCCCGGGCAAAGGGCGATCATCGCATCGCCGTTGTGATACCCGCCTTCAACGAGGACTCCTCCATCCTCCGTGTTCTGGAAGACATTCCTACCGGCCTCGTGGATGAGATCGTTGTGGTGGACAATCGAAGCACCGACCAGACGGCATCGATCGCGCGCGCGGCCGGAGCCACGGTTCTGTTCGAGCCGCGGCAGGGATATGGCTCCGCCTGCCTTACCGGCGTTGCCTATGTGCTGGCAAGGGAGTACGACATCGTTGTCTTCATCGATGCAGACTACTCCGATCATCCGGAGGAGATGACACTGCTCGTGGAGAAGATCGCGCTGGAAGGGTTCGAGATGGTGATCGGCTCGCGCTCCGCAGGGGCGCTGGAACCCGGCGCCATGGCCGCTCATGCACGCTTCGGCAACTGGCTGGCCACCTCGCTGATCCGCCTGCTCTGGGGCGTACGCTTCAGCGACCTTGGCCCGTTTCGCGCCATCACCGCGGAAGCGCTGCGCCGCATCGCCATGCGCGATACGAACTACGGCTGGACGGTGGAGATGCAGATCAAGGCCGCGCGAATGAAGCTGCGATGCACCGAGGTGCCGGTGAGCTATCGAAAGAGAATCGGCATATCGAAGATCACCGGGTCCATATCGGGATCGGTGAAGGCAGGATACAAGATCCTTTACACGATTGCGCGCTACGGCCTGTTACGCCGGTAGTACGTGCCGGACCGCTGAGTACCGGCTCCCGCGATGCCGAAGCAGAGCAATGCGTTGTGCGCCGTCCCATGGACGGTGGTTCCGCCGGGAATGTCAACGTCATCGGACTCCTCTCATGCAATCAACAGTGTCCCACGCAACAAGCTCGGGTATACGGCGCGCGGAGCTGATGGCGGCCCTCTCGATCGCTACCGATTTCGGCATGGGACAGCCGATGGAGTACGCCATGACGACCTGCGTGGTGGCGGTTCGGATTGGCGAAGCTGCAGGCCTGTCGCAACGCGACCTCGAGGATGCGTACAACGAGGCACTGCTTCGCTACATCGGCTGCAATGCCGATACATACTGGCTTGCATCGATCATCGGCGATGAGCTTGCCCTGCGCGCGGAGATCGCGGCGATCGACACGGCGGATACGCCCCGGATCATGCAGCTCATGCTTCGCTACATTCGGCAGACGAATGCCGGGGCGAACCTGGTTCGAATGACGCAGGCGTTCATCCAGGGCGTTGCCGAACTCGGTGCGGTGCACACCAGCTTCTTCCCGGGCCACTGCGAAGTGGCGCAGCGACTGGCTCAGCGGCTGGGCTTCGAGGAGAGCTTCGTCGCCACGGTGGGCCAGATATATGCACGCTGGGATGGCAAGGGCGTTCCGGGACTGAAGGGAGAGGCCATCTCTCCCGCGTTACTCACCGCCTCGCTCGCGCACGACATCGTCACCTTCTACAGGCTGGGCGGCATCGATTCCGCCGTTGCGATGGCCCGCAAGCGTCGCGGCCGTGCGCATTCCCCGGCGCTTGTGGACTGCTTCCTTCGCAACGCCGCACAGGTGCTTGCCGGGTTGGGTAGTGATCCTGCATGGGAAACGGTGCTGGCGATGGAGCCGGGCAGCCATCGCTATCTGACGCAGGAGGAACTGGACACGGCGTGCAGCGCCATGGCGGACTTCGCCGACATCAAGTCCCCATGGTTCCTTGGCCATTCGCATCGGGTTGCGGAACTCGCAAAAGCGGCCGCCGCCCACTGCGGGCTTCCGGCGGACGATATGCAGGGCATCTACCGCGCGGCGCTGCTGCACGATATCGGGAAAGTAGGTGTGAGCGCGGCGGTCTGGGGAAAGGAAGCGCCGCTGAGCGATCGTGAGGCGGAGCAGGTTCGCATGCACCCGTACTACACGGCTCGCATACTGGCACGCCCGTCCGGCCTTGCACGGCTTGGGGACGTTGCATCACAACATCACGAGCGCCTGGACGGCTCGGGATATCACCGCAATCTGAACGGCTCAGCGCTCACCCGTGCCTCGCGGATCGTCGCCGCCGCGAACCGCTACGTTGTACTGTGCGAGGATCGCCCGCACCGCCGCGCCTGCTCCGCCGACGAGGCTGCGCAGACGATACGCAACGAGGCACGATCCGGGCTGCTGGATTCGGACGTTGCCGATTCCGTTCTCGCTGCTGCCGGCCACCGGACTTCGCGCACACGCAGAGCCGCAGTAGGCGGGCTCAGCGAGCGAGAACTCGAGGTGCTGCGCCTGGTGGCACGCGGCAATACCATGAAGCAGACCGCAGAGAAGCTCTTCATCTCCGCCAAGACAGTGGACCGCCATCTCCAGAACATATACAGCAAGATCGGCGTCTCCACGCGCGCCGGTGCCACACTCTTCGCCATGGAACACAGACTTCTGGAATAGACTGCTGTTGCCTGAAGCGGCCGGACGATCGCCTGCAAATGGGGAGTTCTCCCGATGCCCGGCACCTCCCGCCCCATCTAACTTCGCACATCGTTCGAAGCACGAACGATGTACGATTACGGTTCCCGTCAAACCGAGATGCGCTTCAGAGTCTACAGGCCTTGTAGCGCCGAGTGTCGGGAACTCTAGAACCGGGAGCAAGCGATGAAGAACACAACCACTGCCGGCAGAACAACGGTGCCGATCGCCGGCATGCCGGCAGCACAATTGGCGGAGCGGATCGCATGCGGTGACATTACTGCGCGTGAGGCGGTAGAGGCGCACATCGAACGGATCGAGCAGGTCAACAAACGTCTGAACGCCGTTGTGGTGAAACGCTACGAAGCGGCACGAGGCGAGGCGGATGCCGCAGACCGGCGCCGGCTCAACGGCGAACCGGTGGGCACGCTGCACGGCGTGCCGATCACCGTCAAGGAGTCGCTCGATCTGGCAGGCACCGCTTCAACGTTCGGCCTCGCAACGCGCGCAGCACATCGCGCAACGGCGGACGAGTTGCATGTGCATCGCATGCGCGAGGCGGGGGCAATCGTTCTCGGCAAGACCAACGTTGCGCAGCTGCTCTTCTACTACGAGAGCGATAATCCCCACTACGGACGCACGAACAACCCATGGAGTGAGGACCGCACCCCCGGTGGAAGCAGCGGCGGCGAGGCTGCAATCATCGCGGCCGGAGGCTCGGCCATGGGCGTCGGCACCGATATCGGCGGCAGCCTCAGGATACCCGCCGCCTTCTGCGGCATCGCAAGCATCAAGCCCACGGCGGGAAGAACGCCGGACCCCGGGCGCTTCAGCGTGCCGATCGCGCAGAACGTTATCCAGAGCCAGGTGGGCGTGCTGGCCCGAACGGTCGGCGACGTTGCGTTGGGCCTGAGAGCCATTACCGATCATCCGGTGCGGATACCGGAGCCCAACGCTCCCATGCCTCCCGTTGTCTCGCTCGGCGATCATCGCAGTGTGGACATCACGTCGCTTCGTGTAGCGTACTACACCAACGACGGCTCGTTCGATCCATCACCCGGCGTCGAACGCGGCGTACGCGAGGCCGCCGCAATGCTTGCCGGCGCAGGCGCACGGGTTGATGCGTGGACGCCTCCGGATGCAACGCATGGCATGGAGATGGTGCACAGGATTTTCTGTGGTGATGCCGGCAAGGGAATGAGGGCGCTGCTGGAGGGGAACAAGCGCTCGCCGCAGATCGCCCAATTGCTATCCCTCCTCTCGCTTCCACGGGGCGTGGTCGGCGCGATGCGCGGCATGATGACGATGCTCGGGCAGCACGGCCTTGCAAACGGTCTGCGTTCGTTCGGCCGCTACCACACTACCGACTACTGGAAGGTGGTCGAGGAACTGTTCGCCTATCAGGAGTTGCTCCGCGAACAACTGGATGCGGCCACCGGCGGCCCGTTCGATATCATCCTCTGCCCGGTCTCACCGCTTCCTGCATGGACACATGGAAGTTCGCGCGATCTCATCACCGGCGGAGCGTACTCCTGTCTCTACAACGCACTCGGTTATCCGGCGGGTGTCGTTCCGGTAACCCGCGTTCGCAGCGGCGAGGAATCCGCGCGCGCCGCATCGCGCGACAAACTCCAGCGCATTGCCTCCGCCATCGAGCATGGAAGCGCAGGACTTCCAATCGCGGTGCAGGTGGTTGCACGCCCGTGGTGCGAACACGTTGCACTGGCGGCGATGGCGGCCATCGAAACGGCGGCATCGGGCCGGCCGGGCTGGCCATCCACTCCGATCCTTCCGGCATAGCGGCGGCGCCGATCGGTGCGTCATCGCAACTGCTGCTGAGCGAGCCCGCCTCACCGCTTTGCGAACGAAGCAACGTGGCCGTTTGCGGAGACGTAGTACGTTCCTGCAGGATAGCTGCTCATGTCCAGCCGGTATTGCAGCCGCTCGGACTCCTCGATCTCCCGCTGGGTTGCGAGAAGCAGATGCCCGGCAACGTCATACAGACGGATCTCCACACCTTCCTCCATCGGGCCAGGCTGATACGAGACGATGCATTGAAGATCGCACGGGTTCGGCATCGCGGTGAGCGCCGCCGCCGCTACGGCTCGCGCGTCGTTGGCCTCCAGCACGGACGTGCCGGCCGTGGAGATCAGCATCTGCCCGGCCTGTGCGGCGGGCCATGACCCCATCGTGACGATGCCGTTTGTGCTGTCGGCGGAAACGCCGTGGGCAACGGGTGCGGCCGTCCAGGCATTCAGATGTTCGTTCGGCAACCTGCTGTACAGCGAGAACAGGCCGGGCGTTCTGCGATCGGCCGGGCTGAGCGTACCGACGCGCGCGAAGCTGATGCTGTCCACCGGGAACTGCGGGTTGGTTCCCCAGTTGCGCAGGATCCAGTAGCTGTTGGCAAACGATTCAACCGGCGATGGAAGCGTGTCTGGCCGGGCAAGCAGATGATACGCCACCATCTCGCCGTTCGGGAATGGCCCGCCGGCTGGCAGATAGAGACGCAGACCGGTCCCGGTGAAATCCTTCATCCCGCCACTCTCAACGGTCATGCGGTAGCTGCTGCCGCCGGCAACCGGGGCAGTTGATTCAACCTGCCGCGCACCGCCGTTTACCGCGTGCGACGCCGCAACGCGATCGTAGAACCGCGCCGATGTGCTCTCGTTGAACTGATAGTAGGCGGCCAGACCACGTGCAACCTGCGACTGGTCCGCCGTGAGATGCATTGCCTCGCGAACCTCGGCCTGCGTCAGTGCGCGACTGTACAGACGCACCTCGTCCAGTTCCCCGTCGAAGTCACCACACTGGCCAGGCACGCCATTGCCCAGTACGAACGGTGTCGAGGATAGATCGAACGGCGCAAACGTTCCCGGATACCGCCACGCGGCACCATCGTGATAGAGCGTGACGGTGTCGGGCGAAACGGTTACGGCAACATGTGTCCAGACAAGCGTATCGAGGTTGAACGGAGTGGTAAGCTGATACGGCACGCCCCGCCAATAGAACGTGAGGTTCGTGTTGGAGGCGTACCCCATGAATGCGAAGCCGAAGCCGAAACCGGCATCGCTTCCCCAGTTCGATACGATCTGCGTGAAGCAATCCTGGCGCTTGTTCAGCTTCACCCACGCCATGAACGTAAACCCCGCGGCACCGCGGAGCCCTGGAATGGCCGGCGTTTCCACCACATTGCCCTTGGCCGACAGGTCCAGAGCCATTCCGGGCAGGCGATCGAAATCACATTCCCCCTGCTTCACCTCCACCATCTCGCTGATGGTTCTCGTGCTGGCCCCATGGGGGTTCGTCACCGTCAAGGTTACCGGGTAGCGCCCCGGACCGGCATAGACCACCTTCGGATTGCGCGCCGTGGCCGAACTGATGCTGCGGGCACCCGGAAACGACCAGGACCAGCTTGCGCCGGCATGATCGAGCACGGAGTAGTCATCGAAGTAGAAGGTATCGCGCGCGCAGGCAGTGGAATACTTGTCCACCGTGGGCTGGGCAATCGGCCGCGATGCCTCGTAGAACGGCACCTCCCAGATTCCGAAGTTGGACGCGGCCCGCAACACGCCGTCGCGGTAAAACGGCCTGGCCGCCCGCACCACGAAGCCCGCAGGAAGCCCGGTTGCATACGGCTGCCAGTCGCTCATGCCGCGATTGCGATAGAAGACATTCCCTGCACCGCCAAGCAGATACACCCCTCCATCAGTTCCCATCTGGTGCACGATGTCCGTCACATACATGGAGCCGATGGCGGGCGTTGTCATGTTGGTCCACGTTGCGCCGCCGTCTGTTGAATGGAACACCTTGTTGGAGGCCGAACCTTCGCGCAGCGCAACCCAGAGTTCGTTCTCATCCTCCGCACTCACCGTGATCTGCTGGCATCGCCGCTCGCCGGCTGACACGGGAAGCTGCGGCATCTGCCGCCACGTCCTCCCGCCGTTCGTGCTCTTCCAGAGATAGCCATCCCACTCCGTGTTCGAGCGTTCCGTGAGATAGATGACGTCCGGGTTGCTCCGTGCGATGCGGATATGCTGCGCCGCACCGTCCGTGTGCGAGGTGGAGAAGATGGAATCGAAGCTGCGGGCTCCGTTGGTGCTGCGCCAGACCGTGTTGCCGTTGCCGATCCAGACAACATTCCACGATCGCGGATCCCACTCCATATCGGAGTACTCCATCGCCCAGTAGCTTTCATTCGGGAACTTGCCCACCGTGAACGACTGGGCGGTACCGCTGATCGAATCCGGCAGATACCAGCCACCGATATCCGAGTGATAGGTGCGCTGCGCATCGATGGGATTGACATAGCCGGTGGCAGCCTCGCCGCCTCCCAGCGCCAGAAACGCTCCACCGTACGCAGTGGTAAGGGCCGTGTTGCCGTTGTGGTAGCGCCCGCCCACGAGGACGTCCTGATTCCAACCCGAACCGAACCCCCAGAAATCGGATGCATAGATCCCGTTCGTACGCGCCTCACTGGATGCGGTGAAGAAGTCCTCCGAAAGCGTGATGCCGCCGTCCGTGCAGATCCAGGCATCGTTTCCGAGCACCTTCATCTCCTGGATATCCGGATGTATGGGGAACGGCCCGTAGTAGCCGCCGAGCGGCGCAAACGTTGCGCCGCCGTCGACAGACTTGAACGCCGTGGTTGTTCCAACCATCAACTGGTTTGCGTCGGTATGCGAGGCCGCGATGCTGAGATCGTAGTAGCCCTGCCCGTTGTCCATCTTCAACGCATCGGTCTTCCCGGTTGCCGTTACGCGCCAGGTCTCACCGTTGTCGTCGCTGCGAAGAATCCGCGGAGCATCGCCGGCAAGCAGAACGGCATACACGCGCTTCGGATCGGCGGGCGTAACCGTAAGGCGCCCCGCCCCCTCCGTAGTTCCCGATACATACCAGCCGGATGCACGGATCGTAAAGGTGAGCCCCGCATCCGTGGACTTCCAGAGCTCGTACTGCTTCGGCCCCGCGTTGTAGCGGAGCGCATAGACCATGTTTGGATTCGCCGGATTCAGCTCGAGATCGGACGTGCTGTTGGCGAAGATCTGTTTCCACGTGTCGCCGCCATCGGAACTGCGGTAGAGTCCCTGATTGGTGGCTGCCAGAACGATCTGCGGCGTCGAGGGATGCACGGCGATATCGTACACCCACATGTCCTGCTGGCTCAGCACATACTTCCACGTACGCCCCGCGTCGGCAGTTCGCACGATGCCGTTGTTCACCCCGACAAAGACGCTGGAGGGATTGGACGGGTGAACTGCAATTGCCTCCGAGCTGCTCGGGAATCCGATATCGCGCAGCTCCCAGTGCTGCCCCTTGTCGATCGTCCGGAAGAATCCTCCCGTCTCGGACATGCAGTAGAGCACGTTCGGGTCCGACGGTGCGATGTCGAAGCCGTAGATATTCACCTGCTCCGGGCAGAGCACGCGGCCGTTGGAGCCATCGCAGTACGTAGTGTTCGGGCCGATCAACCGCCACGTGCCACCAGCCTCCGCCGGAGCAAGATGAGCCCGGTTGCTCGCCTCCATCCGCGCCCGCAGCTCGTCGGCACCCGGCATGCGAACCGACCCGTCCGCCTGGATGTAGGGCTCCACGGCATGCTGCCATCGCCGGTAGTATCGCGTGTAGTTGTTCTTCTCGAACGGATGCGTCCGGTAATACGCAGTGTAACTGCTATCCACTCGCCAGACGTTGGCCGGGCTCTCGTACAGATACGCTGCCCACGCAGGCATGCCCGGACTCGGCAGAGGACGCGAGAGCACGGCTGCCGGCTGCGCCGCGCAGATACCGGCAGAGATGACGTGAGCAACGATGAGAAGAAGCGGGAACGATATGCCGTAGTGCCGTCGGTACATGGTTCAGACCCCGATGCTGGAATGATCTATCGCGTTGCGACTCAAAATATGACGGACCGTCTGAAGAGAGCATGGTACAGATCGGCCCAATTCGGTCGCTCAACCCAACGTTGCAAGCAACGCAGTGGGAAGCGACGGCTGGCATCCACTCGACTGAACGATCGGCCCCTCCGGCTGCTGCGGGTTGTTCACGGCATAGAGATAGCTGTTCATCATGGAGTGGTTGTTGCCGACAGAGTCGTATTGGGCGGTGAAGTCCGCCGTTGTGCCGACGTGCTTGTAGAGATAGGTATGCCGCAGATCGCGCGTCACTGCGAATGGAACGTCCGGTACCAGATCCTCCGTGTTCACGATGCGATAGGTTGGAAGATCGGGAATGGCATTGAGCGCGTTTGCGAACGTCTCATCGCCGGTGCGCGGACTTGCGAAGTTGTAATGCATTACGGAGATGCCCGAGGGGAGCGCCGAGTTGTACATCACGTCCGGCACCGCAAGCGTTATCAGCGACGAGCCCAGGCTATGCCCCGTGAAGAAGAATGCCGTGGCAGGAGTCGGCAGGGCCGCGATTGCGGCGTGAATGGCAGAGCTCATGGAGGAGTAGATTTCGAAGAAGCCCTTGTGAACGTTGCCGAACGATGGGCTGTTCACGAGCGTATAGGGCACCTGCCCCACCTCGAGATCCTTATACTTGTCGGCATCGCTCTCCGTGCCGCGCAGCACAAGGAATGCGCGTCCGTTCGCGTCCTGAAGAATGAAACCGAACGGCTCGGGTTTCATGAAGATGATGGCGCGCGAATCCGCCCAGAGCGGAGCGCTTGTCCAGCACGAACCGGGATCAGGCGGCCCGCCTTTCGGTACCCACGTGAAGTTGCTCTGCGACGGCTTTCCCTGGTCCTCCCATTGGCAATACTGATTGTAGGCAACCTCCACCAGGTTGGCGCATGTAACGACATCCGCAAGATTGAACGGCGCCGCCGGAACGATCATGGGAAGACTTGTACGTGTGGCGTTGGACATGATTCGTACTTCTCCTCGTCTGTTGAACGGTGTGGGATTACGTGCCGGCCCCTTCCGCAGACGCAATGGCGTCGCGGACATGTTGCGGACCAAGCGACGCCTTGCCCGGCGCAGCGGTTCGTCTGAAGCAGGACACGGCCGGTTGCGTTCCGCAAGCCATGGATGGATCGATTCGTGGGACCGGGGCAAAGATAGCCAACCGACGCAGTAGATGAATCGATACCAGGCGACGATCCCGCGGACACACCGGCCCACAACCGAACGCATGCGCAATGGCGTATCGCCCTGCGAACAGGCCGCGGCACCATATGGAGCCGCGGCCTGCTTCATCGCGTTGGAGAACCTTCGTCCACCCGGGACCTACTGAACGGTCAGCGGCAGTGTGAAGGCTCGCTTGTCCATCGTCAGCACCACGAAGTAGGCACCGCTCGGGAGCGACTTCGCATCGACGGTAATGTCGTGGCTCCCCTGCTGGCGCGAACCGGCATCCAGCGAGCGCACGTGCTTGCCGGATGCATCGTACAGGTCGAGCGAGACATCCATTGCCGTTGCAAGCGAGTAACGAAGCGTTGTCACACCATTGGTCGGGTTCGGAATGGCCATCATCAACGTCCGGGAAGCAGCCTGTCCGCTGATTGCAGGGTTCCCGCCCTGCGTGCGGAGCAGCGGCTGATCGCCTCCGCCGCCGTTCTTGCAGTTGCCGCAGTCGCAGCACTCCGGACGCGCGATGTGCGGCCCTGAAATGTCGATCTGTGCATCGAGACCGGAGACGACGAATCCGAGATCGTGCACCACGAAGTCGAAGCAATGGCAGCCGGCATCGAGCGCCACGATGATGGTGTTCGTGTTCGGCGGGCCTGAGAACGGCCCGGCGTTTGTCACCTGCACGCCATCCAGGTATCCTTCGGCCTGATCATCGGCCATCGAGCTCATCGTGATCGTCACCGTGGCGGGCTTCGTAAGGCAGAAGCACTTGTGGTAGACGTAGTCGCCGCCATGCGAGGTGCCGGTGTTGTTCGGTCCGATCCAGTTGGTGCCGGGGATCGGTGCGGACCACGCATGGTTCGGCTGCGTAACGATGTCGGCACAGCGCGGATAGACCGTGCCATCCTGCGGACCGCTCTGCAGCGTCCACGAATCATCGGTGACGATCGTGAGCTTGGGCGTCTCGCACTTGTCCGGCGGATCGATGAAGGCGTTGTTGCAGCAGTTGTACCGCACAAGGCCCTGACCCTGGATGGTGCCAACCAGATCGAATCCGGCCTGCACCGGGAAGATGTTGTCCACCTCGACCTCGATACAATGCACGCCCGGCGTCAGCTTCACAATCGTATGGATCGGCGTTGGAGTTCCGAAACCCATCTGCGGCGTGTTGCCGATCGGCGCGCCGTCAACGAACACGGTTGCGCTGTCGTCCGACAGGATATTCAGATCGATCGTGTACACCATCGGCCGGTCGCCGCAGACGCAGAAACACTTCTCGTACACGGTGCCCCCGAGCGACGGGTCGCGCGGGCTCGGCACGCCGCCGATCCACTGGGAATTGAACTGCGCCGGCGCCCATGGCGGAGCCGAGGGAATCACGTCTGCAGCACGAGGCACCGGGCCGCCGGCTGGATCGGTGATCACATGCCAGAAAGCATCGCTTGCAGGAACGGTGTACGGCTGGTTGTTGAAGTGGTCGTAACCGGTGTTGAGCAGAAGAACATCGGTCTGGCAGCAGGAGTCCTTGCAGATGTTGTGAATATCCTTCGTGTCCTGCGCGCTCGAGGTGATGGTAGCGGCAATGCCGACGAAGAATGTGGTGATGGCCAGAAGCGCCATGCGAAGTGCACGGTGCGTTGCCGGCCCGGAGGCCGTGCGACATCGTGTTGCCGATGCCGGCATCATTGAACGTGAACGCATGTCATATCTCCCGTCAGGATATGGAAATTGATGAGCAGCACCGCTCCTCTCTATCTCGAGCCGGTGTGCGCGTTGGTGTGGTGTCACGGGGGAGGGACACGTGTGATCAGAGTTCCCAACTTCGGCGCGGCAAGGCCCACGGGCTTTGAAGCACGTCACGGTTTTGATGGGAACTGTTGATGCAGCGACCAGTGGCGAAGCACTGTAAGGGAAGTGCGAAGACAGGAGGTGGAGAAGCACGAGGCTTCACTGTGTTCTATTCCCGATGGAGACGACGCATGAATGTGCACCACCCACCGCCGAACGGCGCGGAACATGTGGGGTCGGGTGGATTCATGAGGAGCAGCGCCCCTGGTGACGGCGCTGCACGGGGATAGAACGCGGCAATGATACAACATCTCGCGTTGCGATGTCAAGTGAAGCGAACGAGTTTTCTACGACATATGCGAATCAAAATGCTCGATGGTGAAATACTCAACGGCGAACCGGGAGGCATGCCGGGCCGCGGGAGAACCGGCATGTCCCGCCCGGCCCAACAATCAGCCGCATCCCTGCGCCCCTTCACGATGCGGCTGCGTCAACCCTCACTCCCCGCGATCGCAATGTTCCGGAGGAACATGTCGAGGCTGGCCCTTACCCGCGACTCGATTCTGCGTGCAAGCAACGGCCCGATGAATGCCCAGATAATCCCCTGGACGGCGATCACCAGCACCACCGTCAGCAGCCACATGCGCCATTGCGATGCACCGAAGACGATGAGGAATGTGATGCTCAACACGGTACCAATGCCGCCAAGCAGTACGGGTGGAAACACTCTCGCGAAGCGTTGCATGCGGGCCATGGCGCCAAGCTCGGCTGCAACGCCGATCGTATCGGCGCTGCAGATGACCGTGATCCGCGAGGCACCGAGGATAGGATTCTGATTCGTGCTGCGCATGCCTGGGCCCGCGAACTCGGCGGAGGTTGCAGACCGCTGCGCTACGCGAAACCCGTTCGCGGAGAGCGACATTGCCGCGAGGTCCAGCACGTGCGATGCCGATCCGGAAAACTGCAGGTTGCCTTGGAATACCGGAGTGTCCATGGTCGATCCCTCGTCATTGCATTGATGTTGAACGCCGCTTCAGAGCTGGCCCCTCTCCTTCCAACGTGAATACGCTGCCGACGCATACGGAGCGAATCTGTCGTAGTTCTCCCATGTATCCGCCACATGATACGCCGATGGAAGGTTGCCAACGAGCGCTGCCTCATAGTCGTCCATGAACGGACCGTATCCCTTCCCACCTTCACCGCTGTAGTATGCAGCAGTGAAGGCACTTCCCTCCTCGCTCAAGCTCTCCTCAGTAAACTTCTCATCACATTCCTGTTCGAGGAATTCGCGTCCGGTCATGCTTCTTCCCCGGACCGACATCAGAGACTCCGCGGAATGTTCGCGATGAAGATCACCCTCCAGCCCATTCATGATTATCCAGGCGAGATAGATGCCGATGTGTGTCCCACCGTTCTCGGGGGGTAGCCCGGCCGGATAATCCCCACCATAGTGCCAGTCCGCACGATCGATTGCCATACGCTGTACATGGTTGATTGTATTGCCCCTGCACCAGCACGACGCCGGAGTCCCCTACGTCTGCTGGTAACGCACGGCCGTAGCCCAGGGCAAACGCATTATGCGGT
>JAFDZV010000050.1 GCA_018266795.1 Bacteroidota bacterium | reverse complement strand
GCGGATCATCGGTATCCACGAACCGCGGGTGAACGTTTTCACCGGGCCAACAGTTCCCTGGAAATCCAGATGCGGATAGCCGGGATTGTTTGTGAGCGTGATCATCGGATTCCATCCGCCGGACTCCGTTGTCACCTCGTACCAGAAGCGGTTCTGACGCATCTCCGGATGTGCGGCGATGCTGTAGTTGCCGACGCCGGCAGGAGGCCCCGGCGAGACGATGGTGGTAATCTGAGCCATGCGGCTCGCGTCGCCGCCAAGTTCGATGCCGGTCTGCCCAAGCTGTGCGACCGTTGCAAAGTAGGTGCCCGGTTCGGCAACGTATGGCGTGTCGAGAAGATAGGTCACATACTGATCGAAACGATGAGCACCGTCGCTGTCGGCGCCGCGAGTGCTGTAGGCTCGTATCACCGGTCGTCCGGCCGGTGGATTGTTCGGGTTCCCCAACTGCTTGTACAGCGAGTAGAGTACGAAATCCGGTGACTGATTCGCACCGCCGAAGTAGGCCTGGAAGCCGCGAATCGTATCGCGCGCAAGGATACGGAACTGCATCGCGAACGTGCCGGAACTGCTGCCGCCGGACGGACCGTAGGGAGTTGCTCCGTTGCCATCCTGTGTGGTGGGAGGAATCAGGTTCAAACCCTTTCCGGTAAGCCCCGCTGCGTTCTGCACGTCGTTGCTGCCGTCATCGTAGGCGAATGTGGAGCCGAGCGTCAATCGAAGGTCCGTGTAGTTGACATCGTTGAGATTGTTGGCGTCGAAGTTCTGCGGCAGAATGCGCGCGGAGATGCGGTAGTCAGTGGAGGTGCTGGCGTGTGCGCCCGGCGTCACCTGAATATTGGCGCCGCATTCCTGTGCGTTCCATGCCGGGAAATTCTCCACTCTGTCCCTGCCTGCCGGCAGCGATACAATGGATTGGTACCGATAGTAGCTGTGAAGCCCGGGTGCCGGCGGCGTTGTGCGGTTATCTACGGCCATTGCAACGCCGAACGTTGTAGCAGCGGTTGCACCGTTGTTCCCGATCTTCACCGAGAGCGGAATTGCGCGCGCCTGCGATGCGGGAGCCTCCGTGTACGGCCAGTCCGCATGCACCGCGGTCACCTCGATCTCCGGCTTGTCCGGCTCGATAACCATCACATTGTCTATGTAGAAATTGTCGCCGTCGTCTGCCGGCGCTCCGAACGGGTTGCCGTCGTTCTTCGCTTCCACACGGATCCGGAAGCGGAACGTCTTGCTTCCATCGCCCGCCTTCGCCCAGTGATTCGGTATCGGGATATACGCCCGGTTGAATTCGAAATCCTTGCCGGCGTCGAATTCGTCAACAACCACCTTGCCAGTGGTGTCCAGGCCGGAACCACCGCCTCCACCGAACACACCCCAGCGCGGGGACGTTGTGCCCCAGTTGATCACATCCTGTGCGTGATTGAAGCCGGCGTTGCGCCACGATCCGCTTGCGATGTTCACGATTCCGTTCAGCCCGTCCAGGCTTGGCTCCGCGAACTCAACCATCAGCTTATCCGGTGTCTGCAGCAATTGATCCTTCACCGTGTTGTACACGGCCTGCTCCGGCCCGATGCGGTTGTTGTCGCTGAAGTCACGCGGGTATCCGTTCTGCTGACGGCCAGAGCGTTGATAGGAAAGAAGCAGAACCGGGTTGGCCACCGATTGCGTGAGGTTGATCGGGAAGGAGACCAGCGTATCGCCGCAGAGGGCGCCGGGCGCATTGTTCCGGTAGTAGGCATCGAACATGTCGCGACGGTCCATCAGGCAGACAGGGGAATTGATCTGCTGGTCGCCTGCAGGGCCGCGCGGCGGCGGCGGATTGTAGCACGCGGCGTCACCGTCGGCAACCTTGGCGCCGAGCGATACCCATTCCTGCACGGAGGGAATCGTCCCTTCCTCCGGGGAGACGCTGTAGTTGTTGAACGTGGAGACGAACGGCATTGCAAGGCGGCGAATGCCGAAGACATGAATGCCGGTTGTATCGTCGAACGGCCACTGCTCCCCGTAGGTGGAGCCGTTCGGCGCCTGATCGAGAGCGATCACCTCGGCGCGGAACCGCCCTGCCTGGCGTGGCACGTTTGCGTTGGTGATATAGGGATCGAAGCGAATCGTGTCGACATTCTTGTGCGTCAACGGGTTGGATCCGAATATCGGGAAGAGCGTATCGGACGTGGCCGTACGCTGATACACCGGCGGATTGCCGACATTGACAAGATCGCGGATGCGGAAGATCACGTTGAAGCGTATCGGCTGCGGCGTAACGTTTACCGGGCCTACGTCGCTGGAAACATTCTGCACTATGCCAACCGGGCGAACAACGCCAAGTGTGGCGTGGCCAAGCAGCAGCTCGTAGTTGTCCGACGTGGAACCTGGCGGCAGGTCCACATACTTGCCGGGCACGAACTGGCTCGGCGTCTGAAACGTTGCACTGAGAACTCGCACCACATTCTTCCACTGCTTGAACATCAATGCCATTGCATCGTGCGGGGTGCCGAGCGGATTGCCGTTTGCAAATACCGCACCGCCGAAATCGACATTGGATAGGAAGTTGGTGAACTCGCCGTCGTGGCTCTGGATGCCGATCGTGGCGTTGGAACGATACATGGTATTGGATGGAATATTGAACACGCGCGTACCGTCAACCCACGATCCTCGGAAATTGATATAGTTGATCTGCACGGAACTGTCCAGCCGGTTGAAAACGATCTGATAGCTGGCACGGAGCGTACGCGGCTGCACGGTTGCAGTTGTTCCAAGGAGAGGAATATTCTTGCTCCCCTTCATCGACTGATTGATAACATAGATCACGAGCGAGCTGCCGGACCGATGCCACATTACCTGCCCGAAATCGTCCGGTAATCCCGTGTTCGGATCGTACTGCGATAGTTCCGTATCGTCCCACAGCGGGGCGATCACCGAACGCAGCAATGGCGTGGGAAACGTCACGTTGTTCGGATTGCGAAGCCCGCCGATCGGAGAGGTGGTGTTTCCGGTTGCCACATACTGATATCCGTAGTTGTCCGGCGTTGTATCCGCGGCAGCGCTTGCGGCTCGAGGCCGCGTATCGTCAAACACCGGCTCATAGTCCACACGGCGTCCCTGCTCGTCGTACTGATATCGTCTGTTCGTCAGCGCGATCAGGCCGTTGGTGGAGACATAGAAGGAATCGTATTTGCGCCCGTAATAGTAGAACGGAAAGCCGATCGCAATCGGGCCGGCGAATGCATTGTCCGTTGAGTCCGACATGTCGTCAGGGTTGCGGAAATATTCATAGCCGTTGCTTTCCGGGCGGGTCCAGAAATTCGGCAGGCGCTGGTTCGGCCCGGAAAGTATTCTGTGCCATTCGCTCAGTGGTGCCGGGTCGATGCTGAAATTCGGCGCCCATGGTTGCCCGGTCTGCGGGGCGTCGTTGTCCGTAACGTAGTAGCCTGTTGATAATGGTGCCTTCGAGTCTGGTCCGCCGGGATATGATCCCAGCGCCGCATCGCTTCTGCGGAGCGGTTCGACATTTTTCTTGTCGCCATCGCCTCCGCCTGCCATGACAGATGAAGCAGGCAGAAGCATGACGAGCAGGGAAAGAACTACATAAGCTCGTCGCATGAGGTGCACTCCCCGATGATGGATGAAGTAGGAGAAATGCCCGGCGGAACCTGAATGTTCACGGTTCGCGCACGCAGCGAAACGCTTGCCGGCGCCGCCGGGACATGTGCATCAATGCAACCAGAGCTCTGTGTTGTTGCGTCACACTAACACAGAGAGCGAGGAGTTTGTTAGTTCGATGGTGAAGGAATGATATGCATGTGCAGGCGGAGCACTACGCGGGAATATGCTGCCGGATGCTGGGCGGTGGCTGTTTGCGATACGGTGTACGTGACCGGAACATCCACCCTGCCGCAGTACCTGCTGTAGTTATCGTTTTACGAATCCAGCCTTTGGAGGATGGTGTGGGCAAGCCTGCGCTGCCCGCGATCGCAGGAAATTCACGGAGCGTACTGCGGCAAATATTGGAGTGGATAATACACGCAGAGGGAATCGATTTCTGATACGTTCTTCTGCATTATCGCGGAAGATTTCTCCTTCACAACGTTGCCGCGGAGTTCTTTCCACGACTGACCACGAGATGCCCGTCGAAAAAAATGAGGCGCTTCATTTAATCAAGTGGGT
>JAFDZV010000004.1:325444-392453 GCA_018266795.1 Bacteroidota bacterium | reverse complement strand
CTTCTTATAATGCGTTTGCCCTGGCCTATTCCCCTTGGCGTTGCGGCTGAGTAGGGATATATTGGTCGTGGTTTATTATGCTTGGCGTATTAGGACAGAGGTAGTTTAGGTATGCTGACCCCGCATAACGGCTCGGGTAATGGTCGAGATGGCGGTGGCTATCCCCCCTACGATGGTAATGGGAGCGGTGGCTCGCTTGGAAACGACGGCCGCGCGCTTGCGCGCCGTCCGCAATCGTTCACGCCCGCCCGTCGGCAGATGGGAGGCGAGCTCGCCGGCCTGCCGTTGTCGCTGCTCGAAGGGAACGAGAAGCGGCGTTTCAATTTCAGCGATTACATCGGCCTGCTCTGGCGCGGCAAGTGGGTGATCCTTGCCTGCACCATCGTGGCCGGACTGATTGCCGCATACTTCACCTACTCGCTCCCCTATATCTATCGCTCGCAGCTCCAGGTGATCATCAACGAGCGCGACGCCAACATGATGCCGCTGTTTCAGGGGCAGAGCAGCGTCTTCTGGCAGCCGCCGGAGCGCATCCTGAAGAAGGAACTGCAGATTCTCAGTTCGCAGCCGCTGCTGCAGCAGACGGCGGTGCAGTTGGTGGCGCAACGGTACATGGACACCACGGCGCGCGACTCCGTGATCCCGGTGGTCGCGGCGGCGGAGCGGAAGGTGGCCTCCATGAAGGTTGGGCCGGAGAAACGCCACGAACAGTTGATAACCTATGTGGCATCCAGCGTGCGCGGTCTGGTGTCGTTCAAGCCTTCGAAGGATGCCGATATCATTCAGATCATCACGCAGGCGGGCGACCCCGGTGAGGCGGCGCTGATCACGAACATCTACGCGCAGGTATACGAGCGCGACAATCAGGCGCAGAACCGATCGAAGGCGAAGTCGCTGAAGGACTTCCTGGCCGAGAAGCTGGAGACGATCCGCGACTCGCTCGCCAAGCAGGAACAGCTTGTCAGGAACTACCGCGAGGGGAAGCAGGTGGTGGAACTCGGCGATCAGACGCGCGAGCTGCTGGCGCAGGATTCCAAACTGGATCAGGAGGCCACGTCCACACGCATCGAAATCTCCGCCCTCACGCAGCGGCTGGAGGGAATGCGGCAGCAGATGCACGACCGAAGCTCGACGCTGCCCACCGCCGTTGCGAGCGCAATGCCGGAATACATCACGAAGATGAGCGATGAGATCGGCCGCCTGGAAGTGGAGCGGAAAATGATCGAGGCCGGCAATCCGATGCGCGCCAGCGAGGTGTGGTATCAGAAGAAGCTGAAGGAGATGGACGATCGCATCGCCAGCCTCCGCTCCGAACTTCGCGAGAAGACGGCTGCATACATGGCCTCACCGGCCGGCAGCTCCTCCACGAGCACGGACAACACCGGCCGCGCAGGGATCGGCGAGCTTGGAGGGCTGCGCCAGAAGATCTTCGAGGATGAGATATCGCTCCGCACGCTGAAGGCACGCATGTCCGCCATCGAGAACAATCGCGGACAGATCGCCTCCAAGAAGTCGCAGGTGCCCGGTATGGAACTGGACATGGAACGGCTGGAGCGCGATAAGGCGGCCACCGAAAAGGTCTACATGCAGATCAACGAGGAATACAACCGGCAGATGATAGCGGAGCAGTCCGTGTTCTCCAACGTCCGGATCATCGAGTTCGCGCAGCCTGATCCGGTGCCTGTGAGCCCGGACCGGACAGGGGATGTCGTCACCGGTTCGCTTGCGGGCCTCGGCATCGGCATCGGCATCGTACTGTTGCTTGCATTCCTCGATACCACGGTTCATACGCCGGAGGAACTGGAGAAGCACGGCTTCACGATGCTCACCGCGATCCCCGCGATACGCGAGGAGCTGTTCACCGATGTGGTGCGCGAGGATATCACGCCAAGCGGCAAGGTGTCGCCGCACCTCATCACCCAGGTGGACCCGAAGTCGCCGATCGCCGAGGCGTACCGCTCGCTCAGAACCGGTGTACAGTTCGCGTCGCTGGAGGACCAGTCGCGCGTGATCCTCTTCACCAGCTCCACTCCGCAGGAAGGGAAATCCACCACCTCCGTGAACACGGCCATCGTGTTCGCGCAAAGCGGATCGAAGACGCTGCTGGTTGATTGCGATCTGCGCCGCCCGATCCTGCATTCGGTGTTCGGCGTGCCGAAGGATCCGGGATTGGTGAACTGCCTGGTTGGGAACATTCCTCTGGATGAGGCGATCTATACAACGAAGATTCCGAACCTGGATCTGCTCACATCCGGCTCGATCCCTCCCAACCCCTCGGAGTTGCTGGGCTCGCGGCCGATGCGCGATCTGTTGGAGTCGCTCCGCGGCCGCTACGATACCATCATCGTGGACTCGCCGCCAACGGCTGCCGTTACCGACGCCGTGATCCTCGCCACGCTTGCGGACATATCGATCGTGGTGGTTCGCGCGCACAAGACGAAGATCGAGTTCCTGCAGAAGACACGCGATGCATTGGAGCGTGTGTTCGTGTCGCCGCTCGGCGTGGTGCTGAATGACTTCGATGTGTCGCAGAGCTACGGCTCGTCGTACAAGTACTACCGATACTACAAGTACTACGGATACTACGGCAACAGCGCCAAGAACGCTGCCACCCCTGGCGCACCCAAGCGGAGCGCCATCCGGAATCTGTTGGACAGGTAGTGGTTAGTGGTTAGTGGTTAGTGGTTAGTGGTTAGTGGTTAGTGGTTAGTGGTTAGTGGTTAGTGGTTAGTGGTTAGTGGTTAGTGGTTAGTGGAAAATGCATCAACGCTACCCCGCTAACAACTGACTACCAACTACTGACAAATACTACCAACCCATTCGAAGGGATTTCCGAATCCCTTGCATTCAGGTATCGGGGAGACCTAGTATTGCATCGTTACACGGTGCCGATACTCGCGTCGTCATCCCATCCCCCAATAACCCAATGTTCACTTGCACGCCGGGAAGGCGAATCCCGACATCAACGTTCTCAACGCCAAGAGGATTCTATCGCTCAAGAGCTACGTGATTGCCTGGTCAAGTAAGATGTGTTCCCACGGGTACACAGAGCCGTTTACAGCCCTACGCTACCATTGCCGTATGTGGGGGGACGGTTATTATTGCATGAATACGGTATACCGGTGATGCCCGGTACCGCCGGTTCGGGCGATCATCACAAACACGATTCGACTCGTCCAGTTCTCTTCGTAGCGAGCAGTTCCCTTGAGCGATAGCACCAGATATCGTAGTGGCATTCGTTGTGCGCAAATGATCGTGGCGCTGGTATTCGGCGCCGTGATCGTACCGCGAGCATTCGCGCAGGTTGATTCCTCCGCTGCGGTGCGCGACACGGTTGGGCGAACCACAACCACACCGCGGACTCCGCTCTCCCCACTCGATGCATCGTTTCCGTTCGGTGCATACAAGCACACCATCCAGTTCGATTCCGCAAGCGGCGATGTGCGCCTTGAAGAGAGCGTGTTCGGGCTTGGCTACGGCCAGCCGCAGACACTTTCGCTGGAGGAGTTTCTGGCACAGCGCCAGCATGCACAGGAACGTTCGCTCTGGGAGAAGCGCGGCGCCGACTACAAACTGAGCAGCGCTCCGTCCGGCGAACCGAAGGATGCGCTGGAGAAGATCATCGGCAACGGCACCAACTTCGAGATCCCGATTCCGCAGAACCCGATCTTCTCCATCTTCGGCGCACCTACCGTCAGCATCAACGTCAACGCAAGCGTGGTGCTCTCGGCCGGATGGCAGTGGGACAACAACAACCTTACCACCATCGGCTCGCTCGGCTCCACGCAGTCCGCGCCATTCTTCCAGCAGAACATCCAGGTATCGGCGTCGGGCAAGGTTGGCGACAAGCTGAAGCTGAACGCCGACTTCGACAACGGACGGCAGTTCGATTTCGACAATCAATTGAAGATCGCATTCGGCGGCGGCCCCGGTTCCGACGACGATATCATTCAGGACGTGGAGGCGGGCAATGTGCAGCTGCAGACGCCGAGCACGCTGATCGGCGGCAGCCAGACGCTCTTCGGCGTAAAGTCCGCGTTCAAGTTCGGACCGCTCAACCTTACGGCGATCGCATCGCAGAAGCGCGGCGAGAAGAAGACGGTGACGGTCTCCGGCGGATCGGTGAAGACCTCGATCGCGATCAAGCCGTACGAGTACGCTCAGAATCACTTCTGGCTGGACACCGTCTACACCCGTTTCTGGGATGAGTACTACTCGAGCCCGGTGCCGACGGCGACGCCGGACATGCAGCCGTACAGCATCACGGACATCGAGGTGTACGAGCAGGTGAAGGACGCATCCATCCCTGCCCAGATCCAGGCGGTTGCCTACGATACGCTCCCCGCCATCACCTCCAACCAGCGTTACGACAACGCGAAGCGCTACCCGCCGGTGACGGTTTCCGGCTCCATCCAGCTTGGCGCGTTCCGCCGTCTGGATGCCGGCAGCGGCTACGATGTGGATCGCCTGCTCGGCACGGTGACGATCCGCTCGCTGCAGCAGGACAAGATGTACGCCGTTGCCTATCGCACGCAGGACGGCCGCAGCTACGGAGAACTCTCCACATCGCGCAGCGACACATCGCGCACGGTGCTGAAGCTGATCTACGTGAACAACATGCAGCCGACGTTCAAGATTCTCTGGGCGCGGCAGATGAAGAACATCTATCAGCTTTCCGGCGTCCGCAACATCGACCTGCAGAACTCCACCATCAAGATCACCTACGGTGTTCCGCCCGATACCAGCGAGGTACTGAAGGTGGGGGGCAGCCCGCGGCTGGTGACGGTGCTGGGCGTGGACCGGTACAACAGCTCCAACGAGTTGAAGGCCGATGGCGATTTCGATATTCACTCCCCCTACTTCTTCGATCCGGCGAAGGGGGAGATCATCTTCCCCTCGTCCGAGCCGTTCCGCAAGGGGCTCCGCGCCTCCCCGCTGCTTGGCGGTGATGCGGAGAACTACGTGATCAACGCGATCTACGACCGTCCGCGCGAGGAGGCCCGGCGCGACGAGCGGGCAAGCCGCTATACGATCGATGGAGAGATCGCCGGCGCAGGCGGCAACAAGATCCCGCTGGGAACCGGCTGGGGCGTGCCCCCTACGTCCATCCGCGTGATCGCCAACGGACAGCCGCTGCAGGAGAATATCGACTACAGAGTGGACCCGGTGTTCGGCGAGGTTACGCTTATCTCCGCACGCGCCAACAACTCCACCGGCAACATCGTGGTGGAGTACGAACAGAACGACTTCCTCACCACCTCCGTCAAGACGCTGCTTGGCCTGCGCGCGGACTACGATCTGCTGCACAAACGCTACACCAAGGCGAAGCTGGGGATGACGCTGATGCGCTACGAGCAGTCGCTGCAGACCGAGAAGGTGCAGATCTACTCCGGCGACGAGCCCACGATGAATGTGATGCTGGGCTTCGACGGATCGGTGGAACATCAGGCGGGATGGCTCACGAAGGCGATCGACGCGCTGCCGTTGATCGACACGAAAGAGATGTCCACGCTGTCGCTGCAGGGCGAATGGGCACTGGTGATGCCGAACCCGAACACGAAGGCCAGCCTCGTCTCCAGCGATCTCGGCAAGGGGGCCGCCTACATCGACGACTTCGAGTCCGGCGCGAAGCGCCAGATCCAGCTCAGCACAAGCTACAGCTACTGGCATCCCTCCAGCGCGCCGGTGGATCCCGCGATCGGCACCAACGACTCCAACCGCCTTGCGCACAAGGGGCATTTCTTCTGGTACAATCATATCCCCGCCAACACCGCCACCACGGACATCTGGCCGAATCGTGATGTGGCGCAGGGGGCACAGAAGACAACGGTGCTCGATCTCGCGTTCAACCCCGAACGCCGCGGCATGTACAACATGAACTTCCCCTACGAGCAGGGCGCCGTATCGCGCGACTCCGTATGGGGCGGCATGATGCGCAGCCTCTCGTTCTACACTACGAATCTCGATGAGGAGAATATCGACTACATCGAGGTGACGATGCAGGTGGAGGGTTACGATCCGCACATGAAGATGTACATGGATCTGGGGCAGATCTCGGAGGATGTGATCCCCGATCAGAAGATCAACACGGAGGACGGCATCACGCCCACCAATCCGCAGCTGGACGATATTCTGAACCAGGGTGAGGATGTCGGCATCGACGCGATGAACAACGATTCGGAGCGCGTCAGGTACAACTCCGCCGAACCCGATCCCTCGCGCGACGACTATTTCTTCAACGCCCCCGGCAGCGACAACGAGGCGGACTACGCGAACGTGAACGGGCTGGAGAACAACGTCGGCCCGGAGCGGGGCCCGTACCCGGATACCGAGGATCTGAACGGCAACCGCGGCCTGGATCTGGACAACACGTACTTCAGCTACGAGATCAATCTGGATCCCAACCCGGCAACGAACCCGCAGATCGTTGGCGGCGGCAACAACCCGAACGGCTGGCGCCAGTATCGCATTCCGATACGTACCGGCTATCGCGCGGTTGGATCGCCGTCGTTCGCGAACGTGCAGTTCGCGAGGATCTGGTTCAAAAGTCCGACGCACATGCACGTGCGCATCGCCGAGATGAACCTGGTTGGAAGCGACTGGCGCAACCTGAATACGCCGATCGTGGACGTGACCACGGGTGATGCGGCGCGCGATCCGAAGCTGGACATCGCCTTCGTGAATCTGGTGGACAACTCCGGGCCGCCGGAGTTCTACACCATTCCGCCGGGCGTGCAGCAGGAGCGCGAGTATAGCACGGACGTGCTGAAGAACGAGCAGTCGCTCACCATCCGCGTGAAGGATCTGGCTCGCGGCGAATCGCGCGGCGCCATCCGCGTTCGCCCGCGTCCGTTCGACGTGTTCAACTACAAGCAGATGAAGTTCTTCCTGCACGGCGGCGGCGACATGGACGATCAGCCCACGCCGGGACAGGCGCCGAAGGTGATCGCGTTCATGCGCTTCGGCTGGGACTCGCTGAACTACTACGAGTATCGCGTGCCGCTGCTCCGCGGATGGAACGAATACACGGTGAACTTCGGCGACCTGGCGGCAATCAAGGGGCAGGCGCCCAACCCGGACGGCTTCGCGGTTCCGGGACAGCCCGGGAACAAGTTCTTCATCAAGGGAATCCCCTCGCTCACGCGCGTGCAGTTCATCGCGTTCGGCATCGTCAACAATGCCTACCCCGGCTCGCTCTCCACCACGATGTGGGTGGATGAACTGCGGGCTACGAGCGCGGAGGACGCGAGCGACTGGGCCGCAACGCTTGCGGCCAACGCGAAACTGGCGGACCTTGGGACGCTCAACTACAATGTGAAACGGGTGAACCCGAACTTCCATCAACTCGAGGAGCGGTTCGGCAATCGTGTGGAGGCCACGGACTGGGCGTTCAATTCGGATTTCCGGATGGAGAAGTTCCTGCCGAACGCGTTCAAGGGATCGTCGCTCCCGCTGGTATACAAGCACTCCGAGAAGATCGAGAAGCCACGCTATGTATCGCAGTCCGATGTGGAGGTTGATGCCGCCGTGCGGCAGATCGGCGAGCAGACCGGCATAAACCCGGACTCCGCGCGCAAGCAGGCGGACAGTCTGCGCAATGCAACCGAAACGCTGGTGGTTCAGGATGGGTTCGCCCTCTCCAACATCAAGATCAACTTCCCCGGCGAGAACTGGATGGTGAAGGATCTGCTGAACCGCCTCACGTTCGGCTACACGTACGACCAGACGCGCGAGCGTTCGCCGATCGTGGAGCAGCGGTTCCGCTGGCAGTGGGTGTTTCAGGGGCGCTACGCGGTGGACATCCCGCGGAAGTACGATCTGCAGCCGCTCACCTTCCTTGGAAGCGTGCCGGTACTGAACTTCTGGAAGGACTTCCGCATCAACTTCCTTCCATCGCAGTTGAGCGCCGGAACATCGTTCACGCGCGGACGCACCACGGAGCAGCTGCGCAATATCCCGGAGCCGAGCCCGGTTGTGCGCGACTTCCACGCCACACGCAACGCGCAGTTCAACTGGCAGATGACCGAGGGGGGCATCGTGAACGTGACCACGGATTACTCCGTGGACGCCACCAGTTCGCTGGCTCATCTGGAGACCGATCTGATGGGCACACAGCGCACGGGAGGCGAGATCGCGAAGGAGATCTTCCTGAAGGAAGGGCGCCTGTTCAACTTCGGACTGGATCAGGATCTGAATCAGAAGATCACGTTCAACACGCGGCCGCGCATCCCCTTCATCCCGAACGCGGAGAGCTACCTCACGCCGTCGGCGAACTACACCGTGCGGTATCACTGGCACGACGATCTGGTTCCTGTCACCGCCGGCCGTGTAGGTGGATACACGAAGTCCGCAGACTGGACCAGCAACGCCACGCTTGGCCTCGATGTCCGGCTGGCCTCGATCGGCACGGCGATCTTCGGCAACGACCGCGCCGCCGACAGCGCAGGCGTGATCACGAACATCCTGCGATATCTGATCAAGGTTCCGCTGCTGGACTTCCAGACGGTTCGCTTCAGCTTCACCGAGGCGAATCGTTCCAACAACCCGGGCATCGTGGGCTCCACCGGCGTCTCGAATCTCTGGGGCCGCTCGCTTCTGTTCCGCTCGGAGTCACCGGACTTCGGTCCCGGCACGGCCTATCAGCTCGGCCTTACCTCCGATCCGAACGGCACGCTTTCGTTCCATCCATCCTCGCGTTTCCCCTTCGTCGATGTCACAAGCGAGCAGGGGATCCGCGCGCCGAACATCTTCGCACCGAACAGCTTCACGCAGAACAACAGCCTCACCGCAACCACCGATCGCGATCTGTGGACCGATGCACGGCTTACGCTGAACTGGAATCTGGAGTGGGGGTACAACAAGGATTACTTCGTCACCACGGACGGCAACGGCGTGGTGCAGGAGATCTCGAACCCGCGCACAACGGGCAAGATCTCGCGCACCTACCTGAGCCTGCCGAGCTTCTTCGGGTTCGATCCGTTCGGCAACGATATCGAGGGGATCGCCAATGCATACATCCAGCAGCGCGGTGGGTTGGGCCCTGCTCCGTCCGGGCCCGGCTCGGACTCCGCATTGAACGTCTACAACCGGAAACTGACGGAGCTTACCTCCCGCATCTTCGAGCAGCAGCTGGAGGCATTCAACTGGCTTCCCGGCAATCTTGCGCGATACCTCCCGCGCGTGAACTGGCGGTTCACCTGGAACAACCTGCAGAAGCTCCCCTTCTTCTCGGGCTGGGCGTCCAGCGTCTCCGTGCGGCACGAATACAAGAGCCAGTACACGGAGAACTATCGGATCACGGACCAAGGTGAGATACCGGAATCGCAGACTGTCTCGCGCGGGTTCTCGCCCCTGATTCAGATCAACGTGACCGGCCTTCCGGACTACTGGAAGGGAACGATGAGCGGCTCGATCACGTATCGCACTACGAGCGATTTCTCGCTGATCACATCGGACCGGAGCGAAGTCTCCAAGGAGTTGAAGAACGATCTGGAGCTGCAGTTCGCCTATCAGAAGCGCGGCCTCTCGCTTCCACTCTTCGGGCTCAATCTGAAGAACGACGTGGAGTTCCAGTTGAACTTCACGTACGGCAGAACCAACCGGAAGCGGTTCGATCTGACGAACTTCCAGCCGGAGGGGAACAACGACGGATCCACGCGCATCAGCTGCCGTCCGCAGTTCCGCTACACACTCTCGAACACGGTGCAGGCCTCTGCGTTCGTGAGCTACGAGGCAACGATCCCCGATGCCGCCGGTTCGCGCGACATCAGCCGCAGCACAACCCGGGTGGGGATCGATCTTCGGATCGGCATCTCGGGCGGCCGCTAGGGGGCGGCCGCCAAGAGACGACGCTAAGGGGCGCCGCCGAGGGGCGCCGCCGAGGGGCGCCGCCAAGGGGCGCCGCCAAGGGGCGCCGCCAAGGGGCGGCCGGCTGCAAGCCGCCCTGCGCCCACGGGCATTGGACCGCCGTGGCGCCGCCGGTCACGGGAATCCGTTCATCCACATCGGATAATCCTCCAACTGCTCATCGATAGTGGCATGGCGCATGCCCGGAACCTATCTTCCCTACGCCGTCCAGGAACGGCAATACTCGACTCATCCCGTTCAGACCCTCGTTCAGCTCCGGCCGAAATGGCTGCGGCTCGTCTCTATCAAAAATTCCGATTAGCTTTCCATTACTGCCGGGCATTGCCGGCTTCGCGGACCGATCGCTGTTGATCGAGGATGCGAACCGGTTGATTGCCTGCAGCGAATTGCCGGCGATCGTACGCCAGTCGTACATCGACGCGGATCATGGCGGACTGCCAACCGCCAACCCGCCGTGCCGGCAGCGCCGAACGGCCGCGCACCATGCCGCCCTGCTCGGCGGAGGCTCCGGAGCCAGCGAAGCACAAGATTCACGGATTCGATAATGCCGTATCAACACGACTGGGCATCCAGTCGCAACCATCAGCGCACGGCGCAGGCAACGCCGTGCAGCTATCGTACCGCTCTGTTGTTCGCAACGGCCCTATGGGCTGCGCTTCTCCAGCAACCGGCAGGAGCAACCACGTTCTATGCCGTTGTACTCGCCACCCCCCGTTACGCAGTCGGCGCCAGCACACTTCAAAGCGGCCTGTTCGTAAGCACGGACAACGCGCACACGTGGCGACAGCTTGGCCCGCGCAACGTGAAGGGTTACAGCATGGATGCTGTCGATTCATCGCGCGGCCGTATCCTGTTCATGGCGGCGGGGAACGGCGTTCACAGAAGCACGGACTTCGGAGCAACATGGAGGATCGTGACGGACTGGCGCATGACCGAGGTGATGGATGTGATGGTGGACCAGCACGATCCGCGCTGGATCTATGCGGCAACGGCGTTCGGCTTCTGGCGTTCGGGCGACGGCGGCGACCACTGGGAGAATCCGCCCGGCGAACTGCACGGTGGGTATACCTATCGTCTGCAAACGCCCGGCCCGGGCAACGAGCTGGTTGTGGCGGGAGAGAACCGATTCTTCCGCTCCACGGACCACGGCTCATCATGGCAGGCAATGGGCTCGTTCACGGAGCCGCGCGGCATTCTCGGCATCGTTGGATGCGCGGACGGCTCCTGCAGCGCTTCACGAGGGGGCTGCCGGATGTATGCCACCGGTGAGGGTGTGATGGTTGCTGCAGCCGGCCCCGCGCGCGGAGCGCCGGCGCAGCTTCCCGGCTGCCCGCGCATGAACGTGTACGCAATGATTTCGGCAGGCGGAGCCTCCGCCTATGTGGCGGGCGACAGCGGCGTATGGCTGTACAACGCCTGCACGCCGCGCTGCGAGGAACGGACGGCGAACATCGCCAACCCCATCGTGCATGCGCTGGTGATGGCGAACGACACCCTTGTTGCCGGCACCTACGGCGACGGTCTGTTCCGCATGGCCGGCAATTCCTGGGTGCAGAGCGGACTGGAGGGATCGATTGTCTGGACACTGCGGAGGAAGGAATGGTGAACTGGAAACGCACCGCATTCGGCCGGACTGCCGCAGCGGCTCGATATGTCGCACAACGATATGTCTGCTGCATCCCGGCGCCGGCCCTGCTTCTCCTCTGCGCCGCGTTGTGCACGATGCGGGCGGCAGCGCAGTCGCAGGAGTCGCCATCGCATCGCACGGCCTGGCCGGCCACTCCCTCCGCTGAACTGCGCTTCAAGGCGCTGAAGGCCGTTGCGGACGATCGAGCGAACTTCCTCCCCGTTGCCGCCGCAAAGCTGAAGCTGAATATCGACACGGCATTTGCATGGCAGCTGGTGGATACGTTCCTCACGCATCCGGTAGGGGACATGTTCTGGCTGTATCCGGCGGTGGGATTCTACTTCCACTGCAAGGACCGTCTGAACAGCTACTGGCGCGGGCGCTTCCGGGGGATGATGAAAAGCTACTCTCCGTATCGCGGCGATACGGAGAATCACTACCTGATGTACTACTCGGCGATCCTCCTCTTCAGCCAGGAGTGGCCGGAGCTGGGACGCGGCGATTGGTTCAACGGAAAGAGTTCCGCAGAGAACTATGCGGACGCGAAGGAGTACATCGATCACTGGATCGACGACGTTGCGGCGAACAGCGTCACCGAGTGGGATTCGCCGCGCTACGTCTACCTGTACATCACGCCGCTGCTGGTTCTGCGCGACTTCACCAACGATCCGCTGCTGCGCAAGCGGGTGGATATGATGATCGAATATCTTCTCGCGGACTTCGCGGCGGAGTACCTGAACGGATCGTACTGCGGCGCTCACTCGCGCCATGGCGACAACAGCGTTATCGATCCGCGAAGGGCGGAGGCCGGAACGTACGCGGGATTCTATTTCGAGGATTCGCTTGCAATGCCGAACGGCCTCGGCAACGAGCTGACGTTCGCCGCGCTGAGCGGCTTTCAATGCCCCCCGATCATTCGTGCAATCGCGCACGATCGCGACACCGCGTTCGTTCACACGGAGTTGAAGCGTTCGCGCGCGAAGATGCGTTCCAGCAGCGAGCGCTACACGCTTGCCGGGAAGTACGACTTCATGACGCCGGACTACTGCCTGGGCTCGGTGCCGGGCGGCCTGCTGCAGCCGATCCAGCAGCACTCCTGGGATGTCACGTTCGCATCGCCGAAACCGAACAACACCATCTTCGGCCTCCACCCGCAATGGTCCGCCATGGAGGCCGGCATGTTCTTCCCCGAGGAGCCGGAACTGATCGTAGGCTCCATCGCGAGGACGAAGGGGAGCTATACCAACGAGAACAAGTGGGTTGGCGGCTCGCCGTACGAGCACATCGTGCAGTACCGGAACATGCTTGCGGCGCTGTACGCCATCCCTGCCGAGGCGAGCACGCATCACGTGGATCTGTTCCTCCCGAAGTCGCTGGACGAGTGCGATCGTTCCGACAGCGGCTGGATCTTCTGCCGCATGGGAGATGCCTTCGTGGCCATCTACCCCCTTGCCGCCGAGCGGATCTGGATGGAGGAGAAGATCAACTGGCGCCTGCGGCTCCCGGCGCCGGTGGATTCCCTCACCGGCTATGTGGTGGAGTGCGCGCGCGCGGCGGAACTTTCGTTCGCGGCATTCAGGGAGGCGCACCGTGAGCCGCCCCGCTGGTGCCGGACTCCGCGAACCGACGAGAACGTTCTGGACGTTCGAACCCGGACAGGAGTGCGGTTCAGCGTTGCGGGATCGCAGCTCGATTCCCTTACGCTGCATGTGAATGGCAGCGCGGTGAATTTCGATGCCGTCCATCTGTTCAACGGACCGAACATGTACAGCATCGCCGGAAGCAGAGTAATCGAACTGCATGCCGGGAACAGGAAGCGGATACTGGATTTCAACCGGAACACCATCACGGAGTGAAGGCGTTCGCCCGATCCACCTCACCCGTTCCGCCGTGACAGAACCGGCGAGCGGCATCGCTCGCGTGCCTGCCACATTCGTATCGCACCGGCAATCACCAGCAGCGGAGGCTTCCCCCGCCTGCGGCTGCTCGTGACTCCAGGCATTGTGCCACCACGTACATCGATCGTCTTCGCGAGACCCCGCGCAGCAGAGGCGAAGCCGGGACGTGACAACCTGTTCCGGCCGGCATCACAATCCGCCCGGCGGAACGATGCACCCAGCGGGAACGGTCGCCACGGCTTCGCCGTGCACGCGATGACCACGGGCGAAGCATTGCTGATAGATACCTCGACGCATTCGAGGTTGATGTTCTCAGGGCGACCCGACGGTGCTGATACGCAAACTGTGACGCTACCCAATCGCCCGCGGCGCGAACCGGCGCTCAGGCCGGGGCGAGACGTCGAGACACCGCAACGAGATGCCACACCCAACGTCGTCGCATTGCGCAACCCTAGATGTTTCTGTAGCTTTTTGGCGCAGCTCACGTTTCCCAGCGGACCGGCGCCCCGTTGCCAACCGGCAACAATATCGGCTCGGTGGTAGAGACACATCACGCAGCGACGTATCGACCCACTCATCATGACGGAGGATCTCAGCCGGCGGCCCGGGCACGGCGAGCATGGAGGTGGAGGCAGGCACGGCCATTGTGGGCATGTCTTTCCTCCGGCACTTCGCTGTTCGCGCCGTGCGTTCCTTGCCGCGCTTTCGGCTGCAATCCTCGGCATCGCACTGTGCAGCCGGCAGGCATCCGCACAGGAACAGAATCTGAAGATCGACCGGATCACCGCGCAGCAGGGGCAGGTGTCGCACAACAACATCCTCGCGATCCTGCAGGACAGGCTCGGCTTCATCTGGCTTGCAACACAGGATGGCGTCAACCGATACGACGGGCACTCCTTCACCATCTTCCGGAACGACCCCACCGACTCGCTCTCGATTGCCGACGGAAGTGTGGACTGCATATTCGAGGACAGCCGCGGCATGCTCTGGTTCGGAACGCAGGGCGCCGGGCTGGACTGCTACGATCGCATCACCAATCGCTTCACGCATTACCGGCACGATCCTCGCAATCCGAACTCCATCGGCGAGGGGATCGTCACATCGATCTGCGAGGATGGCAGCGGACGTCTTTGGATAGGAACATCCGCGACCGATGCCGGCGTCTCGGTTCTCGAGCCCGTGACCGGCCGCGTGGAGCGTCTGACGCACCAACCGGACGATCCGCACAGCCTGAGCAGCGACTTCGTAACGGCCGTCTGCCGCGACAGCTCGGGCCGCATCTGGGTTGGCACGTACGACGGCGGAATGAATCTGTACGATCCATCCATTTGCGGATTCATCAATCACCACACGATCCCGGCGTTCAACTCCGCGCCGCTGGAGCAGATCAGGCAGTTGTACGCGGAGCCCGACGGGACGATCTGGGTGCTGGCGTTCCGCCGGCTTTACCTGCTCAACCCCCGTGACAACAGCGTCGGCAAGTTCGATCAATACCATATCTCCGACACGCCGCGTGTGGCGCTTACAACGGTGTTTCGGGATCGCAGCGGCACCCTCTGGATTGGAACCAGCGGACGCGGCGGCGTGGTGGTTGATTCGGCTCACCATAGGATGTTCGGCTTCACGAACCATCCCAGCAACCCCAACAGCCTTTCGAGCAATCAGATCAACTGCTTCGCCGAAGACAATTCCGGGAACATCTGGATCGGCACGAACCTGGGCGTCTGCAAGGTGAACCGCCGCCGCTGGCAGTTTCAGAACTATCTCTACGACCCGTACGATCCTACCAGCATCGGCGCATCGGTTGTGCGCTCGATCTTCATCGACTCCCGGCGACGCATCTGGATTGGAACCGCAGGCGACGGCATCAACCGCGTGGACTCCGGCTCACGCGTTGCAATGCACTACAGCGTCGGCAATACCCCGACCAACCTCACCGATGTCACCATCAACACCGCCTATCCCGACGCACTGGGAAGGGTGTGGTTCGGAACGAACAAGGGGCTGAACGCGCTGGACACTGCAACCGGCACGTTCCGGCGATACGAGCATTCCGATGCCGATACCACCTCGCTGACCCTGGGGGGCATCTGGAGCATTCTGGACGACAGGGACGGTGGCATCTGGGTTGGGAGCATGGGTGGATTGAACCGGTTCGATCCGGCAACCGGCCGTGCGATTCACTACAGGAACAATCCGGCGGATACGAACAGCCTCAGCAACGACAAGATTCTCTGCATGCTGCGCGACCATCTGGGGCGAATATGGGTCGGTACTGATTTCGGTCTCAATCTCTTCGATCCGCTGACCGGACGCTGCAGACGGTATGTAAGCGTCCCAAGCGACACGCGGACGCTGAGCAACAATCGCATCTGGTTCATCCATGAGGACAGGCACGGGATTCTATGGATAGGAACCTCCGGCGGCGGATTCAACAGATTCGATCCGGCAACCGGTATCGCGAAACGATACATGGAGCGCGACGGGCTGATCAACAACACGGTCTGTGCGATCGTGGAGGACGATCGCGAGCGGCTCTGGATCAGCACGAACAACGGGCTCTCGCGATTCGATCCTGCAAGCGGGAGGTTCCGCAACTACTATTCGGACGACGGGCTTGCCATCTACGACTTCCACTTCAAGGCCTGCGCGCGCGATACCGAAGGGTACATCTATTTCGGCGGCACCTACGGCCTGCTCCGTTTCCATCCGGACAGTCTGGATCTGAACCGAACGGAGCCGGCACTGCGCATTACATCGTTCAAGACGGTGGACACAGCGTTCCACCTGGATACATCGGCTGTGTTCAAGCGTCGGATAGACCTGGAACACAACAACAATTTCTTCACCATCGAGTTCGCGGCTCTCGACTTCACGAACCCGTCGCGCAATGTCTATCGCTACATGCTGGAAGGGTTCGATTCGGACTGGCGGGAGGCGGACGGCACGCGGCCGATTGCCGAGTACACAAACGTTCCTCCGGGCTCCTACCGGTTCCGGTTGGAAGGTTCCAACTGCGACGGCGTCTGGAATCACGCCGGGCTTACACTGGGCATCGAGGTGCACCCGGCGTTCTGGCAGACGTGGGCGTTCCTGATCTGCTGCCTTGCGGCGGTGGCGCTGCTGATTACCCTCGCGGCGCTCTATCGCATCCGCGACGTGCGGAGGAAGGAGCGATTGAATCGGAAGCTTGTGGAGTATCAGTTGCAGGCGCTGCGCGCCCAGATGAATCCGCACTTCATTTTCAATTCGCTCAACTCCATTCTCCATTTCATCGTCGGGCACGATACCGAATCCGCGCATCGCTATCTCTCGAAGTTCTCGCGTCTGATGCGCGCCACGCTGGAGAACTCCAAGGCGGAAACGATTTCGCTGGCCGATGAACTGGAACAGCTCCGGCTCTATCTGGACCTGGAGTCGCTCCGTTTCGATAACAGCTTCACGTACCGGATCACCGTGGATCCGGCAATCAACACGAACAACATGGAAGTGCCGCCGATGTTGATTCAGCCGTACGTGGAGAACGCAATCAAGCACGGGTTGGCGCATCGCTCATCGCCCGGCACGCTCACGATCGATTTCCGGCAGACGCCTGCGCATCTGGTCTGCTCCATCATCGACAACGGTGTGGGACGAATTCGCGCCGCCCAGATTCAGAAGAATGCATTGGTGGATCATCGCTCGTACGGCATGGAGATTACGCGCAACCGGCTGGACACGTTGAGCCTGTTGAGCCGGCAGCGCTACACGCTGGAGGTAACGGACCTGGTTGACCCGACAGGCGCAGCCGCGGGGACGCGCATCGATCTCTACATTCCGCAGGATGTGGCCGCGGGCGAGGAGCATCCGAGTTCAGAGGAGGCGCAGTCATGATTGAGGCGATCATTATCGACGACGAACGGATTGGGCGCGAGACACTTCGAAGCCTGTTGGAACAGTGCTGCCCATCCGTTCACGTAGCGGGCATGGCGGACTCCGTTGCAAGCGGCCGGGAGATGATCGAGAAGTGCTCGCCCGATCTCGTGTTCCTGGATATCGAGATGCCGTTCGTCAACGGCTTCGAATTGCTTGCAACGCTGCCGGAGAAGACATTTGAAGTGGTGTTCACCACGGCGTACGATCAGTATGCTCTGCGAGCCATCAAGGCGGCAGCGCTGGACTATCTGCTGAAGCCGATCGATCGCGACGAGCTGATTGCCGCAGTGGCGAAGGCCGAGCAGAAGCTTGGCGGCAAGCGTACGCTGAGCCAGAACATCGAGGTCCTTCTCGCGAACCTGCGCCATGCGTCGCCGGAACACAGCAAGATTGCGCTCCCGACGGACGACGGGCTTATCCTGGTACAGATGAGCGACATCATTCGCTGCGAGGCGGACGGCAACTACACGCGGTTTCATCTGGTGCGCGATGAACAGATTCTGGTGTCGCGCACGATGAAGGAGTTCGACACCATTCTCGGCGAGAAGGACTTCCTTCGCGTGCATCACTCGCATCTGGTGAACATGGCGCACGTGCGGAAGTATCTGCGCGGCGAGGGAGGGTTCGTGATCATGTCCGACAGCGCCACCATTCCGGTGTCGCGGCGGCGCAAGGACGAGTTGATTCGCAGGCTCTCGATAGTCTGATCCCCGCTCGCATGCTCCGGTTGCTGTGTGCCTGCATGCGCCGCAGCATCCGGGCACGGACATCCTGACACGACAGCGCGCCGTCCTCTTCGCCGCTCCATGTTTTCCTGCAGCTGACCAGGCACTACAGCCAGCCGCAGGCGGGTGTCCAAAGAACCAGGCCCCCGGTTGCAAAAAGCCGCCGACACTGTGATCGGCCGCTTGTCACGGCCCCAAATACGCATCAACGTGTGAACGGCCGTGGAACCCCGGCACGCCTGCAGTAAATTATCGCCACTGCATACAACGGTAGCATCGCGGCGCCTGTCAGGCGCCCATCATCAATCCGGACATCACGTGCAATCGCTTCTCACGAAACTCTCCGCTCTCTTCGGTGATGCCTTCGAGGAGATCGGCATCGGCAGTTCCCATGGAACCGTTGTGGTATCGGCTCGTCCGGACCTCGGCCAGTTCCAGTGCAACGGCGCGCTCGCCGCGGCGAAGGCCCTGAAGCGAAATCCGCGAGAGGTTGCAGAGCAGATGCTGGAGGCGCTAGCCGAACGGGAGATCTTCGCCGATCTCTCGCTGGCGGGCCCGGGCTTCGTGAACGCCACGCTCACCGATGCGTTCATCGGCGAATGGGTTGCCGGCATGGGCCGGGATGAACGCCTGGGCTGCCCGCTCGTGGAGCGGCCGCGCAATGTCGTGGTGGACTTCGGCGGACCGAACGTGGCGAAGGCGATGCATGTTGGGCATCTCCGCTCCTCGATCATCGGCGACAGCCTTCAGCGCGTCTTCCGCTACCGCGGCGACGTTGTCACCAGCGACGTACATCTCGGCGACTGGGGACGGCAGATGGGAATGCTGATCATGGAGCTGAAGCGTGAACAGCCGGGCCTCCCGTATTTCGACGAGGCGTATACCGGGCCCTATCCCACGGAGCCGCCGATTGCCTCCGAGGATCTCGAGGCGCTCTATCCTCGTGCGAACGATCGCTGCAAGAACGATCCCGAGGCGATGGATGCCGCACGCGTTGCAACGATGGAGTTGCAGCAGGGGCGCCCGGGATACCGTGCGCTCTGGCGCCACTTCGTGGATGTCTCCAGCGCAACGCTGAAGCGCGACTTCGAATCGCTCGGCGTGCAGTTCGACCTGTGGCTGGGTGAGAGCGACGCGAACCCGCGCATCCCCGCCATGCTGGAACGCCTGGAAGGGAACGGCTTCATCGAGGAGGATCAGGGTGCGCGTGTGATCAAGCTTCCGCCGGCCGATGGTGAGAAGGAGATCGAGCCGCTGATCGTGGTGAACCGCGAGGGGGGCGTGATGTATGGCACCACGGACCTTGCAACGCTGGAGCAGCGTGTGAACGATCTGCATGCGGACCTTGTGCTCTATGTTGTGGATGCGCGGCAGGGACGGCACTTCGATCAGGTGTTCCGCGCCGCGCGGCGCACCGGCATCGCCGGCAATGCTATTCTGGAGCACGTTGCGTTCGGCACGATGAACGGTCCGGACGGCAAGCCGTTCAAGACACGCGAGGGAGGCGTGATGAAGCTTGGCGACCTGATCTCGATGGCAACCGTTCAGGCAACCGAACGGATGAGCGAGGCGGAGATCGCGAAGGATTATCCCGGTGAGGAACAGGAGCTGATTGCCCGCACGGTGGGCATCGCTGCGGTGAAGTACGCGGATCTGATGAATCACCGGACAAGCGACTACATCTTCGACCTCGACAAGTTCACCCGCTTCGAGGGCCGCACCGGCGCCTATCTGCTCTATGCGGCCGTGCGCTCCAAGTCCATCCTGCGCAAGGCCACGGAGCGCGGCTTCTCGCCCGGAGAGGTGCTTGCACCCGGCGACCGCGAACGTCCGTTGCTGCTTCAGCTTACGCGCCTCCCCGATGCCGTGGAGGACGTGTACGAGAAGCGCGCACCGAGCTTCCTCTGCGAGTACGTCTACGATCTCGCGCAGACGCTGAGCCGCTTCCTTGCCGAGTGCCACATTCTTTCCGAGAGCGACGCCGCGCTGCGCGCCTCCTGGCTTGGCCTTGTGGAACTCTGCCTGCGGCAGTTCGAGCTTGCGCTCGATCTTCTCGGCATCGAGATACCGGAGCGGATGTAGGCGCACGAGCGAACGAACATCCTCGGCACGAGCGCGATCGGGGCCGCTGCACTGTTGCAGCGGCCCCGTCTCGTTTCGCATCGGATCGCCTGACCGTTGGCGCAGCGCAGGGCGCCCGCCGGTGCCGATGGCCAACCATCATCGCGGCATCAACGCTGCACGATCACCTTCTCACCGTGGCAGTATGCGCAGTCCGAGAGCGTGAGCATGTATACGCCGCTCGAGAGCGCGGAGACGTTCACCGTGACTTCACGCGCGGCCTCATCCCACTGCATCTGGCGCACCGTTGCTCCGTTCGCGTCCACCAGCCGAAGCGTCAACGGATCGTGCGGAAGATCCTCCGGCAGCCGAAGGGTGATGGTGGTGTTCGCCGGATTGGGCGATGCGCTGAACGAAAGCGATGGTGCCCGTGCGTCCTCAACCCCGAGCCCGACCTCGTGATCGCAGTAGAGCTTCTGGAACTGGCAGATGTCGTCCAGCGTGATGCCGGTAGGCGGACCGTCGGCCAGTTCGTTCGCCATGATGGAGTTGGGGCGCTTGCAGCCGGGGTCGCTGTACCGGATGTCCGGAAGGCCGTACCAGAAACCGACGCCGAAGAGGATCGCCTGGTAGAGGCTGTAGGCTTCATAATCCGGTGCGATCGACGGCGGGTAGCGTCCGGTGTAGAATGCATGTACGATTTCGTCGCCTGGCGCCGGATCACGCCTTTTATACAGCCACAGCGGAGAGTCGTTGACATAGATACGATGGTCGTCGTTGCATGTCGGACGGCAGGTGCGTGCATCGAGTTCGAAATTCCCATTGATCCCGTCGCCCGGCCCGCCGAAGTCTCTGTCGTCGCCAGAAAAGTAGATTTTCATACAGCAGTCGAACTCCCCGTCCGATGGCGGACAGATCGCGTTCCAGTCGTTGAAGCCGTCCACGATATCCCTCTCCTGATTCGCAAGCAGAAACACCGGTACGTAGTCATCCGGGCCGCCGCCGGTCACCACCTTCGGCATGTAGATATCCAGCCGCCCCTCCTGCTCGATCGTCATGCAGCCGGGATAGTGCCGCTTGAGAGGAACAAGCTGCTGCCCATCCTCCCAGAGATGATAGGGATCCGATGCGCAGCGGGTCACGAGCTGCCCATTCTTGCAGAAGCGATAGGGGTACTCGGCATCGGGAGGGCATTGCGCATACAGCCCCTCGCTCCAACCATTGCCATGGCGCAGAACACCAGGCCGGCGAGGCCTCGCGTTGTACGATTGTTCATGTGATGCCTCCGCTACGGATGAGTGATGGAATAGATCCGCGAGCGAAGCCCGGCGATGAACTGCGCCGGCGTCCGGCTGGGGCCGAAGCCGAAGTCATCGTACGGATCATACACCGTGCCGCCCAGAACCGGATACATGCAGCAGGCGTTGCCGAACCACTGAATTGGGAATACGGACGCATATTGAAAAAGGGAATCGCCGCCGATCCCCTGGAAGCGGAGGAGCACGATGTAGTCCACATCCGGCTGCACCCACGGCCCCGGCCGGCCGGCGAAGCCCTGGCCGACGGTGGAATCGTTGATGCCGAACGACATTCCCGGCCACCCTGGATGGTGGCTGCTTCCCACGCGGGACCACTCCGGGCTGATCTCGAACTGAAGGCACGCACCAGGCACGGACGGCTGGCTCCCCTCGGCGCGGGCAACGGAAACCGCCGCCGTGCCGGGGCTCTTCAGCTTGCTGCCGGCATCGTTGCTCCAGCAGTTCGGAATGCGCCGCCCCTTGATCGTGTCCAGCATCGTGCAGGAGACAAGCGTTGCATGAATCGCATGCGCGGCGTTCGTGTCGATCTTGGTCTGCGTGGCGTTGACGTGCACATAGGCAATGATGTCCGAAGCACCGAGCACGGCGGTGCGCTGCGTATCCGGGCAGGCAACACGAGCACGATAGACGAGAGCTTCGCACAGATAATCGGGCGCAGTACGATAGTGAAGGATCTGAGTCGTTGTCCAACCGCTCCACTGGAAGAAACGAATCGGATCATAGTCGTCCATCAGATACATGTACTTCATTGCCTGACGGAGCGTGTCCGTGTAGGCCATGGTGCGAGCCAGCGTATCAGTGCCTGCAAGCGAAAGTGTTCGCACCAGGCTGTCGCCGCCGATATAGCCGAGCATCACATCCAGCGGCATGGTCAGGCTGAGCGGCGGGCAAATGGCCGGCCTGGGAAAACGTATCTCCAGCGCTCCATCCCACGGCGGCCGCTTGTACGGCGCGTTGGGATTGGTGTGTATCTAGGCCGTGGCGGGCCGTGTGGCGAGAATCGCGATGGCGGCGGCAAGGACCTGCACCGCACTGCATCGAAGGGATCGATAATCCATGATGATACTGATGTAGATGAATCGATAGAACGCCGTCAACCCAGGGAATGGATCGGCAACAGAGGACTATATCCGGGCAACCATGAGAAGACTACAGATGTAGGGGGAATGCGCTGAACATACATCGATTCCTCCGCATCTGCAATGGGAACTACACATGCGCAGAGAACGCGGCGGCCCCTGCCCGTTCCAGTAGAACGTGCTCCCGCGCGCTGCAATTCCCTGCAACGGAACGCGCCTGTTCGTGTTGATCCATCAGGTACGATTCTCCTTCTCTCAACAGCACACACAGCCGAGGCGGGCGCCTCTCCGAGCCGGCACGGCCATTCAGGCACTATCATGAACAGAATGGCACTCCTTCTTGCCGCAACGATACTCGTGATCGTTGCGGCAGCAGATACCGCGCATGCACAACAGCCCCCCGAGTGTTCCGACTCAGCAGCATGGATCGGCATGGGGGAGGGGCTCTCCAACCCGGGCTCATGGGCTTCCGATCAGGCCGGCGCAAGTTTTACCGCCACGTTGAACGGCGAACTGCTTGCCTGCCATGCGGGACACCACAATTACGGGAACCCGGACAGTGTGGTGGAGATCTCCGCCTGGAACGGATCGTACTGGCGGCAGTTCGCAGGGTTCACCGTTGCCAGCTCCGGTGGATATGTTGCAGGGATAGCAGCATACCGCAATCAGCTCTATGTCTTCGGCAACCTGGCGAACTTCAACAGGTCGGGATCGAGGCCGACGCTGGTACGATGGAACGGTACGGCATGGGACACGGTGCATGTGCCAGGTGACGATTCGATGGCCATCATCTCCATGACAATCCACGGTGACCGTGCATGCTTCCGCAGGGGCTCCGTACGGAACTACCGCAAGGACTTTCCTGCATGGGATGGATCGGCGTGGGACTCGATCCCCTCCGGCGCACTCACGAACCTGGAGGGAATCACCGGCGACGGAGACAGGCTCTATGCATTCGGCCAACTGCACTCCACGAAGTTCAACGATGTGGTGGTCCGATGGAACGGTTCAGATTGGGAACAGCTCGGCGATCCATTCCCGGACGGCATCAGGGAGATCGTGGCCGCTCATGGCGAGCTGTATGCGATCGTCAGGATCCCGCAGGCCTACGACGGCCTCTGGAAGTGGAACGGCTCCGCATGGCAGGCGATCCCGCTTCCGAGCGGAGACAATCAGTACTGGCTCACCGCCCTGCCGCACAACGGCCAGGTGTATGTCGCCTGCGCGGCCGTATCGGGAGCATCCCTGTACAACTACATGGCCCGCTACGACGGCACGCAGTGGCACATGCTGCCGCGGTTCAACGCGGTGGCTCCGCTCACCTGGTTCGCGGAGTATGGCAATAACATCGTGGTGCTCGGCTCGATGACGCGCTCCTGCAACCAGCTTCTCCACTATGCCGCCATCCTCTGCGACGACGGCACCTGCGGCACGGTTGCCGGCAACGTCTACGCTGATCACTATCCCTACTGCGCTCCGCAGGCCGGCGATGCTCCGCTCCCCGGACGCATCGTGGCGGTGAAGCCCGGCCCCTACTATGCCATCACCGACACCGCCGGCAACTATCGCACGATGGTGCCCGTTGGCGCGTACAACATCATGCTGGCCCCCTATCTCTACTGGAACCAGACATGCCCGGCGAACGGAGCGCCGCGCTCGGCGAGCGTCGTACGGCCGGCGGAGGTGGCAGACGGCCGCGAGTTTGGAACAGTGCCGATACCGGGTATGCGCGATCTCCGCATCGACGTGGCATCCGGCACGATACGCCCCGGACGCGAGAGCACGGTGGCGATCTCCGTGGACAACGTGGGCACGGTCCCGGTGGACTCCGCATACGTTCACTTCGTGATGGACAGGCATCTGGATCTTCTCGGTGCGGTTCCTGCTCCAGTAGGCTCATCGCCCGGGCTGGCGCAGTGGAAGCTGGGGCCGATGGCCGTGGGCGCCCGCGTCGTGATCAAGGTGCGCGTGCTTGCGGACACGACGCTGCTTGCAGGGACCGATATATGCCATGAGCTCATGGTGGAGAACCCGAAGGATCAGACGCCTGCCGACAACGTCGCACGCTTCTGCACGCGCGCGCTCAGCTCGCACGATCCGAACGAGATCGGCGTACTCCCCTCCGGCAACGGTGCACACGGCACGATCGGCCCGGCGGACACGGTGCTCAAGTACACCGTCCGCTTCCAGAACAACGGCACGGACACCGCGTTCGACGTAGCCGTGTACGACACGCTGCCGCCGGGGCTGGACCCCACAACGCTGCAGCTTGGCGCCTCCAGCCATCCCTACACGCTCAGCTTCGGACGCGGCGGTGCCCTCATCTGGCGATTCATCGAGATCAACCTGCCGGACAGCACACTGGACGAAGCCGCAAGCCAGGGATACTTCAACTACAGCATCCGTCTGGCACGCGGGATCCAGCCCGGCACCAGCATCCCCAATCATGCCAGCATCTACTTCGACTACAACGCGCCGGTTCCAACCAACACCGTGGTGGTGACAACGCCCGATGCATCGGAAGTACCGTGGGCATCGGCCGATGCGGTAACGCTTGCGCCGAACCCTGCGAAGGAGACGATCACGATCAACGGTGCGCTCGCACCGGGAAGCACGATCATCGTGCGGAACATGCTGGGAGCCGAGGTGATGCGCAGAAGCGCGGGGAGCGGGATGGCCCGGCAGATCGATGTGAGCGCGTTGCCGAGCGGCAACTATCTCGTTGCGGTCACTGGCACCCACAGCGCGGTCACACTGCCGCTGCAGATCGTACGATAGATCCGATCGGCACGGCCGGCGTTCTCATGATTCGATGGCCGGATCATCAACCAGTGACCAGAGAGGCGGAGCAATCACATCGCGTGATTGCTCCGCTGCATTTACGGCCTTCAACGCCGCGCATGCCCGCCGTGACGGGCCGGCACGGCCGTGCGTAGGAAATGAGTAGGGGACGCACAATTACCTTGCATTATCATTGTACCTGAGAACAATGACACAGGGTGATGCTTACCAACGGAACGCTGCCTGCAGGCGCGCACGCAAAGCCCTTCGGAAGTTGCTTGTACACAGGGTTCCTCCCTGCGTCGAATCACGAACCGCCTCGCTTCGTTCTTCTCCGGAATGTTGCGGGGCGGTGAGATTGCATCCACGCAGATGCAGACTCGGAAATGAACGCCGGACTGCAGCGTGCGCAATCCGCTTCCATGCAGATGCGGTACATGATGATGCCGCCGCCATGCACGGATCGGGTACGCGGTAACCGTGAAAGCGCTATATAGCATTCACGTGAACCCGCCCGGTCCAGAGCACCCAGTTCGAACCCGCCGCGCGCAGTATGCAGGCTGCATCGCGGCGGCGGGCCTTGCCGTCCGTATTGCGATCGCGCTGCAGCCGGTCGCATGGCTTACCGGCCACTCGCTCCCCGACGATGCATTCTATTACTTCACCATCGCGCGCCATTTCGTTGCCGGGCATGGCACCACGTTCGACGGCCTTACCCTGACCAATGGATTCCACCCGCTCTGGCTGGCGTTGATCACTCCGATCTTTGCGCTGGTCTCCGATCGCGATCTCGCGGTTCACGCCGTCCTCCTGATCTGTGCAATCATCGACACGGCCACCATCCTGCTTCTCGGGCATTACTGCCGCCGGCTGGGTGTACATGCGCCGGCCGCGTTCATTGTGATGGCGATGTACGCCCTCTCTCCGGCGCTGTTCGAATACGGCGGGCCGATGAACGGCATGGAGACCGCGTTGAATGTGTTCCTCACGCTTCTCTTCCTGAACGCAGGCGCCGGCATCGCACGGGACGGCATTGCCGATCGCCGTGCAGCCCTTGCGCTGGGCCTGCTTGCGGGCGCCCTGCTGCTTGCACGTACGGACAATGTGATCCTGCTCCTCGTGGCAGGGCCGGTGGTGTTGCGACAGGCGTGGAAACGGGGCACTGCTCCCTCGTGGCGCCACATTACAACCGCGGCGATCACCACGCTCATGGTAACACTCCCCTGGTTCCTCTGGTGCCAGATCAGGTTCGGCTCGCCGGTTCAGATCAGCGGCATATCGATGGCGGTTGTCGCGCGCGACTACGTGCATCTGCAGCACTGGAGCGCCCTGGATCTGGTTGCGCAATTCATCAAGAACCTGGCAGACCTGCTCCGCTACGCACCGGCTGCGTTCCTTTTCTCGACGAAGGGTTCGCCGGGGTTCGTGGTAAATCTGGCGCTGGCCGTTGGCGCTGCCATGCTGCTGTACCGTGAACGCAGGCGGGAAACGGACCGCAGCCCTGCACCGCCGGTGGAGGCTGCGGCGGTTGTATTCTTCGCAGTGCAAACGGCGCGCACCATCTTCATGCGTTCATGGTACTACTACGCGTTCGTTCCACATCTGCTTGCGCGCTTCGGCCAGGCCATCGGCTCCATCTGGCAGCGGAATCAGAGGGGCGTTCGCGCGCGTATCGTGCGCGGGTCCATGCTCGCGGCCATTGCAGGGCTTGGCGTTGCCGGATACATCACCATCTCCGGCCACAGCGGCTCCGATACGAACAGGTATCGCGCGGCGCAGGAATTGAACAGCGTTGTTCCGGAGGGGAGTATCGTGGGTGCGTGGAATGCCGGAATCGTGGGGTATTACTTCGAGCACGGAACCGTGGTGAATCTGGACGGCGTTGTCAACAACGCTGCCGCCGGCGCCATCCGCGAACACCGGCTGGCGCTCTATGCGCGCACGGCCGGCATCACATGGCTTGCAGACGAGGCGCGCACGCTGAACGTGTTCACACCGTACTGGAACGGCGGCCGCGACTCCATCCTGCAATCGCTGGAGGTACGCAGCAGCATTCCCTTCACGAGCGGCACGGACACGATCGTGATTGGAAGGGTGCGGTGGTAGAGTGTCTGGTTAGTCGTTCGTTGGTAAAACAACAGGTCGGATAGTGAATCATTATCCTACTGACTACTGACTACTGACCAATAACGACTGCCTCTACGACGTTCGCCCGAACCGCCGATCCAGTTCGGCAAGATCGATGCGGATCACGATCGGGCGGCCGTGCGGGCACACGTACGGCATGGACGTGGAGAAGAGCTGTTCTATCAGATTCAGCATCTCCTCCTGCGAGAGCGGATCGCCTGCCTTGATCGATGCGCGGCATGCAAACGAGGCGGCGATGAGATCGCGCTGATCGGTGTTCCCCATCTGCTGGTACTCGAGATACTGATCCAGCAGTTCGCGAAGGATGGCCCCCTCCTGCCCGGCACGAACATCGTTCGGTACGCCGTGAATCATCGCCTGCTCCCCCTTCTCCAGCGTGATGTCGAAGCCAAGCGAGAGCAGATCGCTCCTCAGCTCGCGCAGCAACGCATACTCCGCGGGTGCAACCTTCATCTCCAACGGAAAGAGAAGCTGCTGCGACATCGGCATCGCCGCACGCATGCTGGCAAGCGCACGTTCGTAGAGTATCCGTTCGTGCGCCACATGCTGGTCCACGATCATGATGCCCGAACGGATCTGGGAGAGGATGTACTTGTTGTGAATCTGCCACAGCCCGCTCCGCTCCGGCGCCCCCTCCTCCACCGCGCGCACCTCCTGGCGATGCACCATGCCGGGAAATGCCTCCGGTTGCGCGCCCCCCATCCCTGCCGCCTGTTGCACGTCCGTGTGCGCGGGCGACCGGGGCTCGCCGAAAAGCTGGCGGAACATGTCGCTCGTCATCCCTCCCCGGGCATTCTCCGCGGAGCGATCGCGCCAGGCGTCCGGAGCCGGCGACCGATCGCGCCACGACTCCGCCGAACGCGTTCCGGGGCCGGCGCCCGCGTCTGGACGCGCTCCGGAGGACGGCACCGGGAAGGCCTCCGGACGATCGTACCCGGGCAGCGCGAAGCGGAGCGCCGCGATCACGCTCTCAGCCGTATCGGATGCGCCGCCGCCGGGGAGCGTCATCGCGGGAGTCAGGTTGAATCGCGACAGCGTCTCGCGCGTGCCGCGCTGCAACAGTTGATAGATCTGATTCTCGTCGTCGAACTTCACTTCGGACTTCGTGGGATGCACGTTCACATCCACACGCTCCGGATCGATTTCCAGGAAGATGATGTAGGGCGGATAGCCCTGCGCATCCATAAGGTGTTCGTACCCGGTGAAGATCGCGTGCGAGAGAAGCTTGCTCGCGATGTGCCGTCCGTTGAGGAACATGTACTGGTCGCTCCGCGACTTGCGGGCGAAGTTCGGACGGCCAACATATCCGCGCGCCACAATGCCCTCCCCCTCAACATGGAACGGAAGGAGCGCGTTCATCATCTCCTGATTGTAAAGCGCCTGAATACGCTCCTCCAACGTCCCGGAACGGACATTCATCACCAGCGTATCGTCCTCGCTCAGCGTGAACGCCACCTCCGGATAGGAGAGCGCGAAGCGCTGCATCATTTCGGCGATATGCTTGAACTCCGTTGCGTTCGACTTCAGGAACTTGCGGCGCGCGGGAACGGAGAAGAAGAGATTCTTCACTGCTATCGACGTGCCGCGCTCGATCGCGGTTTTCGTGACCTCCACGATTGCACCGTTCTCGGCCCGCACCAGCGTCCCGAGCTCGTCATCCTCACGACGCGTCTTCAACTCCACCTGGGCAACGGCGGCAATGGCGGCAAGCGCCTCGCCCCGGAAGCCGAGCGTCATGATCCGGTCCAGATCATCCTGCGTCGCGATCTTGCTGGTGGCATGCCGCTGAAATGCGATCTGCGCGTCATCCTCATCCATGCCGATGCCGTTGTCGCTCACGTAGATCAGCGACTTTCCGGCATTGCGAACCACCACGGCAATCTGCGTGGCGCCGGCATCGAGCGCGTTCTCCACGAGCTCCTTCACCACCGATTCCGGACGCTGCACAACCTCACCGGCAGCGATCTTGTTGGCGAGCGAATCGGGCAATTGATGAATGCGGGACATGGGAGATGTCGGTTGTTAGTAGTCAGTTGTCGGTAGTACTTGGTACTTGGTACTTGGTGCTTTGATCGCCCGGCTGTGGAGCCCGGCAGCGGATCTGCCGGATGGGAAGTGTCTCAACCGCCACAGCACGTACATCGAACGGATTGCCAAATACCAAGAACCACGAACGAAGAGCCAAGAACGAAGCACCACGAACGAAGAGCCAAGAACGAAGCTCACCTTCTTCGCACTCTGAACTTAACGAATGGCCTGAAGGCCGCAACCGCGAGGCGTGAAGGGCGCAGATACTCCGAGATGCCATCCCCCTCGAAGAGTGCGCCCTCGTGCTCCACGGCGATCCGCGAGATCATGCGATGATAGAACGGCCCGGAGTCCACAACGAAGCGGGGGGCGGCGTTGAACGCCAGCGCCCTCCCCCGAGCTGTGCCGCGAATCGAACGCGGCCGTGGAAGCGTTGACCAGTGCGCCATCGGAGCAGTCTCCTCCAGCTGCCATGCATCGGCCCCGGCAACCAGCCCCCCACGCTCCAGGAGAAGGAGGCGTTGGAAGGATGGAAGCGCGGCATTCTGCTGACGTACCTGAAACCACACAAACGTTCGGTCACCCGCGTGAAGCCTTCCCCAATGCCAGTCCGCACTGAGCGTGCTCAACGGCTCGGAGCCGGCATTGCGGTCGTGATAGGCGCGGCCGCTGAACCGGAGCTTCAGCATGCCGCGTCCCGCGCGCCACAGATCGAGCCGCGCGGTGAAACGCCCGTCCAGCGCAGCCGGCACCCAGAAGTGTCCGCCGCGTTCCTGAATCAGCATGCGGCCGTCCGCTCCGGCGATCTGCCCGGATGGAAGCGCGTTGATCTCGATATCACCTGCAAGCCGTGCGCGACCCAATGCAAGCGCAGCATCTACGTTGATCATATGGCAGCGCATTCCGTTCGCGGCCATATCGGTACGAACTGCGTTCCTTCCGTAGCGCACGTCGGCATCGCGATGAACGAACTCACGACCGGGGCCTTCCTCCAGAATGGAGAACAGGCGGCGTCCGCGCCGATAGAGGCTGATGCTGAACGCACAGTAGTCCGTTGGGAGCGCCGCCGCACTCTCCGGGCGCCTCCTCTGCCGGCCGATTGCGGCAGCGTAGTACGGCGACATCGGGCAACCGCGAAACCAGATGGCTACGAAGCCGGTTTCGCCGTCATCCGCAAGCCCGTCGAAATAGCTCCACTCGTACGATCCCGCAGCCTGCAGGTCGTGGAAACGATCATCCGATGGAGCATCAACGATCATGCGTCGAGGAATATTGAGGGAATGGCGGGCAAGATAGCGTCAAGCACCGCCGGTTACCATCGCGTAATGTCTCTCAATCTGTACGCATCCGCGCCGCGCCGGGCGTGCCCGGCGCGGCGGCTACGAATCTTTGTTCGATAATGGAAGGGGATTCGTGTATCTTGGGGTTCGGTTTCAATTCCCCATCTCACTCGATCACCCCCTGCATCCGGCCTTTCCGTATCCGGCCTTTCTAGTCACGCGTCCTCGCATGCTTCTGTATCAGCTTTCCGTCACACTGATTCTGACGCTTCTATTCTGCATAGCGGTATGGAACTATTTCTCCTTTGCCGCCATCCGGCAGAACGAGCGCCCGTCGCAGACGCCGCGTGTCTCCGTTCTGGTTCCGGCGCGAAACGAGGAACGTACCATCACCGCATGCGTGCGATCGCTGTTGGCACAGAACTACCCGGACTTCGAAGTATGTGTGCTGAATGATGCCTCGGACGATGCCACCGGCTCCATCCTCGCCAAGCTCGCCGCCGAACATCCGGAGCTTCGGGTGCTCACCGGGACTCCGCTCCCTGCCGGCTGGGTGGGGAAGAACTGGGCATGCCATCAGCTTGCACTGCTGGCGGATGGGGAGTGGTTGATCTTCACGGACGCCGATACGGTGCACAGCCCGGAAAGCATTGCAGCGTGCATCGCGTTCACGGAGCGCACCGGCGTGGAATTCCTCTCCGGCGTTCCGCACCAGCGCCTGCGCGGCTTTTGGGAACGTGCAGTAGTGCCGATGGTGATCTTCCTCTACTTCGCGTATCTCCCCAACAAATGGATCACCAACCGGCGCGACCCCAAGTTCTCCGCAACCAACGGCCAGTTGCTCTGCATGACCCGCCGAGCGTACGCAGGCATCGGCGGCCACGAGGCCGTTCGCTCGCAACTCGTGGAGGATGTGTGGCTGGGACGTGCGGCCAAGCGCCGCGGCCTTCGCACCGCGCTCGCCACGGCGGTTGAAACCGTGGAGTGCAGAATGTACCGAACTCCGACGGAGGTGCTTTCCGGGTTCTCGAAGAACTTCTTTCCGGGATTCGACTACAGTCTTACCGGCCTGGGATTCTTCATAGCCTCCGCGCTCCTCCTCTACACGGCGCCGGCGATATTCGCCGCGGCCGCGATCGCCTCCCGCAGCTATACCTTCGTTCTGTTCTGGCTTCCGTTGATACAGCTTGTGCTTGCTGCCGTGATGCGCGCAATGCTGGCAATACGATTCAGGATGGGAGCCGAGCAGGCGCTTCTGCATCCGATCTCGGCGATCGCGATCTCCCTGATCGCCGTCAACTCCGTTCGCTGGGCCTACTCGCGGCGCGGCGCGTCGTGGAAGGGGCGCAGCTACGGCCGTGTGAAGTGATAGCGCGCGCGGGAGCATGAACGATGACGGAGCCCCCGATTGCGAACGCATCGCAGTACGCGGCATTCCCGCCGCCGCATCCTTCCGAAAAAACCGTTCGCCCGCATCGGAACCAGGCAACGAAATGGGCACGATACGATTCGACGCATCCCGGTTTGCGGTTCAACCCTGTCACATCCGGTACGTCGAGTCTGTCATTCCTCAGGACGCGACCCATGAAACTCCGTTCGGACGATCGGGTTATATTGGTTGGTTATCGCAACCGCGGCCTTCAGTACGTGGCCCCCGCCTTCGAAGCTCCTCGCCGGGTGGTCCACACATCATTCATGCAAACGATGAAGCATCTCTCCCGAACTCTCTGCAGTACGGCCCTGGCAATGATTGCCATGGCTGTTGCAACGGCACTGCCAATGCGCGCCGATGACGACGCGAAGCTCTACCACGATGCTGCGGAAATCGTGCAGCGGTGGAACTGGTTCATCACCGATATCATGGTTGATGAGATCCGCACGCCGTGCAACATCAGCCGGGTATACGCCTATTTGGACATGGCGGGATACGAGGCTGCACGCCCCGGCTTCCCGAACTTCCGCTCCTTTGCCGGCCAGGTGAGCGGCCTTGCCAGCCTGCCGCAACCGGAGGCCGGCAAACGTTACGACTGGCGGGTCTCGATGGTGGCCGCCTTCAAGGTGATCGGCGACGAGCTTACGTTCACGGCCGGGCGCGTTGACAGCATGTACGACGAAGACATGTCCCGCTTCAAGTCATCCGGCGTTGCTGCGGACGTGATCGAGCGCTCCCGCGCGTTCGGAGAAAGCGTCGCCAAGCGCCTGATGCAGCGTGCAAAGACCGACGGCTACGTAAAGAACACCGCGCGCGCGCGTTACGTGATCCCGAAGGGCCCGGGGCTCTGGGAGCCGACACCTCCGGACTTCGGCGATCCGGTGGACCCGTTCTGGAACGATGTGCAGCCATGGGTTCTGAAGTCCGCCAGTCAGATCCCGATCAATCCGCCAAAGCCGTACAGCACGAAGAAGGGCTCCGTGTTCTACAAGCAGGCGATGGAAGTGTATACCATCAACAAGAACCTGAGCGACTCGGAGAAGCTGGTGGCATCGTTCTGGGACTGCAACCCGATCCACTCCTTCCATCACGGCCATGTGATGTTCACCTCACGGCAGATCAGCCCGGCCGGGCACTGGATCAACATCACGAAGATAGCCTGCCAGAAGAAGGGCGCCGGGATGATGGAGTCGCTGCAGGCCTATGCGATGGTCTCCATATCGGTCGCCGACGCATTCCTCAGTTGCTGGACGGAGAAGTATGGTATAAAGGATGGCGGCATCAGGCCGGTGACCTACATCCGCAGGTACATCGATACGGCATGGCTTCCGGAGATCCAGACGCCGCCGTTCCCGGAGCACAGCAGCGGGCACAGCACCATTTCCGCCGCCGCCGGCGAGATGCTTACACATCTGTTCGGCGAGATGGCGTTCGACGACAACACCGAGACCTATCTGCAGTACCGCGATGGCCACATGCCGGTGCGTTCCTTCCCGAACTTCATGACCGCGGCGCGCGAGGCCGCAATGAGCCGGCTCTGGGGCGGCATCCACTTCCGCCATTCGAATGAGTCCGGCACGAAGAACGGCATTGAGATCGCCGACTACATCTGGAAGAACGTGCATACCCGCAACTAGTCGTCCGCACATTCCGATCCTGTCCGGGCCGCGATGCACGCCGCATCGCGGCCCTCTGTTTTTTCAGCAGTATCCGCTCTTGCGCGGCAATTCCCCGCTGTTGGCACACGATGAACAAAACTTCATCGTAAAAATCACCAGTCCGGTCATCATGCCCCTTGCCTGGGATTCGCGCACGCTGTAATATCACGATGCCCTCGGCGTCTATGGCATCGCATCTGTCGGCAGGTCCGCTCATGAACGAGTACGTCCAGTGATGCGGTAGAACTGCCGGCCGCCAACGGTGCGATGCATATCGCCAGCAATTCGAAGCATTTCAACAAGGCCAGTCGCGTGACACGGCGCCCCATACAATTCCGGATACTCGATCCGCAGCACGGTTCCGATCCCCAGCATGGGGAACGGTCGCCGCGCAATGGGGACCGGCATGCCCTGGGACCGGTGATCTGGCTTGCGATGCTCCGCCTCACTGCAACCATGTTCGGTTCGTGGTACATCCGCCAGTACATCCCCAGCTCGGAGTATGGAGTGTGGTGGGGGATTACGATCGCCGCGATCTACGGCATCGCCATCTACCCCGCACAGATTCAGTACAGCCATTTCAAGCGGATCAACCGCAGGCTCATCGAGCAGACGCTCTGCTCCAGCTGCCGCTATTTCAATCCCGAAGGGCTGCATTGCATGCAGCTCGATGAAATTGTCTCCGAGGACTATCTCCCATGCCACGGCGAGGGATGGGAACCGAAATCGTTCGAGGATGTCGCGTAGCAGCGCGACGTGCGAACATCGGCACTCTTCCGGATCACCATGACATTCCTTCAGACACGCACGCACGCATTCACAAGCCGGCACCTCTCCAGCCGCGATGCGTCCCCCAATCCTCTCTTCGCGCAATCGCACGTGAATCAAACCGATCGCTCGTACATCCGGAACGGCCCGCAACGGTTCGCACAGGCCACTCGTGCAGCGATCGCACTCGTCCTTTCGCTCACGTTGCTCGCGCTCATGCCGGCGATCGAATCCGCGAACGAAATGAATCGCGCGCACGCTCACACCGAACGCACGCGGCCGAAGAAACACGGCGCAACGGCCTCGCGAAACACAGCGAAGAAGACGAGCACGAAGAGCGCGGCTCACAAGGCGGCCGCATCGAAGAACACGTCATCCAGAAGCGGCGCCTACCGAAGCAGGGCATCAGCCAAGGTGGCCGCGAAGCATTCGTCGAAGTCGCGCAATGACCGCTCGGCATCCGGCTCGCGCAAGGGCCGGCATCGAAGCGTTGCGCACGCGGCGCCGGCGCCGCTCCCGCACCGGGTTGCGATGACCATGGAAGACGTTGTGCGCGCTGACTCCACAACGATCGTGGAACTGGCGGACGGCATCACGCATCGGCGCATCAGGACGCAGGGGAACCAGGTGGCAAACGTAGTGACCATCAATCTGAAGGCCGGTGCCCGCCTCTGCTCCTACAAGGCGCTCTGCCGATACGACGGCCTGGCCAACGCTGCGGATATCGCCACGCTTGCCCAGCAGCGCACCAACGATACGGTGCTGGCCGCAACCAACGCGAGCTTCTGGCGCGCCGGCTCCAACTCGCCGATCGGGCCTACGATCACCAACGGCGAGGTTGTGGAGATGCCCGGCTACAAGCAGTGGTCGTCGCTGATGATCTTCAAGGACGGCACCGCCGCAATCAATCGCATATCGTTGAGCGGCGATCTGTTCTGGAAGGCGCGCCACTTCCAGGTCTCCGCAGTGAACCGCCGGGGCGGAGCGGAGGGAATCGTGGTCTACAACCATCACTACGGCGACTCCGTGCCGATGGGCTCGCGCAAGAGCGACAGCGCCATCGTTGCCGAGGCATTCGCGAACCGGGTGATGGCCGAATCCGGTGACGACAGCGAGGGCACGGGTGTCGATACCGCTGCGGTGATCAGGAGCTACCGGGAAAGCAAGGTACTGGAGGACAGGGAGCATTCCATTCTGAAGATCGCCTGCCTGCCGATCAAGCCCCGCCGCAAACGCGATCCCCTTCCCGTCCCTGCCGTCGGCGACACGATGCGCCTGGTGGTTACAGCCGTGGACACCGGCGCTGTAGCCGTTCCCGAGAACGGCTACGTGCTCTCGCTGGGAGTTCAGGCGGAGTGGTTCTCCGTTGTGCAGACGGGGGACACCATCGGTCTGCTCTACACCATCTCCCCCACTCCGCCGAAGCCGGTACGCGACATGCTTACCGGCACGCCGCGGCTGGTGCGCGACGGCATCGCGAATCCGGAATACGAGACGGAAGGCTCGAAGGCGCGGCGGTTCGTGGATGGCAAGCTTGCGCGAACGGCCGTTGGCATATCGAAGGATGGCGATACGCTGATCCTCGCAACGGTCAACAGCGGCTGCAGTTGCACGGAGACCAACGGCATGACGCTCTCGCAGCTTGCGGCGTTCATGAAGTCGCAGGGCGCCTATCAGGCGATGAACTTCGACGGGGGCGGCTCCGCCTCGATGGCCATCAACGGACTGATGGTCAGCCGCCAGGGATCCGGCCCCTCCACGCGGCGCGTCTCCAACGCGCTGATGGCGGTGCGTCCGTTCCAGACAACGAAACGTTCCGCACGCGCAACGGCGAAGTCGAACGATTAAAGGTTCCGACCGAACGGTCCATCACGTTATCAACGGTCTCAGGCATGAAGCGTTGCGCGCCCGGGTGCGCGCAACGCTTCGCCATGATCGGCACCTCGACCTACTTCAATTCCTTGTTCAGGATGTTGGCCAGCCGGGCACCGGCAAGCGCAACACGCTGCCGCGCCGTGCTGAGCGCCAGGCTCTTGTATGCGGCATTGAACGTGAACGTGCCGTTCGATGCGCTGAGAAGTTTTGCGTACGCTCTGCTCTTCGCGGCATCGAAGCTCTCATTCACCCACGCAGCCACATCGAGATTCGCGGCAGCGGATGCCGACGCGGCTGGCAGGTTCGGCACCAGCACCATCGCAGCGGCGACATCCTTGATATAGTCCCGATTGCGATCCCCCACGCCCGGCAGGTCATCCCAGTACGAGTGCAGGTTGGAGATGCCGACTCCCTGAAGCTTGATCCCGCTGAGCTGAACGCTGTTGCCGCCGGCGTCGCCATCGGGAAGCGCGCTGCTGAATCTGCTGGTGCAGTGAAGGGGCTGATGGATATCCCCCACGAGGTGGAGCAGCCACACGAGATCGTACGACTTCAGCGGGTCGGCCGCGTTCGATGCAATCACCGAGCGGAAGAGGGCTATCTGCGTTCGCGCGTTCGGATCATATGGCTGATGCAGCGGTGTTCCGTCGGATGAGAACGGCATGTCGATGAAGTGCCAGTACTTGTGCATCGCCGAATCTCCGTAGCCGGTGTTCCGCCCCGCCGTTCCGTCCGTCGGTGGACGATTCCCCCCATCCGGTCCGTCAGCGACATGCTGCTGATCGCCCTTGATCTGGTCCGCCCAGCTCGCCGCGATCATGAAGAGCATCATCGACTTCCTGGAGGCCGGCGTGCCGGCGGGGATCCTCTGTTCCCACTCGTGAACCTTCGGGTTCAACTGAACCAACGCATCCACACGCTTGCGAACCTTGGCGGTGAGCCCGTTGTAGGCCACGCCCGCCACCGCCATATGCCCGACATTCCCCCAGCCGTAGGTGGTGTGGACCGCCGCGAACAGCAGCAGCAGCATGGCGGCAATCGATCGCATCTGTTTGTTCATGGCCATTCGAGAAAATTGTGTTGGATACCGGAGCAGGCAGACGACAATTGTTGGCGTTCGCCGCTGCGCCGCCACAGGCGTGCCATACACCAGCCTGTCGGGATCGATACATCCGCTGCGGCCGGAAGGATTCTCTCTCCCGTTCGTTCCGGCTCGCGAGGGCTTCGTCGTTCCATGAGGCAACGGGGTGAGTGGCATGCGCGCTCCGGAAGGCGGCGCCAACGTAGCCAACAGAATCCCGCCGCCCAAGCTGGCCGGTATGATCTCCTAATATCCCGCGCGCATCCCGGCGTCACCTCAATGTTGCGCGCACTCCGCGGGTCCCTGCGCGGCGGTTTCGTCCGTCGCGGGTCCGCACCGGTTCGTCGCGGATTCGCACCGGATTTTCCATCTCGACATCTCCACACACTTCCCTATTTTTGCTGATTGTCCATGGAGTCACTCACATTCACTGCTGGATGGAACATGAAGATCGATTCACCCTCTAGGAGTCGTGCGCTTGCGAGCCTGGTTGCAGCCGGTGCATTGCTTGCCGGCGGAAGCGCCCTTGCGCAAGGCACGGCACACACACTGCTACCCGCGGCAATCAGCATCACACGTGCGGCATCGGGCTCCGGGAAGGCCGGTACCGAAACCCGCACCGTGCTCTCGAGCATTCCCACACAGGAGTACAGCCACGGCAACCCGACGGCCGAGGAGCAGTACATGGTTGAGATGATCAACCGCGCACGAGCCAATCCAACGGCTGAGGGAGCCCGCCTTGCGAGCGTCACCGATCCGAACATTCTCTTCGCGTACTCCACGTACAGCGTCGATACAAACAAGCTGAAGAGTGATTTCGCCGGGTATCCGGTGCGTCCGCCGCTGGCAATCAACTCCAAGCTCCTCACGGCGGCCCGCCTGCACAGCCAGGACATGTCCACGAACAACTTCCAGGGTCACAACGGCAGCAACGGCTCGACGCTCGTGCAGCGTGTGGAGGCACAGAACTACCTCAACTGGCTTGCACTCGGTGAGAACGTCTTCGCATATGCAAAGGATCTGGAGTATGCCCACATCGCGTTCAACGTGGACTGGGGAAATGCCGATCTCGGGCATCGCAAGAACGTGATGAACTTCGAGCAGACCATCGAGACGGAGATCGGCATCGGCATCGTCACGGACAACACCGGCGGCAGCCACACCGGCCCGAAGATCGTCACGGAGGATTACGGCGATCAGGGGAATCACTTCATCACCGGCGTCGTCTACCGCGATCTGAACAACAACAACTTCTACGACGTCGGCGAGGGAATTTCCGGCGTGAAGATCACCCCGGCCTCCGGAACGTACTACGCCGTATCCTCCGAGTCCGGAGGCTATGCAATTCCGATCACCGCCACCGGCACCATGGAGATCACGGCATCCGGCGGACCGCTCGGCGCCGAGGTCATTACCAAGAACGTCACCGCCGGCAGCATCAATGTGAAGGTGGACTTCATTCCGGGCCAGCCGAGCGCACCGGCAACGGTTACGCTCAACCTGCCGTTGAACGGAGCAGTGGTCTCCTCCACGCCGTTGAACCTCTCCTGGCTCCGCGTGACGGGCGCAACCGCATACCAGGTGCAGGTGGCCTCCGATTCCACGTTCAACACGATCGTGGCAAGCGACTCCACCGTAACGGACTCCACGAAGAGCGTCGCAAGCCTTCCTGCCGGCTCCCCATTCTTCTGGCGGGTTCGCGCAAAGAACAATGTGGGCTGGGGAAGCTACAGCAGCATCCGGAAGTTCAACCTGCTCCTGGTGCCGGTTCAGGTGGCGCTCTCCGGGCCGACATCCTCCTCCACGGTCCCCACCAGCAACACACGGCTGTGGTGGCATCGTGGTGCATCGAGCGAGCAGAAGTACTGGCTGGAGATATCAACCGATGCCGCCTTCAGCACTGTGGCACAGCGTGATACGGCGATCACCGATACGTCCACAACCGTGAACGGCCTCACCGCGAACCAGACCTATTACTGGCACGTGAAGGCACGCAATGCCGCCGGCTGGGGTCCGTTCAGCTCCATCTGGAACTTCACCACGTCCACCTCGGGCGTGGAGAGTGCCTCCACCGGCCAGGGAATGCGGATCACAAGCCTGGCTCCGAATCCCACCAACGGAGTTGCGCGGATCGCGTTCGAGCTGGGTCGTGCGGAGAACGTGATCCTCACGATCACGGACACCCGCGGCAATATCGTCGCCACGCTGCCGCAGGGGCCTCTTGCCGCCGGCAGCCACGTGGCCATGTGGGATGCTGCGGGGCTTCCCTCCGGAGCCTTCTTCTGCACCGTCGCCACGCCGTCGGGCACCGGCACGGCATGCGTGGTGGTGGCCCGCTAATACGCAGCGAACGCCGGCGAATCGAAACATGCAGCCCCGACGCGCGCATTGCGCGCGTCGGGGCTGTTCTGCGTCTGGCCGGTACGTACGCAGCCGGCCGGTGCCACCGGTTTCCGGCTTCGAACGAACCATGGGCCTGGAGACCGGCGGCTGTCAGTGGTCATTGGTCAGTTGGTGGCGCGCACCCGGAAGATCGGGAACGTCAACATTTCGCTCCACCCTACCGACGACGAACGACTGACTACTGACCCCGAACCACTATCTTCGGGCATGACATACGACACGCGGGAACCGCTGGCAACATTCGGCGATCTGACTCCGGACATCGTGATCGATGTAACGGAGCGCGCACTCGGCAGGCGCATGACCAACCTCTGCCGCGCGCTCAACAGCTATATCAATCGCGTCTTCGAACTGCAGGCCGAGGATGGGACATGGGTGATCGCGAAGTTCTACCGCCCCGGGCGCTGGAGCGCCGAGGCGCTCCAGGATGAACACGACTTCCTCACCGAGCTGGCCGGGCACGAGCTGCCGGTGATTCCACCGCTCGAACTTTCGCAGGGGCACACGCTTGGCCGCCACCGCGGCATGTACTTCGCCCTGTTCCCGAAGAAGCTCGGGCGCGCGTGCGACGAGCCGAGCATGGAGGAATGGGAGGCGTTGGGACGTCTGATTGCGCAGATGCACAATGTGGGCGAACGGCATGGCGTGCGCGACCGTATCACGATTGCGCCGCGCCGCTCCACGGAGGCGAACATCGCGGCGATTCTCCGGGCGAACGTGCTCCCGCGTGACATGCGCACGGAATACGAACGCGTTGCGCACGAGCTCGTGGAGCTGATAGCGCCGATGTTCGAGGGGGCGGAGATGATTCGCGTTCACGGCGATCTGCATCGTGCGAACATCGTCTACAGGCCCGGTGAATCGTTTTTCCTGATCGACTTCGACGACATGGCCATCGGCCCGCCGGTGCACGATCTCTGGATGCTCCTGCCGGACTACGGCCGCAAGTCGCTGCTGGAGATCGATCTCTTCCTGGAAGGATATACAACGTTCCGGCCGTTCAAGCGGAGCGCATTGAAGCTCATCGAGCCGCTGCGTGCCATGCGCTACATCTACTTCACGTCGTGGTGCGCCATGCAGGTGGCCGATGGCGGCTTCGCACGTGTTGCGCCGGGATTCGGAACCAGCACCTACTGGCGCGGAGAGATCAACGATCTCCGCAAGCAGTACGAGGAGATCATCCTCAGCCGCGAGGCGTTCTGGGGATTCGGCGCGTAACGGACTTCACACAGCAACACATTCGGTTCCGCGCACGTTGCCCGGCCCGGTTCAGCCTGCCCGTACCGGCAACGCACATCCGATGCATTCTCGAGGATACTCACCGATGCCTACTCTGTTCGATTGCTCGGGCCGGACGGCCATCATCACCGGCGCATCGCGCGGCCTGGGAGCGGCTGCGGCTCAGGCGCTCGCTGGCGCGGGAGCCAACGTGGCGCTCGTGGGCCGGGACCTCGGCGCCCTTGAGGAACAGGCTTCGCTTGCAGAGGCGCAGGGAGTAACGGCGATGACGATCGTCTGCGACGTTGGGCATCACCACGAGATCCCTGCGGCGGTTGCGAAGGCGCGGGCCTGCTTCGGGGCGATCGACATCCTGGTGAACAATGCCGGCATCATCCGCCGCAGCCCGGCAGAGCAGTACTCGCTGGAGGATTGGAACGACGTCATCGGCGTGAACACTACTGCCGCATTCCTGATGGCACAGGAGACAGGCCGGGAAATGATTGCACGCGGCTACGGAAGGATCATCAACATCGCATCGCTTCTCTCGTTTTCCGGCGGCCTGAATGTGGTGGCCTACACGGCGAGCAAGAGCGCCATCGCCGGTGTAACCCGCGCGCTCGCCAACGAGTGGGGGCGCCACGGCGTGAACGTGAACGCCATCGCACCGGGATACTTTCATACGGACGCAACGGCCGCACTGCAACAGAACACCGAACGCTACAACGCGCTCCTTGCACGCATCCCCGCCGGACGGTGGGGCGATCCCGCGGATCTGCAGGGTGCAATCGTCTTTCTCGCCTCGGCTGCAAGCACCTACGTGAACGGCCACATCCTCGCAGTAGACGGCGGCTGGATGGCCGCCTGACCGGGCCGCGCCCCCGGGCCGCGCGTGATGTTCGGTCACGCACATGCGTAGCAAATGAGTAGCACGCATGCGTACCCACCACACTATCATTGTATCGCTCAGGTTCGATATCCCGTCACAGCCGCTCCCGGAGTTCCGGAACGGCACCTGCTTCTCCCCGGACCTTGCGGAGAACGCGGTGCCGGTACGAAGATCCACGCGAGCGGCGCAGCCTACGACGATCATGATGAAGGCAAGTCTGATACTCCTGTATTTCGCGATCATGCTCCTCTGCTCATGCTCGCAGCCGGCCTCGCCGGGACCGATTCGCCAGACGGAAACGTCGGGAGCCATGCTCCCGCTTCACACCGGCAACACGCGGACGCATGTGGAGACCGGCAGCGGACGCCACGGCATCCCTGCCGATCCGCACGTGATCGCATCGGGAATGAACAGGTGAGTGTGCCGGGCGCCGGAACCATATCATCCGGCCGCGAATTGATCGGATGCAACGACGCACCGATTCGCCGGCGTTGGATGCCGCGCAGAAAATAATCGCAGCCGCTGCGGCAACCCGGAACACTTTGCGCATTCCCGGGTTATGTGAAATACCAGCCTCGTTCAACGCCGGCACACTGCTCGTAAAAAAAGCATCGCGATCGGACTCATGAAGCGTCCGCGATGGTTACCGGCAATCAACTGCAGGAGGCCGTGATGAGAACATTTCATTCGATACTCGTCTCTTCTGCTCTCGCGCTTCTCTGTTCGTGCGCGCATTCAACCGGGCCGGATGGCCAGCCGCCGATACCACAGCCGGCAACATCCGGCATGATGATTCCAATTCATGTCGGCGACACGTGGACATATGTGCAGGCGGGCACCGGACGGCACGATATCCCGGCGGACCCCTATGTGATCACGTCGGTCCCCCGCATCGTCTATTCCTATCCAAGCGTGCAGGGAGGCGAGCGCCAGTGTTTCGAATCCCCTACGTTCACCGACGGCGCGCATGCATGGATCGTATCCTACAACACGATCATGATCGGTACGATCAGCGGCAGCGAATCGCTCATCACCTCGTTCCTTCCCACTTATCCCGATGTGAACACCCGATATGGATATGCACGCGAGCTGCTGTGCATGGGAAGCGAACGGGTTGCAACACCGGCAGGCACATTCGCCTGCTATCATTTCAGGCTCGATAATGGAACGGAATATTGGTGGGCAATGGGTGTGGGATTGGTGCAGAAGCTGGTGCCCGCAACAAACGATCAGCCGGAGGAGCGCTGGATGCTGGAATCGTATCACCTGGCCGGCAACTGAGCACGCCCTTCGATGCGGGCAGAAAAAAAAATACGTCCGCAAGTATTCTCGAACGGGAATGATGCTGAATTGAAATTCGAACGAATGACGTATGGCACAACACTCCCGCGTTTACCGTGGAGGGCGTACGCAGCATTGGTGAGAGTTGAAATGAATTTCCGAGATGTGGGTTGGTTGGGTATGGGTAATGCACACAGCCGACATTGTCATCCCCGCGGGGCGATCGTCCAGAGATTGTGCCACACGGATGCGCGCCTGCGCGGGGGATGGCAATCGCGGAACAGGCACCGCGACGGAGATGAGCGGGAAACAGTCACAGACCGTGAGCACGCTGAGGCGGGGCCGAACGAAGAGTGCACCTGAACTCACGATAGCAGCAACGCCCCGTCAGTGTAATACTCACGGGGCGTTCCGCATTCGGGAAACGTCGAGAACGAATCTCAATGTAAGATCCCTCAGTCGAGATTGTTATCAGGTGGGCATGTCGAACCAAGTACCATATCCGCATTGCGGCTATGAACGCACACCACAACACCTGTCGGAATCCGCTCGGTCACCGTCCATGAGTACAACCCGCCTGGCTGCTGCGTATAGGAAAGATCGGGAGCAACGTCCACGATACCGGCCGGTAGCTGGCCAATCAGAACATCATCGGGGTGCCGCTCGAAGGGATCACCCGATACGCTCCATGAGTGCCCGCGCACAACGCCGTCGCAATCTCCAAAGTCAACCCAATCGTAAATACCATCACCGTTCAGGTCTTCGAATAAACACCACTTCGTCGCTCTGGCACTTCCCGCCGGGCACGCGCCCGTAACAAGCAATGGCGGCAAGGCTGTGGCGGCTACTGCTGCCGTTGCTGTGACCGCGAGAACTACAGCGGCCGTGAGTGATAATCGAGTTACCGCATTCATGAAAAATCCTCCAAGTGCAAGATGAATGAATAGTTGATGGAGGGAAAGCGGTGGAACTTAACCCATCGGATGCAAGCGGCGCAAGAGTACCGCGGATGCCCCCCCCTCAAGGGGCCGTGACAGGCCAATTGCTCGGAGACCATTTTTGCCGGTCCACGCGACCAGCTTCGCCATAATCTCGACTGTCCAGAGATGATTCGTGGCTCCGGCATCCATCATGGAAATAACAGGCAACGTCTTCTGGATCTTCACACAGGATTCAACGTGAGTCACTCCCGCAATGCCCGTCCGATTTGGCATTACAGGAGCACGTGCTATCTTCGGCGGCGCACTCCGGTGCGCAACGCTTGGACCACAGGCACACACGAGGAACACCATGCCCACGGCACGCCCCTACACGGCGCTTGCAGCGCTTGCCGTAGCAGCTGCGCTTCTCTTCCCTCCCCCCACGGCCGCTCAGGGCTCGGCGCCTCCAGCGCCATCACCAGACGCGTTTTCAATCGCCGTGTTCGGCGACATGCCATATATCACCGGCTACAAGGACCCCACTCCGATTCTCCGTTCGTACCGGAACGTGCTGGACGATATCAACGCGCATCCTGCGGCATTCATCGTTCATGTGGGCGATATCACGAACGGCCCCTACTGCGGCGACTCCGTGATCTACGCGCGCTACAACGAGTTCGAATCGATGGCGCATCCGATGATCTACGTCTTCGGCGACAACGAATGGACGGACTGCCGTCGCGGCGGGTTCGACCCGCTGGAGCGGCTCGCCAAGTTGCGTGAGGTGTTCACGAGAGACGATCAATCGCTCGGCTCCAGAAAGCTCACGTTGGAACGTCAGAGCAACAACCCGACGTATGCGCTCTATCGCGAGAACGTGCGCTGGGCCATGGGGAATGTCCTGTTCCTCGGTCTGAACATTCCGGGCTCGAACAACAACTGGGGGCCGGACTCACTGCATCCCGATCCGGAATATGTTGCGCGCAATCAGGCGAACCTTGCGTGGCTTCGCGAGTCGTTCGCGATGGCAACGCGGAAGAACATGCACGGCATCGCAATCTTCGTTCAGGCCGATCCCGGGTTCGATCGCGAGAGTATGCCTCCGCAATCGCGCAAATACTTCACCGGGTTCAACGATCTGCTTGCAACCCTGCGGGAGCTTTCCATTGCGTTCGCCAGGCCGGTGCTCTTCGTGCACGGCGACAGCCACTATTTCATGATCGACAAGCCGTTGCTTGCGGACTCCGCCACGCGGCGCTGGCTGCCGAACTTCACGCGCGCCGAAGGGTTCGGCGATCAGAATTATCACTGGCTCAGGATTACGGTGGACCACGCCGATCCGAATCTCTTCCGATTCGATCCGATGCTGGTGCAAAAGAACCTCACGCAATAACGCCGGCGAACCGCCGTGCATCCTCAACAACATCTTCTCCCTCCGATCGAATGGCCGACATACTTGCCATGGCTGCGCACCCCGATGATATCGAGCTCAGCACATCCGGAACATTGCTGAAGGCGCGCGACGCCGGGCAGAGCATAGCGCTCTGCGATCTCACCGAAGGGGAACGCGGCACGCGCGGGTCGCGCGAGGAGCGGAGACGCGAGACCGAACGCGCCAATCGCGTGCTCGGCATCACCGCCGCCGAGCGATGGAACCTCCGCATTCCCGACGGCAACATCGCGCTCAACGATGAGAACATTCTCAAGGCGGTGCAGGCCATTCGCTACTTCCGCCCGCGTGTTCTCATCTTCTCCTGGGAGCACGATCGGCATCCCGATCACGATGCATGCCATCAACTGGTACGGCGTGCCTGTTTCGATGCGGGCCTTGCAATGGTCCGAACGGAGTACGACGGCGAACCGCAGCGGCCGCATCGGCCCGCACGGATGTACTGCTTCTTCCATACGTACGAGCGTACACCGGACTTCATCGTGGATATCAGCGATCAGATGGAGCGGAAGCTCGCCGCGGTGGCGGCCTACTCGTCGCAGTTCACCGTGCCCGGCTTCGAGAGCGACACGACGCGCAACGAGCCGCAGACCTTCATCTCCGAGGCCTCGTACATGGAGTCGCTGCTGGGACGCATGCGGCACTGGGGCTTCATGATCGGAGCGCGCTACGGCGAGGCGTTCACCACCGTGTCCGGGCCGCTGAAGGTGAACGATCTTCTGGGAACGATCTAGATACGGAGGGGATTGGTCGTTGACGCATCCCCCAGTGGTATCGCAGAGTTTGACACCGCGCGCTCCATCGGAAGGAAGGGGCCTGAGTACAACTCGGGCCCGGTGCACCTAAAACTCAGACCCAACGCGTGGAGTTTTCTCCTGACGTTGTCGCGGAGTTTTCTCCGCAACCAACGAACTGTTATCCCCGATAGTCCGCCCTGCCTCCGCGGCGCAGCCAGCGGGCGCCGCGGCTGGGTACGCTTACGATCTCCATGGACGGATAGCGGAGCGCCGTGAGAGCGCCGCCGAAGACACAGCCGGTGTCGATGCCGATGGCATAATCGTGCCAGTAGGGCGCGTCGTACACCTGATGGCCAAACACCACCAGTTCCGGCCCCAGAAAGTGAGGCGCCCAGTCTATCCGTTCCGGATACCCCTCCGGTGTCTGCTGTCCGGTTGTGGGCCCATACATGGTGTAGGCGCGAAGACGATCGCCGCTTCGTTCATTGTGCAGCTCGGCATGCCATGCCGCATGCGCCACGATCAACCTTCCGCCGTCCAGATGCACGGACCAAGGAAGCAGGCCCATGAACTCCAGCAACTCATCGCGCCATCGCTCGCGCAGGGCCGGCTCGATCGCCTCGAACTGCTCCACCGTCTCGCCGAGGCCATGCTGTATCTCAACCGGACGGCCGCGCAGCCATCGCACGAAACGATCGTCGTGATTGCCGAGAACGGTGAGCGCATGCCCCCGCACGCAGAGGCGGTGTACCAGAGAGAGAGCCTCCACGATTCGGTTGCCGCGATCCACGATATCACCCACGAACACCACACGCGGCATCCGGCCCGGCGGAGCGCTCGGGACATCGGGAGCGAGAAGATCCTCGTGGCCGAGCCGCACGAACAGCTCGGCGAGCTCGTCGTAGCAGCCGTGCACATCGCCGATAACGTCGCACCGCGTGACATCATAGTGATAGTGAATGCGATGATGCAGCGGCTGCCGTTCCAAGCTGTCATAGGTCTCGCTCATGCCAAGAAGATACGCCGTGCCCGGCAGGCGTTCAACGGCGGGAGGCCGATCACAGCCTGAGGGGAATTCCTGCTGCCACGACGCCACCGCAGACGCGGGCACCTGAAAGCGCGGCCGGCGAGTGTGCAGGCACAACCTCCATGCGTGGTGCGTGCGCATGTCTGCGCGAAGGCTCCTCCCGATGTTTCGAAATACAATGCCGGGTTGAAGTATCCTTCAGCCCGGCGAGGTAGGGGAAGCAATCGAACATGCCGGAGCACTGATCGGTCAATCCATTCTTATTTGATGCCGCCGTCGGTGGTGCCGCTGGCATTACCGCCCTGGCGCCACTTCTCACGGCGCTCCTGGCGACGCTGCTTGCGCTCCTGGCGCATCTTCTCGAGCATGTCACGCTGCTCCGGCGTGAGAATCGCGCCAACCTTTGCACGAAGCTGTTCGCGGGCCGGCTTCAGCGACTCCATCTTGGCCTTGAGCTGATCCTTCAACGCCTTCGCCTTGGTCTTGTCGTTGCTCTTGATCGCATCGCGCAACTGATCGCGGAGCGTCTTGATCTCCTGCAGCGCACTGCCGTTGTCCTTGCGGAACTGATCGCGGAGCGCCTTGATCTGCTTGGCCTGATCGTCGCTCAACCCGAGCTTCTCCTTCAGATGCTTGGCCATCGCCTGGCGCCGCTCAACCTGCTTCGGCGTTGGGCCCTGCGCGAAGGCGGCAGATGCCATCACGACAAGTCCAAGAATCACTGACGCCACCACACCGTTCATCATTCTCGTCTTCATTGCTCTCACTCCTTGAGATTATGCTGCTCTGTTGAAATCGCTTGTTGGTTTGCTCTCTATCGGCCGGCTAACCTTTCGGCTGCCCCGGCGTTGGCCCATTGTAGGGCATCTGTTCCGCCGGCGACCTTTCCCGCGCTGCCAACCGTTCACGTTGCGGAACCGGGGCCGCATCCAGTCGAATCATGTTCATCAGAGCCCCTGAGCACCACGTTCTGGGGGTTAGAGACGGCCGCATTCGGTTGGTTCCCAGAGATGTTCTGTAATACTCCGTCCCACTCCGATCCATATTGCTTCTCTAATTTCGCAGGTCAACGCACTCGCGATCCCACGGCACGGCCCTCCCGGCGGTTTACGAGCACGGACCGAATTCCCCGTATATCAGATGATTACCTCGCTGGAACTTCAGCTCGACCTGGACAACGCCGACAATCCCGATACACAGCGACAACTCGCAGCGCGACAACTCGAGATCACGCCGGAGCGTGTGAGCGGCATCCGCATTCGCAAGCGTTCGCTGGACGCCCGTCACGCGCCGGTGCGCGTGCGCCTGCAGGCGGAGATCTACTACGACGAGCCGATGCCGGAGTTTGAGCCGCCGCACGCCGACTATCGCCCCGTGAACGGAGACCGCCGGGTTCTCATCGTGGGTGCTGGCCCGGCAGGACTGTTCGCAGCGCTGCGGCTGATCGAGCTCGGAATCAAGCCGGTCGTCCTCGAGCGCGGGAAGGATGTCCGGGCACGACGACGCGATCTCGCCGCCATACAGCGCTTCGGCATCGTCAACAACGACAGCAACTACTGCTTCGGCGAGGGAGGCGCGGGAACCTATTCGGATGGCAAGCTTTATACGCGATCCACCAAACGCGGAAGCGTGGAAGCAGTTCTCCGCACGCTTGTGGCGCATGGGGCGAAGGAGGATATCCTCATAGATGCTCACCCGCACATCGGCTCCAACAGGCTCCCGAAGGTGGTTGCGGCGATTCGTGAGAGCATCCTGCAGGCAGGCGGGGAGATTCACTTCGAGACGCGCGTCACGGACTTCGTCATCGATGCCCGGCGCCATATGCGTGGTGTGATCACGGCGGACGCGAAGGAGTTCACCGGCGAGTGCGTGGTGCTTGCAACCGGACATTCCGCGCGCGACATCTTCCGGCTCCTCGACCGGCGCGGCGTGCTGATCGAGCCGAAGGCGTTCGCCATGGGGCTTCGCATCGAACATCCGCAGCCGCTGATCGACCGCATTCAATACCACACGGCGGCCCGGGACGAACGGCTTCCGGCAGCCAGTTACCGGCTGGCCTGCACGATTCGCGAACGCGGCGTCTTCTCCTTCTGCATGTGCCCGGGCGGGTTCATCGTTCCCTCTGCAACGGAGGGAGACGAGGTGGTGGTGAACGGCATGAGCCTGAGCCGGCGCGACTCGCCGTTTGCGAACTCCGGCATGGTGGTCTCCGTGGAACCGGAGGACCTTGCGCCGTGGGCCGAACATGGGCCGCTGGCCGGGATGTACTATCAGAAGTCGCTGGAGGTGATGGCGAGCCAGGCCGGAGGCGGAATGCAGCGCGCTCCGGCACAGCGCATGACGGAGTTCATCAAAGGGGGGGCACCCACTTCGCTTCCCGCCTCCAGCTACAAGCCCGGGCTTACCCCGGCGCCTCTGCACCGGCTGCTCCCCCCGGCGCTCGCACTTCGCCTGCAGGATGGCCTGAAGAATTTCGGCCGCTCCATGCGGGGCTATCTGACGGAGGATGCAGTGGTTGTGGGAGTGGAGACGCGTACCAGTTCCCCCGTGCGCATCCCGCGCGACGCGGCAACGCTGGAGCATCCTACGGTTGCAGCCCTGTATCCCTGCGGTGAGGGAGGCGGGTTCGCGGGGGGAATCGTTTCGGCCGCACTGGACGGGATTCGTGTGGCGGAGGCATGCGTGGCACAGCGTGTCGGGAGATAGCCGGCATCGAGAGTTATGCATCAGCGCGGCGAACCGTGCCGGCGGCGGCGAACGACCCGGGCGATCGCGAGAAGCACCAGCATGGGCAACCAGACCCAGAGAGCTTCACTCGCAATTACCGCAGCACCTCGCGCGCTGAAGAAGGAGCCAACACCGATCGGTGAGACGCGGATCACGCGCCATGGAAGAAAGTAGCGTGTCCCGCTGAACGGAGCGAAGAAGGCAACGCCAAGCCCACCCGTTGTGAGCGCGTCGAGCAGGCCGTGCGATGCGGTTGCACCGAAGAAGAAGAGCACCAGTCTCCACCACTCACGCGACCACCGGACAACCGAAGGGAACGCCAGCAGCGCAACGGCGAAGCCGGTAAGAAGTGCGACGAGAAGGGAATGAATGATGCCGCGGTGCCCCCACATGCCGGCGTAGTCGACCCCCATCATGTAGCCGACTGCGTCGATATCCGGCAGGATGGCACAGAGCGCGGCGAGCACCCAGAAGCGGCGCGGCTGCCGCTCCGCCGTTGAAAGACGGCCGAGCGCGAGTCCGACGAGGCCGTGCGTGAATGCCGAAGCCATACTTCATCCTTGGTGAATCGAATGCGCCCGATGCGAAGTTCATCGGCAGACAACGTCCATCGGCGTCATCGCCCGGCCCGGGCATCGAGATCCCGCAGCTGCCTCAGCAGCCTGCGCCCGCGGGCCCGCATGGCCGGTGTGCCGGTAACCGCAAGGTGCTCCATCAGTGGAAGGATGCGCCGGCGCAGTTCCGGATCGTCCAACGAAAGATCGGCGAGCGCCTGCATGCTCAGTGTGCGAACGATGCTGCTCCGGTCCGCGAGATAGCGGAACAGTGCTTCGACAACGGAGGCGCGCTCCGCACGCGTAAGCCTCAGCCGCGGAACGATCTGCGCAAGATGCCAGCGTACCTCCTGCTGCGTGCTTCGCACGAGCAACTGCAGGCAGCGGCGTCTGTGCGGGACTAGATATTCCGGATGTTCCCGCGTGATCTTCTCCGCCGCGTCGGCGCAACGCATGCGCACCAGCAGGTCCGCATCATCCAGCCCTTCGATCAGATCGGCAAAGAGCTCCGGCCGGGCAACGACGTCGCGAACAACTTCATCGGCGCGGCCGATGGAACGCCGGTCGCCGCCGGAAAGCTTACGCCGTACCTCTTCACGCATCGGGATCTCCATTGGTGTCGCAATCACAACGCACCTGCCGGCCCGAAGGTGTGCCCCGCGAGGCGGCCCGCCGCCCGGCCGGCTCCGCGAACTTCGGCGCACGCGCATGCACGAGCATATGCGGGGCAGCCGGCGGAGCGAGTGAAACTACCCATGCCCACGCAGCAACACAATATCGGCGCAGGGTGATGTTCGCTTTGGCCTTTGACGCCGCTCTCAGCATCTTTGCGCCACAACATCGCGCAACCGGCGTATCCGGCGGCGTACACCCCAGCTCCTTCTCGTCCTCACGATTGCAGGCATCATGATCCGACTCCCCCGTCCACTCCTCACAGCGTTTCTCGTCGTGGCTGCAGCCGCGCAGGCACAGGCGCAGCGGCTTACCGTTTCGGCCATCGACTCCTCCGCCTTCCCCGAGATACGCGCACGTGTCTACATCCTGGATGCAAACGGCCGTCCGTTCACCGGCCTTGGAACGGGAGATGTGGTGGTGGCCGAGAACGGCGTGCGGCGCACGGTAACCGCGCTCTCGTGCACGCCGGCTCCGCCGCCGCGCGCAATATCCAGCGTGCTGGTGATCGATGTATCCGGCTCGATGGCATCGTCGGGCACATCGGGCGGAACGCCGAACATCGAGCTCGCTCGCACGGCAGCGGACGCGTGGGTGCAGGGACTGCCGGAGGGTGAATCCGAATGCGCCATCGCCTCCTTCGATGACCGGAGCATGATCATCAGCGACTTCACGTCCGACCGCGCGAAGCTGGTGAGCGCAATCGCCGCGCTGGCACCGAAGGGCGGAACCAACTACAATGCTGCGCTCATGATACCGCCGGCCGGCGGCATTCCAATCGTTGCCGAGGGGAAGCAGAAGCATATCGTGGTGTTTCTGACGGACGGACGGGGCGGCGGCAACGAGGCGGCAATCATCGACTCCGCAAACAGGGCGAATGCGGCGATCTTCTGCGTCACGCTTGGGATGCCCGCGCCGGATGAACTGAAGCGGATCGCACGGAGGACCGGCGGCGAATACTACGAGAACGTCACCACGATCGCGGAGGCACGTGCGATCTACCAGGCGATACTCTTCCGCGCTCTCGGCGGCGAGCCGTGCGAGCTGGTGTGGCAGAGCGAACCATCGTGTGCGCCCGAACGCAACGCCACCATCGCGCTTCCCGCGCAGGGCCTTGCCACGGCGGTTGCCTACACGGCTCCGAAGGCATCCGTGCCGGCAATCGACCTCGATCCGCCGGCGCTCCGCTTCGGAGTCGTGGCGCCGGGAACATCGAAGGAGATGCGGATCACGCTCACGGCGCGCAACCGGGCGATCACGGTGCAGGGGATCGATCCCGTGGGCCGCGCCGGCGCGTTCGCACTGAGCGGAACATCCACTCCGTTCACACTCGCCGCAGGCGAACGCCGTACGCTCACCGTGCGCTACACCGCAGCGGATACCAACTATGCGTTCGCGCGATGGGCGGTCCGCGGTGATGCGTGCAGCGGCAACTCCATCGCCGCCTCCGCCGGATCGGGTGCGGCAGCCGCGCCGACGATTCATCTGCTTGCGCCCAACGGCGGCGAGCGATTCAACGCCGGCGAACAGACCTCCATTACGTGGGAGGGCGTGCTCCCCAGCGACACCGTGCGCCTGGATTACAGCACGAACGACGGCGCATCCTGGCATGCAATCACCGACCGCGCAACCGGCGGAGCCTTCCGATGGCGCGTGCCGGCAACTCCCAGCCAGCGATGCCGTGCACGCGTTGCACTGGTTGACCACAGCGTGGAGAAGAAGAAGGACGATGCCATCGGCCTCGCCGCGCACGATGACTATGTGATGTCCACCAACTTCTCCGGCGACGGGTCACGAGCCATCACCGCAAGCTGGGACGGCACCGCACGCGTGTGGGATGCGCGAAGTGGAACGCTGCTGCAGACGCTCAGGGTCTCCACCGGAGCGAATGGCGGCCGCCCGAAACGCGTCTACTACGCGGAGATGAGCCCGGACAGCAGGAGGATACTGACGGCCGCGGACGGGAACGACATCGGCATCTGGGATGCGGCGAGCGGCCGGCTGGCACGCAGGCTCAGCGGCAAGCTGTTCCAGAAGCCGGATGTGGAGGGAGCGCGCATGGATGGCGACGTCACGCCCGATCCGGTCTTCTCGCCCGACGGACGGCACGTGATCGCGCGCGCTGATCGCGACCCCGTGGTGTTCGATGTCTCCTCCGGAACGGCCGTGAAGCTGCTTGGGCATACGGACTGGGTGAACGCGGCCACGTTCAGCCCGGACGGACGCTGGGTTCTCACCGGCAGCCGCGACAGCACGGCCCGCATCTGGGACGCAGCCACCGGCCGCGAACTGCGCCGCTTCAACGAACATCACGAAGGAGTGACCTCCGTTGCCTTCAGCAACGACGGACGCGTTGCAACGGCCGGATACGACAACGTGGTGCGCGTCTGGTCCGCCGCAAGCGGCGAGCAGCTTGCGGCGTTCCCGGTAAAGGAGCGGCACGGCGGCACGGACCTTCGCGCCATCTTCAGCCCGGACGCATCCTCGCTCCTGGTATGGGCCGGTGTGGATATCGCGCCGCGACTCTACGATCTGGCTACCGGCAAGGAGATCATGCGGCTGGAGGAACACGAGAACGACGCCCGCTCCTCCGTTGGCTATGCGCTCTTCAGCCCGGACGGCTCGCAGATCGCCGTGCGCGAGGCTTCCGTCGATGTGTGGGATATCGACTCGCACCGGAAGACGCACTCGTTCCCATGGGACATGCAGATGTCCTACCTCGCCTTCTCGCCGGATGGATCGCGCATCGCCGCAAGCGACAGCAAGACCTCGCGGCTCTGGCGTGTGGACCCCGCGACGCTGCAGGATGACCGGAGCGATTCGCTCTGGGCCATCATCGACTCGCACCCGGCAAGCGTGGATGTGGACTTCGGCAGGCGCGCCGTGCGCACGCAGAACGACTCCGTTGTCTCCGGCTTCATTCGCAACAGCGGAACGGCGCCGCTGCGTGTGGATCGCATTACGATTAGTGGCGCGAACGCAAAGGAGTTCTCACTCGTCTCCGGGATTCCCCCCTTCGATGTTCCCCCCGGAAGCGCGCACAACGTGGAGTTCCGCTTCACGCCCGCGAGCACGGGCGCGCGCACGGCAACGGCCGAGGTTGAAGCCGGCGGCCGCACGCTGCGCCAGAGCCTGCGAGGCGAGGGTGCGCGTTCCGAATTGCGGATGGATGCATCATCGATCGACTTCGGCGATGTGGAGGTCGGCTCGAATCGCGACACCGTTGTAACGGCCGTGCTCCGGAACAGCGGCAACAGCCCCGTGGAGATCGCGGGCGTCGCGATCACCGGTCCGGACACATCGCAGTTCGCGATCATGAGCGGCGGAAGCGCATTCACGCTTGCACCGAACGGATCGCATGCGATGACCTTCCGGTTCTCGCCGAAGCATGCCGGACGCACCTCGACGCGTATCACGTTCCGCCACAGCGGCGTGGGGGGTGATGCGGAGACGGATCTCTACGGCCGCGGCGGCGAGGCGGAGCCCACGGTCACGTACACGGACCCGACGACATTCCGCACCATTGCCGTGCCGAATGCCGTGGTGCCGAAGAAGGGAGCGTTCGTGCTGGGAGTGTACGATGTGGCGGGCGTGACGGCCGGCTGGGTTCCGGTGCCGCGCGTGATGATCATCGCCGGCGGCGGCATCCCCTTCCCGGATGACTGGGGCGGCGTGCACGGCACGATGTACGGCGCATACTCCCTCGGCCTGAAGGTCGGCATTCTGGAGCACGAGAAATTGGACATCGCGGCGGGATATCAGTTCGCCCGCAGCATCTACGATCGTGAGGAGACGCGCGACTCGCTGGAGTCCAGCATCGTTGTGCACGCACCGTACGTTGCCGCCAGCTACGGCGATGACGACAGCCGCATCTCAGTCACGGCCGGCTATGCGTTCAAGCAGCATACCACGATCGACGCCGGAACGTTCACGAAGAACGCAGCCATCGTTTCGGTTGGCGGAGATTATCGCTTCGCGAATCGCTGGAAGGTTGCGGCGGAAGTGCTCGGCATGCAGACACTCGGCTTCGTTCCCGTGGCGGCCACCGCCCGCTACTTCGGCGAGACATGGGCCGTGGACGCGGGCCTTGGATATCTGGGCATCACCACCGGCGACGGCGATGCGCCGTCATTGAAGGTGGCGCCGGTAATCAGCTTCGTGAAGAGGTGGTAGGGATCACGACCCCCTCACTCGATTCTCAGACGGATCGTATCCCCGGGAACCCAGAACTTCGCAGTGTCACGCGATTCCTTCCTCAGGGATATCGCAAGCATGGAGTCACTGTTTTCGAACCAGGCGCTGTCACGCCACCAGATCGACGAGACGCTCTCCGGAGCGTGCTTGATCTGTTCCGGGGTCAGGATATCCTTCAATGCCGATTCCCGAAGCACCATGCCCCCCTCGCCGTAGACGACCAGCACCGGACCATATCCCATCATCCCCCAGTTATCGAGCGTGACCACTCTCCGGCCGGAATTGGCAACGAGCACATCCACGGGCGCATTGTAGTTCAACAACGGCCGCGCCCATAGCTGTTTCCCATCACGCTCCGAATACAGATTGCCGGAACATGTATCGGCCCTCCGGCACGCCAGCCCCGATCGATACCCTCGTGGAATGAACGTGAACGTATACTCCTTGTTGGCGGACTGCACGGCCTTCTTCGTTGGAAGCATCCAGCTGTCACCGGTGAGAATGATCCAGAGCAGCAACAAAAAAACAGGACGTACCCATCGGTCGAACCGAAATCGATGCGTTCTCATGACTACCTCCAGCATGTATTGTGCATCTATCGCCGCACCGTCACATCATGTGCACACAGCGCAGCATGGCCCAACCTGGTGAATGCTGTAATCAGGTCATCGATTGTCTCTCGGCGCCCCCCCGACCCGTTCGGAATCTTATCGCGGCTCGCCGCTCACTGTCACAACCGCTCGTTCAGATAGCCCATGATCTGCGACTGCACGTTGCTCTTGAAAAGCGAGAGCATGGCGCCGAGCTGCGCATCAACGGTTACCGATGTCTCGTCGATCACGATGGTGCCGGTCGCGTCGCTGTGATGAAACCGAAGCGTGTCTCCCTCCCACTGCGATGCAATCCCGAGGCTCTTGCCGAGATTGGAGGCGATGTCCGTCACGGCGGCGCGTGCCGCCTCGCGGCCGCGTGCATGTTCTTTCCGGATATGTATGGTTGCCACGATGTGATACGAACAGGATGATAGGATAGCGCCGCTACGCGCGCGCGCCAAGCACACCGCGCCAGTGGGCAAGCTGCCGCTGTACCTCCGCCGGCGCCGTGCTGCCGGCCGATCCCTTCAGCGCGATGCTGGTGGCCGGCCGCAGATACTCCGCGATGTCCTCCTCGAAGAGCGGTGAGAAGGTACGGAACGCCACGGGATCGAGATCGTTCAACGCGCAGCCCCGTTCGACGCAGTGTGCAACCACGCGGCCGGTGATGTGGTGCGCCTCACGGAACGGAAGCCCCCTGCGTACCAGATAGTCCGCCACCTCCGTTGCAAGCGAGAAGCCTGCATCCGCCTGGCTCGCCATCCTGGTGCCATGGAACGTGCTGCTTGCAAGCATCGGCGCCATGATCGCGAGGGCGTCGCGGGTGGTGTCGATCGCCTCGAACATCGGCCCCTTGTCCTCCTGCATGTCGCGATTGTACGCCAGCGGCAGTCCCTTCATCATCGTGAGCAGGGAGATCAGCGAGCCGTACACCCGTCCCGTTCGGCCGCGCACCAGCTCCGCCATGTCCGGATTCTTCTTCTGTGGCATGATGCTGCTGCCGGTGGTGAACGCGTCGCCGATGGTCACGAAACCGAACTCCGGTGTGGACCAGAGAACGAGATCCTCCGCGATGCGGCTCAGGTGCATCATCGTGATGGAGCAGGCGGCAACGGCCTCGATGATGTAGTCACGATCGCTCACGGCATCCATGCTGTTCTCCACGATGCCGTCGAACCCGAGCTCGCCCGCCACCATCATCCTGTCGATTGCGAACGACGTTCCGGCAAGCGCCGCCGCGCCCAGCGGCGACCGGTTGGTGCGCCGGCGGCAATCCAGCAGGCGTTCGCGATCGCGATCGAACATGGATGCGTAGGCAAGCAGATGGTGGGCCAGCAGCACAGGCTGCGCGCGCTGCGTGTGCGTGTAGCCCGGCATCAGCGTGCCGGCATGTTCCTCCGCACACTTCAGCAGAACGCGCTGCAGTTCGGTGATGGCATCGGCAAGTCCGTCGAGCGCGGAGCGAAGGTAGAGCCGCTCGTCCAGGGCAACCTGGTCGTTCCGGCTGCGTGCGGTATGAAGCGCGCCCCCTCCGGGGCCCAGCTTCTCGATCAGCCGCCCCTCGATCGCCATGTGCACGTCCTCGTGGCGCGCATCGAGCTCCAGTTCGCCTCGCTCGATCTCACCACGAATCTCCTCCAGCGCGGTCGCGATCCGGGTTGCCTCGTCAACCGCAAGCACGCCCGTGGCGCCCAGCATGCGTACGTGCGCGATACTGCCGGCGATGTCCTCCCGATACAGGCGGCCATCCAGCGCAATCGAACTCGAGAAGCGGTGCGCGATCTCCGCAAGGCTCTCGCGAAACCGTCCGGCCCAAAGATTCTCCGAAGCCATGATGCTCAACAGTCTGCGCGCCGCGTTCGATACTCTGCATCGCCGATACACACGGCATCGCGGCATCGTTGCGGCATGGTTGAAAACAACGATCCCGGCGCCGTGCCGGGATCGCTTGAATTACGAATCTCGAGAGGGAAGCGCCTCCGCGCTCCGGGGATCGAACCGTATCGCGATCCCATCCGTTGCCGGCCGCGGGGCCTGTCGCCGGCCCTCACCGCATCGCGACGCCATCGCCGCGCCTCTACTTCGCGACCTCGTTCGGCGCCTCGTTGTTGACGCGATGATACGTCTTCAACGGGAGCGCATAGATCGCGATGAAGCCCTCGCTCGCCTTGTGATCGAACGCATCCTCCTCCGTGTACGTGGCAAGGCCCGTATCGTAGAGGGAGTTCGGCGACGTGCGGCCGGAGACTTCGATATTCCCCTTGTACAACTTCAGCTTCACGAGCCCGTTCACGACACTCTGCGTCCGATCGATGAACGCATCCATCGCGGAGCGGAGCGGTGAATGCCAGAGACCGTTGTACACGAGGTCAGCATAGTCGTTCGCCATCTTCGCCTTGTAGTGGAAGGTCTCGCGATCCAGCGTGAGGCGCTCCAGCTCCAGATGGGCCTTGTAGAGCACCAGCGCGGCCGGAGCCTCGTAGATCTCGCGCGACTTGATTCCAACCAGGCGGTTTTCCACCAGATCGATGCGGCCCACACCGTTGGCGCCGGCGATCGTGTTCAGGCTCGCGATCAGTTCCGGGGCCTCCATCGCAACACCGTTCAGCGCAACCGGGATGCCGGCGGCGAACTCGATGGTGACGTAGCACGGTTCATCAGGCGCGTTCATCGGGGAGACCGTGCGCTGGTATGCATCCTCCGGCGGCTCCGCCATCGGATCCTCCAGCACGCCGCACTCGATGCTCGTGCCCCAGATATTCTCGTCGATCGAATACGGATTGGCCGTGGTGGCCGCAACGGGGATACCGTGTGTCTGGCAGTAGGCGATCTCCTCCTCACGCGAACGGAACTCCCAGTTCCGCACCGGCGCAAGCACCTTCAGTTCGGGAGCCAGCGCGGCGACGGATGCCTCGAAGCGAACCTGATCGTTTCCCTTCCCGGTGCAGCCATGCGCAACCGCATCGCAGCCGGTCTGGCGGGCCACGTCCACCAACGCCTTCGCAAGCAGCGGGCGCCCGAGCGCGGTGGCCATCGGATAGGAACCTTCGTACAGGGCTCCGGCCTTCAGTGCCGGAAGGATGTAGCCGTGGACGAACTCGTCGCGCAGGTCCAGGATGTGCGCGCTCACAACGCCGAGCGTCTTCGCCTTCTCCTCGACGCCGATCAGCTCCTTCTGCTGTCCCAGATCACCGGTCACAGTCACAACCTCGGCGTCGTAGTGCTCCTGCAGCCACTTCACCATCACCGAGGTATCGAGTCCGCCCGAAAAGGCGAGTGCAATCTTCATAGGTCTCTAGCGGAATAGGGATGCTGTATTGAACAGTTCCTCTCGGCACCGGATCGCGTTCAGTGCCTGCCGGCGGTTCGGCGCCGGGCAGCGGGAACTCTGAGTGCCTCGGGGCGAACTGTTCGGCGGCGCGAAGCGATCAGCGCATCCTATTCTCCCTCGGCGATTATTTCGCGGAGCCGCGCAACGATGCGCGGAATCTTCTTTGTGGTAGCCGGCGCGATGAAGATCGTGTTGTCGCCGGCGATCGTGCCGATAACGTCGATGTCGTGGAACGTGTCGATCAGCTCGGCAACCCCCTGGGCGCGGCCCGGCAGGGTTTTCACGATGATCACGGACTCGTTGGACTCGATCGACTCCACCTCGTAGCTGAGCAGGGCCTTCAGGCGATGCTCCTCCAGTTCCGGGCGCAGCACGTAGCGCAGACCGTCGGACGTGTTGGCCCGCGCTACGCCCAGCTCCTTCATATCACGGGAGAGCGTTGCCTGCGTCACATCGAATCCATCCTGCTCGAGATATTGTCGCAGATCCTCCTGGCTGGAAACCAGATTTGATGTGATGATCTGCTTGATGGCGAAGTGACGGCTGGACTTGCTCATGGGATCAACATCGACCGAATAGTGAAAGTGCGTACTGCTCCTCCGAGGCAGCAGCGGCGCGCATGGCGGTCCACCGATCGAAGAGCCGGGTCATGAGTGCCTTTTGAACGTGGAGACGATTCTCCGCCTGATCGAAGACGATCGAATGGCCGCCCTCGATGACCTCGGCACTGATCTCCTCACCGCGATGCGCCGGAAGGCAATGCATCACAACACAGTTGGGCTGTGCGACGTTCAATAAACGAAAATCCACCTGATAATCTGCAAACGCCCGGCGGCGCTCCGCCGCCTCCGATTCCTGCCCCATGCTGGCCCAGACGTCCGTATAGATCACGTCCGCATCCTGCGCGGCGGCCACGGGATCGCGCACGATCTCAACCGTGCTGAGCCCGCTTTCGGTTGCAAGCTCCACGAACCGCGCGTCCGGCTCGTATCCCTCCGGCGTGGCAATCACCAGGTGCAGCGGATAGAGCGTCGCCGCCTCCAGCCAGGAATGCGCCATGTTGTTGCCGTCGCCCACGTAGACAACCTTCACGCCAGGCCACAGCCTGTTGTGCTGCCGCATCGTGTAGAGATCGGCCAACAGCTGGCAGGGATGACCCATATCGCTGAGCGCATTGATCACCGGCACCGAGGCATGCTCCGACATCTCCGTCAGCACGGCGTGATCGAACACGCGTGCAACGATCATGCTGGCATAGCGCGAGAGGACGCGCGCAACGTCGGACGCCTTCTCGCGCGTGCCGATGCCGATGCTCTCCTGCAGGAGAACCACGGAATGGCCGCCAAGCTGATACACCCCGACCTCGAACGATGCTCGCGTTCGCAGCGACGGCTTCTGGAAGATCAGCGCAATGCTCTTCCCCTCGAGCGGGCGTGCGTGCGTGTTCATCTTCAACTCGTCGGCGAGTTCGAAGAGCTCCATCAGATCGGTGCTCGTGATGTCGGTCAGCGAAAGAAAGTCGTTCTTCACGTGTGCGTCTCCTCTCGTACTACGATTCCTGATAAACAGGGGCCTGTTGTTCCCGCAGGATAGTTGTTCCGGATTCCGGATATGCAAGCGCCGCAGCAAGTGCGTGCGGTTGCGAGCCATCAACGATGCGCACGGAGCGCGCACCGGCCTTTGCCGCATGAAGCGCGGCCTCCACCTTCGGGATCATCCCGCCGGCGATGGTCTTCGCCGCGATCATCCCGAGCGCATCGCTCTCGCTCAGCGCATCCAGCTTCACGCCGTTCGCCATCACGCCATCCACATTGCTCATGTAGAGGAGCATGGAGGCATCCAGCGCCGCAGCAACCGCTCCGGCGGCGAGATCGGCGTTGATGTTGTACGCGGTCCCATCGTCGCCGATGCCGAGCGGCGCCAGAACCGGCAGCAGCCCGGCGGAGAGGAGCATCCGAAGGAACTCCGCGTTCACGCCGGTCACTTCGCCAACCTGCCCCAGATCCGGGCCGGCCATGCGCTTGCGCGCCGCGATGAGCCTGTTGTCAAGGCCGCTCAGACCGATCGCCCGGCCTCCCTGCTTCGCAAGGCGCAGAACCAGATCCTTGTTGATGCGTCCGGCGAGCACCATGGTGGCAACGTCGAGCATTGCCGCGCTGGTGATGCGATGCCCTTCCACGAACTCCGTCTCGATGCCGAGGCGCGCAGCCAGATCGGTAATGTCGTTGCCGCCGCCGTGCACGAGCACCAGGTTCACGCCGGCGGCGCACAGCGCGGCCGCATCGGCGGCAAGCGCATCCTTCGCCTCGGCGAGATCCATGGCAGCGCCGCCGTACTTCACGACAACCGTCATCCCGCGCAGGCCTGCACGACCGACTGCCTCCGGAAGCACAGCATGCGCACCAACGATGCCGCTATGGTGAACGCCGTGTTCCATCAGGAACGATAGCTCGCGTTGATGTGAACGTATTCCTTGGAGAGATCGCACGTCCAGAAGGTGGCCTCGTCGCTTCCGCGGCCAAGGTTCACCTCGATCACCACACACTCCGATGCAAGCGCGGCCTTGGCGCGATCCTCATCGATCACGATCTCGTAATTCGGCAGCAGCACCGGCACCTGGTTGAGCACGATCGTGATCGCCTCCGGATCGAACTCGATGCCGGAGTATCCAACGGCCGCGATGATGCGGCCCCAGTTGGCATCCTCGCCGTGGATGGCAGTCTTCACCAGATTGGAATTGGCGATGGCACGCGCGGCAATCTCCGCCTCCTCCTCCGTTGCGGCGCCGCGAACAACCACCTCGATCAGCTTGGTGGCGCCCTCGCCGTCGCGGGCGATCATCTTCGCGAGCTTCGTCAGCAGATACTCCAGGGCGGTGTAGAACGCCACGTACTCGCTGCTCCCCTCGGTGATCATCGGCGCGCCGGACTCGCCGTTCGCAAGCGCGATCACCATGTCGTTCGTGCTGGTGTCACCATCAACACTCACACGGTTGAACGAGCGGGCGATGGCGCCGCTCAGCGCCTGCTGCAGAAGCGGCGTGGAGATGGCGGCGTCCGTGGCAACGAAGCCGAGCACCGTCGCCATGTTCGGCGCGATCATCCCGGAGCCCTTCGCCATCGAGCCGATGGTGACGGTTTTCCCACCCATCCGGTAGCTGACCGCGAACTCCTTGGCGAACGTGTCCGTGGTCATGATCGCCTCGGCGGCGTCGTGGCCTCCCTCCTGCTCCAGGAACGGAACAAGCTGGGCGATGCCGTCGGTGATGGCGTCGATGGGAAGGTACTGGCCGATCACGCCGGTGGAGGAGACAAGCACCTCATCGGCCGGAACGCCGAGCGCGGCGGCGGCCACACGCACCATGTGCCAGGCGTCGTTCAGGCCGCGCTCGCCGGTGCATGCGTTAGCATTGCCGCTGTTCACCACGATCGCGCTGCAGCAATCGGTGCGCTTCAGCTGCAGCTTGTCCACGATGATCGGCGCAGCCTGCGCCTTGTTCATGGTGAAGACGCCGGCAACAGAGGCGGGAACCTTGGAGCGCAGAATCGCGAGGTCCAGCTTCTTCTTGCGGATGCCGCAATGCATACCGCCGGCCACAAAACCGAGAGCGGCGGTCACGCCGCCACTGATTTCCGTGAGTTCCATCATCCCATCATCGATGTTCATAGCAGTCCCTCGCTTTCCTCGTAGTCGAACAGGATATTCATGTTCTGCACCGCCTGGCCGGCCGCGCCCTTCACAAGATTGTCGATCACGCAGAGCAGCGTCACCTGGCGGCCCGCCTCGTCGGCATGCCACCCGATGTCTGCCCGGTTCGTACCGGCAACATTCTTCACTTCCGGCGGCACCGAGCCGGTAAGCCGCACGAACGGCTCGGAGCCATACTTCTCACGCAGCACATTCTCGATCTCCGCAGCCCCCACGCCGTTGGATAAACGCGCGCTGATAGTGGTATGAATGCCACGTGTGATCGGCACCAGATGGGGTGTGAAGCTCATCGCAACGTCGCCTCCGGCCGAAGCCGCGAGTGCCGCGGCGATCTCCGGAATGTGCTGATGCCGGCCGACACGATATGCACGAACCGACTCGTTGACTTCGCAGAAGGAGAAGTCCTGCGATGCGGTACGCCCGGCGCCGGAAACGCCGGACATGGAGCAGATCACGATTCCATCCCGCTCGACAACACCGGCACCGAGCAGTGGAGCCAGCGGAAGGATTGCGCTCGTAGGGTAGCAGCCCGGATTCGCCACCAGCTGCTTCCCACGCACCGAATCGCGACGCAATTCCGGCAGTCCGTAGACCGCCGGCAACAGTTCGGGCGCAGTGTGCTCACGACCATAGTATTCGCGGTAGCTCCCGGGCTCTGCAAGCCTGAAGTCACCGCCCAGGTCGATTACCCGCACACCGCGCTCCAGCAGCTCCGGCACGATCTTCATCGCTTCGCCTGAGGGGAGGGCGATGAAAGCCAGATCGCTTCCGGCAACGGCATCGGGTGAATAGGCTTGGACGACAGTATCCAACCTTCCCCAGAGGGCAGGGACGACCTCGCAGATCTTCCGGCCAGCCGAGTTGCCAGCGACGAGCGCGCCAAGAGCCACCCGAGGGTGACGCACCAGGATCCGAAGCAGCTCCGTTCCGGAGTAGCCCGTGGCACCAATGATGGAAACCGTGATCTGCTGCGACACGCCTCTGTATCTCTCCCGGGATAATTGAACTCTCGGATGCAAAGATAGGGTCACCGGCATATAAATGCAAGAGTCTGCATATTAATACACATGACTTTACATGAACTTCATGCCGGATATGTGTCTGCGTTCAGGGTGATCGTGAGGGTGGTTCCGCCTACAGGTGAAACCGGCACAGCAGCGAATCCGGCAAAGCCCGCGCACTCCGGTCCCGAAGTCTTGCGGTGCAAGGCGCGCGCGGCGATCCGGACACCTTGCCACCCGCCCGTATTCCGGCCGGCTCCATCTCGGGAAACGGATTGCACGGCGTGCAGGCGGCGCAGCTCCCGCGTAACCGCGCCGACCGACCGGTTCCGATGACGGGATACGGAAAATTATGCAGCGGATGGTGGTTCATCCCGGGCTTGGTGCGGATGGCGGCGATCCGGAACGCCCGGTGCGGCAGCGGATGGCGGTTCATCCCGGACTATCGTGCCCGAAGGCACGGAAGCAGCAGGCCGAGAGCGGCAGCAAGCGCCCCGACGGCGCAGCAGAGAACATTCACGACATCATTGGTGATCCAGGCGCGGCCCGCCACGGGCGCCGGCACACCGCCGCAGTGCATGCGCTGCTCGGTGATGAGGCCGCAGGTCTCGCAGCGATAGCGTGCCTGAACAGATGCGCCCGCAAGGCTGTCTGCCAGCATGCCGATCACTCCGGCTGTCGTAACAACGAGAAGCTCACCGAGCGGCAGATCTCCCCAAGGCATGCCCGCGAGCGCAACGGAGCAGGCGCCGGCGAGCGCACCCAGCGTGCCGGGCAGCGATATCCCGCCCGAGGTGCCGGGCTCGACAACGCTGAAGCCGACAATCGATATCGTGCGCCCGGTTGCCAGCACACCGATTTCCGTTGCCCAGGTATCCGCAGCGGCCGCGGCCAGCGACCCCAGGTAGGCAGTGAACCAGAGTGGAGATGGTGCAATCAGGTTGGCGAGAGCGATGATTCCGGCAACGCCTCCGTTCGCGGCAACCTGTCCGGCATCGCGCGTGGAGCCCTTCTCGAACACGCGTTCCAGCCGCTGTGCCATCATCCGCTTGCGCCGCGGGCCGAATCGTGAGAGAATGCTGCTGAGTACGAAGAAGGTGATGAGCGGAACACTCCACGGCACACCGCCCGTGCCGAAGACCAGCGCGCCGAGCACGAAGGTTGCCCACGCGCCGGACGCGCCGAGAAATCGCACGCGATGCGCGAGCAATGCGATCAGCCCAGCGGCAACGATGCCGACGAGAATGCGAACGATTGGTTCCGGCATGGCCGAACATACAAATGCCCCGGCTTGCGCCGAGGCATTGCGAGTGCGGAAGGCGGGACTTGAACCCGCACGCCTTGTGGGCACCACCCCCTCAAGATGGCGTGTCTGCCAATTTCACCACTTCCGCTCAAAAGAGGACTGCGAATATAAAACCCGCCCGTACGGTTGTGCAAGCGGGTGAGTGTAATTCTTTTCGCCTTCGCGGTGATCGTTCGCAACCGAAGTCCGGTCGCACTGTGATACGCAGCAGGCAAACGTTGCATCACGTTCGAGCGATCGGCGCGGAGCTTCGCCCGTCAACTCGGTGCAACAACCAGGCCTACCCGGCCACAGCCGGCTCCATCGGTTCCGGACGGGGTATCGGATCGGAACCGCGCCAGCAGTTCAAGGTTCCGAGCTCCGTACGCCCCATGAGCTTGAGATAGAGGAAGAGCTGCATCTTGTATCCCACAAGCCACTTGCACACCGAATCGAAGACGGCATGCTCCAACGTCACGTCATCACGCCACGGAAGCTGCACGCGCCGTGTGGCAAACTCCTCGTCGCTGAAGCGGTCGAAGAGCACGCGCAGTTCCTCTACCTGGCGATCCATCGCTCCAGGAAAATCCTCGGGTGCCATCTGCCTGGCTGCCTCGGCATAGACGCCCCATACATCCCAGCTCCCCTCGATTATCGAACGCGTGGCGGCAATGCCGACAAGCGAGAGGTAGCGAAGAAGCTCCAACGTACTGCGCTGCCCCGGCGTCGGCCTGAAGTCGAAGCCGTCCGGCGGGATCTTCCCGTGCAGATGCTTGCAGACATTGGCCTCATGAATCATCGATTCGAGCAGGTCGTTCTTGGTGATCATCTGAGAAACTCCGGGTTAGGTGTTCTGTGCGGTAACGCGTCCGGCAGAAACGCGACGGCGCATGCTGCGGAGCGGATACAGCATGCGCCTGAGCTCCTACGGAGTCATCTTCAAAAAGTTTCCTCCTCCCCGGCATCGTTCCTGCGCGATTCGGGAAGTTCGCCCGGGGCATCCGGTTCGCCGGCATCCGAACTGCGGACATCCCTGAACCGGACATCCACGGCACGAGGAGGTTTCGCGCCCGACCGGCCAAGCGCACGCATCCGCGCACGAGCAATCGGCACGCCGATCAGCATTGTTCCCACTCCGGCTGCCGCAAGCGCCAGGCCAGCACCAACAGCCAGACCGATCAGCGGAAGAATGACGAACATTACCAGCGCCATCATCATGAACACCATGAGTATCACCATGGGCGCAAGCAGACGCTTCACATGCGGGTTCTTAACCTCGCGGCCATTCACGACTATTCGAATGGGCATTGCGGTGGTGGTTGTTGATCGATTGTGGGCCGTGGTGCAGCGGCGGCGATGCGGCAGGTGAGGGCGCGGGCGCAACAGGGCGCAGGCATGGGCGCAGATATGGGCGCAGGCATGGGCGCAGGCATGGGCGCAGGCATGGGCGCAGGCATGGGCGCAGATATGGGCGCAG